>JABARE010000006.1 GCA_019187365.1 Saprospiraceae bacterium | reverse complement strand
TCAACAGGGAGTGAAGAGAGGCAGCCCTTTTCATTCTGGCATCAACAGGGAGTGAAGAGAGGCAGCCCTTTTCATTCTGGCATCAACAGGGAGTGAAGAGAGGCAGCCCTTTTCATTCTGGCATCAACAGGGAGTGAAGAGAGGCAGCCCTTTTCATTCTGGCATCAAAACTGGCTTATCCGAGGTCCCCTTCATTTTAGAAATTCAATCAGAAGCCACATCCGGGTCGATGGAATGTTGGTTGATGGGGATGCATTCTCTAAGGGCTATTGAGGGCAATCACTTGAGTTCCCGGAAGGATTCCTCCTGTGTTGCTGCAAATGCATTCCGGATTGCTCGTTGCATAGAACACCCTCCGGAGGTGATTAATTCCATCCCCACCGTGTGCCCTCTTCATAAAAAAAGCTGCCCTTTTAGGGCAGCCTTTTTGTGCACAGAGTGTTAAATGATGTCCTCACATTTTCTGAAAACGAACGGAGGATACAGGAACGAGTTCATGAATCAATGTTACCAAATAACTACCGGCCCTGAGATCATTGAATACCAAAGGGATGCGGTTATCACCGGCCTCAAGTTCGACGGGAACTTTGCGCAATGGCATCCCGCTGAGGTCAGAAATGACAAGCAAAGCTTGTGTAGCCTGATCTGTACGTATGGTTAGAACAGGTTGTTCCGCCCCTGGGTTGGGGTTGATTTCCGCGATTTCAACGGTGAACCCGCCGCCAATGCGATTGCCCACTTTGATGCGTTTAGCCACCTTGCATTCCGTGCCGTTCACCACGTAGTACAAGACCACGGTATAAACTCCCGCCTTTGCATAGGTGTGTTTGAGGGCCAATTCAGCAGATGAATTTCCATCCCCCAGATCCCAATAAAATTTATCGGGTCTAACTTTGAAAGCAGCCTCCAGCTTAACGGTGAGTTGGTCCGTTAAAAACCTAAAATCTGCACTGCATGGATCATTCGGGTCTATAGTCCCCCCAACACGAACCTCCTTTGTAATTTCGCAGGTTCTTCCTCCGATCGAGACAAGGAGGGTTACTTTATAGATCCCGGGGCGAGCATAAGTATGGCTGGTTTCCGGATCGGAAGACGAAGATCCGTCGCCAAAATTCCAAATCAATTTATCAGCCGTTTGTCCCTTGAGGTCTGCACGGAATTTTGCGGAGAGTTGATCAACCGAAAATCCAAAATCGATGTTGCATGGTTCTGGCCGTTTGCCAACGTGTATCCACGTGATGAGCTCCACCCTGCAGAACTCCCCGACGATAGTCGTTACCACTTTGTAACGGCCTTCGGCAGAATATGCATGGCGCGTCTCTTCCCCGGTGCCCCTCTGTCCATCGCCAAAATCCCAATGGACTTCCTTGATCGGAAAGCCGGCGCTTGCGCGGAAAACAAAATGGTTTGCATTGGTGCTGGCTAATGATGCCGCTGCAATGTTCACTTTGCCACAGCATGCCTGGTCCCATTGGGTCGGGGGAGTAGGAGGCTTAGTATCGCGCACTTCGACTTTGAACACATAGCGCTTTTTGCAGTTGGTACCTGCAATCACCAGACTTACTTCATAAACGCCCGGAGAACCATACTGATGGCGCACGTCGCGACCCGTTCCGTTTGTTCCGTCACCAAATTCCCAATGAAACTCGACGCGGTCAGAAACAGCCCCCGCATGGAACTCTACCCATCCGTCGCTGTGAACAACAAAGCTGAATTTTCCATCACACGGATCGCTACCCGGTGTATTGCGGCTGCAGATCACGAAATCATGCTGGAATTTCCCTTCAACCGCTTCTGCCTTTTGAATCTGGAGGGCTGCCTGACAAGGATCCTGTACGGAAATCACATAGGCAACCGTACCAGGGTTCAGGCTGAACTCCTTTTCATAATACCCGTCGGCATTCGTCGTCAAACGGACTCCGCCAACATTGGTAGCGGGACTTGTCATGATGAGAACCGGCCAATCAGCCACCGGTTTCTTATCGGTGTTGTACACGGTGCCGTAAAGCACAATGGATTGGGCACTCATGCTGCAGGCAGCGGCGATGAGCAAACTTAAAATCTTCAAGGCATTTCGCATAGGATTACATTTTGGGTTAAAATTAATCATCATATTCCTTCTATACGCGAACGGGCTGCAAAAGGTTGCCCAACTGGGAATTTTAACATTCTGGTCATCAGCGCTCGAACCAATTTAAAGCGGCAGAATTAGGTTGCCACTCCTTCGGAAAACCGATGCATCAGTACCATTTCAAGGCTCAAAAAAAAAGTCCGGGCGGGCGCCCGGACTGATAAACCAATCTCAAGAAAAGGTATGAAAAGACGAAGCATCTTTAGTCGACGTTGTCGTGCAGAAATGAGCTGTCCTCCCGGATCTCCGGACGATTGTCTTCGTCCACGACCATCCGGACTCTGGAGCCGTTTAGCTCATTAGAAGCACTGACTGCGTCGAGCCGTATCTTTTTGCGCTCATAAGCGGGAACGTTCTCCGCGTCATGCAGCGTTTTGGAATCTGCCAAAGGTGAATTCTGTTCGCGTATAGCCGCTGTTCCGGTTTGTGCCCGCTCGGTACCGGTGTTCGAGGAGTTAGCACCCCAGGCAACCATTGTAGTCCCGCCACCGGAAAATTTTTCCTCTTCCTGTTGACCATTGGTTGCATCCACATGCTCCAAATCGATGATCCGGGCATTGGAAGGATTTTCTAACAGCGAATCTGAATCATCATCGTCAATGCTAACCCGTATCGTTGCTTGTTGCCTTGCTTCGAGGTTTCCGGCGTTAAACCCGGTGGCGATCAGCGTCACACTGATCTGGTCGTCGAGCGCGTCATCCACACAGGAACCCCAAATGAGGTCTGTGTCATGGCCGGCTGCCCTTTGGATGATTTCGGTAATCTCACCGACTTCGTCCATGGTAATCTCGGGATTGCGTCCGGTGGTGATGTTGAGCAAAATGTGCTTGGCGCCGCGAATGTCGTTGTCTTCGAGCAGTGGACTGTTCAAAGCGAGCTCGATGACCTTTTTCGATCGATCCTGTCCGCCCGCAACAGCGGAGCCCATTATGGCCACACCACTGTCTTTCATCACATAATTCACGTCTTCGAAATCGACGTTGATGTATCCCGGAACCGTTATGATTTCAGCTATTCCTTTTGCAGCCGTTGCCAAGACGTTGTCGGCATGAGAAAAAGCGCTTGACATGGCGAGGTTGCCGTAGACTTCCCTCAGCTTATCGTTGGAAACGACGATCAGTGCATCGACGCTTTGTTTGAGTTGCTCGATGCCTTCTGCCGCATGTCTGCCCCTGCGCGGACCTTCGAATGAGAACGGCATAGTGACGATGCCCACCGTGAGGATACCCAGTTCGCGGGCCATTCTGGCAAGGATCGGCGCCGCGCCCGTGCCTGTGCCTCCCCCCATTCCGGCGGTTACGAAGAGCATGCGCGTTTCCTTTTCGAGAAACTGAACGAGTTCTTTAGTCGATTCCTCGCAGGCCATCTTGCCCTTTTCAGGATTGTTTCCTGCGCCGCGGCCTTCCGTGAGCATGGGGCCCAACTGGATTTTCACCGGTACCCCGCTCAGTTCCAGGGATTGCTGATCCGTATTGCACACGGCAAAGTCAACCCCCCGGATGCCCTGGCTGAACATATGAGTCACGGCATTGGTTCCGGCTCCGCCGACCCCGATGACCTTGATGATGGAAAGCTGACTCATATTACAGTATATGAATATCTGTTTACGGTGTAAAGATATGTATTTATATATTACAAATAAAAATAAATTATAATTTTTTTTTATATATAAAAAAATTCAATCTATAAAAGGGAGTCCTTGCCGGGAACAAAGATCCCCGTAATCGTGTCGATGCTCCTCTCGATCCAGCCCTTGCTGTTACCACCGTGCTCCGCTTCGAGTTGTTGAGTATCTTCCACCTCATCCTGGATTTCAAAAATACCCTCCATCCTTCCGTCTGAAGAATCCTCTGTTGCGGGGATCCTCCTTTCCGTTTCCCGGTTCCCGGCTGCCTCGAGCAATATGCCCAATGGGGCAGCAAAGTCCGGTTTGAGGACTTCGACGGCAAGGTGAGAGAAACCGCGCTCCAACGGGATGCCTACGCGGGTCTCCAGGCCCGTGTGCAATTCCGCCAGGAGGTTGATGTTTCGCAGGGCAGCGCCTCCACCCGTGAGTACCATTCCGGCGTGGAGACGATCTTCAAAACCACTTCTTCTGATTTCCCACATCACAAAATCAAAAATCTCCTCCACCCTTGCCTGGATGATGCGGGCGAGGTTTTTTTCAGATATCTCTCTCGGGGGACGCCCCATCAGGCCGGGCACCGTGATGATCCGGTTGTCGACGATCTCTCCGGCGATGGCGGAGCCAAATCTGACTTTGAGCTTTTCCGCCTGGTCGGGGAGTACTGCACAACCCGCTTTGATGTCGTTGGTGATGACGTTTGAACCCAGGGGAACCACTCCGGTAAAACGCAGGATCCCGTCGTGGTAAATGGTGACGTTGGTCGTGCCTCCACCAATGTCGACCAGCACGACACCCAGCTCCTTCTCTTCATCGGATAGAACGGATTGCGCCGTTGCCGTGGGTGAAAGTATGAGGCCAAGAAGTTCGAGCTGCGACTTTTCTATGGCGCGTCTCATTTGTTCAATGGAATCCCCACTCGCTGTGATGATGTGAAAGTTTGCCTCCAGTCGCGCACCAGGCATTCCGATGGGATCAGCATGTCCCTGCTTCTTGTTGTCGATGAAAAACTCCTGGGGGATGACATGCAGTATCATGTCGCCGTGTGGCAAGGCGATCTTGTGCATATCCTTAACCAGCTGGTCGATGTCCTCCTGGTTGATTTCCTCTTTGCCGTTGTCTCTGTACTTGACGGCCTGGTGGTGCAGGCTGCGGATGTGCTCGCCTGAGATTCCGGCATAGACGCTCCGTATTTCCTGCCGGGAGCTTTTTTCCGCGCGGTCGATGGCGTCGCAGATCGCTTTAGCCGTTTTTTCGATGTTGCTCACGGTGCCGCGGCTAACGCCCTCGCAAGCTGCTACGCCATAGCCCATCAGTTCGAGTTTGCCGATCAGATTCTTGCGTCCAACCAGCGCCGTCACTTTGGTTGTTCCGATGTTCAGCGCTACGATGATCTTTTGTTCCGAAGTGTGAAATGCATCCATGTTCGTCGGTCGTTTTATATATTCAAAGCTCAACTTTCAAAGTGCTCGCGTCTGCCAATGACCTGACCTTCGAATTTGAGGTTGATCGTCTGGTAGACATTCCATCCTTTTCGCCCCATATTCTCGCGGTAAAACACTTTTAATCTGCTCAGTTTATCCTCCTTGTTTTCCGTGCTGCCAAAGAGGATCTTTTCATTGCCAATTTTGGGTACAAGTGTAAACTCTCCATTCTCATCCAGCTCTATTTGTTCAACCAGGGATCTGGCAAAACTGTCTGCAGCAATGGCATCGACGAGGCAGAGCAGGTGACGGTAATAGCTAAGTTCTTTATTATTCAGGCGGTTCCCGCGAACGGGCATCCACGCGCCGGTTGCCACGGGTACGCGGGAGCTGTACTGACTGGAAATGGGGATCTTAAAGCCCGAAGCATCCAGGTAGAAATGATTGCCACGGATGTCAACTACCCGCACCACAGGATTGCGTTGGGTTACCCATATGCGCAATCGGTTTTCGGGGTCGATGTAAACTTCAGCTTTCTGTACCAGTGGGAGTTGCTCAATTTTAGCCTCGAGTGCCTGCGGGCGCAGTGCATACACCGGAATCTTGCGGAAGTCCTTGCGGTAAAAGCTCTTAACGCAGGTCTCTACGTCTGTTTCCTTCAGCAGGCTTCCTGACCCTTCCGCCTTTACCGTGATTTCAAGCGATGAAGGCCGGGCAATGCGCCGGGTGCCCACAGCATGCATCCACAAAATGGCAATGGCCAGCAGGGCAGCCAGGTTGACCACAACGAGGATGAATCCTTTTAGCTTTGCGTTCATTTCGCCTTCGGTTTCGCTATTTCAAGTTCTATTCATCCCGCTTTATGCGGGCATTTTGTTCATTCATTACTTCGACCATCTCTCCGATCCGTGTATCCAGGTCACCAGCTCCCAGGGTCATGACCACGTCGAGATCCATGTTGCGCAACAACCCGGGCAAACGATCCAGATCAGTCAGCCACTTCGCAGGATGTCGAATCCTCCCAAACAATGCTCCCGAATCAACTCCTGGAATGGGCACTTCACGTGCCGGGTAGAGTTCGACGAGCACCACCTGATCCAGCGATTCGAGCACCCGTGCAAATTCATCCATAAAGTCCCTCGTCCTGGTATACAGGTGCGGTTGGAAAATGCCCGTTAGTCTGCGCTGGGGATACATCTCCCGGCAAGCGCGGATGACGGCTCGCAATTCCTCAGGATGGTGGGCATAATCATCGATGAGCACTCTGGCGGGAGTATCCAGTCGCCATTGCAACCTCCGCTGAATGCCGCGGAAGGATGCCAGTGCTCCACGAATCTGGGCAGGGTCCACACCCAGTTGCAACGCTGCTGCGATGGCCGCAGTGGCATTGCGAACGTTGTGCTGACCCGGCAAGGCCAAAGTTAGGTCTTTTATATGATATATTTTACTAATATATTCAAACGAGGTAAGACGCGGGGAGGTTCCCAGAATGCGCGCGCGGTGTTCTCCCGTATCCAGACCAAAATCCTCCACCTTCAACTTGGGCGGGCATCCAGCACACAATTGTACGCGATCCGCTGGGGCAATGCCGTCGCCAATCAGCAATGGCCCCTGTCCCCGCACCTCTTTTGCAAAGCCAGCGTAGGCTTCCAGCATTGCCTGCCGGCTGCCGTATATGTCGAGGTGATCTGCATCAAGCGAGCCAACAATGCCAATGTCCGGCCTCAGTTGAAGAAAGGAACGGTCGTATTCGTCCGCCTCCTCCACCATGACCTGGTTACCCGTATCGATAAAATTGCTGTCGTAGTTGAGGCAAATGCCTCCCAAAAACGCCGTCGTGGGGACGCCGGAAGCCACGAGCAGGTGGGCGAGCAGGGCGCTTGTCGTCGTTTTGCCGTGTGTCCCTGCTATGGCCACGTTGTAGTGACTCTGAGTGATCCAGGCAAGGACTTCGGAGCGCTTGTGCATGGCGATCCCGGAGTTTTTTAGCCGGTGGAATTCACCATGCGTCGCTGGTATTGCCGGAGTGTATACTACCAGGTCGATCCCTTCGGGCAAGTCTTCCGGCAGGTCTTCAAAATGGATCTGCATTCCTTCGCTTCGCAATGCATCTGTCAGCGGACTCGGAGTTTTGTCGTAACCGGAAATGCGCATACCGCGACGGTTGAAGTAACGCGCTATGCTGCTCATCCCGATACCTCCCAGTCCAAGAAAGTAGATGTGGCGCAACGAGTCGAGATTCATTAGGAGTTGATTTGCATTATGGTCCGGGCAATGTCTTGAGCTGCCTCCGGCCGCGAAAAGTCCTTTAGTCGGACAACCTGTTGATTCCTCGTTTGCTCCTGAACCAGCAACTTTCGGACTGCAGGGAGCAAATGCTCCGGCAACTCCGCGTCTTCAATGCATAATGCGGCTCCTGAGCGCTCGAACTGGCGAGCGTTGATCCGTTGGTGGTCGCCTGCGACATTCGGTGACGGTACCAGTATGCAGGGCTTGGCGACCAGGGCAATCTCGGCGAGTGTCAGCGCACCGGCTCTTGCAACGATCAGGTCGGCTGCGGCATAGGCCATGTCCATTCGCTCAACAAAAGGAAACCGGCGAACATGTTCTGGCAGCGTGGGCACTTCATTTGCCAATTCGCGTTCGTACACCCCGCCACTCTGCCAAAGCCATTGGATGCTTTCGTCGGCAGCGATGTCCCTTAGACTTCTGAGCATGGCGCGATTTATGGTGCGTGCGCCGAGACTGCCTCCAAAAACGCAAACGGTACGCTTGGAGGCATCCAGGTCAAAAAACCGCAGCGCTTCTGGTTGAGTGGGCAGAGCCGCCAGGCTCTGTCGCACCGGGTTCCCCGTAACGACCAGTTTGCCAGCACTAAAATATCGCTCCATGCCGTCAAAAGCCACACATACCTTTCGTGCGCATAAGCCAAGAATGCGATTGGTCAACCCGGGAAAGGCGTTTTGCTCCTGAACCAACAGGGGGATGCGCAGGAAACAAGCCATTGCCAGCGTCGGCCCGCTTGCATAACCACCAACCCCTACAACAACGTCTGGCCTAAATCGCATTAGAATGCGGAGTGCCTCCCAGCCCGATTTCAGAACGGCGAATGGCCAGGTGACCAATGGCCATCCCAATTTCCTTGGCATTCCGCGAATTGGCAAACCCACGATCTCAAATCCTGCTTCAGGAACTTTGGCCATTTCAAGCCGGCCTTTGGCACCCACAAACAACAATTCAATCGCCGGGTCGAGCTGCTGAAGGGCGCGACCTATTGCAATGGCGGGAAAGACGTGTCCGCCCGTACCGCCTCCACTAATCAACACCCGCATGGCCATTGGCTAACACTTGTTCGTTTTCTTGTCTTCCGGCCTCCGTATCCTCCAGTGTGAGGTTCTGAATGCGCCGGCTCACGCTGATGACCATCCCAAGGGATATAGATGTGAGCAACAGCGATGTACCCCCCATGCTAACAAATGGAAGGGGCAACCCCGTTACCGGGATCAGGCCCAGGGAAACGGCTATGTTGGCAAATGCCTGAAGGACCAGGTTGACGCCAACACCCATAGTCAATAAGGCACCAAAGGCTCGTTTTGAATTACTCACTATGCCAACACAGTGCACGAGCAGCGCCAGATAGATTAGAATGATCCCGAAACCCCCGATGATCAGACCGTATTCCTCACAAATGATCGGGTAAATAAAATCCGCATACGAATACGGAATGAACGCTTTGAGTTGACTATTGCCAGGATTGGGGATCAGCAGGTTTCCGTTGGCGATGGCCATTTTGGCCTGCTCAAGCTGGTAGGTATCCTCGGTACCGTAAAAGTGCGACTGTATGCGCGAAACCCAGGTCTCCGCACGGGTCGTTCCCGGGAACAAATTCTCAACAAAAAGCAGCAATAAAAATACTGCCACGCCCAGCATCAATACCATTGCAATGTATTTCATCTGGATGCGCCCGACAAACATCATAGCCAGGGCACCGGCAAAAATGATTATGGCCGTACTCAGGTTTGAGGGAGCAATCAACCCGCAGATCAGCAGGATCGGGCCCATGATGGGCAAAAAAGCTGATTTAAAACCTTTGATGACATCCTGCTTTTCTGAAATCGCCCTGGCCAGGTAGAGGATCAGGGCAAGTCGCGCAAAATCTGAAACCTGAAAAGTCACCCCAATGACCGGGATGACCAGCCAACGCGTAGCATCGTTGATGCGCACGCCAAAGTAGTACATGATGATCAGCAAAATAACAGATGACCACAACATGACAACAGCCCAACGATTGAACCAGATGTAGTCGATTCGGCTAAAAACCCAGACCAGGCCTATTCCAGAGAGGACAAATACCACATGGCGCATGATGAAATGGCCTGTGCTTCCGTAGTTGTATTGGGTAAGCGTAACCGATGTGCTGTACACGGCCAGCATGGATATGAGTGACAACATCAGGATTACAGACCACATAAATCCGGGCCTGAGCAATTTATCTCTCAGGCTAATGATGAGTTGGCTCATGGCGTTGCATTTGGATTATTCAATTTTAGGAACTCGCCTCGAAACTGATCTCCGCGGTCCATGTAGTTGGTAAAAAGGTCGAAACTGGCACATGCCGGTGAAAGCAGAATCACCTCACCGGGCCGTGCACATTCCATAGCGGCAGAAACCGCCGCTGACATGTCAGATGTTTCTAAAATTCTGCCCACCTTACCCTCAAAAGCCTTGGCCAGTTTGGTATTGTCGGCACCCAGGCAAACCAAAGCCACCACTTTGGTACGAACTAACGTTTGTATGTATTCATAATCATTTCCCTTGTCCAGACCCCCGGCGATCCAAATCACCGGTCTGGTCATGGCGTCGAGAGCCCAATAGACGGAATCGACATTGGTGGCCTTGGAGTCGTTGATAAAATCTATGCCCATATATTGTCCAAGGTATTCCAGGCGATGCGGATCATTGACAAAGCTTTTCAGTCCCGACTGGATCACTGCATCGGAGAGGCCACACATCCGGGCTGCAAAGACCGCGCACGCGGCGTTGACAGCGTTATGTCTGCCGCGAAGACAGGTCTCCGATAAATTAGCTATGGGCTCGCCTTCAATGCGAACAATGCCGGAAGAATCGAGTTCGGGTTGCAAAAGCTTACAACTTCCCTTTTGGGGATGTTTCGCGAGATAATCGCGGATCACAGGATCTCCGGCATATACGATGAAATCATCCTGCGGCTGCAGGTTCATTGCAATGCGAAACTTGGATGCAGTGTAACGTTCCATCGAATAACCATATCGATCGAGGTGGTCAGGAGTCACATTGAGCAGTATGGCGATGTCCGGGCGAAAATTCGAAATGCCATCGAGCTGAAAGCTGCTCAACTCGAGCACGTAGTGGGAGTGAGCACCTTCAGATAAAGCCCTTGCAAAAGAATTGCCGACGTTACCTGCCTGAATGACATCCAGTCCACCTTCGAGCAACAAGTGGGTGCAGAGCCGGGTCGTGGTGGTTTTTCCGTTACTTCCCGTGATCGCAATCACTTTTCCGTTGCAGTAATTCCATGCAAATTCAATTTCTGCTTCCGGACGGATGCCCTGTTCTATAAAATGTTGCACGACGGTGGCGGTGTCCGGAATTCCCGGACTTTTAACAAGTTTGTCCGGAAACAATTCCATCGCGATCTCGTGCCCTCCCTCTTCGAAATCAATTTCCGCATCAATGAGTTCCTGACGCAGTTCTGGTGAGATGTGGCCAGCGTCACTCACAAAAACGGGCAGGCCCAATTTGCCAGCTAAAAGGGCAGCGCCTACTCCGCTCTCCCCTGCACCAAGGATCAATACCATATCAGCGGATTTTAAGAGTGATGATGGTCAAAACAGCCAGTATGATGGTGATGATCCAGAAGCGCACGGAAATGGTTGCTTCATGAATGCCCATCTTTTGATAGTGATGGTGCAGCGGTGCCATCCGGAAAATGCGGCGTCCTTCGCCGTATTTCCTTTTAGTCAGTTTGAAATAAGAAACTTGCAGTACTACCGAAAGATTTTCGATAAAAAACACCCCGCAAAGGAGAGGAATGAGCAATTCCTTTCTGAGGACGATGGCCATGGCTGCGATAAGGCCTCCTATTGCAAGGCTTCCGGTGTCGCCCATAAATACCTTAGCCGGATAGGTATTATACCACAAGAATCCTACGCATGCGCCAACAAATGCCGCTGAAAAAATGACCAGCTCACCTGTGTAAGGCAGGTAAAAAATATTGAGGTATTCGGCAACACGGGCATTACCCGATACGTACGCAAGTATGGCCAGGGTCGCAGCAATTATGGCTGAAACGCCGGTTGCAAGACCGTCCAGTCCGTCTGTAAGATTTGCTGCATTTGACACAGCGGTCACGATAAAAATGACAATTGGGATGAATATCAGCCATACCCATACATGGCGGTTGTCGCCGAAGAATTCAGAAATCCAATAATAGTCGAAGCGGTTTCCCTTCAAAAAGGGAACGTTGGTTAGCTGGGTTTTTACGTAAACGTAATCTACGTTGGCATTGCGCACGGCATCATATCCCTTAAATTCTTCCAACACCACGTAGTGCTGTTTCTCAGCCTCTGCCTTTGGCATGCGGACAACGACGTTTTCGTGATAAAGCATCACAACGGCGATTACGAGACCGCAAACTACCTGACCGGCAATTTTGAAAGCCGCCTTCAGGCCCTTTTTGTCTTTTAGAAATACTTTGATGTAGTCATCTGCAAAGCCGATAAGCCCCATCCAAACAACGGTAAACAGCATGAGTTGGATGTATACATTTTCCAGTTTGGCAAGCAGCAGAGTTGGCACTACGATGGCCAGCAGGATAATGACCCCTCCCATAGTAGGTGTTCCCTCCTTTTCCTTTTGTCCCTGGAGTCCAAGGTCGCGCACGATCTCGCCCACTTGCATGCGGCGCAACATGTTTATGATCCTCCCCCCGAAAAAGAGCGATATCACCAGCGAGAGGAGTATGGCAAGCCCGGCGCGAAAGGAAATGTAGTGAAACAACCGTTCTCCCGGGAGTTCGAAAATCCTTTCTGCAAATTGAAAAAGGTAGTAAAGCATAATTTATAGAATGCACAGCGATAAGCTGCAGACATACATCATCAAGCGCGCACCCCGGTCGCACAAAAATTAACAGTACAGCAGGGATGTGATCCCGTTGGTCACGCTCCACTGCTGTAACTGTTAAAACCAACCTGAGAATGCTAATAGAACCTACTCTATTATCTTGTATATCGTCACAAATGTGTTTTCAGCATTTCAACATCGTCGAAGGGCAACTTTTTGCCTCCGATTTCCTGGTATTTTTCGTGGCCCTTTCCGGCAACGAGGACGATGTCGTCACTCCCCGCCATCATGCAAGCGGTGCGGATGGCCTGCTCCCTGTCAGGCACAACGACGTATTTCGTCGAATATTTAAGGCGGACAGCCTGCTCCATCTCCCGAAGAATATCATCCGGGGATTCGCTGCGTGGGTTATCAGAAGTAAAGACCACCCTGTCGCTCAACATGCAGGCTATTTCTGCCATGACCGGACGCTTTCTCCGGTCGCGGTCACCACCACACCCTACAACGGTCAAAATTTGCTGGCCCGGTTTCCTCAATTCGAGGAGGGTGGTGATTACTTTTTCAAGGGCATCGGGCGTGTGCGCGTAATCCACAATGCCTGTTTTCCCAGACTTCCCGCCACTTACCAGTTCCATTCTTCCCGCTACGGGAAGCAAACCGGACATTCTCTCAAGTACCTCGTCAGACTCTTTACCTAAACACAAAGCACATGTGTAAACGGCAAGCAGGTTGTAAGCATTAAAAACGCCGGTTAGCCGCGCATTCCATTCAACACCATCGAACTGAAGCAGCAAACCATCGAGTGTATTTTCGAGTATGCGTCCCTTGTGGTCTGCAATTTGACGCAAGCCGTAGGTCACGCATTTCGCTCTTGTATTCTGGACCATCACCTCTGCGTTGAGGTCATCGGCATTGATGATTGCAAATGCTTTCTTATTCAACCGGTCGAAAAAAGTCTTCTTTGCATACAAGTAAGACTTAAAACTTCCGTGATAATCGAGGTGGTCATGTGTGATGTTGGTAAAAATGCCACAGGCAAATTCAACACCGTCAATCCTCCCCTGGTCCGCTGCATGAGAACTCACTTCCATAAAGACATATGAGCATTCTGCATCGTGCATCATCCGGAGCAATTCAAACAATCCAATCTGGTCCGGAGTGGTATGTGTTGCCGGAAAGACGTTACCTCCAACAATATTTTCAATGGTCGAGAGCAGGCCACACCGGTGCCCCAATCCCGTATAGAGTTCGTACAGCAAACGCGCTACCGTAGTCTTCCCGTTGGTGCCTGTAACGCCTACGATGGTCATTCCCTGTTGGGGATATCCAAAGAATCGGTTGAGCACTTTGCCAAGCAATTCCGGAAATGCGTTGCTGGAAACATAGCACGCCTCCGGATGGAGTTCAGACGGCAGATGTTCACAAAAAATCACGCGGCTACCGCGCGCAAGTGCGTCTCCAATGAAGTCGTGTCCGTCGGAGTTGCTGCCCCTTTTCGCGACAAATGCGATTTGTTCTCCGGCCTGACGCGAATCGAACACAAATCTAACAATCGTTTGTTCAGTGGTACCGCAGATGTGGTACTCCTTCGCGTCGGGCAATATGTCCGCCAGTTTTTTCAAAGAACGTTTGTTCACTGCAGCAGCACTTCCACAATGTGTCCCTGGATCAGGGATCCCGGCGGAATGCTCTGCCGCAATATCTTTCCACTTCCCGAGGGTACGACCCTGACCTCATATTCATCCATGAGGAAACAGGCATCGCGAAGTCCCATACCCTGCAGGTCGGGCATATAATTCCTTTGCAGTTTTTGCGGTGCAGCCGATATGCCTTCGTCTGAAACATAGGTTTCAACCCAATCGCTTTTTCCAACCGGCAAAAAGGGCAGGCCAATAATGGAAAACACCTGTTTAAAATCATGAAGGTGCCCTTTATTTTGGGAGGGAAGGTGGGCTGCAGAGGGCATTTGCTTGTCCTCCAGGTTCACCACGGCGGATCTCAAAAACTCAGCTCGCATGCACCGGTCAGCAATTCTGCGAAAAACCGGCGCCGCCACCTCAGCTCCGTAGAATCCCGTTTGACTTGGGTTGTACACCACGACGATGCAGGAGTATACCGGGGCATCGGCCGGAAAGAAACCGGCGAAGGATGCCTGGTAAGATTTTTGGAGGGCATCCCGGTCAGAATAGTTGGTAACAGCAGTACCGGTCTTTCCTGCAATGGCATAAGCATCGGTTTGAATGTTACTTGCCGTGCCGCGTTCGACCACCGCCTTCAGGAGTCCCAGTACCTTCTCCCGGGCGCCGGGCGCAATCAGCGAGTCTGATTTGCACCGGTGAGGTAGCGTGGTCACATCGCGCCCGTTGTCGATGGCGCTGACCAGGTGTGGCGACACCCGTTTGCCTCCACTGGCCACAACGTTGTACAAGGTCAGAAGTTGCAGCGGCGTCAGCTTAACCTCGTAGCCAACCGACATCCACGGCAGGGTCGTTCCGTACCAGTTCTTTTTGTCGCGCTGCGGATCTTTGATCACGGGAGCCGGTTCGCCATCCAGGTCAATGCCCGTTTTATCGCCAAGCCCGAGTTTGCGGAGGTAGGCGATATACCGGGCGGGGTCCTGACCAAAGTGTTGTACCGTCAGACGCGATATGCCCACGTTTGATGACAGCGCAAAGGCATCGGCCAGATCCGACATGCCACGTCCGTGGATGCGCGAGTCTTTCATGGCGTGACCGTAAAAATTGCAGGCACCCCCCATGAGATCAACCGCTGCCGAGGTGTCCACTCCTGCGCCGTCGACGAGGGCAAGGAGGGCGGCGAGTTTAAACGTCGAACCCGGTTCGGTAGAATGTGCAACCGCGTAATTGTAAACTTCTGTAAAAGTGCCTTCCGGATTGCGCTGCAAATTGGCAATCGCTTTAATGGCACCGGTTTCCACCTCCATAACGATCGCACAACCGCCTTCGGCCTGGTGCTTATGGAGTGCTTCCGAAAGCGCGAGTTCAGCAACTTCCTGAATTCCCGGATTGATGGTCGTGATCACATCACTTCCCTTGTGCGGGAGGATCTCGTCAAGCCCATCCACGGGGAGGTACAGGTTACCGGATACTTTTCGCACTACGCGGCTTCCGCCTTCGCCTCGCAGGTAAACATCGTAACTCTTCTCCAGCCCCACGGCCTCCGAGTTGCTCCGGTTGAGTCCGACGGTGCGGCTGGCGAGGTTTTTATAGGGCTTGATCCGGCGCGTCTCCGACTGTACGATCAATCCCCCGCGGTTGGGCCCCAGGCGAAGAACCGGAAAGCGCTTTACAGCTAACATCTGTTCGTAATTCAGGTTCTTCCCGATGAGCAGGTAGCGCTTCCTTTTCCTACGCGCATCCTGCAGCATATTCCGCACCTGTGTAACAGATCTTTCCGGGTAAGTCAGATTTCTAACGCATAGGGCCAGAGAATCAAGTCCCGCATAAAAAGTTGGATCGTCGAGGCCTTTGGCCGCTAAATCCATTCGCATTTCAAAGATCGGTTGGGAAGTCGCAAGCGGACTTCCATCATCGGCGAGGATCTGACCCCTTTCGGCGTCCGTGCGATCGACCCGATAATACAATTCACGGCTCTTCTCGCGCAACACATCCCCCTCTGACAGGTAGATCAATGCAGCCTTTGCCATGAGGATCAAGGCTATTGCCACGAAGACCACGAGCAACATGTATACCCGCGACAGCAATTCGCGCTTCCGGCTCATTGCTTGCCTGATTTATCCTTGAGCAAAATCTGCGGCGGCTGCTCCTTGATCACTATTTCCCGGTCGGACACCTTTTTGCCGACCTGCTCTTCCATACCCTCATACATCATTCCCGACTTGATCGTCCAGTACCGCCACTTGAGCTGAGTGATCTCGCGCTGCAGTTCCTGTGCCCTGCGCATCCGGATCTCCGTATACTGGACATTTGCGATGTAAACCAGGAACAGGGAGAACAGAAAGATCAAAAAGATCCTGTTTTTCCAAACGACCATCGCGCTGACCGAGGAAAACCTGGACGATCCTGTCCTGGGAGGTCTTGAAAATTCTAACATTCGTTAGTATTCACATTTATTTTCTGACCGCTACCCGCATTTTTGCGGATCGCGATCGTGGATTTAACTTCAGCTCCTCGTCGTCCGGCACGATGGCCTTGCTGAGGAGGGGTTCAAACGGGGGCGTCATCGAAGGTTCCCCATCGGGAGCTCCCGATCGCATCCAGTGTTTGACGAGCCGGTCCTCCAGGCTATGGTAGCTGATGACCACCAGACGTCCTCCGGGCCGCAGAGATTCTGCACTTTGCAACATCAATGCACTCAGCGAACTGATCTCGTCGTTGACTTCGATGCGGATGGCCTGAAATACCCGAGCCAGAAACTGCTGATGTTTTCCATAAGCAAATGCCCCGGCCCATTGCGCCAGATCGGCGCAGGTGTTGAAAGCGCGTTGCTTCCGCTCCTTCACCAGGCTGGCCGCCATGACGCGCGCATTGGTCAGTTCACCGTATTCAGAAAAGATCCGGGCAAGCGCTTCCTCCGGATATTCCATCACAACGTTGCGAGCCTTTAACTTCTGACGCTGGTTCATCCGCATATCCAGATCGCGACCGGCCTGAAAAGAAAATCCCCGGCCGGGAACGTCGAGATGGAAAGAAGACAAACCGAGGTCTGCAAGAATTCCATGCAAGCCATCCACCTTGAAATAGCGCAGGTATTTCGTTAAATACCTGAAATCCGACAGCACAAAGCGAAGACGCGGATCACCGGGAAGGTTATTCAAAACGTCCCTGTCCCGGTCGAAGGCATATAAAATCCCACCTTCGTCCAGCGCTTCCAGTATCCTCCGGCTGTGGCCACCTCCACCGAACGTAACATCGGCGTAAGTGCCTTGAGGATCGACGACCAGATAACGAACGGCCTGCTCCAGCAAGACGGGCCGGTGCCGGTAATCTGGCGACTCAAGCATCTTGATGCCCAAGTAAATCCTGCGCGAGACTTGCATAGTGCTCTGCTCCGCGCTCCATGAGCTTCAAGTAATTTGGCCTGGACCAGATCTCGACCTGCGATTTACAGGCAAACAAGACGACCTCTGTACCGAGTTCTGCATGTGCCGCCAGCATGCGCGACAACAGGATGCGCCCGGTTGCATCGGGGATCGCCTGGGACGCTCCGCGGTAAAACAGCCGCGTAAAATCCCGGTGGCGCTCGACAAACGGATTGAGCCGGTCAACTTGCTTCGTCATATCCATCCAGACGGGCTCCGGATACAGGACCAAACACTTTTCAAACCCACGATTCACAATGAGGCGAACACCACTTCCTCCCAGTTGCTCCAACAGCGACGAAGGCAAGCGTATCCTGCCCTTGTAGTCCATTGTCACATCGTACTCCCCAATCAGATTGTACATGTCCGCTCTCAGCTGGTTTGTTTATGCAAATGTAGAAACTTATTCCACATTCCTCCACTTTTTTCCCCTAAAAAAATAAATTTTTTTTAATATGAATCTTATTGATAATCAGTACTCAATAACTAAAATTGGCAACAAATTGGCTTTCAATAAGTTATATAAAATTTTATACTAATGCATATTTTATTGTTATCTGATATTATATGCATTGCACAAAGGTATTATATATATTTTACTTTTAAAAAGGGTTATACATATCTATATTAATATAATAAGTTGATTAGATGCTTCGGCAGTTTCCCCCTCCACCGCCCAAGGTCTTGCCACTAACTTTGCAGAGGAAATTTTGTTAGTCTGATGCATCAGCAGCTTGCCGGCCAGGCACCTATGCTGTCAATTGATCCATATGAATGCACACTCCTACATCTCCAATGCCGACCCGGCATACATCGACTCGCTGTATCGCCGCTTCCTGCAGGACCCTCAGTCCCTGGATACCGGCTGGCGGCAATTCTTTCAAGGCGTTGATTATGCCCGGCGCTTTGATTCGATCGAGGCTTCGGGAAGAGCTGCCCAAACCGGTGACCTCGATCGCGAATTCGCTGTATGGCGACTCATCGACGCCTACCGCGGCCGGGGCCATCTGGTCTCCGACACCAACCCCATACGTCCACGCAAGGATCGCCAGGCAAAACTCGCCCTGTCAGATTTTGGATTGTCGGAAGGTAACCTCGACCAACCCTTCTCCGCCGGATCCTCCCTGAATATGCAAGGAGCCAGCCTCCAGGCCCTACTCGAACGTTTACAGGCCATTTATTGCGGGAAGACCGGTTATGAATACGCCCACATCGAATCCGTCGAAAAGCGACTTTGGCTGCAGCAACGCATCGAATCCACTGCCCCAGACCTGAGTCTGGATTACAAGAAACGCATACTTCACAAACTCAACGGCGCGGTCGTTTTCGAAAAATTCCTACACACCAAATACGTTGGACAAAAGCGTTTTTCGCTGGAAGGCGGCGAATGTACCATTCCCGCTCTCGATTTTATCATAGACCGGGCTGTCCAGTCAGGAACTGAGGAAGTCATCATCGGAATGGCCCACCGCGGCCGGCTCAATGTATTGGCCAACATCGTCGGAAAGACCTACGACCAGATCTTTTCAGAATTTGAGGGGACCTCGCTTCCCGACCTCAGCTTTGGAAGCGGAGACGTGAAATACCACCTCGGATTCTCCTCCCAGGTCGATACGCCGTCGGGCAAGCGGGTACAGATCAAGCTTGCCCCCAATCCATCCCACCTTGAGGCCGTCGATCCCGTAGTCCTGGGACTTGCACGTGCAAAGGCAGATCTTCTATATGGCTCTGAATACGATCGCATCCTTCCCATTCTCATCCATGGCGATGCCGCTCTGGCAGGGCAGGGCGTCGTTTACGAAGCGATGCAGATGTCGCATCTCGATGGATATTCCACGGGAGGAAGCATTCACTTTGTGATCAACAACCAAATCGGATTTACAACCGACTTCGACGACGCACGCTCGTCGGTTTATTGCACGGCACTGGCCAATGCCCTCCAGGTACCGGTCTTTCACGTAAATGGAGACGACCCGGAAGCGGTAATTCGTGCCGTACTTCTGGCAACTGATTATCGCCAGCACTTCAACGACGACGTTTTCGTAGACATGGTCTGTTATCGACGGCATGGCCACAACGAGGGAGATGATCCAAAATTTACTCAGCCGCGCATGTACCAGGTCATCCAGAGTCACCCCAATGTGAGGGAGCTCTACGGCCGCCAGTTGGCCAGCCGCGGTCAGATTGAAGCGGAAATGGCAAAGGAGATGGAGCAGGCTTACTGGAATTTGCTTCAGGAGCGACTCGACGAAGTCCGGCAGCGCCCCCTGCCCTACCTCTATCAGGAACCCGAGCTGGCCTGGAGGGCCCTCAAGCAGCAAGCCACTCCGGTGTTGCCGGCTACCGGGACTCCGCAAACGGGATTGCCAAAAGACTTTCTCAAAGGCTTGTTTGAGCGCACCCTCGAAACACCGCCCGGATTCAGGGTTCTGCCCAAACTCCAAAAAATCTTCAAAGGCTGGCAGGATCTGGCCAACAGCGGACAGGCAGACTGGGCCATGGCTGAAATCCTCGCCTATGCCAGTCTGTTGACGGAAGGCAAGAACATTCGCCTCAGCGGGCAGGACGTCATGCGCGGAACGTTTTCCCACCGCCACCTGGTCCTTTTTGACGAACATAGCAACGCTCCCTACGTCCGGTTGGCCAATTTGCAGGACGGACAGGGGAGATGCTTTGTATACAATTCCCTGCTCTCTGAAAACGCCGTACTCGGCTTTGAGTATGGCTATTCACTGTCTTCACCAGACCAACTCGTACTTTGGGAAGCACAGTTTGGAGACTTTGCCAACGGGGCCCAGGTGGTCATTGACCAATTCATTGTCAGCGCCCAGAGCAAATGGAACCGGATGAGCGGAATGGTGCTGCTGCTTCCCCACGGGTATGACGGTCAGGGACCTGAACATTCCTCAGCGCGACTCGAACGTTTCTTGCAGGCCTGCGCCGAGTCTAACCTCATCGTAGCCAACGTCAGCACGCCCGCCAATTTTTTTCACCTCTTGCGCCGCCAGCTCGCACTTCCCTATCGAAGGCCCCTGGTGGTGATGTCGCCAAAAAGTCTGCTGCGTCATCCAAAATGCCTATCGCCCTTCGAAGAAATGGATGCAGGAACCCAATTTCAGGAATTGATTCACGATCTTCCATCCGGTAAAGGCAAGACCATCCGAACCGTTATCCTTTGCTCCGGACAGGTTTACTACGATCTGCTCGCCCGCAGGGAAGCGACGGCGAATTCGGATACGGCACTCGTCCGCGTTGAGCAGCTTTATCCCTTTCCCAAAGCAAACATCCTCCGTTTGCATAAACGCTTTGGCAATGCCCGGTGGGTCTGGTGCCAGGAAGAGCCTGCTAACATGGGAGCTGCGGCGTTTGCAAGGTCACAATTGCCAGAGATTTCCGAGCTCGAATGGATAACCCGGCCAGAAAGCGCAGCGTCTGCGGTAGGGCACAAAAAAATTCACGACGAACAACTGAAGGTCCTGCTCGACCGTTGCTTTCCCCAATGAGTTCAGTTCACATGGGCGATCTCTTTTTTGGAACGAGGATTTCTGAAGCGGCATTCCGGATCGATATGCCCGAGTTCCACCACTGCGTGCACGTCACCCGGCATACAGCCGGTTCGAAATTGTTGATAACGGCATTCGATGGATGGATTTATCAGGGAACCATTGATCGGGTAGAAAAAGACCATGCCTTAGTGTCTGCAACTGGCATCCACAAGCACGAAGATTGCTCCGGGGCAAAACTGGCAGTGGCCATCAGCCTGACCCACCAGCCGGATCGCCTCGAGTGGTTCGTTGAAAAAGCCGTTGAATGCGGCATCCACGCAATCTACCCCATGCAATGTCGGCGCACCCAATCGAGACGATTTGCAGCAGATCGGTTGAACCGCATCATCCACGCATCGGCAAAACAAACGTTGCGGCCACTAAAACCCATGCTCGCAGCATTCCAAGCCCTGCCGGAAGTACTGGCAGATACCGTCGCCTACCCCTTGCGCTTTTATGGGGACTGTGCCGCCACGCCCCAACAATTTCTCGGAAAGCTGGCCCGGGCCGACCAGGACACGCTGGTATTCATTGGACCCGAAGGAGACTTTTCCGAAGACGAATTCAGACTTCTTTCCGGAGAAGGCTGTGTACCTGTATCTTTGGGCCGGTACCGACTTCGGACTGAAACAGCAGGTCTGGCAGCCCTTCAAATCCTGCAAACCCTGCAATCCCTATGAGACAGCTCTTAGCTACACTTATGACGACCATGCTGATCGCCTCCGCATGCTGCGAAGTTCGAGCACAATCGGGACATAAGCTCCGCATGGCCCTGCTCAAATACGGTGGTGGAGGCGATTGGTATGCCAACCCCACGTCGCTTACCAACCTGGCTCGATTTTGCAACGCTGAACTGCTTACCCAACTCGACCTCAATTACTCGACGGTAGAGCCTGCAAGCGCCGAACTGTTCAACCATCCCTTTGTTCACATGACCGGACATGGCAATGTGGTTTTTAACGACGCGGATGCCTCCAATCTCAGAACATACCTGCTCGGTGGTGGCTTTCTTCACATCGACGACAACTATGGCATGGATCCCTTCGTCAGGCCAGCCATGAAGAAAGTTTTTCCTGAACTCGATTTTATTGAATTGCCTTTCGATCATCCGGTTTATCGGCAAAAATTCACTTTTGCCAACGGCTTGCCCAAAATACACGAACACGATAAGAAAGCGCCAAAAGGATATGGACTGATCTGGGAAGGGCGCCTGGTGTGCTTCTATAGTTACGAGTGCGACCTGGGCGATGGCTGGGAGGACCGGGAAGTTCACAACGATCCCGAAGAAAAGAGAAGAGAAGCGTTAAAGATGGGTGCGAACCTCGTTCAATACGCCTTCGGCAACTGACAGGGGCGAGGTTGGAAAAACCTCAAGTCAGTGTTCACTCCAGGTCTGATGCTGAGGCCTGCGAATGGTGATGGTCTCTGCAGACAGCAATTTCCATTTTTCAGCTTCGAGAACATAACACTGCAGCAAATAGATGCCAGGAACCTCGTAGCGAATGCTCATGGTCGAAGATGTCATCCTGTGGCGAATGCCATTGCCATAGTCGAGGAGGTATGAACCGCGGGGATCAAACGCGAGGTTGCTGATGCGGGTGATATGGCCAACCAACATGCTACCCTGCACGAGCAGGGCTTCCTGGCGGAACTGGTACGCGGACTGCGATAGCCCTTCCGAACCGGTTGAGGCATCCTCTTGTCCGGCAACACCTGGAATTTCAGCAGGCAATGCATCAAAGGAAATCCCGCGGTCCCGGATGGATTTGCCCAGCACGAGGTAACTCCCGGCCAGGCCGATCAGGGCAATGAGGAACGCCAGCAGCAGGTCCTTTGAGCGCTCGTTAAAAATGCCCTTGCGCAGGTCGCGCAGCGATTGTACCGTTTGTTCCATATACCAGATGTTGGGAAGGCAAATATAGACGACAGAATCGATATTTTATTACATATATTGTTGAAAATAAAATAATTACATGTTATAAATTTATTTAATTTGTAATGAAGCGTTTACATATATGCGTTTTGCACATCGATGATGGCATTCCCGTTAACCCAACAACCACGGCTCAAAGCAAATGTGGGCTATCTTTGACCCTCAATTTCAGACATGGAGGTTTTGCAGCAGGCTTTTGATTTCGTATTGAACATAGAGGGGCATTTGGTCGAGCTGATCGAGCAATACGGAATTTACATCTACATCATCCTTTTTCTGATCCTCTTTGTCGAAACGGGACTCGTGATTGCTCCCTTTCTTCCCGGGGACTCGCTGCTTTTTGCTGCCGGGGCGCTCGCCGCCGGGGGCAACTTAGACGTTTTCGTCTTATTTGCCGTCTGTTTTGCCGGAGCGTTTCTGGGCAATCAGCTCAATTTCGCGATAGGTTCGGGTTTTGGCAAAGCAATCTTTGATCGCGAACGAAAGTTTATAAAAGAGGAGTATTTGGTGCGCACCCAGGTCTTTTACGACAAACACGGCGGAAAGGCGCTGATCATAGGCAGGTATCTTCCCTTTATCCGCACCTTTGTACCCTTTGTGGCCGGAATCGGCAAAATGAAGCCGGCCCGGTTTACCTATTTCAACGTCCTCGGTGGATTGCTCTGGGTCATTCCGGTCATTGGTGTCGGGTATCTGTTCGGAAACATCCCCTTTGTCAAACAGAATTTTTCGATCATTGTCATCGCGATACTCTTTGTAAGTTTGTTTCCCATGATCTGGGGATTTTTTGCTGCGATGAAGCATGCAAAAAGAGTATGAAATGCGCCTCCGTAATTTTCTAAAAAACAATGCGAACTACTTCATCCTCGGAGCGGGGATAGCTGCACTGACCGCTTCCTTTCATGCATTGGGCTGGTTGCCCATGGGTCCGATTGCGGCAGCCACCGTTCGCTGGTGTGGTCTTGCTGCACTCTTGTTGTTTGGCCTATACAAACGAACGCTCACGGCATGGATTTTCGTCAGCATGCTGCTTGGTGCAGAGATCGGCTACGACTTTCCGGCAATTGGCAAAGAGCTTGACGTACTTAGCAAAATTTTCATCAAGCTGATCAAATGCATCATTGCACCGCTGCTCTTCGGTACTTTGATCATTGGCATCTCCGGACATTCCAATACGCATCAGTTGGGACGCCTCGGCTGGAAATCTCTTCTGTATTTTGAAGTGGTGACTACCCTTGCCATGATGATTGGGCTGGCGGCCATCAACTTCAGTAAAGCAGGTGTTGGCATTCCGGAATTCACGCCAGAGGGGTCGCTGCCTGTTGTAGCGCAGGCTCACGGATGGAAAGACATCATTCTTCACAGTTTTCCGGAAAACTTTTTCAAATCCATTGCGGAGGGTCAGATCCTCCAGATCGTTGTCTTTTGTTTGCTTTTCGCCGTGTCCCTGCTAATGGTTCCCTTTGAAAAGCGCAAACCCTTTCTGGTCTTTGCAGAATCGCTTTCTGCGGTCATGTTCAAATTTACCGATCTCATCATGCACTTTGCGCCCTTTGGGGTTGCCGGCGCGATAGCCTACACCATCTCAAATATGGGCATCGAAGTTTTGCACAATCTTTTCCTGTTGTTGTGCACCTTATATCTGGCTCTGGTGGTGTTTGTCCTGGGCATTCTGCTGCCCATTGCGCTTTTTTTCAAGATCCCCCTCCGTCGTTTCTTATCACATGCGGCGCAGCCTGTTACCATTGCCTTCGGTACAGCAAGTTCCGAAGCCGCGCTGCCCGTCGCTATGGAAAATATGGAGCGGTTTGGCGTGTCGCGGGAAGTGGTATCGTTTGTATTGCCCACGGGGCTCAGTTTCAACCTCGATGGCACCAGCCTGTATTTATCGCTGGCCACCATTTTTGTTGCACAGGCAGCCGGGATCGAATTGAGCATTGGGCAACAGGTTATCATGATGCTCACGCTGATGCTCACCAGCAAAGGCGTTGCCGGCGTTGCGCGCGCATCGCTGGTCATACTTGCCGGAATGGCAGCATCCTTTGGCTTGCCCGAATGGCCCATTGCCGCAATCCTTGGCATCGACGCCCTCATGGATATGGCTCGCACCGCCGTCAACACCCTCGGCAACTGCCTTGCTACTGCTGTGATCGGAAAATGGGAGCACGAATTGAAAATTCCGCGAAAAGGCGACCGCTGGCAGGAAGTCGAGCACCCAGCAGAAGAATTGAAATAAGACCTCCGGACTTGAACACGCGCTGACTTCGTGCCTCTACGATGGGCGAAGTGGGATTTGCTGCCTTCATTTGGTTGTTACTTCACAAGACATCATCGCTAAAATGATCACACAACGAGCAAAAACTCTATATTTGGTCACATGATCATAAATTACCATTGTCATGAACAGTATCCATTGCCTTCTCATCTCACTGGCCTGCTTTGCTTCCCATTCCTGCATCCAAAACTCAAAATCAGCAAAGGATGAATTTGAACATCAAAATAAAATTACCAAATTCGATGCCGGCCATTTTAAATATGATTCCCTTACCA
The DNA here is from genome assembly GCA_019187365.1 of Saprospiraceae bacterium. Lineage (GTDB taxonomy): Bacteria > Bacteroidota > Bacteroidia > Chitinophagales > Saprospiraceae > Vicinibacter. Next base: position 174,924 of record JABARE010000006.1, on the reverse strand, counting down.
TTCCAAAATTCTTTCAATCCCTCATAGAAAATCACTTAAATGACTTTTTTCTGATTGACAGTTCCGCCTTTTACAGGCTGTGTAATAAGAACGATCTTGTCAGAACAGACTCCATCAACATTACCAGGTTTTTTACGATAAAGTTATTGCACCACTTATTTACCTGTAACTCGGCATCAAATTGTTCTGTAGGTGAAATACTGGATATTCCCTATTATTGGCATTGGATCACCCCAAATCCAAGATATGAAATCAAATTTGTACGTTCCTCTCAATCATTGAGTAGCACAAAAGCATCTGTAGAATTTCCGAATTACCGATCCTTTGCAGATGTTGACAGAACGCCATATTTGTTTTTACGTGATTTAGTTGAGGAAATGCCCAAATACTTTAGCGCAGCATGTGATACGTTTTCAACTTTTGGCTGGTGCAGTGAACGCGAAATGGCCTTTGTTGCCTTGGCAAAATTATTAAATATCGATGGCAAAGTGGTTGCTGAAGGGAACCATAGCTGGTCAGAATTCTGTGTCCCAATGAAATCACCCGACGGAACGCTCCATTTCATTGTAAAGGTTGACAATACATTTAACATGTTTGATTGGGCAATAATTGAAGAACCGGAAATAGAGGATTGGAAAAATCATTTTGGAAATTCGGAACGTGCAAAATGGTATAATCAAAAAGCCCATTCAAATAATGAACTCAATAGAATATCAAGTCATTTAGTCAGCTCCGTTGCAGCACAAAGAATAGAAAATAAAGTGGTTAAATTTTTGAATAAAAAACTGCAGCAATACTAACGTTCGTTAGTATTTTCGGATCCGAAAATGCGCTTTCTGAACCAGGCAACGTCTTCGGGCCGGTTGCGCGGCCGGCCCTGAGGCACCATTTCAAGCCTCCCATTCAGATCGACCAGCTTCATGGTGAACACTGATCCCTGGGGATCATCCGGGCGCCCACCCAGACTGCCGAAGCGAAGGTCGCTGAACAACAGTGTGTCGGAGGCGAGGCGCTCGAGGCGGTAATACCCGCCGCTAAACCAGGCGAGTTGCTGCAAAGTAAGGTCGTCGCGGTAGTTGTCACCAAAGTGATGGTTAGAAGGAAATGCCACTAAGCGATCGAAGGGCTTCCCCCGATCGAATATGGAATAATATCCTGCTATGAACCCCGTATCCGTCCGCGCAATGGCATACCACAGCGCATTATTGAGGATGGATGGCGTGCTCATCCGGCTGCTGGTGGCAATCGCTTCGGAGTTGAGACGTGCACGAAATTTATGGTCAACGACCAGCTTGTGTGCAAAGGTCAACATCAGGTAGATTGAAGCTATGGCAATTCCCCCCATAACCCATCTGCGACGCCCGGGATCGTCCCGGCGATGCAATGCCGCTCCCAGCAACATCAAACCAAAGGGAACGGTGTACAAAGGGTCAACAATGGAAATGCTCGAAATTTGCACCCTCATATTGTCGAAAGGCCAGAAAAGCTGTGTACCATAAGTAGTCAGGGCATCCAGCAGGGGGTGTGTAAAAACGGACCAAAAAAACAAACGCCGCCAGAGACCAACGCCTACCGGTTCTGCCGCAGGACCCCGGTCAGCTAACACTTGTTTGTAGCGGAGAAAGAAAAACCCAAGACCCACAAACGCAAAAAATGCAATGACCGGCCATGGGGTTGTCCCTGAAACGAGGCCGGCAATGAGGCTTGCCAAAACAGCGGCGGCGACGTAAAGCAGCAAGCCAACTCCATAGCCAACCCATTGCCAGGTCTTTTTTCGATGCCAGTTTCGGTCGTACAGTTTTTTGACCAGCGGTCCGGCCAATAGCGGCAAAATCGATGCAAACAGCAGGGAGTGCATGGGCCCGCGATGGAACATCATGGCGTCAAGGGGGTCGAGAAACCAGTTCGACAATACATCGAGGTCGGGGATGGTTCCTCCCACGGCGCCCCATATCATGGCGCGGTTGCCCAGTTTCTTCCCCGCTACGGCTTCGCCGCAGGCTGCCCCCAGTACGATTTGCGTCAGTGAATCCATCAATCCGGAATCACATAACAACACCTTGTCCCGCAAATGGTTGGGTATGCCAAAAAGTCTGCATAATATGGAGGCAGAGCAGATATTCTATACCCATCAGCAAACGCTTCGGGCATTGGAAATGTTATACATTTGGGCTTGCTGAGCAATTTGCGAGTTCTATAAGGTGAATTTTTAAAATTTAACAACATGAGTGACCAGAACACAACCAATCAAAACCAGTTGAACATCGAGTTGACGGAAGACGTTGCCGAGGGCATATACTCCAATCTTGCCATCATATCCCACTCCCATTCAGAATTTGTGCTCGACTTCATCCGCATGATGCCCAATGTGCCCAAAGCAAAGGTAAAGGCGCGCATGGTGCTTACGCCGCAGCACGCCAAACGCCTTCTACGTGCGTTGATGGATAACATCCAGAAATACGAGCAGCAGTTCGGCCCCATTCAGGACCCCGAACCGCAAATCGTTCCACCGATGGCATTCAACACTCCTACGGCACAGGCCTGACCCTGCCCCCCTGTCAGTCGAAGAGTCCGGGCTGCCGGAATGCAGCTCCGGGCAATCCAAGGTGCTGGTAAGCCTTTTCTGTGGCAATTCTGCCCCTGGGTGTGCGCTGGATAAAGCCCTCCATGATGAGAAAGGGTTCATGCACTTCCTCGATGGTTCCTGCTTCTTCTCCAACGGCCGTTGCGAGTGTATTGAGTCCAACAGGACCCCCGGTAAATTTTGTAATGATGGTGCTGAGTATGCGGTTATCCATCGCATCGAGCCCCAAGCTGTCGACGTTGAGTGCGTTGAGCCCGAAGCGGGCAATCTCGAGGTCGATCACACCCCTCCCTTTGATTTGCGCAAAGTCCCTCAAACGCCTTAACAGGGCGTTGGCAATTCTTGGGGTTCCCCTGGATCGCCGGGCAATTTCGCGGATGCCCTCGTCATCAGCGTGCACATGGAGCAGTCCTGCTGACCGCAAGATGATCTTTTCCAGCACAGACTGATCGTAATAGTCGAGGTGACATGAGATTCCAAAGCGCGAGCGCAGGGGAGCCGTGAGCAGTCCCACCCGCGTGGTGGCACCCACCAGAGTAAAAGGATGCACTTTTATTTGGACACTGCGCGCGTTGGGACCGGTGTCGATCATGATGTCGATTCGGTAATCCTCCATGGCGGAGTAGAGGTATTCCTCCACCACCGTGTTTAGCCTGTGGATCTCATCAATAAAAAGGATATCGTTTTCCTGCAAGCCCGTAAGCAGGCCTGCGAGATCACCCGGCTTTTCGAGAACGGGCCCCGAGCTGATCTTGAGTCCGGACCCCATCTCGTTGGCAATGATGTGTGACAGCGTTGTCTTTCCCAATCCGGGGGGACCGTGTAGCAATACGTGGTCCAGTGCCTCAGCCCTAAGCCTTGCTGCAGCAATGAAGATCTTCAGGTTTTCTACCACGTGCGGCTGCCCGGAGAATTCGGCCAGGTCTTTGGGTCTCAGTGCCTTTTCCAGTTGCCTGTCCTCCTGCGGAAGATGGTCGCGGTCGCTGTCCAATGCAGGGTTTCGCATGGCCAAAATTACTCCGTTTTCCCCTTTTGGGGCATTTGCTGCTCACGTCCTGGGGCCAGAACCTATTAAATAATATCCTAATGCAGGTAGTACCATTCCGTTTCCCAGCCGGGTGCGTCTTACTTTTGCGGTCGAATTTCCCACATTACCCACCAAAATCACTTAGCAATGGCCACTCCGGAAAAAATCACCATTCACCAAGGGCAACTCTTCGTCCCCGATCACCCGATCGTCCCATTTATCGAAGGGGATGGAACCGGACCAGACATTTGGGCTGCTTCCGTTCGGGTTTTTGATGCTGCAGTAGAAAAGACCTTTCGCGGCGATAAAAAAATCCACTGGCGCGAAGTTTACGCTGGAGAAAAGGCCTACCAGCTTACGGAAAGCTGGTTGCCACAGGAAACCCTGGACGTCATTTCTGATTGTCTTGTGGCCATAAAAGGGCCACTGACAACACCTACCGGCACGACGGGTAAAGGCATGCGCTCGCTAAACGTTGCGCTTCGCCAGCAACTCGACTTGTATGCATGTGTGCGTCCGGTGCGTTGGTTCGAAGGAGTGCCGTCGCCGGTGCGCGAGCCACAGAAGGTGAATATGACCATCTTCAGAGAAAACACAGAAGACATTTACGCCGGAATCGAGTTTGATGCAGATTCTGACGAACTCAAGATATTCCTAAAATTCCTAAAGGAAAACTTTCCTGACCGGTATAAAAAGATCCGTTTTCCCGACACAACCGGGATCGGGATCAAACCGGTTTCGAAGGAAGGAACCCAGCGCCTTGTCCGCGCAGCGATCGAGCAAAGCCTCAGCCTTGGGTCCCGCTCTCTCACACTAGTTCATAAAGGCAACATCATGAAATATACGGAAGGCCGTTTCATGGAATGGGCATATGAACTTGCCAAAAACGAGTACGGCGCCGTTCCTCTGGATGGTGGACCCTGGATGGTGTTGCCTCAGGGTCTCATTGTAAAAGACTCCATAGCTGACGCTTTCCTCCAACAAATTCTGTTGCGCCCGGAGGAATACGATACCATTGCTACGCTGAACCTCAATGGCGATTACATCTCTGATGCCCTCGCCGCCCAGGTTGGAGGGATCGGGATAGCTCCGGGAGCCAACATCAACTACCTCACCGGACACGCCATCTTCGAAGCCACCCACGGCACAGCGCCCAAATACGCCGGCCTCGACAAAGTGAATCCAAGTTCCGTCATACTGTCCGGAGTCATGATGTTTGAATACATGGGATGGCAGGAGGTTGCAAACCGGATCGTGCGCGGCTTGGAAAAAGCCATCCGCAACAAGCGCGTAACCTACGATTTCCACCGGTTGATGGATGGTGCCGAGTTGCTTTCCTGTAGCGGCTTCGGCGACGAGATCATCGCCAACATGGATTGAGCCCGGGCTCTGTTTTTGCTCGTTTACCCGGCGGATCCGACCATTCCTGGCGCTTCAAAGAACCGCTTCACACACGCATTTCTTCACCAATAAAGAAGTGCTAACGAACGTTTGTTCGTATCTCATTTGCAGAAGTCCTTCGTCATATTGCGCCTGCTGATTAGGAGATCATTTGTCGGGGTGTTTGGCTGAACTCGCCCACAAACACGCGTTGGCAAGAGTTGACCTGGGTACTTAATGGCACTTGTCCACTGGAAGATCACCAATTCGGTAGGGCTCAATCTAAACATCAACATTCACCGTTTGCTTGTCATCCTCGAATATTGTAGAGCAAAAAAAAATCCCGGAAGTTTTGGCTTCCGGGATCCATAAGCGTAGTAGATTGTTTTTTTAACCCTTGGGGGTCAGAATATTGCCCTCATTTTTTGGCAGGGTTTGCTCCTCGTCCGCAGAAATATTTCCCTTCAGGGAGATCCTGCTTTCCTGTTCACTTTCGTTGGTCGTGACCGTCACGCTTTTGTTGATGGGCCCTATGCGCTGAGTGTCGTAACGGATCTCAATGACGCCGCGCTCTCCGGGCATGATGGGCTCTTTCGGCCACGTGGGGACCGTACAACCACAGGAACCGCGAGCACTTTTGATGATGAGAGGCTCTGTTCCGGTGTTTGTAAAGATGGCTTTGCGAAGCGGGTCGGAACCCTTTTTAATTTCACCGTAATCGATGACCGTAGATTCCCATTCGAGGTGAGGTCCACTGGGTTTAGTGGTGGTATTGGCACCAGGGGTGGTCTGTGCACCAACATATGCCAGGGAGAGAATGAATGCGAACAGGGTTGAAATGGTTTTCATGTAAATCTTTTTTTTGGTTGTGCTGACAAATTTAACGCTTTTCTATATTCTAAGAGTCCTAAATGAGTTGAAATGTATGTTAAAACCCTGTTAAATGAGGGGATTCGCATGGTTAACCCGTCCCGAACCGGCTTCTGTCACCGCAAGAATACCCGGAGAGCATTTGTTAAAATTCCATTCAGAAGCCAAAAGGAATTTCGGAAAGCAACACAAGAAAGGGCAATAGAAGCCTGGAGGCTCCATACCCCACTGGTTTGCAAGCCAGTATTGTTGAGCTCGTTTGGTTTTGATCTTAAGCATACGCAGGTAGATTTAACGCCATGGGGAGTTTTTAGGGGTGCACTGAGCTATTTTTGTGCTTTACTTAGCCAAGCATGATCATGACAGAGCCCATCCGGGAAATCCTGGGTTCCCTGCCGGAGCCCTACGCCGAATACAAACGCGAAATCGCAAGCGATTTCTGGATCGGACTTGTCAGCCGCGAGGCTTCCTTGCTTGGCCGGAGGGAGGTGCTGACAGGCAAAGCCAAATTTGGCATACTCGGAGATGGGAAAGAAGTCCCGCAACTTGCCATGGCCAGGGCGTTTGAACCAGGAGATTTTCGTGCGGGATACTACCGCGACCAGACCTTTATGATGGCTAAGGGACTGTGCTCTGTACGGGACTATTTTGCTCAATTATACGCAGACCCGGTCAACGATCCCTTCAGCAAAGGGCGCCAGATGAATGCGCATTTTGCCAATCCCCTGGTTCGGGAAGACGGAAGCTGGATAGACCACACGGATCAATACAACATCTCGTCCGACATCTCCAGTACGGCCGGGCAGATGGCGCGGGCGTTGGGGCTGGCTCTGGCCTCAAAATACTACCGGCAGTTTCCCGACTTAGCCCGTAAGGGACGATTCAGCAAAGAGGGAAATGAGGTCAGTTTCTGCACCATTGGCGATGCTTCCACGTCCGAAGGCATTTTCTGGGAGACGCTCAATGCGGCCGCTGTAATGCAGGTTCCACTGGCTGTTTCTGTATGGGACGACGGATACGGCATTTCCGTCCCCATCGAATTGCAAACCGTAAAAAGCAGCATTTCTCATGCACTGGAAGGCTTTGCCGACGAAAAATCCGATCCCGGTGTTAAAATCATCCGATGCCGGGCCTGGGACTATCCCGGCCTGGTCAACGCTTACCGGGACGGCATTCGCTGGTGCCGGAAAAACCATCGTCCGGTATTGTTCCATATCCAGGAAGTGACACAGCCCCAGGGGCACTCCACCTCCGGTTCTCACGAGCGTTACAAATCCAAAGACCGCCTGCAGTGGGAAGCAGAATACGATTGTCTGAACCGCATGGAAAGCTGGATGCAGCAAAATGAGGTTGCCAGCCAGGAGCAATGCACGCAATTGCGGGAACTCGCAAAAGCCTATGTGCGCGACCAGAAAAACGCAGCCTGGACAGCTTACCTGGACCCCATTCTCACAGAAAAATTGCAATTGGAAAACATCCTGCGAACTGCAGGACAGATGGATGTTGCAGGGCAGGTTGAAGCGCTATCGGCTCCCGGTTTGGCAGAGCTGGTGGAAATCGCACGAAGGCTTAAACTGAATGCCTCGAAACAAACTGTCCCTGAGGGATTGGACGAATGGTTGCAGAGACAGTACCATTTTGCCGATCAAGCGTACCACCGCGATGTGTTTTCAGAAACAAATTATGCTGCAACCCGCGTCACACCAGTACCCGCCCTTTATCCTGATCACCCGGAGGAAGTCAATGGCTATCAGATTCTCAACGCATTCTTTGAACAGAAACTTCAGTCCGATCCATCTGTCCTTGCATTTGGTGAAGACGTTGGCCGCATAGGTGACGTCAACCAGGGTTTTGCCGGTTTGCAGGAAAAATTTGGCGTCGGGCGCGTATTTGACTGTGGGATCCGCGAGTGGTCCATCGTCGGTCAGGCTATTGGAACTGCAATGCGCGGACTGCGCCCGATCGCAGAAATCCAGTACCTCGACTACATCGTATACGCTTTATCCCCTCTGATGGATGACCTGGCTACCATCCGTTACCGTTCAGGTGGCAGGCAGGCTGCTCCGGCTATCATCCGAACAAGGGGTCACCGGCTGGAAGGCATCTGGCATTCGGGCAGTCCAATTGGCATGTTGCTGCACGCGCTTCGCGGGGTCTGCCTGTGTGTTCCACGCAATATGACTCAGGCCGCAGGAATGTACAATGCCCTGCTGAAATCAGACGATCCCGGATTGGTCATCGAATGCCTCAATGGATACCGACTCAAAGAGCCCGTCCCGATCAACCTGGGCGAGTTTACTGTTCCCATTGGAGAGGTCGAAATGCTTTCGTCGGGCGACGACTTAACCCTGATCACCTACGGATCCTGTGTACGGGTCGCGGAGGCGGCACTGGACTTGCTGAAACCTTTTAACGTTTCAGTAGAACTGATCGACGCCCAATGTCTGCTTCCGTTTGACATCAGCCAAAAATGCGCCGCTTCGGTCCGCAAAACCAATAAGCTCGTTATACTCGACGAAGATGTGCCCGGCGCTGCAAGCGCCTATATCCTACAGCAGGTATTGGAGGCTCATGGAGCCCACCGCTACCTCGATGCCAGTCCCCTGACCATTACTGCCAAACAAAACCGTCCGCCTTACGGCAGTACCGGCGATTATTTCACCAAACCCAACGCTGAAGATGTTGCAGAAACTTTGCTCGACTTGCTTACAGAATACGATCCGCAGCGCTTCAGACGTTGAGTCATTGTGCTGCACCTCATGGCCCGCATCACTTCCTGTGCCAATCACCCATTGGTAAACCCATAGATCATTGCGCTTGAAAGAATTCCTCGTCATCATTCCCAGTTACAACGAGATCGAAAACATCGATGCTATTCTTACCGCGGTGTTGTCGCTCCCGGTCGCTTGTGACGTGCTCGTTGTCGATGACGGGTCTCCGGATGGAACAGCCGCACGCGTTAAATCCATGATGCCTGATTCATCCGGCAGATTACACCTGCTCGAGCGCGAAAAAAAAGAAGGACTTGGCAGAGCTTATATTGCGGGGTTTCAATGGGCCCTCCAAAGAAGTTACCAGTGCATTGCAGAAATGGACGCCGATTTTTCACACCCTCCCGAAAAACTTGAGGCACTTTTCCATGCTTGCTTTGAAGGGCGTGCCGACGTTGCCATCGGATCGAGGTACGTGCCTGGCGGCAGTGTTCTCAACTGGCCGAAAAGCCGTTTACTGCTGTCTCGGGCTGCGTCGCTGTACGTGCGTCTGATTACCGGAATGCCGGTAATGGATCCCACAGCCGGCTTTGTTTGTTATAGCAGAAAGGTACTCGAAGCCATTGGGCCCGATCAGGTTCACTTTACCGGGTATGCCTTTCAGATTGAAATGAAATACAGTGCCTACCGGCTTGGATTCAGGCTACTGGAAATCCCCATACAATTCCCCGACCGCGTCAGGGGGCAGTCCAAGATGAATATTTTCATCATCCGGGAAGCGCTCACCGGTGTGGTCCGGCTAAAATGGCGCAGCAAGCAGAGGCGAAAACCTCTTTAGTGGGTTGCAGACTCCAAGTATGTACTTTGTCTCTTACTTCCTTCCAAAATCCGCGGGGTTTTCTCCCCACAAATCTGTCTCCCATTTTCGCAAGGGGTTGAGTTTGGGGTTAGCCTGAAGCCATGCCTCCGCTCTTCGCAGCAACTCCTCGATGCGTCGGTTTCGCTCGCTGAACAACAGTTTTGTTGCGGACCTTTTTGCGTGTACCCATTTAATGGCGATGCCGGAATCGGAAAAAACAGTCGTACTGGTGTTTCCCTTTTCTTTTAGCATGGCCATGGCATGCACAATGGCCAGAAATTCACCAATGTTGTTGGTGCCATGTGGATATGGACCTCTTCGAAACAGTTCGATGCACCCGAACGGATCGACGCCCCTGTATTCCATGTCGCCGGGATTTCCGCTGCAGGCCGCATCGACAACGATGGAATCGTGCGGAATAACGGTACGCCAGTCAACGTGCAAAACGGGTTTTGCTGCAACTGGGCGAGCATCCCATCCCTGATGAAAGGCCAGTCGCGCATCAGCCTCCGAATCGAACGCCTTGAATTTTGCACCCGGAAATGCCTTAACTTGCAGTTGGCATTTGTCCCAGGAATCGTAAATCCCCGGATCATGCCCCTGCCACACCACGTAGTATTTCCTGTTTTTTGCCATCTTCACGCATGCAATTTATCGACACCCATGCCCATCTTTTCGTAGATGCATTTGATGCGGACCGCGATCTGGTCATTGAAAGGGCCCGACAGGTAAATGTATATAAAATTGTGCTTCCCAACATCAATGCCGATACCCTCACGCCCATGCTGGACTGCTGCGCCCGCCACCCCGGAACCTGCTATGCGGCGATTGGACTTCACCCCTGCGACGTGACCCCGGATTTTCGCACACATTTGGATCCAATGGAGGCGTTGGCCGCAGATCCACGCTGTGCTGCCATCGGCGAAACCGGCACCGACGCCTACTGGGATACTACTCATATGGAAGAACAGGAGCGTGCTTTCCGGCAACAGCTCCAGTGGGCCAAAACCTACGACAAACCGGTGATCATTCATTCCCGGGAGAGTCTTTCAAGGAATTTGGAGATCGTGGCCTCCGAGCAGGACGGAACGCTGCGCGGAGTATTTCATTGTTTTGGAGGCACTGCGGAGGACGCGCTCCGAATTGCAGACCTTGGGTTTATGATGGGCATTGGCGGAACCATCACGTATAAAAACAATCCATTGTCGCGGATCCTCTCATCCATTGGCCTGCAACATCTTGTACTGGAAACCGATTCGCCATACCTCAGCCCCGTGCCCCACCGTGGCAAGCGAAACGAACCATCCCACCTTCCGGCCATCGCCACCTTCCTTGCGCAGTGCACGGGACACTCCCTGGAAGAGCTTGCAGCGATAACCACACAAAACGCCCAGGCCTTATTCAAGCTATAAGACGGCGTTCTCCACCATGAATGCAGCCTTTCCCCATGCTGCTCCCAACCATGCTCAGCTTAAGCGCTATGGACTCACAGAGGAATTTCTTAATTTTGCGGCCCACGGAAGGTTGCAAGAGTGGTTTAATTGGCGCGCCTGGAAAGTGCGTGTACCCCAAAAGGGTACCCAGGGTTCGAATCCCTGACCTTCCGCCAGCTTTTGGGACGCACCGCCGTCCCAATTTTTATTCCCGCACCACCAAAAATTTTGTCGTACCCGAGGACCGGCCTTTTGTTGCCCTCACCCAATAGGTACCTGTGGATAGCCCTTCCAGGGTACTGGCCGATTGCAATTCCATCATTTTGATGCCGAGGGCGTCAAAAACTTCAAGCTTGTCAAACCCTCCCTTCACATTGACCCAGGCACTACCGGCAGCCGGGTTGGGAACCAAAATGACTTCGGGTGATACAGACTGATTTTCAACGCCAACGGTTGCCATTTCAAACGCGAAGTATCCCGGGCTAACGCCTGCATCAAATGAAAACAAAAAATCAAGATCACGTGTAAACACAAGCACCTTGCCAAACGTCTTAAAATCCGTTATTCCGGTACATAGCATTTCCTGCTGAGGATTGTACTGCATTCCGTAAAAAGCTTCCCCCCGGTCCTTGTAGTAGCCTGAAGTATTGGCAACCAAATCGAACTTTCCCACCTCGGTCTCTCCAAATTCCTGGTAAAGCACGTAATCGCCAACCAACACGGAGGTGCCGCACAGCGACTGAACATCAGAAATTGAGTGGGTATTGACATTCGTCGATGCGAGATCGATCACAGAAATGGAGCTGCCGTCGTAACTCCTGTTGTTGAGGCTGACGAGTTTCTGCCCAAACAGCATGAGGTTTTCGGGATTCTTGCCCTCGGGACCGAGGTCAATGGTATTCGTCCATTGCATGGTCTCCAGATCGATCACCAACACCTTTCCCACTTCCTTTCCAAATTCGAAACCGTTATTGACTCCAACATAGGCGCGGGTACCATCAATGATCACACTCTCGGTTGTATGAGGCATGGCAGCTTCGGGAATCTCATAAGCCAATTCCAGACTCGAGCGGTGATAGACCTGCACATAGGAAGGTAGCTTTTGCAGGTATTCTCCCCTCGATACAACAACATAGTCGTCGTGCAATGCGAATTTTCGTATTCCCGGAATCTCGATTTGGTTCATAATTTGCCACGAAGTACGGTCGTATTCGATCAGCCACTGATCAGCGGCAATCCAGACCGATTCCCCGTCCAAGGCCAGGTCTGAAGCAAAGCGCGCATTTTCAACCTGGACCATCTCAGTGTACTCTTTCGACAGCAGATCGTATCGTCCAAGGCTTACCGGAACGTCAGACTTGCCGTTTACGTAATCATAGGCGCCTTCATTCAGTACCAATATTGATTTTAACTGACTGAAAAGCAAGCAGTTGGCAAGGAAGATGCCAATAAGGGTCGAAACGATTCGCATACATCAAATTTTAGCAAAAATAATGGAGGCCAAGCTATTCCAGCCCACCCCATTCAATCAATTGACAACAAAAAAGGCAACTTATTTACAGAACAGAAGACCATCATAGGCACAACAAGACCCGGAGCATTACTGTTTGACCGGGTAAGAGGCATTTGCCATACCCTTTCTGATTTTGTCGAGCTTACTTTGCAGCATTCGGCGGCGAACCGGGTTAATCCTTTCGATGAAGAGCACACCCTCAATGTGGTCGTATTCGTGAAGAATGATGCGGGCGTTCATGTCGTCGAATTCCTCTTCGTGCGCAACAAAATGCTCATCACAATAACGAAGTCGTATTCGCTGACGGCGTTCCACATCAGCATTGATTTTAGGAATGCTAAGGCACCCCTCTTCAAAATTCCAGTTTGCTCCTGAAGCATCCAACAGCTCCGCGTTGATAAATACCCTTTTCATCCCTCCCTTACCATCCTCATCCCCATAATAAGACCTGGAATCAACGACAAACAACCGCAACGACATTCCCACTTGCGGTGCAGCCAATCCAACGCCCTTCGCGAAGTACATGGTTTCCCACATGTCTTCAATCAGTTTATCCAGGTTATGATAGCCCGCTTCTACCGCTACTGCCTTTCGCTGGAGGACAGGATTTCCGTATAATACAATTGGCAAAACCATATTCAAAAATGTCCTAAGTACCTTTGTAAAATAATCACTGCGCTGATCTCGTCGATCCGCATCTTTTGCTGACGGCGATTTCGTGGAACTCCGGCTTTAACAAGTGCTTCAACAGCGAGAACAGAGGTATTCCGTTCGTCTGCAAAAGCAACGTCAATCCCTTTTAGATTACTACCAGCCCATACCGCAAGTTCATCAATATCGGTTTTTAGATGGGTGTAGCTGCCATCCCGGTGTACCGGCAGTCCGATGACCAAAAGATCAACGCCTTCTCTGGCACAATAGTTCTCCAGCCAGGCGCGCAGATCCGCTGTGGGGACCCCCTCCAGGCCCGTTACAATCAGTTGCAGAGGGTCTGTGGCAGCTAAACCGCAACGCCTTTCACCGTAGTCGATGGCAAGAATTCTTCCCATAACAATCAGCCTGCAAATTTACGAACAAAAAAAAGACCCCCTCCATAACTTTTATGGAGAGGGGTCCCATCCCAAAAACAGTAAACTCTTTAGAACAAAACGAATTTAGCCTTACCTGATGACCACCATTCTCTTAGTGGCCGTATAACCCAAAGCGTCGAGCTGGTAAAACAGCACTCCGGTAACACCGAGTTGTGCCGTATTGAGTTCTACGCTGTTGTATCCTTTGCTGCCTTGCATGTTCTTGCGGAAGATCACGCGGCTGTTGAGGTCGTATACCGTCAGCGTGGTAGGCGCTGCCTCAGGCAGCTCGAACCCAATGACTGTGACTTCAGCAAAAGGATTGGGTTGGTTCTGGTAGACCACGATGCCTTCTCCGCGAGGGAGTTTGCCATCCTGGCTCCGGAATCCCAATTGAATATTCATTTCCTCCGACAGCTGGTTGAACGCCAGAGCAGGAGTAATGAGAGAATTGAATTGTAGCACATTTGAGAGTTGACCTTTCGAAAGAGCCCTGAATTTCAGCGCAAAGAGTTGAGTACTTCCGTCGACGTCGAAATCAGACGGTGCATTCCAACTCATCGTAACCACACCTCTTCCAGCAGCGGCATCAGACAGGTGCTCCGGATGAACCGTGCACGCGCCAGGTACCATTCCTGCATACTCCATCAAGGCTGGATCGAATTGAATTGTAAACTGGAATCCTGAAATGCGGGTTGCTTGTCCGGCGAATACCGGTAGCACCATTTCATCACCGCTATTGAGAACAACATCATCGATGACGAGTTTAAAAGACGGTATTGCTTCGCGACCTGTAATTGCTCCAAAAGCTGCAGCAGCATTACCCGTCACGTCTCCAATTTTGATTCCCTTAAAGTCAACACCAAGCATATCGCGCTCAAATGGATTGATCACATACGTTCTTGGCCAGGATTCCTTCAAAACTTCATCACCTGCATACTTAAATTGGTATGCCGCATCGACAAAGGCCCAACTCTCATTGGAGCTGAATCTGCTGTTGACACCAAGAATCAGCTTGCGCAACTCAATTACGTCCTTTGAAGTGATGTTAGCGTCGTTATTTACATCCGCAGCAATTACCCGCTGGGGAGTATTCAACAATTCCAGCCCCAGAATGTGGCGCTGAATCTTAACGATGTCAGCAGTAGATACGCCGTTCACGAAATCGTTGTTGCGCGATGGCTTCACTACATAATGACCTTTATTGAGTGGCATGCTGCCAAACACAAACTTTCCGTCGTTGGCGGTTGTTACCTTTCCTGCAACCACACCTCCCTGCGTTCTTTGGTCAATGAGGCTCACCTCAACATCATTCATCGACTGGTTGTTCTCCCGTACGGAAACAAGTCCGTCAATTCTTCCACCCTGGATGTTGCCGCCACTGCATGCGCGGTTATTATCCTGCACTTCAATGAAGGTGCGGCAGAATGCCTGCTGTCCGGTGAGACGATCTGTTACCCACAGTTCTACCGTTTGCTGTCCAAGGGTATTGCAATCGAATACGATGGACTTGATCGTGGTGTCGCTGGAAAAGCTCAGTGTGACGGGGTTCTTGCACGGTCCGTAGCTGCCCTGGTCAACATCGCTGGCCCACACTTCGATCATACCCCAGTCGATCCGGCCATCGCGGTTCGTATCGAGCGGCATCAGGTCTATCGCGACCCCATTGATACAATAAGGTGTCGGTGGCTTGCAGTTGAGGATGGTAAACAGTCGTTCCTCCGTTGTTTTGTTTCCACAACGGTCCTCAAAGACGTACTTGATCTTATGTGTACCAAGCGGATACCTTCCGCTGGCATCGATGAAGCCTCCAACGCCACTATGAATGATGTCGAAAATGCCATCGTTGAATGCATCAATTTTATACTCCCAGGCGAGTTCATCGCCAGGAGTACAGTCGTCGGCGCCGTAGGCAACCAGGCTGATGTAGCCGTTGGTGCAGGAATCCAGCGTACAGACCGTAGTATCCTGTGTAGGAATGGCGTTGAGCGTGGGATCAACCAGATTGTTGACCTTGATGATCTGGTAGTGCTCTGCAGTATAAAAATCTGCACCGGTGGGAGTATAAACAAACTGACACCAGTCGATCACCTTCCATTTGCGGATGATCTTATAACAGGCATCGCCACTTTGAACAATCCGGAACAGGTCATCCTTCCAGCTAATACCCAGCAGATCGCATTTGGTCTCGTTATGCAGGGTAGGATAACTGTTAAGCGCATCCGGGGTAAGGGTGGCCGGGTCCAGGCAGGTGTACAATACGGTATCTCTGGGCCACCAGATTGAATCAAAGTTGTACGGATGGAAATTGTAGAAGGTAATGGTTTGCCTGCAGGTGTCCGATCCATTTCCATCGCTCACGACCCAGGTCCTGACGATGGTTCCCGTATTGCATTGGGTGCGGTTGTCAACATAACTTTTTTCGATTTCGAATTCGCAGTTGTCGTGCGCAAAACCATCGTGGAAGGTTATGACCGAGTCGACCCAGTTATGCCCCTTGTAGTGAATGCTCCGGGCATAGTTGAAATAGGCTGAGTCTGTTTGGATTTCTCCAAAAACGGTCAGGTCGTTTATGTCAAAATGAAAATCGCAGGCAACCGTCAGGTTTTTGGGAGGATAGCACTGCGGCCTGATCTTATCCTGAACTTCCACCTGGACCATGCAATCGTTGTAATTTCCATGTGCATCCTTGGCCCGGAAAATCACGGTTACCGTATTTCCGACATCTGCACAACAGAACTCGACGTAAGGACGGAACCAGGGAATGTATTGTCCACAGGGTGCCCCGTTGTCCATCCGGCGAACCAGGAAAGAATCGATGTGACAATCGTCGTAGCTGCCATCGTCAAATGTTTTGGCATAGACGTGCGTCGTGCCGTAAATCGACAGGGAAACAACCGTCTCCCGGTCGCAAATGGTCACCGGAGCAGTCAGGTCCCGGACGTTTACGATCATTGAATCAATAGACAGATTGTAGCAGTTGTCGTAAGCCCGGTAATAAATTTTGTTTTCTCCTACCGGAAGCTGGACGACCCCACCATTTTTATTGGAGAGAATGCCACCCGGGTAGACAACATCCACGCGAACCGGACTCAGGCAGGAATCAAATACAATCGCAGGAGGCAGGTTAACCGTAGCGATGCATTTGTAACCGCCATCGGTTGTAGCATCAAAATCATAGGGTGCGTGAACGTACGGACCTTCGCGGTCGACGATCTCGATGATCTGGATGCATACGCGCACGATCTCCGTACTGCACCACCATTCCCGTATGGTCCACATGCGCATGATCTTGTGCACACAGTTGATCGTTCCCAGGTCGATGTCCTCATAGGTGACGGCAATGTTGCAATAGATGTCGCGTACGGGCCAAAGTGGAAATGCAACCGGATTGCCTTTTATATAATCATTGTATCTGGGTACTCCGGTGTAATCAGGATGGGGATGGCCATTCTTGTCGAGCGGGATGCGCTTGTAAACGAGGTCCTTGCAGTTGATCGGATTGCCCAGTGCGATGGTCCAGTTTTCCGGGCAAACTACGTTCGCCGTATCAAAGCGCTTGAGCAAAAGGGTGTCATAACATTCAGCCGAGCGATTTCCATACGCGTCAACTGCGACAAATTTTCGCACCACACGTTTTATATAAAATCGATCGCAATTGAACGGCTCGATGATCTCGTCAAGTTGTATAAGCGTATCCCAGGTACATGCATCGTAGTGCGTTGGAAGACAACCCGATGCGGCAAAGCAGGACACGGTATCAGGAGCACACTCTATAACAGGCGGCAGCTTGTCCTCAATCTTTGCATAACCCCAGCAGCGGTTACCGGAGATGTTGTCTCTAACTTCCACTTCGAGTGTCTGGCCAACATATTGACCGTTGACAACCGGAGAAGTGGGAATGAGCTTACCCCATTGCAACACCCTGACTGAAAACTGACCACCCGGACAGGAAGTCAGGGTATCGTTGAGCATCATCGCAGGTGTTATGGTAGCCTCGCAATTTTGGTCCAAGGATACCTGAATGAGTTGATTACACGCCAGTGAACATTGTGCGTGAAGCGTTCTGGTGGGATTGGGAACTACCAGCCACACGAGGCAGATAGAAAGAGCCAGTCGAAGGCCCGAAGGGATTTTTCTTAATCTGCGGAAGTCAAACGTAAAATTCGTTTTCTTCATGAGATCCTCTATTTAGATGTTAAAAAATGAATAAATGCACTCTGCATTCCCCGGTCGACTTCCGACAGGGAAAGGGCTAAATCATTTTTTTTCTTCCGCGGAACTCAGTGCGCTGCAAATGCAAACGCCACTTCTGCTCTCCGTGAGGAAGAACCTAGAGGGTCTAAAATCATTGGGTTGGGTACAAGCTAAAAGTCGCTTGCTCTAAGAGAGGATCTAAAGATTCAGGGTTGGGATAAAACTAACTACCGCAAAGATAGTTGTGATATTCAATTTTCCAACTATTTGTTAACTATTTTTTTTCAGCAGTTTATAAATAGCAGGAAATCGTAATACCAACACAAAAGTAATGCGGTATTCGACAAAATTGCATCGAAAAGGTAAAAAAATTTTATATAATTAGAATATCTAATGCATATATTATTGATTATGAGTATTTATTGTATTAAAATAAAATTAAATGTTAGTACTTGTATAAATTGCCCCCGGCGAAGTCCCCAGGACTGCTCCATGTATCGCATAAAACCCGCCGATGGCCTTCCACAGCCTCAACATTCCCGGTTCCAGAAGCCATTCCTCACACCCGGAACCGGTCATACCATTCACTGATCTATGCCGTGAGTTCACTTGCCCACATTCACCAAAACTCCATTCTGGGTTTGGTCAAGGCAGTGAAATGCATAAACATATGTTCCGCTTCCTGGCAGTTCGTCAGCCCTGATCTCAAACACATTGTGGCCTCTGAGCACAGACCATTCGCGTTGGAATATCAATTTTCCTTCCACATCAAAGAGGTAAAAACTACCGGTCGCCGGCTGCGTTGACTCAAAGCGGATCTGACACTTGCCGGAAAATGGATTCGGCTCGACGACCCATCCATCCATGGAGAAGGGAGCCGTTTCATCAACGGTATATCGCAACAACAGTCCAAGCGGCACATCGCCGGTTTGCCACAGTTCGTTTGTCATTCCTGTGCCCATGCGTACAGCCGACGCCACCGAGCCGTCCCTTTTTGCGCGAAACACCAGTCTGGCCAACGCATCGCCGTGCACCAGCGTTCTACCAGGTACACCCCACAATGCAAGTAATTTGAGGTTCTGTCCGTCAAAATGGTTGTCCTCTCCATTGAGAACCGGTGGTGCCAATCCTTCTCCAAAGCCTTCTACCTGGTACATTTCGAGTTGTGCAGGGTCAACCACCAGGTGCAATTGAAGCGCGGTTGCCTCCAATGAAGCGCCGATCCTGAGGTCGAGGTAAACTACATCGCCCCTGGCAAATTTTTTATCCTGAACCAGCAAATCGCATTTTCTCAAACGTTGCCCGGTTGTTTGTTCCGCCCGACCGTTCGCTGTGTCGCCACTGATGTCACCCACTTTGACGGCACGGAAGTTCACTGCGGTATCCTGCCAGAATCCTTGCAACTGAAGGTGCTCCGGAAAGATTTCTGCAAGCGGATTGTCTCTGCTGGTAAATGCATAGCGTTCATCAACAAACCGCCAGGACTCGTTTGAAGGGACCGATTGCACTTTACCAAGGATCAGCCTCCGCATCCAACTGATGTCGGCCCCACTCAGTCTTCCATTCCTGTCAACGTCTGCCGCAATCCATTGTATGGGCTGATCAAATTCTTCCAATCCAAGAATGTGCTTTTGCAACATCAGGATATCCAGGGCACTGATGCCTTCCGTCCAATGTTCGTTACACGATGGATGCAAGGTGTATGGTTGGTTGGTAACGATGCTCTTAAACAGGTACTTACCGTCAGAAGACGTGATCCTTTCCCCGCCCTGCCCTTCCAGACGGATTCGTACTCCCGCCATCGGTTTTCCGGGACCCGCTTTCACCATCCCGCTGACATCCCCAATCCGGATGGCTGTAGTACAGTGGTTGTTGGGATCAAAGACGTGTACGCGCGCTATGCAACTTCCGATATTACCAGAAGAATCGCGGACGAACACCGTGAAGAAAAACGTATCGGGAATGGTCTGCAGATCAGCGCAGGTGATGAACCGACAAGTATCCGAGAAATTGCTGCTCGAAAAGGCAATTTGCAAATCACCCGCATCGGTACAATTGTCGTTGTAATCGTCGAGCAATTCCCGGGCGGTCAATTTGATGCTGTCGTTGGGGTTCATGTTAATAAAGAGGATCTTGCATACCACGGCAGGATTTTCGAGATCCAGGACGATGACCGTGGTGGTATCTTTCAGTGAACCGCAGGAGTCCGTTGCCGTAAATACCACCTGGGTAATGCCAACCGGATATTCGCCGCTGGCATTGGTGCCCCCTCCGTTGAAGTCATTGGTGACGATTGCATACTGGCTGCAACCCGTCAGGACAGCCGGCTTTAATACCAGATAACGGGAACAGGAATCCCTGCCGTTGGCGAGAGTGGTGTCGCGCGGCCCTTTCAATTTAGCATAGGCCAGGCTGATCAGGGTGAGATACTGTGTATCGACAAAAGTTTGCCCGGTACATGCAGAATAAGCTGCCCATCTCCGGGGAAGGATCTGGCAACTGTCTGCATCGAATTCAATGTCCAGATCGGTGTAGCTGAACTGCACGGTTCCGCACAGGTCGCCGACCGCCTCAGGCCGTGACCCCAGCGAATCGGGATGGTTGTTCCGACATGCCGGCAATTCAAGATCGGCGGGCCAGTCTATATCGGTCGAATCAAACCGGTAATCATTTTCAACGGTGATCAGCTGCGTGCAGGAGCTGTCGATCGAACCATCGGGAAATTGCAGGTAAAACCTGCGCGTGACGCTTCCGGTCTGACAACTGTCAATATCGATCTGATCCTGGTAAGTGGCATGTATGGTATCGAGGCAAGCCGTTACAACATAGTAGTTTCCGGTTATCTCCGGATTGAGGTAATCGTCCGAACAGTTGAGCGTTGTGTCGCCAGGGCATTCCGGAGTGCCCATGGGGTTTTTGTCCTGAACGTAGATCTCCATCATGCAAAAGTTCATGTTGCCGCTGCAATCCGTGGCCTTGAGAACGAGCATCAGCGTATCGCGTATGTCGTCGCAGCAAAAAGCCACATCGTCCCGGAACAGGGTATCCTGTGGCCGGCCACATGCCACCGTCATGCGGCGGATGTCCACATCATCGATGCAACAATTGTCTGTCACCAGCCCGCGGGAAGCAATGAAATCTGCAGTGATGATGACCATCCCAGCTGGATCAAGGGAAACAACCAGTCCCGGCGGACAAACAAGGGTCGGGCTTATCTTATCGAGTACATGTACTTTGGCCGAACAAGTGTCGGAATTGCCGCATGGATCAAAGGCTATGTAATCGAGCGTATGCGTGCCGGGATTGAGGGTAATTGTACTTCCCGGAATGGCTATATAAGAACTGTCGACGCGTACGGCGTACAAAAGGGTGGCTGAAGGACTGCATGCGTCGGTTGCTGCCGGAGTGGGAATGCGGTAGGCACTCGTGCAACTGTTGTACTTCAAATACAAGGTAGTATCCCGCGGACAAACAATCACGGGGTCAGTCGTATCGGAAACGAGGATCTCCTGAAGTTCCGAGCGCATGGCGCGCGTACACCAGTCGATTGCCGTCCAGGTCCTCCGGATCTTGATCATTCCACCACAAACCGGAATGGAATCGTCGGAATGAGTCGCAACCAGATTGCACAAGTGACTCAGGGTGTCTCCAAAAAGCGTTGGCACCCCTGTGGCTGTCAGGTCAGGATCCGGGCAGTACACCGTATCATTGGGAGGGAAATTCACACTGTCGACCGATGCCTTTTTAAAATAGATGTCCTGTACACATATACTAGAATTTCCGTGATCGTCTGTTGCAATCCACTTCAGATGGACCACCATGCTGTATCGCGGATAAAGGCAGTCATAGTATTCCAGTTGCATATCGGCAAGGGTCAGCACCGCAGTGTCACAATTGTCGGCCGTCTGTACAAACTGTGTATAATCGAGTGCAAACGGATTGTTGGCACAGGATACTGTATCGGCAGCACAGGTGATGGTTGGCGACAATTTGTCTTCCACAATGAGCGTGGACCAGCACATCATTCCGGTAGTGGTATCAATCACCGTTGCGGTCAGGCTTTTGCCAACATCTGTGCAATAGACCTTGTTTTTTCCCGTCTGGTTGACAACCACTTTGCATACGGCTGCATTGGCATAAGGATCTGACAGCAGCATTTTGGGCGTAACCAGCGCCTCTCCGTTTTGGTCAAGAGAGATTTGTACGCTCCCAAAGCAACTCAATTGCATCAATGGGGATGAGCATTCCACTTTTACAACCGGCCCCAACGCCGAAGGCCATCCTGTTGGGTCGGCCTTCAGGGCGTTGCAGAACGGAGATGCGGATGCGATGCTCCATAGGAGTGCAACACGTCCGATCAACTGTTTTGGGATGGGATTCACTATCGAACACTTGTTCATATTTCCTGATTTAGCGGATATCAATATTAAAATGCGAGCAACTTCCGGCAAACAGAATGATTCCCGGATGAAATCCGTAGCAGATACATTCCCGATGGACCAAATTGTTCGCGGAAAAAAATCAGTTCGTTCAACCCTTGTTGCAGGGGGCGCGTTGCCGCAGAAATTGTTCTCTGGTTGAGATCGTAGATCTGTACATCCACATCCCTCGCAGAAGCGGTGTAAAGATGAACCACGTGCATTCCCGTCCCTGGATCCGAATGGGTTCTGACCCAGCTAAACGGTGGTGACGCACTTTGAGCGTCCTTTTGCAAGAGGCTTATGGTGCGTGCTGCATCCACCAGATAGCATTCCGGATCAAGCACATTGCTGAGTTGAAGTTCTCCGGCACAAAATGCAGCATCCTCCTTGAGCTGAATTTCAAATAGCGGAACCGATGGGTCCCAGTGCAGTATGCCAGGCGAAGAATAAGAAATGACAATCTCGCTACCCTCCAAGCGGTAATGCTCGTTTGACCATTCCGGAAGTGCGCTGATCAACCCGGTTATCCAATCCTTGCACAGCCCGGAAGCTGACAAGGACATCTGAAATCCCCTAATCGACACAGGCTGGCTGATGAAGACGCCCATTCTTCGTTCAGATCGTTCAGCAAAAAAGCGAATGGTTTCATAAGGCACTTCAGTCAAACCATTGGCACGGTAACTTTGGTTGACGTCGCCAATTTTTATTGCAAGCATGCGGACGGTCTCATTTTGCCGGGCCTGGGTGATGACAACTTTGCTGCAAAGGTCGAGGTCAGCGTATGGAGAAGCGGGGTCGGAAAATGTGTAGCTGGGGTCGATAAACAGATAACTGTGCTGATGCGGCAGTTCCTGTATTTTTCCCAGCAACAATCGTCGGAGGTAAACAATGTCTCGGGTGGAGATGCCGCCGCTCATATCGACATCGGCTGCAAGGTATTCCCAAGAATGTGAGAACGGTTCCAGGCCCAGCAGTTGTCTCTGTATGCGGATGATGTCTGCTGTCGTCAATCCAGCCGTGTACGTTCCCGACCGGCTGGAACGGATTTGGATGTCGCTACCGGCAGGAATGTTGGCAAACATAAAATTGCCCTGGGCATCGGATTGCACTTTAAGGGCCATCCCACTCGACTCGAGCGAGACGTCAACTTCCGGCACAGCCTGCCAGTTCCCTGTTGCCACGATGCCCTGGATGCGCAAACCGTGCAGACCGCCTGGACAAAGCGAATCAGGGTCATCGACCACAAAATAGGTGTAAACTTCGCTGCTGTTTCCCGCTTCATCCCAGACTACCAGTCGTATGTCACGGCGGCCCAGGCTATCACAGGTATAAATGCGTAGGGTGTCGGAGACATCCTCCGAAAATGAATAGCGCAATCGATTGGCTTGCGTGCAATTGTCGTTGCTTTTGTTGTTGAACAGACGCGCGGTAACACTGACCATAGCCCCTGCTGGCATTTGCGCAAGACTGGACGACACGCCATACATTGCAATGGCATTGGGTGCCTTGGCATCGACTACTTCCACCAGGACCTGTAAAGAACCTTCGTTATGGCAAGAATCCACGGCAAAAAACCAAACGAGGTGTCTGCCCGGGGGGAACAGACCACTGGCGTCTCTTCCGGTTCCCGAACGGTCGGTCACGCCGTTATGGTCATAATCGACTTCGTATCGGAAAGTCAATGCCGTTGTGCTCCCGCAATCTTCTGCCTGGACCGGTGGCAAGTTCACCAGACCCGGGCCGCATCCGGGAACCTGGATGCCGATAACGGTATCCTGCACCCCGAAGATCTGGGGTGGAAGCGTATCAATGACTTTTATTTCCTGAACAAAAGCATAATATCCATTTTCCGGAATGCGGGGATTTGGAGTAAAAAGTGGATCATAACGACACCAGTCGATAACCTGCCAGTAGCGCAAAACCTTGGCACAAACACCTCCCATGCTAAACTGGTACACTTCGTCGCGTTTGGTCACGACGACCAGAGCACATCCATCTTCGACGATGACGGGTGCTCCTGCCTGAATGGAATCGAGATCGATGCGGCAGGCATACACCGTCTTATGGGATGGCCACCGGAGTTGTGCGGTATCCGTTCCGTCGAAGGTGTGCAGTCGCAGATAATGTAGGGTCTGTGTGCAATGGGTCACCAGACCATGGCGGTCGGTAACCGTAAACGTACGACGATATTCTCCCCCGCCGCAGGGGTCCCTGAGATCGAGGAAGGCCGTATCGACTGTAGCAATTCCACAATTGTCTGAAATCAGCGGACTGCCTCCGGCAAAGAGGTCGTCAGCATCCGTCCCACAAAAGACGGTGTGATCAGGAGGGCATTCGACGGAAGGAGCCAGCTTATCCCGGACAATGGCGGTTACCATGCAATCAACATAACGGCCCTTGCCGGCGGTGTCGGATACGACTCCTTCACCCGGAAAGACATCGTACACGCGCAAAACAAGCAGAATTCCGGAGGAATCGGCATCTGCGCAGCAAAAGCGCGCATAGTCGTTGAAAAGGTTTAGCGGGTTCAGAGGATCCTGGCATGCCAATGCAGTGCTTGCCATCATCCGCCGAATTTTAAAGTAGAGGTGATGGCAGTTATCGGTCGAGCCGCCGTCGAAAATGTGTGCAGGAACATCAGCATATCCGCTCTCTGAAAGGTTGATCGTCTGAGCGGGAGCACACACCACTTGCGGAAGCTGGGCATCATATACGGTCACCCTCATGGAGTCCAGACCAGACATCCGGCAAGCATCACTGACCTTGTAATACACGGTGAAGCTGCCTGCTGGAAAATACATGTTCCCTCCATTCGAGAACAGGGTGTCAAAAACAGACCAGGTTTCATAATCGATGGGGCCAGGGCAGTGGCCGTTGAATATGGCTGGTCCCAATAAAATGGTGGTATCGCAGTTTGTGGGATCCTGCAGATGAATGGTGATGTCGGCAGGAGCCTGCACGGTGACTGCCATGCTGGCAGGGCGACCGTACAGTGCACCCGATCTGTCCTGGACGATCCAGACGAATCCGAATACCAGGACAGACCAAAGGGATGACAAGGCCCGGGAAGAAGGCCAAAAACGTTCCAAAGAGTTTGCGGTGCACATATTCGCTTTTTATAGCAGCAACCAGAAGCCGGAGCGGAATGTCCTCCCCAACCAGTGCTTGCCTTCATTTTGATCAATCATCGGGTGCATTGCCCTGGTCCCGGAGTTTGCAGAACGCAAGGCCTGAAAAGGATAGCGTTACGCATCGGGGCCAGCCAAAATGGCGCTGCACTCCTGCGGCAATATGGGACTCATCAGGTGGGAAGGTGGGATGCCGACCCATGCTAAGCCCCTGCCGGGCTGTATTTGGGATAGAATGTTGGGATGGAAATGTTCCGGGGATGCGGGAATGATCGGATGACCATTCATATTACAAAATTATGTAATGTTTAATTAGCTGCAAAACAATTTAATAAAAAATATTACATATTTATTTTATATATACAATATTATATTACAGTTTTCTGAATATTAAAACATTATATAATATGTTACGAACTGATGAAAATGCGGTATGAACAGCGTTTGTACTGAGTTTCACAAAACCGACGCATCCAAAGAGTATGAAAGGTCGGTCAACGCCCCGTACCCCCGCGCATGCCAAAAGCCCAAGGGCACCTGCAGTGGATCCGCCTGGTCTGAACTCCGGAAAGCAAGGCGGCCCAAGCCAAGCTGTAAGTTACCCTTACAGGAATGCCCGGTAATGCCAGCAGGGAAACAGTCTGCATCCAGGAAATGATTCCTGGCCTAAATGAATTATGGCAGGTTTGAGGATTCACAGAAGGGTCGGCAATTTTATTAAAAAAGCCTCTTCCCTCGTGTAAGTGAAGAGGCCATCCCATGGGTCAAGAAAATGTTGTGGCCGGGCTGGAGTGCGGGGTCACGGCAGGTGACCTTATCTCAAAAAAAAAGCCCCCTCCCGATTGCTCGAGAAGAGGCCATCCCAAAAACCGATTTAACTTTTCTCACGAACGACGATACAGGATCGTCGCAACCACGAGGGCTTGGGACTGGGGTGATCGAACTTAATCGATCACCACCATCCTCTTAGTTGCTGTATGGTCAGCGGCGTCGAGCTGATAGTACAGTACTCCGCCGGCGTTGAGGTCAGCCTTTTGCACCTTGAAGGTGTTGAGGCCTTTCACGCCCTGCATTTCGTATACGCGTAGCACTTTGCCGGTCACGTCGTAGATGCTCAGTTTAACCGCACCAGCTTCTGGCAGGCGGTAACCGATAACCGTCTCTTTGGCGAATGGATTGGGTGTATTCTGGTACAATTCGAATACTCCACTGTCCTCAACACCTCTTTCGGTGCGAACGCCGAGGTTGACATCTTTTACATTCAGTTCGGCATCGTAAGCTTCAGCAGCCGTTACGTCAGACGTAATGGCAAGCAGCTTACCGATGTTGGCGTTGGCAGCAGCGCGGAACACCAGGGTAAACAGCGTGCTGTTTTCGTCTGAGCTCTGGGCTACTTTGTTGTTCCAGCTCGTCGTCAGGATACCATCGTTGACGCGGGACGTGCCGAAGTTGCTTTCGTCGACATTCAGCACACCAGCCTCAATGCTTTCGAAGCTGAGTGTCTGGCGGTCGAAGCGAAGGGTAAACTGGTAACCGGCGATGTTGTTGAAGTCAGAAGACTTGAACTCTACGCGGTACAGTTCACCGGCAACGGTCTGGCCGTTCTCGATCTCGAGGTTCAGTTTGCCATTGCTTCTGCTGGAGCTACCTGCGAACTGGTGTCCTCTTGCCGTCGTGTTGACGTCTCCCATCTTAATGGCAACGAAGTTCTCGATCACGTTCGAACCGGCATCCACCGAGGTGGAGAGTTCGCGCGGAGCATTGTAGGGCTTCGCAGGATCTGGGAATACGTAGGTCTTCGGAACGAAGGTCCACGATTGAACTTTGTTGAACTGGCTGGTCACACCGAGGATCAGTTTGCGGATCTCGGAGATATCAGCAGCCGTAACGGTTGCACTGAGGTTTACGTCAGCAGCGATCAGCTTATACGGGCTGTTCAGCGATTCGATTCCAAGGATATGCCTTTGAATCTTCACGATGTCGGCCGTGCTTACGCCGTTGGTCGGATCGTCGTTGCGCTCTGGTCTTACAGAGTAAGTATTGGCAGCGAGGTCTCCGAAGAGGTATTTACCGTCGGCAAGTGTTATCATTTGGCGCATCATGTTATGCGACAGATAGAGTTGAACGTTTGCCGATTCGGTTTCGTCGTTGTTTTCCGTGCGCAGATCACCCGTGATGCGGCCCAGATCCGGACTCGTATTCGGGCACACATCCTGGTTGTCCTGTACGATCACTACCGTTTTGCAGTAGTCCGTATTGCCTTCTTCGTCTTCAACCCACATTTCCACGTCGACTACCAGCTCGTCGTTGGCACCGGCAGCTACGAAGTCATCGCAGCAGATCGTGATGCCCGTCTGAGACGGATCGCCGTTGAAGTAGAACAGCAGGTCTTCCTGCTCGGTGCAGTTGTCGAAGCTTCCGCGATCGAGGTCTTTAGCCCAGATCGTCACGCATTTGCTCGTAGGCATCGGAACCGTGATCACGCCCGTCAGGCAGTACGGTGTCGGTGCTTTGCAATCCTTGATCTCGAACAACTGGCAGTTGATGCCTACGTTTCCGCATCCATCTTCTACGTGCCAGCAGATCTTGTGCACACCCACCGGATACGTTCCACTTGCGTCGAACGGATTGCCCGGGAAGTCGGCTAAAGGATTGTCGTTGAACTGAGGCGTGCGGCCTGCAGCATACTCTTTCTGTGTCAGAGGACCAACGATGAAGTCAAATCCGGGATACTTGCCCTGACCATCGTTGAACGCATCGATTTTGTATTCGTAGAACAGCCAATCCAGCGGGCTGCAATCGTCGGTAGCCGTAGCCGTGATGGACAAGTGGCCATAGCATACGCCATTCGTTTTGGTTGCAGGCTCGCAGTCGCCAATGTTGATGCTGACCACCGGTTTGATCTTGTCAGTGACTTTGATGATCTGCAGGTATTCCCAGCGGCCTCTAACAGGATCGAGGTTCGGATCGTACTGGCACCAGTCGATGACCGTCCAGTGGCGGAGCACCTTGAAGCATGCATCCGGCTCGATGGTGAAGATCTCGTCTACGTATTCGATGCTGATCAGTGCGCACAGGTCGTCGGCGCCGTTTTCAACGATCGGGCGACCCAGAGCCGGATTGTCCGGGCTGATGTCGGCTCCGCAACCGGCAATCGTCGTAGCCTGACCCGTGCAGTTGCCCGGCCAGGTGATGTCGTCTTCGCTATCGCAGTTGTCGGCGCGATTGATGTAGAACGGATCGCAGTCAACCACCCAGATCGTCTGGGTTTGCGTGACGCTGATGTTGTTCGGTCCACGTGCTACTACCGTACGCGTCAGTTGACCCTGGCCGCATTCGCGGTTGTCGTTGACGCTGATTGTCGGGGAGTTGCCGCAGGCGCTCAGCACATATCCGTCAAAGCCCCAGGTCAGTTCGTATTTGCGGTCAGCGTGAGCGGTGTCGAACAGGGCCCTGTAATAATCGCAGGCGCGGTTCCATGCAGGCGGGTTCGACGGCGGTGCTCCGGGTACATAACCCGGGTAACCCGTGATGTCGTTGCGCACGCAGTAATTGTAGCATACCAGGTCGGTCGTAACCACCTTTTTACGGGTAGTAAGATCCGTAACCACTCTACCGAAAGTTGGGTCGTTGGGATCTGAAAGTTTATCTACGTCGAACCAGAACCAGCAGCTCACCACGATGTTTGGCGGTGCAACTACAGTGGGTACGCTCTTGTCTTGAACTTCCACCTCGACCATGCAGTCGCTAAAGCGGTTGAACAGGTTACCGCCCGGGTTCATGCGGGTCGGGGCGATAGGACCTGCGCCCGGTTCGCGGTCAAACACGCGGAAGACCACCATAACGGTGTTGCCAACGTCGGAGCAGCAGAACTTCACGTGGTCGTCGAAGTAGATCTGGTTGCCGTCGAGGATGGCGTTGTCGTCGCCGTTGATACCGGCACAGTTGGTGCCATTATCGGGCTGCGCAGTATTGCTTCCATTGTTCGTTCCACGAAGATGTTCCATGCGGATCACCTTGAAGAAGATGTGCGGCTGGCAGTTGTCGAAAGATCCCTGGTCGAAGGACTCGGCAAAGATCTTGGCGAAGTTTTCGCCGGGAGACTGATTGCCGTTGATCGATACAACCGTTTTGGCTTCGCAAACCGCTACCGGAGGAACGTTGTCCTGAACGTCGAGGGCGATGCGCTTTTTAGTGATATTGCCGCAGCAGTCTTCAGCGACGATGTAGCCACTCTGAATGCCCACAGGCATATCAACTACTACATACCCGCTTACCTCGTTGCCAAGCACAGTACCTGCTTCGACTTCAACTGTATAATGTACTTCGTTGCTGCAGTTGTCGATCAGCCAGGCCGGGGAAACCTCCCAACGGCCGGTGCAGGTCCACACTTCCATGTTGACGATGAGTGTATCAGGATAGAGGATCTTCGGACCTTCGGCATCGGCAACTTTGATCACCTGGTTGTGTCCGCCAATTTCGCTGGTACACCAGTCCATGACGGTCCATTGACGCAGTACTTTAAAGCAGCCTACATCTCCGGCATCGCAACCGGGGGTAGCCAGGTCGATGGTGATGTCTTTCCAGGTTACACCCAGGTTTTTGCAGTTGACACCGCCCGGGAAGCCCGTGCCATGCCACATGACGATTTCGTCCGGACCCCAGCAAACCGGATTGTTAGGTCTCCAGCTTGGGTGTGCAGGATAGTAGATCGGATAGGGGCTTGGATGTCCGGCGTATTCACCGGCATCGATGCAGTTCCATCCGAGGACCATTGGGAGGCGCTCACCTGCAAGGTCTCCGGTTGGGCTGGGCAGGAATCCACCCGTAGCAAACCAATGTGCGGAATCGAGCAGGTAGCCATCCACGCAATACGGATAAGGCAGGTAGTGCGGGGTAACGTCTTTGTTGGGATCGTATTTCCCGTCGCAGGAAAGCATTGGATTTTCGATGTTGTCCCAGTTGAGGGGCACTTGCGCATCGTATAAGCTTCCCAGGCTTACGGTAATTTCCTGAACGCAGACGTCTTTGTTTCCGGAAGCATCTACTGCTGTCCAGGTACGGCGGATGATGCGGTCGTAACCGGCAGCACAGCTACCGAAGGTGACGTTATCTTTATAACTCAGCGAATAACCGCTGCAATTTTCATCAACAGACGCAACGCCGGTATAAGCCGGTGAAGTCGGTGAATAGCAGGGAACGCAGGTATCTCTTGGGCAGGTGATGTCTGGTGGCCACTTGTCTTCGACGCGGGCATGACCCCAGCAGGTATTGCCGGTTTCGTTATCGCGTACCGTGAGTTTGAGTTCGCGGCCGATGTCTTGTCCGCCAACCTGAGTTCCGGGAGTTTGTGGATCCCGGTCGACGATGGCATTGGTAACCCAGTCGCGTGCCTCAACGGTGTAATCGTCAAAGCAATGGTATGGTCCTCCGCTCAGCACTTCGTCGGCGGTGATCGTAGCAATGCAATCTTCATCGAGACTAATCTGGATCTCGTCATGGCAGGCAAGCGCCGTAACGGTGTTTGCGTATTCGTTGACACAAACGTCGAATTGGCAGGTTGCCACGTTGCCCTGGGCGTCGGTCGCCTCGTAGCAAAGGGTCGTACAACCGATCGGGAAGTAGCAGCCCGGGCCATAAGGTTGGCCACAGGTCTGAACCACCTGAACCATATTGTCTGCAGCCGGGAAGCTATACCGGATATTGCCGACAAACTGGTTGTTGCCGGTGATGGCAAGACCTCCACCCTGACCAAAGAGTCCGGTACCGTATACGCAGGACATGGTCGGATTTTTGAGGATCTTCATATTGGCATCTCCCCAGGGAGCACCTCCCGTGGTACATCCGCCGTTGCTCCAATACATACCACCCTGTCCAAGGATGCCAGCGATGTAGATACCGCGGATTTCACCCGGTTGCAAAACCGGACAACCGCCCCGAATGGTATCGTTGGTAACGCCGGTACAGGTAACGTTCTGGAATACGTTGACCGTTCTGAGGTCGATGTACCTCCTGGCAGGTGCCGGGAAAGCGCCACCACCACCTGGTACCCATACGCCGCTGTTGCAGCGCGTCCAGGATGCCCTGTTAAAGCGAACCGGAACGTGGCTGCCGGGGGCCGTGGTGTACCACACCGTAGCCGTATCCATATTCCTCCATGCAACGTCTATGCCGTGGAAAATGATGGGCTGGGTAGCCGCGTTTTGGATGTCCCACATATTGCCTCCGTAGAAGCCAGGGTTCCAAACGATGTTGTAGGCTGCCTGACAGGCGGGGGAAATCAGCTCGTTGCCCGTGCGGATGATGGCGGAAGGACAGTTGTCCATGGCCATGATCGGCGGAGCATCCCAGGAACCTTCGCATTCGCCGGGACCGAGGTTGATGATGACTGCTTTGGGACAACCTACGAAGGTTGGCGGTTCAGTATCCTGGATGATCACTTCCTGGATACCCAACACAGTGCCATCGTTGGCATCTCCCGTCCATCGAATGTAGTAACGACCGCCTGCGCCCGTAATCGTCGGCGTATTGCAGTTATTGGTGATGTTGTTGATGGACTCACAGCAAAGATTTGGAACGTTGATCTGGAAGGTCGGAACGCACTCCCCGAAGGTGGTATTGCCCCCCCAGGCGTGATCCGGTTGAACACGAACATAGCCTCCTGTGGTGGTAGTTACTTCGTTGTTATACACCCCACGAGGGACGCGAAGCGTGTCGTTTTGGTTGTTTCCTGAAGTATACGTACCAACAGCGCAACCAGCAACCAGCATTTGGTAACTATCAGACCATTGGGATGTTCCGTTGTCAAACATGACGATTTGCACTGGTCCGCAGTTTACGTCGTAAGGAGACGAAGAGGGTCCTGCGTTTGTCGCCGGGGCAACGGGAGCAAAGACGTTGGTTGTCGTAATGATTCCGCAACCAAAAGAGGAGTTACACGCTTCAGCAAATGAACAGCCTACGTCATTTCTCAAAACGAGAGGACCCAAGGTCCTTCCACCCGTGTAGTCGGCAGCGGAACCGCAACCCCGGATGTTGTATGCGGGTCTGGGGACGTTGACCGTGGCCGAACAGGTGCCTGGATTGAGACCGAGGATGATCGCCGGCCGAATGGTATCATCGGTCGCAGTGGTTCCCGCGAACCGGCAGGTAGGGGATTTCCCCGGACACCCCTGAGCATTGACCGAAATGCTCAGCCCAAGGCCCAGCAGCAGCAAACAAAAGCTGCCAAAGGTCCTCAGAGGATTAGATAGAGTTATTTTCATGAGATTTGGTTTTGATTATTAAACTTCTTAAATCGAGTCCCGCGGGGAAATTATAACTTCAGTTTTTGGACGACATACCGGTATTCGGGATCGTTGTCGTACTTGTAGCGGATCCATGTAAAGGGATCCAGTGCAACTTCAGCATTGGGATTTCCCTGCTGCAACTGGTCAAATACAGCCTGTGTGGCTGCCAGATGTACAGCATACTCCGTCTGATAGCCGACGAAATCCTTGTTATTCGTCAACTCTCCGCGAATCGCGCCCATCATGCGCATCCGCTCCTGCTCTCCGGCGGTTAGGTTTGCCGGATCACCCTGACTCTTCTGGGCCAACTCGTCCATTTCAACCGTCAGGATGCTGATCGCCTCACTTATCTGCACCAATTTGGGCAGGGGTGAACTGTTTTGAGCATTCGCCGATTGAAAAGATGAAGTCAGTCCGAGAAGGACAAAACTCAATGCAATTAAAACCCCGAAGGATTTTAGAACATACAAATTCATCTTTTTCATGAGAAAAATAGTTTTGGTTACTAAATTAATTTTTTTGCTTCGTTCATATAGCAAACACACCACGGTTATATACCCGACCATTGAGTCGAATACATTTCCCCGATGAGCGGGCCATTTATTTTGTCAGATCTCTGCGGATTTGCTTCGTCGGCTTCATCCTCCCCTGTGCAACCGCTTCATACCATACGGTTACCCCAAGGGGTTCAATCCATCTACGCAAAGATATACAGTTTCAGATTTTGGGTGTACATATTTTTAATATTTTATTATTCAATACATATAATACTGAAAATCAATTTTATATAGTAATATTTTTCTTAAAAAATTCTTAACGCGGGCGAACTAAATGTGGCGGAAAGCCAGCCGATGGCCTGGTGTAAAAGGCGCGGTATGGCTGGGGACGCTATTGAGGATTGCGGGTCGCTTCGCTTGATCGTACGGCAAAAACCTGCAGTGGGGCATTGTTGTTGGCCACGACCACGTAGGGATCTCCGGAGTAGGATTTGCGGATCAGGGCAATGTTTTTTACGTCACCGGGAAGGTACAGTCCACTCAGATGAGGGCTATACTCTGCAAAGTCCCCTTTGCCATCCCCCTTCAGAAACAATCCCGTGCCTGCGTCGGCACGACCCGTTTCGACTTCGGAGACGAAAAGGTTGCCAGCGACCACCAGGTCGATGGTGCCATCGCCGTCAAAATCATCTGCCAGGACTCCGTTCACCGGGGCAGTCTGTGCCCTGTTGGGCAGAGGCCGCAACTCGAACCGGCCTCCCTGGTTGATCAGCAACACGGACTGAAAGGTAGAGGCCCTGTAGTTGAGCGCTCCCTGGAGCATCTCACCGTACACTTCTTCCAGTGTCGATTTTCCGAACGCATCGTAAGATTTGAATTTATCCAGGATCGATGGCATCTGTTCGGAGGAGCACTGCCGCCCCCGGACGGGAAAGAGGTTGCCATCTTTCTTGTACCAGCCCAACACGATATCCGATTTTCCATTGCCGTCGAAATCTCCTGCGTACACCTGGAAGGGCTTGTTTTTGGATGTCTGGTATTTGTAATTTGTGCCCAGGTTTCCGGCAATGTAATCGGTATCTCCGTCTCCGTCGACGTCAGCCGGCTGTATACAGTTCCACCAGCCTCCGGTCCCACTGAGGCCCAAGGCCTCCCCAGAAGCCATGAGTTTACCGTTTTTCTGCAGGAAGGGGGTGATTTCCATCCACTCTCCCACGACCATCAGGTCTTTCTTGTCGTCGCCGTCGATGTCTGACCAGCAGGCACCTGTCACCATGCCACAAGAAGCCAGTCCGGTCGACCACCGATCTGTAGCATCTGTAAAACGGCCTTTGTCGTTTTCCAATAAGTAGGATCTTCCAGGGAAGGGATATCGCCCGGGAGACAAGCGGCCTCCCACAAAAAGGTCGAGGTCGCCGTCGCCATCGTAGTCAGCCGGCAAAACACAGGAGCCGCTCGCCCCCATAGAAGGCAGTGCAGCTGTGGCCGTGAATTTGCCGTTGCCGTCGTTTTCGTAGAGACGATCCTGATACTTCTGAGCATCATCCCACTCGTTGCCTCCGCTGACGACGTAAAGATCCAGGTCGCCATCGCCGTCTTTATCAAAAAAGCAGGCTCCGACGTCTTCATAAGCCACGTCCCGTTCAAAAGCAGCGGGATCTGCTGCAGAAAACAGGCCGGAGGGGTTTTGAAGAAAAAGGGCCCCTGGTTGTCCGGCGGCACCGCCCACAAAAACGTCGTCGGCGCCATCTCCGTTTACATCGCCTACGCACAAGGCGGGGCCAAATTGCGACATTTTGTGTGGTAATAAGATCTGTCTGCGATGGTAGTCGTCGTATTCGTTTTCGCGGTGGAAAAAGTTGAGGTTGAGCTCCGGGGTGCGGTCGGAAAAGGTGGGGGAAGCGATTTTATTAGCTGTAGGATCTGCCAGTTTAGCATCGTCATATCGCAACACGAGCTGCTGGTCTGCCCGGACATCATTCAGAGTTTGCCTTTTATTTCCAGGCCAGGTTACGGTCAAATGCAGCACTCGGTCGTCTTGCCCAAGGCCGAAATAAATGCCGTCGTCAACGACGGACTGGTATCCGCGGGTGGTGACGAGTTCGGCCATTTGGAAGCCTGATGCTGTTTCGATTTCGATCTTGGCATTGTGCCGGTAGGCATCCTTAGGAGCATCCAGGCGTATTTTTATAAAATGGCGGTCGCTTCGCTCGATGGCGTTGTTGCGATAGACCAGCGCAGCATCGTCTATGTTGTTGACGACCAGGTCGGGATCCCCGTCATTGTCGAGGTCTCCGTACGCTGCACCGGAACTGAAGCTGATGTAATTGAGCCCTGCCTCAGCCGATTGGTCCACAAAGGTCAGGTCGCCGTTGTTTTCGTAGTAGAAATTCGCTACTTTCGTCGCGACCATGGTTATGTTTTGCTGGCGAAGGAAGCGAACGATGGATTCATTCGATTCGCCCTTTTCGCGCATCTCGTTGGCGTGATGGATCATCGGTTTGAAAAAGTCCTTGTTCAGGAAGTCGCGGTAATACCCGTTTGAAATGTAGATGTCCTTCCAACCGTCGATGTTGAAATCGGCCAGCAGCACACTCCAGCTCCAGTCGGTGTTGTGGATGCCGGACATTTGTCCGATTTCGCTAAACGTTTTGTTGCCATTGTTCAACTGGAGCATATTGCGCATGTACGAATAATGGTAACCCGCGGCATGGTAACGCCAGAATCGCTCGATGTCCATACTGGCCATATTGACTTTTTCGCGGTAGTTGTCTTCGGCCAGCATGTCGAGCACCAAAAAATCGGGCAGGCAATCGTTGTTGATGTCGGCTGCGTCCAGACCCATGCTACTGTGACTGGTATGCTGGACTGCAGATGGCAGGATGTTTTTAAAGGTACCGTTGCCGATGTTTTCCAGAAAATAATCCGGCTGTTCATGATCCACAGAAATGTAAATGTCGGGATAGCCGTCGCCAGTGAGGTCGGAGGTGACCAATCCCAAGGTCCAGCCATACGTGAGCAAACCAGAAGTTGTTGTCACGTCGGTGAATTTGCCGTTGCCCTCGTTGCGAAAAAGTGAATTGGATGTTTCTCTGGGAGGCTTGTTGTATCGTTGATAGTGGGTCAATTCTCCTGCCATCCGGTCGGGAGGATGGTTGCCGACCACGAGGTCGAGGTCGCCGTCGAGGTCCATGTCGAAAAAGCTGGCGCAAATGCTGTACCCGCCATCGTCCACGCCATATTCCCTTGCCTGGTCGGTAAAGCCAAGTTTTCCGTCGTTGATCAGCAGCAGGTTGCGCCTTGCTTCCTGGCCCTTTTCCGGATAAAAAGACCTGCACAAATAAATGTCTGAAAATCCGTCGTCGTTGATGTCGGCTACAGCGCCTCCGGTAAACCAACCCTGGTATTTGGAGAGTCCGGAGCGCTCGGTAATGTCTTCAAACTTAAAATTGCCTTTGTTGAGATAAAGTCGGTTGGGCACCATGTTCCCCGTGAGCAGAATGTCGGTGAGTTGGTCGTTGTTGAGGTCGAGCATCAACACACCGCCTCCATTGAAAACATTGATGTATTCCAGCGGATTGGGAAGCAGGTCGGGGCGCAAGTCATTGCGAAATCCAATTCCCGTTGCAGAGGAATCCAACAGTTCAAATGCCGTCAATGATGGATTGGATTTTGGCCGGCTGTCACTACCGGAACCACAGCCATTAAAAACAAGTCCAGAAAAGAGTATGTACAACATGCTGGCTAAATTCCGGCTCAACACAGTTCTGCGGCTCATAGTATGAATTAGCTTTTACTTTATGTTTCTAAAAAAGTACATGACGTTGTTGTTGACGCCTGCAAGCAGGGAAGGTTTCCCTCCGATGCGTATGGCCTGTATGTCTTTGACGTCGTAAGGCACGAAAAAGCCTGATTCATTTGGCTTGAGATTTTGATCGAACAAGCCCGATTTTCCTCCAAGGAAAACGACTCCAACCGACGCATCTGCCCTGGTCGTTTCAATTTCAGCATTGAACAGGTTGCCGGCAAGCACGATGTCTTTTATTCCATCGCCGTTGATGTCTTCTACTACAATGCCCTGCACGGTGCTGAATTGGCATGTCTGTGGAAGCGGCTCGATGGCAAAGCGACCCTTTTCGTTTTTCAACACCACACTTTCAAATAAGTGGGCCTTATACACCAATCCTTTGTCGAGTCCCTCTCCGTAAATATCCTGCAAACTGGCATCAGCAAACGAACTGTAGTTTGGAAATTTCTGGGCGATGGAAGGAACCTGTTCTGATGAGCATTGCTTGCCCCTTACCGGAACGAGGTCTTTGCCGTTGTACTTGGCAAGGACGACATCATAGGTACCATTCTTATCGTAATCATCGCAATAAACCATAAACGGTTTTTCCTTACTGGCGTGAAACTTATAGTTGGTTCCGAGGTTGCCTGCGATGAGGTCGATGTCACCGTCGCCGTCGACATCGCCTTTAGCGATCCGGTTCCACCACCCTTCTGTCTGCTGAACACCGTATTTGGAAGATTCAGCCTTGGCGAGTTTGCCTTTGTCGTTTTCAAAAACGACGATGGGCATCCATTCTCCGACGACGATCAGCTCCGGAAAGTTGTCACCGTTCAGATCGAGCCATGCCGCATCGGTGACCATTCCAATTTGGCGCAATTCTGGGGCCAGAGCATCGGTTGCATCTGAATAGTTTCCTTTGCCGTCGTTTAGAAGCAGGTAGGATTTCGGCGGGTAGGGATATTTGTCCGGAATGGTGCGTCCGCCACGGAAAATGTCAATATCGCCGTCACCGTCGTAATCCCATGTTACAACACACGATCCGCTGGAACGGATTTTGGGAAGAGCGCTGATGTTCTTGGTAAAATTCCCGCGTCCGTCGTTGATGTACAGGCGATCCTGGTAGATCGGCAAATCTTCCTTCATCTCTGTTCCACCGGAAACGACGTACAGGTCCATATCGCCGTCGCGGTCTGCATCAAAGAAACGGCTTTGAATGTCCTCATAATCCCTGTCCTTATCAAAAAGCGGTACTGATTTAGCGCGGAATGTGGCAGAATCTGTCTGCAAGTACAACTGTCCGGCTTTAAAATGAGGAGCACCTGCATAAAAATCTTCCAGACCATCCCCGTTTACATCGGCGACGCTGATGAAGGGTCCCAGTCTGCTCAACTGGTGAGGCAGCAAAACCTGCTTCAGATAATCGTTAAAGCGGTTTTCCTCGTGTATATACATGGGCAGTATGCTGGCCTGGGTGTGCTCTGCAAAAACCGGATAATAGGTCTTTTGAAAATCTGACTGTTGCGTGGCCTTTGCGTATTCGGCGACGATCGTTTGGTTCGCACGCACGTTTTCCAGGACGAGTTTCTTAAAATCGGGCCAGTCAATTTCAATCCTGTCTATTTTTTCAGCGCTGCCCATTCCGAAATGAACAAAAGGTTCACAGGAAGAAAGGTAGCCGCGCGACGTCTTCAGTTGGGCATATTGTATTTTGTCTCCGTAGTGTATGGTGACTTTTGCGCCGATGCCAAAATGATTTTTGGGATTTCCCGTACAGGCAACGCGCAAGTAATTTTGCTGCCCGTCGGCGTTGTTGCGATACATAAATGCGGGGTCGTCGATGTTGTTGACGACGAGGTCGAGGTCACCATCATTGTCCAGATCGCCCAGTGCTGCGCCATTTGAAAAGCTCGTCTCACTAAAGCCCCAGTCCTTCATCATCTTTTCAAACTTCAGGTTGCCCTGGTTTTTATAAATGTAATTTACCAACTTAACGGAAGGAAGGATTCCCAGCACCTGTTCAACGCTGTCTACCAGATTGTTGCGCTCCCTGAGGTACTGTCGCATTTTCTCGTTGGTGTCGCGGTCATAAACATCCCGCCGGTATCCGTTGGTGACGATGATGTCTTTGTAGCTGTCGTTGTCAAGGTCACTCAGCAAAGCCGCCCAGGACCAGTCCGTCTTATCAACACCGGCCAACTGCGATATGTCGGTAAAAAATCCATTGCCGTGGTTGTATTGCAGGACGTTGTGCATGTACTGGTCCTGGAACCCCATACTTTTCAGTTGGGCAAAATATTCGGGCTGCATGGCCGGCATGGTCGTCTTTGAACGCCGGTAATCTTCAGGTCTCATTTCAACCACCAGAACTTCCTCGTTGCCGTCGTTGTCGATGTCGCCAAAATCGACCCCCATGGAATAGTAGGGAACGTGGTTGGTCAGTGTTTTTACGCTTTCCTTAAAGGTCCCGTCACCGTAATTGATGTAGAAATAATCGTTTTCTATAAAATCGTTGGCAACGTACAGGTCCTGGGTCCCGTCTTTGTTGAGGTCTCCGGCCACTACCCCCAGTCCGTAGCTGTAGCTTGGATACATTCCCGCTTCGCGACTCACATCTGAAAACCTGCCATTGCCCTCGTTGCGAAAGAGTTTGCTGGTGGTCAGCGGGTCGAAATTGCCTTTTTCCATTCGCGCTTTGACCGCTACGATGGAATCCTCGTGAATGGTCCATCGTTCCGGCCGGTTGGTCACGAACAGGTCGAGGTCGCCGTCGTAATCGTAGTCGAAAAAGGTTGATGCTATGGAATAACCCGGGTCGTCGACACCATACGCTGCAGCCTCATCGGCAAAATGCATGTTGCCCTTATTGATCAGCAAGAGGTTGCTGTTCTTTTCAGGAATGTTCAGGAAACCTCCCCTGCAAATGTACAGATCGAGCAAGCCGTCGCCGTTGATGTCAGCCGTAGATACGGAGCTGCGCCAACCGTCGAGCCCGGAAATCCCGGCCTTGTCCGATACATCCTCAAAAGTAAAATTGCCCAGGTTTTTATACAGCCGGTCTGAAACCTGGTTGCCGACGAAGTAAATGTCTTGCAGTCCATCGTTGTCTAAATCGGCAATGGCCACCCCCGCACCGTTGTAGATGTAATTGAAGGTGTAGATATGTTCCGAAGGCGTTTCGGTAATGTCGTTGGAAAACTTCACCCCTGATTCCTGTGGCGGCACCAGGGTAAATAGTTTCCCACTAAAACCAGCCTTGGGCTTCTCGCCGCAAGCCATAACACTAAAAACCAAGATCCAGTATGGGCATCCTCTCCAAAAACTACTCATTCTCAGATATTTGGGCTGTAAAAGTACCAATTCCGGGAAAAACGGGTGCCAAATTAACAAGTTGTTGCATGATTAAGCCTGACGACAACCTACTTTTGCTTAATAATCCTATTCAGTATGAAGCGAAATGTTTGCATTGCTCTCTTCGCCATTGGTGCGAGCATATTTCTAAATTCCTGCAGGAATGCGCCCGCTGAGAACTCCGATCAGGCCAGCGGTACCATGACCCTGGACCCTGAAAATCCCCTGTTGGTTCCAACACCTAAAGGCTATTACGAACCAAAAGGACTTCGCAAACTAAGCATCCTGGAGATGTACGAATTGGGAACCAGTGGGATGTTTAAAAAAGATTTTCCGGTTAAAGACAAATATGGCAACGATGTCAGTTGGGAAATCATGGAGAATCCTGAAAAGCCGATGTTTATGCAGATGTATGCAAACGAGGAAGGCCATCCAGTTGAGGCTGTAATTTATGAAATCAATGACGAAGTGCGAAACCAAATACTTAAAGTTCGCCTCTTTGCAAAACCCAAAGAATCAGACAGCAGCAAAGCGACTCCTACCCCGCCTCCTGCGGAAGAATAAGCACTAAAAATTTGCTTTGCGTCCTTTGAAACCAAGGGCGTTTCTAATCCTGTTGCGTTCTTGTAGCCCGTTATTACAGTTTCTTCTCCATTGGTTCCGCCTGACCTGGCTCGCCTTCTGCTGGCATTTTTTCCATGTCGAGGGGCTCTGCAGCTGGCGGAGCATGTTTTTTGTGAAGATCGAACGACAGCGTGATTTCGTGTGAACCGCTGTTGAACTGCTGGAAATCGAGGTAGGATTGGTCGTAGGAGTAAAATATGCCCAACCGGTCGACTTTTATCCCTGCCAGCATGCCGATGCGGTGCCAGGAGGGATTGAAGCTGTAGGTAAAACCGACAAACAAACGCTCTTCAAGCAACTTGGCCAGCAAATTGATGTCGGTGCCGAAAGGGGCATCGGAGATCTTGCGCAAGCCTACGGATGGTTCCAGTATCAGACGGTATTCCGGCAGACGCCAGATGGCACCCAAAAAAGCGGTCAGGCTAACGGGTTTATCTCCTTTGTCGTCGGCTACCCCGGTGATGTTGGCGTCGTCGAGGCGGGTCTGGACGAGGTGGGGAATGCTAAACCCAATGCGGTATTTATCTTTGATCACCGAATAAAAGCCCAGGTCTGCGGCAAAAAACTTCTCGCCGTCGACGGCACGGTTGATCACGGGATCCGGTCCCTGGTGCAGCGGATCGGTGATGGCCTTGTTGTCGAGGTTATACTGTATGTAGGCTCCTGAAAGGCCCAGCGACATTTTTACGTCCTCGTTGGTCTGGAAATGGTACGCGTAATTCACCTGGCCCAGAAAGCGGTTGGCAACCCCGTAATTTTCATTGTAGATCATGGCCCCCAGACCCATATTGCGCGCCGGGCTTCCGTCTATCCCAAACGTCAGCACCTTGGGCGAACCATCGAATCCTGCCCACTGGTTTCGAAAGTTGAACAACAACTGGCTTGTTCCATGAACTCCTGTTGCCGCTGGATTGAGCAGGAAGAGGTTGAGGGGATAGTGGTTGTAAACGGATTGCGCCTTAAGGGCAACCGCGTCGTCCTGTGCAGCCACTTTACCGACCATGCACCACGCCATCCCAAGCGAAAGGCAAAATATATATAATTTTTTCATAATATTCAAATGTTTAGTTTTCAGCAAACTATCTAACAATCGTGACGGTCCCTTTGAAATAGCGGTCGTCGGCACCGGATTCCCGGACCTGCAAGATCCACATATAGGTCCCCTCCGTGAGTTCGTTTCCTTCTTCGTCTGTGCCGGCCCAGGTACCATTGTAGTTATTGGCGGCAAAAACCTGGTTGCCCCAGCGATCGAAGATCGTCAGGGTATTTTCAAAATTGACTGCACAGGCGATGTCGAGAAAATCATTCAGTCCGTCGCTGTTCGGCGAAATGGCCAATCTGCCTTTGAAGCAGTCGGCGTTCGGAGAGGTGCCAATGCAGACGGTGAAATTCTCGGAGGCGGTACATCCGTTGGCATCGACGATCTGAACGGAGCAATCGCCACCGGCCAGGTCGTTGGCTACCTGCCC
Source organism: Saprospiraceae bacterium (assembly GCA_019187365.1). GTDB lineage: Bacteria > Bacteroidota > Bacteroidia > Chitinophagales > Saprospiraceae > Vicinibacter. Next base: position 132,714 of record JABARE010000006.1, on the reverse strand, counting down.
AAAGCTATTGTTGCACCAGGTGTAGCTTACGGGGAGCACCGCACCGCTGACCAGGGCTTCGTAGCTTCCGTCCGTCGCGGTAGAGGTGCTTGCGCATTTGATGCGCTTGGTCGTCAGGGTGATGGCTGCGGCATCGGGAAGGACGGTTGCGTTGGATACCTTGGAGTTGCCGGCAGCATCCGTTACGGTTACCCGGTAGCTGATCCCCGGGCAAAGGTTCGACGCTGTGGCGGAATTGAGCAATGAGTCGTGCGACCAGCGATAGCGATACGGCAACCTTGGATCGGAGGAGGTCACTTCCACGGTGATCCGTCCGTCGCATTTCCCCTTACACGTAACCGCCTGGTTGCCATTTTTGAGCTCAATTTTGAGGGTGACCGTGATCGTCGGGGGTGTAGTGTTGATTGGATCGCAGATGTAGTTTTCGCATTTGACGCAATTGTTTTGGTCGGTTGCACACAACTGATACGTTCCCGGTGGGATGTTGATCAGGTCTTCGGTGTTTCCAACCACCGCGCCGGCGGCGTTTTTCCACTGGTAAGTAAAACCGGGTGTACCCCCTTTTACCGTTACGTAAATGGCACCGTCGTTTCCGGAAGACTTTCTTGTGCTGTCCAGGGTGGTGACGATTTCGTCGGGCTGCGTGACCGTGTAGGTACCCGTGTCGGTATTGTTGTTGGCATCTGTGACCGTTACGGTGTAGGTACCGGCACAAAGTGAATCCGCAATGTTACCAAAGTCTCCATTGCTCCACTGGGCCAATTTGTAGGGAATTGCACCTCCCGATGCGCTGACATTCAGCGAGGCTTCACAGTCTCCAAAGCATTTGTTCTTTGCAAGCTCTGTAATGGCAGCTATCTTGATCGGAGCCGGATTTACGGTGAAGGTGCAGACTTTAACACAGCCGTTGTTATCTCGAATGGTTACCTCGTAACTTGCTGCCGGCAGGTTTGCCGGATCTTCCTCTGTGCGGGGTGGATTTGGCCGGGTGGGCAGCCGGTACCAGGTAAAGGTATACGGTGGAGTTCCACCTGTCACCGTGAGGTCGATCTTCCCGTCGTTGACCGTCTGCACATGCGTGACCACAGCAGAGCACTCAATGGGTGCTGCAGGGCCGGAAATGGTAATGGCAACAGAAGAAGTTCGCGCGTTGTTGTTGCCGCGATCAATGACCACCAGCCTGTAATCGCCGGGGCAGAGGTCGGCGGGCTCCAGCACCGTCGAGATGACGACACCCGATGGTTGCAATTGCCATTCGTAGTCGAAAGGCCCCTTGCCACCGGAGACCTGTGTTCCCACCACGCTGCCATTGCAGTCGCCGAAGCACTTGATGTTCGTTTTTGTACCCAGGCTGATAACCACGGGTTGAACAACCGTTCTGCATTTTACGGTAAATTCTGGTTCTTCGAATACCACGGTAAAATTGTTGCTATTGCAATCCGAAAATTCAACCGGACTGCCCAGCAAATCGGCAAAGCGCAATTTGGTATCAAATGGACAATTGGGCGCAGCCAGCAACGATTCGAAGCAAATCGAAAAAAGCGATCCCCCGTTAGGAAGGTCCTGAGGTCCGGTGGAGGCATCCCAGGTCACACGAACCGAATCGTTGGCAACATTGAAGTTTTGCGTGCCCAGCGATGGCAGGTTGATGGTGGAGATGCGTTTGAACTTGAGCTTCGATGTGTCGAAAAGCACACTAAACTGAAAATTCTGAACGCAAGTGAAGTTGTCTACGCGGATCGGGATACAGAATTCGGTACCTTCCTCAACCATGGTATCGCGAACGTATAGTTTGAGGGTTTGCGCCGGAGCGTCGGTGATGGTCAGTTTGCCCGATGTAAAGCGGGCGTTTACCGGGTCGGTGTTGCCATCGGTGAACTCAATGATGATGGGGTTTCCGTCGAAGGTTACGTCGGTCGAAGTTCCCGGACTGCCAACGGGCCGGAGGCAGACTTCGAAGAGAACGGCATCGTCTGGCAGGGTTAGGGGTGTGCGGCCGGCGTCCCAGGTAATGCCAACTCCGCTGCGATCGGCAAGTGCCGCGTAATTCTGACCCCAGGTCATAGTCCAGGCACCGGAGTTGACTGTGTCGAAAAGAGCTACGCTACGATTCCAGTGGATGGTGAATTGACCCGTTTGAATGTTTTTGAAAGCCTTTGTCGTCACTTTAATGCACTTGACCACCCCGGCAGGAGTCGTCTCTGTCGAGGCGATGATCTGCAGGCTCGTGGTATCCGGCGGTGGACCACCCGGACAATTGGCTCCGTTGATCTTCACTTTTCCGGTCGTAGAAGTCAAATCGATGGGATCGAGGTTTTCATCGCCGGCCTCAATCCGGGTGGGCGTATTGGCTATGGTTAAAGACGTTGAATCGCATTCCTCCCCGATCAGCCGAAACCGGAAGTTGAAGAGTACGGTTCCGTTGGCAATGGTCTGGGGTATGCCCTGTTCGGCCTCCCAGTTAAACCCGATGCGGCCCTTTACCGTAAGCGGCCCAAAATCCAGGCTGGAAAACAAGTCTTTATACGCCGTGGTCTTGACGATTCCCAACAGCTCGACGACGTTGGAGTCGTAGTGAAAGCTGTACTGGGTATAGGTAATCTTAGTAAAACCGGTCACCTTGACCGGCACCAGCACGGTATCTCCGGCGTCACCGGTCACGGCATCAGGCTGTAGGGTGATCTGGGCCGACGCGAACTGTACAATGCCGAGCATGCAGCATATTTTCAAGAAGAATTTCATGGTTCGGTTCATTTCGTGCAAATTGAGCGCTGAAAGCGCAAACAAAATTAATATGTCTTTATAAATCTTTTCAATGAATATATAAAATTCCTTTAATACAATTCTAAACGCCACGGGGTAAGCCAACGGGCAAATTTAGTGGTTTTTAGTCTTGAATTCAGGAATATTGGGGGAGGCGACGGGTGATCCAGGGCAAATATAGCGAATTGGACCCGCATTTTGCTACCGTTTTCCCTAAATTCAGTGCATTTTGGCGGTTTTTTCCGCTCCAGCCCAGTTTTCTCAATGAAAAAAGCCTGACCGCGTCCCCGCGATCAGGCAAAAAACACTGCATTTACTACCCAATCCTCATCATCTGATGTGAATTAATCGTTTGGTTTCGCTGAAGTCGTGCGCATTCATCTGGAGGAAGAAGACGCCCTCTCCCGGCAGTAGATCTGCCGACAGGTCGAATTCGTGATAACCCTTTGCGTAGAATTTCTTTGTGCGGAACAGCACTTTGCCGTTGAGCTCGCTGGCAACAAATTCTACCTCCTGGTCGCGTTCGATCTCAAACCCTACACGGGTCGAACCCGTAAATGGGTTAGGAACATTTTGGTACAGTACGGAAGATCTGCCCAGGTCGTTTTTCTCAGCATCGCGAACGGCAAAGTCGAGAGACACCGGACCGTACTGCACTTCGTAGCATTCTGCCGCAAGAGCCTGGCTCAGTTGCAATGCCTGCGATAGCCGGCCGGAAGCCGTGGCGCGAATGCGGAGATACCATGCAGTTTCCCCTGCACCCAGGCGATGTTCGCCCGCAAGGGCGACGGCCATGCGGATTTGGCTGCCATCCAGTACGTATTCATCTTCTGATACCGGCAGTTTACCCGGTTTCAGGCCAAGGATTTCTGCCCGGGAGCCGACGGCCTGAACCGCAAGCTGGAGTCCTTCGAGGTGCGCATCCTGGCCAAAGTAAACCGGGATGTCGTATTCGCGGCCTGCTTCAAGGATCACCTCGTCCGCAACAAACAAACGTTTGTTCGCATTGCGGGTACTGGTTTGGCTAAAGTTACCGGCGTCAACATCAATGTTGATGTCACCCATTTTGATGCCGTAAAAATCGGCACTCGTCTCGTTGCGGTTGATCAGGTTGTAGGTAATGCTGTTTACAAAACCGCAGGGTTGCACGGGGTTTGGCATGGCAGAGGCAACCGGAATAAAATTCCATGAAGGGGTCTTGTCGAATTTGGAGATGGTGCCCAAAATGAGTTTCCGGATTTCAGCGATGTCGGCGGCTGTGATGCCACAACTTGCGTTGACGTCGGCAGCAAGGAACTTGTACGGCGAGTCGAAGAGTTGAATGCCCAGAATGTGCTTTTGGATCAGCACGATGTCGTAGGTGCTCACGCCGTTGACGTATTGGCCGTTGGTCTTCTCTGCCCGAAGGGTATAGTCCATCCCCGGAGAGATGTTGTTGAAAGCAAATGCTCCCGTCTTGTCGGAGTAGGTTGCGTTGGTGCCAGCAGGATTGGCGCGCTCCCATATAGCCGTCACTCCCGCTACGGGTCCGCCCTTGATGGTGGTAAATTTACCCGTGATGGTAAGTCCCGTTGGGCAAACCTTGTTTGGGTCCTGCAGATCGAGCTGCACTTCGCAGTAATCCGAATTGCCTGCTTTGTCGATGACATACACCCTCAGGATGTTGATGCCGATGTTGGAACAGGTCAGCACCATGGAAGGCTCAAATCGGCCGTTGATGAGGAATGCAAAGCGCAGGCTATCATGCGGTGTGCAATTGTCTTCACTTTTTAGGTCAAAATCCTTTGCCCAGATCGCCACACTTTTCGAACTCGGCATGACCGTTGTGACAACTGAACCCAGGCAAACCGGTGTTGGTTTCTTTCCATCGCGAACGGTCAGCAGGAAGGTGCAGGTATTTTTATTATTGCAAGCGTCGTACACCGTAAACTGAACTTTGTGCACACCTACGGGATATACACCCGATGCATCTCTTCCGGGACCGGAATGCGAAGCGTCGTTGGTGCCATCATTAAACAGATCCACCGTGTGTGTCCAGCTGAGGTCGGCATCGTCGGTGCAGTCGTCGTCGGCTGAAGCAACCAGGTCAACCTGTCCTTTGCAGCCCGGACCAAACACATCAACCGTACGGTCACTGCAACTGCTGGTGAATTTCGGAGGTACGTTATTGACCACTTTGATGACCTGTGTCCATGACCAATAGCCGGGAGATTCGTGTTCGTTTGGTTTCCAGACACACCAGTCGATGACGATCCACTTGCGCAGGATCTTTATGCACGCACCCGGGTCGAGGGTAAAGACGAGGTCTTCATACGTGGTCACAACGTTGGAACATTTGTCGGCACCCTTGATGACAGGCTTGCCGGTGATCTCGGGCGTCAGCTGCTGTTTCGAGAGGCACACAGTTGTAAAGACCGTATCCAACGGAAAGAAGACTTCCACATTGTCAGTAATGTAATCTTCGATCGTGATGATCTGTGTACAGCTCGCGCTGTTGCCAGTATCGTCGGTGGCTATGAAGGTCCGACGGATGGTGCCTTCTCCGCACTTCAGGTTGGTGAAAACGGATTCATCTATATCCACTCCGCAACCGTCGTACGCATAACCGTCGATCAGGGGACCCGAAGCGTTCAGGAATTTATCGGAAATCACGATGGGCTCGCGGTCGGCAGCGTCATCCCTCACCGTTCCAAAGACAGACAAGTCGGTATAGTCAAATTCGCACGAAACGGTAATGTGCGGCGGACAGATGATGTACGGAGCAAGTTTGTCCTGCACTTCGATTTCTACCATACAGGTGTTTGAATTTCCGTGGATGTCCCATACGCGCATGGAGACCACGAGCGTTTTTCCGATGTCATCGCAACAGAAAAAGACATAGGGATTAAATTCATCGCCATCAGGTGTATTGCAAGGCTTGCCATTGTCCATACGCCGCGCTTCATATCGCGATATACCACAATTGTCGTGGGAACCATCGTCGAACGTAATGGCTGCGACTTTGGCGGTGCCGTCAAGCGTAAGGGTAACGGTAGTCTTCTGGTCGCACACCGCAACCGGAGGCACCTTGTCCTCTACATACACTTCTGTTGCACATTCAGTATAGTTTCCGCAGGCATCCCAAACCCGGAATACAACCCAGTTCAATCCAAGCGGTAATTCGCTGATGCTGTATAGGCCGTTTTTGAGTTTGACGATGTTGTTGGAGTTTGTCCCGTCATACGTCAGCGTATCGTTGGCGGTGGTAACGACCTTGTAACCAACGTAAATCGAATCGACGTAGCTGCATTCCTGGAGAATGGTTGGCGACGGCAGCAGAGCGGTTCCCGTGCATTTCCAAACATCGGTGTTAATCGTAATGTTAGGTGAGCAGGAGAGTACAGGTCCGCTGGTATCGATGACTTTGATCACCTGGTATTTGTAATAGGGGTTGGGAGGTGCTGAGCTTGAACTTGAACGGCACCAGTCGAGGTAAGTCCATTTGCGAAGCACTTTGAAGCTTTTGGGACAGATCGGCAGGATCTGGTCTTCATAAGTGATGGCGATCTGGCATATTCCCCAGCTTGGGTACAGCGGCTCGCCTGCAACCTTTGGCACTCCGGTAACTGCCGGTGAAGGAACCGTATCCATGTCTTCACAATCGAAAATGGTGTCCAAAGGCCAGTCGACGTCGGTAACGGGGTCAATTTTTTCAAAATACACGCACTGCTCACAGGTATCCGAACGATTTCCTGATGCATCGGTGTAATAGTATTTGATCACGCGCTTGCCGGCAAAAACCGAGTCGCAAGGGTATTTTAAGATCTCGTCCGATATGACGTGACGTGTCACACCCGAACAGTTGTCCGTTACAACCGGTGGTATCAATGCGTAATTGTGCTGGTTGCAAAAAACTGTATCCAACCGAGGACATTCGATCACCGGTGGCAATTTGTCTTCTACAAAAATGGCACCCCAGCATGAATTGCTGCCGAGGAAGACCGAGACAGTGAGCGTCTGCCCGATGTGCGCGCTTGTTACCGTAGCACCGGGTATCGGTTGTCCGTTGATGCCGTACACAACCACTACATAAGTACAACCTGGACCAGGATCCTCCAGTATCATGTCGGCTGTGATTACGGCCTTGCAATTTTCATCCACGGAGACCTGCACCAAATTGTTGCAGGCAAGCGGACATTGTGCCAGGCCGTCCTGTGCAAACAGCAAAAGTACCAGTGCGGAGGCCATTGCCCAGCGACAGGTCTTCTGGAGTAATTGCAGGATTGTAAATGTTTCCTTTTTCATTTTAACTCGGTTTAAGGATTGAAGTAAATCAGTTGTCAATGCAAAGTCATTTATGTTCTCCGCGCAATGCGCGAGGATGTTTCATTCTGGGCAGCCGCCGGAATCAGATCAGATTGAAGTCGTAAGCCACCCTGATCAGACCTGAAGCATTTCTCACGTTCAATTTTCGCATCAGGCTCTTGCGGTGAGCGCTCACGGTATCCCTGCTGATGAACAGCAGCGCTGCTATGTCCTTGTTGGATTTTCCCTTTACGACCAGGTCGAGGATTTCCCTCTCTCTCCTGGTGAGCTGGAAAGGAGCATTGAAGCGGTTGATGCCGGGCCTCGGTGCCAATTGGCGCAAGGCTGCAGCGGAGAGGCTGATGTCTTTTCCCAGAACAATCTCCCCTTCCATCACCGAATCGATGGCTACTTCCAGTTCAGGTAGATCCACATTTTTGGAAAGGAACCCATCGGCACCTTTCTTCAGGGCCTCGCGAACCAGCTTTGCGTCTGTGTACATACTGATGCAAAGGATCCGCAAACCCGGATGGAGTTCTTTGAATTTTGGTATGAGTTGCGTGGCGTCGATATCCGCCAGGTTGAGATCCAGAAACAACAGGTCCACTTCTCCGGGCTGTATCCGTCGCAGCACTTCCTGTGTGGTGGAAGCCTCGCCAACACAAACCAGCGGTTTAGCTGTCCGGATCCGGTCGAGCAGCAGCCTGAATCCCCGGAGAAAAAGCCTGTGGTCATCGGCCGCAACGTATCGGATCTCGTCCATGTGTCAAGTTCCGGTTGTCTGGAACATATTAGGAATAAGCAAAATGAGTGCCAAAATCGCGGGAAGGAGACCTCCATGGCGGGAGTGCACGGGAATAAAAGAGAAAATATATTTATTATATACTAATTATCAATGCATTATATATATTCAATTAATATATTTATAATCAACTAAAAATGATAATAATTCTCTATGTGTTGGGCTTCACACCTCAAAGCGCACAAAAACATCCAGGAAATTTGCGATTTGGAGCCCTTTGTTTAGCGGGACAACAGGCTTGGCGCATCCTGGAGCTCGAACCCGGACGTCCACATCCGGGAAGCCTGAAAGCCCGGTCTGAGGGAGCAGGCCCCGGTCCGGCCTCTCCGGTCCACAGCCACGTACCCCACCTGGAATGCTTCAGCCGCCCGCACCGACAACAGTCTTCGCACTGCTTCGAGGCAGGCCTTTTGCGGACCCATCCCCTGGCGCATCATCTCTACGATCGAGAACGCCCCCATTTTCTTGAGCACGGCTTCTCCCAGGCCCGTGGCGGTTGCTGCCCCCACTTCACCATCGACGTAAAGACCAGCGCCAACGATCGGAGAATCCCCTACCCTGCCCCGCATTTTAAATGCCAGGCCACTGGTAGAACAAGCTCCTGCCACCACCCCGTCACGGTCTATTGCGAGGATGCCGATGGTGTCATGTCGCTCCTGGTTGATGACGGGTTGATACCGGGATTCGACCTTCCAGCGCTCCCAGGCTTCCCGGGCGGATGGAGTCAGAAGCTCCTCCTGTTTGAATCCCTGTTGAATGGCAAACTGCAGGGCCCCTTCTCCTGCGAGGATGACGTGGGGTGTGTGCTCCATGACCCTTCTCGCAACGGAAACCGCGTGCTTTATGCCCTCCAGGAATACAACGGAACCGGCATTTCCCTGTGAGTCCATGATGCATGCGTCGAGGGTGACCTTGCCTTCGCGGTCCGGAAGTCCGCCGTAACCAACTGAGCTATCATCCGGATCGGCCTCGGGAACTCTTGCCCCTGCCTCAACAGCATCCAGGGCAGATCCTCCCATTTGGAGGACCTCCCATGCGGCTTCAACGGCCTTGCGGTTTTTCCACGTTGCCAGCACACAGGGGAAACCCGCTTTGCCCCGTGGCTGCACTGCAGACAGTGATTTCGACAGAGAGCCGGCGGACAAGCCGGCCACAACACCCGATGCCAGGAAACTTCTTCGCGTTTGCATATGCTCAATGATGAATGATGATCTCGTCGCAAAAAATCCATGACGTACCGCCCTCCCCGGGATGGCCCGGGGGCATAGGTCCCGGGTATCCTGCTCGGATGCGCAATGCACGGCACATTCTCTGAAAGGAAAACTCATAGACCGACACACCGGCTAGATCCGGTTCAGGGCTATGCTTAGGCTTTATTGGACCCAGGGATTGAAAAGTACTTCCATCGGTACTGAATTCCAACCAGACTGCCTTTGGCAGCATGATCCATGAACGCTCATCTTTAAAAAACCGCACGGATCCCGAAACAGCCGTTTTCAGTGTGTCAAAATGCAGTTCAGCCATAAAATCCTGTCCCTGGTAGCCTTGCCAGTTCCCGTCACGGAAATCCGGCCCTCCAAGCAGCCCGTCGATCAGCGCCTCCGGCCCCGAAGCAGCATAGGCATTCGCATACATGCAGCCCAGTGAAAGCTTGTATCCAACGGGTTTGGGTGCAAACTTTGCAAACTGCCAGGGCTGTGTCTTGTGTTTGTTGACTCTTCGAAAGAACAGGCTCGTCTCAGAATCAACTGCCAATGGCTTGTGGTAGATCCTGGGTATTTCTCCCAGGGTGTCAAAACAGTATTCCACCGGGGCGCCATCGGCAACATCCAGTGCGATTTCCGTGTGGTTTTGAAATGTGCGGGATCCCTTCGACACAAAGGGTTGGAGGTCTCCGTCCCCGGTCGTCAGGTGGGCAGTGCTTGCCGGAAACCGGCTTGCGACCGGGCCCATATCAAATTCGAGCTCATCCCCACCGGTGAGGTGGAAACGCGTGCCGGGAAAGCGTCCGTTTTTGTCAAACCGTTCTACCCGGTTCCCGTTGATCCCACCCCTGCTTCGAATGCGAATGGCCTTCCGGCCCGGTATTTTGATGGAGGCAAAGTCGAACGACGGGCAACCCATGTCGAAGCTGCCGTCGAATGAATGTACGGGATAAAATCCCAGGGCACTGAAGACGTACCAGGCAGACATCTGACCACAATCTTCGTTGCCGATCAATCCTTCGGGAACATTCTGGTAAAAGCCATCGCGCAACTGTATAATGCGGTCTTGCGCTTTGTCGGGCCTTCCAACTGCATTGTAAAGGTAGGCCAGGTGGTGGCTTGGCTCATTCCCATGAGCACACTGGCCGATCAGTCCGGTGATGTCGGCTTGTTGCCGGCCGGTCAGCTCTTTCGTATCGATAAAGATCTCGTCGAGCCTATTTTCAAAGTCTTTTGCACCCCCAAACAGCCGTATCATGCCGCCGACGTCGTGGTGCGCTCCAAACAGGTATTGGTAAGCGTTGGCCTCGGTATAGTTAAAGTTGACTTCCCGGGGGTCAAATGGCCCCAGGAACTGGTTGTTGGACCTGGCCTGAAAGAAGCCTGAGGCTGGATTATAGAGGTTCCGGTAGGCATAAGCACCCGGACCAACGTCCACCGCAACCCCAATGGCCGCTGCCGCCGCCAGGTCGAGGCTATTTTCGATGGTTTTGGATACGGACTCCGCTTCATCTTCGGCGGCGATAAAACCCTTGTTCATGTACCGAAGGCCTGAATGGCGGGCGGCGTTCAAGGTTCCCCGCACTGCCTTTCGGGCTAAAGCCGTATCGAATCGCGGTTCTCCAGCAGCAAAGGCGTTGGCAATGACGGGAATGGCATGGTTGCCAATCATGCACCAGGTCTCGTTTCCCGCCAGCTCCCAGACGGGCAGGTAGCCGGAAGCTTCAAACTGCCTGAGGAAGGTGCGTACAAATCGGTCGTTGTAATCGGGAAATGCGAGCTGGTAGAGTGGATGCGCCGCACGGTAGGTGTCCCACAGCGAAAACACCGTAAAGTGGTCGTCAGATTGGGTTTGCCGAATGGAGCCGTCCATACTCCGATACCGGCCATCCGCATCCTGGAAAAGGCTGGGATGAATCATGGTGTGATAAAGGGCGGTATAGAATGTGCGCAACCGCATGGGTTCCCGGCTTTTAGCTTTAATCCGCCCGAGGTGAAGGTTCCATGTGCGTTCAGTCTGCTTTAGCATCCGGTCAAAGCCAAAATGCATCCATTCGTCGGAAAGGTTGGCCTCTGCCCCGCACGAGTCGACCGCCGAGATTGCGGTGTGGATGATCAGGGGCGACCCATCAGCCCGTGCAAATTCCAGCAATGCCTTAAGCGAGTCTTCTGAATACCGGATGGAAGTAAATGGACTGCTGAATCTCGCTGAAAAATAAAGCACTTGGTCCTTTGCCCAACCGGTTGAGCGCCGGAAGGCACGGATCCCCGCCGAATCCCAACTGGTGAAGCATCCTCCAATGAGGACGTCCCGGTGGGTGAGGTCAAGGAGCACAAATCGGCGCCTGCTCCCGGCAAAGCGGTAACGGTGCATCCCCGTGCGCTTGCCAACGGTCAACTCTGCATCGATCCCCTCCGCAGGAAAGTTCACCCGGTAATAACCGGCCCTGGCTTCTTCCCTGCCTTTGGTTAGAGGTATTCCTTTTAGGCGGAAATTTGGCCAACCCTCATCCGAACGAAGGGGTGTGACCAGAAAATCGCAATAGTCCGGTACTCCGGTTCCCGAGAGGTGAGTATGGCTGAAACCCAGTATGGCCGTATCACTAAAATGGTAGCCGGAGCAGGCATCCCAACCTTCGGTCTGGGTGTCGGGACTGAGCTGCATCATACCGAAAGGGTAGCAGGCTCCCGGGAACGTGTGACCATGACCACCGGTACCTACAAATGGGTTGACCAGTTTTCCATAACCGGGACCTGCGCACGAATGGCACAGCATGAGCACGCCTGTAATGGCCGGAATGCATAGCATCCTCCTCCGGGCGTTCATTCCAAGAAACTTTAAAAAATGCGTCATGCCGGAGTCTTTATTTGAGAAGCAGCCCTCTTTCCTCCGACAACAGCGAGGCTCATCGCATCCGGGGCATACGGCGCTTTCCCCCTGGCCGAAACATCATTCGCTTGTCCATCTGTCCGGCCATCTTCAGGCGCCCCTGTTGTTTCATCATGTCGTCGAGCATTTTCATTTGCTCCTTGAAAAGATCAGTGGTGACGTTGAGCTTTTTGAGTTCGCGGTACGCATTGTTAGCCTGTGTTAATCTGTTTTTCGACAAGTGGATGTTGACCATCTGGATGAGGATCATGGCCTTTTCATTGTCAGAGGGGAGCTTGAGCTGCTGGGCGCGATCCAGCCACAGTTCAGCCTGGTCCATATCGTTGCGATGCATGGAAATTGCCCCCTTGATCAAAAAATAATAAGCCCGGTTTGTCACGTAGAGCAACTTGGGAAACAAGGTGAGGTTGAGCCGGTGTTCGCTTGCTTCGAATTGGTTGGACTGCATGAATACTGCAGCGGACTGCACAGTTCCGAGCAGCAGGTAGCTGGCAAACAGCAAGGCTCCAACGAGCAGTACCGGAAATGCGTACCAGAAGCTCACGGTAAAGCTCAAAGCGATGCCTCCCCCGAGAAAGATCAGTATGAGGGCAAATTTCAGGTAGATGTTGATGGTAAACATAAGCTCAGGTCCCTATTGAATGGGTAAAGGTAATGCCTGCTGGCCATTCCCATTCTTTCGGGTGCCTGCGAAAGCAGCTGCACAGGATATCTTTGCGCAATAATTCCGGAGAAGTTCGTTCATGTTATCATACACCAAACAAACGCCCATGCTGAGCAGGTACTGTATTCTCGTTTTTGCTTTGTTTTTATTGTCTCCGGTTCTGGCCCAGGGGCCAATGGGGCGCAGCCTGCCCGTAATCCCCAAGCCCGTTTCGGTGCAACTCGCTGGTGGGCATTATGCACTTGCCAGGCTCACTGCCATGGTCATCCCTTCAGGAAATCCGGAAGCGGAGAGAATGGCCACGCTCTATGCTTCGGAGCTTGGCTTAGCCGGCCTAAAAACCATTCAGAGTAAAGAAATCCGCCATCCCCGTACTTCCAGCATTACCTTATCGCTCGTGAAGGGCGAATCGCGTGACGGCTTTTACAAGATCAACATCTCCAAAAACGGCATATGGGTTCAGGCCAGTCAGCCCCGGGGCTGGTTTTACGCGTTGCAAACGCTTGAGCAGTTGCTCGGTCTGGATGCGCGCAATGCCAAAGACCGCATCCTTCCTTATGGTTTGATCGAGGATGCGCCCCGTTTTGCCTACCGCGGCATGCACCTCGACGTCAGCAGGCATTTTTATCCGGTGGAGACCATCAAACAATACATCGCAATGATGGCGCGGTTCAAGTTCAATTCGTTTCACTGGCATCTTACCGATGACCAGGGATGGCGCATTGAGATCCTCAAATTTCCAGAGCTGACCGCCCGCGGCGCCGTCCGCAAAGCAACGCGAATCGGACATGCCGGCAGCTATCCGGAACGTTACGACTCTGCCGAATACCGCGGTCATTACACGCAGGACGAGATCAGGGAAATCGTGCGTTTTGCAGCCGACCATTATGTGGAAGTCATCCCGGAAATCGACGTGCCGGGGCACAGTTTGGCCGCTCTGGCTGCCTATCCGGAATTCAGTTGCAGCGGAGCCCCGCGGGAGGTGGCAACCACCTGGGGAACTTTTGCCGAAGGAGTCTTCTGCACGCGCGATACGGCGCTGTGGTTCGTAAAAGAAGTGCTCTCGGAAGTGTGCGAACTCTTTCCCGGAAAATACATCCACATCGGTGGTGACGAGGTGATCACCGATGCATGGAAATCCTGCGCACATTGCCAGGCGGTTATGCGCCGCAATCAACTTGGTTCGGAATCTGCACTTCAACGATATTTCGTACGGGAGATCGAAAGGCACCTCCGCAGCAAGGGAAAATCAATGGTGGGTTGGGACGAAACCGTTGACGTCGGAGCGCCCCGTTCGTCCACCATTATGTCGTGGAGGGGAATGGAAGGAGGCATTGCCGCGGCGCGACAGCAGTTACCGGTAATCATGTGCCCGTCGACCCATTGTTACTTTGATCACTACCAGTCGGCATCGCCGCACGAACCCCTTTCCATAGGTGGCTACACACCCCTCGAAAAGACTTATTCCTTCGACCCAATCCCCAGCGCTCTAAAACCTAACGAACGTTCGTTAGTAATAGGAGTCCAGGGGAATGTCTGGTCGGAATACCTGCCGAAAGCAGCACAGGTATTGTATATGGCCTATCCGCGGGCTGTTGCCCTGTCAGAGGTTGCCTGGTCTTCGCCGGAACAGCGCGATTACAGCGATTTCCTGGGCAGGTTGCAGCAACACATCGCATGGTTCCGCCAGAACGGGACAGACATCAGCTCGAACATGGCAGAGCTGGATTACCGGACCGCGGTCGCCGAAGACGGACGCATCGGCTTGTATTTTGTGCGTCCACCCGTGGAGGGCAAGATCCTTCTGGAAAGTACGCGCGACGGCGACGTGATCAGCCAATACCTTACCCAGGACAGTTTTATTCTCGATCGATCCATCGACTTCAGGGTCTGGTACCAGCTTGCCGAAGGGTACATCGGCAAACCCCTCAGCATGAAATTTAAAAAACACCTCGCTGCAGGAGCCCGAATTCGTCTCGACCAGGCTCCTTCACCGCGTTATTTTTCAGGTGGAGCGCAATGTCTGATCAACGGAATTACCGCGAACCCTCAACGGCATGGATCTTCGGAATGGGTGGGCATGGAAGGCGTGGATTTCAAGGCTGTTATCGACCTCGGGCAAGTCAGAAACATCAGCTCGCTGGCAATCCAGTTCCTGCATGATCCCGGATCGTGGATCCACCGTCCCACAGAAATCGTCGTGCGCACCAGCGCAGACGGAGAAGTGTTTGGCGAAGGGCGCCGGCAGATGGTTAGCCAGACCCTTGACCGGCATGTTCAAACGGAAATTTCCGTTGGGGATGAATCGGTGCGATATCTTGAAATCAGGGCCATTAACCATGGTGAAATTGCGAAAGGGCTGCCGGGTGCCGGAAACCGCGCATGGTTATTTGTCGGAGAGCTGGAAGTATGGTAATCGTCTGTCAGGGCGCCTCTGCTACCAGGATCCAGTTGTATGCAAGTTTAAGTGCGTATCCATCTGGGAATACCTTGCGAAAATCACTAAGAAAATTTTCATTGGCCTTTTGATCTTCCAGGGTCACGTTGAGGCGGTTATAGAGCAATAGCCCCCCTGGCGACAGGGCTCGTGACAGATCGCGCAAAAAACCTTCGCGTTCAAAAGCCGCAGGTACTATCCGGTCCTCAAAGATATCCATGCAGATGAGGTCGTACCGGTGCGGAGCACCGCACAGGAATTCAACCCCGTCGGCACAGAAGACCACGGATCTGGCAGAGCACACCTGATTTCGGTATTTTTCAAATAGCCCGATGATGCCCTGATCGATTTCCACGATGTCGGTTGAAAGGGCAATGCCAAATTTCTTTTCGAGGATTCGGGGAATGCTGCCAAAACCCAAGCCCAGGACCAGGGCCTTTTGCAGCGAGCGGTCGCGCAGGCGAAGCCGGTGGAAGGCCTCGACAAAGTGATAATAGTGCAGGCCATAACTGTAGATGGCTCCATGGCTCACCAGTTTAAATTCGCCCCGCGACAAGTAGAGTTTCAATACGGGATGAAAAGGCGTTGAAATGGATTCCAGGCAGATGTCGCCGAGATGACTGAGAAATTTCTGAAATCCGCTGATGTGAACCGCCTCCACGGGGCTTATTGGGATTCCCAGTTCCTGTAATTGCGGGTCTGCTCAAAAATGTACCTGGCGATTTCCTGGTCCGCTCCTTCCCAGCTTGCCTGGCGCCGCTGGAGAACGGAGGTTGCGGTTCTGTGAAATTTCGGCAGGTCAAAGGTGGAGAATCCGGTGGCACCGCCCCAGGCAAAATCGGGAATAAATGGCCTGGGAAATCCCGTTCCAAACACGTTCGCACCATATCCTACGACGGTACCCGTATTAAACATGGAATTGATGCCGCATTTGGCATGATCACCCATGATCAACCCACAGAATAGGCTGCCTGTAGGCTCGAAATTTCCGGTTGAATAATTCCAAACCCGAACTTCCTCGTAATTATTTTTCAGATTGGAAGCATTCGAATCGGCGCCGATGTTGACCCACTCACCGATTGCGCTGTTGCCAAGGAACCCATCGTGGGCCTTGTTGCTGTTGGCTTGCATCACCACGTTGTTGCATTCGCCGCCCACTCTGCAACCGGGTCCAATGGTTGTAGCACCATAAATTTTAGCACCCATTTTCACCTGAGCTCCTTCGCACAAGGCGAATGGTCCACGGATGAGGCTTCCCTCCATGATCTCCGTTCCCCGTCCCAGGTAAATGGGGCCCGTCGTTGAGTTGATGCTGCTCGACAGCACGCGGGCGCCTTCTTCGATGAAAATGCGCTTTCCATGCCATTGGTTCCCTGATGGCAGTTCGACGGATTGCCTACCACGGGTGATGTATTCAAAATCCCTCTCCAGTTCCGATTCGTTCCATTGGAAGATCTCCCAATTTCTGCCCAGCGCCCGGAAGAGCTGTCGCCCTCCTTCCTGTTGCTGAAACGGGCGGAAATCGCCTGTTTCGAGAAATTCGAGACATTGGTCGCGCCGGAGGTGTGCCCCAAGCCACTGCCCTTCGCAGACAAGGAATTCTCCCGTTGCAAGTTTGGAGAGTACGGAGCACAATTCGTCAGAGGGCAATGCGTTTCCCGGCACCAAATAGTTATCCTCCTCTACCTGGGCAGGAAACCGGCCAGCGAGGTAATCCGGAGCGGCATGACTCGTGACTGCATGAAAGTGCAGCGCCCATTTCTCGGCGATGGTCAGAATGCCGAGACGGAAGGCAGCCACGGGCCGGGCCCAATTGAGGGGTTTGAACTGATCCCTGTCTTTGGGTTCAACGAGGATGAGGTTTCGATGGCTCATAAAATAAAAAACCCCGCATGAGCGGGGCAAACGGGTTAACTTTTAGCAAATTTGGATCCCGCAAATTTCTTGTTGAATTTGTCGATCCGTCCAGCGGTGTCGACGAACTTCATCTTACCGGTGAAAAATGGATGGGATTTTGACGATATCTCCAGGCGAACCAGCGGGTATTCGCTGCCATCCTCCCAAACGATGGTTTCCTTGGTGGCGGCACAGGAACGCGTCAAAAAGGCTTCGTTGCAGGAAAAATCCTTGAAGACGACAAATCGGTAGGATGCCGGGTGTATGCCTTTTTTCATAAAGAAAATTTTGGACGGCAAAGTTACTTCGATCTGATCAATTGGCCAACAAAAATCACCGGGTTTCTTTCGATTTCTGATGGCACTCCCCCTTTTCGTACCTTTCGCCACCATGCCGTCTGCAAAAACTGAAAAGATCCTGCTTTGCATTATTGCCCTTGGCGGTTGTGCAGCGACGGTGTGGAGCGGGCTGGAGATGCAGTCCCGCCCTTTTTGGGGGCAGCTCACGCTTTACTTCTGCATGGGCTTTTGGGTCTTTATAAGTGCACTGTATGCCCTCCGGAAGGCTTATACCGGACGCTCCCGCAGGCCAATTTACCTTTCGACCCTCAGTGGACTTTTGCTAGGGAAAGCTTTTGTCTACACCAGTCCCCTTGCCTGGGTAGGATTCGTCCCCCTGCTCGTCTCCACGCTGGAGCTGGATTCAGAAGGGAGATGCAGGTATCTGACGCATGGCCTTCACGCCTTCCATGCCTTTGTGGTATGGAACATCGCCGCCACCTACTGGGTTGCCAACGCATCGCTGGTGCCCGGTTGTGTGGCCTTTGGTCTCAACAGTCTTTTTATGGCGACGGTTTGGCTGGCTGCATTATGGGTGCGAAGGCGTTGGGCTGCTGGCTGGTTGCCGGCCTTAGTTTCCTTCTGGCTGAGCTTCGAATGGCTGCACCATCAATGGGAGATCTCATGGCCCTGGCTCTCCCTGGGGAACGCCATGGCATTTTTTCCGGACTGGGTGCAATGGTACGAATACACCGGAGCATTTGGAGGCGGCCTTTGGATCTGGAGCCTGAACCTCTTGGCCTTTGCTGCCTGGTCCCGGCGTTCAAAACGGCTCCATTGGCTTGCTGGCTGGTGCGCAATGGCCGTATTGCCCGTGCTCGGGTCGGCGATCATGCTTGCGAGGCTCAACCCTGAGGGCATTCCGGTTGAAGTTGTTGTGGTACAGCCCAACTACGAGCCACATTACGAAAAATTCGCTGTGGACCCCAACATTCAAATGGACAATTTTGAAGAACTGAGCAGACAAAAGATCACCCCTGATACCCGTTACATCGTCTGGCCTGAGACGAGCTTTGAATATCTGCGCACCCATTCTTTTGAAGGAGACTGGCGTGTTCAACGCATGCGAACGCTGGCGTCTGCAAACCCGGACTTGTGCCTGGTCAGCGGGATTGGAAGCATCCGGGAATTTGCACCCGGAGAAACATTGACTTCAGCCGCACGAAAAAGTCGCCCCGGCAGCAACGCAGCACAATTTGAAGTGCAAAACAGCGCCATTCAGGTCTGCAATGGAACGGAAGAAATCCCCCTCTATGTAAAGTCCAAGCTCGTTCCCGGCGTTGAAACCTTTCCCTACCGGCAATTGCTGCCCTTTCTAAAACCCATCGTGGATCAGTTGGGTGGGAGCATTTACGGTCTGGGCAGGCAACCCGAGCGCTCGGTTTTTCTAAGTGATGGGTTGGCGATTGCGCCGGTCATTTGTTACGAATCGATTTATGGAGCTTACGTGGGTGAGTACATTCGCAAAGGCGCCCAAGCCATATTCATCATGACAAACGACGGGTGGTGGGACGACACGCCGGGTTACCGGCAACACCTGGCATTTGGCACTCTTCGAGCCATCGAATACAGGCGCCCCATCGCACGAGCAGCCAACACGGGAATTTCCTGTTTTGTAGACGCAAGGGGGATTGTGCACGAAGCTACTTCCTATAATGAGCGCATCGCCGTGAAAGGCACCCTGCTTTTTTCCAACGGAGAGACTTTTTACCTGAAGCATGGTGACTACGTCGCCCATCTGGCACTGGCCTTGAGCCTGGGAATCCTGCTCTGGATCCTTCTTAGCCCTCTTTTAAAAGTTCGGCTTTCAGAAAGTCGATGACGCGCACTTCGACCGGGTCGACACCGCGCAATTTGGCGAGGTAGTAACTGGTATAATCGAGCAGGTGAACGAGGTAAATCGATTTTTCAAGGTGCGAGGTCCCGCGTGCATAAACTTCCAGGCTCGAAGCCGCATAGTGCCCAACGACTTCCCGCGTCAATTCCATCCGGGCCTTGATTCTGGGCAGTTCCTCGCGATCCCGCAAGAACAATGCCGCCAATCCGGCTTGCTGGTCTCTCCAGCCCACCAGTTCGTTATGATTCATTTCAGGGATGACGTGATGCCAACAAAGCATTTTTGCATTTTCGTTGAGTTGTTGACGGAACCGCAGGCATGCGGGTTCGAGGTGGTCAGGGGCGTATAGGACGATTCGCTGGTGTTGCAGCAAGTCTGCAAGATGACTGGCTGCGGATTCGATCTCTTCTCTCGAACCCGACAGCTGCTGAACAGTCGTTTCGAGAATTTCGATGAAAAAATCGTCGATCAGACCCAGCTTGAGCAAGATGAAGAGTTGCAAGACAAGGGAATAACCCAGGCAAGCGCGTGGCGAGGGCCAACCCGAAGGAAGGACAACCGTTTCCAGGCCGTTGGACTCCGCCCTGCGCAGCAATTCCCCCGCTGAGCTGAGAGCTATTCTTCTGGCCCCGGCGCGACCTGCGCGTTCCCAGGCTTCCAGGGTCTCTTCCGTATTCCCAGAATAGGAGGACAAGACCGCAATGCTTCGCTGATCAACACAAGCAGGAAGGTCATACCTTTTATTTACTAGAACCGGCACCCGGCAATGGTCGCGAACAAAACCTGCGACAAAATCGGCGGCAATGGCCGAGCCACCCATTCCACAGACCATCACGTGGGAAGTTTCCGGATCTGCTGGCGTGATGGCTGCCTTCCGGCCGATCCCAATCGCCTCCAGGACCTGCTCCGGGAAGGCCCTGATCATTTCGAGCATATCGGCATTCATGTTCATGGTATGATTCGCAAAAATAATCCGCCTGGGTCAGACGGCAAGTCCGGACCTCATCCTGAAGGGCATCAGATCATCGAACGCAGCATGAAGCTGCATTTGTATTTACTGCCATCGCGCCGCATCAGAAGCCGGATCCTTTTACCGTCGCGCTTTTGCAACAATCCATTCACTTTACCCAGACTGAGCATGGAAACCGGCATGCCGTTGACCCGGAGGATCTCATCGTCTTCGCGGATACCGGCTTCGAACGCCGGCGATCCGGGAACAACAAAACCGACCATGTAACGCTGCAGATCATCTCCCCCACAGATGATCAGCATGCCCGACTTGTCATAAGGCATTTCCGCGTCGAACTTTTTGGAGGGCTTCAAGTAGAGTTTTGAACTCAAGTAATCCAGATAAACGTGAAATCGCTCGAGCACGAGGTTACCGATGAGGCCATTCTTAACCTGCTTTTCTGCTTTCGCCAGCGGGGTTTCCACAAGCATATAGTGGGATACGACCTCCCGGAGAACATACTTCCCCATTTGCAAGGCTCCGGTCCTTCCAACGTAACCTGTCAACAAACCCCCTAGACCACTGCCAAGATAGGCCGGTACAAGCGCCTCGGGAATCGCATAGCGATCGGTTGAATCGCGATAAAGCAGAAGGGAAAGGCTGGCACCTGTATCTATTAACAATTGAACGCGTTGCCGGGTTCCGTTTGCAAGTGCGATTTCCGTTTCAAGATAAGGCTTGTTCTTATACATGTTGAGGTCCACCTTATGAAAGGCATCTGGTATTTTTTCCGACCGGGGATGCAGGTAAATCCATTTTCCGGAATAGTCAATCTGGATCAGGTAGTTGCTGAAATTCGAAGCGCTGAGAATACCGTGAACGTTTTCACCAATGATGCGGGAAATGGAAGTATTGTTCTCCTGCAAAATGATGAGCGGTGTTTGGTATTGAAATGCTTTGCCAAACGACAGACTCACCGGCACGCTAAGCAGTGCAGGCAACTCCGTTTGAAGGTCTGAACCAATAACTTTGATTTCGCGCTGGTAAATATTTTCAAACAAGTCGGTTACCTGTCGATCAAAAAGTATGGTGTGCTCTGCCCCCGTATCGAATATAAGTTTCAGCGGCAGCAACCGTTCGATCTGCACATCGACCAGGATGAAGGATTGAACGTAACGAAAAGGGATTTTGATCGATTTTGCTGACAGGTTCGATGTGGCACCATAAGCATCTGCACCGACCCATGTACAAAAGATCGCGATCGCGATCCTGGAGACCCAACAACTGATTTCTTTTCCCATACGGATGGCGGCACCAGAACGAGAACAATATTAATCAAATCGGCGCATACCTCAGCCGTAAAGCACGCTCCGCACGATAGAGCAATCTGGAAGCCCTCAGGCTACTAGTATTAAAAGCCAAATTTGTGTTGATAGCGTCCCACCAGGCCAATCGTCTTGCCCGATGAATCGACGACCGTACTGTATCCCGTACATTCGAGGTCATTGCTGAACATCAATTCGAGGTTGGGCGCATTGAGGATGTCTATCGGGCTGTTGGCTTGCCCGGCATCGGCGTTGTCCCTTCGGCTGGCTTTAAGGCCGGATAATCTTCGGAAGTTCCGCAATTCGCGGGACCAGGGAACGAGGTTAAAATTGGCAACGAGCAATTGCCGTGAGGTGTGGCGGCTCAGTTCGCCCGCCAGGGTGTCGAGAAAGGAACCGAGTTTGCGATATCCATCCATGGTGATAGGCGGCAAATGGGTGCTGATGCATACGTGCAAGGTGTCGCTTCCCGGTAAGGTGACTCCAAACTCCACGACAATGTTTCCCATCCATTCCCGTTGCCGGGCTCCGTCGAGGGGCAGCCTGGACAACACGCCTTTGCCCTGGGTGTCTGCACGGGGCAGCAAGTATTGGTGTGGATAATCGCTCCGCCCCTGAGTGGCCACTTCGATGCCCTCCGGAGTAAATTCTTCCAGAACGATGAGGTCGGCGTCCTGACTTAACAGCCGCTTTATTGTTTCATTGAGCCTGTCGTTGCTCAAGGTTGGATTCGCAAACAGCACCTGAATGGAATTCAGTCGCGAGAGCTTTGAAAACTTCAAATCTGTGTTGAAGGAATTCATCAGGTAAAAGGCCAGCACGCCGGTGCAAATGAAACAGGTATACAAGAGGCGTTCATAGCCCATAAAAAGCGAAACAATTCCTACTAGCAGGCAGAAGAGCATCCAGTGAACGGCGTAGCTGGAAAATAACTTTGCGATCAGCAAATCGGGGGGAAACAAAAAGGCAATGCTAACGGCAATGATCATCACAACAGAAGCCCACTGGCAGGCTGAAGATCCGGATGTGCATAGCGCTCTCAATGCAACAAAAATAGGCAACCTATCCAAACCTGAGGTCAGGGATGGAAATCGGCTCCCCATCAGCGAAGCAGGGTGACGGCTTCCTTGTATTCGGATTGCCGACCGGAAGGATGTTTCAAAGAAATGACGGCTATGTAGTTTCCCGGCGTCAACAGCTGTTCCTGGGGGCCCTGACCGTGCCAAGTGATCCACTGGAGCGGCGCAACGAGACCGCTAAAAATCCGGCACACCCCATTGCCCGACAGATCGAATAAATCTATTGAAGCATGCCATCCCGTCTCGATGGCAGCAAAAGTGAGGATCCAGCTGTCCTCGTGCCCGTCACCGTTTGGACTGACCCTTCCCGATTGAACTGAAAAGGGTTTTCCGGCTCCGGGGTCTCGCGCTGCGAAATTTTGGCTGTTGGATCTGCCGGGCGTAGCAAAACCCATACCGGCCAGGGCTGTTTGCCAGCTTCCGGGGAGTTCTGAGGGCAATGCAGGGTTTATTTTTTCCAGTGACTTACCCTCCGGATCGCCAACCCATGGGTGATGCCAGGCACTGGAAAAAGTAAAACTATCGAGTGTTAGTAAGCGTTGTCCGTCAGCATGTGAAAGCACGAGTGTGCCTCCGGCGTCATCGATGGGGGGAAGGGCCTCTGCTGCTGTGTTGCGAAGGTCACATGCCGGATAAACCGATGCGAGGTCGACGGGATCGGAGGTCAGGGCGAAATATCCACCCGGGGCAATTACCCGCTGTCCATTCAGGGGATAGCTTGCTTCACCGGTCATCGGATTTGACAACACAAGCCCTTTGAGTGCAATGGGCGCTGCGGAACGGTTGTGGATCTCGACAAAATCGAAGTGGTAGCTCCAGGGGTTGAACAGGACTTCCGACCAGACCAGGTCGCCTGGCACGGGTACTTTGGGTTTTGCGAAGGATTCACTGGTAACGCGCGATACCCTGCCACCGCAGTCGGCGACTTCATCGCATTCCGCGACATACCAGCGACCAAATTCCAGCGGTTGGTGGAGCAACAAACGCAATTCATTGTTTGCATCGCCAAAGTCCACCGCTGCGACCCCTATGCCCGGGTCCACGCGAAAGCTTTCCGGGTGCATCACCAGATCAGGATCAAGTAATTCATCAAAATGAAGCGCCACTTCCCATTCGCTGAGCGCAAATACATGATCAATTTGGGGGCCCGAGGTGTCGCGATCAACAGAAATCCAGGAATTCGCTGTGCCCGGTGTTCCACGCCGTGGATCCCGGCTTGGTGCAAAGCCACCACGGGCGATGCAGGGCGCTTCAACAAAAACCCATTCCAGCGCATATCCGCCCTCTGCCATTACGGCATCTCCATAGTCTGCCAGTGAATAGCTGCATTGAAAGATGTATCGGTCCCGGGGATCGCGCAACTCCAACACATCGCCGGCATTGTTTAGCGCCGGGAATGCATCCACACCAACCGTCATCCCGTACTTTTCAAATGCCGCAACGGCGGCTCCCGGACAAAGAATTGCATACGCATCCGGTGGTATGATGCTGTCGGGAAGCACAACCCAGGAGGAACCATCCGAAAAGCGGCATCCTGAAAGATTCAGAAAATCCGGGGTGCGGTTGTGGATTTCCACGTATTCTGCTTCCGGAAGCATAAAAGGCGGAGAGGGGTCCGGCATGACTTCGGAAATGAGGAGTTCTGCCGTCTGTGGCGTCCTTCCATTGCCTGTGCGAAATTTATAGAGCACGGGTTGGCTGACGTTGCCGGAAAGGTCTACAATTCCTTTGTAATCGAGGGTGTAGCGCTTTCCCGACACGAAGGCACTTCCAAAAGTCAGCTGTACGACCGTTTCCGAAATCCACTGAGCAAAAACCGGGACATCCTTACCATCGAGCAGGAAGCGCATGGTTTTGTTGCACAGAAGGCTATCGACGTTTTCGTCGAAACGGAAGGCGATGGTTTCATTTCCTGCAATCTGGTGACCGGAAATGTACGGCGGAGTTCTGTCGACAGTGGCCGAAACGTCGTCGAAAGCAAATGCCGATTTCCTTGTCTCGGTGTAAACGCACCGGATGCCAAAAAAACTGCCTTCTTCACCGGCAGGCCAATCCGAAGCAAATGTCGTTCCGACGATGGGAGTATCGGCAACTTCCGGACCCGCATAGATGGTCCATAGGTTCGGGGGCTGCCGCTTTAGCGAGAACCGGATGGAAAGCGGGCCCACTGCTAATGATCCAGGCGCTCCGCCTCCAAGCAAAGAATCCTTGCCGTTGAAAGTGCAATACAATCTCCAGGTGTCGAGGTTTCCGTTCTCTCCGATTTCCAGCTGCAATTGGCCGTCGGCATTTGTCCTGGGTTCTGACGAAGCCAGGTAGATCATTAGTTTGTTGGTTGCCGAAGGACTGAACTCGAGGTATGTGGTACACGTCACGACCACTGAATCCATAAGTTTGTATCGCCTCCAGAGTTCAGACGTTCCGGCGGTCGGGGACATCAACCTCAATCTCGCCGCTGCATCGATTGTAAAATGGCTGCGATCTCCGAACCAGGCCGTGTCCAAAGTGCCGTCGAAATGATCTGTCCATTGTGCTTCAGCGGACATGCTTGCGAATGCCCACAGCACCATGATCTGCAGGGTGGTTCTCATTGTGCTAAGCTAAGACATGCAAGGCAGCAGCAGCAAGCGATTCCATAAGCGCTTTCGGGAAATCAATAATTAAAATCGCTCTTCACAAAAGCTCGTCAAAAGGCAGCTGCGAAAAATGCAAACGCTCATTCAAAGAAGTGGTGGAAACCCTGCAATCTCACGAGTAAGGAGTAGGGTGCGAGAAAGGTGGCACGGACAGGTCAATTCGGCAGACTTTCGTTTGCCTGCGCTATCAAGGCGATTAACTTTGCAGAAAATCTATAAAAGCGATGCATCTTGTTATAGTTGGCGTTACGGGCCTTGTTGGACAAAAGCTATTGGAAGTTCTGGAAGAAGTTAATTTCCCATACGACAGGATCAGTTTCGTAGCATCGGAAGCTTCGGTGGGAAAATTGCTGTTGTGGAAAGGGCAGGAGCATCGAGTAGAACGCGCCGCTGAGGTTCTTCAACAAAAGCCGGACGTGGCCATCTTTTCGGCTGGTGCCGCCACTTCGCTGGAGTGGGCCCCCCAGTTTGCCGGTCGAGGATGTTACGTCATCGACAATTCGTCGGCATGGAGAATGGATCCCGCTTGTCCTCTGGTCGTTCCGGAAGTTAACTCTGGTGAGGTCCGGGGCAATTCCTACATCATTGCAAACCCCAATTGCTCTACGATCCAAATGGTCGTGGCGCTGCATCCGATACACAAAGTGTATGGCATTTCTCGTCTGGTGATTTCGACGTACCAATCCTTTACCGGAACGGGAATGAAAGCAGTCCGCCAATACGAAGCAGAACGCGACGGAAACACCGTGCCGGAGCCACGTGCTTACGTTCATCCCATTTTCGAAAATTGCATCCCTCAGTGCGATGTCTTTATGGAAAACGGCTATACCAAAGAAGAAATGAAACTGGTGAACGAAACGCAGAAAATCCTTGGTGATCCGGCCATGCGCATCACAGCAACTGCTGTGCGCGTTCCGGTTCACGGCGGCCACTCGGAATCCATCAACGCCGAACTAAAATCAGATTTCGACATCGAAGACATACGGTCCCTTTTGAAGGCAGCCCCCGGAGTGGTGGTACTCGACGACCCCTCCACCGCAACGTACCCTACCCCCCTGCAATCCCAAAACCGGAACGAGGTATTTGTCGGAAGAATTCGCCGCGATCCTTCAACAGAGCGCGCGATCAACCTTTGGGTCACGGCCGACAACCTGCGAAAGGGTGCTGCCACCAATGCCGTGCAAATTGCACAGTTGTTGCTCACGCGCGGGCTGGTCCGATGAAATTCAATTTTATTGGAATTTCGGGAATTTGGATTGATTTTTGCACTCACACCCGGACCCTTAGACCCTTCCGTACCATCGGGCCATTGGGGATCAAGTGGGCATAACAACATACAAAAACCTCTTTATCAGAGGTCTATATAGTACAAATTGGGGAAAGTAAAAGAGATTTCATGAAATCCAGGCTGGTCATTTGGGGGACCAATAACAATGAGGAGCGCGTGTTGCTGGCCATTTCACTGAATGCCGACGAAAATAAAGTCGACATTTGGAGCATTTCTGAAGCGGACATCACCGAAGATTTTTACAACCAGATGATGTCGCACTGGAGGGTGGGATCTGATCTGGATTTTCCGGGTTCCGCCGCTCATCGAGTGATAGAACTAACGATGGCAGATACCATTCTCCCCGACGACCTCAAGGTGGAAAAATCGGATGTCGTTCAGCGCGCCCAAATGGAATGGCATTTTGTCGTGCTCTCCACCAAGCTCTACAAAAATTTCAAAAACCAGCTGGAGGACTTGTCCGATAAGATCAAGCGCCTGGAGGAATTCGACGAAAACCTTTGGAATGAGCTTCGGGATCTGTGGGCAGGCGTTCAACAGCACATTTTTGACAAAAACATTCTCCGTGATCACTCTGATTCGCTCAGAGAAAAATCGAATGCACTGTTTGACGAGCTCAAAAAACTCAGAAAAGCGCGACAATCGGTCATGAGCCAAAAATCCCGTGACCTGGCCCAGCAGTTTTCAGATAAGCTTTCGGCGATCACTACGAAAATAGAAAGCGGCGCCGTGATCAAGCCGCTGATCGACGAGATGATCGCCATCCAGAAGGATATCAAGCAGCGTGGATTGCTGCGCAAGGATTTTGAAGCGCTGTTGGCCAGGATCAACGAAAACTTCAACCTCATTCGCAGCAAGCGCGAAAGCCGGCCTCAACACCGTCATCAGGATGAAGGAGCTGCCGACAAATTCAACAAGCGATACGAGGGTTTGCTGGGAGCCATCAAGCGGCTTGAGGATTCCATTGCCTTTGAGCGCAAGAACATCGATTTCGAAAACAGGCGGATCGCGGTAACCGACGGACAACTGGAGGCTCAGATCCGGGTAGCAAAGATTCGAATGATCGAAGAGCGCCTAAAATCGAAGGAAGCGAAACTGGAGGAGTTGCTGGCCACCCGCGAAAAGCTCGACCGCCAACAGGCCTCGATGAAAAAGCGAGAGGAGAAAAACCAGAAACGCCTCGAGCAAAATGCACTTCTCGAAGCGGAAAAAGAAAAAGTAAAGGCCCAGATCGCGGATTCCATTGTGCAATCCCAGGAAAACATACCAGAGGACGTCCAGGATAAGCTTACAAAAGCGGCTGAAGCGCTGAAAGAAGTCCGCAAAAAAGGTAGTCGCAAAAAAGACCTTGCGAGTGCCGAGCCCGGTGAGGCAAAAGAGTCTTCATCTGCAACTGAAGTGCAACCAGAGCAAGAAAGTCCCTCAAGCCACAATATGGATAGCACCCTGGATGAAGAATGAATCCATCGAATTCAGATGATGAACGACGAATCCATTCTCAAGGAAAATACCGATGCCGAAGGCCACCGGGTATCACCCATTCTGCCCCCTGAAGTCAAGAATTTTCTGATCGATATTGATGGAACCATCTGCGACGACATTCCCAACGAGGAACCGGAACGCATGGTCACCGCCGAAGCATATCCCGACGCGTTGAAAGTCATCAACCACTGGTACGACGAAGGGCACATCATCACCTTCTTTACTTCTCGTACGGAGGCGCACCGGGAGATCACGGAAACATGGCTAAAACTGCGCGGTTTCAATTATCATTTCCTGTTGCTCAACAAGCCCAGAGGAGGCAATTACCACTGGATCGACAACCACCTCATCCGCGCCACGCGATACGAGGGCAAATTCACAAAACGCTTCGTGGAGATCACCCGCAAGGTTCAGGTATTTGAACCCTGAATCTTTCCCCCGGTATTCCTCAATTTTATTCCATTCTCTGGCAAAATTGCTGCTTTGCATTAAGGGTACCTTGCGCAAAAAAAAATCCGGACACCTAACGGCATCCGGATTCTCAACAGATCGTTTAACGAACTAACGTTCGTTTACCTAATGAATAACTTACGGACGGCAGTACCATTGGGACCGTGAGCCCGCAGGATCAACATCCCGCGCGGCAATTCTTCTGCGTCGATGGCGTAAAGCGGATTCCCGGTCTCAAGAGGAATGCGCCGAAGCACCTGGCCGTTTGTCTGCATCAGCGACAATTCGTCATAAGCAGCGTCATCGTCCATGCGGACATACACCTGTTTGGTTCCAGGGTTGGGGTAAACCATCAAATCTCCGGAGGAATTTTCGCCCTCCCGGGTGCCAACGATCTTGTCGGAATCGGCAAGCACTCCTTTGCGGTCGAGTGATGCGCATTCCGTGATCCCTTCTGCGGTTGCCAGGCAGGCTTCAGAATTGTAAAACCGTGGAAGGATCAGTTCGATGTTGTCTACGACCCATCCCAGGATCGTAGTCTGGTATGGACTCAGGTTCAGGCTGTCGTTGCCAAAGCGGTAGCGCAGGTAAACGCTCTTACCCTTGTAATCTGAAAGGTCGATCACTGAGGGAATAAAACCATCCGACTGTCCCGAGAAAGCCAGCAGGTTCGGCACAACAAAAGCCTGATAGTCTATGGGGCCGGAATACCCGTTCAAGGAAAATTTGTCGTCGGTCAACTGCCTCCATACAAATCCGTCGGTTGATGCTTCGACGATGCCGCCGTCGAAACCTTGCTCTGTATTGAAGAAGTGGTAGAAAAGCAGGGCCGGATTGTCGTCGGCCAGTTGGAAGGGTTCCCTGTTAAAAAAATAAAAATCATCTGAACCATTTTCCCCTTCCTCAGCAATCCAGGAATAGGAGTCGTCCACCCCAAATCCCTCGTCGTGGTACCATAGCCGGTCACCTTTCAGTATGTCAACTTCCCAAATGCCTTCGCCTGATTCGCAATCGTCGTACCAAAGAGTAGAAGAAGCATTTGCAATGCTGCTCTGCAGGGAATATTCGATGCGCCGCGATTCCAAAGATTTCATCTGACCCAGGTTCCATACGAGCTCGTCACCAATAACCTGGGGAGCAATCGATCCCGAGCCGCTTACATAACTGCATCCCTGTGGAATTCGATCCCGGATTACGACATCATTGGCAGCGCCGGGTCGGTAATTGTCGATTTCCAGGGTAATGTGGAAAGCGTCTCCCGGTTTGACGACGTCATTTTTGACAAAGGTTGCGGGATCTTTGTAATAACCGGCTCGCTTGGAAAAGAGGATCCTGTCGACGCAAATGGGCGCAGCAATAAAACTCAGGGTCTCGTCACCAACCTGGTTGTTCGATCCCTGTTTGGCGAAATAGCCCATCCCCCTGCGGGCAAATACATTCCAGATCAAACAGGCATTAGCCCCTTTATTGTTGATGGTGTCTGCTTTTAAAATGGCGTTGCGACCATCGATCATTCCCGGCGAACAGGGTTGGAGTTTCATACCATCAAACACAAGCTGAATGGCGATGTTGTTGCCGGCGGCCTTGTTGGTAAAATCCGGGTCGTAGCCATATTCGTCGGCAAGCGCCCAGTAGAGGTCCCAGATGACTGTGGTCCAGATCTCGCCCAGATCGTGGACTTCAGCAGTCATGTCCTTATACGTGAATTCGTTGAAGCTCATATCGGTCGTATAAGGCCTGCGCCGGATGCCCAATCCGTCAGGCCTTTCGTTGAGTGCAAAGGTGCCGATCCCGCGTGGCATGGCACCAAAATCGCCTGCTTTTGCAGAGGTGATCAGCGTCATAAAATCGCTCCAGCCCTCCCCCATTTGCTCTCCGTTGCCAAGGCAACCAAAACTGGAAGGTCCCCCGGTCAGCCGGTTGGAAATGCCGTGCCCGTATTCATGGGCGATGATGCCGTTGTCGAAATCGCCATCCAAACTGTCAGGCCCTGCGTTGGCTCCGGGCCGGCGGATCTCCATCACGAGGGTGTCTGTTTGCACGATGAGTTTGAGGCGGGTGCAGATCGACTTTGTGGTGAAGTAGGCAGGAATGGTGACCTGACCACCAACGGCGCCAGCACCCATATTCACATAAGTATCGTCGAAATTGCAGATGATGACCGCCACGGCTCCAGCCTTTTGTGCGTTGAGCGATTTAAGTCCGAATTCACAGGTACCCCTTTCGATGAGCAAGATCTTACCCTCGACTTCGGACCGTTTGTAGCCCTCCTTACAACCTAGGCTGGGATTGGCCGAGTAATCGTTTGCAACCGCGACCTGCGCCCTAATGGGAACGTCTGTGGGAGCTGCGCCGAACGCTCCACGCCTGCAATCAATGGAAGCTGCTAATGAATCAGGACCTACGATGTAGGTTTCCTCCTGAGAGGCCAGCCACAGGAACATTTGCATCCGTCCGCCCGTACCGTCTTCGGGTGTACTGAAGTTGGCGTTGCTGGTGCCGGATCCGTCCTGTGCTTCTGCCCGGACATAATCTGCATCCCTTCCTCCTTTGCCGTAATTGTTGGACTGAAAATTGCCGGCCGGCTCGTTGAAGCCATACTGGTAACTGATGTCGTGAATCATGTTGTTCATATAAAACAAATTGACCTGCGCCGCTTCTTTGTATGCATCCGGCTCCTCATTTGAATCAAAAGGAAAATCGAACAGCAGGACGCTTCCACCATTTGGCTCAAGCCCATCAGCAATGTTGTCTGCATTCCGGTCCAGATAGGCATGGACGTTGTTGCCCCGGGTGGTCTGGTGCTCAGGTCCGTCGACGCCGTTGGTGTCGTGCCATCCATAGGGCGAAGCATTGGCAAATCCTGGTTGGACGACGAGTTGGTGATTGCCGTGCCTGGGGCTTTCATCCGGTACGGCAATGACCCGATATGAACCCGTAGAATATGGTGAAACCACTGGGGCTTCCGGTGCGGATTCGTGAACTGATGTAGCCGCGGCTCCCGTGCAGGCATGCTGTTGTTCTCCGGAAGGGGAATGGCGTGTCTCGTGTTTATGCACGTGTCCGAAACTGCATTTCACCGTTAAGTTGTGCCGGTCTAAGATCTCGCCGGTCGTAGCATCCACCCGGATGGACCAATAATCGTCGCGCATAGAAAGCTCAAGGGTAAGATCCCAGGCAAGCTTGAGGCTGCGGCCTTCATCAACGGGCATGAACACCAATTTGACGGGAATGGGACTCATGGTAAAGTTCGTAGCGGGAAATTCCCTGCCTCCCCGGTCGTTGCGGGCGAGGTTGGTGGGTACCAGCGCATTGGGGATCTGGAGGTCCTCAACGATGCGGGTCAGCGCCTGCACTTCGGTGATCCCCGGCCGGGTCGCATTCACCTTATCCGCCAGGGACGAATAAAATCGCGACGGACTGTCGAATACCCGTCCATCGGGTGCAACGTGAAACGAGGTAATGGCGTTGTAGACCGGGATTTCCCGGTAACGTTGGATCAGGTACACGTGGGTGATGCCGTTGTGCTCCGAGCGGTAGAGGTCCGAAACGGCGACGTCGGATATGTCCTCTTTCGACAAACCCAGGCCGGGCGCTAGGGACCGGAGGAGCTCCAGGCTTTTCCCAACCGCCGGGTCTTGCTGCGCATGAAGTGGTACATGCAATAATATTATTGTGGTAATCAATAATTTACACATTAAATTTTTCATATATTCAATTGCGTTTTGAATTGTGAAATTAGCAATAATTTTAAGCTGTAAATGGAGAAAAAAGAATTGGTTCTTGGTAAAAACGCCGTGCGCGAGGCAATAGCTGCCCAAACCGCCATCCAGAAAATTTTTATTTCGGAAACCCTGGATAAGGAAGAGACAAAATTGCTGGTGCGACTGGCCCGTGGCAGCGGGATACCCGTGCTTCGCGTCCCCAAGTCCAAGCTCGACCGGCTGAGTCGTTTCAATCACCAGGGCGTGGTTGCCATAACGGCATCCATTCCCTTTCACCAGGTCCAGAACCTGGTCGATGGCCTTTTCCTTCAGGGAATTGCACCGGCGGTTGCCGTTTGCGATGGCATCAGCGACGTGCGCAATTTCGGCGCCATCGCGCGGTCTGCTGAGGTATTTGGTCTTCACGGATTGCTCATTGGCACCAAAAACAGCGCCCCGGTAAACAGCGAGGCGATCAAAGCTTCCTCTGGTGCTTTGATGAGCCTGCCGGTTTGTCGCGAAAAAAATCTATTGCACGGAGTTCGGCAACTCAAAGACAGCGGACTTGTTATTCTGTGTGCCAGTGAGCGGGCAGATAAATCGGTTCGGGAGGTCGATCTTTGTCGCCCCCTGGCCATTGTACTCGGATCTGAGGGTACGGGGGTTTCGGCAGAAATTCTGGCGGTTGCCGACGAAGTAGCCGGAATACCAACGCCTGGCAAGATCCAGTCACTCAACGTATCGGTGGCTGCTGGCATACTTTTTTATGAATACATGCTGCAGAATCGCAGTGAATGAAAAGAAAATGAAGTTAAAGCACCTGTTCTCAACCTATGCATGCCTGCTGGGCCTCATCAGCCTCCGCGCCCAGGAACCGGGCTTGCTGTGGAAAATTGAAGACCCTACCTCGGGCAAACGCGCATACCTCTTCGGAACCGTCCACCTGATCCCGTCGGAGCAGTATTTTCTCCCGGCCGGTTTTGACACTGTTTTTGCGTCCGCCGAAAAGATTTACACAGAGGTCGACATGGACGAAATGCAGGATCTGTCCGGGCTGATGGGCATCATGGACCGCCTTTTTATGGATGGGGATCAGCGTCTGTCGGAGCTGCTGGACGAATCCGAATATCATCTGCTGAGCACCCATTTCGACTCCCTTGGTATGCCCCTTCAATTTTTTGAGCGCTTCAAGCCATTATTCCTCAGCGCTCTGACAGCGACCGAAGGCAACCCCATGGCTTTCCGCGACGGCCAGTTGAAATCTTACGAACTCGAACTCGCCGAAATGGCGCGCCATCAGGAAAAGGAGCTGGAAGGTCTGGAAACGCTCGACTTTCAGTTGTCGCTGTTCGACAGCATTCCCTATCCCGTTCAGGCGCAAATGTTGCTCGAATCCGTTCGCGCTCCGCAAAGCGCATCCGATGAAATGTATCGCTGGTACCGGGAACAAGAAATTGATAAGCTGGCGGAGTCGGTTTCAACCAGCGATGCTTCGCTGACACCTTACATTGAAATGATGCTCGACCAGCGCAACCGCACATGGGTTCCGCTGATCGCAGACGCCATGCGAACGAACGTTTGTTTGTTTGCTGTGGGAGCCGGTCACCTCGGGGGAAAAGGGGGTGTTCTTTCCCGGCTTCGAGAAGCCGGTTTCAGGGTGAAGCGCGTACAATAATCTGCACTGAACCATGGCAAACATCATTAGCCTTCACAACCAGCAACCCCGTTGGGGCCAGGGGTGCTTTTTCGCACCCACGTCGACGATCATTGGCGATGTCGTCATGGGCGACGAATGCAGCGTTTGGTTCCAGGCCGTCATCCGGGGCGACGTCAACGCGATCCGCATCGGAAACCAGGTCAACATCCAGGATGGCGCCATCATTCACTGCACCTATGAAAAGGCAGCAACCAACATTGGCGACCGCGTATCCATCGGACATCGTGCAATCGTACACGGATGCACCCTGGCCTCCGACATACTCGTAGGCATGGGAGCCATGCTGCTCGACCGATGCTTGGTCCCTTCCCGCGTCATCATTGCCGCCGGGGCGCTGGTCCCGGAGAATGTTGAACTCGAAAGCGGATACATCTACGCGGGCATACCGGCGCGGAAATTGAAACCAATCGACGAGGACCAATTTGAATTTCACATCCGCAGGACCGCCAGAAACTACCCCGTCTACGCAAGCTGGTACACGGGCGGGGGCGGGGTACAATGATCGCATCTTTGGCCGGTCCTCAGAAAAAAGCGTCCTCGTAATGGTTCAATTCGAAACTGCCATTGGCAGCCAATTGAACGCCGATGACGTCAAATCTTACTTCCCAATTGTAGTTCTTTTGCGTCATGTAGGCGGCAGCCGCTTCCTGGATCAGGGCTTCCTTGCGTTCGTCGACAAAGGCGGCGGCCTCACCGAACCACGAGGAGCTGCGCGTTTTTACTTCGACAAAAACGAGGATGCTGCCGTGAAGGGCAACGATGTCCAGTTCCGTTTTCCCGTGTCGCCAGTTGCTGTCCAGAATTCGATAGCCCTTCCCCTCCAGATGGTTTCGGGCGATGACCTCTCCGCGTTTGCCGGTGTCGAGATGATGGGACTCCATCGGAGCGTATTAAGCTTCTGAAGGATCAATCCCCTGCCACTCGAGCATTCCACCGAGCAGGTTCCGGACGCGGGTAAATCCGGCCATGGCCAACAGGGTTTTGGCGACGCCACTCCGGTTGCCACTGCGGCAGTACAAGACGATCTCTGTGTCTTCATCGCCTCTGAGGGCGTCGAGGTGTTCCGGGATGAGGGCTCCCAATGGCATGAGTTCACCACCGATGTTGAACTCGTCGTGCTCGTAGGCTTCCCGCACGTCGACCAGGCGAATTCGTTCTCCGCGGTCCAGCCGCTGTCTGAGCTCGTTAACGCTGATGTCTTCCATTGGGCTCGGTCACTCGCAAAAGTCCGGTTTTTCTTCCTGCAGCTTCAACTTCACCGCCGTGCCCAGGGCCACGCGCTCACCCGCTGCCGGTTGCTGCGAAACGACAAATGCCGATTCAGGCTCTCCAAGCTCAGCATCGCTTTCCCAGTTGTCCATAGAGAGCTTGTAGGTGGCCAACAGGAATTGTGCTTCTGCCATGGTATGGCACATGAGGTCGGGAACTTCCACGTGCCCCCCTTCCTGAGTCGATACGACAAAATCCAGGGTATCCCCAAGGAAAATGGGAATGTTTTCTTCTTTGCGCTCTGCATCTGCCAGAGCAGTTCCCTTGTAATGAACCTGAAGAATATGCTGTTCGGGGCCCGGATCATAATCCATGCGGACGATGCGCGAAACGAGCTCAAACCGGTTGAAGAGCTCGCGGCTTTTAAAATCAAAGCGCTTGCCGTAAAGCACGGGCAGGTCCCCCGACAAAAACTGGTCGGGCCGGTACCGCGTAAGGGTGAGGTAAACCGTCCTTCCTTCCTTTACCAAAGAACCTTTGGCGGGTACCTGAGATAAAATAAGGCCTCCCGGCTTTCCCTTTACGAAAAGTGAATCGTTGGCGACCAGCCTGAAATCGCGGCCTTTGGCGTGCAATCGCGCCTTATCGAGGCTGACCCCGGCATAGTTGGGCATGCGGAGGCGCTGCCCATGATGGGTGTAGATGCGAAGAGCAATGGCATGGAGCATCCACAAGATTACCAGCACCAGCAGGAATCTAACGATCGTATGCAACAGGAGCCTGCTTTTGAAAAAAGCGGGGAGATCGGAAAGTTTAAAGCCCTCAGCCTTGCGGTCCATCAACCTGCGCCCGTCCGGCTTTGGATATCCCTTACGGCGCAGGGCAAAGATAGAGAATTCAAGGAAGCCCGGTCACCCCTGGAGAACCGGCCACCCCTGCAGGAGCAGTCTACAATATATTACATTTTTATTTAATATGTTTGTAATTTTGGTGAAAATTCCATCTTTACCCATGAATACATCCAGAATGCGCGTAGGCATATTGTTTGGCGGCAAATCAGCCGAACACGAGATTTCCATCCTTTCGGCAGCCAACGTCCTCGAGGCGCTGGACCGGCAGCGCTGGGAGCCCTTGCTCATTTACATTGACCCTTCGGGCAAATGGCATCTGCTCGACGAGCGCAACAGCCTGCACGATTTCAGTTTTGAGGCCTGGAAGGCCGGGCGGTTTTCTTCCTTAGAGGCCTGTTTGCTACCGGGCGGTGCGGGGCGAATGGCGCTGAACGGTCAATTTAGTAAGGAGGGGGTCTTAGACCTCGTTTTCCCCATTCTGCACGGACCTTTGGGAGAAGACGGCACCGTCCAGGGGTTATTGCGGATTGCAGAACTGCCATTCGTTGGCCCCGGAGTTTTGGGCTCTGCCGTTGGGATGGACAAGGAAGTGATGAAGCGCCTGTTGAAGGAAGCCGGTGTACCCATAGGCCCTTACCTGACCTTTCGCCGCTGGGAGGCAGCGCCTGTATTCACGGAAGTGGCCGGAGAGTTGGGCATGCCCGTCTTTGTTAAACCCGCCAATCTGGGATCATCCGTGGGCATTTCCCGCGCGGACTCTGAAACATCGTTCAGACAAGCGGTTGAATTGGCTTTTTCCTTCGACGATAAAATTGTCGTGGAAGCACAGATAACAGGCCGGGAAATCGAATGCGCTGTTCTGGGCAACGAATCGGTTGCAACGGCCAGCCCCGGTGAGATCATTCCCAGCCACCGGTTTTACTCCTACGAAGCCAAGTACCTCGACCCCCAGGGAGCAAGAACGCAGATCCCCGCCAACATAGATCCCGACACGGAGCAGCGACTTCGGCAGCTCGCGGTTCAAACGTACCAAGCCCTTTGTTGCGAAGGGCTCAGCCGGGTCGATTTTTTTCTTACTGACGACGGGCGGGTTCTCGTCAACGAGATCAATACCCTGCCTGGCTTCACCCGGATCAGCATGTACCCGAAAATGTGGGAACAGTCCGGGCTTGGCTACCCTGAGTTGGTGAGCCGGCTTCTCGATCTCGCGATCGAACGCCACCAGCGGGATGCCAGACTTCAAACACAGCGCACACCGAACCGGTCGGGTGAATCCGGTTAATGCTTTAACATACAGTGTGTTGCACTGTGGTTGGGCTGCTTTAGCCTTGTTGGCTGATTTGCAAGCTGTAACGGGTGTGAAAATTTTATATTAAAAAATTTTGCAGATGCGGGTCTTCTTCCTAAACTTGCGGAGATTCTCCATGTTTAACATGAAAAACTTTAACTTTATGAAAAAACAAATCTTCCTGTCCCTGATCTTCTGCTTTGCTTGCGGAGCCGCCTCTTTTGCTCAAAGCAAACTCTTTCTCGGTGCCGATTTGGGCTTCTCATCCAATGACCACCACAGTTCCTTTGCCCTGTCTCCCCGTTTGGGTTACTGGCTGAGTGACAATGGTGCCATCGTTGGTGGAATCACTTTCGGTTCCAATAAAGACAAAACCACCGATCCGGATACTGAATCCACCGTTTTTGGGGTTGGAGCCCAGTACCGCATGGCATGGCACAGTGGCGATAACTTCTATTTTTACCTCGCCCCCGGTGTCGAGTATTTGTCTTCAAAGCTTGAGTTTGGTGGCACCGATGCCACGACAAGCATTCTCGGCATTTCCCTGTCTCCTGGCATTAGCTATATGCTGGCTGATAAGTGGTCTGTCAATGCCGAACTCGGGCTCATCGACTTCACCAGCACCAGCCCGGAGGTAGGTGATTCCGAAACGGATTTCAGCGTAAACATGAACATGAGTTCGCTGACCTTTGGTCTGTGGTACCACTTCTAATTATTACAGACATTGTCTAGATTTAAAACCCCGGCAGGCCGGGGTTTTTTTTTGCTTAAACCTGAACATATCTTTCCCGTCTAATTTAAAATCTCCACATCCGATGTCAATTCGCGGGGCCCTTAAAATCATGATGCTGTCCATTTGCCCGTTGGCGGGTTTTAACCAGGGATTGTATTTCCCACCGCTCACCGGTCCGGAATGGGAGACTGAGTCGCCAGAGGCTGTTGGGTGGTGCACCAATGCGATCGATCCGCTGTACAGCCTGCTTGCAGAAGAAAAGTCGAAAGCTTTTCTGGTGCTGTACAATGGACGGATCATCCTGGAAAAATATTTTGGCAGTTTTACCCGGGACTCACTTTGGTACTGGGCATCTGCCGGAAAGACCCTGACGGCTTTCCTGACCGGTATGGCCGTGGAAGACGGGGAACTGGCTCTGCATGAGCCCAGTGCAAAATACCTTGGCAAAGGGTGGACTTCCTGCCGTGAGTCTGAGGAAAACGAGATCACCATTTGGCACCAGTTGACGATGACTACTGGTTTAGACGATCGCGTTACCGACAACCACTGCACCCTGGACACCTGTCTGCTTTGCCTGGACCAACCAGGTCAGCGGTGGGCCTACCACAATGCCCCCTACACCCTGTTGCGCAACGTGCTGGAAGCCGCAACGGGTATCAATGAGAACCAATACATCCAGCAAAAACTCAAAAGCCGCATTGGCATGAAGGGCCTGTGGCTCCAATCCGGATGGAACAACGTCTACTTCAGCGATGCGCGCAGCATGGCGCGTTTTGGACTGCTCGTGCTAAACAAGGGCGCATGGGGCCAGGATGTCCTGATGCGCGACAGCAGCTATTTCCAGGCCATGACCCGGCCATCTCAAAGCTTGAATCCATCGTATGGGTATTTGTGGTGGCTCAATGGCCAGCCCTCGTTTCGTTTGCCCGGACTTCAGATCGATTTTCCCGGCCCCCTGCTTCCTGAAGCTCCATCCGACCTGATCGCGGGCATTGGCAAGAACGGCCAGTTGCTCTTTGTGGTGCCGAGCCTTAAACTGGTGATGCTGCGAATGGGTGAATCCAATGGCAACGACGAGGTCAGCATCCTGCTGGCGCGCGACCTGTGGAGCGCCTTTGAAAAAGTGCGCTGCGGAGGCACGGTCGCGAGCGACGACCCCGCTGGAAAGCAACACAAGGTCATTGCCTTCCCTAACCCTGCAGGAGACTACCTGACCCTTAGCGGTGTCGCACCTGGGGCCCGCGTCGTTCTGTCCGACGCATTGGGGAAGGTGCACGAAGAATACATTATAAATAATAATAATATATTAATAAATCATTTACAGACTGGTTTGTATTATATAAAAATACCATATTTAAATCAAAGTTTAGTATTTAGCAAACACTGAATTCGCGTTGCCTTCCTGCAGAATTTATTCTCCAATTGCAGAAAAAAGTCTACTTTTGCAGTCCGTTTTTGATCAACTGGCGATGGACCCCCTGAAGGCATATGCAATTCCGCTAAAAAGTTTGCGGAACGGCGTGCATGAGTACCGCTGGACCCTTGGAGGCGCTTTTTTCGAGCACTTCGAGGCGAGTCCGATACGCAAAGGAAACTTTGAGGTTCAGTTGCTGCTCGACAAACAGAACGACCTGAGCACCCTTCAAATCACCATCGAGGGGAAATACCGGTCGGTTTGTGATCGCTGCCTTGCAGACATTGAAATTCCCGTCTGTGCGCAGCATCTCCTGTATGTGAAATCGGCCAATGAAAAAGTTGCCGATCCGAGCCTCATCTGCCTTTCGCCCACCGAACAGGAGTTGCGGCTGGCCGGCATTCTTTACGAATCGATCTGCCTGTCTTTGCCCATTTCCCAGACGATCGATTGCGGAGCGATGGAAAATCCGCCCTGCGACCAGGAGGTTCTCAGCCGGATAGACCGGAGCGAAGGGTTTCACGCAGATGATTCTGCCTGGGACCCTCTCAAAAAATTGGAACAGTAAAATTCGTGCGACATGCCAAATCCTAAATGGAGGCACTCCAAACAGCGCAAGAGAAAGCGCAGAACCCATTACAAAGCGGAAACGCCTCAGTTGGCGACTTGCAAAGCCACCGGTGTAACCCACATTATGCACCACGCCTATTGGCACGAAGGCAAGATGTACTACCGTGGCAACGTGGTGATAGCGGGTGCACCTGAAGAGGCTGCGGCGGAATAAGCCCATATACATTACAGCATCAGGAAAGCTCCCATAGGCGTATGAGGAGCTTTTCGCATTTTAAATTTAACCAATGAAGAAGATCGTTTTCACTCCCGACGCCCCAAAGCCCATCGGCCCCTACAGCCAGGCGGTCCAGACGGGCAATATGCTCTTTGTTTCCGGCCAGATCGCCATCGACCCGGCCACCGGGGCGTTGCGCAATGCAACCATAGAAGAAGAGACCCATCGCGTTCTGGACAACATCTCGGCCATACTCCGGGCTGCCGGGATGGACTTCTCCCATGTGCTGAAGTGCACGGTTTACGTAGCAGACATGCACCAGTTCAACGCCATCAACGCCGTTTATGCCACCTACTTCACCGACGGCAACCCACCCGCCAGGGAGTTGGTGCAGGTATCAGCGCTTCCGCGCTTTGTAAACATCGAGATCAGTTGCATCGCCGCCAACTGAAGCAGCCATGACCTCGCCAGCTAAAATCGTACTCAGCGGAATCCAACCCACGGGGAAATTGCATTTCGGACGCTATTTCGGTGCCGTCCAAAACTGGATTGAACTGCAATCATCCTACGACTGCGTCTTTTCGGTAGTCGATTACCATGCGATGACCATGCCGTATTCCCCTGCCCAGCTGCGTGAAAATGTTTGGGATCTGGCCATTAACCTGCTGGCATGCGGCATCCGGGAGGAGAACCTCTTTATCCAGTCACTCGTTCCCGAGCACACCGAACTCGCCTGGATACTGGCCTGCAACTGCAGTTACGGAGAGTTGAGCCGCATGACCCAGTTCAAGGATAAGACCCAGCAACTGCGAGATAAGGACAAGGACCTCTTCGTTTCCGCCGGACTTTTCATTTACCCGGTTTTGCAGGCAGCCGACATCCTCATTTACCGGGCAGATTGCGTTCCAGTAGGAAAAGATCAGGAGCAACACCTCGAATTGACACGCAACATAGCAGAGCGCTTCAACCACATTTACCGAACCGACTACTTTACCCTGCCTGAACCGCTGTTTACAGAAGTGCCGAAAGTTATGTCTACTGCCGACCCTTTACGAAAAATGAGCGCCAGCGCAGGGGAAAAGCACTACGTAGACGTTTTTGCTGCGCCTGACCAGATTCGCAAACAGGTCAGATCGGCCGTGACCGATACCGGTCAGGAATCCGGCAACCAGATGAGTCCGGGTGTAGAAAACCTCTTCATGTTGCTACGCGCGGCTCACTCTCCTGACACGGACGAGCTGCTCGAAGCATACAAAGGCGGAACGCTGGCTTACAGCAAACTCAAAGAGCAGGTTGCCGAGGCGCTGGTATCGATCGCCTTACCTTTCCAGGAAGAAAAGCGCCGGCTGCTCGAAGACAAAAAGGCCATCAAAGACCGCATCAAGCGGTCCTCTGCTCATATACGCGAGCGCGCAGCCCGAACGCTGTCTGAAGTGAAAGCCATCGTAGGGTTGGGGCAGCCATTGTCGAGGTAGCGGTGCATTGCAATTACTAACAAACGTTTGTTTATGACGTTCTTTTGTATTGGACGAAATTATTCCGAACACATCCGTGAACTCAGCAATCCGGTCGAAGAAGATCCCGTAGTCTTCCTCAAACCGGCTCCTGCCATGTTGCACGACAACCGGCCATTTTATTATCCTTCCTTCACCGAGGAAGTCCACCATGAACTCGAGCTCATTTTCAAATTTGGACGAAAGGGAAAGTCCATTCCCGAAGAAAAAGCCTGGTCCTTTCTGAGCCAAGTCAGCGTTGGCATCGATTTTACTGCCAGGGATCTGCAGCGCCGGTGCAAAGAGCGCTCACTGCCTTGGGAGATCAGCAAAGCGTTTGACCAGTCGGCTGTATGTGGACGTTGGATCCCCATCGAATCTGTCCAGCGCAACGCCTTGCAATTCGAATTGTACGTCAATAACCGCCTGGTACAATCGGGCAGGATAGAAGACATGCTGTTTCCCGTTCCGAAGGTCATTCATTACTTAAGCCAGTTCTTTCTCGTAAACAAAGGCGACATTCTGTTTACCGGAACGCCCGCAGGCGTGGGCCCGGTACACACCGGAGATCAGCTCCGCGGCCACCTCAACGGCGAATGCCTGTTTGAGTTTTCCATCCGGTAATCAGCCAGAGTCGTCATTGTTCTCAAGGGCCGGAGAGCATTTTCCGGATTCACGCGATCCAATGCGCCTACAGATAGCGCCTAGTTATGTCCCATTTCCCTTGAATTTCCTGAATCACAGTTGTTTTCAGATTTTGCCATTAGTTAAAGTTTGTCAAGAGTAAAGGGCACCTCGAATAACCCACTATTGCGCCAGCCAGCCCACACAGGCTCACCCACTCAATGAATTTAGCTTCACAATCCTTCGTTTCGGTTCAGTCGCTATTGCTCCACATAGCTTCCTTCACCGCGGCCCCCTTTCGTTTTTCGGTGGTCGACACACCGATCCGTGGAGCTGCCAACAATCTTGCAGAAATCGCATCCCGAGGATTCGATGAGCACAATTTCCTCCGTGAGGATCTATCGCCCCTTGGACTTGGTGCCGTTCAGGATCTTGGCATATTCGAGTGCCCTGCCTTCATTGGCATCCAGGTTGAGAACGAGGTCGCAATAGGACCTGGCCGTATCGTACTCACCCGCCTGCGCGCTAAACACGAGCATGTAGAGATAGGCTTCTATGAGCCCGACCTTGTTTTTCTCCGGAGCAGCGGAAGCAAGCTCGATGTATTTGTCGTAGTAGGGCTTCGCTAAAAAGGCCTTTACCTCGGCCGTATCCATTTTATGGTTGATGTCGGCACGTTGCAGCCAGCCGTATTCGTATGCCGGCGATTTGGCCAGGATCACTCCGAATGTGGTGTCGGCACCGCGATAGTCCCGGAGTAATTTTTGAGAAAGCCCCAGGTAGAGCAGTTCGTTTATCGTGAGCGAGGCGATTTCGTTCTTGCGCAGGTACCAGGCTACGGCGTTTTCGTACAATTTGACGTCGTAATAGGATTTGGCCAATTGTCCAGCAATCTCCTGAAGGCGTTCGGGCTGGAGGGCAATGACCTGTTCAAAAAAAGCATCAGCAGTGTCCTTAAGTTTAAGCTTAATGGCTGCCTTACCGGCGTATTCGTAATCGCTGGGGTAAAGCCTCATCGTAGCTGTATCTCCCTTTTCGACCGCGCCAAACAGGCGGTAACTCGACTGCAGCGAATTGTTGAACTCACCGGTTTCATAATACGACCATGCGAGCCAACGATGAATCGTGTATTGGTCCGGGTAGGTTTCCAGAATTTTGTTTCCTTCGACGATGGCGCGCTGGTAGTCTTTTGCCTGGTAACTAAGAAATTTTACAAGGCGCACTCGGGCATCTACGTCCGTTCCGGCAAGAGAAACGTATTTCTCCAGCACGGGGACCACTTTGTCAAATTTTCGAGCCCGGATCAACATCTCGTAGAGCTCTTTGTAAGCAATGGCATATCCCGGGCTGGTCTCAATGGCCGTCTCCAGTTGTTGTATTGCAAGGTCCAGGTTTTTGCCTTCTGCCCAGATCCTAGCCATCTTGACGTAAGTCTCCGGATCGCTTTTATCTTTTTCAACGGCGGTCTCATAG
Organism: Saprospiraceae bacterium; assembly: GCA_019187365.1. Lineage (GTDB taxonomy): Bacteria > Bacteroidota > Bacteroidia > Chitinophagales > Saprospiraceae > Vicinibacter. The sequence goes on along the minus strand of JABARE010000006.1, from coordinate 89,096 downwards.
GCGGTCATGGCCTGCCCCAAATCCTTTTTCTGGTAATAGGCGTCGCCGAGATAGATCCAGTATTTGGCTTGTTTTGGGTCGAGGTCACGGGCCTTTTCCAAAAGGGGCAAAGCCTTTTCAAGCAAGGGATTACGTCCATACAGGTAAGCCCTGCCCGCAAGCGCATGAATGCCTGCCTTTTTGGAATTGCCTTTCAGCGCGGATTCAATAAAATCGTCTGCCTCGCTTTGCTGACCTTTAACCAACTCGATCTTTGCAAGACCTACCCTGCATTCATCGCATTTTGAACTCACATCCAGACCCTTGCGGAAGGCGCCTGACGAGGCCTGGTAATCCTCCATGGCAAAGAGCACCTCACCCTTATAGTAGTAATGGAGATGGTTCTTGGGCTGTACGGCGATCAGTTGATCAAATACACCCAAAGCAGATTTAAAATTCTCGTTTTCGAGATGACGCAATCCTTCTTCTGTAGTTTGGGCCCGCAAAGCGATCAAAAAGGCTCCCATGGCCATAACCCAGGTCAACAAAACTTTCATACTGGTCGATTTTTCTTCGAAAATGCGGCCAAAATTAATGCTTTTGGCGCGAGATGATATTTCATAAAAACATGACTTCATCATTTGTTCATTTTCCTTTTTGACAAGATTACACGCAAATGCGTTAGATTTCTTTAGTTAAATTAATGTTTAATTTTTTTTGATCCGTACGAAAAAAGAAACATTGGGGTATAATTTAATATATAAATATCTGATTTATATTAATTAATATTATTTAACGACTCTGAAGTCGCCTGGTACAAATTCAATCCAGCGCTCGGTCTGGAACAAAGGGAGAAGGCCTGCTTTGAGGATGATGCGTTGGCCGATCTCGCCGGTGACAAAGGATGCAAAACCAAGGCCGAGGTCTGAACGGCCGGAAGAACTGGCGAATTGCCATGTGCGTTGAAGCGGGTAACGGTTGTCCTGCAACGAATATTGGTCGGGATAGAGGTATCCGTACTGGGTGGAATCTGCAGGCCGGGTGATGCCAACCCTTGCGAATTCCCGCAGTTGTTCCTGCCTCTGACGATCGTCTGAGTCGCTGAATTCAGCCCAATCGACCAGAGCCAGCGCTCCCGGGTTCGCTTTGAGGTATTCAAAAATTTCTGATTTGTCGGCCAGGGCATAAACCGGCCCTGAGAAGGAAGATTGACCAAGCAGATCCAGGAGGTAGTGAGATATCCCGGACGCTGTGTTTTCCAACACCACCCCTGAAAAACCCTTAGGTCCGGGTTGGACACCACGGCAAAGCGAAAGCAGTTCCTCATAGGTCAACGAGCTGTCCGGATTGGATGGATTGGTGAGCAGTGCGATGGCCCCCTGGGCAAAAGGGAATTGTCGCGGGGATACCTGGCGCTGCTGCTGGAAATACAGTGTTTCTTCAGGTCTCAGTTCACGACCTATGATCACCGTGCGAAAGCTGTCGGCAAGCCACTGTTGCAGCAAATCGCGTTCGTTTAAAAATTTCAGGTGCACCTTGGCATACTTGTAGCGCTGCTCGAAGATCTCCTCCTGTTGTATCATCAGGTGGCGCAACTGCACATCGCAACCGATGACCACTTCTCCCATGGTCGGCGTGCTTTGGGCAGGATCCCCCTGTCTGCACCCTGTCAAAGCCAACAGGGCAACTCCGAGAAGCAGGCCTGAAACGTTTATCGCTTTCCTCATCACCTCATGCGTTTTTGAAGCTGGTCCGTGTATGCCAGCAAGACTTCGAGGGCTCCTTCATCCGGCGAAGGCTGCTGGCCTGTCACTTCCGGATATTCCTCCAGCAAAGAGCGCACCGCATTTCTCAAAATGCCCTGATCTCCCTTCCCATGTATGATGACAATCCGGGTCAGATGGTGCTGAACGGCAGCATCTACAAACGCCCTGCAGCGTTCCAACTGATGCTGAAGTATGTTGACTACAGGACCCGTTGCATCTGAAGCTCTGCGTCCTTTCTCATAATGCAGGTCAATGGTTGCAGGAACTTGGCTTTTGCGGGGATGGAAGATGGTTTGTTCTTCGCCCTGAAATGTGTTGATGAATGCTTCTTCATCGCCAGCCGGGGAGAGGTCTTCTACGGGCAGATGCTGTTTGATTCCGCGGTGTAATACGCGAACCAGGCCCTCATCCGATTTGCCGTCGTATAGAACGATCTCCTTCAACGTATTGCTGAACAGGCGATCTCCAATCCACAAGTCAGAAAGTTTCATGGGTTGAGGCAACTCAAATATTTGATACCGGCAGCGGCCAAAGCTGCGCATAGGATATGGAACGCCGGTGCAGCGCATTGGTTCATTGCTGAGAATGGTTTAGGCCAGATGGCCGATTCAGTTCATGATTCAATTGAAGCAATGAATCCTGCCTAATTTTGCCTTCATGATGTCTTTTCCAGCAATTTCCTTTCGCATTTGCCTACTCACCGGATTTTTGGCCTCGTTTGCTCTTGAACCGCTGCGCGCAAGCCGGTTTTTCAACCTCTTTTCTCCGGATCTCTTTGTACAATTCAACATCCAGCTCACTGCCGAAGGTGAAATCCGGTATTCTGTATATGCCGACAAGAAGACCCTGATCAAGCAAGGAAAAATGGGTTTTCATCTCCTTGGGCAGGCCCCACTTGAAAAGGGCTTTCGCTGGCTGAGCATTGATACGTCGTCTGTGGATGAGCGCTGGGAGCCCCATTGGGGTGAGGAACGTCAGCTCCGCAAGCGATGCAGCAGGATGGTCGTACAATTTGAGCAGACCGCCACGGGGAAACGGCTCGACCTCGAGTGTATGGTCTTCAATGACGGAGTTGGCTTTCGATATCACTTTCCCTCATCCGGGCGCCATGAAGCCTTTATCTTAGCCGACGAACTGACCAGTTTTCCGGTGACCGGAGATCACGATGCTTTCTGGATACCAGGAGACTACGACACCAACGAATACGCGTATGCCCTAACACCCCTGAGCAAGGTCCATGCGGCGAAAGAAGTATGGCCTCACGGGATTGGGTTTCGAAGCCCGGTCAGCGATTCTACGGTACAGACCCCATTGACGATGCGCACGCCCGACGGGATGTGGCTGAGCATTCACGAAGCGGCGCTGGTCAACTATCCCGCCATGCAGCTCGACATCGACCGCAAGGAGCTCGGCTTGAAAGCCCACCTCGTTCCCGATGGCCTGGGCAACAAAGCCTACCTGCGACTTGGCGACCACACGCCCTGGCGCGTATTGTTAATTGCCCGTCGAGCTTCCGAATTGCTGACCAACCGCATCATCCTCCACCTCAACGAAGATCCGCCAGAGACCGACTGCAGTTGGTTCAAACCCGGCAAGTACCTTGGAATCTGGTGGGAAATGCACCTGGGTACCCATTCCTGGGCAGGTCCCCGGTCTGAGGGCGATTCCCTGGCCCTACCTCACGGTGCGACGACAGGATCGATGTTGCGCCTGATCGACTTTGCCGCTGCCAACGGATTTTCCTACGTTTTGGCAGAGGGTTGGAACCGGGGATGGGAACACGGCGATGGCGGCTGGAGCGAACGCAAGTTCAGTTTTACCGAGGCCTATCCCGATGTTGACCTGCCGCGCATAAGCGAGTACGCCAAAGACAAAGGCGTTGGGCTCATGATGCACCACGAAACGTACGGTGCGGTAACGGATTATGAACGCCAGTTGCCTGCAGCGCTCGACCTGATGGAAAAGCTGGGCTACAAAGGAGTGAAAACGGGATACGTAGGACGCATTGTACCCCGTGGAGAACACCACGACGGGCAGTGGATGGTCAACCACTACCTGCATCTGGCCCAGTTTACTGCCTTGCGCAAATTCTTCCTGGTTTCACACGAATCGGTTCGTCCGACTGGACTGCATCGAAGTTATCCAAACTGGTTTTCCTGCGAAGCCGCACGCGGAAATGAGTTTAACGCCTGGAGCGCAGGCAACCCGCCTGAACATGAAACTATCCTCCCCTTCACCCGGCTGCTGGGTGGTCCTATGGATTACACTCCCGGCATTTTTCCCGTTGCTGCCGGTTCGGGGGACAGCCTCGCGTTGCGTCGCGTACATACTACACTTTGCAAGCAGCTTGCCCTATACGTGACCCTTTATAGTCCGCTGCAAATGGCTGGCGGGAAGCTGGAGGATTACGAAAGTCATCCGGGACCCTTTCAGTTTATCCGCGACGTGCCCACGGACTGGGACAGCACGGTGGTCTTGGATGCGATGCCCGGTGATTTCGTTTACACAGCCCGGAGGAAAAGAGGTTCAGGCGACTGGTATGTGGGGATGATCACCGATGAACTGGCCAGGAAATACCCACTCCGCCTCGACTTTCTCGAGCCGGGCCGGAAATACGTCGCACGCATGTATGCAGACGCACCCGATGCACACTGGCAAACCCGACCGATGGCTTACAAGATCACCGAACAGACGGTTGACGCCCGGGATGTGCTCAACATCCGTCTGGCACCGGGTGGAGGTTGTGCCATCAGCCTCAAAGCTGAAGAATAAATTCACAGCGCTTAGAAGATACTCCCATTTCCGGTGCACAGCATCTCTTCCAATCCTACAATTAAGGGCACCTCGAATAACCCACTATTGCGCCAGTCAGACCGCACAGGCTCACCCACTCAATGAATTTAGCTTCACAATACTTCGTTGCAGCTCAGTCAGTTATCGTTCCACATAGCTTCCTTCGCTGCGCCTCGTCTTGTTTTGCTAAATTCATTCTGGCATCAAAACTGGGTTATTCGAGGTACCCTTAACGTTCGTTAGTTCATTAGAAATCCGGATTAGACTTTCAGAATCTACATGAGCCAGGCATGGTTGTTTTGAGTGACGCGCACCAGAAACGCGTCTGTTCATGCCCCCCCGGTAAAAGCAAACAAACGTTTGTTAGCGTGCGAAGGCTGTAGCCCGCTTTTCACGGATTACGGTTACTTTGACCTGGCCCGGGTATTGCATTTCCTCCTGGATCTTTTGAGAGATCATAAAAGCCAAGTCGTCCGCATACTGGTCGGTAACCTTTTCGCTTTCGACGATGACGCGAAGTTCGCGTCCTGCCTGCAGGGCGTATGCTTTGGAAACGCCTTCGTAAGCCATGGCCAGTTCCTCGAGTTCGTTGATCCGTTTGAGATAGCTCTCCAGGATCTCGCGCCTTGCTCCGGGACGCGCTCCTGAAATGGCGTCACAGGCCTGGATGATGGGTGAAATGATGTTGTTCATTTCGATTTCATCGTGGTGGGCTCCAACCGCGTTGATGATGGCTGGATTCTCGTTGTATTTTTCGCACAACTTCATTCCGAACAGGGCATGCGACAATTCAGATTCCTCTTCAGCCACCTTGCCGATGTCGTGCAGCAGCCCGGCGCGTTTTGCCAGCTTGATCTGTTTGGGGTTCAGTCCCAGTTCAGCAGACATCACTGCGCAAAGGTTAGCGGTTTCTATTGAGTGCTTCAGCAGATTCTGACCGTACGACGAGCGGAAGCGCATTCTTCCCACCATACGAACCAGGTAGGGATCCAATCCGTGTATGTCTAGGTCCACGATGGTGCGCTCGCCGATTTCGACGATCTGTTCATCGAGTTGCTTTTTGACTTTAGCCACGACTTCTTCAATCCTGGCCGGGTGGATGCGGCCGTCGGCAACCAGCCGTTTCAGCGCCAACCTTGCTACTTCCCGGCGAATGGGGTCGAAACTCGAAATGACGATGGCCTCTGGTGTGTCGTCCACGACGATCTCTGCACCCGTTGCCGCTTCCAGGGCCCTGATGTTGCGGCCTTCTCTTCCGATGATTTGTCCTTTGATGTCGTCGTTATCGAGGTTGAAAACGGAAACCGAGTTTTCGATGGTGTACTCCGCACACATCCGCTGGATGGTCTGGATGACGATCTTCTTGGCCTCCTTGTTGGCGTTGGCTTTTGCCTGTTCGAGCACTTCCCGCTCGATGGCAAGAGCTTCTGTTGTTGACTTGGCACGAACGGCTTTGAGCAAATGCTCCCGCGCATCGGACTCTGTCATCCGGGCTATCTGCTGCAGTTCAGCAATGCGTGTTTCGTTGGCCTGCTCCAACTCTTCTTTCCTCTTCGCTACGATCTTCATTTGGAGGTCGAGGTTGTCGCGCAAAACCTTAACTTCCGCTTCGCGGTTTTCGAGGTCCTGGGTTTTAGCAGACAATTCCTTTTCAAGAGAAATTGTCTTCATCTCCCTCTCTTTAAGTTCTACGGATTGCGTTGTTTTAAAACTTTCAAACTCGGCTTTCAGCCTGGTAAAGTTTTCACGGGCTTCCTGGATTTTCTGCTGTTTAATCGTCTCATTTTTCTGTTCGGCCTTCGCGACGATCTTGTCGGCCTTGGTCTCCGCTTCGGCAACCATGCGCTGTGAGGTCACCCTGGCCTTTTCAATCTCCAGGTCGCTTATCCGGTTGATCTCTTCGAGCTTGCGTTGGTTGGACCGCTTCAGGATGGAAAAAACAATGAAATAGCCAATGCCCATACCGGCCATCAGGCCTCCGAGAATGGCAACTAATAAATCTTGCATAAACCATAAATTTTAGCCGGTCCTGGCCAAAGAAGTGAGGTCGGTATGTATGCACCACTCCCCTATACCTCAGCATGAGGTCAAGGTCATCTCAACATTTCTAAACCCTTCAATGCGTGCATTCAACATGGATGTATGATGTAAGACTGAACGCGTCAAATCTTGCTCTCCAAACGCCCCAATATCCTTCGGCCGAAAACAAACCTTTGTTTTACAGACCTTTATATATTAAAAAAATTTACCAAATCGGACAAATTCATTTGCCCGAGCGCAAATATAACGAAAAAATGGGGAGAAAATTTGGCCTGGGTACTCCGACCTTGGGGGTATCGGCCTTTAGCGCCGGATGTATGCTCCGAGCAGCCGTGTGTACTCCGCCATCAGCTCCTCCATAAGGGCTTCGAGGGACTCACTCGTAAAGGGTCCCCCGGCCTGGCTAATGGTGAGGTTGATGGCGTAAGACTGCTTCCCCTTTCCAAGCTGGCTTTCGTTTTCGTAAAGGTCGAACAACTGAAGGTCGACCAGCAAGCTGCCCAGTTTTTCAGCGGCGATTTGCTTTATCCGGTCGAATGGTGTCCCTGTATCGAGTACCAGCGCCAGGTCCCTTTTTACATAGGGGTGTTTGCCGAATTCGACAAAGGGTCTTACGGTGGAAGATCGCATGGCCAACAGGCTTTCGATCCCTGCTTCACCGTACCATATTTCCTTTCGGAGGTCAAAAGAGCCTGCGACCTTCGCAGCAAGCTTTCCCAAGCGCATCACATCCCTTCCATTTACCACCCAGCGGAGTCCGTAGGAAAAAAGAGGGTCGTTCTCAACTGGAGTGAAAACTGGCCATCCGAGACCCAATTTTCCGGGAATGGAACTCATAATGGCCTTAAGCCGGTAAAAGTCGTTAGCAAAGCCCTTGGGGGCTGTCCAGTGAGGCGTTTCGCGCAAGCCACACAACCAGACGCCGAGCATCTCCTCTTCTTCAATTTCCGGTCCCTTGCGCCGGTATTGCCGGGCCATTTCGTACAAGGCCAGGTCGCCCTGTTGACGGTTGGCATTGAACTGCACCGCTTCCAGGCCGCCCATGCATACGGAAGGTTTCAGGGTGTCGAGCTGTATGTTGGAGGTGTTGTGGACGAATACGAGTTCTTCTTCACGAGCCAATCCTGCCCGGATGCAAAGTGATGACCTAACCATCGAAAGGCTCATGATCTCCATAAGTCCATTTGCGCTGAGCCAATCGGCCAATGAGCGCTTGATCATCCAGGCATGGTCTCCTGCTTCGGGTAAGGCAAAACGGATGGTTCCAGGGTCAATGATGTGGTCAAGTCCATAAACGCGGCTGATCTCTTCGACGAGGTCGGCCTCCCGGAGGACATCCGGTTTGTTGGTCGGCACGTAAACTTCGAGGTTGCCATCCTGCAGGTCTTGCACTTCCATGTCCAGGGCCAGCAGCACCTCTTTTGTCTGGTCGCTGTTGATGTCCAGGCCACTCAGGTGGATGGCGCGTTGACAGTTGAATCGGACCGCTGCCGGCAAAGCCGGGTGTGGATATAAGTCGACGACCGGGCTGTCCGGAACGGCCCCTGAAGTGATTTGGAGCAAAAAGGCGGCGCGTTCCAATGCCTGAAGACAAACATTGGGATCGGCCCCCTTTTCAAAACATCGGGCAGATTGAGTTCTCAACTGGTGGCTCATGCTCGAACGCCGCACCGAGGAAGCCTGAAAATGGGCGGATTCAACAAAAATCCGGCGCGTCGAATCGCTGACTCCAGAATGGAGTCCGCCAAAGACTCCTGCCATGCACATGGGAGCCCCGTTGCCGTCGCAAATCATCAGGTCCGTAGCCTTCAATTCCCGCGTAATGCCGTCCAATCCGGTAAACGGGGTTCCGTCGGGGAGGTTCATCACGCGAATGCGCTGCCCTGCAATGGCGTCGAAATCGAACGCGTGCAGGGGCTGTCCCATTTCGTACATGACGAAGTTGGTTACGTCCACTACATTGTTTACGGGTTGCAGACCCATGGCGCGCAAGCTCAGCTGAAGCCACTCCGGCGAAGGGCCCACCTCTATCCCTGAAAAACACATTCCCGCATACCGAGGGCAACGCTCTGCGTTTTCGACGAGGACGTCGATCTTCATCGACCCGGCGACGTTGCGAAGTCCCCGTTGTTCGACCGGCAGAAGCTGTTTATTCTTGTCGCGGTGAACTCGATACCAGGCCAGCAAGTCTCTTGCCACGCCGAGGTGACTGGTCGCGTCGGCGCGGTTGGGGGTGAGCCCGATCTCAAAAACGATGTCGTTGGAAACGCTAAGGTGTTCGGACGCAGGGGTTCCCACCACTGCGGAAGGGTCCAATACCATGATGCCATCATGAGAAGATCCCAATCCCAGTTCGTCTTCGGCGCACAGCATCCCTTCCGAAATTTCGCCGCGGATCTTTCCCCTGGAAATGGCAAATGGTGTGGCTCCGCCAAAGGGGTGGAGCGTGGCCCCTTCTTTTGCAAGGAGTACTTTTTGACCAGCTTCAACATTTGGAGCCCCGCAAACGACTTGCAGGATGCGTCCATCGCCAGCGTCCACGCGCGTGAGGCGCAAGCGGTCGGCGTTGGGGTGTTTCCAGCATTCCAGCACTTCGGCCACCACGACGCCTTCCAGTTGTTCAGGCAGCACTCCGGTCTGCTCCATGCCCTCTACTTCCAGACCGAGGGAGGTCAGGATGTCGGCGAGTTCCTGTGCACTTTCCCGGATGTCGATATACCTCCTGAGCCAGTTAAGTGAAATGCGCATAGCAGTTGTTGAGGCGCGAAGTTAGGCAAAATTGGGCTAAGGCCACTCCGCACAGGGGACGAAGGTATTGTGGAAATGGGTACCCCAAAGGACTCAATATGCGAACGATCGTTCGTCTGTTATTTCACCGGGGCTTCTGCTGCCTGAAGAATGTACTTTTCATTTTCGTCGCGGGAGGCAAATCCAAACACATTGCAATCTTCGGCTTTCCATAACACCGAATCAACGGGAAGGGTAAACAGATATTCCCTGGCAAACGTTTCCCCGGACTTCAGGGAATTGGACAGGCGATCCCCAGCCACGGAAGAGAGCATTTTGAGCAGGGCGTGGCGGTGCACAAAATTGACCAGCTTTCCGGTTGAATTGTCCAGTTGATCTGCGATGATCCCGGACTGGGTAATGCCGCAGTGCAGATGAACGGGTTTAGCGATGTCTACCCTGGCGGTTCCTTCCAGTAGTACGCGGAGTGCTCTGGAGGTTTCATTAAAATTCACCTGTATCCTGAGGTCAACTTCAGGGGCTTTCTGCAGCTCTGCCTCGACGAGGGATTTCCAGCTGTCGGGATTGCCTATGCGGTATCCCATATGGGGTGCCGAGTAGAGGCGGTTGATGGCGGCTTCCGGTTTTGCCAACCAGCTTCCCAAAAAATCTTCCACAGCCTGAGCATCCGGAACGCGCAGATCGGTCTGGCCTTTGGTGGCCGGTTGTCCGAGAAATTTGGAATGTATGGCGATCAGAACGACGTTGTCGGGGTAGATATCGGCAATGGCATTGGAGATGGCAATGCCCGTGGGGCAATTGACGCACGACATACCCGTGAATTCCTCGATCACGACGACGCGTTGTGAGGCATCGACCACATTGGTTTTCAGCAGGATTGGACGTTCCCAGTCAGAACAGCCAAAAAGCCCTGCACACAGTGCGATCGTCCATCCGAAAATGGCTTTCCCAAAATCCATATTCATAGTTGAGTTCATTTAAAAAGTACTGTTGATGGAAGCACGAAAACCGCTGAACGCCGGTTCGAGCCGGCAGATGCCACCCGAACAAACGATGCCTTCTATCTGCTTTACATAACGCAGGGAAAAGCGATTTGCGCCTCTCGTATACGCCATTCCCAGCGCCGGATAATGAATGTTTTCGCGTCCTTTGGTAGCCAGGGTATTGTACATGTCGGAACATTCAAAAAGCCAGTGGGGTGCCAAACCGAGTTCTGCGGCGACAAAGACCCAACTTCCGATGTCTTCCCGGTTATACATATACTGGCTTTCAATCCGCAAGGAGGTTTTGCGATTAAAGCGATACAACCATTCGGCGAACGGAGTCCAGGTCTTTACCACCGGCTCGCCCGTTTTGCCGTAATAAAGAGCCTGGTCAAACACCTGGCGCTGCAGCCCTGCGGTAAGCTGCCAGCTTCCGGGCTGTTTGTAAATGCACTCGAAGTGGTATTCGGAATAATGGTTCACGTCGAAATCGGCGTCTCTGATCTCCGAGGTGTTGAAGGAAAAATTCCAATGATCCCCAATTCCGTATTTGACGTCGATCTGGTAGGCCATTTCGTCGAGAAACTGCGTGGCAGGATAGTAGTACCCGTTGAGCCGGTATGCGTTAAGCCGTGCCATGGGAGGAATGTACCCAATCAATCCGCGGTTGAGTCCCAAAAAAGGTTCGGCGCGAAAGATCATGCCTTCGGTGCGCTTCACTTCGGCGGTGATGCCGAGTTGCCCACCTGCATAGCCCATGCTGGTGTAGAGAACGGAACCCTTTCCGGAAACGAGTTTTCCCAGCGCAGTCTGCCCTTTGGGAAGGGTGCGCACTGCTGCCGGATCGTAGTAAATGTCGGCTGGCTTGAAAGCTGCCTCCACATACCAGTTGAAGTTTTTCCAGTTCAGGGTGTTGTAAAACGTGAATGCGTTGACGTTGTAATAGGGACTAAACTGATCCGTGGTTTCATAGTCCGAGAGTATGGTCGTCAGTTGTTGGACGATTTCTTCGCCGAAGCTGCGGTTTACAAAACCAAAACCGGGGGATATGCTCCAACTGCTCGTGTCGCTTGGGCTGAAGTATCCGGAAAGGTGGATGCCCTTGATCACGGAATTGTAGGTTTCAAACAAATTCTTTTGTTTGCCGGTAAAAGCTTTGACGAACCAGTCATTGCCGAGCTGGTAACGAGCGCTGACCCCGATCAGGGCATTGTCGAGCAGCTGTGCGCGTTCTTCGTAAGCACGATAGATGACGCCGCTTCCGATCTGATCGTACAGGTAGCCTGCCTCGAGTTCGAGTTGGTCGATCTCTTTCCGGAGGTACCAACGGCCGATGCCGTGTGCGGTATATGAGCTCACGGGGTTGAGCAGGTTGGATTGGTGGAATACGTCGAATCGAAGGCCTCCGGTAAAGCCAGCGTATGAAGCGTTGAGGTCAAACCAGGACTCTGCACCGTACAGCTCGTAATCGTATTGGGGTATGTTGTACGCTCCGATCTGGCTGTCGCGCAGAAAAACGCTTGCACCCAGCTGGAATCCTCCGCCGAGCAGGAGGGATTCCTGAGCTTGCAACTGACTGGTTATGAGAAGAATAGCGACTAAGCGTCCCGGGTATTTTGCGTGGTTAATCATTCGTTAAAACTTTATCGACGACCAAAGTAATGGAATATTCTTTAGACTTTCGCGTTGTTCTTATAATACCACGACAAAATGAAAATCCTGATCGCAACGATTGCCTCCGCGTTGATGTTTGGCGCCTCGATATCGCCGGATAAGCCCTTTCCTTCGGCCCGCCTGAAGACCCTTGACGGAAAAGGCGTTGTCCTCAACGAGACCTTTGGCAAAAACAAACTAACAGTTGTTAGTTTTTGGGCTACCTGGTGCTCCCCCTGCAAGAAGGAACTCGACGCCATGAAGGAACTTTACGGGGAGTGGAAGGCTCTGGGCATAGAGCTGGTTGCTGTCACGATCGATGATGCGCAGGCCCTTAACAAAGTCAAGCCCATGATTGCGCAGAAATCCTGGAAATACACGGTGCTCTCCGACCAGAACAAAGACCTGTTGCGGAGTCTCAATTTTCAGACCATACCCCAGACTTTTATCGTCGACGCCAGTGGCAACATCCTGTATTCCCATTCCGGATACACCCCGGGAGATGAATACGAGTTGGATAAGAAGTTGCGGGGTCTGCTGAATTAAGGGATTTCCCGCTTTAGCCTTCTGATTTTTTTTGTCAAAAGGGTTACTTTCTTTGGAGCCCGCTCCAAGAACTGTGGTAAACCTCGTCGGATCCGGGTGGCTGTTCCCGTTGCCGGATGTCCGGCTTTATCTATTTAAAATGGCTTCATTATTAAGAATTTAGAGCAAAAAAAGCGCTTCGAATTGTCTATCTTTGGGCACTTTTTGAACCCATATTTATGACAAAGCAGACAGGGAATTACAGTGCGTCGAGCATTCAGGCCCTCGAGGGCCTTGAGGCCGTCAGGAGAAGACCCGGCATGTACATTGGCAGCACGGATGTAAAGGGTCTGCATCATCTGGTCTGGGAAGTTGTCGACAACTCGATAGACGAGCACCTGGCCGGTTACTGCACCCACATTCGCGTGAATATTCTTCCCGACAACTCCATACAGGTCGAAGACAACGGAAGGGGCATTCCCGTCGATATGCACGACAAGCTGCAGAAATCGGCGCTCGAGGTTGTCATGACGGTATTGCATGCCGGAGGTAAATTCGACAAGGATTCCTATAAGGTTTCCGGAGGACTTCACGGGGTTGGCGTCAGTTGTGTGAATGCATTGTCGGAATACGTTCGCGTGGAAGTGCGGCGCGAGGGGAGGGTTTACATGCAGGAATACCAGAGAGGGAAACCGCTGGGCGAGGTCGCGGTCATTGGCGAATCTTCTGCCCGGGGCACTACGGTGCGGTTCAGACCTGACAGCGAAATCTTTGAGACCCTGGTTTACCAGTTTGATACTTTGGGCCAACGCTTGCGCGAGTTATCTTATCTCAACAGCGGCCTGACGATTTACCTGACGGACGAGCGTGACGGCCAACAGCGCGAAGAAAAATATTTTTCCGAGGGCGGGCTCCGCGAATTTGTACAGTACATCGACCAGGGACGGACTCCTTTGACCGAGAAAGTGATTTACATCAGTGGTCGCGAAGAGCAAATCGATGTGGAGATCGCGCTTGTATACAACACAGGATTTCAGGAAAACCTGTTGGCGTACGTCAACAACATATACACCCGCGACGGTGGCACGCACGTCAGTGGGTTCCGACGCGCGCTGGCGCGAGTATTCAAGCAGTACGGCGACCAGAATGGCTTTTTTTCCAAGCTCAAAATGGAGATCAGCGGAGAGGACTTCCGGGAAGGGTTGACGGGAATTATATCCGTTAAGGTTCCGGAACCTCAGTTCAAGGGCCAGACCAAGGGGGAGCTCGGAAATTCGGAAGTCGTGGGGATTGTTTCGCGCATTGTGGGCGATGCGCTGATGGCCTACCTCGACCAGAACCCCAAGGAAGCGAGGCGCATCATCGACAAGATCATTCTGGCGGCCACGGCGCGGCATGCTGCACGCAAAGCCCGTGAGTTGGTGCAGCGCAAGAACGTGCTTACTGGCGGGGGTCTGCCGGGAAAGCTTGCCGACTGTTCGTCGAAAGATCCTGGCGATTCGGAGCTGTTCCTCGTCGAGGGAGATTCTGCCGGTGGTACGGCGAAACAGGGGCGCAACCGCTTTTTTCAGGCCATTCTGCCGTTGCGAGGTAAAATTCTCAATGTCGAAAAGGCCATCGAATACAAAATCTACGACAACGAGGAGATCAAAAACCTCTTCACTGCACTGGGCGTGCACATTTATGAGGATGAGGAAGGAGAGCGCCGCCTCAACCTCGACAAACTCCGTTACCATAAAATCGTCATCATGTGCGACGCCGACGTCGACGGTAGCCACATCACCACGCTCATACTCACCTTCTTTTACCGCTACATGCCTGAGATCATTTCCAACGGCTACCTCTACATTGCCCGGCCTCCGCTCTACCTAGTCAGAAAGGGGAAAGAAGCCCGCTATGCATGGAATGAAAAAGAGCGAAAAGAAATCGTCGAAGCCCTGGGCAAAGGCAGGGAAGACAGCGTCCACATCCAACGATACAAGGGGCTAGGAGAAATGAACGCCGAACAGTTGTGGGAAACCACCATGAATCCCGAAACGCGGACGCTCAGCCGTGTCACCATCGAGGATGCCTCGAGTGCCAGTTATTATTTTAGCATCCTCATGGGTGATGATGTACCTCCGCGGAGGGAATTCATTGAAACCCATGCGGTGTATGCCAACATTGACATCTGATCTTAGTTGCAGACCTCTCCGGTGTTTTTCTTTCCACCGGAAGCGGCGCAATTTCTAAATACCCAGCACGCAATAACTGTGGAAGACCTGTTCAAAAAAATTACCGCGCACTGCAAGGAATACGGATTTATTTATCCTTCATCCGAGATTTATGATGGTCTGAGTGCTGTTTACGATTACGGTCCGAACGGCATCCTTCTCAAAAACAACATCCGCGAATACTGGTGGAAGAGCATGGTGCAGATGCATCGCAACATCGTCGGCCTCGACGCTGCCATATTTATGCACCCTAAGACCTGGAATGCCTCCGGTCACGTCGACGCTTTCAATGATCCTTTGGTCGACAACCGCGACTCGCGCAAGCGCTATCGCGCAGACCAGCTCGTTGAAGATTTCATTGCAAAACTGGAAGCCAAGGTCGAAAAGGAAGTTGAAAAAGCCCGCGTGCGTTTCGGAGCATCGTTTGATGAAATTCTTTATCGGCAGACGAATCCCCGGGTACTCGAAACGCAACAAAAAATAGATGTGACTGCGCAGCGGCTCACGAAGTCACTTGCTCAAAACGATATGGCTGCATTGGGGCAGCTCCTCTCCGATTGTGAGATCGCCGATCCGGAAAGCGGATCGCGCAACTGGACGGAAGTACGCCAGTTCAACCTGATGTTTCACACTCAGTTGGGGAACATCGCCGGCGAAGAAGGGAAACTCTACCTCCGGCCCGAGACGGCGCAGGGCATCTTTGTCAATTTTCTCAATGTTGCAAAAACGAGCCGGCAGAAAATTCCATTCGGCATCGCCCAAATTGGCAAAGCTTTCCGCAATGAGATCGTCGCAAGGCAATTCATATTCCGCATGCGCGAATTCGAGCAAATGGAAATGCAGTTCTTTGTCAGACCGGGAGAAGAAATGGAATGGTACGGACACTGGAAATCCAAGCGGATGAGCTGGCACCGGGCGCTGGGAACGGATCCAAAAAAACTTCGCTTTCACGACCACGAGAATCTGGCCCACTATGCCAATGCAGCGGTTGACATTCAATTTGATTTTCCGTTTGGTTTCCGCGAACTGGAGGGCATACACTCGCGAACGGATTTCGATTTAAAAAATCACCAGGAACTCTCCGGCAAGCGTCTGCAGTATTTCGACCCGGAGTCCAACGAAAATTACGTGCCCTATGTGGTCGAAACATCGATCGGATGTGACCGCATGTTCCTGGCCATGCTGAGCCAGGCGCATTGCGAGGAGGAAGTTCCCGATGCCGAAGGCGAGGCTTCTTCGCGGGTTGTCCTCAAACTGCATCCGCGTCTTGCGCCCGTGCAGTGTGCCGTTCTCCCGCTGCTAAAGAACAAGCCTGAGCTCGTCGAAAAAGCACAGCGCATCTTTGATGATCTTAAACTCGCTTTCCATTGTCAGTTTGATGATAAAGACGCCATTGGCCGCCGTTATCGTCGGCAGGATGCCATAGGAACTCCCTATTGCATCACGATTGATTTCGATACTCTAGCAGCAGGAACCGCTACCATACGCGACCGCGACAGCCTGGAGCAGGTGCGCATTCCGGAACAAGGCCTTTGCCGCTGGATCGAAGATAAAATTTCCTGGAAACCACTCCTGGAAAAGGCGGATGCCTGAATTCGCCCAATGGTGGAACCCGGCTCCGCTTTTAGATGTTATATATTTTTATCAAGCCCTTACGCCCTTGCCCATTCCGGGCAGGTTGAATACCGGCAGCATCTTGCAGTGTAAAAAAGTCATAAGATGTACATTCCTAAAATATTTTCTGCGCTGATTCTATTCGCCATGGTCGCCATGATGCCAGAGAATGCGTCTGCCCAGTTTGCGAATGAGAAATCCGACACAGTGCGCATTTATGGCAATTGCGAGATGTGCAAGCGCAACATCGAACGGGCAGGAAAGCAGAAAAAGACATCCTCTGTAACCTGGGAACCGGCCACTCAACTGGCTGTGATCCGGTACGACAGTGCGAAAACCAGTCTTTCCAACATACTCCGGGGGATTGCTGCTGCAGGTTACGACAGCGATGATTTTCGTGCACCGGACGACGTTTACCGGAGGCTTCACACCTGCTGTCAATACGAGCGGCCTCCAAGGTAAGTTCCCGCTGCCCGGGGAACGGTCGACAGGCCTCGCAATAAATACCGCCTGCACGCAGGTAGGGCGTACAGGAGACGCAAGGAATACTCTTACAGGAAGTGTTTCAGTAGGTGCGGTTCAGGGTCCACCAACGTCCGTCGATGGCGCGGAATGCCACGACGCCCCTGCCAGGTTTGAAATAGAACATGGGACCTTCACCTGTGTGGAATTCGTAAACGTCGCGGTAGGTGGAATCATTGATGCGCACTTCTGCAATGACTGGAAAATCGGCAATGCGGTTTAGCAAACCCACACTCAGACGAGCGGTATTCCCTCTGTCGGAGCTCACAAATGCAGCGGAGGCCACCGCCCCGCTCACGCTGGGATTGGTACGGTGAATCGTGAGTTTGAGCTCGTCGTACAGAACCGGGTTTAAGGCTGAAGTTCCCGGTGCATTTACGTCGTGGTTTACCCCAAGGTTTCCGATGATCCTGAATTTTCTCGAGGTGTCCAGGTCATAGTAATTTACGGTGAGATGTTCTGAAGCATAATAGCGGTCAGAACGCACCTGCTCTTCTTCACAGATGTTTTCCACAATGGTTCGGGCGGTATCGCGAAAGAGGCTGACGGGATCATAGAGCACGGCTGTATCCAGTGCCAGGCTATCTACAAATTCTACGAAGCGCAGGTTGTTGTATGGCAGGAAGGGATGCGACGGGCTGTCGATGGAGAGGGTTCCCAGACGCTCATCCGGAGGACAGGAGTCGCTGTTTGAACAACTGCTCAGGTGCAGGACCGCCAGGGTTGCGGTCAGGAGAATACATATTGAAATGTTGGTCGTTCGCATCTTGTACATGCCGTGTGGATCAGTTACTACCATTCGCATTTGGCTCTTAAAAAGATCCTCCAGGTTGCTTTCCGGATGACCTGTTCAGACCATGTCGATTTCAGTGTTGTCGCCAATGTTGAAACTCTGGAACCGCCCCCTGATCACTGCGTCGTTGCCAATGATCGAATGCTGCAGTACAACGTCTTCCAGGCTGGTAAAATTGCCGATGATCGCATTTTTGAGGATTGAATTTACCACATGGCTGTTGTCTCCCACCGACACGTTGGGCCCAATGATGGAATGTTGGATGGTGCAGTCTTTGCCGATGCTGACGGGAGGGATGAAAATGTTGCCGTCGCTGTATTCCGGAACCGGCCCCGGCGTCTGTCGCGACAGCATGGTAGCGTTGGTAGCCAGCAGAATCTCCTTCCTCCCGCAATCAAACCAGTTACGCACTTCGAAGACCTCGAAACGGCTGTTGTTTTCGAGCATGCACATCAAGCCGTCTGTGAGGTGGAATTCTCCCTTGGTTTTGCGACCGGTGCGAAGGTTGGTATCCAGGCAAGCAATCAGCTTAGGCCATTCACGAATGAGGTAGAGCCCAACGATCGCCATATTAGACCTAGGAAACTGGGGTTTTTCCACCAGCGCCGAAACCAGTCCGCGTTCATTGAGTTCAACGACACCGAAATTGCGGGGGTCGTCGACTTTCCGGACCGCCAGGGTGTTGCGACGCGAGTTTAAAAAGACGTCCATGTCAATGTCGAGGATGGTATCGCCGAGTTGGATGAGAACCTCTTCTTCGCCCTTCAGCAATTCGTGGCAAAGGAAGATGGCCTGCCCAAGGCCCTCGCGTTCACTTTGGACAACGTAGTGACGAACCAGCTGTCCGTAATGCTCGTCGATGTAAGCCTGTATCTTTTCACCCAGGTACCCCAGGATAAAGACAAATTCCCGTACGCCCGCTTCAACGAGCTGGTCGAGTATGTAGGCAATGATTGGTTTGCCCGCAACCGGAATGAGCGGTTTGGGTTGGGTATACGTCAGCGGCCGGAGCTTGGTGCCAGCACCTGCAACCGGTATAATGGCTTTCATAGCAACTGAAGGAGTGCAAAAACTGCGCCGAATTGGCCTCTGGGTGCATTTCGGGGCACTTCGAAGAACCCAGTTTTGATGCCAGAATGAAAAGGGCTGCCTCCCTTCACTCCCTGTTGATGCAAGAAGGAAATTAGGGAAACAAGACGAGGCGCGGTGAAGGAAGAAATGTGGAATAATAATTGGCTGAGCTACAAAGAAGTGTTGTGCAGCTAAATTCATTTCGCGCGTACGCCGATATGGGCTGGCTGGCGCAAGAGGGGGTTCTTAGAGATGCCCTCTAGCCAGCCAGGGCGGCGGCACCTCCCACGATCTCGGATAATTCCTTCGTGATGGCCTCCTGCCGGGCTTTGTTGTAATGGATGCGGAGGTCGCCCAGCATTTCCTCGGCGTTTTCCGTGGCTTTGTCCATAGCGGTCATCCGCGAGCCATGTTCGGAAGCCTGGGTATCGAGCAGGCATTTGAAAAGTTGAGTCTGAAGAATGGACGGGATCAGTTCGTGAAGCAATTCGGCCTGGTTGGGTTCGAAGATGTAATCGGCGCGCAGACTCGCCCCGCTGCCCTTCGTCTCAGGCATTTTGCTCACCGGCAGGTACTGTTCTCTTTCCGGGAACTGGGTCCCTGCATTTTTAAAACGGCTGTAATAAATTTCTACCTGGTCGCAGGTGCCGGAAGAAAAATCAGCCATGAGGCGATCGGCAATTCCTGCGATGGCATCGAAGTCCGGATTGGCGTATGCTCCCAGATACTGGTCGATCACTTTTGCTTTTGGCAACCGGCGGCGCAAAAAGTCGCTACCCTTTTTGCCAATGAACATCAGGCTGAGGTTTCCCGCTTCATAGGCAGGTCCGTGCTGTTCCCGTATGCTGGCCATGCACAATTTGAGGATGTTGGCATTGAAAGCCCCGCAAAGTCCGCGATCCGAACTGATGACTACGAGCAATGGGTGCTTCTTTTCCGTTGGTTTGCCGAATTGCAGTCCCTCAACGGCATCGCCACCGGAAAGCAGGTGACTTAAGGTTACGTTGAGCCGGTTGGCGTAGGGGCGCATCTGCACAATTGCCTGCTGGGCCTTGCGCAGTTTGGCAGCGGAGACCATTTTCATGGCTTTGGTGATCTGTTGAGTCGAGATGACCGACTTGATGCGATTCCGAACTTCCTTGAGGTTTGCTGCCATATCTGAGAGATGTATAGACCGAAAGAAAATTATTGTTTGATCCGGTACTGGGAAGACATTTCATCTGCCAACTGCTTGAGCGTGGCCGTGTCTTCATCTTTGAGCAAGCCTTTGCGAAAATTGTCCAGTATGACGGGATGCTTTTGCTCCAGGGTGGTTAGAAAGACCTGCTCGAAATCTTTGACCTGGTCGATCGGCACATCTTTGAGCAAGTTCGAGGTGCCCAGAAATATGATGGCAACCTGTTTTTCGACGGCAACCGGGCTATACTGAGGCTGTTTGAGGATCTCTACGTTGCGTTTGCCCTTGTCGAGAACGGCTTTGGTTGCGGCGTCGAGGTCCGAACCAAATTTGGAGAAAGCCTCGAGTTCGCGGAACTGGGCCTGGTCGAGTTTGAGGGTTCCCGAGACCTTTTTCATCGATTTGATCTGTGCGTTTCCACCCACCCGCGATACAGAAATTCCCACGTTGATGGCGGGACGGATCCCTGCGTTAAAGAGGGCCGATTCGAGGAAGATCTGTCCGTCGGTAATGGAAATGACGTTGGTCGGGATGTACGCGGAGACGTCACCCGCCTGAGTTTCGATGATGGGCAGTGCCGTCAGTGATCCTCCACCTTTGACGATCCCCGCCTTGCGGAGGGATTCGGGCAGGTCGTTCATATTGCGGGCGATCTCGTCGTTGCTGAGGATTTTGGCTGCGCGTTCCAGCAGTCGCGAGTGCAGGTAGAATACGTCGCCGGGATAGGCTTCGCGTCCGGGAGGGCGTCGAAGCAGCAGCGACACTTCGCGGTAG
The DNA here is from genome assembly GCA_019187365.1 of Saprospiraceae bacterium. Lineage (GTDB taxonomy): Bacteria > Bacteroidota > Bacteroidia > Chitinophagales > Saprospiraceae > Vicinibacter. The sequence continues at coordinate 68,445 of JABARE010000006.1, read as the reverse complement.
GCAACGGCTTGTTTGGAGAGGTCGTCGTAGATCACCAGCGCCGGACGGCCTGTATCGCGGAAAAACTCACCGATGGCTGCGCCTGCAAAAGGTGCATAAAACTGCAGCGGAGCCGGATCGGCAGCGGAAGCCGAAACGATCACGGTGTAAGGCATGGCTCCGTATTCCTCCAGGGTGCGGGCCACTTTGGCCACCGTTGAAGACTTCTGTCCGGATGCCACGTAAATGCAGTAAACGGGTTCACCGCGGTCGTAAAATTCCTTTTGGTTGATGATGGTATCCAGGGCGATGGCCGTCTTTCCAGTCTGGCGGTCCCCGATGATCAGCTCGCGCTGGCCGCGACCGATGGGGATCATCGAGTCGATGGGCTTGATGCCGGTTTGCAGGGGCTCGTTTACCGGTTGACGGAATATGACACCGGGCGCCTTGCGCTCAATGGGCATTTCGTAACGCGTACCGGCGATCGGACCCTTTCCGTCGATGGGTACCCCCAGCGGGTTTACCACGCGACCCAGCATGCCTTCTCCCACTTCAATCGAAGCGATCTTGCCCGTGCGTCGAACCTTTGAACCCTCCTTGATGCCATCCCATGGCCCCATCAGCACCACGCCAACGTTGTCCAGTTCGAGGTTGAGCACGATGGCCTGTACGCCCGTTTCAAATTCTACGAGTTCGCCAGCCTGCGCATTGGCCAGTCCGTAAACGCGGGCAATGCCGTCGCCCACTTGAAGGACGATGCCCACTTCCTCGAGGCTGGCTGCCGTACTTGTTCCTGCGATCTGTTGGCGCAGGATTGCCGATATTTCTTCCGGTCTGATCGATACCATAAATTCAATTATTGATTTCTTTGTTAGCGAAGTTCTCCACATTTGGAGTTGAGATGTTAACGAACGTTTGTAAGTTTTGGATCAGCGTCATCTTTTCTCAATCAGGCTGACGTAACTGGTGTCGTGAAGGTTTTCCTTCAGCTCTCCAAGCTGGCGGCGGATGCTGGCGTTGTAATTTCGGTCTCCCATTTCAAAAATAAATCCACCGATGATGGATGGATCCTGGCGCTGTTCCAGCTCCATGGTCTCTCCGGGTGCAAGCCAGACTGAAAATTTTGTTTCAATGGCCTTAAGTTCTGCGGGGTCGAGCGGTACAGCCGTGATCACCCTTGCCAGCCGGACCTTGCGAATGGCACGGTACTGCTCAGCGAAGGCGGTGCAGATAGAAGGCAACAGGCCTTCGCGGCCCTTGGTCACGAGCAGGAGCGCAAAGCTGATGGTAAGTTTCTGGAATTTACCACCGAAAAGTTGCTGGACAACTGCCGTCTTTTTGTCGCTCGGCACGATGGGGCTTTGCAACAGCGCCAGGAATTCGGGGTGGCGGCACACCTCACCCAAAGCCGACATGTCTTCGGCAACGGCTGCCAGGACCTGCTGTTCGGTTGACAGGTCGATCAGGGATTTGGCGTAACGTCCGGCAATCTGAAGTGCTGACATGGCTCTATGCTTTTGGCGAGGGGGCACGGTTGCCACCGCGGTCCATTTCGTCCATAAGTTGTTGAATGTAAGCGACGTTAGACGGCTGGTCGGAAAGTTGTTTGCGGATCACCTTTTCAGCAATCTGAAGGGCCATGGCCCCAATTTCATTTTTCACGTCCACCATGGCAGCCATCTTGGCGGTCTCGATGTCCACCTTCGCCTGCTGGAGTATGCGCTGCGCTTCCGCTTTAGCGGTGTCGCGAGCCTCGGCAACCAGCAGGTTGGCCGATACTTTGGCCTCTTTGATGATCTCCATTTTTTCTTCTCGCGCCTCGGCGAGTACCCGTTCGTTTTCCGCCTTGAGGTCCGACATTTCGGAACGTGCCTGCCTGGCGGCGTCGAGTGCGTTGCGGATGTCTTCCTGGCGATCCTTCAGCGCCTTTACGATGGGCTTGAAAGCCATTTTCCCGACGAGGAGCCAGAATAAGCTAAAAAATACGGTCGACCAGAACAACAGGCCGAAATCCGGTTTCAGTGGAGAGAAATCCACCAATAGGGTTGCTATCATTGCAAAATTCATAATCACGGCATTCAAAAAAAGGATGCCACCCAGGCCAACCGCCGGGTGGCGATCCCCAATAAAGATCTTAGGCTACGAGGTAAGAGAACAAGATGGCAATCAGCGCGGCACCCTCAACGAGGGCAGCGGTGAGAATCATGTTCGCACGGATGTCTCCGATGGCCTCCGGCTGACGGGCAATAGACTCGAGCGCCTTGTTGCCTATGCTTCCTACGCCAATGCCGGCGCCGATAGCAGCCAGACCCATACCAATAGCAGCAATTGAACCTCCCATAATTAGTGTTTTATATATGAACAATGAGTTTTCATGCAATCGGTCATAATTCATCAAGCGTGGTGCTCCTCCGCAGCGTGGTGATGGTCCTCAATGGCCGCACCGATGTAGCAGGCGGTGAGTAGGGTAAATACAAACGCCTGGATCACGGCGACCAGCAATTCGATCGACATCATGAATATGGTCAGCAAACCGGATCCGACGGAAGCTCCCAGTCCTGCGCCTGTGTTGGCACCCGACTGGCCGAAAATGAAGATCAGGCTGATGAAGATTAGGATGGCCATATGCCCCGCCGTGATGTTGGCAAACAGACGCAGCATCAGGGTTAGCGGTTTGATGAACACGCCGAGCACTTCGACCGGCGTCAGAATGGTTTTTACCCAAGCCGGAACTCCCGGCATCCAGAATACGTGTTCCCAATAATGGCGGTTGCCGTTGGTGTTGACCACAATAAAAGCAATCACGGCCAGGACCATGGTGACAGAGAGATTGCCCGTCACGTTGGAACCACCCAGAAAGGGAATTTGCCCGAACAGATTGAGGCCGAGGATAAAGAAAAACAGAGCCAGCAAGAGGGGCATAAAGCGTTCCCACTGGCGGCCGAGAAAGGGTTTGGCTACTTCATCCTGTATAAAGAGGATGATGGGCTCAAACAGCAGTTGTGCGCCCCTGGGGGCCGTACCCGGCGCCCTGCGGTAGTTGCGGGCCATCGACAAAAAGGCCCAGCTTAAGAGAAGGATGACCAGCAACATGCTGACCGCATTTTTCGTCAGCGAAAAATCGTAAAATGAGGTAATGCCGCCTCCGAACAGCCCGCCGTCTGCAGTACTCGGTTTGTCCAGTCCGTAGTTGATGCCTGCAATGCGAACGGAATCTTTCCCATTTGCTCCCGACTGCTTGTCGCTGCTGCTGAAGATGCTTTCCACCTCGACGGTACCCCCGGGAAATTCGCCGGAAATGCGGTTGACCCGACCGTGGTTGAGGACGTATCCGTCAATGGCTACATGGCCGTTGCCATGGTGTGCGTTGTCGATGCCAAATTTCCCCGAGCTAAATACCGACCAGCCGTGGCCAGGGGCATAGAGTATGCAGGGCAGGGGGAGGTTCCATGAACCAATGCTGTATACGTTTAGGTCGGAGATGTGGTGAAAAGCGGTGGATTTTGGGTCGAATGGGGTGTGCTCCCCGTGTCCTTCGTTCCCGTTGTGGGCAGATCCTTCCTCGCCGGCTGCACGGTGGTTTTGAGCCTGTTCTCCGGAGTGTTCATGTTCGCCAGCACCCGGAGCAGAATGGGTTACAGGCAGCTCAGAAGCCAACAGAATATTATTGGATTCTACGGAAGAAAATTGACAAAATATTTTTCCGCAAAAAAATAATCCCGTTATAAACAAAATAATTGTTCGCTTCATAGGCTTTTCAGCGGTGCGGATTTTAAAAATCGCTGCAAAGGTAAACCCCGGCAGGGAGATTCCCCACCCGGCATTTTAAAAAATTGTATAACAAAATCTTAATTAGGATCTGATGCTTAGAAATGCCCGTTCGGGCAGGAAGGCCGTGTTACTTCATGAGCCGGAACTTGACCGGCAGCGTCATTTGAACGGGTACCGCCTTACCGTCCTGGTAGCCAGGGGTATAGCGAGGCAGGAGGCTGATGAAACGCAAGACTTCCTCGTCGCACCCCCCTCCTATGCCCCGGTCTATGCGGGCATTGCCTACGGAGCCGTCCTGGCGTACGACGTATTTGGCATAGACGACGCCCTGAATGCGCTGTTTCTTGGCCTCAGCGGGGTAATGAATGTTGTTGTACAACAGGTCGATGAGTTTTTTCTTGGAGCACTCTTCCGGATCGGGATCGATCTCGCACCCGATGAATACGGGCATTTTCTCGACCCGTTTATAGAGGGTAGCTTTGATCAGGCGGAAATCGTCTTTTCTTTTATCCTGGTTGAAATAGCGAAAAGTATCGATGTGGTCGCCGAGAATTTCCGGCCGCAGCATAGATGCCAGTCCCTGGGCATGCGCTATGGGAGCGCAGCAACAAAAGACAAATAGGGGCAATATGTCGCGAATAGAATGCACGGCTTGAACAGATGAAAAATGGGGGAAGGGGTAGAACCCGGATACGTGGGTAGCACAAATCTATAGACGAAACGCCAATTGACCCAAAAAAGCGGCGTAATTTTTTTCACCCCCGTGAAAAATTCTATTTCCGGACAAAATGATACCGGTACTGATCGACGAAGTCTGCACATGAAATTTCGACCGACAATACCCTTTTTTTGCGGCGGTCCAGGGTAAAGGGGGCGACTACGATGCCGAGCGTCTTATTGCTGTAGGTACATAGAAAGCGATCATTGCCGAGGTGTTCCAGTCGCGCGAGTTGTCCGGGGTGGTGCTCGAAGCGCATAATGAGCTGGCCGCCCTCGCTGGATATCGACATTTTACCATAGGCAGGGTGGGCGTAGCGTCCTGCATAGGCTTGCAGAGGTAAGGAAGGTGGACCGGCTTTCGCAACTGAATCGCGAAGATCAGCCAGCCACTTTGCCTCAGTGCTCCAGCGCTCCTTAGCCCGGGTGAGGTAGCTGCCTGCGTAGTTGCGGTAAGGGAGTGCCAGAAAAGCGTCGATGATCTCCCATTTGATGGCCTGGTATAGGGCGTTGTTGTCGGTGTTGGTAAAAACGAGAACGCCCAGGCCGAGCTCGGGGATCAGAGAAACGGAAGTCACAAATCCATCTGCACCGCCGGTATGAGAAACGAGGCGGTAGCCTTCGTAATCGTTCAAGTACCAGCCCAACCCGTAGAGTGCAAATTGTCCGCGGTTGAACCGGTGGCGTGCCGGCCCTGCAATGCTGACGGGCTCCATGCTCTTCCGGATGGCATCGGCTGGAAGGATCTGGCGTCCCTGGTCGAGACCATTGGAAAGCAACATGCGCACCCAACGCGACCAATCGTGTACCGAGGTGACGATGCTGGTGGCCGGAGCGAGGTTGTCGATGTTTGGAATGTCAAGTCTCTCCAGGTTGCCAAAGTATTGGCTGTGCGGGTGGCAATGGTTGCTGGTAAGTGCAAAGTCCCTGGTCAGGGGCCGGGTATCGTTCAGCCCCATCGGACTAAAATACTGGGTCTGCAGATAGTTTTCCCAGGTACTGCCCGACGCCAAACGTATGACTTCCCCGGCGACGTTGTACCCTGCATTGCAATAGCCGAAACGGTCGCGAAATTCGTTGGGAGGTTCCAGATACCGCAACTTTCGCATCACCTCTTCGCGCGAGGTATTCGTGGCCCAGTGGCAAAAATCGCCTTGAAAGGTATTGAGACCTATGCGATGCGAAACGAGGTCTTTCAGCGTGACCATTTTCGTCCAATCCTTTTTGTAAAGGCGGAACCACGGCAGCCAGTTTATCGCCGTATCGTCGAGCCGGAGCTTGCCCTCGCCATCCAGTTTAGCCAGGGTCATCCCGGTTACTGCTTTGGAGTTGCTTGCAATCATGAACAAGGTATGCTCATCAACCTTGATCTTCGTCGCAACATCCCGCACTCCATAGCCTTTGGCGACCAGGACCTCTCCGTTTTTGACGATGCCGACCGCACAACCGGGAACCTCCCACTCTTTTAAAGCCCGTTCGACATAAACATCCAGGCTGTCGCGCAGGAATGCCGGCAAAACATCCTGGGCTGCAGCGCACATTGCCCAAAATGTCAAGAACAAACAGAGACGAACATTCATTGGAGGAAATTTAAAGCAAAGTTAGTTAGGCTTGGGGTTCTCGTGGATTTTGTTCCATTTCCGGATTTCCCGCGTGTCTGCGGTTGGTCAAAATGAGCCGTTCGCCGCAGATACACAAAACATCCCAACCAGTCAGCCCTCTCAGGCAAGCTCAGACATTTGTTTGAGCCATTGCATTATCTTTGCCCTACACACGTCAAGATGCCCTATTTTCATTTCTCTCATCCATGCGCTGAGAATGGGTAAATGCCTGCAAGGATGAGCGCTGATCGCATTTTTCGGCAGCAATTCACAAAAAATCGATTACTTCGCCAAGCGCACATTAAATCCAAGGATCATGCGAAACAGCTATAAAGGGATTTCGATCAATACCTCTAAAAATACACATGAAACGGTATTTTCCCTGATCAAGGAAGATTTAAACTACGCGGTCGTTGACATCCCCTCGGGCAGTGGCGCATTTGTTCAAAGGCTTAAAGACAGTGGATTTAAACATATCATCGCTGCAGATATTGACAATATTCTGCAAATCAATCACGACTCCTTTGTACAAGCCGATATGACAAAACCTTTGCCTTTTGCAGATGATTCCTGTGACGTTTTGGTCTGCATCGACGGCATAGAACATATTGATGAACAATGCACTTTTGTGAGGGAGGCGCATCGGATACTCAAGCCTCAGGGTGAATTGATCATTTCCACGCCCAACATTTCCAGTCTGAGGTCGAGATGGAAATGGTTTATCACGGGTCATCACTATAAATGCGAAGTGCCCCTCGATGAAAACAAGCCTAACCCGCTGCACCACATAGGGATGATCTCTTTTCCTGAATTGAGATACCTTCTCCACACCAGCGGATTCCGGATAAATGCTATTAAGACCAACAGGATAAAAGCCATTGCCGTTCTGTACTCCGTCTTCCTGCCCCTGGTGTATATATCCACACTATGGGTTTATTGCAGAAGAGGAAAAAAAGAAGGAACATTGCAAATCAACAAAAGCATTTTCAGACAGGTATTTACGAAAGAGGTTCTCTTCGGTGAAACGATTATTGTAAAGGCGATAAAGATCGTTGCATGAAAGAAATAAAGGGCACTTTTAAATATTCCATTTTGATGCCAGCATAAAATGGGCTGCCTCTCTCCACTCCACGTTAATCCTGTGCGGGCAAGCTGGCACAATCGGCCGTTTTTTGAAGTGTCTAAAAACATCTTCGTCACCCTCGTAAAGCCCCTGCAAGGTCATGCGGTTTTCCCTACAACACCTTGTTGCCCAGCGATGTGTTCATACCATTCAGACACTTCAGTTGCGCAGGATCGGAATGCGGGTGGTTCGCACTCCTCCTCCGGATAAAGTCAGCAGGGAATTTTTGTCAATAACATTTTGTTACAATGGAATGAGAGATTTTTGCCAATGTGGAACTCCGAAAAATGATTTGGCATTGACACTTATTTCCCATAGACCTATGGCTGATTGAGGGCACGGGGGAGTAGTTATAAACACTGATCAATGAAAGAATACAAATTTTGTCAGAGCTGTGGTTTCCCTTTAAAAAAAGACATCAACGGAGGGGGAACTGAAAAAGACGGCACCCTCAGTAAAAAATACTGCTCCATGTGTTACCGGGAAGGGGCCTTTTTATCTCCACCGGAAATTGACACAGCAGAAAAAATGCAGAAGTTCTGCATTCAGGAAATGAAAAAAAGTGGAATGAACGGATTGTTTGCCTGGCTCGCGACAAGGCCAATACCCAGGCTCGAACGGTGGAAAAAGCACTGAGGCCTCCGTGCGCCGGAATGGTATACTTCCAAAAAGTCGCGGAACCCCAATCTACACACGGCACAAATTTGCTTACAGGGGCTTCCATGGTCCCCTTACTTCGGAGTCAGGCTTCTGAGGCCGCGTTCGTTCAATTGCTGTTTAAATGATCGTTTTATGCAATCCACGACTCCTCGCCCTGCTCAGCGGATCCTTTGCAGGAGCGATGGCGCTATGGCCATTTATCGTCGTACGCAAGCCGACTGATCGTTTCAACGCATCCTTGATGAACCATGAAAGGATCCACCTTCGGCAGCAGGTGGAGCTGCTGGTCGTTCCGTTTTACGTGTGGTACGCACTGGAATACCTTTTGCGCCGCCTCCATTCCAATGGTCATCTACAGGCCTACCAGTCCATTGGTTTCGAACGCGAGGCGATCCAAAACGAATTGGATCCAGACTACCTCAGCCATCGCAAACCCTACGCCTTTTTGCGATGCCTGCGAGGCAAAGCAAAGTCCGAATCCCATGAATAGCCTTTAGGCCACCTCTGAGAATTCTCTTTTACTCCAGTCCGCCTGCCAGTGTTCATGCGCACAGATTGTTGGCATACCAGCAAATGGTCCCTGTCGCAAATTCAGATCGCTTCCACGACGGCGGCGATGCCCTGTCCGCCACCAACGCACGCGGTGACCAAGCCATAGCGCGCGTTGCGGTGGCGTAGTTCGAGTATGCAGGTCATGGCAAGGCGGGCTCCGCTGCATCCGAGCGGATGGCCCAAAGCAATGGCACCCCCGTTGGGGTTCACGATTTCCGGATCCAGACCTGCTTCGCGTATCACCGCCAGGGATTGTGCTGCAAAAGCTTCGTTGAGTTCGACCACCGCGATGTCTTGCAGTTGAAGTCCCGCCTGGTCGAGTGCCCTGGGTATGGCAGCGCAGGGACCGATGCCCATGAAGAGAGGCTCAACGCCCGCGATGGCGCAGGAGACGATTCTGCCAATAGGAGTAACGCCTAAGTCGCGAACGACGGATTCACTGGCCACGACGTGAAAGCAAGCGCCGTCACTGGTCTGACTCGAGTTGCCGGCAGTGACCGAGCCGTTTCTGGAGAATGCCGGTCTTAGGGCCGACAGTGCTTCGAGGCTTGTGTCTTTGCGGATGCCCTCGTCGCACAACACAGAGATCTTGCGCAAATGCCTTTTCTGTCCATCGAAATGGGATTCTTCAACCTCAATGGGAGTGATCTCTTCAGCAAACCGGCCAGAAGATTGTGCTAGGGCCGCCTGCAGGTGCGAACGGAGAGCAAAGGCATCCTGGTCTGAACGCGCGATCGAGTATTTAGCTGCAACGGCCTCAGCGGTCAGCCCCATTCCAATTACGTAATCCGGATGTTCGCGAGCCACCTCGAAGCTGGGAGCAAATTTGTACCCTTCCATTGGGATGACACTCATGCTCTCCACGCCTCCGGCGACAAAGCAGCTCCCCATGCCGCTGCGGATTTTTGCGGTGGCGATGGCCAGACTCTCCAGGCCCGATGCGCAATACCGGTTGACCGTCATTCCCGGAGTCTGTTTACCAAGAGCCCTCAGGGCAATCTGTCGTCCTATTTGAAGGCCCTGCTCCCCTTCAGGATTTGCGCAACCGACGATGACGTCGTCTACGCGGGCATGGTCCAGCCCGGGCAGGCGATCCATCAGCTTTTGGATGAGTTGCACCGACAGGTCGTCGGAGCGAGTGAAGCGAAATCCCCCGCGTCTGGATCTTGCAAAGGCCGAACGCGTCATGGCGATGATGTATGCTTCCTGTTTCATACTAACATTCGGTAGTTTGTTGCATGTGGATGGTCACGCAGACCCCTTGGAAAAATAAGTCCGGAGTTCCTGTTCAAAGTATTGCAGCGCATTGTAAACCGGAAGCGGAACTCCGCCCCCAAGCGCACAAAGGGAGCCGCGCTTCATGGCATCGAGGAGGTCCCCAAAAAGATTTTTGTCGATGAGAAAGCCCTCTGAAGTGCGTGCTTTGTGCAGAAGCTCCCTTCCTCGAACTGAGCCAATGCGGCAGGGAAAACATTTGCCGCAGCTTTCGTGGGCGGTGAAGGCAAAGAGGTGCTCCAGGTATTCGATCATTGGGAAGGCGTCCGGGACCGAAACGATGGAAGCGTGGCCCAGCAGAAAACCCTGGCTGGCGAAGGATTCAAAATCGACTTGCAATTCGTCGACCTTGTGAATGGGAACGAGTCCCCCCAGAGGGCCTCCAATGTGGAGGGCTTTAACACGGGTTGTGAATCCGCCGCCCAGTTGAAAAACGACGTCGCGCAAGGCAGTACCCATGGGCACTTCACAGATGCCAGAGCGGTTGAAGTGGCTATCGAGGGATACCAATTTTGTTCCGGTGGATTTCGGTGCACCGATGGCCGCAAAAGCGGCGCCCCCATCGCGACAGATCGCGAACAGGTTGGCCAGGGTCTCGACGTTATTGACCAATGTAGGTTTGCCAAACAGACCTTCCTGCACCGGGAAGGGCGGTCTAACGCGCACTTCCGGGCGCTGGCCTTCGATCGACGATAACAGTGCGGTCTCTTCGCCACAGATATAAGCTCCCTGAGCTAAAATGACCTTGAAGGCAAAGGAGAATTCGCTTCCCAGAATGTGCTCTCCGCAAAATCCCCACTCCCGGAATTGATCCAATGCCTCGGCAAGTGCTTCTGCAGATTCAGGGTATTCCGCTCTGAGGTAAACCACGCCACGGTCTGCACCAACCATGTAACCGGCTGCAAGCAGTCCGAAGAGAACAAGGTATGGCTGCTGCTCCAGCAAATAGCGATCGCTAAAAGAACCCGGGTCGCCTTCGTCGGCGTTGCAAACGATAAATTTGATATCACCCGGGGTGCGGGCACAGGATTCGACCTTGATGGCCATGGGGAACCCGGCTCCCCCGCGGCCCCGCAGACCAGAGAGTTTGAGCTCGGAGATCCACGCTTCGGGTTTGCGGCTCAGCAGGACGAGCAGTTGTTCCCTCAGCGCTTCCTGGCTCGGCTGAGGGCCCGTCAGGATTGGCTGGCCCAATGCCCTGACTGCATACCGGTCGCGGATGTGCCTACCTGAATTTCTGATTTGCTCTAATTCGCGGATGGCAGTTCCAGAGTAATTGGATCCTGCATACTGGAAAGCACTGTTTTCGTGACAACGCCCCAGGCAACACATTTCCCCGATCTCGTCCGTCGAAAAGTGGCGGCTGAGCTCGTCGCGAACGAACATCTGTGTTCCCGCAGTAAGACAGGCTGTACCGTTGCATACGTAAACCTTTTTGCCGGCCTGATCTTCCCGGGTAAAATCGTAAAAACTGGCCGTTCCATGGACACTGGCTGTCCCCACGAGAAAATCCTCTGCCAGTTTGCGTGCCGCCTCTTCGTCGAGCCGTCCGTTGAGCTGTACCGATGCTGCGATCTCCTCAAACAGGTTTTGCTTTAAGCCCTTGCGCCCTGAAAGATGGCTGATGTTTTTTGACATACCTTATAGCATTCCAAGGGTGAATGTACGCAATGTTTTCGCACGCCCTGACAACCCTCCAGATCGACTGCTTATATATATCAAAAAATTATATATATAAATTTATCCAATAAATTGTTAATGAAGAGTAACTTAGAGGTCTATTATTCCTTCACCTTCAAAACAAACGAACTATGGACTTCATGCAAATTCTCATCAACACCGTTGCTGGTGCTGCCGGTGGTTACGGTGGCAACATGGCTAAAAAGAATGGCTTGGGAATGATTGGCAACCTCATTGCCGGGGCGGCTGGAGGAAACATTCTGCCGATTCTGGCTCAAGCCCTCAACCTGTTGGGCAACAGTGGCGGCGAAGACGGCGGCTTCAACATCATGGGCCTCATCCTGTCCCTCGTCGGTGGGGGTGCGGGCTCCCTGCTCGGCGGTCTGTTCAAAAAAGCACAATAACTCTCGAACTCGTAGAAGCCGGCCACTCCTGCACATCAGGAGTGGCTTTTTTTTGTGCAAAGGCCCAACCGGTTATTCTTCAGAATTTCGTTGGATAAACTCAACCCAATGACGGGGCTTAATGCCCGTAAGGTGTTCTGCCTGGTGGCGGCAACTGAACCCGTTGAAAACGAGGTGGGTTGACTCCGATGCGCCCCTCAAGCCCGGGAGTATGCTCTGTCCGGCGATCTGTACAGATAGGTCGTAGTGCTTTTTCTCGTAACCAAACGCCCCGGCCATTCCACAGCAGCCACCGGGAGTCTCCAACAAACGAACGTTCGTTTGTTTGTCAAAAATGCGCCGCAGCGAAACTGTTGTAAACAGCGCACGTTGATGGCAATGTCCGTGCATAAGGTATTCTCCAGGTTCCATGGCGATACGGCCCATCCAGTCCTCTCTACTTGCCACGAAATCTTCTATAGGCATGATCTGTTCTGAATATCGTGCAAAGGTGGGGTCTGTCATCAGGTCGGGCAGGTCGTCGCGCAGTGCACTTGCACATGAAGGTTCGCAAACCACAACGGGAACCCCGCGTTCAAGAAAAGGGAGCAATTGTCTAAACGTTTTGTCCCCCCTTGAGCGCGCGGCGTCGAGCAGTCCCCGCGACATCAGGGGTCTCTGGCAGCAAGCCTTATCGATTATGGCTACGCGCAGGCCGAGTGATTTTAGCAAGGCAATAGCGGCGTCACCCGTTTGAGGTTCGTGGTAGCGAACGTAGGAGTCGGCAAAAAAGACGACGTCCGGGTCACCTGCACTCGATTTTGCGGCAAAGCGCCTTTTTGCATAGCGTGGCAAAGTGCGGCGGCGGTCGAGACCCGATATCTTTTCCAAGGCCCACCGAAACGGGGATGATTCGATCACGGCATTGGCCAGGGGTGCCGCCGGACCACATAACCATCGGTTCATGCCGTCCTGTGCCAACATCAGGCGGTCGGTCAAAACAGTTCCACGCGATTGTTTGGATGCGTGCAGCACCTCGCTCTTGAATTTGGCCATGTCGACGTTGCTGGGGCATTCCGCCTTGCAGGCCTTGCAGGCAAGACACAGGTCCATGATCTCCTGCAATTCGGGGCTGTCCAGTCCGTTGTGCTTCAACTGCCCGGAGATGGCCAGCCTCAGCAGGTTGGCTCGCCCTCTGGTGCTATCCTTTTCGGAGTGCGTCGCGCGAAAACTTGGACACATGGTTCCTCCGCTCAGCTTGCGGCATTCCCCCACTCCGTTGCAAAGGTGGGCTGCCTCCGCAAATCCTCCTTCGGTCCGGTAGTGGAACATCGTATCCCTGACCTGATCCCGGTATGCGGATCCGTAGCGAAGGTTAGCGTCCTGAGGGGGAGCGTCCACGATTTTGCCAGGATTCATCACAAAGTCCGGGTCGAAAAGATTTTTCACTTCCCGGAAAGCCGCGTACAGGCGGCTGCCGAAAAAGCGTTCGTTGAATGGGCTTCTCGCAAGGCCGTCGCCGTGCTCTCCGCTCCAGCTTCCGCCGTAATGCATCACACGTTCGAGGCAGTCCGTCGAAATGACTTTCATGCGTTCGATGTCTTCTGCATCTCGAAGGTCGAGCAAGGGTTTGACGTGCAGCAGACCAACGCTGGCATGTGCGTACGCGACCACATCGGCCCCGTGCCGGTGACAGACGTCGTACACATCGCGAATGTAGGAAGCCAGGTGCTGCAGCGGAACGGCTGCGTCTTCGATGAAGGGGATGGGCTTTCTGCGTCCTTTGATTCCCATTAGCAAACCCAGACCCTTTTTTCGGACGGTAAAAACGTCTTCGATGTCTGAGGTCTCCGTATAAACCGGCCATGCGTAGCCAATGCCCATTGATTCCAGATTCCGCGCAAAAGAACGGGCATGTGCTTCTGCGTCTGCGCGCGTCTCACCGTAAAATTCCACGACCTGTAATGCAGCCGGTTCTCCCTGGATAAAATGGCAATACCTCCGGGTTTCCAGGTTGTCCCGGCTCTTCTCGATGAGCATCCGGTCGAGCAATTCAACGGCGACCGCACCGGATTGCACCATTTGTTCTACGTGTGAAATCGACTCAAAAAATTCAGAAAAATGCACGACGCAGATGCTTTGGTGAGCCGGCAAAGGCTCAAGGTGTATTTTCGCTGAGAGGATGATGCCAAGGGTGCCTTCGCTGCCGGTAAACAGTTTGCTGAGATTCCAGGTTTCACCAAGAAATTCATCCAGGTTGTATCCTCCTACCCTGCGCATGACTTTGGGAAACCGAATTTCAATTTCGTCGCGCTGTTCGTCTACAATGCGGGTCAGCTCTCGCAGAATTTCCGCTTCTCTGCCGTGATCCATTTTTAAAGCTGTACGCTGTGCCGCATCGATATCTCTGCTGTGCAAGACCGTTCCGTCGGCGAGCAGCACTCGGAGTTCGAGTACGTGATCCAGGGTTTTGCCATAGCGGAGGCTGCGCGTCCCGGAGCTGTTGTTGGCGATCATTCCGCCAACGGTAGCGCGGCTGGAAGTCGCTGGATCCGGTGCAAAATGCAGCCCGTGTGGTTTAAGGGCATGGTGCAATACATCCCTCACAATCCCTGGCTCGACCCATGCCCAGCGTTCCTCAACGTTGAGTTCGAGGATGCGGTCCATGTAACGAGAAAAATCGACAACGAGTCCCTCTCCAATGGTTTGTCCAACCAGGCTGGTGCCCCCTCCCCGGCCAACCAGCGGGATGCGATGGCGGTTGGCCCAATGAACGATGCGAAGCACGTCTTCCTCAGACCGGGGGAACGCCACACCCAGCGGCCGAATCTGGTAGTTACTGGCGTCGGTGGCATAAATGCCCGAATGCATTTCGTCGTACGAGAGCGACCCTCCGATTTCTTCACCCAGGGCGGAGAGCGCTGCACGCAAGCCGCTGTCGTTGATTCGGTCCATATGCAAATGTATGGCTTGCACATCATTTCGTTCAACGCCAGGCTGCGCTCGTAATAAAAACTTCCCATTGAGAAACTTCCAGCATGGGGTGGACTTGCATTGCCCATATTTGCTTCGCGTGGACCTGAGGAATCTGACCTATCCAATTTGTCTTCGCGTTTTTCTAATACTGCAATGCGCCCGTTCGACGGGAAGAGCTTGAATATTACGTCAATGTAAAGCCAGTATTCGCATTTCATTAAATCTCTAAAAACGGGAGCACACAGCAGGACCAGGACGTTAATTTTATGATGGCAAATGATTAAAACCGATGATCCGCAAAAAAGTATTGCACTTTTCCAGCTTAAATACCTTTACCTCGCAAGTCCAACGCATTTGCAACGATTTGCCGGACTGCGATCATTACGTCATTGTAAGTCGCGGTGGATTCCGGAGCAGGAAAAGCCCTTTCGCACTCAACTCATGGACGTTGATCCGGCGCATTTATCCTGAACAAAAGGCATCATTCATTTCCCCTCCCGTGTCTGCATTTCAAACGTACAAACGTTTGTTTAACGATGCTGACCCGGTTTTTGATTTACTCATCGTTTACGGAAACGCGAAGCTTCCGCGGAAGCTGACAGAAATTCCAAGAGTTTTTATTCAGGATGCACTGGCAGAACCGGTTTCGACAGATTCCCCAAAACGAACTCCCGTAACGCATGGGCATCTGCCATTGCCCTCTTCGTCCTCTTCAGGTTTCAAAGATCATTTCGAACTGTACTTTCTCGCATCGGAGGGGGATGCGCAGTTGCTTGAATCTGCGGGGATTCCTGCGAACCGCCTTCGAGTTTCCGGCGTTCCTGCCTTTGACCACCTCGCCGCTTTTGTTAACCGTAAATTCCGCACATCGCCGTATGTGCTTGTGTGCACTTCTGCCATTAGAGAAAAAGGCGGACGCGAGGACCGCGTGGCATTCCTTGAAGGATGCCGCCGCGTCGCGGGCGACCGAAAACTGATATTTCAATTGCACCCTCTCGAAAAACACCGGCGCGCGGTGGCTGAAATCGAGAAGATATTCGGAAAAGACAGTGAAATCTATCTTCACAGCAGTACGGGCGAACTCGTGGCCAATTGCCAGGAATTGATCAGCAATGGTGCGCCGGCGCTTTACTTTGCGCTTGCACTTGGCAAAAAAGTGCATACGGCGGTTTCGTCCGGTGCCCTGCGACGATATGTTCCCATACAGAATGGAGGGAATGCTGCCCTGCTGATTGCAGATATTTTGCGGGCCCAATTTCTGGAAGAAGAATTGGAATTTTTACCTTCCCAACGATATATAAAAGACTCCCGACGACAGAACCGCGGTGCGTTCGCATATCAGAATCCCGTCTTAAAGCGGGTTGATGCATGGGCTTTCCACGAGTAAATCCGGACAACCAAAATACCTGAAGCTCTTCATGGGTAACGCGGCTGCACCATACCATCTTATCACCCGAACCTTTCCCTTCGCAGGTAGCCCGATGCGGTGAGCGCAAGTAGAGAGGGCAATCCCGGCGAGGGAAATGCTCCAGGGAAAACGAAACTTCAAATTCAGGGATTCTTCTAATTCCAGCGTTCGTTGGAGAGCAGGTTTACGATCATAAACAGCGCATAAAGGAAGCCAGGAATAGCCAGTATCCCCAGCAGGGAAATGGCCATGCCCGTATGGCCGTGTGACCGAAGCCAGATGCTGCCACCTAAAATTACAGCCAGACCCAACAGAAGGCCCAGCCACATTTTCATGTTCCTTGCGCTCACTGTACCGTCAGAAAGGCCGATCAGAAAAAAATAGACTGCAATCAACGCGATAAGAGCGTCGAAACCCCAGATGATCCAAAACCAGTTCATTGCATAAAGATAGCAAATTGCCGGGATTTATGTCTTTGCAGACTTAAGGGTTAGCGAGCCGGAGGGTGAAATTCCCGGATCAGGTCTGTGAAAGCCGCGCTGTTTTTCCAGGATGCGAATGCAGGCTCAGACTGCGCCAGCCACACCAGGTTGTGGTCAATCCTGAATGCCGACCGCAGTTTATCCAGTGGATCCGGCGTGGGCGTATCCGTTGCCATGATGCAGGCTTCAGTATAGGCCAATGCTGCCGCAGAATGGGGTATCGTCTTGATTTTGCCGAGGCAGAATGCTGCGCGATCACTATCTCCGGCTGCCATTGAACTGCAAGCGGCTTTTGCCCACAACACCGGGTTGTTGTCCCTTCTCTGAAGTGCTGCATCGTAAAATGTTCGCGCGGTTCGGGCATCACCCAGGCCATAGTGGTGTATGTCTGCCAGATTTTCCAGGCGATTGCGGTCGGATGAGAGTTCCTTCAGTGCAAGTTGGAAATAGTGGTCTGCGCTGTCTTTCATCCCCATTTGGGCAAAACATAGCGCGTACTGCTGGTGCATGATCCCGCTTGAAGGATCCAGTTCGAAGTAGCTGCGGAAGGTCTCCAAAGCCTTGGCCCATTTCGCTGTCGCCATATAGGTAAGCGCGAGTTCCCGGGAGGCGTAACCGTAGTCCCTTTTGCGACGAAGGACTTCTGCGAACAGTTGTTCGGCCTGTCCGAAATTGCGATTGGCAAAGTGGATCTTTCCTTTAAGGTAAATTGTCCGGAAGGAGGAGGAATCCATTTGAAGGGCCTCCTCCGCAACCTGCAAGGCCTCACTGTAGCGGTGCATTTCGAGGAGCACCGATGCCAATGAGTTGCGTGCGAAAACGGAACCGGGCTTTAAGGCGATGGCATCGCGTGCGGCAGCTTCTGCCCGTTCAAAGGCGCGCATTTCGTTGAAAATGTATGCGAGGTTGTTGCGGGGCTCAAAGGAATCAGGATCCAGGACAAGTGCCCTTTCGAATGCCTTGACCGACGCTTCGTACTGGCGGTTGTCGCCGAGTGAAATGCCGATCAGGTTATGCGCCAGAGCTGAATTGGGGATCAGCCTCAGGAATTCGCTGAAGTAGACCAGTGCGCTATCGGGTGAATGCATGGTCTGGTGATACAAACCGAGCCAGAAATACACATAGCTTGCGTTTGGTTCCAGGGATCGCGAGCGATGCAACTGATCCAGTGCGAAGTGCATGGTTTCGCGTTCCAGCGGCCCGTAGTTGTTGATATCGACCGGTAGCGCCCTTTCCACGGCTTCCAGGCAATGTCTGCGGGAAAGGAAATGGCGGTACATATAATGCGAAGCATCCAGCAGAGCAATGCAGGAATCGAGGGATTCTGCAGCACGTTTCAGTTGATTTACCGACAATCGAGGTCTTTTCCCCAGCATGACGGGGCGCACGATGGAGTCAAACGGTTGGTTGAGTCTGGCTACGAGCTTTCGGCGCAGCAATGCACCGAGGTAGTTGTTGGGATAGTTTTGTAAAAAGCGGCGAAAAAGCTGGCAGGCATTTTCCTGGTCTCTGTTCATCAGGATGCCTTCTTCTGTTCGTTGCTCACATTGCAGATAGAGCGCTTTGCCAAGGCTGTCCATTGCATCCAGGTAACGATGCTCGCTTCCTTTGTAATTCACTTCGGCGTAAGCCGGATAGCTTTCGCGTCGCATTCTGGAGAGGGAATCCCTGTAATGTGCATCTACCCAGTTGATCACCCGGTCCTGTTTGCCCAGGAACACGGGGGTTTGACGCTTTTCGCTGGCAAGGTAGGTGTTGCGTTTGACGTATTGCTCGAGTTCGAGCAGGCTCACCTGATCGTCGTTATCCACTTCAGCGAGACCCAGAAGGCCGTCTTCGAGGTACCAGGAAAACAGTCCGCGACCACCACCCCAGCCCTCGCTTTCGAGCGACAGCTGATCGGCGTCGCAGGAAAGCATCAGGGTCGCATGGGTTGCGAGCACCCGTTGTACCGCAGCGGAGGTATGTGACTTTCCCTGTTCGCCGCCTCTGAGTTTTCCGGAATGGCAAGCATCGATGACGTAGAAGACCTCAACGCCTTTAGAGGAAAGTTTGCCGAAATAGTCGGCAATCTGATTGACCTGTAGGACGCCGTCGGTCATTCCAAAATAACCTTCCAACGGGCTATCGTGCAGCAGCAGCAGTCCATTTTCCGATTGCGTCAGGTCTTCGATGTCGCCGTGTCCGGCAAAATAAAAATAGACGCGATCTCCAGGTTGTGCACGACGAACCAGGGAAGAGATGGCATCGCAAACGGGAATGCGGGTCGCCTTATCGTTGACAAACATTTCGATGTGCTGGCTATCGGCAGCCGGCCGGCTATGCCTCAAAAGATATTCCCTGAATGCCCGTGCATCGCGGTCAGCATAGCGAAGATCCTGCACGTACTGGTAATCGCTGATCCCGATGATGAGTGCGTGGACGGCGCCCCTGAAAGGGAGGTCTTCATTGGATGGGGTTGCACCCCGTTGTCCCTGGACGAAGAGCGCCAGTGTTGTCAGGATCGTGGTGGTTATCAGTCCCTTCTTTCCCTGCATGCGAATGAGCGTTAATTGTTAGCACCAAAGATAGCAGACTTCGGCAAATAGCAAATCCAGGGGTAATTCAACCGGGTGCTGTCCGGGGATGATTGCTCAGGTGCTCAGCGGAGTTTTGGGCGCTTGTCGACGAACACCCTTCCGTCTTTCATGACCCATCGTACCCTACGCGTTAACGCTTGAATGTCTTCCAGGGGGTTGCCCTCAACCGCGATGACATCGGCAAGATAGCCGGGTGCAATGTTGCCGAGATCGACTTGGCGCCCCAGGAGTTCAGCACCTATGCTGGTCGCAGAGCGAATGGCCTCCTGATGCGTCATGCCTGCTTCGATAAACCACTCGAGCTCCCGTGCATTTTCGCCAAAACCCGTAAAAACTGCATCAGAACCCATAACGATTTTAACTCCTGCCTGATGGGCCCTTCGCAAGGTTTCAACGTTGCGTCGGATGAACTCCTTCAATTGGATGACTTCTGCTTCGGAGTACCCATATACTGCTGCATGATCAGCGTAATAACGGTTGTGATCGACGGTAGGAACGTAATACACACCCTTGTGCACCATCTCTGAAAGTGTGGCATCGTCGAGATCAGTCGCATGTTCCAATGAATTGGCGCCAGCCTGAACGGCCATGCGTGCCGCCTCTCCTCCGTAGGCATGAATGGCTACGCGAAGACCATGCTGATGGGCAATGTTGCAGGCGGCCTGCATTTCTTCGAGCGTGTAGGTCTGATGGCCGCTGACATCATTGCCGGATCCTGTAGAGCCGTACACCTTTATCCAGTCTACCCCGGTCATGATTTGTTGTCTTGTCGCACGAATGACCTCTTCGACGCCATCGGCCTTTCCAAAATCGCGGAAATTGATCGGAAGGTAGGGGTCAATGCTAACGTGCAAACCATTTCCCGCGATGAACATGCGTGGGCCTGCGATTTCGCCGCGAAGGATCAATAGTTTGAGGTCGGTATCCAGTTTTTCGTAGGACCCCAGGTCACGCACCGTGGTTACTCCGCTTTCCAGGGTTCTGGCCGCATTTCTCGTTGAATAAAACAGAACCATTGGATTGCTCATAATGCGCTCGAGGCTCTCCCATGGAGTAGTTCCCGGCATTTGGTCCCAGGCATAACTCAGATGCGTATGGGCATCGATCAGCCCTGGCAATACGGTATATTGGCTCAGGTCATGCACAACGGCACCCTTGGGCACGATTACTTCTCCCGATTTTCCCGCGGCGTGGATCACGTTGTCGCGAACGACGATCGTGGCCTGTTCGATCACCCCACCTCTGCCATCCACCAGACGCCGGCAGTTCAAGACCTGCCATTGTGCGATACCGACGAAAGCATTCAACAACATGGCCACGCAAAAGCATGTAACCGATCGCATTTTGGTTATGTTCATGTGTTCCAATTTGTGGTCATTTAAAATGTTTTATCCAGTAATTTTACCAACCGCCTTTTCCCTGCCAGGGATTTCAGCAGGGGTTCGTTTTCGATATCCCTTCGCAAGGGATATCCGCATGCAAGAGATCTTTCGAGATGATCGTAGGCTTTGCTTTTATTGCCCCGGGCCGCTTCCAGGCAGGCCAAACCAAACCAAGCCAGGTGTCCGTTGGCATAGGCCAGTTCATTGGCTTTTGCAAACATTTCCTCTGCTTCCTGGAACCTTTGCCTTCTGATCAGAAACATTCCATAGAGGTAATGGCATTCTTCCTGGAGCGGAAAGTCATCCCACGCGCTTCCTGACCAGAATAGCAAAGACTGACGAAAAATGGAATCCGCCAACTCCAGTCTGCCGGATTTCTCTGCAACTACGGCACGCCAGGCTTGAGAGGGGGGGTACATGTTTATTGAAGGATCCAGAATACTTACCGATGCAAAGAGCGAATCGGCTATACCCAACTGTCCCCTTGCCAATTGAATTCGGCCTTCAATCACCTTAAGAAGCATGTTATACCAGAAATACGGTTGAATTTGCCTGCATCTTTCCAGGTATGGGCCAGCGGCTGCCTCCTCCCCCAAGGTAAAGTGACAAATTGCCAACAGCGCGGCGAAGTTGGCCTTCTCCATCGTGGAGAGACTCGGATCGCGCAAACCTTCCTCTAAATAAGGAATAAAAAAACCTATGTGCCGGTTTCGCAAATAATAGGGTTCATTATGAAACGGCCTTACACCCAGTTCGTGGACTTTTATAAAATAAGGCTTCATCCTTTCAAAATCTCGCATGAATGCGTAAGTACAGGAAAGTGTATAATATCCGCTGTATGCTTCAGGTCGAGATCGAATATTCTGAAGACAAAGGTCAATGGTCTTATCGAGTTGATTTTTGCGTTGGTACAACCATGAAAGACGCTCTTTAATCATGTAGGATTGCGAATCAATTTCCACTGCGCGCTTCAGCCATCTATCGGATTCATCGAAGCGGTTAGAAAAGGTCACCTGGTATTCCTCAGCAATTTCCAGGTAGGGCAACAGCCATGTGGGCGAACGTTCGATGGCTTGCTGGTTCCAATAGACCAAAGAGTCAGTGCTTGGAGGGATCTGCAGAAAGTAGAGTGCAGCAAGTTCATGGCAGATGTAGGCTGCTGAACTATCCAAAGACATGGCTTTAAGGAGTTTATTGCAGATTGCATGCCGTATGCCTGCCCGAACAACTCCCTCTGCCTGTATTTCTAGGCGTTCTTTTCGTTCGAGGTAGGCTTCGAAGTATAATTTCTTTGCATGTAAACTGTTGTAGTAACTGCTTCGGGATCCGATCAGTTCCATTGCTTTGGTCAGGTAAGCAGGATATTGGTTAAATCGCTCCGGAAAGTGGTGCCAGCGCATGATCTCTGTAGGATCTGTGACCAAGAGGGCGTTAATGGCTTGTTGCACCTCTTCCTGCAATGCAACAGCGAAGTTTCGCTTCATGCCCGGGTATAGGGGCTGCAGGATGCTGTTTCCGATAAGTTTCTGGAATAGTTTTTCTGCCGACCCGGTATCGGTACCCATTAACCGCCGATCGCGAAGGGCCGCTTTAAATGCACTGTAATCAGCCCGGGTCTGACTGTCGCACTGAGCGAGAGCTTCCTCTTCAATTCCCCGCATATCATGTGGCATCATTGCAGGGATCCCCTTTACTTTACGTGCAACAAGGCTTTGAAGCTGTTCTATTTTATAGGTTGCAACTGGTTCATTCGGTTTTCCAACGACCATGGGCGTTTGCTGGATGGGCGAAACGTCGTATGCGATTCGATCCTGAAGATAGCGGCCCAGCTCCATAAGAGAAATCCAGCCATCTCCGTTGTTGTCTGCAAAACCCGTCAGCCCTTCGGTAAGATAGTAGCTAAAGACGCCACGCCCTCCGCCCCACTGTTTTCCTTCCAAGCTGACTTCATCCGGCTGGCAGGATAAAATTTTGATTTCATTGGCGTACTGCTGTGCAAGTTCAGCGGCGGTCATTTGCTTTCCTCCCACCTGGTTTCCGGCGAGTTTACCCGCCCGACATGCATCCATGATCACGTACACCTTTACGCTGCTGTCGATGGTGAGCGTTTCGATCTTATCCTGGAGAAAGGTCAAGGCATAGGCTCCTGCGGCATAATTATTCGGGCCCGAATCGTGACACAATAGAAAGCCCCTGCGGTTGCGAGTACGGCTTTCAGCATCGCCGTGTCCGGAAAAATAGATGTATGCCCTGTCACCGCTTTTGCATTTATCCATGAGCCACTCCAGGGAGGCATCCAGACGGGAACTGGTGGCAAGAGAGTCCGTTAGCAAAGTGATGTCGCCGGGGCTGATCTCATCCGGATAAACCTTCAGCAACCAATCGACAAAAGCCTGGGCATCGGCAGCGGCATACTGCAGGTCCGCAATCTCCGGTGACTGGTAATCTGAGATGCCCACGACTACGGCGTAGGTTTTTCCTGTCGGCTCTGGTTCCGCTTCAATCTTTACGGCACCGCGCTCCTGGCCCAAACCGGATGCGGGAATCCAAAGCCAAATAAGGACCACCATCAAACTCATCCATCCGGTGATTCCACACTGCTTGTCAATCGCCTTCGTCCTCTCCTTCATGTTGCTTCCAAATTGCCATCAAATTTGAATATTTTGCTTCTATACCTCTCTCAACAACACGTCTGGCCTTTTCCAATCCGGTAAAGTTGAGAAGAATTGCTTTGCAACTTCTTTTGATATACGGCCCCGGGCAATTTCTCTGCGTTGTTCACTTTGCAGCGTTGAGATGCTGGTATTGAACCAGCAATTTTTCAAACCGAATGTCGCCGTTCAGCTGCCTGAAGTATTTGTCGTTGCGCAGGGTTTCCGGCTCGGGATAATAATTTTCCATTGCTTTGGCCAAATGCTTCATGGCTTCATCATCGTTGCCTCTGACCAGCTCGCACTTTGCCAGGCCCAGCCAGGGTTCATCATAAAATGGGACCAGGGCGTTGGCTTGTCGGTAATGGAAGATCGCCATTTCAATCCGGCCCTGTTCGAGTAGAAAATCTCCATAAAGGCAATGCGCCTCCTCCCGGCCAAACCAAAAAAATCCTACCCACTCTGCCAATGCTGCGTTGAACAGGCTGTCAGCCCGCTGAAATGCTCCCTCCCGTGCGGCAAGTTTGGCAAGCCTTGCCATGGAGCTCACGGTTGTTCTGCTGTGAGTAGGATCGGCATACATAGCCTTTTGGTATTGGATGCGGGCATCGTCATATTCTCCCTTTAGCACCAGGCAATCTCCCAGCATCTCCATGACCGCTGCAACGAGGTGCAATGGTAATGCTCCGTTTTCCAAAAGTCTTACGCCAAGTGCCAGTGTGCTATCGCACTGACCGTGCTTCAGATGATACTTAGCGAGGTGAATTTCAAGGTCGCTATTGCCCCCCAATACAAATGCAGAGTTATGATTCCTCGTGGATGATTCAAAAGCCCTCTTTTGTCCTGAACTTAAAAGTGCCGCCAAGTACCAACCGTAAGA
Organism: Saprospiraceae bacterium; assembly: GCA_019187365.1. GTDB lineage: Bacteria > Bacteroidota > Bacteroidia > Chitinophagales > Saprospiraceae > Vicinibacter. The sequence goes on along the minus strand of JABARE010000006.1, from coordinate 44,346 downwards.
ATAATCGCCTTCAAGTACTCCATTTGCGAAAGCAGTATCTCCATGAGCCAGGACGGCTCTCCAATTGTACCTTTCTGCCTGAGTTTGCACGAGAGTGGACCGTGCCTCGAGCAATTCCGGCCTTTCTCTCAGCAAAACACGGCAGATTGAGTCAGATTGTTCATGCAGGTTTTGCCTTTGCCTCAGCCATGACAAACACAGCCGAAGGTACCATGATTCCGGCTTGAAATTCAAAGCAACATTTAACACGGAGTCGGCCCGGATTTCATTCACTTCTGAGTTTAAAACGTAATTAAAGTAAGTGTGATAGGGATTGAGCCAGGTTGGAGCGTACTGTGTGGTGAGCACAAAATAATGGCGCATCGAATCAAAGCTATAGGCTCCCGCGATATCCCAAAAGGACTCCGCCAACAAAAAATACAGGTAGGCTGCGGAGGGATTGTATTCTATCGCCTCGTTGAGCTTGTGTCTTATTAACTGCTTCATTTTTGCAATCACTTCTCTGTCCCCTGCTATGGGAAGTGCTTGCTTTAGCATCAGGTATGCCTCAAAATAAAGTCGCTGGGATTGCAGCAATTTGAAGGCAGGATGTTTTTCGCCAAGCAACTCAATCGCTCTTTGCAGATACTTAGGATAGTCGCGATACTTTGAGGGTGTAAACTTCCACTGGTAATATTCGTATGGGTCGTCTTCGAGAAGGGAATTGATCGCCTGTTGTACTTCGTTTTGAAGTCCTGCAGCATAATTGCGCTGCATCAGAGAATGCAGCGGTGCCAGCTTTTCATTCTTTGACAGGCTAACGTACCATTCTTCGGCATTGCTTCCCGGAGGATCGAAAAAACGTCCCGCTGCGACCGCATCCTTAAATCCGTAATACGCCCGTCGCTGGCCAGAATCCAGTCCTGCAAGTATCCGTTCCTCCATGCCCCTGGACTCTAAAACTGATAATTGGATTCTTCTGGAACCACCAATTTGCGCAACATGCCTCTGCATTACATTGCTGTCCACTTTGGCAATGGGCTCCTTCATATTTCCAACAAACATGGGTGTTTGTTCAAGCGGCGAAATTTCGTAACTGATTTTTTCCGGAACGTAACGGCTCACCTCCCGCAAAGTGACTTTTTGGTTTTTGTCTTCATCTGCCAGTCCGTACAGACCTTCCATCAGAAAATAACTAAATACTCCCCGGCCTCCGCCCCATTGCCTGCCCTCGAGACTGAACTCTTCGGGTTGGCATGACAGGATCTTTGTCTCCCTGGCATATTGCTTTGCCAATTCGGCTGCCGTCATTTGAGATCCCTGCACCGTGCTGCCAGCCAATTTTCCCGAACGGCATGCATCGGCTACCATCAATACCGATGCACTGTCTGACAGCGTACTCAGATAATCCTGCAGCATGACCAGCGAAAAAGCGCCTGCGGCGTAATTGTTAGGCGGCGAATCGTGAAACAGCAGAAATCCTCTGTTAAATTTGGTTTTGCTCTCTGCGTCGCCGTGTCCACTAAAAAACAAGATGGCCCGGTCGCCGCTCCTGCATTTCTCTACAAGCCAATCCAACGCTGCGTTAAAATTTGCGCGCGTCGCTTCTCCATTTAACAATAACATTACATCTTCGCGGTCAGCAACTCCTGCCCTGGATTCCTCCAGCCAACTTGCGAACACCTTTGCATCCTGGTCGGCAAATTGCAGGTCCGGGATCTCTGGTGACTGGTAGTCTGAGATGCCCACGACCACGGCGTAGGTTTTTCCCGTCGTAGGCTCTGTTGCTGCAACTACTGACACTCCTCGTTCCTGTGCAAAAACAGCAATTGCCCGGAACAGGAACATGGCCACCAGGCAACTGAGATGCAAGCCTCTTGCAGATGCAGTGTTGTTTGCAATCAAGAGAATCACCGTTCGCATATAATCATTCATTGCAGTAACATGAAAAAGCTTAACCCATCCTACGCGCCACAAATTCAATTGCAATTCAAGCTCCAGGCCGGACCAATTGCCTTTTATTAAGTGCCCGGTCGGACATCTCTCAAAATCCGGACACCCTGGAAGAATTTATCATTTATAGTCCTTTTAAAGTACCCATCTGCCTCATTTGACGTCCCACCACACACGTGTATTCAACGCATCGGGTCCTCCCAGTAGTTGCAGAGCCTGTTGGTAATTGGAAGCATTCAGGCTCTGCTCATTGCCGGGGAAGACCAGCCTGAGCGGCGCAACTGCAGAACCCAGGTCAATGAGCATGCCCCCAACCGGGGCTTCGAGTTTATCAAAATCCAGGCGTCGCCATTCACTCCAGGCCTGAAAGCCCTGCATGAACAGAGCCAGCCACTTTTGAACGCCGATTTTCTGTTGCCAGGTTCCGGGGGCTGATTCATAGCGGACGGCATCCTGTGCCAGGTATGCGGCTACCGTTACCGGATCGATGATTCCCCATTCTGCCAGCGCTGCTTCAATCCCCAAGGTGTACCAACTTGCAGCGCTTGCGCCTGCGGACCAACCCCGTTCTGCCGCTTCGGCAAATGAAAAACACTGCTCCGAATAGCTCAACAGGCAGGCAGAGAAATCAGGACGCATCAGATCGTATTGGTTGAACAGGGACGATCCGCTGAACAGGGCGTCCGCACCACTGGGCAAAGAATAATTGCCCACTTCATCTGAAGCAGCATCATCCGTGGTCTGTCCGTAAGGTCTTCCCGCGAAAGCTCCCGTATTGGCCGCCGGCTCGGCCCACACTGCCAACCTGGGATCGTTGAGTGGTTTGAGCGTTCTCTCAATGAGAATGTTCGATAAACCCTGGTCGGTCGAGCCCCGCTCAATGTATTGCTGGTGCAAAGGACTGTTATTGGGCGCATTGGCCAGGAACCGGAAACAGCCATTGTGTTCAACAGAAGAAAAAGCACCCGCAGCATATTTTTCAAAAAGGACCCGTGAGCTATCGGGTTCGACATCCGCCATGCGGAGTGCGATGCGGATCATGAGTGCATGGGCAAACCGGCTCCATGCCTGCATATCGCCCTGGTAAATGATGTCTGCCGGGCCAAATCCGGAGTGACCGACATCCATTTTCTGAATTGCGCTTTCCAATTCGCCAATCAGCGAAAAATACACCTCGCGTTGGGAGACGTATGCGGGTGAGCGGTCGCTTGCGCCGCGAAGCGCTTCCCCGTATGGAATGGGCCCAAACATATCGGAGAGCAACTGAAGCGTGTAAACCCGGAGGACTCCTACAACGGCCAGCTTATTGGCATTTTCCACAGGATCAAGGCCCGGTGTTTCAAGAAGAATGCGATCAATATCTGCAAGATCCATCAGGACCCCGGCGTACAAGTGTTTAAACAGGCCATTGGTCTCTTCTCCCCGGATGAGATACCGGGTGATTTCGGTATAGTTGTTCTGAGCCCATGCCTGGGAGAGCAATTCTGCAAATGCCAATCCTCGGATTTGATCGCCCAATCCGCAGTGCACATGCTCTGCGAGCAATTTTTCCGCTCCGGTAAGCAGCAGCTCTGCAGGAACTTCACTTGGATTGTTGGGATCGACGTTGATGTCTGCAAAGTCCTTTCCGCATCCTCCCGATGCGACGAGTGCGCAGGTAATAAACAAGTATTTCAAGTGCGAATTTTTCATCATTTGATGGTGTGGCTGGGTTCAAAAATGAAAATTCAATGACATGCCGAAGGACCGGGTTGAAGGTACAGCGCCCCCTTCATTGCCGTAAAGGTTGGACGTGCTCACCGATATTTCGGGATCGAGGTGCGGGATGTTCTTATGAATGATCAGCAGGTTTCTGGCAAATGCGCCAACGTGTAGTTCCGAGATCCCAATGGCTTTCAACCAGCGCTCCGGGAACCGGTAATCCAGCGCTACTTCCCTCAGCTTTATGTAAGATCCGTCATACAGATCAAGGCGGTTGAGGTACAATCCGCCTCCATAAAACTTGTATTCGTCATAGCTCACCGCCCGTGCATTTTTGGTGCCGTTGCTTTTATACCGGTCGTCCTCCAGACTTGCCGTTTTCGCACCCTGAGTCAAAATGGGCTTTCCATCGCTGTCTACCTCGGCGAGGACGCCATCAAAAACGTATCCATTTTCCCTGATCCCATTTGCAGCAGTCTCCTCCAGTAAACCTGCAATGCGTCCGAACGTGTTGGTAATCGAAAAGATGTCCCCACCTTTCCGGAAATCGATCAGCGCATTGACCCTAAGATCTTTCCAACGGAAGCTGTTGGAAAATCCTCCCATAAAATCAGGAACAATATTGCCAATGGGCATCACACCTGGGGACACGAGGTAATACCCGGTTCCCGGATCAATTAGTTTATTGCCCGCTTCGTCATAGATAAAATCAGAACCCAGGATGGTGCCATAAGGTTTTCCAACAAAAGCGTTAAAGGAAATACCCGCACCTGGCGATGCCAGCGGCAGGTTGTCCAAGCTGACATCATCCACGATGATGGAAACCACTTCGTTGGTGTTCTTCCCGAGATGGAGCGCAGCTTCCCATTCCCACCGCTTTCCCTGCAGTGGGGTTCCCGTCAGATTAAGCTCAACCCCCCGGTTGCGTATCTTTCCAGCATTGACGAACTGTCGTTCGTAACCACTTGCGGTGGAGGTAGCCAATGGGATGATCTGGTCGATGGTCGTTCCGGAATAAAGGGACAGGTCAACAGCGAGGCGGTTTTGAAAAAAACGCAGGTCCAATCCGAGTTCAAAGGATTCCGTGCGCTCGGGTTTGAGTCGTTCGTTGTTGAGCGTGTTGTTGACCGTGTAATTGGGGAAATCCCCAAAATTGGGATTGCCATAATACGTAGAAAATACATTGTAGGGATCCGTATCTCCTCCAACCTGAGCCCAACCGAGGCGAAGCTTTCCAAATGAAAGACCGCTTATTTCCTTTAACTCTGTGAATATGAAGCTGAGCGAGGCGGAGGGATAAAAATAACTATTGGATTTATCCGGCAAAGCACTCGACCAATCGTTCCTGCCGGTCAACTGGAGGTAGAGCGTTTTCCTCCATTCAATAGAGGAACCCACAAAAAGGCTTTCAATTTCCTTTTCGGCCCTCAAATAGCTAATGAGGGGTCTCGAAGTGGAATTTTGCAGCCTGTAAATCCCCGGGACGCTGAGCCCCCCGATGGTTGCGCCAAAGGAGCGGTCTCCACTTCGCCACATTTTGTTGCCGCCGATGAAGTAATCAATCCAAAAATCGTCTGTGCTCAGGGCATCGACACGCAAAATGAGGTCTGCGTTTGTTTCGCGCACTTCTAACTGGTCGATGGTGTATTGCGACTGCAGCAGCGATCCGTCTGCTACCCGCTCTTCCCTCATTTCGGAATATCCGTCGTGCAAAATGCGGCCTGTAAGTTGCATCCATGGATTGATCTGGTAAGTGGAGGCAATGTGTCCGAACAAGCGATTTCTTCCGTCGCTTGAATAATTTTTAGAACGCGACCAGTACGGGTTATCCCAATACTGGGGACGCGGATTGTCTTCTGACTGGCGGTTCCATGTCCGCATGGTTCCATCCGGATTTTCAAAGCTTTTAAGGTCATCGAAACGCAGGTGCGTATGCCACCACTGGCTGAAATTCTGCCCCGGATTGAATCCCCCTCTAAAATCATAGGTTACCGCAGATCTGCCCCTGTTCTCGCCAACGACATAATTGGCAGTAACATCGACAGAAAGTTTTTCTGACAATTTATGTTTTCCTCCCAAAGAAAAGTTGTGACGGCCCCAATGAGAATGGGGGTAAATGCCCTTTTGGTCAAAGCGGGTATACGCCAGCCGGAATTCAGACTGGTCGGTTTGCTTATCGATTGCAAAATGTAAACGCGTACTTACACCGGTTTCAAAAAATTCTCTGGGGTCGTCGCCTACTTCCCATAGCCTGCTCCTCCCAAAATGGGTCGCGTCCCAGCCGTCCCAACTGTTCCAGTCCCTGAAATACAATCCCTGCTGGTTACCGCCGTACCCGCTCGGAAATACAAAGCGGTCGTAGGCCTTCTCCCCGATGACCAATCCGTCGAGAAAGGCAAAGTGTTCGTCGGATGAGATGTTGAATTTCGTCCCGCTGCTTTCGTCCACCGCATAAATGGGAACGAGGTCAAAAGATTTGAATACCCCTGAGATGGCGCCATCCGGGCCAAACTCGACCAGCGGCAGTTTGTAATGTCCGCTGCCGTCGGTATAGCCTTTTGGAAAAAGAGACACCCCACCGCCGTACAATCGCTGAAGTTCGGGGAACACCGCAACGCGGTCAAAGGAAATGCTGCTTCCAATCTGTATGCCGAATCCTTTGCCTTGATGGCTTCCCCGCTTCGTGGTCACCATCAACACACCATTTGCTCCCCGTGAGCCATACAGTGCGGCAGCTGCCTGCCCTTTTAAAATCTGAATTTCTTCGATGTCTTCCGGATTCAAATCCTGTATGGCGTTGCCATAATCCCTCTGCGATTCATAGACTGTGCCCTGTCCATTGGCCAGGATCTGCGAAAAGTTACTGAAATTCGAATTGTCCATTGGGATGCCGTCTATGACAAACAGGGGTTGGTTTTCACCATTGATGGACCGTGTTCCACGCAGGCTCACGCGGGTTGATCCTCCGGGATTTCCGCCAGAAGGAGCCTGTACCATCAATCCTGCCGTGCGGCCCGATAGCAAGCCGAGAAAATTGGCCTGCGGGACGAGGGACACGGCGCTGCCATTCATCCTTTCAGTGGCATATCCAAGTGAGCGTTCCTGTCTTCTGACTCCGAGGGCAGTGACCACAGCTTCGCTCAGGAGGATACCCTCTTTCAGCGCTACGCGCATTTGCAATGCAGCATCCGCCTCGATGAGGCGACCCTCGTAACCTGTATATCTGAATCGGAGTTGTGCGGGGTTATATACATAGGACAGTTGAAACTGTCCCTGGGTATCGGTTACAGTTCCAACGTCTGCCCCCACAATGGAAATGTTGACGCCAACCAGGGGAACTCCGGTTTCGTCGGTCACCGTTCCCCGAAAGATGTGTTGGGAAATGCATGCTTGCGAGCACGCTAAAAGTAGAACAATAAAAGCGATTGATTTCATCTGGAAAGAAATGTAATCATACAAAAAATATTAACCGATAGCGCTCATCGCAAATTTGGAACTTTTAAGCCAATTAACTTGCTGTAATAATCGGAAATTCCCCTCAAACAAAATCCTGGAGGTAGCGAGAAACGAATCCCGGCAGAATGACCTCCATAAAATCCGGGAGACCCTGCCATCCGGCAATGTCTCCCGGTCTTTTCATGTATTTGCCCCTCAACCAGGGGCGACTTCCTGTCTTACTGTATCGTATACGTTTCCGAAGCCTTGCCAGCCCTTGCGCGCAAACGGTACTTGCCAGCCGGAAGTTTTGCTCTGTCGACGACCACGTCGCCGGACGCATTCGTGGTGATGGCATCGCTTACTCCCTCGACCACTTTACCTTTGGCATCCAGCACGTCAAAGCTCAGGTCGACACCCTGTTGCTTTCCTTTAAAGGGTTTGCTGGCAAGCAGCCGCATGGTCGCTTTGCCGCCGGGTTTGGTAGCCGGAGTGGAGGCGTAGACCTTGGGGCAACACTTGACGGATTGAGCCGAGTTTGCAGTTCCCGAACCCGTAGGACTTTGATCACTTCCTTTTGTTACCTGGGCGACAGCCGCTGTACTGATCAGCAGTGCAATGAACAACGAGATCTTTTTCATAAATGCGTTTTGATTGTGATTGAATAAAACAAATACTTTTCCACTACTTAGTAGCCCAACGGGCCTCATTATTAACATCGATCCTAACATTTTCATTACGGCCCTATACTTCTATAATACCCACCATTCTTCAAGACCGTGATCACTACCACCTCCCGGACCAGAGGAACACGCCTTGTCTGCCAATCCCATCCATCCTGTCCTTTTTCCACAGAATACCAAATGACCCTATCTGACAGACCCATGCGATGCTTTCGCATAGAGCCAGATAAAAGCCTCTTTTCAGGAGGCTCCTTTATAATTTAATCCTGCTGCCTTCCCAGGACAGGGTCGGCGCATTCATCAAACCAGCTTCCACCTCACGTCATTTTTGCGTGCAAACAACCCGCTGAAGAAGGCATACTCTGAATACTGTGCTATTACGGACACATACCAATACTATCCTTTATTCCAAGCCTGTAGCTCAGTCAGGTTAATGCGTTTCTTTTCCCGCCATAAATATATGAAACGAACCATTCTGCTCCCACCGACTCCAAAAAAAATTTAATAAAAATAATGGGGAAGCCTCTGCGCATGCATGACTTCCCCACTGTTAGATTGGCTAAAAGTTACTGCCCTTTCCGGTTGTTAGTTGATCGTATAGGTCTCCGTTGCTTTACCGGCCTTTGCACGCAGACGGTGTTTGCCAGCAGGAAGTTTCGATGCATCGACGACGACGTCGCCGGCAGCGTTGGTCGTGATGACATCGCTCAGGCCCTCGACCACTTTGCCTTTGGCGTCGAGCACATCAAAACTGAGGTCGGTGCCCTGTTGTCTTCCCTTAAAGGCCTTGCTGGCCAACAGGCGCATTTTGGCCTTTCCACCGGGTGTTGTAGCCGTAGTTGAGACGTAAATTTTGGGGCAACACCGCAGAGTTTGGACCGGAGCTGCTTTATTTGCCGAGCCTGCGTCCGTGGGGTTTTGGTTTTTTCCCATGCTTCCCTGAGCAAATGTGGCTGAGCAGATCAACATAGCAACCAAAAATGAAATCTGTTTCATACTTGAAATTTAATGGTGAATTAAAAATTTGTTCCTTTGGTAAAGAGTAAGCAAACAGGCAGTCCGGTTATCACTGAAAGGGCTTCTTTTTTTTATTTCTTTCGTTGAAATGCCACACCCGGCTGCTCTGACCCGCAATGCAGTTAACTTGGGGTCCATGCGATGGCCTGGAATCAAACGATTCGAGTGCAGAACATAAATGATTGGAGTTCGGTGCGCTGATGGAACCGGGGTTCAGGCAGCTCAGTTCTGTTGCATGCGGGCCCTGGCCATCGACAACAATTGCAATTCTGCAAGTTCGCGGAACTGCTCATTGCCCCTGAGGGTAGCGGGAGGTTCGTTGGCATAGAGGACGGAGAAATTTGGCAAACCGGCGGCATCGAGTGCCTGCATGAGGTAAGCAGCGCGCGGTAGCGCTTGGAGGGCCAGATTCCCTTCACCCAGCTCATCAGCCGCAGAGCGCAACGAACGTTCGTATTGCTCTTTTGCGACAATGGTCAAAACCCTTGGTGTCGAAGCACTCTCGGTTCCCTCCTTGCGCACGGTCCAAAAGTATTTCAAACCCGGAGACAACTTCAGCTCACCCGGAGCACAGGTATAAGATGTACCTCGCACACTCCGTTCCAGCAACTTTGTGCGGGTCTTCAGGTCGCTGAGTTCCAGCACGAACCGGCAGGTGTCACAAGAAGTTGCCCACCTGAACCAGACCGAATGCCCTGCCGGATAGGCCCCCTCAAACGGAAACTCGGGCAGCGGCGGTACCGTTCCACCGCGAGAGATGGCGTTGATCGTACTTTTATAACTGGCTTTTGCCTCCGAAGGGTGGCTGGGTTCGAAAAACTGTACGATAAACGTAGCCAGCCTGCTGAAAAAATCGGACTGCTTCTGCCTCACAAACCGGAGGGATTCCACCGGATAACTTCCGGCCTGGACCAGCTCGCAAATCTCGCCTCCTTCGCGGATCAGCTTTGCCTTACTCCTGTTCCCAATCAGTATCGTTTGCCCGGGAATTACCCTGCCAAATTCCAATTTTCGCGCAGAGGACTCGGTCTCTCCGGAATTGCACACCTGAACCTTTCCTTCCCGGTGAATGAGCCGGATCTCCTGGGCATGCGGAACCTGCACCCCGGTCACAAACAAACAGCAAAACATCAAAATCCCTTTCGGCATATTTCTGCTCTTTAAGCACAATGTAGGAAAAACCGGTCAATGGTTATCACCCCATAACGGCCCAGGTCACATTTACCCATTTTCATTTGCCAATCAACCGGCTGCCGGAGATTGGGTCATGAAACGCAACAAACGGGATAACCAATGCTTTAACCAAGCCAGGCAAGCAGGCAGGCGGCGTTCGTAAAATTCGTAAAGTTCATGCGACAAGGCAATCGCCACCGCAGGTATAACAAAGCCCAGCTTGACGTCAAATGCTGCCAACAGGTAAATGGACATGCCTAAGACCAGGCAAAACTCCAGAAACTGAAGCATGCGTGCAAAGGGTAGGGATCCATATAAGTTCCTGCCTTTGAGCTTTTCAAAACAAAAGTAGTTGAACAACAAAAGCAGAAATACCATTCCGTAGACCATTGCATCACCCACCTCGTCGATGAAGTCCCTGTCGATCAGCATAGAAACGATGTTGGCGTGCACCACCACCCCGTGCATATCGGGGAGGGAGCGCCCGCTGTACTTTTCATTCAGTGGGGTATAATAGCGATCGTTCATGGAAAACGCGGCCGGATGTTCTCCGCAAAAACCCAACAGCACAATTTTACCGCGTAAGCTCCCGTCGTCAACGCGTACACTCCCGTCCATGATGTCTTTGATATCCAGCATGCTATAGTGACGCAACTGCATTGAATTCACCGGATAGACCATGTTCCGGGGACCGGGTTGTTTTCGCTTAAAATTGATCCACTCTTTTGCCTGCTTTCGTGCTTTCAACGAATTTTCAACGGCGGCATCATAACGCGTGGCGAGGGCAACGGAAAATGCAGGTTTGGTTTGACCGCCCATGATTTTGTAAGGCTCAAATGCACGCACCGAAAACCCGTCGTTCGTGGCCAGGTTGACGTAGGCAGAATCGCGTCCGGAACAGAAAAAAATGTGGGTGCGCAGTTCTGCTACCACCTCTTCAAGGTGGGGATCTTCTCGAAAAGTGTATCCAAATACGAGATTGGGAGAAATGGCAACCGCATCCCGCAACAGGCTGTCTTCCGGTGTGTGATAAAAGGTATCCAGCAGAAGGTCCAATCCAATCGCCGCAACATCCTGTTCTGACAATTGTTCCAGGACACATGCCAGATCTGAGCGATCGGTGACTCCCGTATTGACGATTGCGACCCTGTCGTCATACAATTCCGGAAGGTGATGATCCCGGAATCGGGAGATGGCGATGTCCATGAGGTCATAACCCTTTATGGCCTCGCTGAACGGATCGATGAACAACTGGTTGACGGGAAGGTGGTGCAGCACAAACAGCATGGCAGCACTAAAAGCCGCGTAGCCGGATGACCGCAATATGGCCGGTTTCACGGCTGTATTGGTCCCGATCCAATTGAATGGTTTCATTTTTGCTTTTGCAATGAACGTCTCAATGGTTCAAGGTGCATAAAATATCTGGTTGATACCCTTCAGTCACTCCGGGTCAACAGCACCTTATCGATCCTGGCTCCATCCATATCTACAATTTCAAATTTAAAATTCAGCCATTGCATCGCGTCACCTGGTGCAGGTATCCTTCTGAGTTCGTGCAGGATCAGGCCGCTGATGGTGTTGAAAGGATATTGACCTGCAAATTCATCCAGGTCGAATTTCCTTAGAAACTCTGAGAGCGGAAACTGTCCGTCGATGAGCCAACTGCCGTCTGCCCGTTGAGTAAACTGAAATTCGTTTCCATAAAATTCAGATACATCGCCGACCAGTGCTACAAGTAAATCGTTCATGGTCACCAGTCCCTGCATCTGCCCGTATTCGTCAATCACAATGGCCTGATGGACCTGGCTGGTTTTGAACATGCGGAGCGCTTCGTAGGCAGAGAGATTTTCGGTAATGTATTGAGGGTCCTTGATGTGGTCTGAAAGCCTGAACCCTTCGTCACCGATGTGTCTGAACAAGTCCTTCAGCAATACGATTCCAACCACTTCCATTTTATCATCCATCACCGGGTACACCGAATGCAATTCACCGTTGACGGTTTCCCGCACGGCGTCTGCATCGAAATCTGTTCTCAACACGGTGGCATCGGTACGGTAGGTCATCAACGAAGAGATCCTTCGGTCTCCGAGGTTAAATACCCTTTCGACAATGTCTTGTTCAATTTCCTCAATGGCACCTCCTTCCGTTCCTTCCTGAATGATGGCCTTTATTTCTTCTTCCGTGACCCTGCTTTCCGGAGAACTTTTAATCCGGAACAGTTTGATGAGGGCATCTGATGTCGTGGTGAGCAACCAGATGAACGGTGCCGCCATTACCGAGATCCAATGCATGGGAAAAGCCATGACTTTGGAGATCCTTTCGGGCATGGTAAGGCCAATGCGCTTTGGAACCAACTCGCCTAACACCAATGAAAAAAATGTCAGGGAAATTACCATCACGGTAAAGGCAAGCGTCTCGCTGTATGGCTTCAGCAGGTCAAACCCTCTGAAAAAATAGACCAGGTCGTCTTCGATTTTTTTCCCGCTGTAGATACCCGTCAGGATGCCTATTGCGGTAATTCCGATCTGAACCGTCGAAAGCAACTTTCCGGGGTTTTCTGACAGTTCCAGAGCCTTTCGGGCCGCAAGATCGCCCCGCTTTGACGCCGACTCAAGGCGCGACTTGCGAGCGGATACCATGGCAATTTCGCTCATGGCAAAAATTCCGTTCAGCAAAATGAGAAACAGGATGATCAGCAGTTCCATTATGCAAAACTATTCAAATATTTGTCCGTCACCCCAACTCCCTGGTTTGGCCGATCTTTCAGTGGAGTGTTCCAAACGTAACTACTCAAAGCAATGAAACCGGATGCGTTCCGCCAGCGTACCGTCTGGTTGAACAAGATAAAATGCGCCGGAACAGGAAAGCACGGAACCATGGGGTCCCGGCATCCACTTCACGTTGGGGTAGGAAAACCCTTCCTTACCGGTCTTGGGAAATGGACGTTTGGACTGGGTGGCGGGCTCGCGGATCAAAGCGAACAGCGGTGCATCTTTTAAATAAAACCAGTAAACCTGTTGATCTCCGGACACTCCTATGCCAAAGCGGTAGTCCAGGTCATCGCCCAGGGAATGCAATTCAATGGGTTCGCGGGCGGGTGGCGCAGCAGGCTCTGAAACCGGGCAGTCTGCATCGGAATTGCGGGTTACAGGCTGACCTTGTAACACGCGCCGGTTGTGGCGCGCAAAGCCGGCGAGACCTTCTGTGCGCTCCAGGCGGCGAAAGATGTCCGAAGCACTGCGGTTTCCTGTGAGAGCATGTGCAATGCCTTCAGCCAGGCGCACCTGAGCTGAGCTCCTGCAATGGTCCGGAAGGCTGTCGCGAACGTATTCGAGGGCTTGCAGTGGCCGGCTCATGAGGGTCAGCACGCAGACCAGGTTAGCCCGGGCGGGGGCATAATCCGGTGAATGGCGTGCAGCCTCTGTGAATTCCGCTTTGGCCATTTCCAACCATTCCTGCCTTTGAAAGGCCTCCTCCGGTGGCAAATCCCCCCGCGTTCGGAATACCTTTCGAAACGGGGAATTCATGTCCAGTTCGAAAGGATAGGCATAGACATCCGTTTGAGGAACCGGGAATTCCATGGCACGCGCGGCGTAGAGCACGCCCAGGTTATTGAATAGCTCGGGAGTGGCGTACCGTCCTGCCAAATGGCGGTATGCCTTTTCGGCAAGGGTGTATTCTCCTTCGAGGGCAAGCAGGTTGGCGGCATCGAACAAATGGACCAGCCAGCTGATCAGGTCCATTGCCCTTTTCGCACTTTCCTTGCGCAACGCCGGCGAGGGGTATTCGCCAGACCCTGCTTCGGGCAGGTCGTAGATGGCATACAGGGTGTCGATCAGCCTGGGCAGGACGCGCTCAGGCCTGTAGCCCGCCAGGTAGGCCAGCAAGGCCCCCTGCACGTCTGCGGCATGTTCCCGCTCTGCCATGGAAAGGCGGCTTTCCAGAAAGCTATAAACAGGCGTAAGGTCGTTCCGCCGATACAAGGCGTGACTCCACTCGTGTGCTAAAATAAAGGCAAGGGCATGCCCGGCATCGGGACCAAATCGTGTGCAGACGTCGATCAGGCTTTCTTCAATGCGGATTTCGTTCCGCCCGGGATGGTACATGGCGCCAATTGCTCTCCCCGGAACGCGCACGATGTCGGGCCGGCTGATACCGCCATTTGCTGAAATCTGGTACAGCCGTTTGAGGATGTGTTCAGGTGACTCCGCCGGATTCCCCTTGCCAGCAAAAGTTCTTTCTAAGACAAATAGCTGGCACAGGATGAAGGCCATCCGGAAAAACCGAGAGCCCGCGCTTACCCCCATCACCACGCAAGGAGTAGTTCAGAAGCGTCCTTGCGGCGGGGCGATTGCACATCCTGCGACATACTCAGCACATCCAGTCGCAAGTCTTCGCTTTTGCCTTCCCGCCTGAGGCGAACGAGCACATGGTACCAGCAGGCAGAAGCCGTTATGAACGAACGTTCGTTAGCACAAAGTGCTGCAAACAGGGTTTCCGCATCGGCATGACGACCCAGGGCCAGCAAATTCAGTGCGCGGAAATATCCTGCAGCGGTCCGTCGCTCGCCCTCAGGTGCAAGTGCGCCGAGGAGCTGCAGCGATTCGCTGTATCGTCCGGCGGCATAGTGCCCCAAGGCCACCACCAGGGTGTCCTGCTCCAGTTCACCCGGAAGCAGGGCAGAAGTCCGCCAGGCGTCGCGCAATCCTTCCGCTGCTGCCACATCGGGCCTGTAAAACCGTTCATACAGCGCTTTGCCGCTGCGCGCAGGAAGCGTCAGAAAATAGGCAGCAACTACCAGGATGGCCAGAGCTGCAGCCCACGCAAGAATCGGCTTGATTTTTACAAATGAATTCCGTCCCGTAACAAGCGAAGACCGGGTATGAAAAAAGCCCTCTGCCTCCAGCGTGCTCTCCACACTGCTCACTGCCGATCGCAATTCCCCTTCCGCCCATTGTTCCAGCCCTTTCATGAGTGTATGATAACTTTCCACTTCGTGTCGCAATGCCGGATCAGTTCGCATCTCTTCCTCCATGGCCTGGTTCTCTCCGGTTTCCATTTCCCCTTTGAGATACCGGAGTATGCGCTGTTGTTGTTCCAGTGTTGAGTCCCAGCCATCCATCATGTATCGAGTTTCCAGGCGAGGTATTCCGGTGACCGCTCCACAAGACGCTTGAGCCCCTGCAGGCAGCGGTGTTTTTTAACTTTGATAAACTGCTCTGTGTATCCCATCAGCTGCGCCAACTCGCCATTGGTGCGACGCATATAAAATCCTTCGAACAGCAATTTGCGACAATCTTCGCCAATCTCTTCCATCTTGCGAACGACGAGGTCGGCAAGCGACGGCACCTGAGGATCTTCCAACACGGCAGTTGCCGGCAAAGTCTCCGTTGCATGGTGATCGATGGGCGACCGTGCATGCGCATTGAGCACATTCATCCACATGTTTCTTGCCATCCCGTTGAGGTACTTTCTCTCGTCGCGTACGACTTCTCCGGAGCGAAGTATTTTGAGGTAAGCAACCAGCATCTCCTGAAACAAGTCGCGCGCATCTTCCAGTGTACCCCGGTTTTGCAAGACGTAATGCGCGACGCCTTTGAAATATAGCCGGTACAATCCTGCAATATGCAACTGCAAATCCCTTTCCGGATCTGGGGCTTCCCGTTTTCCGGTTTCTTCGGTCATCTCCTTTTTAGGATCCTGCAACATCATTTGTCACTTAACATCGCGTTAATGCGTATGCTTACAATCATCCCTTTAATTATTTAATTTGTAGGCCAGCCCAAGAAAATAGCCGACGTCGAATTTCTTTTCTGTTGGTATGATCCCGTCGCCAATCTGGATGGGGTCTCCCACCTGGAGACCTCGCGCCAGTCTGCTCACCTTGGAAAACATAAATCCGCCCGCCAGCATCACGCTCTGGGTTTTTCCAAAACTTAAGCCGGGACCAATAAAAAATGCGAGGCTCTCCGTCTGGTCCGTGCTCTTGAGCGGCAGTCCGACACCGATGTTCAGCGATGGACTAAAACCGGGAGTCAGCGAATAGGAAATGTCGATGGACGAGCACAACAACGGGGCAAAGGCATCTGCGTCTGCAGCCTGGAGCGCATCGTTTCTAACAAAGTATTCCTGTGGGGTGGAACCATATCTACCCACATTCAGTCCTAAGGAAGTGCCCAATCGCACATCGCCATAGGTATCAATTTTGAGGGTGATCGTTTTGATGGGCTTGAGTTCTTCGCTGTTCTCTGGTCCCTGCTGCATGTTTTCCTTTCGGAAGAGTTTCAGCGTGTACAGAAGGAAGCGGCTTTCTGCTTTGGCATGATGTGTATACGCAAAATCGTTGTTGCGGATTTCCAGGTAAAGGGTGTAAAAATCCCTTATCCTGGCCTGGTAATCGGAGGTGGGCTCCAGGTTTGCCGGCGCAATGCCGGTGCGGATGGCCTGCTCCGTTTTCGATAAGATTTCATCCGCCTGTGGCATCTCCCGGTCGTACCTCGCCAGCAAAGAATACAGCTCTTCTACGCCGTGGTCTAAAGTTTTTAACCGAAGCGCACGCTGATGGATTGAATTTATACGCGTCCGGTATGCAACCGTACCTTCGATGAGTTGACGATGCAATTGCGGAATGGAAACGAGTTTTTCGTTGAGCGCGTCGATGTCGGTCAAGGAAAATGCTTCAGAGGATTCGATCATGAAGGCTTGCCTGAAGTGATCGAGCAGCAATTCGCGGATGAGTTTTGGAGCAACGCCCTCCAAGGTGCAGAGGTGACGTGCGTATTCGGTACCACCCGTCAGCAGCCGTGCAGCGCGTTGCCGCTGGTTAAAGTCTGCAATGCGCAAGTTGAGTGCTTTAGTCTCGGCTTCCAGGGCTTCGAGTTCGAGGTTAAACTGATCCAGTTCCTCCAATTCCCCGCGTGCTTTGCCGCCAATTTTGCCCCCCGAAATAGCCGATAACAAGGTGCCAAAAACGGGAATGTCCATAAAAGGCAGATTGCCCCCTGGAAAAAAGCTACCGAACAGATCGGAGACAAGACCCTGCTGCATGCTTTTGTCCTCGCCGTGTCCTGCCGGAGGCAGGGCGTGGTTGAGTGCATCAAAACCCGCAGAA
Organism: Saprospiraceae bacterium; assembly: GCA_019187365.1. Classification (GTDB taxonomy): domain Bacteria; phylum Bacteroidota; class Bacteroidia; order Chitinophagales; family Saprospiraceae; genus Vicinibacter. Next base: position 27,294 of record JABARE010000006.1, on the reverse strand, counting down.
TAAATGTAGTTGTTGAATTCGACCAGGTGGAAATGCACCTGACGGTTCCGCCGGACCGTGAGCTCGGTGGTGCGCTTACCATTTTTCATGTACCACAGGCTGTCGTTGTGTACGTCGTAATAAATGTGTAAGTCTTGTGTCTGTGCACCGGAAAAAACGGCCACCAGAATCATTGCGAGCAGTGCCTTTTTCATATTTAGTGTTCAGTTGGTAATGACAAAAGTCTGTGTGTAAATATTCATATCGGCGTGCGGCAAGCGCAGGGGTGTGCCACCACGCGATTGCAAAAAGTGGTCTTCCTTGAGTTCCAGAAAAAATTGCTCGAAAGGATCGGGCTTGAGGGCGCCGCGAACACCCAGGGAAAGACGCAGGTCGAAGGGTTTGGAAGAGGCCACCAGTCTGAACATTTCATGCCCCAGTGGCTCCCCGATGACAAAGGATGTGCGCAGCAGGATCGACTGCCCCGGAAGGATGCGCAATTCCTCTGGAGGGGTTGACGGATCGGGCAGGAGAATGTTGGGCTTGTTGTCGGGCTGCAGATCGAGCAGGCCGAAATACGCCGGGCGGATGCCTTCGTTGCGCAGAAGGATCCTTAGAACCGTTCCCACCGGCAGGCGGATCACTCCATCTTCGTCTGCCGGAAATCCGGGCAGGCTGTCAAATGACTTGCCGGCAACGACGCTGTCGGCCGGAATGAGCTTAAAGCTGACGGCCACTTCCTCAGAGACCAAGTCAAGCCGTTTGAGGAATTTCCCGCGCAGGTATTCCCGCACCGACTGCAAAAAGCGATGCTGAATGGTCGAAGCAGGTCGAGATGCCAGGCTGCTGTCGAGCACATAGCCATCCCGGCTTATGAGTTGCCACTGAGCAGCTGCAGGGTGGCTACCAGGGCGTGTCTCCAGCCAGATCTCCGGATCCCGGTCGTCGCGCAGCAGGTAGGGTTTGGCAAAAAGGGCGGCAACAAATTCAGGTTCCGGAAGGTCGGGATGCAGTCGAATGCCCAGCCGCAATTGCAGGTCTCCAAGGCTATGCTCGACAATGTATATCCACGCCCCGAGAACAAGGTCCTCCGGAAGGATGCTGTCGATCGCAACCACGGATTCTGTGGCGTAAGATTGGGTGACGAGCCCCGATGCAATGGCCTTCTCCTGGTCCGGATTGCGGGTTTCGGGAGGGTACAGGGAGACTTTCGTTCCGCGATGGATTCCATGCAGGCTGCCACCGTTCATTCTCAGCGCTTTGGGGCCCGCTATGCCAAGCGCGCGGTAGTAGGTGGGCCGCTCGTGAAGCCTACCGTCAAAGACTTCCATATCGAGTTCACCTTCGGCCTGAGGCTGCTGATTCGGTGCCAGTTTGCCCATCTCCAGTCGGATGCGGTCGAACAATCCGCGGTAGGTCATGCGCTGGTTTACCTGCAGCATCTGCTGGGCGAAGGTGTAGCTGAGGGATCCATAGGAATCGCCTTTGTCGTCGGTCATTTCGCAATTGAGCTGGTTTTGCGCGGATCCGAAAAAGGCCACCAAAGAAGCGAGTGATGGGTTTTCGGCACCGGACTGCTCGCCCCGAATGGCATTCCGGTCAGACTGTGCAAAATGACGGCCCGCATTTTCGCGAATGTAGGATTGCGGAGCCATGAGTTCGTGGCTGCCTCGGGTACGGGCAATTCCCCGGGTTCCGGTGCCCGAATGGCAGGCATCTACGGCGACGACCAGATGCCCGTTTTCGCCGAGCTTTCCCCTCAACTTGCGCAACAGCTCACCCAATTCGTCGTCGGTCAACAGACGTTCGCCTTCATAGACCCCTTCGACGTATTTCCTGGGAGAATCATAGGGAACGAGGCACTCGTCGTAGCCATCGACCTCGTCACCGCTGATGTCGATCATTTGTTGACCATGTCCCGAAAAGTGGATGTATGCGATATCACCCCGGGAAAGCATTTTGAAAAAACGGCTGGTAATGGCCTCCTCGATCCCCGCCCGGGTTGCCACGGCGTCGGTGAGCACCAGGATATGCTCCTTTGCGAACCCGCGTTCGAGCAGGGCGCGCTCCACCAGCCCCAGGTCGTTGAGCGAGCTCAGGGAGCCCCACCCTCCTTCCGCCGGGTAGTTGCCGATGCCGATGAGCAGGGCCTTCTTCTGTCCGGACTGCGACATGCACCAGGTGCCCGATAATAACACCACGGCCATTAATAGGGTCAGGTTCCGGATTAAACGCTTGTTCATGTCTTTCGCTAATGGAGTAAATCCCTCTTACGAACGAAAGTATAAAAAAGTCCGCTTTCGTTATCACCACGGCGACCAGCTGTGGTATTTTTTTTCACCGCCTTCAAAAAATCCCGGGAATCCGCCACCTTTGTCCTCCATGAGGGCAGCCTCGATCCGCAACCAACTCAGCCGGGTCGCAGTCACTTTCCGAAAACTAACTAACGTTCGTATGTTTAACATTTTCCTTCACCTGATCAACGTACTTCCGTGCACCTGTTTACGCTGAACGAGACGTTGGATGGCCACTTGCAGCAAGTACGCGCCCAGCAGCAGCGGGTCGCCTTTGTGCCAACGATGGGAGCCCTGCACGAAGGACATCTTTCCTTGTTGAGCCTGGCCCGCAAAAGGGCAGGCTGCAGCCTTTGCAGCGTTTTCGTCAACCCCACGCAGTTCGACCGCCAGGGCGACCTCGACGCTTATCCCCGCATGCTCGAACGCGATGCCCGGCTGCTGGAGCAAGCGAAATGCGATGTGCTTTTTGTTCCGTCGGTTGAACAGGTTTATCCGGAGGGGCTCGATACAAAAGTCAGCCTTTCGCTGGGCGAAATGGACCAGGTCATGGAGGGTCGTTTCCGCCCGGGCCACTTCACCGGGATGCTGCAGGTCGTAAAACGCCTGCTCGACCTCACCCGACCCGACGAACTCATCATGGGTCAGAAGGATTTTCAGCAGTTCACCCTTGTGGCGGCCATGATCAGACAGCTAAAACTTCCCTGCCAACTGGTGGTTGCAGCCACCGTTCGGGAAGCTGACGGCCTGGCTATGAGTTCGAGAAACCTTCGTCTGACTCCCGAATTCCGCGCCAAAGCCCCCGCCATCTACAAATGCCTGCAAAACATCCGGCAATCCTATGGCACGCGGGCACCGGAAACCCTTGCTTTGGCAGGTATGCAGGAGCTGGAACGCGCAGGCTTGCGCCCGGAATACCTCAACATCGTCGACGGAGAAAGCCTCGCCGACGTCCGGAATCACGAGCCCCACGATTGCGTCGTCGCCTGCGTTGCCGCCTGGGCCGGAGAGGTCCGCCTGATCGACAACCTCATCCTGAAGGGCCAGCTTCCGTGAACTTTCCGGCAGCCAAATGACTTATAAGGGGGTAAGTCAATTTGAACTAATTTTGCGCCATGTTTTTGCAGTTTTTTAAATCGAAGATCCACCGCGCCCGCGTTACGGAAGCCAATCTCCATTACATGGGCAGCATCACGATCGATGAGACCCTGATGCAGGCGGCCAACCTCTTCGAAGGAGAAAAGGTCCAGGTCGTCAACAACAACAACGGGGAGCGTTTCGAGACCTATGTCATAAAAGGTGAAGCCGGATCAGGCGTGGTCTGTCTCAACGGCGCTGCGGCGCGAAAAGCCGAAGTCGGCGACGTCATTATCGTCATTTCCTATGCCTTCATGACCCCCGAAGAAGCAAAGAACTTTCATCCGGTATCCGTTCACGTCGACGAGGCCAATCGCATAATCTGATCCTGTTGTCTGCGTCGCTACAAAATGCCTTAAAATTCATACTCTTTCTGGGCATTGGAACTGGCATCATGTATGTGCTTTACACCAAAAATCAGGAGGCCTACCTCGCTCACTGCATGGAGAATGGCATCCCAACGGAGGCATGCAGCCTTTGGAATAAATTGCGCGATGATTTTCGCCACTTGAACTACGGCTGGATCTCACTGATCTTTGTTGGGTTTGCGCTGACGAACTATTCACGTGCCATCCGCTGGCAAATCCTGCTCAATACCATGGGATTCAAAACCAGGTTCACGAGTGCCTATTCGAGCATCTTCGTAGGCTATCTCGCCAACCTTGGTTTCCCCAGGATCGGTGAGTTCGTTCGCGCCGGGGTGATGGCCCGTCAGGAGCAATTGCCCGCCGACAAGGTCTTTGGTTCCATTTTGCTCGACCGGTTGGCCGACATCACCACCTTCTTCATGCTGGTTGGGCTTGCCGTTGTCATTGACCCTGGGCCGTTCCGCAGCTTTTTCACTCAATTTGCCAAACTGCCCTCCATACAGGTCAATGGAGTGGTTCTTGGACTGGTGGTGGTGGCCCTTAGCCTGTTTTGGATCTTTCGCGAAGCGCTTTTTCGCCTAAGCCTCATCCGGAAAATGACCAGCCTGATCGCCGGGGTCTGGGAAGGCATGCGCTCCATCAAAAACCTGGAACGGCGCAACGCTTTTGTGTTGCACACGCTGCTCATCTGGGTCTGGTTTTACATGATGTTCGCCTTTGCCTGTAAGGCCTTTGAGCCTACTTCTTCGCTGGGGCTGGGGCAAATGCTGGTCGTTTACGTATTTGGCAGCTTTGGGGTATTCATTCCGTCGCCCGGCGGGATGGGAACTTTCCATTACCTCGTCATCGTTTCCCTTTCTATATACGGGATCCAGCAGGCGGATGCCTTCTCTTTTGCCAACATCGCCTTTACCTGGGGCCAGTTCCTTTGTCTGGTCGTCTTTGGCACTGCCAGTCTGTTATGGATCTTTCGCTCCGGCGGGACTCCTGGGGTGCCTGCACAAAAATCCTGATTCTATGCACTGGTCGCCCGAACGCAAAATCCACACTCAAGATGCCCTGTTGGACATTGTATCCGGATGGAGGCGTCAGGGACTGCGTTGCGTCTTTACAAACGGGTGCTTCGACATCCTCCACGAAGGACACGTGCGCTACCTGTCCGAAGCTCGTGGTCTGGGCGACCGGCTCGTCGTTGGGCTCAATGCCGATGAGAGTGTGAGACGGTTGAAAGGGCCATCGCGTCCTGTCAATCGGGAGGGCAGCAGAGCCCTTGTTGTGGCTGCTCTGGCCGCGGTAGATGCAGTCGTCCTGTTTGGTGAAGACACGCCTGCCGGGCTCATCGAAAAACTCTCTCCCGACATCCTCGTCAAAGGAGGAGACTGGCCCGCAGACCAGATTGCGGGGGCCGACTGGGTGCTCTCCCATGGCGGCAAGGTATTCTCCTTGCAATTTCACGATGGCTTTTCGACGACTTCCCTGATGCAAAAAATTCAAAGCAAACCATGAGTCAACTTCGCGAACTCATCCAGCATCTCGAGCGAATCGCACCGTTGGAGCTACAGGAATCCTATGACAACTCCGGGCTGCTGTATGGGGATCCCGACTGGGAAGTGCGTGGGGTGCTGTGTTGCCTCGACGCCACCGAAAAGGTGATTGGAGAAGCGCTTGAGCTCGGTTGGAACGTTATTGTGAGCCACCACCCTCCGATTTTCCGGGGCATCAAACGCCTGCTTCCGGATGATCACACGGCAAGAACCCTGACCCTTGCCATTAAGAACGACATTGCACTCTATGCTGCGCACACCAACCTCGACAACAAATTGGAGAATGGGGTTAACCAGGCGATCGCCAGTCGACTGGGGCTGGAAGGCCTAGACATCCTGTTTCCGCGTCCTGAAAATCCCGCCACGGGAACAGGTATTTTGGGGACTCTCCCCGGGCCCCTCTCTGCAGCAGATTTTCTGAACCTGGTCCGGGAGAGGCTTCTCGCCAAAGTGATCAGGCACACGGCTCCACCAAACCGGGCCATCCACCGCGTTGCCATAACCGGCGGCTCCGGAGCCGCCTGGATCGCACATGCCCGCAGAAGACAAGCCGATGCATACGTCACCGCAGACGTCAAATACCACGATTTCTTCGAGGCGGACGGCCAATTGCTGCTGTGCGACATCGGCCATTACGAGAGCGAGCAGTTTACCAGCGAGCTCCTTGCCAGGCTGATTTCCGAAAAATTCCGTACTTTTGCCGCCCATTGCACTAAACACAGTACAAATCCGATCCAATACTTTTAACCATGGCTAAGACCACCAACCAGGCTGACCTTCCCATTGCCGTCAGGCTCAGGCAATTATTCGAATTGCAGCAAGTCGATTCAGAAATCGACCAGCTACAGATCATCAAGGGTGAGCTGCCCGTAGCGGTGAGCGACCTGGAGGATGAGATCGCCGGACTGAACACCCGAATTTCCAAACTCGAGTCTTCTATTGCGGACATGGACCGCGAAGCTTCGGAGCACAAGCTCAACATCAAGCACTCCGAGGACTCCATAAAGAAGTACGAAAAGCAGCTCAATACCGTCAAGAACAACCGCGAATACGACGCCCTCAACAAGGAAATCAACCTGCAGCGCCTGGAGATCCAGCTATCGGAGAAAAAAGGCAGGGAAGTTGCCGAGCAGGTCAAGCTCAAACAGACAAACCTGGAATCGGTTCAGGAGCGCCTGGATGCCAAGCAAAAAGAACTGGTCGAAAAAAAGGAAGAGCTCAGCAAGATCATCGAGAAGACTGAAAAAGAAGAGCTGACCCTCAGCAAAAAATCGGATAAAAACCGGAAGACCATCGACTCTCGGCTGCTCGGCGCCTACGACAAGATTCGCAAGCGTTACCGCAACGGACTGGCCGTGGTCACCATCAAACGCAACGCCTGCGGTGGCTGTTTCAACCAGATCCCCCCCCAGGTGCAGCTCGAGATCGGCTTGCGCAAAAAGATCATCGCCTGCGAACATTGTGGACGCGTTTTGGTGGATGACCAGATCCTCGAGGTTCAGGCTTAAGCGCCTCTGGAACGCCTTTTGCTGGATGTTGGCAGGAGCCACTTCCTGTCTGGCAAGCGCATCCGACCACTTTAGTTTCGACGAACATGCCCGCGCGGTTTACCGCGATTTACTTCAACTCGATTTCGAGCGCTGCGATGCAGCATTGGAAAATGTCCGGATAAATGCTTCCGGTGCAGGCGCCCGCAATTTTGCCTATCTTTTGCTGGAAAACGAGCGAGATTTTTTCCGTCTCTTTGTTTACGAACGGAATGGAGAGTTTGAACGGCTGAAGGGAAACCGCGACAAGCGGCTCAAAAGGCTTCAGCACAGCGAACTCGATGCCAAGTGGAAGCAATTCCTGCAGGCGGAGATCGAATTGCAATGGGCGCTTGTGCACATGAAACGGGACAAACCGTTCAGGGGGATACAGTTAATGTTGAGCGCACACCGACTGATCGCCGATGGCATGGAACGCTATCCCGACTTTTATCCATTCCGCAAATCGGCAGGAATTCTCACTGCCTTGCTGGCAACGATTCCTCCTGAATACCAGTGGGCCAGCCGTCTCGCAGGTCTGCACGGGGACGTCCGGGAAGGCAGAGTGCTGCTTGAGTCTTTTATTGAGGCCTCCGCAAAGAGCGATAGCTTTCTGATCGAAGAAGCCCTGGCAGCAAGGAGTTTTGTCAGTTGTTACCTGGAGAACGATCCGCAAACGGCATACCGCTATTGGATTCGAGCAGCGGGTCTGGGCGAACCGGGACCTCTGTTTGCCTGGGTGCAGGTCAAACTCGCCCTGCGCGCTGGCTGGAACGATGCTGCCCGCAACGCCCTGCGCGCCTTGCCAGCCCGGGGATTTGAGCGCCTGCCCTTGCTGCATTACCTGCAGGGACTCGCCGAATTACAAGCCCTTGACCCTTCGGCGGAGCGCCATTTCTCGCTGTTTTTTGACCGCTACCCCGGACAAAACCACCGCGCCGAAGCCTGGCAGAAGCGGGCCTGGCACGCTTTCCTGCAGGGTGACCTCGCGCGTTTTCAATGGTGTATGAACCAATGCCGGGAAACGGGACCCGGCCTCATCGACGAAGACAAACAAGCATTCCTCGATGCCAGCTCCGGAATCCAACCCGACGCGCTGTTGCTGCGCGCACGCTTGCTCAGCGACGGGGGATATGCAGAACGGGCCCTGCAACTGCTAAAAGGAGGTCCGCCAGCTTATTCCCACGACGACATCCGGCTGACGGAATACCACTACCGGCTGGCGCGCATATACCAACAGCTCAGCGAGCCCAAGCTTGCACTGGAAAACTTCCAGACCGCAATCGCAAGCGGCAGCAGCAGTTCTCACCTCGTGTGCAACGCTGCCCTTCAGTCGGGCATCCTCTACGAATCGTCAGGAGACAAAGAATCTGCCCGCCGCCATTACGAAAAAGTACTGAGCCTGGACCCCGACCGATACCGCAATTCCCTTCATCAGAAGGCTCGTGCGGGCCTTTCCAGATTGCGTAGCAAATAGTTTGTTCTTACAGCCACTTGGCCTATTTTTGCAGCCCCTGACGGGGAAAATGCCTGGCGTGGTAGCTCAGCTGGTCAGAGCGCAGGATTCATAATCCTGAGGTCGAGAGTTCAAGCCTCTCCCACGCTACTCCTTTTAGTCCCCCCTGTTTTAGGTTTCCCCGTGCACTTTGGGCAGAACCCAGCCCCGCCCTTGCCGCTGGGTGGATCATGGCCTTCCGGCAGCCCAAATACGAAACGAGGATGCTTTTCTATCCCAATGGGAATGTCGGCCTGTGGCCGGAACTGTTCGTAGGAAATGCCATCCAATTCTCTACTTTTCCTCAATTTAGCATCGGAAACCAACTATCATGCACCACGCCCTATTTTCCTACCGGGGTTGGCTACCCCGCTGCCATCTCCGCTCGATTGCGGCAATGCAGCCCCCCAACAAATCACGGGCGCCCTATGAAACTCTTTGCAATGCTTTGTAAAGCGTTCAATGGATGGCACACAGACACAGAACGCCAAACCGTACACCACCCTTCCTTTCAATCACGCCGATGAATAAAAGCCAGAACCCATTCAGAAACATCGACGAATATCATGCATCCTGTTCAGCTGATGTTCGAAAAATGCTCGAACAGCTGAGAAGCGCCATTTTACAAGCAGCACCTAAAGCCACTGAAACCATCAGCTACAACATGCCCTCCTTCCGGCATAAAAAGGCATTGGTTTACTATGCCGCACACAAAGAACACATTGGCTTTTATCCGACACCCGGACCAATAAAACAGTTCGCAAAAGAACTTCAACCTTACAAAACGTCTAAAGGTGCCATACAGTTCCCCCTGAACAAAGCTTTGCCGCTTGGTCTAATCAAAAAAATTGTACGTTTCCGCTTAGCGGAGGTGAATGGCGTGAGTCCGTCGCAGAAAAAGACGTAAACTAAATTGCAAACTTTACTTAATGACATTCACTTTTACAACAACCAGCAGAATGCAATTTACCTACGCCCTTCCGGGGGATTACAAAAACCTGGTCAACCGGGAAGATGTATTGGAACGCATACGATGACAAAAGGACAGAATATGGATAAATTCACAATCAGCGACGGCATTTTGCATACCGTTCCAGACGACATAAAAATGGCCTTGACGAGCCATCCTGCGGTCGTACCGCACTGGAACAAGTTGACGCCGATTCAGCGCAACGAGTGGATCTGCTGGGTTACCCTAGTCAAAAAAGCAGAAACCAGGGCAGAACATCTTCAACGGATGGTTGAAGATTTGTCTGACGGGAAGCGAAAACCCTGTTGCTGGCCTGGTTGTCCCCATCGAAGACCCAATGCCCAGAAATGGTTTAAATAAAATTATTCATATTATCAACTATGGCTACCATGCATCCACACATCAACTTCAATGGCAATGCTGAAGAAGCATTTTTATTTTACAAATCTGCATTTGGCGGTGAGTTTACAAAACTAATCCGGTTCCATGAGCTGGCAAACCCGCAATTTCAGATTGCGGAAGGCGATAAGAATAAAATTTTACACATAGAATTGCCCGTTGGCAAAGCGAATGCGTTGATGGGAAATGACGTGCCCTCCTTTATGGGCAGGGTAAATGAAAATGAGCACAGAAGTAAAATCGTTATCCGTGCAGAAAGCAAAGCAGAAGCGGACAAATTATTCGATGCACTTTCGGCCGATGGCAAAATAGAAGCTCCTATCGGGGAGAGTCCCTGGGGATCATATTTTGGGATGTTTAGGGACCGGTTCGGAATTGAATGGATGATTGAATTCGCCTCTGATCCCAGAGAGTAAAGGGTACCTCGAATATCCCAGTTTTGATGACAGAATGAAAAGGGCTACCTCTCTTCACTCCCTGTCACTGGCTGGCTGGTGCGATAGGGAGCTTTTAGAAGTGCCCTGAATTCAGTTGACTTTTGCTAAGTGCACAGTGGTTTCTGCGCTGTTGGAATGTTTCTTTTTCATTTATTGTTTGCCCCATGCAAATTGGGTTGTTACTTTCTTTTGCCGCAAAAGAAAGTAACCAATGAAAGCTCGTCAGTATGCTAGGCGCTCACGCTTCGATCAATCTGCGCTTTTAGCTTTCGTGTTTTGGGGATTGCAGTGTTCCCTTCTGGCATGTGCTATGCACCGTGAACGTGTTGCCTCTTGTCCGCTTGGCTTCGACTCCGCTCAGCCAGCGGACACTGCGCTTGCATACTGACTGTCCCAATGCAGGAATGAGGAGTTACCTTCTGGCATCTGCTATGCACCGTGAACGTGTCGCATCTTGTCCGCTTGGCTTCGACTCCGCTCAGCCAGCGGACACTGCGCTTGCATACTGACTGTCCCAATGCAGGAATGAAAAGTTCCCTTCTGGCATCTGCTATGCACCGTGAACGTGTCGCATCTTGTCCGCTTGGCTTCGACTCCGCTCAGCCAGCGGACACTGCGCTTGCATACTGACTGTCCCAATGCAGGAATGAAAAGTTCCCTTCTGGCATCTGCTATGCACCGTGAACGTGTTGCCTCTTGTCCGCTTGGCTTCGACTCCGCTCAGCCAGCGGACACTGCGCTTGCATACTGACTGTCCCAATGCAGGAATGAGGAGTTACCTTCTGGCATCTGCTATGCACCGTGAACGTGTCGCATCTTGTCCGCTTGGCTTCGACTCCGCTCAGCCAGCGGACACTGCGCTTGCATACTGACTGTCCCAATGCAGGAATGAGGAGTTACCTTCTGGCATCTGCTATGCAGTGTGACCCCGTCCTGCGGCGATGAAGTTTTTAGAAGTGCCCTTTAATTTAATACCAATCCTATTTCATTGTATTTGTATCTTACATCCGTGCACGTGTAGATGATCAACTATAAAAAGTACTGATAACATGAAATCAACTGTCCGGTACCTGACTGCGCTGCTTGTCTCACTTACCATACTCTCGCCCAATGTGGCCCAGGTGAAAGGAGCCACTCCCATATCCGAACGCCAGGATTTGGCCAAATCGGGCTCCACATTTGCCGTTGTCGTGGGCATCTCCGACTACCAGGACAAGGCCATCCCCGACCTGCGCTTTGCCGACCGGGATGCCGAGGCATTTGCCAACTACCTGCGCTCACCGGCGGGGGGCAGCCTGGATCCAGATCACCTGAAAGTGCTGACCAACGGACAGGCAACCGCCGGGCGCCTCGCAGAAGCGCTCGACGGCCTGATCGAACAGGCCAAAGAAGGCGATCAGATCATCATCTATTTCAGCGGTCATGGGGATGTGGAAGGCAAAAAGATTTCGCAGCCAGGATTTCTTCTATGCTGGGATGCACCTTCCAGGGTTTATATGGGTGGAGGCACCTATTCGCTGGCCTATTTACAGGAAGTCATTACCACGCTCTCCTTACAAAATATGGCCAGGGTAACGGTCATCGCCGATGCATGCCGTGCTGGAAAACTTGCAGGCAGTCAGATCGGAGGTTCCCATTTGACAGCAGCCAACCTCGCCAAACAATTTTCCAATGAAATAAAAATATTGAGCTGTCAGCCCGGAGAATTATCCCTTGAAGGAGAACAATGGGGAGGAGGACGAGGCTGTTTCAGCCACCATCTGGTGGAAGGCCTGTATGGATTTGCAGACCGAAATTCGGACGGGATGGTAACCTTAGGTGAGCTCGACCGCTACCTTGAAGACAACGTTACAACAGAAACGGCACCTCAAAGCCAGGTGCCCATTTTGCTTGGCAATAAGACCGAACGGCTTGCGAGGGTAGATGCCGGTTTGCTGGCGAAACTACAAAAGCTCAAGGCCAGCGAAATGCCCTTATTCGCCGCAACGGAAAGCCGGGGTCTCGAAGACGAGGTTTTGGTAAAGGTAGATACAAGCATTCGCGAGATGTATCTCGCCTTCAAGCAGGCTGTCCAACAAAAGCGATTTTTTGCACCTGCCGGAAACTCGGCTGAAGACTACTACACTCAGCTTTCCGGCGTAGAAGCATTGGCGCCGCTTCGGGGTGTGATGAAGCGAAACTATGCAGCAGCATTGCAGGATGACGCGCAGCAGACGTTGAACGGTTGGCTGAACACCAGCCAGGAAGCTACCCTACAGGTGAAAATTCGCCTGCCGGAAAAGATGTTTACAGAAAGGCTTAGGTCTTACCCCCGCTGCCTTGACCGGGCAGCCGAATTGCTGGGCGAGAAGCATTATATGTATTCCGCTTTAAAGGCCCGTGAATATTTTTTTGTGGGCTACCTGTTCGCAAACTCTAACCTGAACCCCGATACGGCTTTTGGAAATCAGGCATTGGATTTGTTTCGCCAATCCCTGGATTGGCAGCCGGAGCAGGCTCATGTCTATTGGCAAATGAGCAGGGTATTTGGCTGGAACCTCCAACAGCCCGATTCAGTGGAGCATTATGCCTTATTAGCCTCGGAGATGAATCCAAATTGGGTCTTGCCCTATACGAGCACAGCATTTTTACTTTCGTCCAAGTTTAACAAACAGGACAAGGCAAGGCAATTTATGGAAAAGGCCAGCCATATTGATTCCAATTCTGCCGTGGTATTAAACCAATGGGCAGGCATCAATATGAGCAAAAAAAACTTCGCCGAAGCCGAACGGCAATTCAAAAAAGCCATCGCTCTGGATTCCGCATACGCCACGTTCTGGAACAACCTTGGGCATTTGTACAACCAAACCCGCCGCTTTGCCGACGCAGAGTTGGTATTGAAAAAAGCCATAGAACTCGACTCGACGTTTGCCACTTTCTGGAACAACCTCGGTTATTTATACAACCAAATCCGCCGCTTTGCCGACGCTGAACAGGTTTTAAAAAAAGCCATAGAACTCGATTCGGCGTATGCCACCTTCTGGTATAACCTCGGGATGGCCTATGCATTAAACGGAAGATCCGCCGACGCAGTGCCGTACTTCAAAAAAACCGTTGAGTTGGATTCGACAGACGTATACAATGTAGCCAACTTGGGGGCAATCTACACTCTGAACCGTCGATATTCCGAAGCGGAGCCCTGGTTGATAAAAGCGATCGTGCTGGATTCTACCTTAGCCAGCCCCTACAAGCACCTCGGTATGATCTGCTTCAAGACCAACCGCCCCAAAGAAGCCCGCAAACATTTAATCAAAGCACTCGAACTGAATCCGAATTATCCGGGCGCAATGCTCGGTATGGCCTACCTTCTTTTTTCGGAAGGTCTAACAAAAGATGCCATCGGCTACGTGGAACAGGCTATCGGCAAGGGCAGCACTTTCGTGCAACTGGTAAGCGATGAAGACCTCGCTCCGCTTAGGGATGATCCGGAGTGGAAGGTCTTGATGAAAAAGCACTTCCCCGATAAAGCCAAAGAATAATCCATGACGATAATGGCCATAAAATCCAAGCCACCCCTGAGTAAGTTCATTTTGATGCCTGAGTGAAAAGCAAAACAAAACGAGGCGCGACGCAGGAAGCGATGTGCAACAACAACTGAACGAACCGCAACGTAGGATAGTGAAGCTAAATTCATTCTGGCATCAAAACTGGGTTATTCGAGGAACCCTTACCTTACAAAATATGGGGTGACAATATGATAATATAATCAAGATCTTGTGTTGACAAGCTAAGGAGCAAGGTTTCACTAAACAGTTGGGGCCGTCAGAAATTCTTCGAAATTCTCAGGGTGAATAACAGACCAATTAGCACCCGGATAAGTCTCAGAGAAAGCAAGTGGTATCTTGAACTTTCTGGCAGCGCTCCATTTGATCTCGAATGCTGAGAGTTTCCCACCGGCATCCTCTACATAATCAATTTCTTGCCCTCCTCTGTTGCGCCAAAAGTAAGCGTTGTGCAAATAGGCAGCGTATTCGTTACGTTTTCGGCGCTCGCTGATGAGAAAGTTTTCCCAAAGCGCCCCTTTGTCCTGTCGAAGGTTAAGTGGGTTAAAGTTGTTGATTAGCATGTTGCGGATGCCATTGTCGTAAAAATAAATTTTGCGCGAAGTAGTAATTTCCTTGCGTGGATTTCGACTGAAAGAAGTTAAACGGAAGATGATAAACAACTTCTCGAGCAAGTCAAGGTATCTGGCAACCGTCTCCTTATTCACATTAAGAAGGTTAGCAAGCTCGTTAAACGAGATCTCGTTGCCCAGTTGCAAGGCAACAGCCTGGAGTAGTTTTTCGAGTAAATCAGGGCGACGAATATTGCCGAATGAGAGCAGATCTTTATATAAGTATCCACTTGCTAGTGCAGTTAGCATTGCCCGCTCTTCGCCTGTGTTATTGAGAACATCCGGATAGAAGCCAAATATAAGCCGCTGATCCAGTCCCCGGTTGGCTTCGAGAGAACCGACATGAGCTACCCATTCCTGCCAACATATAGGCAGCAGGTGAAAGGCGAACAGTCTGCCTGTAAGCGGTTCGTTGATGATGTTGGCAAGGTCGAGCGATGAGGAGCCGGTAGCAATCACTTGTTTTTCGGGCAGTTGGTCAACAAGCAGCTTGAGAGTCAATCCGATATTGGGTACTCGCTGGGCCTCGTCAATGACCACTAATTCGTGTGTTCCGACTAAGTGCCGCAACTGAGCGGAAGATGCATTGGTCAGTTGTTGACGGTCAAATGGCTCATCTGCGTTCAGATACATTGCTTTACCTGAATATCCCGCGATGATGTTTTTTACGAGTGTGGTTTTCCCTGTTTGCCGGGGTCCCAAAATCAAAATAGCTTTTTTGTTGCCAATTCGTGCTTTGATTCTTTCGGTCAATAATCGGGTTATCATATGAATCCATATTGAATGCAGGTTATAACCAACCAAATATCTATAATTTTGGCTGTTTAAACAGCCAAAATTAATAATATTTAGCCATTAACATAAGGGCACTTTTAAAACCCCCTCTTGCGCCAGCCTGCCCTCACAGGCTCAACCGCTCAATGAATTTAGCTTCAAAATCCTTCGTTGCAGCTCAGTCAGTTACAGTTCAACATAGCTTCCTTCGCTGCCCCTTGCCTGGTTCCCCTGAAAGTCGTTTTCCTCCAAATGCAGTTAAAAAGCAGTAGCCCTTCCTTCCGCCACCAAAATGGAGTTTTTAGAAGTGCCCTTCAGGATGTCTCAGCACTTTTTCGCCGCACCGTACTTCATAACCGCTGCGACAGTTCCTTGAAACAAACGAACGTTTGTTCGCAGACTACTTCAGCTTTCCTGCATGGCCAACTTCAGGGCATTCTGATGGGTGCGAGTCGAAGCTGAGTTGCTCCGATGGCTGATGGGCTGGAGGCAGGTACCCGTGACTCTGACCCTGTTTCATGCCCAGGATCGGTGCGAGCACCAGTCCGACGAGACAGGTCAGCTTGATCAGGATGTTCATCGAGGGGCCGGAAGTATCTTTGAAGGGATCGCCCACGGTGTCGCCTATGACGGCGGCTTTATGGGGTTCGGACCCTTTATGAAAGACCTCGCCGCCAATGGTCACCCCGGCTTCAAAGGATTTCTTGGCGTTGTCCCATGCTCCTCCAGCGTTATTCTGAAAAATGGCCCAGACCACACCGCTCACGCAGACCCCTGCCATGTAGGCCCCTAAGGCTTCAGCCCCCATGGCAAAACCGATGACGACCGGTGAAATGAGGGTGATGGCGCCCGGCAGGATCATTTGCTGCAAAGCAGCTTTGGTTGAGATTTCCACACAACGCCCGTATTCAGGACGCGCTGTGCCCTCCATGATGCCCGGGATCTCGCGGAACTGGCGTCTGACCTCGTTGACCATGTCCATTGCGGCAGATCCCACCGACCGCATGGCCAGTGCAGAAAATACCACGGGGATCATCCCACCAACGAACAGGGCAGCCAGTACATCCGCTTTAAAAATATTGATTCCGTCGATGCCCGTAAATGTAACATACGCCGCAAACAATCCCAGCGCCGTCAGGGCCGCGGAGGCGATGGCAAAGCCTTTGCCGATGGCGGCCGTCGTGTTCCCCACCGAATCGAGTACATCGGTTCGTGACCGCACCTCCTTGGGGAGTTCAGACATTTCTGCAATGCCGCCCGCGTTGTCGGCGATCGGACCGAAAGCATCGATGGCGAGTTGCATGGCGGTGGTTGCCATCATGGCCGATGCGGCAATGGCCACGCCGTAGAAGCCCGCCAGTGCATAGCTCAGCCAGATGGCCATGGCAAAGATCAAGACGGCAAAAGCCGTACTCAGCATGCCGTTGCTGAGCCCGCCGATGATATTGGTTGCAGCGCCGGTACCCGATTTCTGGACAATGTCGTTGACGGGACCACGCCCCATACCGGTGTAGTATTCTGTGAGATAGGAGATGGCCGTGCCGACAAAAAGACCAATGAGTACAACGTAAAACACCTGTATCGACTGTACTTCGCGGATCCCGCTGCCGAAGAAATTCATCATCAAGGTGTCGGGCAGCATCCACTGGATGCAGAAATAAGCAGCCACCGCCGTAAGGGCCATGGCCACCCAGTTGCCCAGGTTGAGTGCGTTCTGCACCTGCTGTTCCCTTGCGTTTTCATTTTTTACTTTCACAAACAAAGACCCCACGATCGAAAAAACGAGTCCGATGCAGGCGATGAAGAGGGGCAACAGGATGGGCCCCAGGCCGAGAAAGGAATCCATGTTGCGGATGTCGCCGCCCATGTCGCGGATCACGTAATTGCCCAGGACCATCGCGGCCAGTACCGTGGCCACATAAGAGCCAAACAGGTCGGCGCCCATTCCGGCGACGTCGCCGACGTTATCGCCAACGTTGTCGGCGATGGTAGCGGGATTGCGGGGATCGTCCTCTGGTATGCCCTTTTCGACCTTGCCTACGAGGTCGGCACCAACGTCAGCGGCCTTGGTGTAAATGCCGCCACCCACACGGGCAAACAGGGCAATTGACTCTGCACCCAGTGAAAAACCGGCGAGGATCTCCAGGATGACCGTCATAACCTCTCCTGCGGACAACTGAACCCCCTTTACTTCCGCACCTGACCAGCTTCCCCCCATGAAGGTATAGAAAAGGATAGCCAACAAGAGACTGAGTCCGAGCACGGCGAGGCTGGCAACCCCGAGGCCCATTACGGTGCCACCCCTGAAGGACACTTCCAGCGCCCGAACGATCGAGGTACGCGCTGCCTGTGCCGTACGAACGTTGGCGCGAGTAGCCACCTTCATCCCAATGAAACCGGCAATGACACTAAATGTAGCGCCGATGACGAAGGCGATGACGATGGTCCAGTGGGTTGAGGGAACCATAAAACTGAGCAGGGCGAGCAAGCCCCCGGCTACAAAGACGTAGATGGCCAGCACGCGATATTCCGCCTTCAAAAAGGCCATAGCCCCTTCGGCGATGTTATCGGAGATAAACTTCATTTTGTCATCGCCGGCATCCTGGCGGTTGACCCACCGGAAAAGGTAGGCCATATAAAGCAGTCCGAATATGCCAAATGCCGGCAGGTAATAGATCAGGTTTTCCATTTAATTTGAAATTTTGCGGCACAAAAGTATAAAGATTGTGCCAATGCAGCGGGGATGGCCGGCCCAGGAAGGGGTGCGGCAGGGTTCGTTTCCCGGCGTGCCTGGACAAATCGCAGCGTTCCGGTTGAGCCATTTGCACGTTTCGCTTGTTATGGTCTGTATGGAATCCTCCAAAAACGGCACCTGGGTATTTTACGACGGCGAGTGCCTGCTTTGTTCCAGCCTGTATCGCTGGTTCAGTCTTCGCACCGGTAAAAGCGTTTTGCGTTGGGAGACCCTCTCCCGTTGGAAGCGAGGTGTGGTGTCGCCCGGGTTTCCCTACCCCTCCGGGCAACCCGACAGCCTGTTGCTCATCCGGGGAAACCAGCTCTACCGCGAATCGGATGCGGCCCTGGAACTGTTTGGGCTCCTGGGTGGCACATGGCGATCTGTATTGCTCCTGCGATACGTCCCCCGCCCACTCCGCGACGCCGTCTATCGCTGGATCGCCCGAAACCGCCACCGCCTTGTGACCCCAGGCAAAACCTGCAGCTTACCGGATTGCACATCCGACCCCGGCCCTGAACAATGAAAGCAAACGCCTCCGGTACCGAAATGCCCGGCCAGCCATCTGATACGAAAATATTCGTAGTAACTTGCGGCCTGCAGAAGCCGCTGGCCAACATTCGCGTTAAAGCTTTCAAAAAAAGCTCCCTTTTCATAATAGCTTCGCCCTGCTGATTGTTAGATAGTATTGTTCCAAAAATGAAGAAAAAGATGAATTCAAAAAAGAACTGGTTCCTTTTGCTGCCGTTGTTTATAGGGGTGTTTTACCTGTCGGGCAATTGCAGCCAGCCGCGCCAGGATCCTGATTCAAAAGAAAGCCACCTGTTAAAACTGGTTTACGAGAGTTCCCAGCGCTTTCACTACGGACCTCCGGTAGTCGACGACAGTTTTTCAGTGAGGGCCTTCCGGGATTTTCTCAACAACCTGGATCCGGGTAAGCGTTTTTATACCCAGGCCGACCTGGCCCAGATGGAGAATTACCAGCTGCTGCTCGACGACCACTTTAAAACGGGTACCGTTGAGTTTTTCGACCTCGCTTTGCGACTGTGGCAGCAGGGAATCGCCCGCTCTGAAACCCATTTCAAAGAATTCATTGCTCAACCCATGGACTTTTCAGTAGCAGAAGAGTACGAGCTCGATAACGACAAGCGCAACTGGCCGGAAAACGACGCGGACATGCGCGACTACTGGCGCAAATCAATCAAGTACGAAAAACTGAACCGTTATGTCCAATACCTCGCTGACTCCACCAACGTGCGAACGGACGATTCACTGCGGATCGAAGTCGAGAAGGAAGTGCACGATTTGCTAACGAATTTTTTTGAAAGGAACAAAGAAGCCCGGCGTTCCGATCTCTTTGAAGCCTACATCAACACCTTTATTCACCTGTACGATCCGCACACCGACTACCTCAACCCAAAGGAAAAGGAAGATTTCAACATCAACATGTCGGGCAAGCTGGAGGGCATCGGGGCGCGCCTGCAAAGGGACCGCGAATACACCAAGGTCGTCTCCATCGTACCGGGAGGGCCGGCCGGTCGGCAGGGTGAGCTCGAAGCAAACGACATCATTCTGTCGGTCAGGCAGGATGGCCAGGAAGAAGTTGACATCAAAGGAATGTTGATCGACGATGTCGTGAGCAAGATCCGCGGAAAGAAAGGTACAAAAGTCAGCCTGAAGGTTCGCAAGCAGGGCGGTGACGTCAAAGTCATCACCATCGTTCGCGACGAAGTCATCATGGACGAGGGCTTTGCGCGCTCGGCTATGTTGCGGCTTGATGGCGTTGCTGATAAGGTGGGCTTTATCCGTCTGCCCCGTTTTTACGCCGACTTTAACGATCCGAACAGTCCTTCTGCTGCACGCGACATAGCAGAGGAGATCACCAAGCTCAAGGCTCAGGGGGCGCAAAGCCTGATCCTCGACCTGCGCAACAACGGTGGCGGCTCGCTGCAGGAAGTGGTTGAGATGTCGGGACTGTTCATACCAGAAGGTCCCGTCGTCCAGGTGCGCGACAAAAAAGGTGTACGGCCCTACAACGATTCTGACTCCAAGGTGCACTTTGAGGGGCCAATGGTCATCCTCGTCAATTCAAACAGCGCCTCCGCATCGGAGATCATCAGCGCCTGCATGCAGGATTACCGGCGTGCCGTGATCGTAGGAGGTGAGCCGACTTTTGGCAAAGGCACCGTTCAACAATTCCGCAACCTCGACCAATTGTCCAACTCACCTCAGTTTCGCCCACTCGGCGACATGAAAGTCACCATCCAAAAGTACTACCGGGTGAACGGTGGATCGGTGCAACTCAAGGGGGTTGAACCCGATATTTTGCTACCCGACACGTACAGTTACATTCCCGCCGGCGAAAAGGAATATGACCATCCGATGGGCTACGACGTCATCGACAAGCTGGATTATAAACAAAACACCTTTGTCGTGGACGATCTTTCAAAGCTCCAAAAGCAGAGCCGTGAGCGCGTTAGCGGCAACAATCTTTTCCGGCTTGTCGAGGAGAATGCCAGAAGACTTGCCCGCAACCGCGAGGAGACCCGGGTTCCCCTCTCCTATGATGCTTACCGCATGTATTACATGAAGCGCCGGGAGGAGGGTCGCAAATACGATAAGCTCTTTGAACAGCCGCTTCCGGGCCTTGTATGCGAAAACCTGCCTGCCGATCTGGACTACATCCGCAGCGATTCATCGCGCATTGCCCGCAACGAGGATTTCCTAAAAAACCTCAACAGGGATATCTACGTCGCCGAGTCCATACACATTCTTCGCGACCTCAACAATTGACAATTCCAAAATCAGTATTCCGGGGTCCGTTGCGCTATGAGCCAACGGACCTCCTTTATTTACAAACGTTCGTTAACTAACAAACGTTTGTTCATGACACCCTAAGCAAGTGCATTTTGATCCCAGTATGACAAGGGCTTGATCATTGGGTACTTCTGGCCCTTTGCGCATACTCAAAAATGGAATAGGCGCGTGCGGTGTCGCCGCTGCGCAGGTAGGCCAGGCTCAGGAATTTCAGAGTTTCTTCGTTGAAGGAGTCCAGTCCAAAGGAGGTCTGAAGCTTTTCGAGTGCCTGGTCGAACTGGCCGAGGTTGATGTAAGCTGCCCCCATATTGGTGTAGGCTTTTGCAAATTGAGGATCCCTTTGGATGGCGGTATCGCAGTGCCGCAACGCCTCCTCATTGTCGCCCCGGTTCATGAAACACACACAGAGGTTTGAGTGTGCTTCGGCATCACCGGGATTCCGCAATACATAGCGTTTAAAATCCGCAATGGCCGAGTCGTAGTTGTTTTTCAGAAAATGCGAGGATGCCCGGTTCTTGTAGGCCAGCGCGTATTCCGGGTTGATCTTCAGGCTGGCATCGAAATCTGCAAACGCCTCCACAGAGCGACCCATCCGCGCGTACACCGAGCCTCTGCCATTGAAAGCATCTGCGTAGGCAGGGCGGTATTGCAGGGCTTTATTGTAGTGCACCAGGGCCAGCGAGTCTCTTTGCTGGTTAAAAGAGATCACGCCCATGTTGTAATAGACCTCTGCATCGATGACGTTGTACTGAAGCGACTTGGTATAGTGCTGCATTGCCTTGTCGAATTCGCCATCGAGCTGATGCTGGTAAGCCCGGTTAGTGTATGCTTTGGCCCCGGGCCGCGAGCGAATGGCGTTATCCCAAAGCGTTGCCGTGTTCTCCCAGGTTCGCGCCTGCCTGAACGTCAAAATGGCCAGGACCACACCAGAGGCCAGTACCAGGCGGTAGGCAAGTGATTTTCGCCCCGCCATGGATCGGTCAAGCCACCAGGCTGCGATGAAAAACAAACCAGTGTAAGGAACGTAGGTATAGCGCTCCGCGATGATGGCACTGCCAACAAGAAACAATTGCAAAACGAGGAACAGGTTGAGGAAATAAAAGCCAAATCCAAAGGCTATTTCGCGGTGTCTTTTCCAGGTACGGAGGGACGCATAAGCCGTTGCTGCAAAGACCAGGGGCGAGAGGTAATAGGCCTGCGACAGCGCTTCGTTGATGGGCGGTAGCGGATAAAAGGCCGTGAGCCTGTACGGGAAGACCAGCTTCCACAGGTACATCATGTAGCCGTAAAAAGGAAAGAAAATGCGTTTACCCCAGCCGTAAAACTCAGAAGTCGGCGTCGCACCGGCACTGGTTTGGGCAGTCAGCGTCAGGTATAAAAACAGTGCAGATACCAGGGCAAAAGGCAGTTTGTCGGTCAGCGCTTTCAAGGAAAAGGGTCGCTTGCGCAAAAAATCAAACAGAAAGAGTATTGCGGGAAAGATGATCGCAGCAGGTTTTGACATCACGGATGCAACAAACAACAAAAAACAGATCCAGTATTGCCGGCGCGAGCCCTGGTCCAGGTAGTCGAGGTACTGAGTCAATCCGGACATAAAAAATGCCGTGTACAGCACGTCTTTGCGTTCGGAAACCCAGGCAACGGATTCCACGTGCATGGGATGCAGAGCAAACCACCACGACACAGCAAAGGCCACGAAGGCATTGGAATCCGTCATTTTCCACACCAGACGGTACACCAGCCACGCATTGAGCAAATGCAGCAGCAGGTTAAAAAGGTGGTAGCTGAAAGGATCGACCCCTGAGATGGCATGGTTCAGCGCCAGGCTGACCATGGTCAGCGGGTGGTAGTTCCCTTGCACAGGGGTGGTGAAAAACTTGGAAAAATTCGAAAAATTCTGGATCAGCGGGTTGTTGGTCGCATAGTCCTGATCATCCCAGTTCACAAAACCCGCCGTAAGTGCCGGAACGTAGGCGATGGCCGTGACCGCGACTACAAGCGCGGGCAGCCAACGCTCCCAGGCAGACGGAGCAGGAGTTCGTGCTGCTGCTTCGCCCATTTCTAAAGGGCGGGGTATGGCTTGCCTCTTTTTTCTGGATGCCAGGGGTGATGAAATTTATTTGTGCAAAATAATCAAGATTTCCCAAGGCGATGCCGGCCTTTACCTCCCGCCCTGTTCTATGAAGTGGATGATGGCCATTCGGATGTCGCTGGCCGTTTGGGGAGCGCCTTCGGTTCCTCCTTCGGACAGTATCTTGAGTTCGGGATGCGTACGCGTGAGGAAATCCAACCCCTTTTCTTTTCCCGACAGCAGAAAGTCGTTGAGGACGATGCGGTAGCGGGAGCTGGGTTTCAGCGGTCCATCCGACAGGTTCCAGGTGCCTGCCGGGTCGCGTACGATGCCGGTGTACTGGAGGTAGCCTCCGCTGCCCCGGTTGCTGAAGCCCACTTCGAGAATGCGGTGCAGCAAGGCCCCGTTCATTTCTGTAAGAACCAGTTTGCCGCCGTAAGGCAGGGCGCGCAGGATGTCGTATTGGGTGAGCTTACCGGCAAGGACATCGTCGACGCGGATGCTTCCCGAGTTAAACAAGGCGACATCGGTCTTTGGCCAGGACGACCACATGGCCCGGGCGATGAGTGATCCCATGGCGCACTGTTCGTTGCGAACGACTTGCTCGCGCGCATCGAAAGCTTCCGGTGTGGAAAATAATACGGCTTCCGGATTGAAGCCCATCTTGCGAATGATGGAAAATTCGGTTTGCTTCCATTGATCGACCAGGGATTGTACCTCCGGGTCGAGCGCCACCTGCTCGTTTAGAGGGATGAGGGTAGATTTGATCTCGAATGTTTTGCGGCCGGGTTCGAATTGGATTTCGTGGAGATAGAGGCTTTTGGCGTTCGCATCGGCTTTGGTGAGAATAGTCTTACCCACCCGGTGGAGCATGTTTTCGTGTTCGTGCCCCCCGAGGATGAGGTTGATGCGGGGAAAGCGTTTTGCCATGCTCAGATCGTCGTCGAGGTTCAAGTGGCTCAGGGAGACGACGAAGTCCACGCTGTCGCTTATGGCCAAGAGCTGCTCACCCACACTGGCGGTGAAGTCTTCATAGTGCACATAAGGTGCGCGGTTTGCCGGAAGGCATGGTGCTACAAAACCTACGCGAACTGCTCGGCCACTTTGATCGCGCAACCGGATGATGCGGTGGCGCGGCACTTCCGCAAGCTGACCGCCGCGGGTAAAGGCAAAGGCTTGAGCTTTCCCATTTTTCATGTGCATGGTGTTGGTTGAAACCCAGTCGAATTTCGATTCCCCCATTCGCTGCAGCAGGGACGACTCGTCAAGGTCAAATTCGTGGTTGCCGAAACAGACCAGGTCCACTCCAACGGCGTTGAGCACTTCCACCATGTGCCTGCCCCGCACCCGTCCGCCCTCCCATGGTAGCGTTCCGAGCAGGGAAGGGCTCAGGAAATCGCCTGCCAGCACCGTGAGCAAGCCAGGGTGCTCCCGGAGCAAACGTTTGCGCACTGTTGCGATGCGTGCGGCCCCGCCTACCTTCCCGCCTTCCAGCGGAGCGATCTCATAAAAGTCGTTGAGCTGCAAAATGGCGAAGTGAACGGTCTGCTTCCCGCTGCGGTTGCCCTGATCGCCGGATAGACGGTGCGTACACGCACCCGTCGCGAGCATGGCCACCAGGGCGACCAGTGCGAAGGCGTAGCGAAAGCTTTTGAAAAGTTGATCGCTTGGATTCATAGCATACAATTTGCAGCGAAGATGTCAAAAATTTGGCATTCGCCGATCAGTGGGTTACAAGTATTGGTCAGGGGAATGTTGCCGGTTCGCCTATGCGACATCCTCAGGGTTTCGCTTCGAGGTAGCCATTGAATCTTCGCCGGGCTGTTTTGGCCGTTCCATAATTTCCGACGATGACATGCGTCAGGCTCAGGGTGTCGAGCCATTGATAATCCGGATTGAACCTAACAAATTCTGAAAGGAGAATGGTCGATTTGGTAGCAGCCAGCATCCGGTCCTCGTTGGTGACCTGAAAGGACTCCATCTCACCCGGTTCCAGCTTTATGGGCAGGGTCCCGCAAAAGACATTCCGGGCATCCTTTGAATAGGGATATTCCAGCACGACAAAGCTGGTTGGGTCAGCGTGGATCAGGGGCAGACAATCGAGGAATACCTGCTTCCCGTCTTTGGAAAACGAACTTTCCCCGACCAGCGTAAAATTTTGTGGATCGGCGCCGGTTATCGGCCTGCCTTCGAAGTAGACCGCGCTGCGGTCTTTGGCAAATCGCTCGTCCTGTAGCACTTCAAAACTGGTGCCATCGGAACCCAGAATGGGCATTTCTCTTTTGCCGTCGTTTTCGTTATAGCTCACCCATACCCAGTTGGCCCCCTGCCTTTCGTATCCAGTGTTGCAGGCAACCCCGATCATAGAAAGCAAAGCCAGCCATAGACGATCTTTAAACATAGCCTCAAAATTAAATAATACCTTCCAAACAGCACTACACCCCACGTGGGGTGCAGGCTCCGGCACCTTAAATAACTTTCGCTCCCCGCCTTTGCTCCCTAAAATTATTCCATAATCACCTATTCCGGGTGGGTTCACTAACCTATCTTTGACCGGAACCATGCTGTTATGACAAGATTCATAATGGTATGTATCCAATTCATAATAAGGGTACCTCGAATAACCCAGTTTTGATGCCAGAATGAATTTAGCAAAACAAGACGAGGCGCAGCGAAGGAAGCTATGTGGAACGATAACTGACTGAGCTGCAACGAAGGATTGTGAAGCTAAATTCATTGAGTGGGTGAGCCTGTGCGGTCTGACTGGCGCAATAGTGGGTTATTCGAGGTGCCCATAACTTGTAAAATGAAATGTTGGCAATTAGATCATTTTGGGTACCTCGAGCAAATTCATTGCGACGTCGAAATGAATTTCTCCAAAAAGACGAAGTGCTGTAAAGCTAAATTCTTTGGGCGCGTTAGCCTGTGATGGAAGAATGCCACAATAGGGAGTTATTCAAGATATCCTTTAACGTATAAGCAATGACCATTTTCATCCCGGACAATGGAAGAAGTTTCAAAACGATTCCTCCGTTATCTGCTTTTTCGAATTTTGCTAAATTCCTTCGGATTTTGGCGACAGGTTTTATCCATTTGACTGCTTTCCTGCACATTTCTGCATCACAACTTATGGATTCGACCAATTTGAATAATACAATTGATAGTCTGATCCAAACATCCTCTCAATTCACAGAACGAAAGGAATTTTCAAAAGCATTTGAATCCATAAAAGCAGCATACCATATTTTGGAGCAGCATGGAGACTCCAGTTCATTGCTCTACAGCAAAGTTTGCACTTACCACGGAAGAATCTACTTTTATATGGGCGAATTTTCCCAAGCTGAAAATTTGTATCTCAAATCAAATGCTGTATTAAATAATGGTAACCACCGCAATAGCAAAACATATTTAACAAATATAGGTTGTCTTGGTTCTTTGTATTTAAACACAGCTAAGTTTGAGCAGGCTGAGAATTTTCTGCTGGAGTCTAATCGCCTTGGAATAATGATACTTGGGGAAAAACATCCTGATGTCTCATTAAATCTTACCAACCTGGGGCGCCTGTACAGATTGATGGGGATGTTTGATAAATCTGAACACTTTTTGCTCGAGGCTATTAAGTTGCGAGAAAAATATATTGGCCGGAACAGCAAAAGTTGTGCTTTTTCCATAAATAGCCTGGCAATCTTGTATAAAGACCTGGGCAACTTTAATAAAGCAGAAAAGCTTTATCTGGAAGCACTAAAGATACGAGAATCCGTATTGGGTAAAGACCATGAGGACTATATGGCAACCTTGCTTAATTTAGCTATAATGTATAAAAACCTGGGGAATTATGAAAAGTCAGAAACCTTATACCAGGAAGCTCTTTCCATTTGCACACCCAAAAAAGAAGAAGAATATTTAAATTATTCATCAGTACTGGGCAATCTTGGAGTTTTGAAATACCGGATGCAAAATTTTGAAATGGCGTAATCGCTTTATCTCCAAACGCTTCTTGTTCTGCAAAACAAAGTAACCTCATCTGATCCTAGAGTCGTATTATGCAAATCCAATTTAGCAAATGTCTATCGAGCGACAGGAAAATATTCAAAAGCTGAACTATTGTATCAGGAAATTATAGATCTTCTGGAATCATCCAAATATACAAATACCACTAGATATGCAAACACATTACACAATATAGGGATCTTGTATAATGTCCAGGGTGATCATAGTAAAGCATTAATTAAATGCCGAGAAGCACTTGAGATAAGAACCAGCATATTTGGCAGAGATCATCCCAGCTGCAAAGATAGTTATGCAGCACTTGGTGAGATACATTTTCACTTAGGGAATTCTCACACTTCTGAATTGTATATTGACAGTCTTACGCAATTGAACAAGTTACTATACAAACGGGCAGTGCTGAGCTTGTAAAGAATTTTGTGTAAGTGATAGGACCATTGTTTTCGAATCGAAGTTAGTTTAAAAATTGGATTTGTTTCACCCTTTCTGGGAATAAGATGGTTAGCTGATTGATTATCAAGCCCCAATCTTTCATTTGCATTGTCCATTTGCGACTGATTTGTTGGACTGCCAGCCAAACGGATTTTA
>JABARE010000002.1 GCA_019187365.1 Saprospiraceae bacterium | reverse complement strand
CTTAGGTAGTTGTTCAAAGATACTTCTTTAAAATTGAAAGCAATTCAAAACCGAGTATCGCGCACGACGGCACCGAAAAGGGTAGTTGTTCAAAGATACTTCTTTAAAATTGAAAGCAATTCAAAACCGAGTATCGCGCACGACGGCACCGAAAAGGGTAGTTGTTCAAAGATACTTCTTTAAAATTGAAAGCAATTCAAAACTATCAACATTCGTTCTCCGTTCATAGTTTTGTAGTTGTTCAAAGATACTTCTTTAAAATTGAAAGCAATTCAAAACTTCGGTTATCTTCGCCGTCAAATCAACAAGGTAGTTGTTCAAAGATACTTCTTTAAAATTGAAAGCAATTCAAAACGTTTGCGCTGTATATAATATGGAGTGAATGGTAGTTGTTCAAAGATACTTCTTTAAAATTGAAAGCAATTCAAAACACCCTGTAGTTCTCGATTCGGAACTCATCGGTAGTTGTTCAAAGATACTTCTTTAAAATTGAAAGCAATTCAAAACTGAGTATTGATGTTGAACTCGTGAACGAATGTAGTTGTTCAAAGATACTTCTTTAAAATTGAAAGCAATTCAAAACAAACTATGATACAGACGGACGCACTGTCAAGTAGTTGTTCAAAGATACTTCTTTAAAATTGAAAGCAATTCAAAACCGTCGCGTACCTTATACCGAAGTTTATCCTGTAGTTGTTCAAAGATACTTCTTTAAAATTGAAAGCAATTCAAAACGCGGGGAGTTATCGGCAACCCTAATCGATAGTAGTTGTTCAAAGATACTTCTTTAAAATTGAAAGCAATTCAAAACACCCTGTAGTTCTCGATTCGGAACTCATCGGTAGTTGTTCAAAGATACTTCTTTAAAATTGAAAGCAATTCAAAACACACAATGGTTGAGCAGTTTCGCGAAATTAGTAGTTGTTCAAAGATACTTCTTTAAAATTGAAAGCAATTCAAAACCGAAAATGCAAAACATCAGCACTGACAAGAGTAGTTGTTCAAAGATACTTCTTTAAAATTGAAAGCAATTCAAAACCGAAAATGCAAAACATCAGCACTGACAAGAGTAGTTGTTCAAAGATACTTCTTTAAAATTGAAAGCAATTCAAAACCGTTTCAGCAGTGCACGACAGCGCTCCGCGGTAGTTGTTCAAAGATACTTCTTTAAAATTGAAAGCAATTCAACGTCAAATGCACTTACTAAACCTCCGCTTTCTCATTGCTGCCTATTCCCACGACTGATCGTAGATAATCTTCAGCAATTTGCGTGGACTCGCAATGTTGGGGTGGGGATGGTCGACGCAATTCATGACAAGGACGACCTCCACTTCGTTTGCGGGATATTTCATGATGCAGGTCCGCAGTCCTCCCGCATCAGATTCCCCATAATGGAATTGTCCGCTGTGGAAAAGGTAGGTGCCGTGCTCTCCGTTCGCGGAGCTGTGTTCGTTTTCCCAACCGAGGAAATTGCTATCCATGGTCGCTCGAAGCTCCCCGTCGAAAATGTCATTGTTGTACCGAAGATGCGCCATGAAAACTGACAGGTCATAAGCCGATAGATTCCAGCCGTAGGCGCCACAACGCGCTGTGTGGTCGCTACCAGAAGCCCTGTTTCCGTTGGCACAATTGAAGTATTCGATGAATTGATTCGAAAGTTGCTTGCAATAGGCCTGATCTATACCCATGGGCGTGAACAGCAGCTCGTGAACCAGCTGCATATATGCCCAGGCCAGGGGAATTGAATCAAAAGAGGTCACATTGTGCGGCTGGAGTCCGGACAGAATGGGAAGCAAAATGCGAAAGAGGGAATAATTCTCATTGTTGTAGTTAAATGTCTTACCGCGATCTGCCTCTGTCAGCCCACCCTCTACAAGCTGCTGCAGGTGGCTGTAATAACCCTTTCCTCCTATTTCCGGAAATCCGCTACGATGGTTCAGCAGGTTTCGAAACGTCAACTTCTCAACATTTGGTCCCGGGGTCCAATGATTTGGGAAATAGGGTGCAACTGGACTATCGATCGTTAGTCCTGGTACCAAACTCAACACCTTGAGTACAGTAGCTGCGGTTATGGTCTTGCTAACACTGGCGACCTGCATCCGGGAATCCGGTTTAAACGGAACTGCAGGCGAAAGCATGGAAAATCCTTCCGCACCCTTGCTATAGGGCTGCCTTTTGAAGTTGATCGCATATGCAAAACCAGGTACCTGCCCACTCATGCTATCGACGAGCAGTTGTTGGAATTTCACAATATTAAATTGCTTCTCTGCAGGGTCAACGCCAGGCTCCTTCTGACAGGAGTTCATCACGCACAACAAAAGGAAAACTTGAAAAAAGCGAATCTGTCTCATAGCCGGATCTGCGAAAGTGATAAAAAAGACCATCTCCCTGCTCATCGCAGGAAATCCAATGCCCGGAACTCCAAGTAAAGGTTCCGGACTTTGCAAGACTTCTTAAAATTACTGCAAATCCACCGGAATTCCAAATTCAGGCAGGCTTTACCGGAAAGTCCGGGGTAGTCAACTGACTACGCTTATCCGTAGCGATTCCGTATCTTGCAGCCTCAATATGAGATTTCTATGTATTTTAGTCTGACTGAAGAACAGCTTGCGGTGCAGGGTGCCGCGAGGGACTTTGCCCGCCAGGAGCTTTTGCCCGGGGTGATCGCACGGGACGGAGCCATGCTATTTCCAAAGAATGAGGTTCGGAGGATGGGAGAGATGGGCTTTCTCGGCATGATGGTTTCCCCGGAATATGGGGGCGGCGGTATGGATACCATTAGCTACGTCCTGGCCATGGAGGAGATCTCTAAAATCGACAATTCCTGTTCCGTGATCATGTCCGTCAACAACAGCCTGGTCTGCTGGGGCCTTGAGAAGATGGGCACGGAGGCGCAAAAACAGAAATACCTACCCAGGCTGGCTTCGGGGGAGTGGATTGGTTCTTTCTGCCTGTCGGAACCCGAAGCAGGCAGCGACGCCACCGCTCAGAAAACCTCTGCCGTCGATTGCGGTGACCACTACCTGCTCAACGGTACCAAGAACTGGATTACCAACGGAGGATCTTCCAGCCTGCATCTGGTCATGGCCCAGGTAGATCCTTCCAAAGGGAGCCGGGGCATCTGCACGTTTATTGTAGAGACTTCCTGGCCAGGAGTGGTGATCGGCGCCAAGGAGGACAAGCTTGGCATCCGGTCTTCCGATACGCATACCATTATGTACAACGACGTTCGGGTACCCAAAGAAAACCTCCTGGGGCCAGCAGGGGATGGATTTAAATTTGCCATGAAAACGCTCACCGGAGGCCGGATCGGAATTGCCTCGCAGGCACTAGGAATTGCCTCGGGGGCCTATGAACTGGCGGTACAATACGCAAAAGAGCGCAAGACCTTCGGCAAACCGATTTCACAACACCAGGCCATCGCCTTCAAGATTGCCGATATGGCTACAGAGGTCGAAGCCGCCCGTCTCATGGTCCTGCGCGCAGCCTGGATGAAAGACCAGGGCCTCGACTTTGCAACCGCCGCAAGCATGGCAAAACTTTATGCTTCCGATGTTGCCATGCGCCAGACCGTCGAAGCGGTGCAGATCCACGGAGGATACGGCTTCGTAAAGGAATACCACGTCGAGCGCCTGATGCGCGATGCCAAGATCACCCAGATCTACGAGGGAACGTCCGAAGTACAGCGCATCGTCATCTCCAGGGCCATTCTTCAGGGCCAGCTTTACCAACCTATGTGGATCGAATGAGCCACTCCCGTATTTGCCTGAAGCCACTTCCCCAGCACCGATACGCTCGTACCCATGCCCTCATCACCCTTCGCCATGTTTGAAAACGCCTGGTACATCGGTTCCTTTTCTCACATTCCGGTGAAGATCCACTGGACCTTTCTGCTCATCGTGCTCTACGTAATTGGCACCGGACTTTCCGATGGCGCAACCATGATGGAAATTGCGATCGAGGTTGCCTTCATTCTGACCATTTTTGTTTGCGTGGTGCTACACGAATTCGGACATGCGCTTACGGCACAGCGCTTTGGGATCAAAACGGAAGACATCATACTGCTTCCAATTGGCGGAGTGGCGCGCCTGCGCAATATGCCGGAAAAACCCATGCAGGAATTGATTGTTGCAGTAATGGGGCCCGTTGTCAACGTGGCCATTGCAATACTGCTTGGTCTGCTGTTGTATTCGTTGGGGCGATTGGATCAGCTCTCACCGGAGTCGCTCGAACAACTGTCGTTTGAAAATTGGCAAAGTTTCCTGCCTCTGCTGCTGATGTCGAATGTCATGCTGGTTCTTTTCAACATGATCCCGGCATTTCCGATGGATGGGGGTCGCGTGTTGCGTGCCCTGCTGTCGATGGGTGTTGGCAGGTTGAAAGCCACCCGGATCGCTACCCTCATTGGCCAGGCCATCTGCCTTGTTCTCGTTGGGGTTGGGCTTTACTACGGAGCTTACACGCTTGCGCTGATCGGCGTGTTCATTTTTTTTAGCGCCACCCAGGAATACCGTTCTGTTGCACTCGACACCGCATTGAAAGCGAAGACCGTTCGCGATTGTTACAACAAAGACGTTCCCGCACTCACTGAATTCCTCGGACTCACCGATGCATTTGAGACCATTATGCACCACCGGCATTCGCACTTTCCAGTCATCAACCTTTACGGTCAGTATTGCGGCTGGGTTTCAGTCCTCCAGATCCGCGAAGGCCTGCGGCGCAACCAGGATCTTCGCATCGGAGACGTTTGCTCCCGGACCCTGCTGACCATGCATCCCGATACGGCACTCACCACCGCACTGAACACTCTTGCAGGCGACGCTGAAATGGTTCTCGTCGGTGAAAACGAACAGGTGTTAGGTACCCTCGATCGCGACACCATCCGCCAGTTCATCGAGCGGGTCAGCAGTTGAAAGAGATACGATCTTCTCCTGCGAGCCAATTCAACGATAAAGGTGTTTTATATGGTCTTTTTCAAAAGCAGCTCACATCTTCATCAACTTCTCACTAATTCTTACATTGTGATTATGTATGAATTTTTAACAATAGCCTTGCAGGGCATAAGTTAGAAACTTGAACCAGCTGGGACCAGCAGGGAGTTATCGGGAAATGAGCGCCTGTAGTCGATTCCAGGAAGTGCACTATTATTTGGATGCTTTGCTCTATTTATTAACTTTGCAACGAAAGCCTGATGAATTGGATGGTCAAACCATACATTAAGGGTGATATTGCAACACAATCTGTAATTCACCCCAATTTTGAACAAATTGCATTAAACTAAAGACTAAATTTGCACCATAAACATAAGATCAAATGAAAAGAATTTACACCCTTACATTATTACTCTTTACTTTTTTCCAATTATTCAGCCAGCGTCGCTATGATGTGCGCTTTCCATTGGATGGGCACATGCGCGAATGTATTATTGTTCAACCCAGCACTCCCCCTCCGCCTGGCGGATATCCCATAGTCTATATGCTGCATGGAACCAGTGGAGATGGTGAAAAATTTTATAACATTTCAGGATGGAAAGAACTGGGAGAAGCAGAAAATTTTATCACCGTATTTCCTTCCTCCCTGAGTTGGTGTTATGTTGAAGATGGCATTGAAAAACACAATACGCGTTGGGTCAATGGAACTGTCACTGAAAGTCCTTGTTCAGGTGCACCACAGGATTATGTGGATGACGTAAAATTTTTAAAGTTATTGGCAAAGCTTATTTCTGACAGTTTGCCGGTGAATCGTTCCATGATTTTTGCCTGCGGTTTCTCCAATGGCTGTTCGATGATCCATAAACTGTCTGTAGACGCCGGCGATGTATTTGCTGCGTTAGCAGGATCTAGCTCCGTGCTATCGCAATCTGATTCAGCTCGTCCAATTGTACGAATTCCGCTCTGGACAATGGTGGGTAGTTTGGATGATCTGTTTCTTGTGCCCCCATTCACAGAATTACCGTTTGGCGGAGATTCCATTTTAGGATATTTACAAACTTACATCCGTCGGACTCTTGGTTGCCAGGGTCTTGAAGAATCTTTTGTAAAGGTGCAAACAGATAGCCTTCATACCTATCAATTTCTAGCCAACAAACCAGGTGAAGTGGCAGCGCCATATTTATTTACACTTGCCCGAGGAATGGAGCATGAATTTCCAAATGGCACGAATTATTTTTTTAACGGACCGCGAAGATTTTGGGAATTTTTTAAAAAATCAGTTACAGTTGCCAATTCATCAATAAATAATGGCAAAGCTGAAGTTCGAATTTACCCCAACCCATCAAAAGATGATGTCTTTGTTGATTTTCTGAATTTTACTGATAAGAGTCCGATTCAAATT
The DNA here is from genome assembly GCA_019187365.1 of Saprospiraceae bacterium. GTDB lineage: Bacteria > Bacteroidota > Bacteroidia > Chitinophagales > Saprospiraceae > Vicinibacter. The sequence goes on along the minus strand of JABARE010000002.1, from coordinate 204,353 downwards.
ATGATATTCAATTCAATTGGTCAGTCATTGTATTGCAAAAAGCTGGCTCCGACCGCTGTTTTACAAATAAGCAGAATTGAATTGGGAGAGGGACTTTACTTTATGCAAATACATCAGGGCTTGAAAAAAAGTACTCAGCGTTTTATATTACATTGATCCGCAATAAAGAAGCAGGTTAGAAAGCAATAACAGATCTATTAAGATATATAGTTTAAATGATTGTCAAAACTAGCCAACACTTGTTAGTATTTAGTTCTATTGTTGTCCACACGTGATGTGTATCCGTAAAGGAGTTTAAATATAGTATATGTACAGTACAGTACATTAAAAATGTTTAACACTTTCAGTGGTTCATTTGCTGAAGAAAAACGCGAGATCTGATGGCGAATGCATTTCAACGCTCATGGTTTTGCCCATTGCAAAAGTTCTGCATGTTGCAAGACAGGCTGCATTCATACTGTTTGTACCGTTGCAGCACTTCTCAAAAAGTCCGCGAAATCCGCGGCCAAGAAAATCATGTCCAAATATGGTAACGATCAGCAATCCATCTTCTGAAATCCGAATATTTTCCCGGCTCTGATACGGGTGAATCTGGCTGTTGCACGTTGAAGGATATCAATCCATACCACCTGATGGTGGATTCCGGCCAGGGCTCACAAGAAAGACCTGCCGAATGTCAGACAGCATTGCGGGCGAACCGCCGTCACGATCAGTCGTTGCGAACGAATCCCACGGGCATCTGCTCGTCGTATTCACCGGCAATCATTGGAGTCTGGACGTGACCGGTGTACGTGCGGACGTTGCGGTAAACGTATTCGAAGAGTTCGCGAAGGGTAATGGTGCGGTCTGCGTCGTAATCAGCGGCCCCCTTGAGTCCGCCGATTAAAAAATGAGAAAACACGCCTTGTCGCAACCCACCATCTTCCAGGGAATACTCCTTGTCCTTGGACGACATGAGGAAAGCCGCCCCTCCGCTGCTGCGCTGAAGGGCATCGTAGAAAAACAGCAGCGATGAAGCATACGGGCTTTTCCTTGCAAGCAGGCTTCCCGAATGGCAGGCGTCGATGTAGCAGATCTTGCTCTTCGCCCTGCATTGGTCGAGCAAGGCTTTCACTTCATCGTGGGTGACTGCGTTGCGGTAACCATCGTAGTCACTTGGAAGGAAGGTTCCTTCCAGCCCGTGCCCGGAATAGTACAACATGACGACGTCGTTTTCGTCGGCCCGCAGAAAAACCTGGTTGATGGCGTCGAGCATGCCTTTGCGGGTGGCATCCTCGTCGATCAGAATGCGGACCTGGTCGTCGCGCAAAGCTCCGCCCTCAGGGCTTTTAAGAAAAGCGTAAATTTTGTAAGCATCGTCGTCGGAATACTTGAGCACCGGCATGTGCTCGTAACGGGCTACCCCGACGATGACGGCCCAGATTTTCACCTCGCGGGTGTTCTCTACGGGTATGTCGGGGTTAAAAGCAAACTCTTGTCGGCGGCTGATCTCCCTTACGGCCTGTCCGCGTTCCCAAATGGCGGCATAGATCAGGCCCGATGCAAAATACATGGTACCCTCCCCGTCGGGTGCGTGGTGTTTCCAATTGCCTTCGTAGCGGTCTCCATTTCCGTAATAGCAGATTCCCGTGCCGGAGGGCTCTCCGTTTTCAAAATTGCCAACCCATCGGGATCCGTCTGCATACATGAAGCGCCCCTTCACACCGTCGCAATGGATTTTGTTGCAATCCGGCAATTGCGCCTCTGCCAAGGGATTCGCAGGGGGCTCCGGATCTAACCTGGGCAACTGCTCATTGGCCGTTGACGAAATCTCTTCTTCCGAAGGATGAGGATTTTCATTGGCTGCAGTCGGGGCTGGTTCGGTGTGGTTCTCCGAATGGCGCTCAGGTTCCATGGCAGGAGTAGTTTCCCCCGGGGGCCCGGGCGCATCGGCTCCAAAGTAACGGTCGATTTCGGCTGCTGAACCAGCTTCAGGTTGGGTTGGCGCTTCTTCTCCTTCGCCAAAGAGATTTTTGAAGTAGGCATCGACGAGCACTTCGTCATCGGCAACGGGTTTGGGTTTTGCTTCCGGTACATCCTGTATGACCGTAGGTTCTGTCGACCATCGCGCTTCAACGCTGTTGAGGGGATCCTCCGCGAGGGTCTGCGTCAAACGGTCTGCTTCCCAGTATCCGTGTGTCCGGGTGCCATCGGGTCCGGCAAGCGTGCCGTAGCCATTGCGGAGACCATCGCGCCACTGCCCGCTAAAACGCGACCCGTTGCGGTAGAACATCGTGCCAAGACCAGAGAACCGGGCCTCGGCAAATTCTCCTTCGTAGCGATCACCGGAGGTGAAATAGTACGTTCCCCGGCCGCTGGGTTGGTTGTCGATCCATTGGCCGATGTAGCGGTCACCACTGGCAAACTGCATGGTGCCAATGCCTTCCAGCCGGTTTTGCACAAAGCGTCCCGAATAGTGGTCGCCGTTGGCATATTCCATTTTCCCTTCGCCATTCCGCTCATCGCGCAGCCAGTCGCCGAGGTATTTGTTCCCGTTGGCATAGTAATAAACGCCCTTTCCCTCGCGGAGCCCTCCCCGGAATTCCCCGGTATAGCGGCTATTGTCTGCGTAGGCATAGGTTCCAAAACCGCGGATGCAGTTGCCGCGGATGCACTCCTGTGCCTCGAGCCCGGCGTCTGCGAGGAAAACGCCCAGAGCGATGGCAATCGTCCGTGTGCAAATCATATCAAAATATTTGTGCGGAAAGTCCGCGATTAAATCTCTTCCGTACACCACGGGGCAGCACAGTGCACTCCTCCGGAGCTACGGGTCGGGTGTTAAATCACAATTCGCGTATGGCTTGTGTCAAGTTGTGAGTTGCTTGGTAAGGAGAAAACAGTTTCCGGAACCCGAATCGTATATTTGCAGGCTAAAATTTTAATGTTGTGATGAAAACAATGTCATTTGCCACGGGCCTGCTGCTGTTTTTTGCGGCCTGCAAAACCGATCCACGAACGACCGAAGAAGTTGCCGCCCCTCCGGCTCCCCAGGCGCTCGCTTTCTATGGCGACACCATTGCCACCGACAGTGCCAAGAGCGTTGACGAGACGCTGCGTGCCCTAGAGCAATCCGACAGCCTGTTTACAAAGGTGACGGGCTACGTCACGAGCGTTTGCCAGGCCAAAGGGTGCTGGATGGTCCTCAGCCAGAGCCCGGACGACAGCACGGGAATCTTTGTCAAATTCAAGGACTACGGGTTTTTTGTGCCCCTCGATTTTGCCGGCAGCCGGGTCGTCATTGAAGGTAAGGCTTACCGCGAAGTGACATCGGTTGAAGAGCTTCGTCACTATGCTGAAGACGAGGGCAAACCACAAGAAGAAATCGACCAGATCACCGAGCCGGCCGAAGAGATGAAATTCATGGCCAGCGGGGTTGCCCTGCTCGAAAGTCCCACCGGAGGTCTTTAAGCGAAGGGCATTCTCACTGCACTGGCAAAATGGCCGGAGCCCGTTTGGTGACCACCGCTTAAATTTCCCGTTACCCACATTCAATTCAGATGGCTAAGATTTCTGTATTCGACTTGCTGGGGGCACAGGCCCCGCATTACCTGGATCACGTTTGCAGTGCAATCCCAAAATCTTCCCTGCAGCTGCCGGGAAAAGATTGTCTGGATCGCATTTGGACGGCATCCAACCGGAACGGACAGACCCTACGTAACCTCGGTGCCCTGTTCAACAACGGGCGGCTTGCCGGTACGGGATACGTGAGCATCCTTCCCGTCGACCAGGGAATTGAACACAGCGCTGGCGCTTCCTTTGCCCCCAACCCGGCGTATTTCGACCCTGAACAGATCGTGCGGCTGGCCATGGAAGGAGGCTGCAATGCAGTGGCATCGACCTTTGGGGTACTTGCAGCGGTTTCGAGGAGGTACGCGCACAGGATCCCCTTCATCGTCAAGATCAACCACAACGAACTGCTTACCCATCCGAATCGGTTTGACCAGGTATTGTACGGTTCGGTCGAAGAAGCCTGGAATATGGGAGCTGCCGGCGTGGGTGCAACCATCTATTTCGGATCAGAGGAGAGCACGCGCCAGCTCGTCGAGATCGCTGAAGCCTTCGAGCACGCCCACCAGCTCGGTATGTTTACGGTGTTGTGGTGCTACCTGCGCAATTCCTCTTTTAAAAAGGACGGCGTAGATTATCATGCCGCCGCCGATCTTACAGGTCAGGCCAACCACCTCGGCGTAACGATCCAGGCGGACATCATCAAGCAGAAACTACCCACCAACAATGGCGGCTTCAGTGCCCTGAACATGGGCAGCTCGTCTTATGGAAAGATCCACCCCAAGGTGTACAGCGAGCTAACGACTGATCACCCAATAGATCTGTGCCGGTACCAGGTTGCCAATTGCTATATGGGCCGGGTAGGCCTTATCAACAGCGGGGGCGAGTCAAAAGGCGCCGGAGACCTTTACGAAGCCGTACTCACCGCAGTGATCAACAAACGCGCGGGCGGCATGGGGCTGATCTCGGGACGGAAAGCCTTTCAAAAGCCCATGAAAGAGGGCGTTGCCCTGCTCAACGCCATACAGGACGTTTACCTCGACCGGAAGATCACCATCGCCTGAGCGGCAACGCATCGCGAAGCATGCCGGCAGCCCATTCACAAAACAGGACACCCCTTTCCGGACAGCTTACTTCCTAACTAAAAACTATACTAACAAACGTTTGTTAGTTTAAAGGATTTCGAGAAAACGGTCGATGTCGTGAAGAATATTTTCCTCCTGCAGGGAGATGCTGCGATAAACACCCGCCAATTCGCGGCAGGTATGCATGATCTTTGAGCGGATCTCCGCATCAAAAAGCGACCGGTGCTCCAGGGCATAATCCTTAAACTCCGTCAGTGCATCTTTGTAGGAAAACTGGTTTTCCTCAAGCCAGTCGAATACCGCTTCTATCTCAAAAGATAAATCGGTATTGAATTCATCGACCGAGTCGTCAATCGCTTTCCAGATTGCCAGAACCTCCTCGTGCAGTTTCACCAGCTCTTTCTTTTCCACTTTTCCATCGGCATCTGCAACGGCATAAAACAAGTAAGCCAGTTTCTGGTAAAATGCTTCGGGTTTTCTTTGTTTGTTCACGATGCGTCTGTCTTTGCGAAACAATGTAGTTCATTTTCCCGAATTGACGCCCTTCTGATTAAAAATATGCCGCCGCCCACATTCCCGTTGCGCCCGGAGGGTTGCCTTCAAAAAACTGAGCCGGAAATTCATTCCTGCTGCAAAACGCCGGACCGGACTTAGCCTTTAAATTATTTCTTCTGCGGTGATCCCTTTGTGGTAGGTCGTGTAGACGAAAACCGCAATGTCGATGGGTCCGAGATACTCTTCAACGAGGGGTTGCACATCTTTCCAGTCGAGGCCGCCCACTCCCGTGGCAATGCGGGGTATTGCAAGACTCCGGATGGATTCCCTTTGCATCTCGCGCACCAGATTTTTAAGACAGTGCCGGACGTTGATGGTGGAAGCTCGACCCGGATGCCCCGAATTTCCCTGTGCAGCTTCCTGGGTCAGCAGGTTGAAAATTTTTCGATGGTCGGCGCTTTGCCATAGCCAAACGTCACCAGGTTTTGGATGATACGTCTGGCAATAATGCCGGAAGTCTTTGTACATGGATGGGTAGTGCTCGCGCAGGCTCAGGGCCAGCCCACTATCAAAATGGTCCATCGGCGCCACGCCGTGCGCCCAGGCATCGGCCTGAGAGAGCAAAATATCGCCTTCTACTTCCCGAATCATTACACTTACACGATTACCCTGCAAGATTTCGGAAATATGCCTGCATAGTCGCTGATTTTCATCAGGCGGGCAGTTGATAATCGTCATGAAAACGCCAGGCCCGAAGCAAATCGCGGCAGGCTCGTTTATTGTGCAGCACTCAATTGAAATAAGCGTTTGCGCATGCCGGCTCAGAAGAGCATTACTCCGATGCGCCAGGGCTGGTAGTCGAAGGTCACAGAGTTTTTGAACAACTTGCTGAGGTCGTACTGGAAGCCAAGGTGTATCCGCTTGTAACCAATGGATGCGCTCAGGCCATAATTCACTTTGTTGAAGTCGTAATTTTTGTCCAGTGTCAGCGAGGCCTCTTCGCCCTCTGCCGTTTCGTATTCCAGTATTTGTTTGTGGGAGATCCTCAGTCCCAGGTAAGTTCCGGCGTTGAATGCCCATTTCCCTGTTTTGGCCTGCAAGCCGAGAGGAAAGCGAAAATAGCGGAGCCTGAGTTCAACGCGATCGGGTTGTTCCGTTGCGGGTGCAAAGGATGCTTTGTCGCCATCCAGGATCAAACGCTGAACGTCGTCTCCCTTTTGCACAAAACACCGGTTGTCCCATCCAATTCCGTAATAAATGCTCAGAGGTCCATTGGGTTTTCCCAGCCGAGTGTTGAGCAGGATATCAAATTCACCAAACCAGTTGAAGGACCGGCCAACACTGAAATCCGGATAGTTGACGCCGTCGCGAGACTCAGACTGGGCCAGTCCGTTGAAAAACATGCCGTACCGGATCCCTACTGAAGTCCGCTTATGGTTGCCCCGGAGCAGCGACCCCGGAGTTCTCCCCGGTCCGGATTGGGGGAAGGATGCTTCGGGGATGGTGTCTTGACCTTCCGGCATTCCGGTTTGGGGTGTGCTGCTGTCCTGGGGGGTTTGTCGGTCTGCCGCGTTGAGTTCTTCGTACACTGCATAGGAAGTGGCTCCCAGTTGCAGCAACAGCTCCCTGCTTTTGGTGCGGTATTCGGAAACCGGCAATTCCCCTTTGCGGAATGATTCTCCCAATCCTTTGTAATGCTCAGCCAGGAGCAGCAATTCATCCGAACCGGGAGGAACTTGCAGCACTGCCCCCGTTGGAAAGCCAAAGCAAAGCAGGACCATCGTTGTAAAAGTATGCTTCATGGTGATCGATTTTGTCATTTGCAAAAATACAGGGCACTTCTAAAAATTCCATTTTGTTGCCGGAATGAATTTAGTAAAACCAGACGAGACGAAACGAATGTACCTATTGAGAACTATAACTGACTGAGCTGCAACGAAGTATTGAGAAGATGACTTTTTTGGGTGGGAAAGCCCCATCGAGCAGACTGTCGCAATAGGTAGATGTGCGAGGTGCACTGCAGCAGGATCCCGGTGAAGCCGAATTTCTTTCAGTGGGCCTTGCCGATCTGTCCATCGTAGTCGATGCCTTGCCGGCGGAGGATGCGTCGTACGGTCCAGGCAAAAACCCCCAAATAGGCAAAGCACACCACAGCGACCCAATACGACTGGTGTATGCCCACCGAGGCCAGGTCGGCGAGTTTGCCCTGGATGGGGGGAATGATGGCCCCACCGAGGATCATCATGATGAGGAAGGCCGCTCCCTGGCTTTCGTATTTGCCGAGTCCTGCGATGGAGAGCGAGAAAATGCAGGGCCACATGACCGAACAGAAGAGGCCTCCGCTCAGAAATGCGTATACCGCGGTCATCCCCGTGGTCATCAGTCCGATGCACATGGCGGCAAATGCCAGTGAGCTGAACAGCATTAGGGTAAGAGCAGGTTTATCTCCTGCCAGCAGGAAAGCTAAAACGAGGACGGCAACACAGCCGATGTAGGCATGGAGCGGACTCATGTCCTTCCCTGCAAGTTCGTTGACCAGCAGGACGATGCCAAAAGCCACAAGAGGCACGAGGATCACCAATGATTTTTTAATCCTGGGCCCAGGCTGAAAAACCGGGATGGCCCCCGTCCACCGCCCGATCATCAGGCTTCCCCAGAACATGGAGATAAATGGTGTGATGGCAGAAGTCTGCATGCTTCCGAAATCGGCACTTTTGAGCAATTCTCCCATATTGCTCTGTATGGTAACTTCAACGCCCACGTAAACGAAAATGGCAAACATGCCCAGCGGGAGTTGTGGATAGCGCATGGCGCCCCATCCACCGGGATTTTTCCGGGACAGTGCGTAGGCGATGGCCAACCCTGCTGCTACGATGACCAGAGCACCCAGAAGCCAGGCCATGCGCACCATTTCAAGCGAATGCAGCGTTTGGGGGTCGCTTTCACCGCGATAGCTATTGAACACGGGCAGAAAGCAGGCAACGAGGCCAGCCGTGATCAGCACAAGTGCCCATACGGCTTTTGGTGCTGTTTCGAATGATTCTTTGCGTATGCCCGAAGGAACGCGTTTCGAAAACGCGAACAGGGCTGCGGCCAGCAGGAACAGCAGTCCGACACCGGCGTAGAGCACGGTGATCCTGGCAAGGGAGAGGTGTTGAAGGGATGCGTCGTCGTAATGCAAAGCGCCGAAAAGGGCGAGGGAAACTACGATCGGCCCGATCGCCGTTCCAAAAGAATTGATGCCACCGCCAAGGTTGACGCGGTGAGCCCCCGTCGAAGGATCTCCCAGTGCAATGGCAAAGGGGTTTGCTGCGGTCTGTTGCAGTGAAAATCCGAGCGCCAGTACAAAAAATGAAAACAGAAAAAACCCGAACCCGCTCTCCTGAGATCCCCACTGCACGCTGAGGATCATGGCGACCGCCCCGAGCAGGGAAAAGAGCAGACCGTAAACGATGCTTCTTTTATAGCCCCATCCGGCTACCAGGTCGTGGCCCTTCCAATTGCTGTAGACGAACAAACCGAGCGCACCCAGATAATAAGCGCCATAAAATGCAAAATCGACGAGCTGGCTTTGAAACTGGTCGAGGTCAAAGTAGTTTTTGCAAAAGGGAATGAATACCCCGTTTCCGGAGGCGATGAATCCCCAAAAAAAGAATACGGTCACCAGGGTGCCCAGGGCGCCATAATTGGTTTGGATCTTTTGTTCTTGCATGTGTTTGATTTTGCCCCGGCTTGCTGAATCTCATTTTGTTTAGATCCTGTCGAGTTGAAATTTTTCCTTGAGTGTGGTCAGGATCTTTTCGACCTTTTCTCCGGCAATTTGCTCTATCTCTGCAGTTGTTTTGAGGAACCTCGCTTTTTCTTCCTCGTCGTCGATGGTAAGCGCATTGATGCGAACGTTCATTGCCGCACCTTGAACGGCTGTTCGCAGACATAATGCTCCAACGCAGGCGTCGGTAATCGAATTCTGGTTACCGAATTCGACCATTTCTGCTACGGTGTCAAGGCATGCTTCGGCAATCTGCATGGTCCTCAAAGGAATTTCCATTGCATAGAGATTTGCTGATCGAATGGCCTTTTTCCGGGACTTTTTTTCTTCCGGTGTCTGTTTTGGCATGCGGTAGGCCGACAACACAGCGTTAAAGGCGCGGGTGTCTTCGTCGACCAGGTCCAGGAGTTGCTGCATCCGTGCTTGCGCAGCCTCTGCAGCGGCGCAGAAGCGGTCGTAGTGTTGCTCCAGGCCCCTTTTGTGTGCGCTGAGGTTGGCGACCATAGCGCCGAGCGAAATGCCGAACGCGCCAACGCAGGCCGACACGGAACCTCCTCCGGGAGCGGGATTTTCAGAAGCGGTTTCGCGGGCAAATTCGGTCAGGCTCATGGCCACCAGCGGGTTTGATTTATCTTCGAGCATGTATTCAATGATTCGTTCCTTTGGATCAAACGGCGCCAGGCTGTTTAAGCCTAACGACTGTATGGCAACCTGCACGAGTCCCTGATCGCCGACGCCCGTAGAGCGCTTCTGTTTTTTCAAAAAATAGCGTCCTGCTTCGGTCATGGCCCGCTCGGGAACCAGCCCGACGAGTTCTGAACCCGTAACGAGCACGCCGTATGCATCGGCGGCTTTGCGGCACGCTTCGAATGCTTCGTGCAGTGGTGTCTTTCCCAGGTTGGCGAGGTTCATACTGACCTGAGCAAAACCATATTCCGGGATATACCAGCCTATGGCCTTGACGCCGGGGCACATTCCTGAGGTTCGGCGCACTTCCCCGGATGCATCGCGGACCAGTTTACCCGTGGTGGGGTCCTTTAGCGGGCGACCGGCTTCGCGGACGTCATACGCAATTGCATTGGCCAGAGCGACGGATTGGGTATTCAGGTTGACATTATAGGCAACGAGAACCTCTCTTGCCCCAATGACTGTGGCGCCAACGCGCGGTTGAAATGTCTCCGGACCATAATCGGGTTTCCATTCCGCCTGTTTCATCTTCTCCTCCAGCCCTTCGTATTCACCGCTGCGGATGTCGGCGAGGTTGCGGCGATGCGGGGCGCTCGCAGATGCCTCGTACAGGTATACAGGAATGGCAAGTTCTTCCCCGACGCGCCGGGCGAGCATGACGGCATACCGGGAGGCCTCCTCGAGGCTCATTCCCCGGATCGGGATGAGTGGGCAAACGTCGGTAGCGCCCATGCGGGGATGAGCTCCCTGGTGGCGCTGCATGTCGATGCGGCTTGCTGCTGCGCGGATGGCCTGGACCGCCGCCTCCACCACTGCCTCCGGGGATCCGGCAAAACTGATGACCGTCCGGTGGGTGGCCTTGCCCATATCCGTGTGCAGCAGGCGAACGCCCGCCACAGCAGAAATGGCCGACTCGATGTCGCGGATCACCGACACATCCCTTCCCTCACTGAAGTTCGGCACGCATTCCAGAATTTTTTGGGCATTCATCGCTGTCAGACAATTATGTGCGAAAATAAACGTATCTTTTCACATGGACTTTCGGGCATTTCTGAAGATCTTATGGATGCTGGCTATTCCAGCCGGACTTGCTAGCCAGAGCGTGTCGATCAGCCCCGAAATCTACATCAAAAACGATTTTGCTTATTACGTGCTGAGCCATCCTGACGGAACGACCTCGCTGCTGCGCGACAAATCATTCCGCCTCATCCTCCAGACCCTGCGTTCTGACTTCAGCTGGAGTGCAGAAAAGAGCATCGAGTTGAAAGGCAACAAATGGCGGATCCTGGAGGTGCTTGCCGACAGCAACGACATCGACATCTTTTACATCAGCCGCTCGGAAGAACATTATGTGCTCATGAAGTCCTCCTACAGCGCTCAGGGAGAGCTTTTGGACCAACGGGAGCTGTTCTCGGGTCTTGCGGGGACCGCTCTCAAAGAGTACTCCGTGTACCGGTCTTCCAACGAACAATGGGTGGGCATCCGTTTTGAAGACGTCAAAGGAGAAGATGGATTTCTGCTTTTTCACCGGGGGCATGACTCAACGATTTGTATGCTTCCTGAAAAGCAGCTGCTGGGAGACGGAGAGGATGCTTTTGAATTTCTAGACCTTGTTTTAAGCAATGCAGGAAGCGTTTTCGTTTACGTCCGGCAGCAGGGCGTGGAAACCAAAAAGCACCGGCTCGGCCATTCTCTGCTCCGCTTCGACCCCCCGGAAGGTCCGGTACGCCGAGCCATCCTTCCCCTTGAATCCGGGTCCGTACACCGCCTCGTCTTGCGCATCGACGACCGCAACCACCGCGCCTTGCTTGCGGGGCTTTATGCCGAAAACCCTTCACGCAATCCCCAGGGGTACCTGTTCTATGCAGTAGATGCGGACCACCACGTGGTCGCTGCCGCAAAAATTCCCTACTCAGAAATGCTGACGGCTGAATGGAAGGGCAACATTAAGGACGCTGAATGGCGGGAAGGTACTCTGAAACTGCGCGACGTCGTACTAACCCACTCGGGGGGGGGGCTGCTTTTGTTCGAACATACCCGCGAGATGAGCCGCCGCCCCTATTTTTCCACCATTGATCCTGGCCTGAGCACGGCAGCCCGCTGGTACGACTTCTATTTTGATGACATTCTGGCTGTTTCACTGGATGTGGATGGACGCCTGCTGTGGGAGCGGGTACTCCGCAAGCGACAGTATTCGCAAGACGACGATGGCATCTTCAGTTCATTCTATACCTTCCGAACGGAGGCCCTGCTGCGGCTCATTTTCAACGATGCCGTTCAATCGGAGGGTACCGTTTCCGAATACCTGCTCAAGCCCAATGGGGACAACATCCGCAAAAGCGTGCTGAATACCAGTTACAAAAACCTCTCCCTGCGATTCCGGGATGCCATTTCCCTTGATGCGCAAAAACTGCTCGTCCCCAGCGAGCACAATGGCAAATTGCGGCTGGTGCGGATCGCATTCGACTGAGTTCCGCCACTCCTGTTGTGATGATTGCATTAAATTGCGGTCGACCTCTAACGGCCGGGGCAATTTTAATTATCTTGCAGGATCGTTTTCCACCGCGCGGAAGCGTTTTATCCGTTTGCCGACACGCCGAAAGGGTGTATTGCATGTCCGCTGAGGGCCTGTTTTATACCCGGAGCAAGGGGAGCTCCCCTTTCAGGGCAACCGTTGTGCATGACGGGATTCGCTTTGCGAAGTGGTCCGGAAGTTCGTCGCCGGGTTTTGGAAAGCGAAACGAGCGTGCAAATCAAACGAAATGAATACCGTGAAGAAAATTTTTGTGCTGTTGCTGCTGCTCGTAGCGGCATACCTTGTTGCAGCATTTTTGGGGAAGTCCAGTTACCGGGTCGAACGGGAAAAAGTGGTCGAGGCTCCATCTTCCCTGGTTTACAACCAGGTGTCGATTTTGCGCAACTGGTCAAACTGGTCTCCCTGGCAGGAAAAGGATCCTTCCATGCAATTGCGCTTTGAAGGACAGGATGGTCAGACCGGGGCCACCATGCATTGGGAAGGCGACAAAAAATTGAGCGGCAAAGGCTTTATCACCCTCGAAAAACTGGAAAGCCCCACGTCTGTCGGATATGTGCTCGCATTTGTCGAACCCTTCACCTCCAAGTCCAGTGGCGGGTTCACCTTTCAGCAGGAAGCGGAAAACCGCACCCGTGTAAAGTGGCAAGATACCTGGGACATACCCTTCGCATTCCGCCCGCTCATGATGTTCATGGATATGGATAAGCAGGTCGGCCCCGATTTTGAACGCGGTCTGACCCGCATGGATTCCGTCTGCCGCAGCTTTTATGCCGAAGGCCTTCGAGCCATACAGGCGGATACAACGCAAGAACTGTTGCAACAATGATGCACTGAGCAAGAGAGCTGCAAGCGCATTCCTTTTCATCAGTGTACTTCTAAAAACTCCCGCTTGCGCCAGCCAGCCCGCATTGGCTTGCGCGCGAAATGAATTTAGCTTCACAATACTTCGTTGCGGTTCAGTCAGTTATTGCTCCACATAGCTTCCTTCACCGCGCCTCGTCTTGTTTCCCCAAATTCCTTCTGGCATCAACAGGGAGTGAAGGGAGGCAGCCCTTTTCCTTCTGGCATCAACAGGGAGCGAAGGGAGGCAGCCCTTTTCCTTTTGGCATCAACAGGGAGTTTTTAGAAGTACCCTTAATTTTTACTTAAGATTGTCCGGCAAATGCATGGCAGTGCACGCCAAATGGTGGTTGTTCCGTTATTTTGCGCTGAAAATTACAATTGAATACCATGCGCGCCTATCTGATCTGTTTGCTCTTTCTGTCCGGAATCGTTCAGGCTCAGCCAGACAGTTGTCACCTTCGTTTTGAAATTAAAGGATTGCAGCCGGGGAAAGTAAAGTTCATCGCGGTTTTTGCCGACCAGAATTACATCATCGATTCAGCCATGGCCGACGACCTCGGCAGGTTTGGACTAAAACGCACACGGCCGCTGCCGACCGGATATTTTTATTGTATCCTTCCTGATTACAGCAACTTTCACTTTATGGTCGGCGATGAGCAATTCTTCTCGATGACCGCAGAAAAGAGCGATATCGTTTCCACCATGTCGGTTGATGGGAGCATCGACAACGAGATGCTCTATGAGAATTTTCGCATGCAGGAGTGGCTCGATCCGCGTTTGGATTCACTGTACAAACGCAAAAGCGATACGTCCCTTCCCAAAGCAACCATCGCCGCCACCGAAGTCGAAATCGACAAACTCAACGGGATGCGAAAGGAGCAACTTTTAAGGAATCAGCGGCAGCATCCCAACGCATTGTACACCAAATTCAAGACTGCAGGGCAAAATCCTGAACCCGTTGACGTTCGAAAACCAAACGGCGAAGTGGACCGTGAACTCCAGCTCGAATATTTCCGTCAGGCATTCTGGGATAACGTGGATTTTACGGACGAACGTTTGTTGAGAACGCCCGTTGTTGCCAATAAACTGAAGCGTTTCATTATGGATCTCACGCCGCAGCATCCGGACTCCATCATCCGGCAGGTCGATTTTGTGATCAGCAAGGCAATGGCAAACAAAGAAATGTTCAAATTCGTCAGCAACTGGATCGCAATCAAGTTCCAGCCTACTCAAACCAAAGTGATGGATGGCGAAGCGGTTTTTGTTCATGTTCTGGAAAACTATTTCGACACCAAAGAGAAAGCCTACTGGGCAAGCGACAAGGAACTTGCGGAATTTAAGAAAAAGGTGCTTGAAATGAAAGCGAGTCTTCTCAACCGTCAGGGGCCGGATGTGGTGTCTACAGACTTTTACGGCATGCAACGATCCATATACGAATTAAAGGAAGAGTTTGTTGTCATCTTTATGTACGATCCGGATTGCGATCACTGCCAGAAGGAAACTCCCCTGCTCAAGGAGTTTTACAAAAAATGGAAATCCAAAGGGGTCGAAATCTTTGCCATTGTGCTCAATTCAACGGACGAGGAGTGGCGAAATTTTGTAAACCGCTACGGAACGAATGAATGGATCAACGTCCACGATCCAACCAATCGCAGCATTTATGCCAAATACTTCGTCGACATCACCCCGGAGATCTACGTGCTCAACCGGGATCGAAAGATCATAGGGAAAAACCTGAAAGCGGAACAGATCCCCGTTATCATCGAGCAGGAATACAAGCGACAGGGGAAAATGTAATGGCTTCTGCAATCCGGAAACCCCGGGCCATTTATGCAGAAGCAACCGGGCCGGTATTGGTCCTGTGCGGTTTGCGATGGGAAGCAAGCCGTTGAGACCATCGGTGACTGGGTCGCTCGATGTATTGGTAAAAGACCTGCGAAGCCGCCAGGGTCAACGCAATGCTAAGCGCAAGAAAAAAAGTTCGGTTGCCATCGGGGTAACTCCGGATGAGCAAATCCATGGCGAACCACCCGACCTGAACGTGGATGAGGTAAAAGGAATAGGACAGCTTTCCAAGAAATACCAGTGGCTGAAATTCCATCCGGATGGCCACAATAAAAATCGACGACAAGACAACAGCGGTCAGGTGGTAAACGTCGAAACACCAGTAGGTAAGCACAAAACACACTCCCAGCATGGCCGTTGTCCATTTGCCATTGATGTGCCCGGCGCTGTGGTAGTAGAGAACGGTACCCGTTGCAAAGTGACATCCGTAATACCAAACCCACATGTCGGCGTCGAGCCAGCGCCCCATACAAAACACAATAAGTACGAACCAGCTTAGCCATGATTTTCCATGGCGGATCAGCGGAAAGACCAGGGCCATGAGCAGGTAATATTGCACTTCAATGGCCAGGCTCCAGTAAACGCCTTTGTACCAGGGGATGTCAAAAAGATCATTCATATGGAAGAGGTGGCTGATCAACTGACCGGCGTCCCAATCAATCCGCTTGTCGGCGTAATGCCTTGAAAATTTTGCAAAAAAATCGGCCACGAAGATGAGGGCTATGCTGCACCAGTAAGGAGGTTCGATTCTCAGGAGCCGTCTGAGCAGGAAGTTGCCTGCCAGCGAACCGGTGTATTGCATGCGTTCCATCGCCATCGGGATCACCAGCCCGCTGATCACAAAAAAGACTTCTACGCCCAGGTAGCCGCGACTAAAAAAATGTCGAAGCGCATGGCCCTCCGGGAAAAAACCGCCGGTAAAGTGGTACAGACAAACGAGCAGGGCTACCAAACCCCGCAACATATCGATCGAATAGAGATGCTTCTGTTGCACGGGGTTCAAAAGTATTGAAAGCTTACATTGCCATGAGGAGGAACCCGCAAATCCATAAAAATATTTTCCAACACCAAAATTGAAATAGCGGGAACTGATCGAAAATGGGGCCAAATCCGGAATGGGGAGATTTGAGTACATTTGCTGCATCATGGACCTTGCATCCCTTCAGCGCATTGCCAGTCAGGTACGCAGAGACATCATCCGCCAGACCAACCTTGCGGCAAGCGGACATCCGGGAGGATCTTTGGGCTGCGCGGATTTTCTCACGGCGCTTTATTTCAACATCATGCGTCGGCAGATGCCCTTCCGAATGGACGGTCGGGGAGAAGACCTGTTCTTCCTTTCAAACGGCCACATTTCACCCCTTTTCTATTCCGTGCTTGCGCGAAGTGGTTATTTTCCAATAGAAGAATTATCGACCTTTCGCAAGATCCATTCGCGTTTACAGGGACACCCGGCCACACACGAAGGCCTTCCCGGCATCCGGGTGGCCTCCGGTTCTTTGGGACAGGGTCTTAGCGTTGCCCTGGGCACTGCACTGGCCAAACGACTCGATGGCGACGACCATTTCGTTTACGTCCTGATGGGCGACGGTGAATTGCAGGAAGGGCAGATCTGGGAGGCCGCTATGGCTGCAGCACATTTCGGTGCCGACAGGCTCATCGCCACCGTCGACTGGAACGGGAAACAGATCGACGGTCCCACCCGCGAAGTAATGCATCTGGGCGAACTCGATGCCAAATGGCGAAGTTTTGGATGGGAGGTTCTCCAAATGGACGGCAACGTGATGGAAGACGTCGTCTCCGGGCTTCAGCGGGCGCAGAGCGCCAGCGGCAAAGGCAAACCGGTAGTCATCCTCATGAAGACAGAAATGGGTTTCGGCGTCGATTTTATGGTGGGCAAACACCATTGGCACGGCGTTGCCCCAAACGACGAGCAATGTACCGCAGCGCTTGCCCAGCTCGAGGAAACGCTGGGTGACTTCTAACGCATCCGGACCACCCGTCGCATTTGCCGGAAGGCTCTATACCTCTTTCAATCGCTTCTTCAGTGCGTTCATTTCATCGCGATGCACTGCAGCCTGAATAAAATCGAGCTCTTTGGCGGCAGCTCGCATCTTTTTTTCCGTTTCTGCAATGAGCGCTTCAAGTTGTTCGCGACCCAGGTAGGCAATCAGGGGATCTGCAGCCAGGCTGGGCGTTTGTTTTTCGACGTAGGGACGGGATTCCTTTCCACGCATGTCCAGAATGGAATGCTTTTGCAGGATCTCTTCGCGCGTTTTGCTCAGGGTGCGCGGTATGATGCCATGCTCTTCGTTGTAAGCGATCTGCTTGCTCCGGCGGCGCATCGTCTCGTCGATGGTCCGTTGCATGGATTGTGTCATCTTGTCGGCATAAAAAATGACGAGTCCGTTGGCGTTGCGTGCTGCTCGACCCGCAGTCTGGGTTAACGAACGGTCGTTTCTCAAAAACCCTTCCTTGTCGGCATCGAGAATGGCCACCAGTGAAACTTCAGGCAAATCGAGGCCCTCGCGCAGTAAATTGACGCCGATGAGTACGTCAAATTCGCCTGTCCGCAAATCCCGTAGGATCTCTACGCGTTCCATCGTATCCACCTCGGCATGAATGTAACGGCACAGGATCTGCATACCCTGAAGATACTTGCTGAGCTCTTCGGCCATCCGCTTGGTGAGCGTCGTCACCAGCACGCGTTCTCCAACCAATTTTCTCTTCCTGATTTCCTCGAGCAGGTCATCGATCTGGTGCAGTGAGGGACGCACGTCGATGGGCGGATCCAGCAAGCCGGTGGGTCGCACGACCTGTTCGACGAAAAGTCCCTCCGTTTTGGCCAGCTCGTAATCGCCCGGCGTCGCACTTACAAAGACGACCTGGTGGATCATCGATTCAAACTCGTCAAAATTCAGCGGCCGGTTGTCGAGCGCGGAGGGCAGCCGGAATCCAAAATTGACGAGGTTTTGCTTCCTTGCGCGGTCGCCGCCCCACATGCCGCGGATCTGGGGAATGGTGACGTGTGATTCGTCAATGATCAGCAAAAAATCGTCGGGGAAATAATCCAGCAGGCAAAATGGCCTGGTTCCTGGCCGGCGCCCGTCAAAGAAGCGCGAGTAATTCTCAATGCCGCTGCAATATCCGAGTTCGCGCATCATTTCGAGGTCAAACTGGGTGCGCTCGACAATTCTGCGGGCTTCCAGGTATCTCTGTTCCGTCTCAAAGTACTTTCGCTGCAATTCGAGTTCGTCTTCAATCGACCGGATGATGAGTTTAAGCCGGTCTTTGGGAGCCACGTAAAGATTGGCCGGGAATATGGCAGCGAAATCCATGCTCATGATGCGTTTCCCGCTGCTCAGTTCGATTTGGTCGATCTGCTCAATCTCGTCACCGAAAAAATGGATCCGGTAACCGTAATCGGCGTAAGGTAAATACACGTCGACGGTGTCTCCGCGCACCCTGAACTCACCGCGTTCCAAGGATGTTTCGGTGCGACTGTAGAGGCTGTCGACCAATTGATACAACAACGCATTGCGTGATAGCACCTG
The DNA here is from genome assembly GCA_019187365.1 of Saprospiraceae bacterium. Lineage (GTDB taxonomy): Bacteria > Bacteroidota > Bacteroidia > Chitinophagales > Saprospiraceae > Vicinibacter. Next base: position 185,993 of record JABARE010000002.1, on the reverse strand, counting down.
TCCCCTTTGCAACCGGATGATTCCCGACTTGTAATCCTCCGGATTCCCCATACCAAATATACAGGACACCGTGGCGACCATGATGATGTCGCGTCTGCCCGAGAGCAGCGACGAAGTGGCCTTGAGGCGAAGTTTGTCAACCTCCTCGTTGATCTGGAGGTCTTTCTCGATGTAGGTGTCGGTTACAGAGAGGTAGGCTTCGGGCTGGTAGTAATCGTAATAGGAGACGAAGTACTCCACGGCATTGTCCGGAAAAAATTCGCAGAACTCGCCGTACAATTGTGCCGTCAACGTTTTGTTGTGCGTCATGACCAGGGTAGGCCTGTTGATCCTGGAGACGACGTTGGCCATGGTGAAGGTTTTACCGGATCCTGTGACCCCGAGCAAAACCTGGAAGCGCTCGCCGCTGTTAACTCCATCGGTGAGCTGTTGAATGGCCTGCGGCTGGTCACCCGTCGGCTGATAGGCTGATGTCAGTTTAAAAGCCATAAACGGCAAAGTTAACCAAAGGGATGCTCGGCAGCAGAAACAAACTTTACTACAAACAACAGGGCAGCGGACCTCCGCTGTTGATCCTTCACGGCCTCTTTGGCAGCCTGGACAACTGGCAATCGTTTGCCCGCGATCTCGCAGGTGAATTTACCGTCGTGACCCCTGATTTGCGCAATCACGGCAAGTCATTCCATCATCCGGACATCAGTTATCCTCTGATGGCTGATGACGTAAGCGATCTGATCGCAACCTTGGGCGTTGCCCCTTGGGGAATCATCGGTCACAGCATGGGAGGTAAAGTCGCCATGGAACTCCTGATCCATAACGATAATGCCGTAAGCCGCACCATGGTCCTGGACATCGCCAACCGGACTTACCCACCCGTTCACCTGCCCCTGCTCGAAGCCATGCGCGGGCTCAAGCTGGAAGAAATGGAAACGCGAGGCGACATCGACTCCGGTTTGGCAAAATCCATTCCTGACCCCGCCATCCGGAGATTTCTGCTCAAAAACGTGGACCGCGAACCGGGCGGTCGCTTCGCATGGAAGCTCAACCTCGATGCCCTGTTCAACAATTACGAACGCATTGCCGGCGGAGTGCACATCCATCATCCCATGGCGAACGATATTTGCTTCGTCCGCGGAAGCTTGTCCAATTATCTGGGTCCGGAGGACGTGGCTTCGCTGAAAGCAATTTTTCCGGCTGCCCGGTTCAACACCATTGAAGGTGCAGGGCACTGGATTCATGCCGACCAACCGAAGAAACTGCTCGAAATGGTGAGATCGTTCTTCAGATGATGATCCCTTGTTCTCCGGACCTTTCTCTAAAGGAGTTTGTTTTCAGACACCTGGAATAAATATCGATTGCACACTCGAAAACAGATGAAGGAATACAACAAACCCTCGCTTAAAAAATCATTTGGACAGCACTTACTTACCCGTGCGGGTCTCCTGCAGCGCATTGCCGACGTCGCCGCCGACCACGACGTGCCAAACCTACTCGAAGTAGGCCCGGGGATGGGCGCCCTCACCCAACACCTCCTCCTCAAGAACAAGCATTTTTTGGCCGTGGAGGCCGATTGGGAAATGCAGCAATACCTTCTGGATTCGGGCATATTGCAGCCGGATCAGCTCATATCCGCCGATGTGCTGCGCATTGATTTTACAAAACTTTTTGGCGGCGAGCCTTTCATTCTTTGCGGCAATTTTCCTTACAACATTTCGTCTCAAATTTTGATGAATTCCCTGCACCACGCAGACCGGATCCCTGTTTTCGCCGGTCTTTTCCAGCAGGAGCTTGCACAACGCATTACCGCACCATTCGGAAGCCGGGCATACGGAGGCATCAGCGTGCTGACGCAATTGGTTTACCATCCGCGCAAATGCTTTGACATCGACCCTTCCGCCTTTCGCCCGCCACCGAAAGTCAATTCTTCGATGCTCTGCCTCCTTCGACGGGAGGACAGGCCGGATGCGCAGAGTTTTACAGGAATCCAAAAACTCGTTCGCCATGCGTTTCAATACCGAAGAAAAACGTTGCGGAATAACCTAAAAAGCTATGTGAGGGATCCCGGACTGCTCGCAGATCCCTATTTCGAGCTGCGTGCTGAGGCCATTCCTCCGGAAGCATTTCCCGACCTGTGGAGGCGCCTAACGAAAACATCGTGAACACCCGGAAAACACTCCGGCAGCGCAAGCAGAAATAAGCACTATTCGAAAAGTTGCCAACAGCAAACAACGGTTAAACGCCAGACCGGAACACACCGTTGAGTTGGGAGTTCACTCCTTCAGGTGGATCCATCTCAACGTGTTATATTTGCTGAAAGGAATCGATTCATTTCATGATCTACCAGTTCAGTTTTATAGAAAAATTGCTGCTTTCCAATGACCTCATTCCACATCCTTTTGCCGACGCAGGATGCATTCCGGTTCTTGGTAAAAGTCTTGGCGTTGCGGTCAAATTGAAAATAAGCGACCAGCTCAGCATAAAAGAAAAAAGCACCAGCGAGATTGCACGGGGTGCAGGAGTGAGTGAAAAAGGAACCGAGTTAATACTGGACTGCCTTACTGCACTGGGTTACGCGGAGAAGGCCGGATCCGGATATCGCTTTTCAAAACGAGGCGAAAAGATGCTGAACCGGAATTCACCGCAAAGCATGGTTCATTTTATTGAGTTTTCAGACTGGACCCTAAACGCTACAGTCAACCTCGAGGATACCATACGCTACGGCAAGCCCGCGCAAATAAATTTAGAGCATTTTTCTGACCGGGAATGGGAATTGTTCAGCCGGGCAATGATCGACATTGCAAAAACCAATGTCCGCGAGATTACATCGAAAATCAAACTTCCCGTTCATGCTAAAAGCATAATCGACCTGGGTGGATCTCATGGACTCTATAGCATAGCCCTTTGTGAAAAATACCCAAATCTATGCGCAAACATACTCGACCTGGAACCCGTAAAAAAGTATGCAGATGAATGCATTGTTGAGAAAGGCATGTCTTCGAGGGTCTTTTTCAGTCCCTGTAATTTCCTCACAGATAAATTGCCATCCAATCAGGATGGCGCGCTCTTGTTTAACATCATACATGGCTTTACGGAAGAACAAAACATCGCCTTGTTCCGGAAAATTTACCAGTCTCTGAATGACGGCGGGAACCTCATCGTACTCGACCAGATCAAAGGGGTCGGAGGCAGGAGTCAGCTTTCCATGGCAACGACTTCTTTTATGGCCATCAACCTGTTCCATCAGGCAAATGGCAACACCTACCGCTTTGAAGAGGTGAAAAACTGGTGTGGGATTGCAGGCTTCAAGGATCCCAAGCTCCAAAAATTGAATGCCCCCGGATTTGCGCTGATCCGTTGCACCAAATGACTGTCCAAACCACTCCATGTCTAAATCCCGGAGTCAGGGATTGCATTGTTGGCTTACAAGCCAGGGAGGGTGCATTTCCTTTTCCCTGTTGAAAAATATGTACTTCTCCTTGCTGTAGCTCCCTGAGAACAGGGTGCCCTCCGGGCAAATTCATGGAAACCCATCACTCAGGTCGCCAATCTCCAGACTGACCTTGGCATCATCCCGGAAATTGATCCGGAAACCAAAAGGCCGTCCCTTATAAATAAAATGGGTCTTCGCCTGCCCTACCTGGCCTTCGTGCTGTACGAGGATCTCCAATTGGGTGAGCAGTTCGCCGTCATAGTCGTAGCTTGGATAACTGAGGCTCACTCCTTTGGCCGCGACCGCTGCGCGCACGGAATCGAGCAAAGCCACCGACATATCTCTTCCAAAAATCACTTCCACCTTGTCGTCGCTGATCTCGAGGTGGTGTGGTCTGGGCTCTTGAGTACAGGCAGCCAGCATGATGCCGGATAAAAACATCCATCTGATCATGGGTAAATGTTCTTTTGGGTTATTGATCCCTAAAAATATTGAAAAATCCTCAATCCGGAGGACCACTGATCAAACCCGCCAAATCCCTGATTGAACCAGCAGAAAGCTTTATTGAGGGGAGATGATGAACGCCTTGCCCGTTCCTGTCCGTGCACACCTGAATGCCGGCCAAGGTTTATGGTAATCTTGTAAGCTCTACTGGCCGGAGCGGGACTTACTCGAGTTTCTGGCGCACTTCGGTGATCTCGTATGCTTCGATCACGTCGCCCACCTTGAGGTCGTTGAAATTCTTAATGGAAATACCACATTCCATGTTTTCCTTCACTTCCTTAGCGTCATCCTTGAATCGCTTTAGTGAGGCGATCTCGGCGGTTGCACCTTCGCGGTTCGGATAAACGACGATGCCGTCGCGGATGATGCGCACCGGATTGTTGCGCATGATCTTTCCCTCCGTGACCATGCAACCTGCAACCGTCCCCACTTTTGTGATTTTATAAACTTCCCGCACTTCGGCCTGGCCAATGATCTTTTCCTCCTTGGTGGGTTCCAGCATGCCTTCCATCGCTGCCTTTATCTCGTCGATGGCCTCGTAAATGATGGAATACAGTTTGACCTGAACACCTTCCTTTTCCGCGAGGTTGCGCGCACCGGTGGTCGGCCTTACCTGGAAACCGATGACGATGGCGTCGGATGCCGACGCAAGCAATACGTCGGATTCGGCAATGGGTCCAACCGCTTTGTGGATGATAACGACTTGAATTTTTTCAACCGAAAGTTTGATGAGTGCATCGGATAAGGCTTCGACGGATCCGTCGACGTCACCTTTGACGATGAGTTTGAGCTCTTTGAAATTACCGAGTGCAAGACGACGTCCGATCTCGTCGAGCGAGATCCGCTTGGATGCACGGTTTGCCTGCTCGCGGTTGATCTGGGCCCGGCGGCCTGCAATCAGCCGTGCTTCGCTCTCATCTTCCATCACCTTGAATTTCTCGCCTGCAGTAGGTGCTCCGTGCAAACCAAGAACCAATACCGGAGTGGAAGGCGGTGCTTTTGTGATTTTTTGAGCGCGTTCGTTGAACATAGCCTTGACCTTCCCTGCGTATTCACCTGCCAACAGGATGTCGCCGTTCTTCAGCGTTCCGTTTTGCACCAGAAGCTTGGTCAGATAACCCCGGCCTTTGTCGAGCGATGCTTCAATGACGGTTCCGGTCGCCTGCCTCTTCGGGTTTGCTTTCAGGCCGAGGACATCCGCCTCAAGAAGGATTTTCTCCAGCAGGGAATCGATCCCCAGACCGGATTTTGCTGAGATGTCCTGCGACTGGAATTTTCCACCCCACTCCTCAACGAGCAGGTTCATCTGGGACAGTTCGTTTTTAATGCGCTCCGGATCCGCACCCGGTTTGTCTACTTTGTTAATGGCAAACACCATCGGCACTCCCGCTGCCTGCGCATGCGAAATGGCCTCACGGGTTTGGGGCATGACGTGGTCATCGGCAGCAACGATGATCACGGCTATATCCGTCACCTTTGCTCCCCGTGCCCTCATGGCCGTAAATGCTTCGTGACCCGGAGTATCCAAAAAAGTGATCGGCCGGTGATCGGGCCCAACAAATACTTCGTAGGCTCCAATGTGCTGTGTAATGCCTCCTGCTTCACCGGATGCAACGTTGGCTTTGCGGATATGGTCTAACAGCGAAGTTTTCCCGTGGTCAACGTGACCCATGACCGTAACGATGGGTGCGCGCTCAACGAGATCAGCAATATCGTCTTCTACCTCTTCGTCCTCATCTGTAAATTCCTCTTCTTCGCTAATGAATTCAACTTTTTTGTCGAATTCCTCTGCAAGGATCTCGATGACATCCGATTCGAGCCGCTGGTTGATCGAAACGATGATGCCCATATTCATGCAGGTCATAATGATATCGGTGACCGGCACTTCCATCAGATTTGCCAACTCGGACACGGTAACAAACTCGGTGAGCTGTATGGCCTCCAGGCTTTCGCTTCTTTCGCGTTCTCCTTCGCGCTCCCTGCGCTCCTCGCGCTTGTCGCGACGCACTTTCTGCCGCTGTTTACTTTTGGTACCCTGCAGCCGGGCCATCGTCTGCTTGATCTGATCGTCGATCTCTTTGCTGGTGATCTCCTTGGGTGCGTCGTCGGTTCGCCGCCCTGTGCGCGCCCCGCGGTCATCCTGCTGGAACTCGGTGGTGTTAACCTTTTTGCGCTTGCGTTTGCGCTTCTTAGCTGCGTCGTCGGTTGTGCCGGCCGGTTTGGAAGGATCTGCGGCACCCGGAGTTCCTGCCTTTGCAGCGGGCTTGGGTTTGCGTCCTGACTCCTCCCTTCTCTTGAGGGTCTCCAGGTCCATCTTGCCCACCTGCTTGATTCCCGTTAGTTTTGGCGCTTCTATACGGGTCAATTCCTGCTCCGGCGCCTTTGCGATCACTTCTTCTACAACCTCGATCGCTGCAGGCTTTTCAACTTCTTCCTCCCCTGCAACTTTCTTCGGCTTTTTCTTCCCTTTGGCGCCTTCCTTGCTTTCAAGAGGGATCTTGTCGATCACCTTGAGTCCGGGCAATTTCTCCTGAGGGGCAGCAGATGTCACCAACTCGGGTTCTTTCTTTACCGGCTGTTCGACCACATTGGGAGCTTCGCCAAAGAGGTTGACCGCCACTTTTGGTTTTTCCTTCTCCTTCTCCTTTTCTTTAGGCGCAACACCTGGTACCGGCTTTTGCAACTGGTCAGCTTGTTCCTTTTCCTGTATATCGCGCTGGAATTCCTTCAACAATACCTCTAGCATCTCGTCCGTGATCTTTGCCGTGGGCTTAGCCTCTATATCGAAGCCCTTGCCCTTCAAGGCATCTACCACGGTCTGAAGACCGACATTAAACTCCGATGCTACCTTGATCAATAATTTCATTCGTTCCTGTTTGCGCTGCGCTGCTCCCTGCCGCCGACTAATTGTTTTAAACCTTTATTTCCTCCTCCAGGATGCGAAGCACGTCAAGTACCATCCTTTCCTCCAATTTTGTTTTCACCACCAACTCTTCCACGCTGAGTTCCAATACCTGTCTGGCCGTGCTGCATCCGGCCTGCTTCAACGATGCAAGGACGTTAGCGCCCAGCCTTTCCTCCAAACGATCGAGTTCGACGTCCTGCGACAGCGTCGATTTGCTCACCGGAGAGAGTTCCGCAACCAGGCAATCGTACATCTCCGCGGTAACGGAAGACCTGGGCCTGGCCTCAACGTCAAATCCATTGGCCGTTAAAATGTCAATTATGGTTTGCAATCCAACGTTAAATTCCGATGCCACCTTGATCAGCGATTTCATCAACTCCTATTCGCGTCTGCTTTTATTTTTTATTTCAAGTACTGATGTCAATCCTTCATCTCTTCTTCCAGAATGCGCAGCACGTCGACGACCGTTTCTTCTTCGAGGTCCGTCCGGCGTACCAATTCCTCCGCACTCAGGTTCAGCACACTTCGCGCCGTATCGCATCCGATTTTCTTAAAGGCATCGATGACCCATTCTTCGATCTCGTCCGAGAATTCGTCCAGGTCGACGTCGTCAATCTCTCCTTCTTCCTGGTCGCGGTAAACGTCAATCTCATATCCGGTGAGGCGCGAGGCGAGTTTGATGTTGGCACCGCCCTTCCCGATGGCCAGCGAAAGCTGGTCCGCTTTGAGGTAAACACTCACCCGTTTGGTCGCCTCATCGATCTCGATCTTGCTGATCTTAGCCGGTGTCAGGGACCTTTGTATGTAAAGGTTCTGGTTGTTGGTAAAATTTACAATGTCGATGTTTTCATTGCGCAACTCGCGCACGATCCCGTGAATCCGGCTCCCCTTCATACCAACGCAGGCTCCCACCGGGTCGACGCGGTCATCGTAAGATTCCACCGCCACTTTGGCGCGCTCTCCGGGAAGGCGAACGATGTTCTTGATCGCAATCAGCCCGTCTTCGATTTCAGGAACTTCCTGCTCCATCAGCCGCTGTAAAAATTTGGGATCGGTACGCGACAGCATGATCACGGGCTGGTTGTTCTTCAATTCAACTTTCCGGATCACCGAACGCACGATATCGCCTTTGCGGAAATGGTCACCCCGAATGGTCTCCGTACGGGGCAGGATCAATTCGTTGTTTGTTGCGTCGTCGATGATCAGGAATTCCTTTTTAAGGACCTGGTTGACCTCTCCGATCACCAAATCGCCCTCTCTGCCTTCATAGCGTTTGTAGACATCGTCCTTTTCCAGTTCGGATACCCGCGACACGAGGGTCTGACGGGCAGCCATGATGGCCCTGCGTCCAAAGTCCTCCAGCTCGAGCTGTTCATAACATTCGAGTCCAACTTCGTAGTCGCCGTCGATGGCCAGCGCTTCGGAAATGGCAATTTCCTTGAGGTCGTCTGTGACTTCTCCGTCGGGTACGATCTTGCGGATCCGCCAGATCTCCAGGTCTCCCTTTTGGGCATTGACGATGACGTTGAAGTTCTCATCAGAACCATACTTTTTGCGGATCATGGAGCGGAAAACATCTTCCAGCACCCGGATCATGGTCGGGCGGTCAATGTTCTTTCCCGCTTTGAATTCGGCAAATGTTTCGACGAGCTTCATTGCACTAGATTTTTACGACGATTTTAGCTTCGGCAATTGCACTGTAGGGCAATTGCGTTTCTATGTTTTCTCTGATCTTTTTCTTTCCCTCTGTCCGGATCTCCTCCCTTCCAAGCGTGACGACCGTTTCGTCAGCGTCGAGTATCGTTCCCTGGCTCACCGAGCCGTCTGCCAACCTGACCTGGAGCTGCCGGCCGATGTTCCGGATGTACTGCCTGGGATAGACCAGGGGCCGGCTGAGACCGGGTGAGGAAACCTCTAATATGTAATCGGTTCCAAACCACGCCCTTTCATCGAAAATGCGCTCCAGATAGCGACTCAGCCGCTGACATTTCTCGAACGTCATGCCGCTGTCGCTGTCGACAAAAATGCGGATCGTCTTTGCGTGGTGCTCTATGGCCACCACAAAACAATCCCGGAAACTTTCCTCCCGGAACTTTTCGGCAAGGAGTTCCAGAACTTCTTCGCGATACATGATTCCATGTATTGAAACAAAAAGAGGGAACTTTTCCGTCCCCTCCTGTCAAAAGCCGCACAAAGTTAATACTTTTCCGGGGATTCACCAAGCCGGCTCGTCCGGTGCGGCAAAACATTGCTTCTGCCGGGGTGTTTGTGTTTCATGGCAGAAGATTTGGAACAAACGATGGATAAAGACCTGCTGCTGGGCAAAGCGCTGGACCGGTGCTTCCTGACGGCTGCCGAGGGACTCTGGCTCTTCACCCGGGTTCCAACCGCTGAATTGATGAACGTGGCCCATAGGCTCAGGCGAGAAGCCGTTCCAGGCAACTCGGTGGGATGGATCATAGACAGGAATACCAATACCACCAACGTCTGCATCGCCAATTGCAAGTTTTGCAACTTCTACCGCCCTCCAGGCCATCCGGAGAGCTACGTCACCACCCTCGACTCTTACCGTCAGAAAATTGAGGAGACCTTCCGTTTTGGGGGGCGGCAACTGCTTTTGCAGGGAGGGCATCACCCGGACCTCGGCCTGGAGTACTATTGCCGGCTTTTCAGCGATCTCAAAGCCATGTTCCCGCAACTGAAATTGCATGCGCTGGGCCCACCGGAAGTTGCCCACATCTGCAAGCTCGAAAAAGCCAGCCACCGCGAGGTGCTCAGCCGGCTGAAGGCCTCCGGCCTGGATAGCCTGCCCGGAGCCGGCGCGGAGATCCTGTCCGACCGGGTGCGCCGCCTGGTGAGCAAGGGCAAATGCAGCGCCGGAGAATGGCTCGAAATCATGCGGGTCGCCCACCAGTTGGACATTACCACTTCTGCTACGATGATGTTTGGGCACGTTGAGACCCTCGAAGAGCGCATGGAACACCTCGTTGCCATTCGCAGCGTCCAGGCACAAAAACCAGAGGGTGCCAAAGGTTTTCTCGCCTTCATTCCCTGGCCCTTCCAGGATGAAGGAACCATGTTGCAAAGACTGGGAAGGGCCGCCAATGCCTGTACCGCCGATGAATACATCCGCACCATCGCCATTTCCCGCATCATGCTTCCCAACATTCCCAACATACAGGCCTCCTGGCTGACTGTAGGCAAACAAACTGCCCAGGTTTGCCTTTACGCTGGCGCAAACGATTTCGGCAGCATCATGATCGAAGAAAACGTCGTCTCCGCCGCCGGTGCTTCCTTCAGGTTTACAGCCAGCGGCATTCAAAAAGCCATCCGCGATGCGGGTTTTCAGCCGCAACTGCGCGACCAGCAGTACGAGCCCCTCGAATGGCAGGAAGAAGCTAAGGACCAGGTGCTTGACCACAGCCGCCTCACCGTGGATTAACCCATTCACAACCGGAATTATGTCAGACCTTTTTGATCGCGTTGCCCACAGTGCCGCCCACCTCATCCCTTTGATCGGTGCTGCGCCGCGACGGGCCATCATATTGGGCACCGGCATGGCGGGCTGCATTCAGCGCCTGGTTCCGAAACTGGAAATCGACTATCGCGACATTCCGGATTTTGTGCCCACGACGGTTGATTCCCATCCGGGCAAACTGGTCCTCGCCGACTGGTCAGGCGTTCCCGTAATCATCCTTTCGGGCCGGTTGCATTATTACGAAGGGTACTCTCTCCGGGAAGTTACCTTTCCGGTTCGCGTGCTCAGCGCAATGGGCATTCGTGAACTTTGGATTGCAAATGCAAGCGGCTCCGTGAACCCGGAATTTCCCGAAGGGTGCATAGCGGTGCTGAAAGACCACGTCAACTTTCACCCCGAAAATCCGCTGCGCGGCCTTTCCGATCCGAGGCTGGGGGAGCGATTCCCCGACATGTCGCGCGTTTACGACGAAGGCCTGCGCCGGCACGCCGAATTTTGCTGCAATAAGCTTTCCATCCCATACCGCGAGGGAATTTACTTTGGTTTGCAGGGGCCCAGCCTGGAAACTCCTGCCGAATGCCGAATGATCCGGTTATTGGGAGCAGATCTCATCGGAATGTCCTCGGTTCCCGAAGCCATCGTCGCCCGCCAATGCGGGATGCGCTTATTGGCCATATCCCTCGTTGCAAATGTCTCCGCTCCCGGTGCTTCGGCACCAGAGACCAGCCTCGCATCCGTGCTCGCATCCATGGAACGGCACACACCCCGGATGTTTGACCTCATGGAATGCATGCTGACGAACGTCCGAGTTGGCTGACCCCTGAAAATTGCAGAGATCGCCGGGATATCAGCAGCGCTCTTTGCCGGGCAAGGGGTAAATTTGCGCCCGCCATGGACCGCTTCGACCTAAAACCCGATCTGGACTGGATCACCATTACAGGGGCTGCTGAACACAACCTCAAGCACATCTCCTGCCGGATACCGAGGGATGAGCTCGTAGTGATTACAGGCATTTCCGGCAGTGGCAAATCTTCACTCGCCTTTGACACCCTTTACGCCGAAGGTCAGCGCCGCTACATGGAGACCTTTTCGCATTACGCCCGGCAGTTTATCGGCAACATCGAGCGGCCGGAGGTGGAGCGCATAGACGGACTGAGCCCGGTCATCAGCATCGAACAAAAAACTACGGGATGGAACCCCCGTTCCACCGTGGGCACCATCACGGAAGTGTACGATCTGTTCCGCCTGCTGTTTGCACGCGCCGCAGACGCCTATTCTCACGTTACCGGAAAAAAGATGTTGCGCTATTCAGAAGACCAGATGCTGGACTGGATCCGCAGGCAATTTGATGGCCAACAGGTAACCCTGCTGGCGCCGGTGGTTCGCTCGCGCAAAGGACACTACCGCGAACTGTTTGACCAGATCAGAAAGCAGGGATTTAGCAAGGTGCGCATTGACGGTTTGATCACCGACCTCAAACCGGGCCTTCAGGTCGACCGGTTTAAAATACACGACATCGAAGTGCTCATCGACCGCCTGCAAATTGCTCCCGGTCGCGAAGATCGTCTGCAATACAGTCTGCAAACAGCCCTGAAGATCGGTCAGGATGTCGTTTTCATCCTGCTCGCGGAGGAAAACAAATTGTTTCCTTTCAGCAAGAGACTGATGGACCCCGAAACGGGTATGTCTTACGACGAGCCTTCGCCGAACACCTTTTCCTTCAACTCGCCGTACGGCGCCTGCCCCGAATGCAAAGGCATCGGCTCCATTTACGAAGTCGACCATCACCAGGTCATCCCCGACGACTCCAAATCCATTGCAAACGGCGGGATCGTTCCTTTTGGTGAGCAGCGCGAGAACTACCTCTTCCGCCAATTGCGCCAGATTGCCGACCGATACAAGTTCAGTTTGTCTACACCGGTATCCAAAATTCCGCGTCGCGCCCTGGAAATCATTCTGCACGGTGGCGACGACAGCTACCCCAATCCAAATCCCAACGGCTGGTTTGAAGACAGCCACCACATTGCACAGGAAGGACTCGTCAGCATGCTCAAGCGATGGTACCGCGACACGGGTTCGGAGAAAGTTCGCCGCTTTGCAGAAGACTTCATGATCATTGCCAGTTGCCCGTCCTGTGGCGGATCACGCCTGCGCAGGGAAAGCCTGTTCTTCAAAATTGCCGGCAAAAACATTTCCGAACTGGCCGGCATGGACATTCAGGATCTCGCCGAATGGCTTCGGGATATTGAATCGCAACTAAGCGATAAACAGCGTGCCATCGGCCGCGACATCCTGAAAGAAATCCGTGCACGCGTGGGCTTTCTGCAATACGTCGGACTGGATTACCTCAGCCTAAACCGAACGGCCGTTAGTTTATCGGGTGGGGAATCGCAGCGCACGCGGCTTGCCACCCAGATCGGCTCGCAGCTCACCGGCATTACCTACATCCTCGACGAGCCCTCCATCGGCCTCCATCCAAGAGACAATCACCGGCTCATCCGTTCGCTGCGCGAACTGGCGGGCATCGGCAATACGGTCATCGTCGTCGAACACGACAAAGAGATCATGCTGGCTTCAGATTACATCATCGACCTGGGCCCCGGCGCCGGCGTACACGGTGGGCACATTGTGGGGGAGGGCAAACCGGACGACTTCATTCTATCTTCGTCGCTCACCGCAGCATACCTGTCCGGGAAACGCAACATTGACATTCCCGATCGCAGACGCACGGGCAACGGTCATTACCTCGTGTTGTGCGGTGCCCGCGGAAACAACCTCCAAAATCTGAGTATCAAATTCCCACTCGGTACTTTTATGTGCATCACTGGAGTTTCGGGCAGTGGCAAATCCAGTCTCATCAACGAAACGCTTTATCCCGTGCTGCGAGAACATTTTTACAACAGCCTGCAGCGCGCCCTTCCCTACGATTCATTGGAAGGACTCGAGCACCTCGACAAAGTCATTGAGATCGACCAGGAACCCATCGGCCGCACACCCCGCTCCAATCCGGCAACCTATACTGGTTTGTTCACCGAAATCCGCAACCTCTTCGCGGAGTTGCCGGATGCAAAGATCCGGGCCTACAAACCGGGGCGCTTTTCCTTTAACGTAAAAGGTGGCAGGTGTGAAACCTGTGAAGGCGCCGGTCTCAAAGTCATCGAGATGAATTTTCTTCCTGATGTACACGTGCACTGCGAAACTTGCAATGGGAAACGCTACAACCGCGAGACCCTCGAAATCCTCTATAAGGGCAAATCCATCGGAGACGTACTCGACATGACGGTTGAAGACGCAACGTCCTTTTTCGAAAACGTCCCGAAGATCTATCGCAAACTTAAAACCCTCATGGATGTGGGCCTTGGCTACATCACCCTTGGTCAGCAGGCCACCACGCTCTCAGGAGGTGAGGCGCAACGCGTAAAACTCGCAGAAGAACTTTCAAAAAAAGATACGGGACAAACGCTGTACATCCTCGACGAACCAACGACCGGGCTGCATTTCGAAGACATCCGCCAGCTCATCGATGTCCTTCAAAAGCTGGTCGATCGCGGGAATACCGTCATGGTGATCGAGCACAACCTCGACGTGGTCAAAGTCGCCGATGTCATCCTCGACCTGGGTCCGGAAGGAGGAAAAAACGGTGGCCGCGTCGTCGCCTATGGCTCTCCCGAACGGGTTGCAGAAATGTCGGAATCCCACACGGGAAAATACCTGCGCGCAGAATTGGGGATCGCCTGAGCGCTTATTAGGATTTTATAAATTTCCTGGTTTGTTCTTCTCCCCTGGCATCCCTGATCCTTACCATGTAGAGCCCGGGTGCAAGTTCTGCCACCGGTTTGCTGAGCGTTCCGGAACCGGGCACCATTTCAATTGGCTCGGACAACCAGGTTCTCCCCTGCAGATCATTCACCTCGAGATGGCCTTTCACTGTCTGGTCCCCTTTCCAATTCAATTGCAACCATTCATCGTCAGTAACGGATACCCAAAACTGCGAGCTGCGCAACGCTTCGTCCGTTGCCGTATTGATAGCACAGGATAACGTCTTTCGCACTTGCCCGCGGATCTCCCCGGAAGGGTTGGCTGCGGTATGTACGTTGATGTAGGCATTGTCGTTGAGAAGGTCGTACACCAGACTGGCATCGATGTCGAATACACCACCGGAAAGGGGATTGGGCAATTCGAGGGCCTCGCGCTTGCTACCGGAGGTACCAATTGCACCGGCGTACAGAAAGGTCGTAAGAGCATCGCCGTTGAGATCGAGTGTGTGCAGAGCGTACTCCATTTCGGTTCCTGCTTTGTTGACGCCTACGTAAGCAGCGCCATAAGCTGGTACCGCCTTTTTTGGCACTTCCTGGTCCCCGCAAAGGTCAAATGCGAAGTGGTGCATGAGGTTGCAGGTGATCTGCCCGCGGATCTCCCCCGTCGGATTTGCAGCCGTTGCCACGCTGAAATACAGTCCGTCGTTCAGAAAATCCGTTCGGTCCTCGGGAGTCAGCAGCAGCGCCCCCGAATAGATGCCGGGGTATGAAGTCTCTGCGAGCAATCCTACTGGGGGACCCGTCATGCCAATTGCACCCGTGTGGATGCTTGCAGAAACGGGAGACTGCACATCGCTGATCAGGACGTAGTAAAGACTGTCGTTTTGAGGATACCCGAGAACGGCATAGCCATATCCACGGGCGTTTGTCGCAACCGGGGGAACTACCCGGGCTCCTTCGGCCAGCCCGTGTCCATTGAACAAGGGAGGAAGGACGAGTTGACCGCGAATCTCGCCGTCGGGATGGGCCTCGGTCGAGATCTGAGCGTAGACGCCGGTATCGAAAGCGCTGAACAATACGTCGATGACCGTTAACTGATCGACCACTTCCCCTTCCATGTCGGGTCCTGTGCTGAGAACGGCCAGCACCGGACCATTGCTGTTTGCATTGCCACGGTGTAACGTGAGTTCCTTCACAGGACTCGTGAGTGCAACGGGAACGACGTTGAATTCCATCCGGGTGAGGTTTGGAGAAAACCGGAACGCACCCAGGGCGATACCTGTACTGTCAACCGGCGGTATTACATTTTCTCCGGCCAGAACAGCCGGTAAAACGTATTCAGCTCGCCAGTCGAGTTGTCCTCTAATTTCTCCGTTGGTGTAAAAACTGCTTCGGACGTTGAGGTAAAAATTTCCGGAAGTGGCCAACTCGACAAGCAGGGCCGGGGTGGGAATGCGCGCGACGATGCGATTGCCCTTGACGTAATCGATGAGGTTGAGAAAAACAGGACCGTTGGTCATCCGGTCACCTACGTGTATTCCGCAACCGGTCAGGTTTCCCGTAATGTTCGCAAAAACGCCATGTATCTCCAGCGTTTTAAAGTCTTCGGAAACAAAAAACGTCACCAGGCCACTTGCATCCGTTCGTACTGCCGGAACGTGGTTTCCACCATTGAGTTCGGAAACAAACAACACCCGGCCTTTCTGCGCTCCCGCAGAAGGAAGATGGATCAGAAAAATGATGGTCAAATGGCAAAGTGCATGCTTCAATTTCATCATCGCAAAATTTTATGTGAGCAGGAGATCACTGCCGAACCTAAATATCCGCAATTTACCCCTTTTGAGATAACGCATGAATGGATCAGAAGTTCCCTTGCAACAACTGCAAAAGCTAGACGGAAAGCCACTCAGAGCAAAGAGCGCACCGTTCGAACGACGGAATGGACATCCAGTCCATAGGCCTCGAGCAATTCGAGGGGTTTTCCCGACTCGCCAAAGCGGTCGTTTACCGCTACGTAAGCCTGCTGGCAAGGGTATTTCTGAACCAGTACCTGAGCAATTGAATCTCCCAGTCCGCCGTTGCGCTGATGCTCTTCGCAACTTACGATCCTCCTCGTTTTCATAGCAGACCTGAGCAGTGCCTCTTCGTCAAGCGGTTTGACTGTGTGGAAGTTGATGCATTCGCAATCGACGCCTTCCTTTTCCAGTATCCTTGCAGCTTCCAATGCGATCCAAACCATGTGGCCCGTGGCTGCAAGACTTACGTCGCGCCCTTCTTTCAACACCTGCGCCTTTCCAAGTTCAAAGGGAATCTCAGAGAGGAATACCGGCCAGTCCGGTCGCCCGAAGCGCAGGTAAACCGGCCCTTCGTGCCTGGCTATGGCTTGTACTGCCTGTCTGGTTTGTGCGGCATCGCCGGGAACGACCACCGTCATGCCAGGCAACATCTTCATCAGGCCAATGTCTTCGAGGATCTGGTGCGTCGCACCATCTTCCCCAAGGGTAAGTCCCGCGTGGGAAGCACAAATTTTTACGTTTTTGCCCGAATAAGCGATCGATTGGCGGATCTGGTCGTAAACCCTTCCCGTACTGAAATTGGCAAAGGTTCCGGTAAACGGGATCTTACCATGGGTGGCCATTCCCGCCGCCATACCCATCATGTTGGCTTCTGCTATGCCCACCTGAAAAAACCGCTCCGGGTATTGCCTGGCAAACGCATCCATTTTAAGCGAACCCGTCAGGTCTGCACAAAGCGCTACGACCCGCTCATCCGCTGTGGCTGCTTCTAAAAGGCCGGCTCCAAAACCGTTGCGCGTCGCCTCTTTCCCGGTTGGCTGATATCTGTCCCATGACATATCGCAAAGATAAACGGCACCGGCGTACTCAAATCATTTCCACAGCAAATTCAAGACCCCCACATGAAATCCGGCTTCGCACTTTCAGGCCCTTTTTAATATTGCCACGATTTCAACCTGCCCACCACGCAATACAGCAAAACTCATGGAACCCATCACAGGAAAAATAATTTTCCCCCGGGTGTCGTTTGCAGCAATTTAAGCGCAGGAGACTCTATTTTTGCCGGCACTGTTGTCCGCTCCTCCTTCTGGTGCAGGATGACAGAATGTACCTATGGAAACTCCGGTTATCATCATCGCCATTGGCCTGTTCATTTTCTTTGGCCATTACCTCAGCGGACTGTTTGAGCGCCGTGGCGTCCCCGATGTGTTGGGTCTGATGCTCATTGGGATGCTCCTTGGACCGGTATTGCGCATCGTCAACCCCGACAATTTTGGCACCTTTGGTTCGCTGTTCAGCAACCTCGTGCTCATTTTTATTCTGTTTGAAAGCGGCACGGAGTTGCGCATCTCCGAATTAAAATCATCTTTCAGGGACTCAGCAGCCATCACGACCAGCGGGTTTGTCGTCACGTCCATTGCCACCTTTGTACTATGTTTCCTGATCTTCAGGCTGCACTGGCTGAGTTGCCTGTTTGTTGGCACAGCCCTGGGAGGAACGTCGGCTGCGGTCGTCGTTGGACTGGTTCGAAAAATTTCAATCAGGCCAAAAACTTCGACCACCCTGATTGTGGAGTCCGCCGAATCGGATGTGTTCACCCTTGCACTTCCTCTGAGCATACTAGGACTCATGATGACCGGAACCATCGACGCAAAAACCGTCATCTCCCAATTCATTTCGGCCCTGGTACTCGCCCTTCTCATCGGCGTTGCCGGTGCCTTTGTCTGGTCTTACATCATCAATAAAATCCCGACACTCAAGTCTACTAAATTTTCAACGCCAGCCTTTCTTTTTCTTCTGTATGGCATCGCGGAATACCTGCATTTCAGCGGTCCCCTCACCGCACTTTCCTTTGGAATTGCCATCGGAAACCTGGAATTTCTGGAACCCAAATTGCTCAGCACCATCATTCCAAACCAACGCATCGTCCTTCCCTCTGAAGAAAAGGACTTCTTCTCACAGATCGTCTTTTTGCTGCGAACGTTTTTCTTCGTCTTCATCGGGGTCAGCATCCGGATGGACCGCATGGACTGGCTGCTCTGGGGTGCACTGATCACCCTCGTCCTCTTTGTATTGCGCGCATTTACGGTCCTCTGGGTGATCTCTTCCAGGGTGCCTGTACTCGACCGCGCCGTCATGGCTACCATGATCCCCAAAGGACTGGGTGCTGCCGTCATCGCAACCCTTCCGCTTCAACATGGCCATCCCGACGGAATCATTATCCAATCCATTTGCTTTTCCGTCATTCTTTTCAGTACCCTTTTCTGCGTGATCCTGTTCTTTTTGGTACGCAACGGGCTCACTCTGCCCCTGTATGCGCTCCTGTACCGGGTCCCACCGCCTGGGAACCAATGAGCGTTTTAATTTGTTATCTGTATTATACCGTTTCCATTTCATCAATTTATCTCATTTTCAACAATGCAATTATTGTCATTGATCCAAAAATTATCCTCTGATAACGCAGGTCCGTGTGTTACTCTTTCCATGAATACCCACCGCACGCACCCTTCAAATCTGCAGGATGCCATTCAGCTCAAAAATCTAATAAGCGAAGCCAAAGATCGAGTGCTCGCATCGTCTGACAAAAGGTCTGTCAGCTCACTTCTCGAAAAGCTCGATGGCTTGACGAAACGGGTAGATGTCAACTACCTGCTTGACAGCCTGCACATTTTTGCATCCAACGATGTACTGGAAATCTATCGCAGCATCTGGCCCGTGAGCTCCGATGCTGTGGAGATATCCGGCCAGTTTGCGGTGAGGCATCTCCTGCAGGCATTAAACCGAACTGAAGATTACCTCGTACTGGTACTTTCCCAGGGTGGCGTTTCACTCTACACCGCAACCAACGATCACATCCGTGAAGAGGTTCGCAATGGCGATTTTCCCTTTTCGGAAAACCGGCATTACGTCACCTTCGGCGACAAGCGCAGCGACCCAAAACAAATAGATGCCAAGGTCAACGAGTTCATCAACACGGTTGATAAAGCGGTCGTGAGGGTTCATAGGGAGACCGGGTTAAACTGTGTGGTGGTTGCTACCGATGAAATGCACACTTCTCTGCTCGAGATGGCCGACAAACCAGGCGTTTACTTCGGTCATGTAAAAATCAATTACAATCAGACCGAACCCCATTACATCGTTGCACAAACCTGGGAGTTGGTTCGCAGTCTGCAACAGGTCCGTCGCCAGGAAGCCATTGACGAAATGAAACAGGCCGTTGCACAGGGAAAGGTATTGACCGACCTCACCGAAATTTTTCAGGCTGCCCTGGATGGCAGGGGAGATCTAATTCTCCTTCGGGAGGATTACAGACAAGCTGCGAGAATTGTTAACGAACGTTCGTTAGAGATTTTGGATGCTGCTAATATACCTGGTGCAGTTGACGATGTCACCAGCCGCATTGCATGGAATGTCGTGCGCCAGGGTGGTCGCGCCCTGTTTACGTCGAACGATAGTCTGCTCGAGCTGGGGGCCATCTGCCTGAAAACGCGATATTGATCGGTTGGCTGGTGACACCAGACCTCATACTGAAGCGCACTGTATAAGTATTTTGTAAAGTTGCTTTGAAGAACGCGATGTTTCAGCCTGCGTGATGCGACGGATCCTGCCCCGGTCCCGATGGGTTCAGTTGCGAATGGCCATCTGCACAGCCGCTTCTTCGAACTGCTGCGATTTCATCCGGCAGTAATCGTTCTCCATTTTGTCCAGGGTCTCCGTGTCGTTAAAAAACTGCTGCAGGTAATAGGTTCCCTGGTACCCCTTTTCCTTCAGGTAGGCGGCCATTTTCTTGATGTAGGCCTCGTCCATCAGCGAAGAATGGTAAGTCGTTCTCACCTCAAAACGCACTGCAGGCGAAGCAATGAGCAATTCCAGGCTTTTCTCGAAAGGACGAAAGAGATCAGACTGGGTGATGTCGTAGAAGCGGTCCTCCAGGGCCTTAAAGTCAAGTGCCACATAGTCCACCAGCCCTTCTCCGATCAGGCGGGCCAGCGCCTTGGGGTTTGACCCGTTGGTGTCAATTTTCACGAGCATGTTGCGCTGGCGGATCTCCCGGATGAATGTTTCGCTGTGTGCATGCATCAAGCATTCACCGCCACTGAGCACCACGGCATCGAGCAGGCCGCGGCGCTTGTCGAGAAAGGCCAGCACCTCGTCATAAGACATTTTACCCTTGCCCCGGACAATATCCACGTTATAACAATACCTGCATCGCATGTTGCATCCGGCAAACCATACGATGCAGGCTGTCTTGTCCGGATAATCCAGGAGGGTAAACGGAGTAATATGGTAAACCGGATTACTCACCCTTATGCTCCACAAAATGGCGGCGTTCACAGTGCTCGCCCTTTTTTCCGATGTTGAAACTTTCAACCGGGCGATGGTAACCCATTACGCGTGTAAATACCAGGCACTTGGTGCGTTTTTCCTCATGGATCTCGAGCAGTTGCTGTTGTTTTGTATTTTCCATAGCTACTTGTTTTCTGATTTATTCGAAAGTTTATCCAACAACGCTTCGTCGCAATGCGGGCAATATTCGTGTTCTCCGGCGAGGTAACCGTGAATCCGGCAAATGCTGAAAACGGGAGTCACGGTAATGTAGGGCAAACGGAAATTGCTGATCACTTTGCGAACCAGGGCGCGGCAGGCTTCCGGCGAGCTGACCTTTTCCCGCATGTACAGGTGCAAGACGGTCCCTCCGGTATACTTGCATTGCAATTCATCCTGCAGGTAAAGTGCTTCAAACGGGTCATCGGTGTGGTTTACCGGTATCTGTGAACTATTGGTGTAGTAAATGTTGTCTCCATATCCTGCCTGGATGATGTCCGGAAAACGTTTCTTGTCTTCCTTGGCAAAGCGGTAAGTTGTACCCTCTGCCGGTGTGGCCTCGAGGTTGTACAGGTTGCCCGTCTCCTTCTGAAATTGAAAGATCCTGCGACGGATGTGCTCGATGATGTTAAGTGCGAACTCACTCCCCTCCGGATCGATGATGGTGCACCGGTCGTCGGTAAAATTGCGGATCATCTCGTTGATGCCGTTTACCCCGATGGTCGAAAAGTGATTTTTGAAGTCGGGAAGATAGCGTCTGGTGTAGGGATACAATCCACGCTCGAGCATCATCATGATAAATTGCCTTTTCTTCTCCAGGCTGGATTTGGCAAGATCGAGCAGACGGTCAAGGTTCTCGTACAGTTTTTCCTTGTCGTTTTTATACAGGTACCCGAGACGCGCCATATTGATGGTCACCACTCCGATGCTACCCGTCATCTCGGCGCTACCGAACAGTCCGTTGCCGCGCTTTAACAATTCGCGCAGATCAAGCTGAAGCCGGCAGCACATGCTGCGAATGGCATTCGGCTTGTAGGCATTGGGGTTTTCCTGCCTGACGCCGTTTTCGTCGTAAACGTATTGGCTGCCGATAAAATTCTGAAAATACGAAGATCCGATCTTAGCCGTGTTTTCGAACAACAAGTCTGTATTGGGTCCGTGCCAGTCAAAATCTTCGGTGATGTTTACCGTGGGAATCGGGAAGGTAAAGGGCTGGCCGTTGGCGTCGCCCTCCGTCATAACCGTGTAATAGGCTCTGTTGATGATGTCCATTTCCGGTTGAAAATGGCGGTAGGCCAAATCCGTTAGCGAGTTGACTCCGCGCTCCTTTGCAAGTTGGTGCAGGTGGTCATTTTTGATATTCGTAAAAAGGTGATTGTTGTTGCGCGCCGGGATCTGGTCACGCAAATCGCCTGGTACCACCCAATCCAGGGTAATGTTGGTGAATGGCGATTGCCCCCAGCGGGCGGGCACGTTCAGATTGTACACAAAACTGCGCACCGCTTTGAGAACCTCATCAAAACTGAGTTGGTCTTTGAATACATAAGGGGCCAGGTAGGTATCGAATGAGCTGAACGCTTGCGCCCCTGCCCACTCACTCTGCAAAATGCCCAGGAAATTGGCCATCTGGCCGAGGGCTTCCCTGAAATGCGAAGGCGGACGACTCTCCACCCGTCCCCGGACGCCATTGAAACCATCGCTCAACAGAACGCGCAGACTCCATCCTGCACAATATCCAGTAAGGCAGTCGAGGTCGTGGATGTGGTAGTCTCCGCAGCGGTGAGCATACCCCTCCTCTTTGGAATATACCTTGTCAAGCCAGTAATTGGCGATGACTTTTCCGGCTACGTTGTTGATCAGACCCGCACTTGAATAGGAGGTATTTGCGTTGGCGTTGATTCGCCAATCTTTCTGAAAAGCATACTCCTCAATCGTTTGCGAACAGTCGATGTAAGTGGTGTCGTCGTTCAGTCCGGCGAGGTGCTCCCGCTGCAGTTTGCGCGTGTGGCGGTGCAGCATAAAAGCCCGCATAACGTCGAAGTAGCCTTTCGCAAAGAGCTCCTTCTCAATGATGTCCTGGATCTCTTCGACGGCCCATACGTCCTTTGCTTCCAGTTTTTTAAAAACCAACTCGATCAACTGTTCATCAGCCGGCGTCTGTTGCCCCTTAAAGGCTTTTAGGATGGCATCTTCAATTTTGTAGGCGTGGAAGGGGTGATATTCGCCGTTTCGTTTGATAACGAACTTGTTCATCGCGTTGGTTTTGAGTTTTTTACGTATTAAAATTCGAAGCTTTCGTCTTGCTTTCCTCGCAGGAGCATCGGTTTGGGTAGCGGTGGCCGGTCCACCCGCTTACTGGAAGCCATGGGCCGGGAGGGGGATTCCTCGCGGACTTCCTCTCAAATATTGCAGGGTAGGCTTTGTGAACATCATGGCTTGCTGTGGGCAAAATTAAGATAAAGAACCATTTAAGCTCAAAATCATATCAAAAAAATTTTTAATATTATATGCGCATGGTCTTGTTGGCAATTCCGGCCGCTAAATCGGCAAGAGAGGTCTCTTCAAACTCCTTTTTGAGCGCTCCTTTTACGTCCTTCCAGAAGTTGTGCACCGGACAGGGTTCGGCTTCCCCACAACCGGGAAGGCCCAGCAGACATTTATCGAAAAAGTTTTGGCCCTCGAGCATGAGTACAATGTCAATCAGGAAAATCTCCTCCACGGGTTTGTTGAGCATGATCCCTCCCTGGGGGCCACGGTGACTGGTCAGCAGTCCCTGCTGGGTCAGCGTCTGAAAGGTTTTGGTCAGAAAGTGAAATGAAATGTGCAGCTCCTCAGAGATCTGACCGATGCTGACATATTTATCCTTCTCATTCCTGGAGGCCACATAGATCAGCGCCCGTAGACAATAGATGGTTGCTCTGGATAAGGTGCGCATGACGGAGACGATTGAGATTTTCGAATCTCAAATATAATGATTTTTTATAATTTGATTCCCTTCTTGCTCCGCCTGGGGTTCGTCAATGACTTCTCCGGTTGTTAAAAAACTCTTTCAGATGCTGGTCCCCCCGGCCGACGCCCGGCATTAATCTCATCAAAATCAGAAACTTGCATCTTTCCAGGGGGTGGGTTAACCATAGGCTTGAATGTGGAAAAATAGTTTTGGCCAGGAGCCCCTCCCATTGAATTCCGGAAAAGGTTCCGCGTTCGGGGGGCGGCGTTGACTTTGCAAAAAAAAAGTGCCTTCCGGCGATTTCTGTCGCCTGGAAGGCACTCAAATTACTTTAGCCCTCAACCCGGCTCAGTCGCCGGAAAAGGAACGACGGGTTCCTTACTTGACGTATTCGGCCTCGTCGATGGGCTCTTCCTTGATCTTGCCCTGGATTTCCATGGAGATGGTTTCGTCCATCTCGAGGATGTCTGCCGTCTTGGTTTTCAAAGAATTCCAGCGGCTGACGATAAACCAGGTGATCGGGATGACACCGCCGAAGAAGAAGACGACGGCACCGATGCCGCGCATCCAGGTCAACGACTTGAAGATGCCATAATCCATGAACTCGGAGGAACGGCCATACCAGAGACCCTGCTCGACCACTGCCTTAAACTGGATGGAACCAGCCGGGAACAGGTCGAGAATGACCATGAGCATCAGACCGATGTTGATGGACCAGAAGGAAATATTCAACACTTTTTCGTTCCAGGCTGCCGGTTTGATGATGAGGCGGCTTGCGAACAAAAGCGCAGCAATGGACACGTTACCATAAACTCCCATCAGGGCGGCGTGGGCATGGTTAACGGTGAGGTAGGTACCGTGTTCGAAATAGTTCATGATCGGGAGGTTGATGATGATCCCGAGTACACCCGCTCCGAAGAAGTTCCAGAAGTTCACCGCGATGAGGAACTTGAACACCTCAGGAAATCCAAATCCTTTAATCTGGTCGTGGCCCACATCGCCAACTGCCAGGCGGGGCATGTTTTTAAAGCGCCATGCCTCTACGGTCAGAAGGATCAGCGGTACAAACTGCAGGGTGGAAAACACGCTGCCCAATGCCATGGTGGCAACGGGTTTGGCATTCCAGTAGAAGTTGTGCGAAATGCCGAGCAAGCCCGTTCCGAGGAAAAGTATGGTAGCGAAATACACTACGCGGATCGCTGCGTTGCGGCTGACCAGCCCCATGAGCACCATGAGATAGGAAACGATCACCGTAATAAATACTTCAAAGAATGCTTCAACCCACATGTGGATGACCATCCAGCGCCAGAAGTCGGCTATGACGAAATTGGTGTCCGGCTGAGCGACAAATCCCGAAAGGAAGAGCAGCGGAATGCCAACAACGGAATACATGATCCATTTGGGAAGCGACCAGGGTTCTCCCTTTACGAAAGCCGGGCGAAGGCCGCGGTAAACCACGACGATCCACAGGGCAAAGATGCCCATCAGCAACACCTGGAATGCTTTTCCAAAATCGACGAATTCCCAACCCTGGTGTCCGAACCAATACCACCATTCGCCCATCATGCCGAGTGGGCCGAGGGTCATGCCCACCAGCGAACCGGCTACCAAAATAAAGAGGCCGGCAAACAGGGTATTGATGAGGGGTAACTGTCCTGAGACTTCCTTTTTGGCGAGGATCGGCAAAATGAAGATGGAAGAAGCGATCCAGCAGGTGGAGATCCAGTACAGCGACAGCATAATGTGCCAGGTTCTGGGGATGTTGACCGGTAGGCTGTCTGCGACGTTGATGCCGACAAAGCCAAGCCAGTTGATGAAGTCATTCAGCGTGACCAGTCCTCCCACCACCTGAACGGCAAAGAGGAGAATGGCTACTGCAAAAAACTTGTAGGATGCTTTCTGGGAAGGCGTGGGTTTGAAATTGGCCACGCGCTCCACTGTAAACAGGTCTCTCTTTGGAGGTTTGAAAAATTTGTTCGGCAACTGGTTGTACTGTCCGATGAAATAGAGCACGATACCGCACATCAGCACAAAGGCCAGCATGCCAAGTACGCTCCACAGGATGACGGGAGAGGTTGGCGTGTTTCCTGCATAAGGATCGTAGGGCCAGTTATGAGTATAGCTAAAATCGTTTCCGGGGCGCTCCACCACGCATACCCAGGCTCCCCAGAAAAAGAAAGAAGCCAGGTCGGAAACGCGGTTGCGATCGGTGAGGAAGTTCTTTGGAGGGAATCCTTTGCCGTCGTTGTTGTCGATGTAAAAATCCTGGTAGTATTTCACAACTCCCTGATAAGCATACGTCTGTGCGGCGTTGAGTGCGACCAGGTTCTCGCCTTTGTTGTAGGTGTTTTGCTTCAACTCCTTCTTCACGCGCTCTGCGAGCTGCTTTTGCATAAACTCGTCGGGTTCAACACCCGTTTTGGCTTTGACTTCGGCAGCATAAAACTCGTTCATGCGCTTTGCCATGACGTTCAGGGCCTCGGCCGTAAAATCCGGACCCCTCTGGGCGCCATCTCCGAAGTAGCTACCGTACTCCATCAGCGCCTTTTCGTGAAAGACCTCTTGTCCGCGCACGATGGTTTCGTAATCGAACAGCACCTTGCCCTGGTCGTCTTTGAATCCGGCCATCGGCGGTGCATCCACGTACGTTTGGAATCCGATCATGCCTACTCCCAGCAGGCTAATGATGAATATGAAGATCAGCGGACCCCGCCAATTCTTCGTATTCATGATGTAATTCATGCTCCGCGACCGGAGTGAACCATTCTGATGCCCATTTTGACCATTAGTTTCCATCCTCTTGGATTTAGATTGCGTTTTAAGATTGAGAAAGTGTAATGTTATTTAAAAAGGTGACAAATTCAGGATTTAAGGTGTTACTATCTTAAATAGAGGCGCGGGGTTATGGCCTGCCTGTATTTGAGACAAATATAGTCTGAAATTATGCGGAGCCTCAAAATTTTTGTGCAGTTTTTTTAAACAATTCGCGAATACGCATTCATTCTAAAGCGTATTTAACTTAAAATCAGCCTATTAATTTTTTCAAACCGGTCCCGGCCGTTGTCGTTCATCCCTTCAGCGGTGCATTGAATCCCCTTATTTGGGAAAGACTTGCATTTCCTCAAGGCTCCAGGCAACTGGGGGGGAGGAAAAAAGTTGACGGGTTTGCATCCAGGTGTCTTTAAAGAGTTCCGAGCTCCGGTAGGCTTCGAGGGCTTCGTGGCTTTCCCACAGACTGATCGTAAAGAGTTGCTCCTCACAAACAGCATTCCGGTGCAGGGACAGCGCGAGGCAGCCTGGAAAATGCACGATTCGCTCCCGGACATCCGCGAATAACTCCAAAAACCGGGCCAATTCCCCGATGCGGAACTGCATACTGACAATGCGCGTTATCATCTTATGTAAAGTTTATATGATGTTTTTACGATGCGGGCAACCCGGCTACTCTTTTACCAGGCCAAAGTGAATTATTTTTCCGTAAGTTTGTTGCAACTATTTTAAAAACCGGTTAAACCTAAAATATTTGTCACAGAGTGAAATCATTCTCACCGTAGAAAACCTCGATCCCGTCGAACTGTTCGGAGAGAACAACAGCAAGCTAAACCTGATCCGCCGATCCTACCCCGACGCCACCATCACTTCGCGGGGTTCCCTGATCAAAATATCCGGGAAGAAAAAAGACACCCAGGCGGTCAAAGAAAAGATGGAAACCATGGTGCGCTGGCTGCGAGAACGCAAGGAACTGCCAGTGCAGACCGTGGAGGATCTGCTTTCGGGGGAAAACCCCTTTCAGCAACAGCAGGCTGCGGGCGAAAACAAGACCATACTCGTTCAGGGCCGGGATGGCAGGGTCATCTATGCGCGCACCAAAAATCAGCAACGCATGGTGCAGGCCAGTTCGGTAAGCGACGTGGTGTTCGCCATTGGCCCGGCAGGTACGGGGAAGACTTACACCGCCGTGGCCCTGGCGGTTCGCGCGCTCAAAAACCGCGAAGTCAAAAAGATCATCCTCACGCGCCCTGCCATTGAGGCTGGAGAAAACCTGGGCTTCCTTCCGGGAGACCTCAAAGAAAAAATTGATCCCTACCTGAGGCCGCTTTACGATGCCCTCGACGACATGATCCCTGCCGAGCGGCTGGCGCAACTGATGGAGAACCGGGTGATCGAGATCGCCCCGCTCGCCTTTATGCGGGGGCGCACCCTGGACCACGCTTTTATCATTCTCGACGAGGCACAAAACTGTACACCGCTGCAGTTGAAAATGTTTCTCACCCGAATAGGCCCTTCGGCCAAATGCATCATTACGGGCGACCTGTCCCAAATCGACCTTCCCTACAAGCAGGTTTCCGGACTGCGGCAGGCTACCAGGCTGTTGCAAAACATATTTGGCATTGATACCATTTACCTCGACAACGAGGATGTCGTCCGCCACCGCCTCGTCAAGGATATCCTGAGGGCCTACGACCGGCACGACGAAAAGAGGAGAAGGGAAGAGGAAGAGGAGGAATAAGCCATTTCAGGTGCTCGCGAAGGGTAAAGCGGATTTTCCTTTCTGACCACAAAGAGTTCTCTTCATGCCGTTCTGCCGGCACCGGTTTAGTTCAGAAATATATTCCGTACTCTTTTACATGTCGCGCCCAAACAGTTGTTGGAGGTTGGTGCGAATGCTGATCTGGCTGCTGCCTCCGGCGATGTGGTATCCCGAGTAAGCGTATTCAAAGCGGAATTTGTAAATGCGGATGCCAAATCCACCCGAGAGTCCGCTCAGGCTGCGGTAATCGGCTACGGACAGATCGCGGTTGCGCAGGTGGTTATATCCCAATCGGAGCGAGAAGTTTTCCCGTTTGCCGATGTTGAGTTCGACGCCCAGAACGAGGTGGCGCATCAGATTGCTCAGGGTTCGGTCAAAAGCTCCGGGTTCCTCTTCCTCACCAAAAAGCAGGTCGCCATCGCTGAGATCGGGATCGTCGTAGCGCAGGTTCCATCTTTCGATGTGGCGGAAACCGAGGTGGTAAATGAGGGGCAGATGCTTCAACTTCTTTGAGAAGCCGAGTTGCACTTCCAGTGGAAGCGCTTCGCGAAGCTGATGGTAGGGAGACAGTTGGAATCCCGCGTTCCGCAACACCAGGCTCAAACCATAATGCCGTTCCGGGTTTGCATACGAAACGCCGGCAGAAAACGCCAGACCCTGAGATTGATGGGCGTCCAGGGTGGAGTGAATGTAGTGAATGCCGGCTCCAACGATGATGCGCTCCCGAAATGCGCGGGAAGCAGAAAGGTAAAAATCTGCATCTGAAGCCCTGAACTGACCGCCTTGAACGTCGTACACATCTGTCCGGGGAATGTCTCCGTACCGCGCATAATGCACTCCGGCCATCAGGGTATACCGGTTGGAATCGATGGCATGTACATAGCTAAAGTGCCCGAGCCGTACGTCGGCAAAGTATGAGGTGCTGCTGAACTGAAGGGAGCCGCTCATATCGGAAGTGAGCAGCGACGGGTTGAGAAAGGCCGCCCCCGGATCACCGGCACGCCAGGAAACGGGCATGCCTCCGAGGGCCGCCACCCGGGCTCCCGGAGAAGCTTGCAAAAACGGAAAAACTTCCCGCCCACCCGTCTGCGCCGACAGCCTCCCGCCGGTCAGCACACACATTAAAAGGGCAACTGCGATGCTGTATCTCTTTTCCATATGGTTGTACACCTACCCATGTCGCAATGAAGCGTTCGCACGAGTTGACCGGCAGAATCAAACAATTTCAATTCACCATGCTCCACAGGCCCTTCACTTTGCCGGTAAGTGCCCTTGGCTTTGGTTCTGCCGTTTTCGTAATACTCTTCAAACGGCCCCCATTCCGCATTGTGTTCGAAAGTAACCTTTTCCTTTATTTTTCCAGAAGGGTAGAACACGTGCACCTCTCCTGTCATTTCGTCTTCGGAATAATCGGCCTCAAGCTCGTGCGTGCCATCCGTATAATAGGCAATGTACGGCCCGTGGTAGCGGTCGTAAACCCGGGTTTCCTCGCTTTTCAGCACGCCGTTCTCGAACAACTGACGCAAACCATGAATTCTGCCCAAGTCGTATGTGGAACGTTCCAGCAGAGCGCCGGAAGGATCGAACCGCTCGTACTTGCCGTGGCGCACCTCGCCGGTATCGGTGACCAGCACGTCGTACACCTCGTGGCGCTCTCCGGTTTCGTAACGGGTCTCGATGGTCCGGCTCTCTTTGCAGGCAAGTACACAACAACATGCTATTGCAAAGCCCACGAATTTACCTTTACCTGCCGCCATTTCATTGTAACGCAATCCGGTGTCAAACATTGCCGCTACCCCGGGGGAACGGCAAGACGCAAACAAACCCGCAAAATAGACGTGGGATTAGAAGAACTTGCTGCGGTAATCTTTTATCCGGTATTGCTCTTTCAGGGAAGGCATCAGGTAGTTCATGGCGACGTTTTTCGCCGGGTGAACGAAGAATGCTCTGAATGCGTCCAGGTTTGAAGGAGGACCGGGTATCTGCTTCCTGAGCAGCTTGCAGACCAATACGCCCTTTTCACCCATGAGAGGCTGGGAGGTTTGTCCTTCCTCCAGTTTCACCAGACTCGAAACGACCCGTATCTCCTCACCCAGGTTGTTGATGTACCCGGAGTAGGGAGAGGTATCAAAAGAAGTATCAATGGATCCCACGGTATACTCTCCAAGGACCAGACCCAGTTCCCTGACCTCGCCGATCCGCTCCTTGATCTTTTCAAAGCGCTTGCGCTTTAGTATTTCGCTCTTGAGCTGGTTGCGGAATGGTTCGATGGAGGCAATGCCCTTGGGCACGATTTCTGAAAGTCCGACAATGACGTATTTGTTGGTAAATTTCTTGGTTTCCTCCTGAAGGTCGTAAACCTCGGGACTTACGTCGCCGACCTGGGTATTTTTTAAATATGCCCAGCGGACAATTTCGCGAACGGTATTGTTGGCAAATGCACCAAATTGGTTGACCTGGTAGGTATTCTCAAAGAGGTTTCCTACGACTTGCAGGGAATAGCGACCGTCCTTAGAAAGTGCCTGTTCGAGGGCATCCAGTGTCCGGTTCTCCTGAATAATGGTTTGGGCAAAATCGAACAATCCATTGGTCACCTCATCTCCGGGAATGATGGTTTCCCCAATCGTTGCGAGGTGGACGCCCATCGTATTGCTGCTATATGCCGCTTCGTTGAGCAGGATCAGGTGAACGCCAAACTGGGTGAGCACCATTTTGAGGTCGCCCTCTTTCATTTGGAAGAAAATGGCATCGTTGAATGGCTTGACCATTTTTCCCGGTGTAGTAAAGCCGAGGTCTCCCCCTTTGATCGCCGACCCCGGGTCCTGGCTGAACTTCATGGCCAGAGAATCGAAGCGACCCTGGCCCGTCTCTACGAGGTTGCGCAGGCTATCCAGCAGGGACACGGCAGCGAGGTATTGCTCGCGCGTTTGAACGCGGACCAGTATGTGGCTTGCGCGAACTGAATCGGGCAGTGGCTTGCGGTCGAGTATTTTGGTGATTCGGAACTCCCCTTCGTCGACGTATGGTCCCAATACATCGCCGACCGGCGCCAGAAATGCTATTTCCTGAATCGTCGGGGTCAATTCAAAAGCCGACTTATAGGCGTCTTCCCAAGTGCCCAGGTTGCTGACCACAAAGCTCGAATCGTCGGTGGCCGTTTTGAATGCCTCGGTTTTGGCGGCAACGGCATCGCGCAGGCTGGCAGAGTCTTCAGCGGACGGGATGATGTCGAGCACTGCCAATTTCACCGTTCGGGTTTCTTCTTTTGTCTGGATTGAAGCCTCCTTCTCCTTGCGCATGGCTTCGTAATCGCTTTCTTCGATCACGACGTCCTCTTCGTTGATGACGTTATAGGATACCAATCCATAGGCAAAGTCGAGCCTCAGATTGCTCTCGTACTGATTGCGCTCGATCATGAAATTGGGCATGTAGAGGGAGCGGGAAACGAGGTTGCTCAATTTGGCATTCATGCGGTCCTGGATGACCTGCTTTTGTTGAACCAGCCAGAAATCCCGGTACTGCGGGTCGAGGCTCTCGTCTTCGAGACCCTGCTTGAAAAAGTTGAGTTGCTCGCGGTTGACCTGACCCGTATTGGGATCGCGGAAATTGCGCTGGATGACCGGGGAAAGGTTGTAACCAAACTGAAGTTCCTGCAGTTCGGCTTCGCTCACCCCTGTACCGTTGTGGACGGCTTCTTTGTCGAGAATGACCTTTTCGATGAATTGGTTCCAGAGGTAGTCCTTGCGACCAAAATAGTCGACGTCGGCGTTGTTGTACAGCACCCGTTCCGTTTGCTGGAACTCGCGCCAGCTCAACTCCTCCCCGGCGACGCTGCCCACCGTGTCCGGATTGCCAATGAGGCTGGATGAGCCACCGGAGGTCATGTCCATTACAATGAAGCCCAACAAAGCCAGGGCCATGAGCACGGTGACGATCCACAGGCGTTTCCGGATACTAGAGATCATTCCCATATCAGCAAGTTAAATTATTGATAATCAATAGAATATTATGAAAAATGCACCAAGGCATCCCCATTTTTTGGGTTTGCAAAGGTAATAGCTTTCCATCTTTTTTTTCATCCTCGCCTTCACAAGCCCCTGAAGTGTGCCACTCCGGGGTATCAGAACTGAAAAACACTTGGCAGGGCGCCATGGTGTTCTGCTCAATCAACAGGGTACAGCATCCAATAAATGGCTTATTAGAATCTTGCCTGGAGAATCTCTTTTAAAAGAGGCCGCTCTCTATTTTGCCACCATTCTGCAAATACTATGCATAGAACGGCAGGCGCAGCAGTCCCACTGCGTGACCAAGGACGATTGAACACACCCTTAAATTACATGCTTATGAAACACACGATCTTAATTTCGCTGGCAGCCACGGGCATGGCCCTGGTATCCTGCAACGACGACCTTGTTCCGGCAAACCCCGGATTGCAGGCCGTTGAAATTCAGGCGACTTCCTACAAACTCCTTGGAGGCCAAGGATACATTGCTTTGCTGAAAGAAAATGGAACGCCGGAAGACGCCATTTACGTCTTACATACGAACTCACGGCAGGCTTTCAGCAGGAACCTCGAGGTGCTCTCCATTGCTGAAACGGCCGACGGCATCGACGTGCGTCTCGACAATGGCGGTGGGATCCGCTTCTCTGTTGATGCGCTGTCCGGTGCTTCGTTTACCGGCTACGGGCTGAGTACGGCCAGCGGAGAAGGCTACTACTCCTCGTTCTACGGTTCGGGGAAGCCCCTGGCCGATCCCGATGTGGCAGACATTCGCTGCAATTGCTTCGAGAATTCCAACTCCAACTCCGGGAATTGCGATGCAGGAGGAAAGGGCTCCACAGAATGCAACATCGAACATGGGGGCACGATCGTCGGCAATGGCATCTCGTTTAAGTGCAGCGTGAAATGCAGCGACGGATACTACGCCTGCTGCAAAAGCATTTGAGTTATGAGGAGCGTGGCTGAGTTTTACACGGCACGGCCCGCGACATGAAACGTTGCGAAGGGCATCATTGGAGGCAATGCTCCCGATGATCTCAGAAGACGCAGATTTTGGTGCCGGTTCCTTTCATGAATATGTCCAAAGGCCTGCCCACAATGGTGGACGCGCCGACGGAACCCCGGTGATGCGGTGAATAGCTAAGACCTTCAATGTTCCGTTTCGCTCCGGGGTTCGGGGACGCCGAACCCGCTGGAGGTGCAATTTCCGTTCAGGATGCTCCCTGCGGAGTTTTTCAATTGCGAACTAACGTTAGTAAGTAATAAGTTGTTAGTCTGTTAAGTGGAGAACACCCGTTAGGTAACATGAAAAAGGATTGGCTCCGGACTTTTTTCGGTTGGTTTGGAAGCAGTTGCCTTCGTGACGGCTGCTTCCGTTTTTTTTTCAAAATGCTTTGGAGATAAACCAAATTTGGAATGAAATCATGAGGCCGGCGAGGCGAACCGGCAGGTGTGCAGAGATAACGGCAAGTGTGCAGAAATAACGGCAGAAAAACTTCAGGGTACCCCAATCGCATCCGCAAGCAGCAAAATGGGAAAGGGGTCGTTTAAAAAACTCCCTGGTGTGCCAATCTTTGCGCTCAGGCCCACCTACCCCATGAACTTAGGGTCTGCACGGAATGAATGGCCATGCCCATCGGGATTTTAACTTCCGGGAAGTCCCGGAACGGTCGCTTTGTTGTAGGCGTTCATCGCCTGCTGCAGGCCATTAAAACACCACGAAAGAACAGCCTCTGCCGACCAGGTCAACAGTCCGGGCAAGATTTTCTTCTCCTCTTCCGACCATGGCCCAAGGACAAAATCAACCTGCTTTCCCTTTGCGAAAGCATTCCCCAGTCCGATGCGCAATCGCGGGTATTTCGTCGACTGCAGACTTTCCTGAATGCTGCGCAGACCATTGTGCCCTCCGTCGGAGCCCCCACTGCGAATGCGGATCGACCCAAAAGGGATGTTGAGGTCGTCGAGTATGACCAACAAACGCTCGGGGGGAATCTGTTCCTTCTGCAACCAGTAAGCGATCGCCTTACCGCTCAGGTTCATGTAGGTCACGGGTTTGATGATCAGCAGTTTTCTACCCCGGTAGGCCGCACGGGATGTATGCGCGTAATTTTCCGTGGTGAAACCTGCCCCGAGTTTTTCCGCGATGGCGTCGGCCACATCAAAGCCCACGTTGTGCCGCGTCCCGAAATAGGCCTTTTCCATATTTCCCAGTCCGGCGATGAGGTATTTTTCCATGCTGTCAGCCCGAATGATGCAGATTCGGCCGGTAAAAATACAGCTCAAGCGCTCAGCGGCGCTGTGGGTTTTTTCCGGATCGCCCTGAACCGTTGGGTTTGAGTGTTGCGATTGAGCATTGACCCTGCGAAAGAGGAAGCCGGCTCGACAAATAGTGGCCTTTTCCCAGGTACAGTAGGCATTCCCGCTTCGCCATTTGATTTCTTTCCATCCTTCTTTTTCGGTTTTGAAGGGCATTCATTACTTTGCAAGCGCTGCAGGCTGAGTTTGGGTAAGGAAGGCATGATCCTCTTCCGTTGTGGCTCCGGATGAAAAGGGTTCATCCGGTCACCTATGTTTGCATTCTTGCGATGCGGCATCCGCACAAAGCATCGGCTGAATGGGATGAAAACCAAATTGATCTACCGGATGATTTCGAAGGCCACGCCCCGGCGCTTGTGGAATGCCTTCGTCGTGTACGCCAGCTACCGGATCTCGCGTTTGCTCCGCCGCCCCATCCAGTGGGGTCTGCCCATCGGACTATCGGTAGAACCTACGACCTCCTGTAACCTTCGCTGCCCCCAGTGCCCTTCCGGTTTGCGCTCCTTCTCTCGTCCTACCGGGATGCTGGACCTGCCGTCTTTTAAACGTTGGCTCCGGCCCATTTCGGGCAGGCTCTGGACGCTGCAGCTCTATTTCCAAGGCGAGCCCCTGCTCCATCCTGGATTTTCAGAGGCCGTGCGAATCGGACACGACGCAGGACTTTTCACCATGAGTTCGACCAACGGGCACTTTCTTACGGAGGCGCACTGCCATAAACTGGTCGAATCCGGGCTGGATCTCCTGGTGATCTCCATCGACGGCGTCGACCAGGAGCGCTACCAGGAATATCGAGTGGGAGGCAGTCTGGAAAAAGTGCTGGACGGTTCCAGGGAACTCATCCGGATCAGAAAGCAACTCAAGAGCAAGACGCCCTACCTGATTTTCCAGATGGTGGTCTTCCGGCACAACCGCCACCAGATCGAGGCGGCGAAAGAGCTCGCCCGGCAAATCGGTTTTGACGAGATCCGTTTTAAAACAGCCCAGGTGTACGATGCGGATTCTGCCGGTGAACTCATTCCCGAAGAGGCCGTCTATGCCCGCTATGCCCGCGACGAAAGCGGCCGCTTTGGTCTCAAAAACAGTCTCCCGGATCATTGTTGGCGACTGTGGCATTCGCCGGTTGTGAGCTGGGACGGCAAAGTGCTCCCTTGCTGCTTCGACAAAGACGCGCAACACATCATGGGAGAATTGCCGCTTGCCGACTTTAGCTCGATTTGGCGCGGTGAGCGTTACGGGAATTTCAGGCGCGCATTGCTTCGCGACCGCCGTTCCACCGACATTTGCCGCAATTGCTCGGAAGGCAATCCAGTCTGGATTACACCCCGGACCAGGGTTTGACGAAGGAACCAAACTTTGCACCCGGGCGGTTCCGTGTGGGCGGGTGGTTTTGGGATGCTACCGAATGTTGAAAAGGGCTCTTCCCCTCAATGTTAACAATAACCAAAGCAACAAAAAAATAATATATAAACAACAATTAATCAATACGATACGCATAGATGTTTTTTAATTCTTTGATTCAGAGGCATTTATATCTGATTTGTAGAACGATCTTTGCATCTTTGTGGTTGGCTTTCGATGCAGGACACAATGTCTGGCACTGGTTAAAGTTCGCGAAATCCCAAAATTCCCTCGCGGATTTTTGCCCGGCATCCGGTCGCAGTACAGGTAATTATACGCATTCATTTTCGCATGCTCACATTTTCTAAGCGCTAATCTCGTGCCCTATGCTTGCAGGCAATTCATACAAAGTCATTTTTCAGGGTAAGCTCGAATTTGGAAACGAGCGGTCTTTCCAAAAGGCCCTGCAGTTTTTTGAGCAGAAGGCCGAAGTCCTTTACAAAAAAGAAGTGCTGTTCAAAACCAGCGAGCAGCTATTCAACCTCGAAGACAAGACCCTGACCATTCCGAGGTTCATTGGGACCAGTGGCGAAAAAATGTGGAAGAATACCATTAGCCTGTTGGAGTACTGTGCACAGTTTTCCCTGGCCGGCAGCCTCAATGCGTGGATGGCTGATAGCGGTCAGGTGCTACAACACGTGCACATAGAACCCAAAGGAGAAAAGTCTTCGGTGATGCTGTACCAGGAGGGCCGAAAAATGGCAGAGCAGCATGGCAGGGAACTGGAGGCCATCCAGTTGCTCACGGAGGCCATAGAAAAATGCGACCGCCACTCTCAGGCCTACGAAAAGCGGGGTTACGTCAATTTCCACCTGAAGAATTACGACGACGCCATGTACGACTTCCGCAAGTCGACGGCCATCGATGCCATGAATGCGTCGGCTCACTTCGGTTTGGCCAAGACCCTCACGGTCAAAGCTCAGTTTGAAGCTGCCTGCGCATCATTTGACCAGGCCGTGCGCCAGTCCATAGCTCTCCAACCCCTGCATTGGGCATCACGCCGCTCTAAAGGCGTTTGCCATTTGGCGCTCAATCAATTTGAGGAAGCAGCCTTTGAGTTTAAACTGTTTACCGCGCGCAAATTCCCGGAGGGTGACCCCAACCTGCGCCACCTCACCATGACCTGGTTCAATTACGGCAAAGCGCTTTTTGCCTTGGGCCGTCTCGACGGAGCGCTGGAAGCGTTTGATAAAAGTCTCGATTTTCGTGCTGACGACGACGGCAACCAGGCTGCCGAAATTTTCGTTCACCGGGGCATGGCACGCAAGGCTGCAGGCAATGCCGACTACATTCTCGATTTGAAGAAGGCGGCAGAGATGGGATCCGTTCGCGCTTCCGAGTTATTGGCCAATCAGGCCTGATCCTCACACGCCAAAGACGGTTCCAGTCGTTTTTTATAAAAACGGAATGCCCAAACTCGTTCTGGCCTTCTCCATCGTCCTTGCCTGGAATGTTGTCGCTTATGGACAGGCACCCCTTTCCCCGCGCCTGGCGAAAAAATTTCAAAGCGGAATTCGAATCTACCAGAGTGGACAGCCGGAGCGCGCCCGCGTCGTATTCGAAAAAATTCTCAAGGAACAACCCAACTTTGCCGATGCACGGCTACAGCTCGGTTCGGTTTGTTTCGATCTGGGAGATTATGCCTGTGCCGAAACCCAATTTCTGCTTCGCCTTCGGCTTCCCGATAGTTCCCCAATCAAAATTCACTATACGCTCGGGCTTGCGCAATACCGCTTGGGCAAGTTTGCTTTGGCCAGATCCAACGTCGAACGATTTCTAGAACACAGCCGGGACAGCGGCGAACTGCGAAATAAAGCG
This sequence comes from Saprospiraceae bacterium, assembly GCA_019187365.1. GTDB lineage: Bacteria > Bacteroidota > Bacteroidia > Chitinophagales > Saprospiraceae > Vicinibacter. The sequence continues at coordinate 148,564 of JABARE010000002.1, read as the reverse complement.
GAGATCCTGCTGGCAAATCTGCAATTTGCTGATAAGGCGGCTGCCAGGCCGCACGACATCCAATTGGTGGAGCTAACGACACTGAATACCGATCGTTCAGAATACCTGCCTTGCGTCCGGCCTGACGGGAAGGTCGTCTATTTTACCAGAAGATCGCCGCGTGGAGACGAAGACCTCTATTTTTCAGAGCGCGACGCGACACACTGGACTGAGCCCGCTCCGCTCATCGGGATCAACACACCGCTCAACGAAGGTGCGCCGGCGATTTCTCCTGACGGCAAAACCCTTGTCTTCACATCCTGTGATCGCCAAAATGGTGTGGGTGGCTGCGACCTGTACCGGAGCACGATTCGTGCAGGCGAATGGTCTGTTCCGGTAAATATGGGCTCTCCCGTCAATTCCCCTGCCTATGAATCGCACCCCTGTTTTGCCGAAAATGGCAAGGTCCTCTTCTTTGCCAGCAATCGCAAAGGGGGCTACGGGGGTACAGACCTTTGGATGGCGCGCCTTCAGCCAAACGGTGCCTGGGGCAAACCTGAAAACCTGGGCAATCGCATCAATACATCCGGCAACGAAGTGTGCCCTTTTGCCCATTCAAACGGATCTGCCTTGTTTTTTGCATCAGACGGGCATCCCGGCATGGGGGGAAAAGATTTGTTTATCTCGCGCCGGGACGCTCGCGGAGATTGGGGGGAGCCGGAAAATCTTTCCATGCCGGTCAACACCATTGGTGACGAATCGTCATGGACTGTTTTTCCTGATGGCATCACTGCCTGGATGGCCAGCGACCGCAAGCATCTCGTAAACGGCGCCTCTGCTGTAAGGCCAAACCTCGACCTGTTTGCCCTGGAACTGCCCGAGGGGCTTCGCATTTCGCCATCTCGCTTTTTGCAGGTGAAGGTCCTCGACCGCATAACGCAAAAAGCCCTTGCGGCGGAAGTGCGCTTATTCGACCTGAATGCCGGACAATTGCTCTATGCCGCGCAGACCGATGCGGAAGGATTTGCGAAGATTGCCTTTCCCAAATACACCGATTGCGCACTGCACGTTTACCGAAAGGGCTACGCCCTTTTTACAGAGAAATTCAGAACCCCCGAAATGCCCGAACCCACATTTCATTTTGAAGTGATTGCACTGCTCACGCCTGAAAGTGAAAGCACCTCCCAAGCCTTTGTGTTGCACAATATTTTCTTTGCCTCAGGATCCGACAGCCTCCGCGGTAAGAGCATGTTCGAACTCGACGCCCTGTTCAGGTTTTTGTCCGAGCATCCCAAAACGCACGTTCGGATCGAGGGACATACGGACGACGTGGGCGGCGAGGCGGACAACCAGTCACTTTCCGAACGGCGGGCGCAGGCCGTAGTGCGTTACCTGGTGAACAAGGGCGTTCAACCAGGGCGACTGGAAGCCCGTGGATATGGAGAGTCCCGTCCTATTGCTCCCAACGATACCCCGGAGGGAAGAAGTGCCAACCGGAGGATCTGCTTTACCTTGCTCGACCTAAATGAGAAAGAATAAAATTAAAAAGACCGTTCGCACAAACATCACCGGGATTGCACACAACGGCATGTCTGTTGGACGAACCCCCGAGGGCATGGTTGTATTTGTTGAAAGAGGAGCACCTGGAGATGTGGCCGACGTTCTGCTTTTACACAAACGCAAAGGAAGCTGGTATGGGCGGGTAGAGCACCTGGTGGAAGGTTCGGCCCATCGCACCGAACCGCACTGCGCTCATTTCGGCCACTGCGGAGGATGCAGTTGGCAACACATCGCTTACCTGGAGCAACTCCGCCAAAAAGAGCGCTGGGTACTCGATGCGATGCAGCGGATTGCAAAAATTGAAACCCCTCCTCTGGAACCCATCCTTCCGGCGGCCGAGACCCAGTATTACCGCAACAAGCTTGAATTCAGTTTTTCAACCAGTCGCTGGTATGAGGTCCCCGGAACTGCAGCAGACGATGATTCCGGCGGTGCTCTTGGTTTCCACCGCCCGGGAAATTTTAATAAAGTAATCGACATCCGGCACTGCCATCATCAGGGTGGTGACAGCAACGCCATTCGCAATTTTGTTCGGGAATACACACAAAAGCATGCATTGGAGTTTTACGACATCCGCAGGCACGAGGGATTGTTGCGCAGTCTGATGCTCCGCAGCAACCTTCGCGGTGAATTCATGTGCATTTTGACGCTTGGAAAGGAAGAGCCGGAAAAAATTGCTCAACTGTCCACTGCCTTGAGGGACGCCTTTCCTTCGATTTGCAGCATGTATACCGTTCACAACCCCAGGCTGAACGACAGTCTTTATGGTCTCCCTTTTCAGAAGATTTTCGGAGAATCCTACCTTTCCGAAACCCTGGACCACGCGCAGTTTCTGGTTGGTCCTTCTTCCTTTTTCCAGACCAATAGCCGTCAGGCTGCAAAATTGTTTCAACTGGTGGACAGCTATTGTTCCCTCACTGGAAAAGAACATGTGCTTGATCTATACTGTGGTGTGGGCAGCATTGGCATCTATCTCGCCCGCAATGCGGCCCGCATAACGGGTGTGGAAACCGTTCCGGAAGCCATCGACGATGCGCGCAGGAATGCAGCGGCAAACGGTTTGTCGAACTGCGAATTCCACGTGGCGGAAGCAGAACAACTCGACCTTCCAGCCTGGGCTAAAAACTGCGGCGCTCCCGACATCGTCGTAGTGGACCCTCCAAGGCTGGGGCTCCATCCAAAAGTCTGCACCGGGCTGTTGGAACTCGCTCCGGAAAAAATCGTCTATGTGAGTTGCAATCCCGCCACGCAGGCCCGCGACATCGAATGGCTCTCCCCCCGTTACCAGCTAGAAAGAGTGCGTCCGGTCGATATGTTCCCGCATACCAACCACGTCGAAAGTGTAGCCTTGTTATCTTTGTGCAGATGAGCGACGCCATCGGCAAATATCTGCAACTGGAAGAAGACCTGAAGCGCTATCGCAAAGCACTCAATGGCGCATTGGACATCATGCTCGACCAGGAAGTGACCAACTATCCCATCTTCATCCTACACCAGCAGGAACTGGCCATGGGCGTAAAGCTCATTGATGCGGGCGAGGGTCCAGGTAACTGGTCCGTGCATGCATCCAGCCTCGAAGAGTTTTCACTAAAAAACCTCATCGAACCCGACAAGATTGATGCATTTCGAGAATTGTACAAACAGCACGATCACCATTTTTGTCTGTTTGTTCTTTCCGAACTTGGCGCGCAATTTATTTTTTACCCGCGCGGGGAGCAACTTTACACAGCTTATGGCAATCTCAATTGACACGCGCTACCTCTCCGATATCTGCATCAACGACCCGGCAATGATTTCAGAATTGCTACGTGAATGGGTTGATGATACGGAAACCAAGATCGGGATCCTCCGCCACCGGCAGTCGGCAAACGATGGGAAAGGCCTGTTCAACACCCTACACGAACTGAAAACGAATTTTTTCATGCTGGGATATTCCGAAGCCATTCGCGGCTGTGAAGAAGTACTGGCAACGCTAGATAAACAAGGAACCATTTTTACAAAAGACATTGACCGGTTGGCAGATTTTCGCGAAAAAACCATAAACGAACTCCGCGCTCTATCCCTTCTCGGCGACGACCTGTAACCAGGAATCCGGAGAAAATAACGCGATGACGTTAATACTAACGAACGTTTGTCAATAAATTGATTACTTATGAAGGGAATCATACTTGCAGGAGGAAACGGAACGCGGCTTTACCCTCTTACGCTGGTCATGAGCAAACAGCTCATGCCGGTGTACGACAAACCCATGATTTACTATCCTCTTTCAACGCTGATGCTGGCTGGCATTCGCGAGATCCTGATCATCTCGACTCCCGAAGACCTGCCCAAATTCCGTTCCCTGCTCGGAGATGGTTCGCAACTGGGCATATCGCTTTCGTACGTTCCCCAGGCTGAGCCCAACGGACTCGCGCAGGCTTTCGTACTTGGAAAATCTTTCATCGGGGAGGATTCTGTTTGCCTCATTCTTGGCGATAACCTGTTTTACGGCAGCAAATTTCCGGAACTGTTGCGCAGCAAGATGAATCCGGAAGGTGCCGTCATTTTTGCCTATCCGGTTGCTGACCCCGAGCGCTATGGGGTCGTGGAATTCGATGCTCAGCACAAAGTCGTCAGCATAGAAGAAAAGCCAAAACAGCCCAAATCGAATTACGCGGTTCCGGGAATCTATTTCTACGACCATTCCGTCGTCTCCATTGCTGAAAACCTACAGCCATCAGCGCGCGGCGAATACGAGATCACGGATGTAAACCGCGAATACCTTCGCCGCAATCAACTCAGCGTGGGCATCATGGGGCGCGGCATTGCATGGCTCGACACCGGAACACACGAGTCGCTGATGCAGGCTTCACTCTTTATCCAGCTGATCGAACAGCGTCAGGGCCTCAAGATCGGATGTCCGGAAGAAATCGCTTACCTCATGGGCTTCATTGGAAAAGAACAACTGAAAGTGCTCGCCAACAAGCTCGAAAAAAGCAGCTACGGGCAATACCTGAAGAAGTTGCTTGCGTAAACAGCCGCCTTTAACCATTCCCCATATAATTAGCATACCTGCCCGCATTTAGGAGCGCAATGTCTGATTTTAGCTAAAATCAATTGCATTTGTTTACACAAACTTTACAAACAGTCCCCTGTGTGAAGTTCAGTGTCCGTCTTCAAAATAAAGTGACTCATCTAAAAAAATTTTAATGCCTTCATTACCAAAACTCTGCGAACACATGTAATAAATTTAACATTTGATGGCATAGTTATTGCCTGCTCAGGTTGGGGTTAATTGAAAATATGCTACACCGCACATCTTTCCTGGCAGGCATTGCCTTTTTTATGACCTGGGGCAACCTGGTTCTCTACGGGCAAATCTCAGGTCGGGTTTTCAGAGATTACAATGCGAACGGGTTGCGGGATTCCACCGCAGCGTATTTTGAACCTGGCGTACCGGATGTCCAGGTCATCATAACCGGGGCTTTGGGGAACACCATGCTGAGCATTACCAACGAGCAGGGTCATTTTGAAGCCAACCCCGTCGATCCGGCGCCATACCGCGTTGAATTCGCTCATTCGCTGCCTTTTGACTTTTCCGCACCCGCCTATGTTTCTGACGACGGTTCCGGAGGAGCCGTACAATTTATCATGGAGGGAACGGCTTTCCTCTCCTATGGCATCAATTATCCTGCGGATCATTGCGCAGACGCCTCATTACTGACACCGTGCTACGTCATGGGAGATCCGCTCGACACGACGTCTGCATTCAAAGAGTTTGATGCCTTTGTAAAATTCCCCTATTCCACTGGTGGTAAAAATTTTTCAGGAATCGTCCAGTCACAACATGGAGGTGCGGCGGCCAACCTCGCTTCTCTTGGCACCGGCAGTCAGATCGGCAGCTGCTGGGGTGTTTCCGTTCAGCGAAGCACCGGCAAAATTTATACTTCCGCAGCGCTCAAACGCCACGCCGGCATCGGTCCTCTTTCTTACGGTGGGCTTTACCAGCTGGACATGTTGGGCAACTCTGCAATGCCCTGGATCGACCTCAACAGCATCGGTGTGCCCTCAGGAGGTTTCCCGGACAATGCACAGCGCATGCTGCCGGTCGCCATTCCCCCCATATCAACTGATTCGTTGGCCTACAGTCAGATCGGCAAGATCTCATATGGTGGAATGGACATCTCCGACGATGATAAGACGCTGTACATCGTGAGCCTGTACACGCGCAAACTCTATTCCGTATTCATCGACGTTCCGGGTGAGGTGCCCGGGCCCGAAGACGTAGATTCATTCGACATTCCCGATCCCGGCTGCACCCATGGCACCTACCGGCCCTGGGCCGTCAAGGTGCACCGCGGCGTCGTATATCTGGGAGTGGTGTGCGATGCGTCGCACAGTGGCGGAAGTTCGTCGGATCTTTCGGCCTACGTCTATGCTTTTCATCCCTCGACCGCCACGTTCGAAGAAGTGCTCCGGTTTCCTCTCGATTTTCCTGCATTTACCAATAAATTCAATTTCAATCCGTGGATCGATGTATGGAATGGAGACTGCCCCGACGGAGGAGATGTATTTTGCCAATATCCGCAACCCGTTCTTTCCGATATCGACTTCGACGGCGACGATGTGATGGTCCTCGGGATCATGGACCGTTACTCCATGCAGGGCGGGATCAATCAACACGACCTTGACGGCCACGGCATCCATACGATCATTAGTTTCGGTGACATACTCCGTGCACGGTACGATCCGGCGACTTCTACATTCGCATTAGAAAACAATGCAAATGACGGCTTTTCCGAAACCGCCGGAAAAAATACGGGCTTTGGCCCGGGTGGCGGAGAGTATTATTTTGGTGATCACGCGGTATCTCTGGCAGGCCTCCCCGTAGAACGCGAAAGCGTTAACGGTGCCGTTGCATTATGCCCTGGCTACCGCACGGTAGCCACCACCTGTGTCGATCCCTTCGACCAATTTACCAGCGGCATCATTCACCTCAACAACCAAAGTGGCGACTGGGACCGCCGGTACGTGATCATTCCGAAAGATTTCGGCCTCCTGATTGGCAAGGGAAATGCCTTGGGCGACATTGACGTGTACAGCCAACCACCACCCATAGAAATCGGAAATTACGTATGGGCAGACCGCAACGGGAACGGCATGCAAGACCCCAGCGAACCGCCGATGCCCAACGTCGTCGTCGAATTGCTCCAACGCGATACCGTTATCGCGACTGCGTTTACCAATGCAATGGGCCAATACCTGTTCTCCAACGGAGAAGCGCCGGCAAATCCCCGGCACCCACTTTCCATGATCTATGGAATAAATGCGCTCAAACCGGAATCAGATTACCAATTGCGCATTGCCGCAAACCATCCTTCCCTCGCCTTCTACACCAATACCCTACCGGATGCAGGCGTCCCTGCCAACGACCAAACGGATAGCGACGGTCATCCGGGACCGCTAAACACAGTGGTTGCTTCCGTGCGAACCGGCATCAACGGACAGAATGACCATTCTTTTGATTTTGGATTTATTCCCCAGCTTCCCTGCACCCTTTCCATTGCGGATCTCGCAGTTACACCCTGCAACCCGTTGACGGGAGGGTATGATCTTCATTTTCAACTCAATGTTCAAAATGGGCCTGTTGGTGATCTGTTGATAAGTCTTTCTACCGGAGAAAACCGACGCATCCGCGGCCAGGCAAACGGAAACGTCGACGTGCTCTTCAGCAACCTGAAGGCTGAGGGGAATTCTCAGGTGGGCATTCATGCTCAGTTTGTTTTTGATGCGCAGTGTGTCCTGGACTCAACAGGAGTATTTGACCAACCCGTGAGCTGTTGCCCTTCGGAACGATTTCTTTGTGAAAACCGGGAAGGGCTTATCCAGCTTTTGGCACCAGCGGGGATGCAGCATTACACCTGGCGCGACAGCACTACACAAACCACAGTTGGAAATTCCCAGGTTCTGCTCATCGACAAAGATTTCGCCGGGCTCTCCGATGGCTACGAAGCCTATTACTTTGAGGCGATCGACACCAATGGAGACACCCTGGTGCAACATTGCCGCAACCGGGTTGCTGTGATACCATGCTGCGCTTTGCAGATCAATACGTTCATTCAAACAGAATGCAACAACAACAACACCGTAAACGACCCATCCGACGATTGGTTTGCCGTTCTGGTGAGCGCTTCCAATCCAGACGCGGGGCCGTCGAGCACCTATGAGGTTTTGCACAAAGGGAAGCTTCTTGAAACCGTACCTTACGGGTCCCACATCGTCGTGGGCATGGCGCCAGATATCGACTTTCTCGCCGACGGAACCAGCATATACAAGTTGGAAATCCGCGACAGCGACCAGCCGGAATGTCTCGATTCAGCATTTACCGTTCCGTCCTCCTGTCCAAGACCGCAAATCAACGTCCGCAAAGAACTTTTTTCCAATACCATTCAATCCGACGCTTCTCACACCATTGTCTACCGCATTGAAGTTGAAAACCAGGGAAGCGAAACGGGTAGCTACACTTTGACCGACGCCCCGGCGTTTGACGACGACATCGTCATCCAGGCAGCATTTTATACAACCAACATTCTCGGAAAGGGAGGCAGTGCGTTACTGGGTACCGGGCCATGGACACTCGTTTCAAACCAGCTCATTGGGCCCGGTTTCATGCACGTCGTTTACCTCACCGTCAATGTACGGATGAGGCTGGACTCCGGATCACCCGGAGACCAACACTACTCTGCCTGCAGCGAATCCTTGCCAACGAGCGGTCAGGGTCTGTTCAATCGCGCATTGCTCGACATTGATGGGGACAATTCATACGACCTGGCCGATACTTCCTGCACCGACATTCCCTTTCTGGAGATTGAAAAATCTCTGCGGCGGATCCAGCAAACAAGTGTTCGCAACTACCAGATCGAATACCTGGTTACGGTTTCCAACCGGGGAGGTGCCAACGGAACATACAATCTCGTAGACCGCCCATCTTTCGACGACGACGTTGCCATTTTGCAGGCCAGTTATGCTTCGAATGCAGCAGCCGGAGGGGCTCTGCCCACTCTGATCCCGGTAAATGGCTGGGTACTTGCAAACAATGCCTCTGTATCACCGGGCTCTATCGACAGCTTTCGCATCTTTCTTTCGCTGGAGATGGATCTGTCGGCCGGTTCCACCGGAGACAATGCATACCGCAAATGTGGAACAGGCAATCCGCTCGTGCCGCGCATTGGCGAAGGATTGTTCAATTATGCCGGGATCGATCTCACCGGTGACTTCCGTCCTGAAAAGCGCGATACTACCTGCGACGACCTTCCCCAGGTGCATCATGAAAAGACACTATTATCACAAACCCATCGTCCCGATGGGAGCATAGACCTTCTTTACCTCGTGCGTGCCTTCAATCTTGGAGGAGCCGCTGGCACATACACCCTCCATGACTTTCCCTTGTTTGAAGACGACGCGGTCATTCGAGAAGCCACCTATTCTACCAACAATGGCCCCAATCTTCCCCTGGACCTTGCACCGGGCGTTGCAGGGTGGCAGCTTGCCGGCAATCGCAGTTTGGCGGGATTTGGTGCTGACAGTTTCCTCGTTTCCGTCAATGCAAATCTGGATTATGCTACTGCAAGCCCAGGTGATAACCGGTACCAGGGATGCAATGCCACAGGGGACCATGCTGCTGAAGCGGGAAATGGGCTCTTCAACGAATCAGTTTTGGATGTCAATGCCGACGGAATCGCCGACCAACGCGATACGGTCTGCACAGATTATGGCTTTTACGACCTCGCCTTGCGCAAAGTCGAGATCACTTCCACCACGGCCCGCAATGGCGATTTCGTTGCCTTCCGCATTGCCGTTTACAACCAGGGAAGTCTCCCTGCTTTCAACATACGCGTACTGGATTATCTCCCAAAAACCTACACCGTCGATCCACTGCTGAATGCCCCATGGACCCGGGTGGACGATTCCACTTTGCAGACCCTCATCCCGCAACTCGCTCCGGGAGACAGTGCGCTCATCGATCTCATCGTTAGGGTATTTGCCGGTTTCAACAACGTCCATGCCGTCATCAATGCAGCCGAAATTGCCGGATTCGAAACATTAAACACCCTTTACCCCAATGACATCGATTCTGCTCCCGACGACGACCGGACAAATGACAATCCGGTCCTACCCGACGATCCTAACGACAATAAGCTCACCGGTCATCGAAAGATCAACCCAGCAGAAGACGAAGACGACCACGATGTCGCAACGACCATCATTTTCGACCTTGCACTGAGAAAGAAGAATGCAGGCACGATCGCTACGGGATTCCACCAGAAAGTCGATTTCCAGGTCTGGGTGTACAACCAGGGCAACATTCCTTCGCAGAACATTACACTGGTGGACTACATTCCCAGGGGCTTTGCATTTCACGCAGCAGACAACCCCTCCTGGACCGACATTGGCAATGAAATGGTCACCAGCTTTATTCCCGACATCATCCTTCCGGGAGATTCCCTTGTGAGGGTGATCACCCTTGAGCTGCTACCTGCAAACAACCCGCAGGATTATGTCAACATGGCGGAAGTCAAAACGGCCTTCATCGTTACACTGCACCACATCCTGAATATCCTTCAGGACGATTTCGACAGCGTCCACGATATGATCATTGACAACGACGCGGGAGGACAAATAGGAACACCAACAGACGACCACATCGAAGACGACGGCAATGATGCCAACGGTGACGGTATCACCGACGAAGACGACAAGGATCCGGCAACCGCATTTGTATGGGACCTTGCCCTTAAAAAAGTTGTGCTGACACCCAAACCGCATAACGCCTATCAGGACATCGAATTTGGCATATGGGTTTACAATCAGGGCACCGATACGGCAGGACGCATCTGGTTGCGGGACTACCCGGGAAATGCATTTGTGTTTGAATCACAAAAAAATCCCGGATGGACCCAAAACGGATCCCTTTTGGAATACGATTTACTGCTTCGCCTGGTTCCGGGTGACAGCGTTCAGGTTCGACTCATCCTGCACCTGACTCCTGCAGAGAATCCAATGGATTACATCAATTACGCCGAAATTACAGCGTCTGAAAATGCCCAGGGGGTGGATCGAACCGGGAAGGACTTCGACAGCCGCGAAGCATCCGATGGTGCTAACGAACGTTTGGTAAAACCGGGGAATCCGGGCGATGACGACCTGTTGTCAAGTGAACGGGAAGGAAATGAAGATGACCACGACCCGGCATCCCCTTCCATATTCGATTTGGCGCTTTCAAAATATTGCCATGCGAAACTTCCGGTTCGCTACGGCGACACCCTTCCGTTTTCGGTAACGATTGTCAACCAGGGTCTCGTGCCGGTATCTCAAATAAACATTGCGGATCATCTGCCCGAAGGCCTGCGCTGGGTTTCCAATCCCGGATGGACGTATGATGGGGGCTCCCACACCGCCGGTATTTCTGTAGATACCCTTCTGTTCCCGGGCGATAGCGTACACATTGGATACTTTTTAAAACTGCAAACCGATGCCGGTGGATTGCTTCCACTGGAAAACATTGCAGAAATATCGGGGGCAATAGATAACGGGGGCATATTTTATACCCGGGACTTCGATGGATTCTTTGACGTTGACAAAAGCAACGATGCGGGAGGACGGCCCTTTACACCCTCCGATAACTTCAGAAGCGACGACGGCAAAGACTCCGACGGCGACGGAATCGCCGATGAAGACGATCATGACCCGGCTGTACCATTGGTTCACGATCTCGCCCTCCGCAAATACCTGACCGCCATGCGCTCCGATACGGCAGTCTTTCGCATCGCCGTCTACAACCAGGGAAATGTTCCCGTTTCACAAGTCGTGATTGCTGATTACCTCAATACCGGATACCAATGGTTACCCGGTCAAAATCCCGGATGGACCCAACAAGGCGGTCGTGCTGAATACACCATTCGGAAAACCCTTGCGGAGGCGGAAGCAGATTCAGTTGAAATTCAAATGCTCCTCCTCCCCGGCAGGCCCTTGCCGGAGTATTACAACTGGGCGGAGATCATACAAGCTATCGACACTTCAGGACTTGACATCAGTTTGCTTGATGCAGACAGCCGTCCTGGTTCTGACGCCGACCACGAACGAAGCGTCATTGCAGACGATCCCCGCGACAATGATCTCCATGGAGGCGGGCTTTCCGCCCTGGAGGACGAAGACGACCACGACGTAGCCGGGGCGGGACTTACAGCCAGCCTGGGCAACCTCGTCTGGCATGACCGAAACGGCAATGGAATCCAGGACAAGGGTGAGGAGGGCATCGCACACGTTCGCGTCGACCTTTGCAATGCAGATACCCGTGAACCCGTACAGTCTCAACTGACCAATGCGGACGGCTACTACCTGTTTGTCCATTTATTCCCTGGTCGCTACTTTGTAAAATTTACCCCTCCCGAAGGCTACAGCCTTTCGAGGGCCAACGCCGGAAACGACGCGATCGACAGCGACGGTGGTTCTGATAATGGGACCAATGCCACACCCACCACCGAATTGTCGGCTGGAGAGGAAGACCTGAGCTTAGACCAGGGCTTGTATAAATGTGTGCCCATCAGCGGCTACGTCTGGCTGGACAACAGCAAAGACGGAATACAACAAATCGATGAAACCGGAATCAATGGACTTAGCGTATACCTCTATCGCAAACCCGGAAATGTCCTCTACGCAAAAACAAAAACCTATTCCAACAACGTCCGCTTCCAGCACGACGGATATTACCAATTCTGTGCTGAGCCGGGCAGCTACTACATCCGCATTCCGAAACTCAACGGCTTTATCCTGAGTCCGGCGCTGAGTGGAAACGATCCAACACACGACTCAGACTTCACACAGGAAAACGGTCCCTGGACTACGCGCACGGTAGCCGGTTTATCGTGCGACGTCATCTCCGACCTGAGCGGGGCCGTGTTCAATCCCAGCTTCGGGATCGCCGTCGATCCCGACCTGATCGCCCTGTACCAGGAAGATCTTGAGCTGAGTACCGAACTCCCCAATGAGATTCTACTAAGTGTCGAGAAACGCGATGATGCGCTGCCAGTCCTTCGCTGGCAAAGCACTGCAGTACCATGCCCCATTCTTTATAGCATTGAACGAAGTGGCCCCGCCCACGCAACGTTTGAACTCCTTGACGTGCTTTCCATCCAACCGAACGAAGAGAATACCGATTGCGTTTTCTCCAGCACCATTTTTTCCTCCAATGAAGAAGGCCTTCACCATTTCCGCATTCGCGGTATGGACAAACATCAACGATTTGTGACGAGCAACGAAGTCAGCACCTACCTGAAAGCAGGAGCGGACAGTCCGGGATTCTCGTTTTATCCCAATCCAGCATACGGTCGCATCTACCTTCAATCCAGCCTGTCTCCGGAATTCACTTTGCGGCTTTCCCTCCGGGATGCTGCGGGAAGGGAAATCCTGAGCAAAACGCTCCCTACTGAACGAACGTCCTATCCCCTGGAAATTGAGCTCGCCGACGCACCTCCGGGCTGGTATACCATTGAATTGCAGTGCGATGGCGTCCGTATGCGCAAACCACTTACCATACTCCGCTGACCGAAGTGACGAACAGGTGTTGTCCGCACCATTACATACAAACGTTCGTTAGTATTACAGGATACCTCGTCGTCTGAAAACTGACTCAGACACACTCTACATCCATTTCTTCAACATGAGGCGGATGAAAAGTATAGAACCGATGAGCAGGATGATCACATAGTAAAAAGGGACAAAGCTGATGGCGTAGAGGTGGGTGCGGTCGACTATCCACATCAGCATGAGCACTGTTGCAATGATGGCTGCAAGTGAATAGATCCTTTCAAATCCCGGGATGGCATCGAGCGATACATTTTTTCGGATGAAAAAGATCGTTGTCAGCATGGCAACAACGGGCACAAACTGAAGCAGCAGCTCTGCCTGCATCAGACTGCGCTTTTCAAACAGGAAGAAGTAAATGTTGAGCATAATGGCGAAAATCCCAGGTATGCACACTGCGTAAACAATGACTGAATACAGCCACCTCCAGGGAGCGGTGTGCCCCTGCCCCTCAGAAAGGGCATTGAGTACGAGGGTGCCCAGCATTACGGCCAGAAAATAATAAAGTACGGACATTGGGTGGGTCTGCACCCATTCAAAAAACTGTTGTAGTGTCATGACAGCGCCTTCATTGGTTTGCGGAACTTTGCTTAGGACCGGACATTGCATGGCGGAAGCGGCCGGAATAACAAGCCTCCTCCCCGTGAAAAAACTTCGGTACCATATGGGCTCTGCCGGCAATTTCATCTACCTCCTCGCGACTGAAACGGCGGGCATTGCTCGGGGCATACCAGTCGAAGTTGGTGATCTTTGACAACTCAAATCCCCAATCGGGTCGCCAAAAGCATTTCAGAAAATTCCAGTATATGAAACGCTGAATGTCGTAAGTACCGCCTTGTATGCCCAGCATGGGGATGTCCGGGCACTCAAAACTGACGTTCAGTTCCGAAAGCCGCTTTCCGAGTTCGGTCAGTTGTGCGGAAAACTCCCACATCGCCTCCGCATCAACGCCATGTGTGTGCGACCGGAAATGGTCATCGACGAGCTCCCGGGGCAAGGCCTTCCTCCTGTAAAAGTAGCACAGAAACTCGCCCTCTGCAGAAGTGATGTCAGCGAGATGAACGAACGTTCGTTCGGGATCTTCCGTGTGCATGATCACCTGATCACAGACCACCACGTCGCAGCTTCCGGTGCGCAGTCCGGTATCGGCGATGTCGGCCTGCAGAAAAAAAAGATTGGGTACGCCGGCGTACCGTCTCGCTGCGATGTGAACAGAATCAGACAGGTCGATGCCCATGACGCATGCATGTGGAGCCAGTTCCGCCAGCCACGCAGCTTTGTAGCCCAGTCCGCATCCCGTATCGACTATGGTCCTGGCGTTTTGCAGGTAATTGCGCAGGCTCTCCTCCGTCTCAAAACCGTAAAGGCGCAGAAACCAGGCCCGCTGGGTTTCAAACAGCTTTTCTTCCTGATCCAGCCCCTGTGTCGCATTCCATTTGTCAGAGAAGACATCGCGCGTCTGACCCTGATTGACGGCCAGGTTTGACGGAGCGTTTAAGAACCGGATCCGGTTGCCCTCTAAGGTAACGGCGCGTTCAAAACGCGTGGTTGGGTCGCTAATCGTCATCATATTTCACGGGCGGGATTTCCTGCAATTTTTGTGTTAGGTCCGAACGAGCGATTGACAAAACTGTTTGCACCGACGATGCAGCCGTCGCCCAGCTCCACACCGCGGGCAATCACGACGTGGGGGCCGACGTAGCAGTTGCTACCAATGCGAACCGGCGAGTAAACGTAGGGTTCTGCACCTCCGCTTACCGCCCATGCCACCGTGTCGTGGGTATAAATGTGAACCGAAGCGGAAATCGAACAGTTGTCGCCTATCTCCAATCCTCCGCTGCCATCGAGGATGACGTAAGGGCCAATCCACGAATTGCGACCTACGCGCACTTCGCCAAAAACCAGGGCGCTGTCGTAAATGCTTGCTCCTTCGCCGAAGCCCAGACTGCGGGCCTTTTCCCAACGGTCGCCCAGCAGCTCGTTGGCCGGCAACGTGCGGTTGAATTTCTTCCGCATGTTCTCGCGGCGGTTTCGCACCCACATTTGTAGTAACTTCCAAAACACAGCTCAAATTTTTTCTCCCTGCAAAAACAGGCGGCACCACCATTCAAAATTCATCAGACTCCAGATCAGCAGGCGGTGATTGATCCTGCGGTGCACGTGTTCGTCGACGATGGTCTTCACAAAATCGCGGTTGATGAATTCGGAAGATGCCGATTTTCTGTCGAGCAGCAACGAAACGATGTATTGCGCATTTTCACCCCTGTACCAGCTTTCATCCGGTGCACTGAAACCTTGCTTTGGCCGGTTGATGATCTCCTGAGGGATAAAATCTTCCAACGCGCGCCGCAATACATTTTTTCCGTCTCGAAACTCCTTGTACAGCTCCTTTTTATTGCCGAACACGTCTTCGTCCATTTTTTTCATGTTTTCCAACTCCGCCAGCTTGTGCCGAACCGGGATTTTCTGCGCAAAGTCCACCAGCGCATTGTCCAAAAACGGAAACCGCTCTTCGAGGCCGTTGGCCATGGAGAGTTTGTCACCAACGATCAGCAGGCCTGCGAGAAACGTCTTGATCTCAAAGTACAGGCTATTCTGAATGTGTTGCTCCGGCGTGTCGTAGCGCAAGCGGTCGTTGAATAAAAATACGCGTTCAAATGCCTGCCTTGGACCCGTCTGGTCCATAGCGGGCAGGATAGCAGGGTTAAATAAAGTGCTCTTGCGATCTTCCGGTACGAGGCGCTGCCAAAAACCGTAGTACTGGTCGAAGTAATCCTGACGATCAAGTGATTGGAATACCCGGTAATACCTCCACGGGTATCCACCGTATAACTCATCTCCTCCCGTGCCCTGGAGGCATACCTTAACGAATTTCGATGCCAGCCGGCTGATGTAGTAATTCGGATAGCTCATGCCGACGCGCAGGTCCTCCAGGTGCCAGACTACCCGCGGCAGTGACCACGCCAGGTCGCCCGCGTTGATGACCTGTTCGTAATGTTCGGTCTTGAAATGGTTGGCCATGAGTTCTGCATCTCTGCGCTCGTCGTAGTTGGCTTCCACTCCCGTGACCGTGCTCATGTCGAAACCACAGGTAAAGGTCGTCAGGCGCGGAACCTCGCGACTCGCAAGTGCCGTGATCGCCCCGGAATCCATTCCCCCCGACAGGTAGCTTCCGACGGGTACGTCGGATACCATCTGGCGCTGCACGGCCTGTCTCAAGAGTCGTTCCGTTTCCCTCCGGGCATCTTCGAAGTCCATGGTCTCATCGGCCTCGGCAAAATTGTAATCCCACCAGGCACGATGCCGCAACTCCTTCGTATGGGCGTCGATGCGCAAGGTGTTTGCTGCCGGTAGCAGGTGGATTCCTGCAAACAGGGTGTGATAGCGGAACAGGTTTTGAAATGTAAAATACTCGTTAAGCGCTTCGGCATTGAGTTGCATCCTGTAGCCAGGATGTGCAAGAATGGCTTTGATCTCCGAACCAAAAAGGAAGAGACGCCCGTCGAAATAATAGTATAATGGTTTTACGCCAAACCGATCCCGCGAAATGTACAGCGCCTTTTCCCGGTCGTCCCAGGCTGCGATGGCAAACATGCCGTCGAATTGAAGAAAGTACTCCGGGCCAAAATGCCGCAATCCTTCCGCAATGACTTCCGTATCGGTACCCGAGCGAAATTCGCTTCCCAGCAGTTCGAGCTGCTTGCGCAATTCGCGGAAATTGTAAATGCACCCGTTGAAAACGATGGTCCACCGGCCGTCTCCGGAATGCATAGGCTGGGCACCACGGCTGCTCACGTCGAGAATGGAAAGCCTGCGGTGGCCTAATCCCAATGACTGCCTGATGCAGGTTCCCCGTCCGTCGGGGCCACGATGCGCCAGCGCATCGGTCATGCGGTCCAGCACATCTTCCTGAATGCTTCTTCCGTCGAGGTGAAAAATGCCTGTTAACCCGCACATAGCTCCGTGTCAGGCAATCGCCCGTATGCACTCGGCGACGTAATGAAAATCTTCTGCCTCCATGCGGTTGTGCAGGGGAATAGACATCGATTGGCGATCGGCCAGACAGGCGTTGGGGAAGTCCTCCGGCTGAAGTCCGAAGGTGCGCCGGTAATACCGGAGCATGTGAACGGCATGGGTGCCTGGCCGGGTAGCAATGCCTTTGTCCTGGAGGTACTCCATGATCGCGTTGCGGGTGAGGGGCGAGCGTGCTTCGTCTACGAAGAGGACATAAGATTGCCAACCATGGCGCGACCCGGCAGGCGTTGACGGGGTGCGCAGCCACTCGATGCCGGAGAATGCATCGTGGTAAAATGCTGCCCAATGGTTGCGATAGTCTATGAAAGACTCCAATTTCTCGATCTGTACCCTGCCCACCGCTCCCTGTAAATCCGTCATGCGGTAGTTGTAACCGAGCAGGTCAAATTCCGGGAGGATGTAGGGCTTCGGTCCTTTGTGGCGCTGCTCCTCGGAGAGGGAGGCTCCGTGGTTGCGCAACTGGTTAAGGGTTTCTGCCAACTGGTCGTCGTTGGTAGTCAGCATGCCGCCTTCGCCGGTTGTAACGGACTTTCGCGGGTGGAATGAAAAACAGCCAATGTCGCCAAGTCCTCCGGCGGGAACGTTTTGATACCGGGCACCTGAAGCGCAGGCGGCATCCTCCACGATCCGCAAGCCTCCAGCCACGCTGCGGAGGGCATCCATATCGGCACAAAGCCCAAAAAGGTGCACGGGAATGATGGCGCGAGTGCGCCCGGTGATCTTGCCGACCACCTGGTCCGGGTCGATGTTGAAACTCCCCGGGTCAATGTCGACGAACACGGGCTTTGCCCCGCAATAGAGTGCTGCATTGGCCGTAGCAACCCAGGTAAACGCCGGCACGAGCACTTCGTCGCCGGGGCCCACTCCCAACGCTGCCAGTGCGAGGTGAAGGGCCGTCGTACAGTTTGATACAGCCAGGGCGTGCCTGACCTGGTGCAATTCGGCAAACCTTCGCTCAAATGCAGCCACTTGCGGCCCCTGGGTCATCCAGCCGGAAAAGATGGGTTCCCGGCAGGCTTCCCATTCTTCCTGCCCCATCGATGGCTGAGAAATTTGGATGTATTTCCTCGTTGTCAAAGCGATGTTTCTGTCCGGCAAAGGTAGGCGCGAATCAGGACTTTTTGCCGTTCTCCCTCCAGTCGATCAGCCGCTTCAGCCCTTCTTCCAATGAGTAGCGGTAACGGAATCCCAGTTCCTCCTCTGCCCTTTTGCGAGAACCAATGCGGTGCTGCACCAGGGCGCGGGCGTCATCGGCTGAATAGGGCCTGTAATGTACCTCGAGGGAAGAATCGCGCAACTGCAGGATCATCTGGCACAACTCCCGGATGGTCGTCTGCACCTCGGTGCCGACGTTGTAAAAACCAAAAGGGCGCTCGCTCACCAGAGCGCAAATGTTGGCGCGCGCTACATCTTCCACGTAAATGAAGTCGTAGGCCTGGGAGCCGTCGCCGTTGATCACGGGAGCTTCGTTGGCGTCGATCTTGTTGAGCATGATGGGGATCACTCCGGTATAAGCGGCAGTCTGGTCCTGGTGGGGACCGTAAACGTTCATGTATCGCAACCCGATAACCGGAAGACCATACCGGTCGTTGAAGGCCGTACACATTGCCTCACCAGCAATTTTGGTCGCCCCGTAAAAATTGCGGTTGTTGTAGGGATGGTCTTCTGTCATGGGAATCTCTACGGCATCGCCGTACACCGAAGCCGACGAAGACCAGACGAGCTTTTCCACTCGGTGCCGGACGCATGCCTCCAACACGTTGAAGGTCCCTGCTATGTTGACTTCAAAGGCTGTGCGGGGATAATCCTTGCAATGCAGCAACCACATGGCCGCAAGACAGATCACCCCATCCATTCCACGAACCGCAGCGTCGAGTATGTCGGTATCGCGAATGTCGCCGCCGTCTGCAAAGATGCTGCAGCGCGGATCGGAAAGCGCATTTTCGAGATACTCCCGCCTGCCCCGCGTGAAATTGTCGTACACCACAACCCGCGCCACGGGATGCCGGAGCAGTTCCTCCACAACAAAACTTCCGATGAATCCTCCGCCTCCAATGACCAGTATATTTTTTCCGCTAAGCTCCATGATGTATGCAATGCTGGGTTGCGCGGTAAAAATAAGTGAATTGATGCTCCTAACCCCTGAAGCACCCTTCTAAATATCCCAGGCGCTGGAAGTCACCGGCAGGAACCCTGAACCAGCCCGTTCTGGCCGATCTCCTCAGGGCACCTCGAATAACCCAGTTTTGATGCCAGAATGAATTTAGGGAAACAAGACGAGGCGCGGTGAAGGAAGCTATGTGGAGCAATAACTGACTGAACCGCAACGAAGTATTGTGAAGCTAAATTCATTGAGCGCGTGAGCCTTTGTGGGCTGACTGGCGCAAGAGTGGGTTATTCGAGGTGCCCTAAAACGCTGAATCAAAAATGCTGGACCTTTCCCTTGCTGCACCCTACGACCCATTTGTGTCATCTGCGCTATGACCCGTCAAATGATGTCCCTAACGCTGACCCCTTCCATTCCAAAGGGTCCAAATGCTGTTTACATATCAAATTAAACCATTCACTCATTCATGCTGCCCGCCGCGAATTATGCCTTGTACTGGTTTCGATTGCTCCCCACTTTTACCAAACAAAAGCCCTTGTGCAATCAATAAAACCATCAATATGAAACTGAAAAAGATCCTCATCGCGTGCAGTTGTTTTCTGCTGGTGAACCAAACCATGAACGCTCAATGTGGTGTCGTTTGTGAAGATGTCACACTGACGATCCCTGATTGCGAAACGCTGGAAGGTTTGGAGAACTTAATTCACATTACGACGTTGGAAGGCTGTACCGTTTCGATCTACGACATCGAAGGCAACCTCGTTCCCAACCCGGTACCCGCAGACATCCAATACGTATGTCAAAACCTTAGGGTACAGGTCAGCAATGGGGAGCAGACTTGCGAATCAAACTTATACATTGGCTTGACAACCACCCTTGCGGTCTACCCTCCCGAATTCCGCTCGCTTTCCCTTCGCAATTACGAAATGGGGAATGCACCGCGACCGCGTGTAGAGGCCTGTACCTGGGGTCTCCTGGAGAGGACCTTATCCTGGGAGGATCAATTTATCGGAATTTGCCATGTCGTTCCGAAAGTGGTGAGAAGCTATACGGTTACCGACCGCTGTGGAAACTCCGGAACCGCGACCCACACCTTTGATCTCGTGGGCGACATATCCTGCCATATCCTAGGCCCCAATCGCGTTCCCATTGGCTCTTCCCTGTTGCTAAAAAGCCAGAATACGCCGAAAGGGTTCAACCCGTTTAATTCAAGCTGGCAGGTGATAGGAGATGATTGGACCGTCCGTTCAGATAAACTGGATCCGTCAAAAGCCGTTCTGACTCCCGGACCGGTTCCAGGTCAGGCAACGGTCATCCTCGATTTATGGGACCGGTTTGGGTGCAGCCGGAGCTGCGAAAAGATTTTCACCTCGTACATTTCTAAAGGAAATTTGGATCCTCGCTCTTCTTCCGGTCAGGAATTGGAATTGATCGTACGGAATGACGAAGTCCAGCTCCATTTTTCAAAAGAACAAATGCTAGAATCGGTACGACTCATAAATCTTGCCGGAACCATCATGGCCAGTGCGGAGCCCTCGGGAGATACGCGTCAGCTTAGTTTGCCCATGAATGGCCTTGAACCCGGCATTTATATCGTACAGTGGTTTTCCGGAAGCTCTATGGAGACCAGACGGTTCTTTAAATTTTAAACACCAGATCATCCCTTCTCCGGTTGCTGCAGCGAATTTCCGCATTCCCGGAACTCATCCGGCAGACGACGTTTCCGAACAGTCGTTTGCCGGTTTTTTCATTCAATCTACCATTAACTCCTTGCGATGAAGTACCTCTTTTCTTTCTTATTGCTTTTTCCGTTTTCCTTTACCAGACCTTGCGCCCAGGTCCTGCAGCAGGACTCCCTGGCTCTGGTTGCTCTTTACCAGGCCACCGATGGTCCAAACTGGAAAAACCATACCAACTGGCTCCAGGGACCGGTGTCAAAATGGCACGGCGTGACCGTACAGGGAAACCGGGTTTACCAGGTCAACCTTTGGGATAACGGACTTTCTGGCACCATACCCAGCGAAATAGGATTTCTGAACGGCATGGCTGAGTTTTCTCTGGGCATGTCTGATCTGGAGGGACCGATACCGGCATCCATCGGGCAACTGAGCGAGTTGGCCGTGCTAAACCTGAGGCGCTCCGGAGTGCAGGGTGATCTTCCCGCTTCCCTCGGGCAGTGCACCCGGCTCTTCCAACTCTACCTTGGAGAAAACCGCCTGGTGGGCAAAATTCCGGAATCGCTTTCTCAATGCAAGGAATTGTATACAATCCAGCTGAGCAAAAATCAACTTTCCGGAAATTTTCCTCATCTCGTTCTGGATTTGCCAAAACTTAAAACTTTGGAGTTATCCGAGAATCAATTCACCGGCCCCATTCCAAGCGGCATCAGTGATATGACTCGTTTAGAAGACATCATACTATCCAAAAACCAGTTTTCCGGTCCGCTTCCCAAACTGGACAAACTGGTGAACCTGAAGTCCCTGCTGCTGGAAGAAAATCAACTGTCCGGTGACCCAGACACCATCCTGGGATATCACCCCATGCTCGCCTATTGTTACCTGAATAACAATCGTTTTTCGGGAAAACTGAATCCGGATCATTTCAACGCTGCAAAAGTGGTAAAGCTTTACGCCAGTGACAACCTCCTGACCCACCTCGGCGATTTCTCGGGTTGGGCCTCGCAAGCCAACCTCATCTACCTGATCGTTTCCAACAACAAACTGGACTTCGATGACCTGGTGCCGAATGCCGGTTTACCAGCAAATAAGTTTATCTCCCTTCCTCAACTAACCGTTGGTCAGGATACCGTCATCCAAGCTCCCCTTGGAAGCAGCCACAAACTGCGTTCCCCGATGCAGGATCCATCGGTTGTGTACAAATGGTACTTGGACGGATCCCAACTGGCGGGAGCAACAGGACCTGAATTCATCATTCAATCCATGGACATGGATTCTCTTGGCACTTACCTGTTTATTGCCAGCCATCCCGCTTTCCCCCGCTTTTCTCTCATCGGCGCCAACAATACCCTCAAGTTGCCTTCGTCGGTAAACCGCCTGCTGGACAACGACGACGTTGATTATTCCTTTGACCCCCTTTCGTCGCAGGTAGAGATCCGGTGGAATCGCTCTTTTCAGAAAAAGGAAATCGCCCTGTACGGTTTGAGTGGAAAGCGTCTGCTGCACCAAAATATCAGAGAAGACGTCTGGAGTCATTCCTTAAATCATTACCCTTCCGGATGCTATTTGCTCGAGTTGAGAACGGAGGAGGGGAATGCGGTCTTGCGATTTGTAAAATAATACGTTCGGAACAGCAGGAAACTTGCCTTCGACAGGAATACCAGGCGCCCATCCCTCATGGTAGCCTCCTCACCATTTCATCTTATTTAGCAACTCGATCTTCTGGGTGCGGGCAACCGGTATTTGAATGTTGCTTTTCATGACCAGGTACCCTCCCTGTCCCCGGATGTAGCGATCTACTTGGTTGAGGTTGACCAGATAACTTTTGTGCGCCCTGAAGTATTGGTCAAAATGGAACATGTTTTCCATTTCTTTCAGGGTTTTGCTGACCAAATACATCTTTTTATCTACAAGGTGCACGCGCGTATAGTTGCTTTCTGCCTGGAGGTATGCGATGTCGTCGATGTGCACCATCTTAAATCCTTCCGGAATTGGGAGCGCAATGGTTTGCAGACCGCCCTGGTATTGGACGCGTATGTTTTGGAGCAGGGCATCCAGGTTAAATGAGTTCTCTTTGTTCTGGCGCCTTTCAATCACTTTGCGGACGGCGGCGACCAATTTCGATTTTCGCACGGGTTTAAGCAAATAGTCAACTGCGTTAAATTCGAATGCGTTGAGCGCAAACTGATCATATGCCGTAATGAATATGACCTGTGCTGACAAATCCGGCAATTGTTTGAGCAATTCGAAACCATTCATGCCGGGCATTTCGATGTCAAGAAAGAGCACATCCGGCTGAAATTCTCCGATCTTCCTTAGGCCTTCGAAAGGATCCTGGCATACAGCAACAATCCTGAGTTCCGGACAGTACTCACCGATCTCGAAACGCAGGGATTCGATGCTGCTCCGTTCGTCGTCGATGATGATGGCTGTTAATGTGTTCATTCGGAGTGCCGGGGATTCAGGAGTTAGCAACAGGTATTTTTACGGTGACGCAGGTGCCGGCAGCTTGCCCGGATGGATCGGTCTTGTCGGTGATGTCGATGTGAATGCCATAAGAATCCATCTTGTTCAGGAGCTCCACGCGGTCGAGTGTAATGCCCATTCCCATACTTTTATACCTGACCGCCGAAAGACTTTTTAGCTCTGCTGCCTTTGCCCTTCCGACTCCGTCGTCATCGATTACACAAGCAACCTGATCCTGTATTAGCGCAAATTGCAGGCGCAGGTGACCGATGCCGTTTTTGTGTAAAAGCCCATGCCAGATGGCATTCTCAACAAAGGGCTGAAGCAACATCGGAGGTATGGACACCTGATCCATTTCCACCTTCTCATCCACTTCCAAACTAAATTCAAACTTGTTTTCAAATCGAATCTGTTCCAATTCGATGTACAAGAGCAGGGTCTCCACCTCCTCAGCCAGGGTAATCGTTTTCTCTTTTGAATTTTGAAGGATCATGCGGATCAGGTGTGAAAAATTGGAAAGATACTCCGCAGCAATCTTGGGCTCCGCATGCAGTATGTAATTTTTAATTGAATTGAGGCTGTTGAACATAAAATGCGGGTTCATTTGGGAGCGGAGAGCCTTTAACTCCAGTTCCGTGATCTGCTTATCGTAATTGGCCTTTTCAGCTTCGCGTTTCCTGATGTATCGAATGCGCCAGTTGTAAATCCCAATCATCAGTCCTGCAAACGCAGAAGCCCACAGCAGGATAAACCAGGTCTTTGCAGTCAAGGGTTTTTTGACGTGAATGTCGAGGGAACGGATGGGAGAAGGTGTTGATGGATTTCCGGCTTTAATCTGCAACACATAGTTTCCCGGCTTTAGCGACGCCAGGGTGACAATCTTGTTTTCCCCAAGAGCGATCCATTGATCAGAAAGCCCCTCCACCCGGTAACAGTAGGTTAAATTGTAGTCATTTGGATAGGCAAGAGCCTGAAATTGTACGTCGAGGTAATGCTGTCCCGGATCGAGCTCCAAATTGCTGATAAAATTGACGTCGCCGGAATAAGAAACCCGCTGTCCTGCAATGCGAATTTCTTTGAGCACAATGGGAATTTGTTCCCGGGTGTACGCATTCCAAAGGGAGTCGGGATGAAAAACGATGATGCCAGAACCATTGACGGTTGCGATGCGGCCATCTTTTAAGGTAAGCACCTGCCTTGGGTCAATGTAGGGATCCACCAAGCCTTCGCGAACCCCAAACTGCCTGATCTCCCTGGTTTGCGGATCGATCCCATTCAAGCCATTTTGAGCAAATGCCCAGACCCGTCCCTGTTGGTCAGGGTAGAGTTCGTGGACCCATGCGCAACCCAGTCCATCCTGTGTAGTGTATCTTTTTACCAGGATCAGGCTGTCTCCCCTTCGTATAAACTCCCCGGTCATCGCCAGGTTGCTCACCCAGTAATGACCTCGGGCATCCTGAATGACAGAATTCACGTCAATGTCGGGAAAGGGCTGTATGCCCTTTTCAAACACCAGTGGGGTGAGCCTCGCGGTTGCCAGGTCAACCGCGTAGATCCGGTTTGTAAATACGATGGCCTCGTTGTGGTCGTTGAAAAAAAGACCTTGAAAAATGGGGCCCTGCGGTCCATCCGCGGTCATGAACGTTTGTGGATTTTGAATGCTGTGACAGGACTCTCCGGGTCTGAACCACACGAACCGGTCCCTGCTCACCCCGCCTATCCAGCCATTGGGACTTACGGACAGGTTCCAGAAAGAAGGAATGCCCTTTCCTGCATCCCGGCACATTCCCAAATCAAGTTTTTTCCCGGTTTCAGGATCCAGCGCAAACATCATCCCGCCGCTGCTGATCAACACTCTTCCCTGCGCGTCAACGGCCAATCCATTCAGGGACGTTTCGTGTTCCAATACCAGGGAAGATGTATCGGAATGGAGCGATATTGCGATCAACTTTTTTCCCGTTCCGTTTTGACCATGGTCACTTAAATAAATCCGATTGCGCACCGGATCGTACGCCAGCCTTCCGGGATAAATGCGCCCCGAAAAACCATAGTTGGTGATGGAGTAAAAGTCGATCTTTTCCTCCTTTGAGCTCAAAACACTCACTCCGTTTGTGCGCCCAAACCAGACGTTGCGACCGGCATCCGCAAAAATCTCCTCAACGATGCCGATGTCTTCGCCGACGTGGATGGCCTTACCCGGCGCTCCTTCGGAATTGAGCCTCCCAATGGTATAAGCGGAAGAGAGCAGGAACCCGTCCCGGACGTACTCAATGTCTCTTACCAAGGGATTGACCATCCGTCCGTTCATTTCGAACTGGTAGTCAACGTGAATGCACGTACCGGACTCCGGTTCAAAGCGATTGATCCCGGTTGAACCCATCCAGACGACTCCAAGAGAATCCTGGTAAAGTGCTTTACCATAGCAGGGGAATTCAACAAACTGTTTGCTTTGCTTGTCAAACGAAACCAGTCTGCTGTCAAAGGGTATCGGGTATGCGGGATTCCTGTATACCAGCGTCATCCACAAGCGGTTTGGGTCAAACCGGTCCTGCAGAATGTCCGTGATGCTGCAGGCCGCGTTTGTGCTGCTTCGCAACCATTCGGGGCCAAAGGATTCAAATTGTTCCGTTGCAGGGTCAAAGCGGTGTAACCAGTAGTGGTCACCCCCTAACCATACATAACGCTGATCTTCGCAGATCGACTGTACGGTCTCATAACCATTCGAGACCAGCAGGGGATAGTGGTATTGCTTAAATTGAAGCGATTTGGGATCAAAGGAATTGAAGCCACCGAGGCGAAGTCCCACCCAGATCTTTCCACCGGAGGATGCGCGCAGGCATCTCACGTCGCCTGCTCCAATAGACAGTGAATCGCCGGGCTGGTGCGCAAACAATTCAAACTCGTTTCCATCATAGCGCACCAGGCCCTGGTCGGTTCCAAAATACATATAGCCGGTAGAGTCCTGGGTGATGTCAAACGTCCAAGAGCTCATGCCTTGCTCCGGTCCAAGGTTGTAAAGCCTGGGGGGCCTCCATTGAGCGCTCATCACAAAGGCGCTCGTCGCCAATATGGCCGTAACCAGAGATCGGATGCTGCTTGCAGACATGAGTGAGACAAAAACCAAGATAGCACGAAACAGTCAGTCTATCCCGGGATATTTAGCAAACGGTTTACCGCCTGAGTGAACCGTCTCAGGCAATGGACCAAACGCCATCGCCCGGCGATTGAGAGAGGCGGGGCCGCAGTGCATTTTGGAAGGAGGCACCAGACAAAACGGGGAAGCAGGCTCGGTTTTGTGAATGATTCCGCAGCGTTAGCCGTCAACCTGGCATGGGGGGCAGGCTTTGCCCGACGATTGGAAGAGGGAACACGGGGGCAGGCATCTGATACACGAACGGCTGGCGATTTGCCGGCAAATATCCATCCATTGGAAGGCCCGCAAACGAGCTGACCGGTGCCCGGCAGATAAACTAACGAACGTTTATACGGTCATGATCTCCTTTTCTTTGGCCTCGACGATCTTGTCGATTTTAGTCGTAAAGTCGGTGATCAGGTTTTGGATGTCTTGTTCTTTGCGACGGGCTATGTCTTCGGAGAGACCGTTTTTTTGCTCACGTTTGATCGAGTCAAGCACTTTGTGGCGGCTGGTGCGAATGCTGACGCGAGCCTCTTCGCCGTAATGTTTGACTTGTTTGACGAATTCCTTGCGCCGCTCTTCGGTAAGAGGTGGAATTGAAATTCGAATCAGCTCACCGTCGTTCTGGGGAGTCAGTCCCAGATTGGCTGCAAAAATTGCGTGTTCGATTTCCTGGATCATCTTCTTTTCCCAGGGCTGGATGTTGATGGTCCGGGTGTCCGAAACGCTGATGTTCGCCACCTGGCTCACCGGCACCGGGGCTCCATAATAGTTGACCATGATGCCGTCGAGGATTGCAGTGGAGGCTTTACCGGTGCGAACTTTGGAAAGTTCCTTGCGCAGGTGATCCAGAGCACGGTCCAACTCCTCGTGGGCTTTAGAAAATATGGAATCAATTTCAGAAGACATAATCGGGACAGTTTTGAACTGGACGGAATCAGTTGCGGCTCATGCCGGTGTAGCGCAAAATTAGGTAAATCAGCATCACCAGTGACGAAAGGGCTGCTGCCACATAGGTCATACCCGCCCAGGTCAGAGCATCTTTGGCTCCGGCGTACTCCTCTTGGGTTACTACCCCTCTTCGGTCTATCCAGGCCAGGGCGCGCTTGCTGGCGTCAAATTCGACGGGCAGGGTGACCAGGCTGAATACCGTCGTAATGGCAAAGGCCACTATGGTAACAAGCATCAGCGCGGGAAAGGTATTGGCCAACATGAACGCCGCAAGCAACAGATATTGCTGTGCCATACTGGCCACTTTCACGACCGGAACGATCCTGGAACGCAGCTGAAGCATCGAATACGCAGTATCGTGCTGCACGGCATGGCCGCACTCGTGCGCAGCAACCGCGGTGGCCGCAACACTCCGTCCGTGAAAGACCTCCGGGCTCAGGTTGACGGTGCGGTTTACCGGGTTATAGTGATCGGAGAGAAACCCATTCGATTCCAACACCCTCACGTTGTGCAGGCCATAGTGCTGCAGCATATCTTCTGCAATTTCCCGACCGGATTTGTTTGCACGCAGTCCGACCTTGGAATATGCGCGGAATTTGCTTTGCAGTCTGCCGCTGACGATCATTCCCACCACTGAAAGCGCAATGGAGAGCAGGTAAAAGAGCATGTAATCCGAATTGAATACCATATCTGTGTTATTTAGCCTTTTTATAACAGCACAAGGCGGAGTAAGATTTCAACTTTTCATTAAATTTTTCCTAACAGATGCTGTCGAAGCCCGTATAGCTGCGCAGTGCGGTGGGGATGGCAATGCCATCGGGACCCTGGTTGTTTTCCAGCAGGGCAGCCACGATGCGCGCCAGCGCCAACGCACTTCCGTTGAGGGTATGCACCAAAACCGATTCGCCGCGTGCATTTTTAAACCGCAATTTCATCCGGTTTGACTGAAAAGTCTCAAAATTGGAAACCGAACTCACTTCCAGCCAGCGTGCCTGCGCAGCGCTGTACACTTCAAAATCGTAGGTCAGTGCCGAAGCAAAACCCAGGTCGCCACCGCAGAGGCGCAATATGCGGTAGGGAAGCTCGAGTTTCTGTAGAAGTCCCTCCACGTGATCCAGCATCTGGACCAGGGCGGCCTGCGAATGTTCGGGGTGTTCGAGGCGCACAATCTCGACTTTATCAAACTGGTGTACCCTGTTCAGGCCCTTCACGTGTGCACCGTAGGAGCCGGCTTCGCGCCTGAAACAAGGGGTATAACCGCACAGCTTTACGGGCAGCTCGTCTTCACGCAACAGGGCATCCCTGTAAATGTTGGTCACCGGCACCTCCGCCGTCGGGATGAGGTACAGTTCATCGCGCTCAACATAGTACATCTGGCCCTCCTTGTCGGGAAGCTGCCCGGTGGCCCGGGCCGTTTCAGCATTGACGAGCAACGGGGCATGGATCTCCTCGTATCCTGCTCGCACGGCCTCGTCGAGAAAAAACTGGATCAGGGCCCGCTGCAGCCTGGCTCCCTGGCCACGGTACAACACAAATCCCGATCCGGACAGGCGGGCTCCGGCCTCCATGTCGAACAGGCGGTATTTTCTGGCAAGTTCCCAGTGGGGCAGGGCTCCGTCGGCAAGTTGAGGAATTGCCATGGAACCCATTTTGAACACTTCGTTGTCGTCGGCTGTACTTCCCGGGGGCACTTCCGGATGGGGAAGGTTGGGTAAGCTGATCAGTTTCTCCTCAATGCTCGTGCGGACGTCTTCGAGGGCTTCCCCTGCCACCCGGGTGGTTTCTTTGATCCTCGCCACCTCGGCGCGGAGTCCGGCCGCCTCTTCTGCCTTCCCCGATCGCATGAACTCCCCGATCTGGCGCGCCAACTGGTTAGCCCTTGCCTGGTCGTTATCGAGCCCGTGTTGCAGGGATTTGCGGCGGTCGTCAAGGGCGATGAGCTCTCCTACGAGTGCCAGCTGGGCATCCGGGAGATTGCGCTTTCGATAGGCGTTTACAACCCCCTCGGGGTCACTCCTCAGTATCCTCATTTCAACCATAGACCGGTCATTTCCTTCGGGCAATGTTAGTACAATGTGGCGAAATTTTTTTTGAAATATACCAAAATCGATTGGGGCATCGTACCTTTGCAGCCGTTAAACCGCTAATGGTTTTCATTCTTTCGCTTCTCCAGAGTATTTCTTGCTTGTCCTTATACCTTTGACCGGACTTCTGTGGCCTACGGACAACCAGGTCCTCTGAAAATCGATTGTTAGTCAAGCCCTTACCTTTTTTTAAAATCCTTAAACTTCCGCCTTTCAGGCTTAGATTATGAAATACGATATTTTGCAGCTCAACGATATGCTCGTACCTGAGTTGCGCGACCTCGCCGAACAGTTGGGCGTACCCAATTCAAAAAAACTCTCTAAACAGGACCTCATTTACAAGATACTCGACCAGCAGGCTTTGAAAAAAAGCGGCACCGATGGCGATGCCGGAAACGGCGATGCCGTGGAACAGCCGGTGTACGACCTGCTCGTCGACGAGCACAACGTGCGCGGCCGCAGGCGGCGCGTGGGACATGAGGAAGAGCCCGTCCGCAGGCCGGGACAACGCGGACGCCCACCCCGCAACGAAGCGCCGGTAACCAAAGAGGAAACTCCTGAAGAGCCCTCACCAAAAACACAGGACCAGGAAGTCCAGACTGAAGAAACAGCGCGCGAAGACCAACGCCCAAAGAGAATGCCCCACCGCAACCCAGGTCCCCGAACAGACCAGCGGCCTGAGAGAAGGCATGACCCCCGCCACGAAATGCATCCACGCAGGGAGAGGCCCGTCCAGGAGCGCGAGCAGCCTGCCAACGCAGACGCTTCCGCAAGACAGGAGACCCCGGAGATCCAGGCCCCACGGCGCGAAGAACCCGCATTTATCGTTGAGCTCGAGGGCATGGTCGAGGGCATGGGCGTACTCGAAATGATGCCTGAGGGTTTTGGCTTTCTGCGGAGCTCGGACTACAATTATCTGTCTTCCCCCGACGACATATACGTTTCGCCATCCCAGATCAAACTTTTCGGCCTCAAAACGGGCGATACCGTTGTCGGCGCCATCCGGCCTCCCAAAGAAGGGGAAAAGTACTTTGCCCTGTTGAAGGTTTCCCGCATCAACGGCCTTGAACCACAGTGGATCCGCGACCGCGTTCCCTTTGACTACCTCACCCCGCTGTTCCCCAACGAAAAATTCAAACTTACCACCCACCCGCTGGGACGCGACTACGGCAACCGCATGATTGACCTCTTCACGCCAATCGGCAAGGGTCAGCGCGCACTGATCGTCGCCCAGCCCAAAACGGGAAAGACCTTTCTGCTCAAAGACCTCGCCAACGCCATCTCTACCAACCATCCGGAGTGTTACATGATCGTGCTGCTGGTAGACGAGCGCCCAGAAGAGGTAACCGACATGAAGCGCAGCGTAAAAGCCGAAGTCATCTCGTCGACCTTCGACGAGCCGGCAGACAACCACGTGCGGGTTGCCAACATCGTATTGGAGAAAGCCAAGAGAATGGTCGAATGCGGTCACGACGTGGTCATCCTGCTCGATTCCATCACCCGTCTTGCAAGGGCTTACAACACCGTTGCGCCGTCTTCCGGCAAAGTGCTGTCGGGAGGGGTGGAGGCCAACGCCCTGCAAAAACCCAAAAAGTTCTTTGGTGCCGCCCGGAAAATTGAAAACGGGGGCTCTCTGACCATCATTGCCACGGCCCTCATCGACACCGGTTCAAAAATGGATGGGGTCATCTTTGAAGAATTCAAGGGAACGGGCAATATGGAACTCCAGCTCGACCGCACCCTTGCCAACAAGCGCCTGTACCCGTCGATTGACCTCACCAAGTCGAGCACCCGCCGCGAAGACCTCCTGCTTGACGATACCACCATTCAGAAGATGTTCGTCCTGCGCAACCACCTGGCCGACATGAAGCCGGAGGAGGCCGTTGAATTTGTTAAAAAGCACATGTCCGGCACGGCCACCAACGATGAATTTTTGATATCCATGAACAGCTAATGGCTTGCAGGATTCAATAAAAACACTTATCTTTGCCTCCCTTTTAAAAAGCTGCTGACAATCAGATTCGTATGAAAAGGACATTTCAACCTTCGAGAAGAAAGCGGGTCAACAAACATGGTTTCCGCAGCCGGATGGCGTCGAAAAACGGACGCAAGGTGCTCGCACGTCGCCGTGGCCGGGGAAGGCTCAGGCTGACGGTCTCCGACGAGCGCGGCCTGAAGTAAGCCATGCGGCCCCCTCCGGGTCCCGGACTGGCATTCCCGTCGCACCTGCGGCTGAAATCCAGAAAACAGATTGAATTCCTGTTCGCCCAGCGCGACGCACATTTTTCCCACCCACTCCTGCTCAAATACAGTTTTAGTCCTGAGAGTACCGAAAAAGGACTGCGTTTTGCCGTATCGGTACCCAAAAAGACCTTTAAACGCGCCACCGACCGCAATCTGATCAAACGCCGCATCCGCGAGGCGTTTCGCCTGAATTGGCGGAAATACCTTCATGAAGAGGACCCCTGCCTGCTGATGTTTATTTACGTTGGCAAGGAAATGGCAGCATTTGCCGAAGTGGAACAGGCCATGGTGCGCTTGTTAAAAAGGCTGCAGCAGCAAGGAGTTCCGAAAGTGCCCTGATCTGCACGGTGCAGGTCTTTTCACCGGATGGTGGGGCGGTCCAACTCACGCAAATAAAAAAGCCGACCCCCGTCTGGAGCCGGCCCCATTCAAAACGAAATCCTTAAAGAACCCTACCACCAGCGGCGGATGCGGATCTCCTTTGTGCTGCCATCGGGCAAGGTGAGTATTGCTGCGTTGTTGCAAAGGCCATCGCCGTAATCAATTGAAATGGTCACGCCATCGACCGTCAGTGAAAAAGCCCCGCTTACGATCCAGGGGCAGTTAAAGCGAAACACCAGGGCTTCTGTAGTTGCTCCAGAGAAATCCTTGCCGGCGCGATTGATGCCGTCAGACGTTCCGGAGATCGACCACACGTCGTCGCTCCGCAGTTGGGGTGTTTGTCCTCCTTCTAATTGGGTAATGGTCTGGTTGGCATCCCAGGTGATGGTCTTTCCTGAGGGGAAAGTAAGTTTGCGATCACTCACCACGCGTTCCCATACCATTTGGGAGGAAGGGTTGGGACCCTGGTTAACCACCGTTACAGTGCCTTCAACCAGCACATCGTCAATGTAAAAATTTTCATGAGTCACCGTACGCACCGAAGCGGCTTCGTACCAGGGGGCCGTCATATCGATGATGAGTTTGCCCTTGCGCACATGCCCGTGTGGACCGGTTACACCATCCGGACCGTAGTCGATGGTCAGCGTGTTGGGGTAGGTACCTTTGGGATTCAACCAGGTGCGGACCGGGAACGAGCGCGTAGTCAGGTCGAGCAGTCCGGCTTCGAGCTGGTCGCCAATTTCGGTCTCGTTGGCATCCAGAATGTCCTGCTGGGTGGTAATGTCCTCCGATGAGGTAACGAAATCGTTTGCTGTACCGTCCTCGTCCTTGGCACAGGAGGAAATCATAAACAATACCGGGCCTAAAAACATAGCCCACAGAAAACTGCGTTTCATAATTTTAGAATTTTTAGGTGAAGAATGTTAGTACGGCTATTTGACCCCACCTCTTCCTACTGGTTTAATGGCTCAGTGGAAAATTTCTTCCAGAGATTCCCGGGAACTGATGCCCCGTTCTATAAGATGTGTGCCGCCGCCCGTCCATTTGTGCAGTTTGGAATTCTTTCATTGGCCGACGACGAAGCTGTTGCCGAATTCAGGAAGAACCTGGATTCTCTGACAAAACCAAACCGCTTCACCACCTCATGGTTGTTCAGCATAAAACTACCCACCACACAGAGGGGATGCGTCCATGATGCGATCTGCGCATGCAATCCGGCGAACCGATGTGGCGCAGAATGGTAGTTCCTCGGTTATGCATAACCCCGGTCCAACCCTATCGAAGCAGCTAAAAGTGAAATATTCTATTCAGCGCGGAGCGATCCTGCATAGACTATGCAATCAGCCGCCACGTTCCAATGCTTTATCTAGGTATTTTATTAGCTCAATAATCCCACTATAAAAGCATTTCCCCTGACTCATTTCTTGTTTTATTTTCTCAATTTCCTCCGAATAGTGATTTAACGTTTCCAAACTGATTTGTAATCTTCTTGACGTCGCTAAAAATTTAAATTCCAGATATTTCCTGTTTTCCCTTTCGGATGGTTTTAGCAATTTAATTGCTTGATCGTAGTCTGCAGTCGGAAATATGTCACAGTTCGCCACAATGATG
Organism: Saprospiraceae bacterium; assembly: GCA_019187365.1. Taxonomy (GTDB): domain Bacteria; phylum Bacteroidota; class Bacteroidia; order Chitinophagales; family Saprospiraceae; genus Vicinibacter. Next base: position 114,712 of record JABARE010000002.1, on the reverse strand, counting down.
TCTCCGGGATAAAATTCGAATAAAACGCTGTCATCACTATTTAAATAATTCTCGTCCTCAAGGATTTCATAAACTTCATCATACTTACAAATTGCTTTTACTGGAATCCAATCTTCCATTCCATCAATAACTCTAACAAGTATATGTTCTTCCATTTAATTACAATTGATATAGGTGATACCTAGCGTCGTACCGCCGGATTTTCGAGGCTTCGGAGTCGGATTAGCGATTCTACGTGCCCCGGAGAAATCTCCCCAAGCCGCCGATGTGATCCGCTCACGCCCACATCTGCGCATGCAATCCGGCGAACCAGTGTGGTGCCGAAGTTGCCACATCTTTTTCGGGCTTTGGGCCAGGGCGCGTTTCGGAGCACAAAACTGGCAACCCTCACAGAATTTAAATAGAAGCACAATGCTCCAAATTTGCATAGCCTGTAGCGATTCAGCGCCATTACCCCGCCTGACGCAAAACCTGTGTTATCAGCCGTGAATCTTGCTGTCGTGCAGTCTATCCCAGCTGTTGTTAGTCCGAATATTTTCATTTATTAATAGTTGTTCTGTTTCGTTTATTTCAGCCTTTGAAGTAGCTTTTTTTAAAATTGTGATAAAAGTATTTATTGTCGGATTAATATTTCTTTGTTTTAATTCTCGGTAATAGTTTATTGCAGTTTTGAAGGATGTCGAACGTGAAATTAACGTATTAAATGTAACTAGATTAACTTCAATATTTTGGCCTTCCATTGCCGTAATTATTTCATTCCTTTGGTCGTCATTGGTCGTCAAACTTAATAGTGCGTTATATGTTTGAGTATTTGGCTTAACTTCATATTTGCCCATTGATTTAATGATTTCCCGTCCGTCTTGAACTGTCGGGCAGTAAGCTATAAAAGCGTTTAATGTATAAGTGTTGGGTTTAAGTCTAAGGTAAAGAAGTTTATTAAAATATGAAGTTGCTGTTGTTAGGTCTGATGAAAGTGAAATGAGAATATTGAAAGTTGTCGTTGTTAATGGAACGCTGTCTATTCGATACTCTCCAAGTATTTCATTTGCTTGTCCGAGTGTCTCGCAAAGTTGAATGTGTGCATTTTGAATGTCAAAATTTGGTTTAACCAATTTTTGCTTGTATTCGCCTTTTAGTTGTTGAGCAATTGTCAATGCCCTGTCCGTATTAAGTTGTTTCAGCTTAATTTTTTCTTTCAAGTCCAAGAGGTCTTGTCGCCATTTTAGAGCCAATTTTTTGGTCAATGTGTCGGTCATTTCTGTTTGCACAAGTGTCGTTATAATATGGCTGGTAGCTTCGGATCGCCGGATTTGCGCGGTTTCGGAGCGGGAGTCGCGAAGCTGCGATCCGCGGAGAAATCTCGCAAATGCGCAGATGTGAGCCGTTCAAGGCCACATCTGCGCATGCAATCCGGCGATCCGATGTGGCGCCGAATGGCGCCACATCGTTTGGCGGCTTGCCGAAGGTGGCGATTTTCAGCACACACTTTCAACGAAGCACTAAAGTTTATATACCCACAAAACTGTCCTACGAAGCACGAAACCGCCACTTTTGGCAAGGTGCTGTTACCGGCTGGCGTTCTTGTCCATCGTGTCTGTAAACTATTATCGTTGTTGAGTTTCATTGTCTTTGTCGTGTTGGTCAGTGTGGTTGCGTATTTTTTATTTTCAGAAGGGGAGGAGATTTTTTTTAATTCAATTTTGTCTGCGTGGGAAAGGTGGAAGCTCTTTTGCAAGCTTTGGTTTGTGCTTGGGCTTGTGCGGCTTGCAAATGTGCTTACACCTGTGCGTTGATTATATGTATTTCCTGTTTGATGCAATTTGTAGAATGTAGTCATTAATCCATTGTTTGTTCATACTCGTTAAAAAGGCAAGAATCATTCTTGTGAATTGTTTGTCTGGTCTAAGCATCTCAACCAAATTCGAACAATTGTCGCTGAAATTTTCCAATGCTAATTGATACGCTTCAGCATTTACTCCGTCATAATTTTGAATTACTTCCCAATTTCTTTCACATGTTCGATAATAGTTTTTTGCCTCTTCATAAGTTCTCGACCGTGCTTTCTTTAATTTGCCATGTGTTAAACCGTAAACCTTTATTGATATTCTAGCTCTAATATGGTCAATTGTTGTATCGTCAGAATTAGAAGGAACTGGTTCAACTCCTTCATATGTCAATAAGCCAACATCATTCATCACGCAAGGGTCAAGGAGCATCGGGATTTCTTTTTTCCAAGAATTATTGTTGGCTGATGCAATAATACTGTCATTACGAAGAGGAAAATAGTTGGCTTTTAATTGATTTGGTTTATATGCGGCTAATCGCAGATTATCTAATTCATATGCCAGCCACCAATAACCATTAACATCAGAAGAGATTCTCTTTTCGGCATAATCATCTTTACTTGCAATTATGTCAACTTTATTTTTGGGTCTGAAATGTTCAATAGCATAATCAGAAACCGTTGCGTTTGCTTCGGAGAACCAGCATTTACCATGACTCAGTTTTTCGAAATATTCTTTGTGCCTATTCCATGTTTTATTATTTGCTACATTAAAAAAGGCTGTTCTGGCTGCTTTATTAACGCATCCTCTTAATGCTGTTTGCTTAAGCTGTTGCTCTTTATGCCAGTCTTTAGGCTTATATCCATTTGTGTTTATGAATCTCATTAATACCCGTCAGCTTTAAGTTTTTGCATTATTTCATTTGCAATCATTCCTCTTTCTTTTACTTCTTCTTTGGTTAAGTCAGTTCTTTTGTAAATGTCAAGGTTTTCAAAAGCCAGAATGAAGTCTTTGTATAGTGGGTCGGCAAATGGAATATTAAAATCAATATCTATGAGTTTTTTACTAAGAATGTTTAATTGAATTTCTTCTTCATCACTAAGCCGTTGTTTTTCTTTTTTGACAAGTAGCTTTCTCCGTTCAATAATATCGTTCAAGGTTTCTGTGTCTAATGTCGAATTCAATCCAAATATTTCACTAGTAAGTATGCCATCTACTCCCATTCCTCTTAAATCCCTGTCAGGCTTATAAGTTCTTTCTATGTCTTCTTGCGGTCTGTTGAACACAATTACATTTTCTTTTGCCAAACCTGATAGTAAGACGGGGTCATGTGTTGTTAAAAGTATCTGTGACTTTTGTTCGCTTGTCACCTTTTTAAACGTCTCTGTGTATTCGTATTTCCATTTTGGGTTAAAGTGAGTTTCAGGTTCATCAAAAAGAAATAAAGCATTTTCTTCTTTCATCATCATTAATGTTCCAATGATATGAATGAATTGATGTTCGCCATCAGAAAGATTTTTGTAGCTAATCGGATAGTTTATGTCACTCTTCCGAATGTTGATAGATGAAATTTGAAAGAGTTTCTTATCAGCGGAAAAGTCTTCTATTCTGTAATTCTCATATATTTCCTGCTCTGAACTAAGTAATTTATCAATTTGCTTTTTCTTAAGTGCATTAATGTTTAAATAACTGATTTGCCTGAATAGATTATACAAGCCGACTGCATCTAAGAAGTTGTCTTGAAATTCTTTTTTCAATGTATCCGTAACAATGAAACTAAGTTGCTCAACATCATTCCCAATTTGTGTTGAACTTGCAGCATTCGATTTTAAAAAACTCAAAAGCTTCTCAATTTCTTTACCAATTTTAAGGACTCCTCTTTTTTTCTGATTCCGATTGATTTTTATTTCAAAATCAGCAATGTTATCAATGAAAAGCTTCTCCCTAATTATAGCAACTTCTCCATCTTTTGCCATTAAGAAGTTGGAAAGCAGTATTGAAGCGTTTTCTTCATAATCTATGTATTGAAGTCTACTGCTTTTTACATTACCCTTATAAATGGATTTTTGTTCTTTCAGTAACGATTTATAAAACGAAAATCTAGACTTATAAAAAGGTATGCTCAATAATTCATTCTGACCGGAGGAATAGCCAACAATCCTCTCCGGCAATGCTTTATCTTTACTTTCGGTAATTGACTTTATCTCTTCACCATTAATCCACTCAAATACTGGTGGTGAGTTTTCTGTTTTTGATATTCTTACATGGATATTTTTGGTGTCGAAATTAAGACCAGAATCCCAATTCAGATAATCAAGACTCCAAGTGAATGGAATTGTGTATTCTAAAATGAAACTTTCAATTGAGAATTTGCTTATTTCATAATTTTCTTCATTTCGGAGGTATTGGTCTAACGAGTAAAATATTTCAGCTATGGCTTCTAAAACATTTGATTTGCCTGAACCATTTACACCCACTAAACAAATTGGCTCATGAAGATTCGTTTCTAAATCTTCAGGCTTCCTGAATTCAATTTTAAAACCTGCTGGCAGGCTTCTAAACTGTTGGTTTATATGAAGATTCAATAGTTTCATTTCAGTGATAATTCCCCTTTAAACGCCTTTTGGCTGAAACTACCATACAAATTCTCCAACTCCTGTAAGCTTTGTTGGTATTGAGTTTTGAGGGTTTCTGTTTTTTCAATGATTTGTGCAAATACGGTTTGGAGTTCGATTGGTGGCTGGTATGTTTTAAAATTTTCAATAACTGATGCACTAGCTCTTGGTAGGTTAGCCCCTGAACTTTTTGAGTGCATTTCAGTTACAAAAGGCTTTGACCTCATCAAATAGCAAATAAAAAATTTGTTTGATTTCCCTTCTAAAGGCAATACAGGAAAAATATCTGTTGAACAAATCCCCGATTGATAAGGAAGTGCTACTTTGTTTAGATAAGGACGAAGTTTAGCATACAGAATGTGATTAGAAGTAAAACGGAACTTTGAACTTTTTAAGTCCTCGGCATTCTCACTTGATATTTTAATAATGTTACCTGTTTCTTTTTCGATGTCCTCTAAACCAATATAAAAATCCTCTTTTGTAAAATCAGATGGTAAAACTTGCTTTCTGTCAAGGATTGCCAAATCTTTGAATTTCCCAATATTCCATCCCTTCTCATTCCTCACAGGGTCTCCAAACATCCCCAAAAATGTGCCTTTCAAAAATTCATCCAGCAGACGGATGCTTTCTTTGCGTTGGGCTATCAGGTTTTCGGCTTTGCTTAAGAGGTTGGCAATGTGGTGTTGGTCATCCTTACTCTCTGGAATATCCAACGTTATTTTACTTAGCCCTTCTCTTGTAATTTGAGGCTGTGCTGCTCCTGTTATTACATCCTTGAATCCTCTCTTATTCAAAGCATAATAAAGAAACATTTGGTCAATTTCATTGCTCAAATCATTTAACGCCATTGCATTTGACGTGATGTAGGATTTAGCCTGAGTAATGTTTATTGTTCCACATGTTGCTCCTCTACATGTAATTGCCAATGTTGGGTGTTCATGATTGTATTCCTTGTATCTCCCAATAATTCCATTAGCACCATAGACAGGATAACCTTCCTCTGTCAATTCGGAAATGGGCAAGTTCTTCCATTGCTTTGGCTTGCATATTTCAGTGAGTTTAACTTTCTTCCACTTCATTATACAAACTGTTTTAATTCTGCCAATCCTTTTTGAATATCGGCTTCAAGGGTTTCCAATTTTGCGAAAATCACATTCGGTTTTTCATACACCACTTCTTCATACAGTTCTTCTTTATAGGTGCTCAGGTTCAAGTCGTAATTGTTTTCTACAATTTCCTTTTTGGGCACCATAAAGTATTTCTGCTTTCGGTCGCTGTCTTTCTTGGCGTCTCTTGTTTTGTATCGTTGCACAATGTCGGGCAAATCGCTATCGGCAATTTTATTTCGCTTATCGTCTAAGGTGTAGCCGTCTGCCTGCATATCGTAAAACCAAACATTGTTGGTTTCGCCACCTTTGGTAAAAATCAAAATGGCAGTGCTTACGCCTGCATAGGGTTTAAATGCACCGCTCGGCACAGCAATCACGGCTTTTAGTTCTGCTTTATCTATTATCAGTTTTCGCACCGTCTCAAATGATTTACCGCTGTTTTGTATTACACCACTTGGCACAATCACGGCAGCGGTTCCGCCCATTTTCAGCATGTTAAAAATGCGTTCTACAAATAGCAGTTCAGTTTTGGTGGTGGGTATTTTAAGCCCTTCGTTAATATCGCCTTTGTCAATGTTTCCTGTAAAGGGTGGATTGGCTAAAACAATATCAAACTGGCTGTCTTCATTGTAGCTTTTACTTAGGGTGTCTTTGTAATCAATTTTGGGTTCATCAATGCCGTGCATCATCATGTTCATCAAACCCAAACGCACCATAGTGGAATCAATATCATAACCCACAAAGCTTTTATCCAAAATGGCTTTTACATCTTGTGAAAGCACGGCACTAATGGCAGCACGTTCAAAACCATCTTCATCTTTTTGCAACTTGGCAGGGTCTTTCTTTCTTACCAAATCAGTAAGTATGTATTGGTAAGCTCCCAATAAGAAACCACCTGTTCCGCAGGCAGGGTCGGCAATGCGTTGACCCAATTGCGGAGCAACCAATTCAGCCATCAGTTTAATAATGTGTCTTGGTGTGCGGAACTGACCGTTTTTACCAGCCGTGGCTATTTCACTCAACAGCATTTCATACACATCACCTTGTATGTCCTGAAATGCATGACCGCCTTCTGTGGCATCTTTTTCAATTTCTTTGAATATTTCCTCAATGAGATTGATTGCTTCAACAAGCAAACTGGCTTTAGGCATTATGAACACAGCATTTGCCATGTGCTTTGTAAATGGAGATGTGCCACCATTTAATTCTTTTAGAAATGGGAATACTCGCATTTGTATATGCATCAGCATTTCATCAGCTGGCTTATGCTTGAAGACACTCCAACGTAATTCATTTTTATCAATGCTGTCATTTGTGCCAGGGATATTGAACTTTCCATCAAATCGGGAAATATATTTTTCTCCTGTAAATTCAGCATCTCGTTCACGCTTAGACTCTAGTTCGTCTAAACGCTTCATGAAAATTAGATAGGTAATTTGCTCAATAGCTGTTAGTGGGTTACTAATTCCACCACTCCAGAAGTTATTCCAGAGTTTGTCTATCAGAGACTTTAATTGTGAGTTGCTTTGTAACATTATGCTGCTAATACTTTTTCGGTTAAACTTAAAATTTCTTCTATCTCTCTTTGATTAAAAATTCCTCTAATACCTTCGGGATGTATCATTGTGAAAGGAGATTCAATCAGGTTGCGTTTGCTCACATCGCCTTTTTCTAAAACAAAATTCTTGAGTAAATCAAGAAATTGAAGTTGTCGGCTGGTGAGGTAACTGTGTTTGGAAACAAAATCATCAAATGCTTTGGTAACGGTTTCGGCAAAGGTTTCTAGATGCTCAATGCCCAAAATGTGTTTGATGAATTGCACCAATGCTGCTTTGCGGTGGTTGTAAACCTTGCGAAGCAAATCAATGGTAATGTGCGGATGCTCGTTGTGTAATTCTTCTGCTAATTGTTCGGTTTCATCCGTTGTGATTTCTTGGCCTTGTTTTAGTTTTTGTAAAATCGGACTGCTTGAAACCAATTCATTTATTTTCTTTTCAACCAGTTCACGGTATTTTGCTACACTCAACGCTTCGTGTTGCGGGCCAAACTCTATAAACTCCTTTTCGGCAACAATGTCTTTCAGATTGAACTTTGCAGGAGCCAACGGAATAACGGCTTCACGGAATTTCATTAAAGGTGAAAGTTTCTGAATCAGTTCTTCAAACTTGTCTTCATTGATGGTTGACCAATAATGATTGCTTTGTGCCTGACGAATTAAATCCTGTTCTCTTGCTACAATGTTGATGCTCAAAGGCAATCCGCCAATTTCTTCAATGATGCTTTCTTTCAGCGTTTCAAACTTTTCGGTTTCACCTGCCAAATGAGCTAATGAAACTTCTACAATGTCTTTTTCAAATCGCATGGCTTTGAAATCAACATCTGAAACCGTGCGAAGCAATGGTTTTACAACGGAATCCAAAAATTCCATTTTATCAGATGTCAGGTTGCTCCAGAAGTTTTCATCTTCCAAGCGTTGCAGTTCGTGTTTGGCTTCCATAATCACTACCGAATTTTTCGGAAGTGCTTCAACTTGCTTTCTGATTTTCTGAACTTCTTTGTTTACAATTTCAGTATTGCTTTGTGTTTGGGCTTCTTCAATCTTTTCCAATCGAACTCCAAACAAGCGAACAGGCAAAGGAATTTGTCCTTTCAGTTCTTTGCCTCTCGGATTAAGTTTGAAATATTCAAAGTTGTCCCAACAATCCAAAATCAAGAAATTGTCTTTTTGTGTGCACCAAGGTTTTATTTTTTCAGGTTCGAGCAAACGGGTTCCTCTGCCTATCATTTGCCAAAATTTGGTGTAACTGTAAACAGGTTTTGCGAAAACTAAATTCACCAATTCACGAACATCAATTCCAGTGTCGAGCATGTCCACACTAATGGCAATGCGTGGCATGTCATTACTTACAAACTGGTCAAGCAAACCACCTTTGCCGTAAACTCTTGAGTCTTCGCTTACCAATACTTTGGCTAATTCGCCTTTGTATTCGGGATAAAGCGAATCAAAAATTTCTTCTACTCGTCTTGCATGTGCTTTGCTGATACAAAAGAAAATCGTTTTCCCTGGCAAAACTCCGTTGGCATCTTTAATACTTTCTTCCATGAACTCACGGACAATCAAAGCATTTGTGCCACGGTTGATTACCTTCTTTTCAATCTCTGTTCCTTCGTAATTGATTTCTTCAATTTCCTTTCCTTCCAACATCAATTTTTGTTGGTCTTCTAAAGAAATTGTCCGCTTGTTTATTCCTTCGTCCTGAAATTTGGTTTTGATTTTCATTACCTGAAAATTGCTCAGAAATGGAGGGATGTGGTTTACTGCTTCTTCGTATGAATAAGCAAAAGTTGGAACACCATCTTCGCACTCAAACAATTGAAACGTGTTGTGGTCAATTACATCCGTTGGCGTGGCTGTTAAGCCAAGTGTAATGGTATTGAAGTAATCAAGAATTTCCTGATAGGTATTGTAAATGCTTCGATGGCTTTCGTCCACCACAATCAAGTCAAAGAAATGCGGACTCAAACTTTTTTCTTCACTGCGAATAATGTTCAACATGGTTGGATAGGTTGAAACATAAATTCGTCTGTCGGTTGCAATTTCTTTTTCGCCTTGTTTTGGCCAGCGTGGCTCATTCGGTAAATGCTCTTTGAATGCTTCTAGTGTCTGGTCACGGAGTGCAATTCTGTCAACCAAAAACAAAACTCTCTCTGCCCAACCTGCTCTCATCAATGCGTCAACCAAGGCAATGCAAGTTCTTGTCTTACCTGTGCCTGTCGCCATTACCAATAAGAATTTGCGTTTCCGTTTTTCAACGGCTTCCATTACGGCACGGATTGAAGCAATTTGATAATTTCGTCCAGCAATTTTGGTATTGATAAGTTCACCTGCTAATTGCTTTCTTGCTTTGCGTATGTAAGCATAGCGTTCAAGGTCGTCTCGTGTCGGAAAGCCATAAACTTTCTTTGGTGGATAATTATCTAAGTCCCAAAAGTATATGTCGTGTCCATTGGTGTAAAAGCAAAAAGGTAAATCAACGCCTTGTGTTTGTTTTATGTTGTAGCAATATTGTTTGGCTTGTTCTCGTCCAAGTGCAGCGTCCACCGAAGTCTTTTTGGCTTCTACAACTGCAAGTGGTTTGCCGTCTTTGCCTAACAAAACATAGTCGCTGTATTGGTGTCCAGCGTAAGGAGTTGTCGGTTCTTCAACAACGGTCAAGTGAATATCAAATTCCTCAATTACCTGAGTTCGGTCAGTCACATTCCAGCCGGCTTGTTTTAAGCGGTTGTCAATGATTTCTTTCCTTGTCAGTTTCTCGTTTTTCACTTTTATATTCTAAAAATTATAGTTGGTCAAAATACGCAAAAAATCTGTTTTGTTGTACGAATGTTCTGTCGGTGCGTTGGCAGAAACGGCTCTTTGGATTTTGCCGAAGGGTTGGCTTTGTGCGTTTGGGCAAAGCCAAATGTGCCACTTGCGGGCTGGCTAAAATTGTTTTTAAAAAATGCGGGTGGGGAAAAAATAAAGAACATAGGGTCGGCAATGAGTGTCGGCTTACTTGTTGTCCGTTTGTAATATCGTTTCTATGTCTTTGGTCACTTGTCAAAATGGTTTACTTTTTTCTTGTTTTTAGTCGTCTGTTTGTTGTTGTCGGGTCGTCCTTTACACTTGCTGCCAACGGATCGCCGGATTTGCGAGGTTTCGGAGCGGGAGTAGCGAAGCTACGATCCGCGGAGAAATCTCGCAAATGCGCAGATGTGAGCCGTTCAAGGCCACATCTGCGCATGCAATCCGTCGATCCGATGTGGCGCCGAATGGCGCCACATCGTTCCAGCATTGACGCTGTACCGCCAACAACCGGAAGCCAAATATAAATAATGTTTTTCAATCGAATGCTAAATATAAAGAATTAATGCTTTTGGCGGTATGGAGTCAATGCGTTGTTGCATGCAGGGCATTTTACATATTTAATTTCCTAACTGAACTAGTCAGCATAAATAATTTTAATTACTAATATAATTATGATTTTATCTTATCAAATAATTGAATTATATGAAACGCAGCGAGCTCTATCTCTTCAGCAGTTGTATACTTACTTAAGCTTATTCTTAATGTGTTTTTTGCTTCGTGTCTTGACTTGCCAATGGCTTTCATGACATGACTTGGTCTGTTATCTGCGGAATCGCATGCTGAACCCGAAGAACAGGCAATTATTCCCATACTTGATATCAATTCTAAGAAATTATACCCAGGTTTTACTGGAAATGAAATATTTGAGATATTGGAAACTCGATGTTGATTTCTACCATTAACTACAATTCTATTATCATGTGCTATTAATGTAGATTCTAATTTATCTCTCAATTTTTCAACCTTAGGAATATATGTATCCATACTTTCTATGGCTAATGATAAAGCTTCACTTAAACCGACAATTCCTGAGACATTCAGAGTCCCTGGCCTTATACCATTTTCTTGACCTCCTCCATAAAACATTGGCTTAATTAAATTTTCATTCCTTATAAACAAACAACCAACACCCTTTGGACCGTGAAATTTATGAGCAGAAACACTGATTGAATCTACTTTTAGTTTGTTGATATTAATTGGTAGTTTACCAATTGCTTGTGTTGAATCGCAATGAAAATGAATCCCTTTGTTGTAGCATATTTTGCCTATATCTTCTATATTGTTAATTACGCCAAGTTCGTTGTTAACATGCATACAGCATACAAGTTTGGTTGACCTTGAAATTGCATTTTCAAATTGCGCGGTAGAAAATTCACCATTCTTACCTGGCTCAATAAACGTGACCTGAGCACCCAAGCTTTTTATTCTTTCTATAGGCTCAAGTACAGATTTATGTTCAATTGATGATAAAACTATTTGTATCTGCTCTTTATATCTAGATTGTAATTGAGAAATAAAGCCAAAAATTGCAATATTGTTCGCTTCTGTTGATCCTGAAGTCCATAAAATTTGTTGAGGCAAACATCCTAAAAGTTTAGCTACGTTGTTCCTAGAGCGGACGACCGCTTTATAGGCTTCAATTCCCATTTTATTTGTGATGTTACTAGAATTTGCATAACATTCAGTAAAAAATGGAAGCATATTATTTACTACTTTGTCTTCACATCGAGTTGATGCAGCATTATCGAGGTATATCATTTTCAAAATTGAAATGGTCCTAAATGACGCATATCTCCAGTACCGTCCACATCATAAGTACAATTAATAATATTCATGCTTTTGCCTTTTGTCCAATCGTAAATGGCAACAGCTGTTTTAGCTCCTTGTTCTACATATTTTTTCTCGTTAAGGATAAGAAAGTCAAAAATCCATATGCTTTTTAGTGCTGGTTCTTTTTCAACTACAAAACTAAACAATTCATAATAATGCTCCGCCATTAGCAAGGCACAATTTGGCACAATATTTTCATTCTTCTGATAACCCAAGTTGATGCCATCTTCTTTATTACCTAAGTAAATATCTCTTGTTCCATCACTTCGCTCATCAAATGCAAATTTATCTGGTGCAAAAACCAGTTGCTTTTTGAGATGCTTTATAGCATTATTTCTTGTTTTGGTCATATAAAAGGTTGCAATCAATTCATCACTTATATTAAAAGAGCTATTAACCGCTTTAAGTCTTTGTGAAATATCACTTTTTAAATGTCGAAATTTATTGTCATTTGTAATATCTTCAATTTCGCATGATTCTGTACATTCAATGTCACCATTTAATTTTGGTCGAAAGTCATTAATGAAGGCATCTAAAAATATGTGCCCTTTATATTTATTGCTAGCGTTAACTTCATTCAATAATTCAAAAGCCCTTTCAAAAGGAATATTTCGCCTACGGTCATTTAATTTTATTAACTCAATGTAAGCAGTTTCAATTATTATTCCTGTCTGACCAAATATAGTATTTTGACGCAATACATCGGAAGCCTGAACAATAGTCTCTGATATATCTGCCTTATGAAAAATATTTAAAAAACTGTCAATAGTGATAGCTTCCCCCTTCCAAATTTCTTCAAAAAAATCTTTTCTTTTTACAAGCATATCACTATCTTCATCAATAATACAATTACCAGGGGCGGCATTTGAAAAAGGTGATGTAAGAGTAGTTTCAACTATGGCAAATTCATCTTCTTCACCTGTAAACAATGCAAAATCATTATAAATAGTAAAATCCAATTTATGATCCCATTGATTTACAGCTAAAACTTTTGTTTGGAATATTCCATTCGAATTCTCAATCATTACAGATTTCTCTAAATCGTTAATTAATTTTAGTACGTCCATTGTAATTTTTGTTACACCCCCAATAGTAGGGATTACAACGATTCTTCGAAAATTGGTACACTTATTACGTCTGTACATATTCTTCGTTGTCGTAAGAATATCTTTTGAGTAGTTTGTAATTTGTGATGAAATTTTATCTCGATCAGTAAATGTTTCTTCCCATCTTGAAAAGGCAAGGTCGAAAGCCCTGAATTCTAAGAAATTTTCATTCCCGAACATATACAATAACAACTCAAATGATCGAGTATATGCTATCATACTATGATTTTTAAGTTCTGGTTCTACTTTAAGATAAAACCTTTCAAAGTACTTGTTTTTAGAATAGTTTCGATTCGATTCTTTAATATGTAATTCAATTTGTTTTACACATTCGCGCATTGAATAATTTAAAGCACCTCGTAAACTATCATATGTCATATAAGTTAAGCCAGCAACATCTGTTGGAATACGAAAATTATTTACTTGTTTATCAACAATAATGTAGCAATTCTGCGGGCCGATAACTGAAACGAATATACCATATTCTAGAATTACGTTATCTCTTGTAATTACCATTTCTTTTTCATTGATAATAATATTATCGTCGTCATTAAAAATAAATATTCCTAAATTATATATGCCTGCAAGTCGCAGCAATTCATTTAATGTGAATTCCCCATTTCGAAATACCCCTTTTTCAAACCAACAAGTTGTGTCTGCACAATTAACTAATTCTGTAGCTAAATGCTCCGCAGCTCCTTTTGACTTTTCATTAGAGGACGACGCGATGAATATTTTTGGTAAGGATTTCATATTTAAGTTTTAATGTCAAAATATAGCTCTTACAAAGTTATTTATAAAATTGATGAATACTAATTAAATAAATGATAGGCGTAGCCTTGCATGCAACGGATCGCCGGATTTGCGAGGTTTCGGAGCGGGAGTAGCGAAGCTGCGATCCGCGGAGAAATCTCGCAAATGCGCAGATGTGAGCCGTTCAAGGCCACATCTGCGCATGCAATCCGGCGATCCGATGTGGCGCCGAATGGCGCCACATCGGTTCGGGGCTTAACGAAGTGGCGGATTTAGAAGCACGAACTGTCAACCTATCACTACTGTTTATTAGAAGCACAAATGTTTGATTAACCACTTCACCCGCCATTTCGTTTAAGCCCATGTTACCTGCTGCTCTGCTGTCTGTCCGAAGATGTGTCGTTTCAAGTTCGCACACACTTTGTTCAAAGCGATTTACATTAGAAGCTGTGTCCGTCCGAGTTAGCACTGTGCGTTGGAAAAATAAATAATTAAAAAACCGAAGGGTGGGAAAAAAAATAATTTGAATTTCTTCTTGGGTGGGAGAAAAAAATACTCTCTTAAAAAAATTGCTTTCAGCGTTGGCTTGTGCGTTTTTTAAGAGTGTATTTTTTTGTGGGTGGGATTGCATTCTCATTTGCTTTTCAAGAGCCAAAATCTAAATAAACGGTTGTATGAAATTTTGTTTTTGTCAAACTCCAATTTGATTGCATCAGAAATATATTTTGGTGTGTCCTGGAAGAACTGTCTTACATTTTTTTCATCCTCTTTAGAGATGTTATGTTTGAGAAAAAAATCAGTCCAAGAATAGCTGTCTCTCAGAATGAGTTTTTCACAACGCAATGTTTCAAAGGAAAATTTATTGAATCCATCTTCAAGTTCTTTAGTCCGTGAATGCTTACGATTGCTCACTCGTCTGAAACTTGCCCATTTCAAATCCCAGCTTTCAGGAACTTTCTTAAAGTCCACAACTTGAACTACATGAAGCAAGCCGTTCTTTTTGATTACTCTTTTGATGTTTTCTAAAGCAACATCAAGGTCGCAGTAATGAAGCAGTTGACGACAGATTATTAAGTCAAAATAGTTTTTTGGAAATTTTAATTCTTCAACATCGCCAACAACCTTCTCAACTGATTTATCTTCAATTTCAGATAGCATTTCTTTGGAAATGTCTAATGCAATTCTTCTTTTGAAGTTCTTCAATCTGCTTATCAAAACTCCTGTTCCTGCACCGACCTCAATTGCAATGTTGCCTTTTACATCTTTAAGAAATTCGTCTGTCTTGGAGTTTAACTTCTCGTTTACTGACCACTTAGAAACTTTTGAATAGGACTTTGCTCTCTTGTTGAAGAAGTCCTTTGCTTTGATTTGTTTTGCCATTTGTTGCTTGTAATAAAATTTGACTTAATAAATTACTCACCGTCTCGTTTTCCAATTTCCTTTGCAGGAATACCACCAACTACTGTATAGGGTGGGACTGATTTTGTTACAACAGCACCCGCTGCAACTACTGAACCCTTGCCAATTGTAACACCATGAAGAATACATACATGCCCTCCAATCCAAACATCATCTTCAATAATTATTTCTCCATACACATGCTCTTGCTTGTCAATCAAAATACTTTTTGATTTGTAAAGATGGCTGCTGGTGTTAAACATTGTATAAGGACCAATTAGAACATCGTTTCCAATGACAATTTTTACTGGAGCCATAAAGTAAGCTCCTCTGTTTATGAAAACATTATCTCCTAAAATGATATTCTTAGGATAGTAAAAAATGACTTGCGGATGAACGAATAAATTTTTGCCGCATTTCGTCAGAGTTTTAGAGTAGAAATAATTGCGTTTGATTTTATCAATGCCAGTAGATGAAATGTTGCTGAGTTTCTCTTGCAACTTATGCCATTGAGGAGAACCGAGTTTGATTCTGCTTACCTTTCTGTAAAATAATGAGAGGACGATTTGCTCATAGATATTCGCAAATAGATTCTTCCATTTCGGAACAGGATTTTCTTTTTCGTAATTTGAAAGTTCGGTTCTCAACTTAGTTAGAATATTTTTTTATTAAGCTGTCAATTAGTTGATGGTATGCTTCTTTATCCGAATTGTTTATGACAACTTCATCAAAGAAAGCACTATTCAAAACATAATCTTTGTATGTCTTTTCAATTCTTGAAACTCTGAACTTGATTTGTTCCTCGTTGCAATCTTGTTCTCTCAATCGCTCTTTAATTTTTGATATGTCCGAATAAACCCAAACAGAAACTACATTTTGCTCTTTAAACTCTTTCTTCAACTTTCTCATAAGCGGAACATTCCGAATAATGAGAAAGATGTTTTCACATTTTTCTATCAAGTCATTTAGTTCCTTCTTGGAAAATCCGTATTGGTGTTTTTCATACTCGTAGTGATACTCTAATTTCAATGAATCAAATTTTAATTGAGTGCAAAATTTCAAATCAAGATTTATAGCATTCTTTTTTTCATAGTCCCTTATTTTTCTTGTCGTTGATTTGATTACGAAACCAGATTTGTTATTGAGTGAATTGATATACTCAACAAAGTCGGACTTTCCTGTTCCCGAAGCACCATCAATTAAGAAAATATTTTTTTGTTTCATTTGAAAAGATTGGTTGGTGAATTCAAATTGTTAGTTGTTTCCAGTGCTTCCCGTCAAATGAATATTTTATTGGAGCTAAATGTTTTTCATTTTCACTAAAGATGTCAGAAATTGGAATGGTATTCATCAGATAACGCATAACTCTTATTATTCCATTATGAGTTACAATCGCAATGTTGTAGGTGTCAGTTGCTTTGTTTTCATACTTCAAAGCGGTAAATAAATCCAACAGAAGGTCTATAAAATTTTTTACTCTGAAAATAACATTCTCAATTGGTTCACCATTCTTGGGTGTAAAGTATGGGTCAATCTTACCTGATTTTAAAAATGCTTCGGGAAATTCTTTTTTGATTGCAGAAAATGTTTTCCCTGCCCACAATCCCAGTTCTCGTTCAATCAGATTCTCTTCAACAATAAAATTTTTTCCAGGGAAAAGAAACTCAGTTGTCTGAACTGCTCGTTTAAGGGGAGAGCAATAAACCCTGAAATAATTTATGTCTGAAAACTTCAACCTCGCTGCAATTGCTTCACTCTTACCTTTATCAGAACAAGGAATATCCAATGTTCCCATAAATTGGTTTTGCTCTCCGTATGTTGTTTGAGCATGTCTAATGACTGTTATATTGAAATTGATTTTAGCCAAACCGATTTTGTAATTACTTCAATGCTATTTTTAATTCTGCAACTGCATCATCAAATGCTTTGCTTGCGTTGTCAATCCTGTGCCTTTGTAAAATGAAACCGTGCATTTGGTCTTCATATCTTTTTACTTTGGCATTTATACCTGCTGATTGCAATTTCTTTCCGTATTCCTCTCCTTCATCACGCAAAGGGTCATAGTTGGCGGTCATGATGAAAGCTGGCGGAAGGTCATTGAAATTAGTTGCTCTTAATGGTGAAATGTATGGGTCGTTTACATCTGCATCCTTTGACAAATAATTATTCCAAAACCAAACCATGAAATCTTTATTCATTGAATATCCTTTCTCGTTTTCAATGTATGACTTTGTGCCGGGTAGGAAATAATCTGTTACAGGGTAAATCATCCATTGAAAGGCAATTTTGGGACCCTTTCTATCTCTTGTCAAATGACATAATACGGCTGCTTGTGTTCCTCCTGAACTGTCACCACCAACAGCAATTTTTTCGGTGTCAATGTTTAAAGTGTTTGCATTAAAATATAACCAAGTTAAAGCAGTATAAGCATCTTCAATTGCAGCAGGATATTTATTTTCAGGAGACAGTCGGTAATCAACAGATGCAACTACAATTTCAACTCTCTTTGAAATGCTTCTGCATAAGTTGTCGTGAGTTTCCAAATCGTTTAAAGTCCAACCACCACCGTGAAAAAATAAAAGACAAGGTTGTTTCTTTTGAGGTGTTGGTGAGTAAACTCTTACACCGATTTTGTAGCCCGGACATGGAATTGTGTAATCCTTTATTGATTCTATTTCCTCTTTGATGCCCTTATTGATAAAGGCATTGTGCATTCTCTCTCTTGCTTTCTCTACGCTAAGAGTGTAAACAGGTGGTAAGCCAGAAGCTGCACCTTCTTTTAAAATTTCGTTTGCTTGTGGGTCTAACGCCATGACTTTATGATTTAATCTTTGTTCTTTAATTGATTTATCCGAATTGAAACTTCATACACTTTATTGGTGCTGCCTAATTTTTCAAAATGTTCAGCAGCTTTCTCAAAGTATTCTATTGCCTCCGAATTATTGATTCCTTTAATTTTCAAATATTCCCCGTAGAGCATTTCAAATTCTGGAATGAATGCAACTTCCTGTCTGTTCTCTGAAAGTTCCAATGAAGTTTTAATTCTTGGAAGTGCTTTATCAGGATTCCCTTCTTTGAAATCAATTTTTGTAAGATAGATGGCTGCTGACAAAGCACTATGAACTAAGTTCTCATTGTCTTTGTCATCTGCTAATTCATTCAGGATTTTTTTTGCTTCTTTTAGGTCGCCTGTTGCTCCTCTTGTATAAAGCCCAACTGCCAGCCATCTTTTATTTGCATTTACCTGATGTGCATCTATTTTCTTGTTCTTTAAATTTTCTTCCCAAAGATTAACTGCTGTTTCAAGTTCTCCGTTACGCAAGTGGTGCAAAGCAATTGCATGATTGTAGTCAATTAAGGATGCCTCTGAAAATTTGTTTTGATTTTTGAGTTCTGTTACCTGCGAAGCATAAACTTCTGCTTCTTCCTTGTTCCCTTGCTTGCAAAGAATATTTAAGTGATAAACCAAAGCATCAAATTCAACTTGTGCATTTGAAGTTTTTCTTCCAACCGATGCTCGCAAAAGGTTTAACTGTGATGACCAAATACCTCTGATGTAGAAATAGTATTTTACATTTTCAGAAATCTTTATCACATAGTCATAGCGTTCGTTTTTGTTTGCCCAATCAATTACATATTCAATTCCTTCTCTTAATCCTTCATCATCAAGCATTTTTAGTTTGTCTGTATCATTCCAACAGAAACCAATTTGATTTGTCAACTTCAAATAATAATCAAGCCATCTGTTTCTGCAAGTTGTTTCAAGCGATGAGTTTTCTTTTAACTTTTGACTTGAGAAAGAATATACAAGTGGATGCAAGTAGTAGAACGGAATACTGTTTATCCCTTCCTCTTTAATATTTATCAATGAAAGGTCAATTAACTTAGAGATTGCAGTTTCAAAATTATGCTCACCAATTTCTAATACTTCCTGAATCGGTTTCGGTTTGGTTCCATTTGGAAACATTGACATAATCATCAAAATATTTTTACCGTCAGCATCCAATAAGTCCCAAGCTCTTCTAAATAGGTCTTTGAAGAAATCACCTTTAATTGAAGTGAGTTCTTCAATGGCTTCTTGTTGAGTTTTACCACGATGTTTAATAATACCAAGAGCCATTTCAATGGCTTTTGGATTTCCCTCACAAGTTCTAACTAATGGGTCAAAATCTTCAATCTTGTTTTTCTTGTTTGAGATGCCTAAGTCGCTCATTTTATTTTGAATGAGTGAACGGGCTTCATCAGGTGTCATACCTCCTAACTCAATATCACGGGTATTCTGCCTAAAAGCACGGTGGTATTCTCTTGTGGTGATTATGCACTTACTCGGTTCAGGTAATGATGTTACCCAATCAAGCAAATAGTGGTCAGTAATTGTTTCAAAATTGTCAATGATTAATAAAATTTTATGCTTGCTTAATAGTTTATTAACTGCAACAGTTTTATCATGGATTGCAAGTTTGACAATTTCATTATAGTCCAAAGTTTGAGCAATGGCATCTAAAACAACTGTCAGGTTTGTCGTGCCAGGGTTATTAGCATCACTTACCCAGATTGCTGTATCAAACTTAACAGGCAAAGAGGCATACTCAGGTTCTGTTGAAATACATTGCGATGCAATTTCTCTTGCCAAACTTGTTTTACCCATCCCTCCCAAACTTCTCAGCAGAACAACAGCAGACCTATTTAACAAGCCATCAATGACTTTATCAAATTCAGTCCTCCGCATTATGAACTTGCTGTAACTGGGAGAAGGAAGATTGTCGTTTAATTTTTCTTTCTTTTTCGCTTCAATTTTTTTGGGGAATAACTCATCAATAACTGAATGAGTGTTCGGGTAATCCGCTAAATCAAGAAAAGATTTTAGCCATTCTTCACCGAGTTTTCCTCTATTGACACAGTTGATAGCAATAGCTTTAATTAAATTCAGATTAGTTGGAATATTGCCAGCTTTGTATTTTTGCATTGAATCTGAAGACAGTTCAAATTGTTCAGCCAGTTCTTGTTCAACTGTAACTGCTGTTTTGCTCTCTATAAGGGCAATTGAATTGATGCCTGCTTTTAAATACCTACCGAAATATTCATTCTTAGCCATGAAGTTCTACTTGAATTTGATTGCAAAAATACCAGTTAAAATCACCGTTTATTAAAAGCCCTTTCCGAACATTCGGAAAAGCCCTTTCCGAATGTTCGGAAGGCAAATTGCTTTTTGCTCGTCTCAGAATGAGAACTTTGCAGAAAAATATTTGCAGATGAGTTCTATTAAAGTCGTTGGTTATACCCTGCTGATTTTGGGAGTGGCGGTATTCACCGGCAGTTTATTTTATCTCAGTTCGTATGAAGAAATCACCTTCCATGAATTGGTTAAAGAAGGTTACTGGCACATCACCGCTGAGTTGATAACAGTTGCAATGACAATACTGGTCATTGACCACTTGAACGAGAAACGGAAAATACAATCAGAAAAAAGAGGGTTAATACAGGGGTTAAGAAGCCCTGTGAAAAATAAAGTTGAACAATCTTTAGAAGTTTTAAGAGTGAATAATTGGATTGAGGATGGCACACTCACAAAAGTGAATCTCATTGGAATTGATTTGGAAAACCTTGATTTTAAAAATGTGAATTTTGAAAAAAGCAATCTGAGCCGAACAAAAATGAATCAAGCCAAATTTGAAGCAGGAAATTTTTCAGGTTCTGATTTGCGTTGGTGCGTTGGTGATAACATCAATTTTGAAGATGCGGTTTTTACCGATGCTAAATTGAACCAAGCAAAATTCAAATTTGCTTCATTCAAAAATGCAAAACTGGCTGATTTGAGTGTGGGAGAAGTTGACTTTAGTAATTCAGATTTCACGGATACTGATTTGTGCAACATTGTTTTGAAGCATTCATTTTTCAATACAGGAACTTTTGAAAATGGAAATATGATGTATCTCAATTGTGATGATTGCGAATTCAATTCGGCAATTTTGAATGGTGCTAATCTGTCAAATGCAGAAATAAAAAATTCAAAGTTCGTTGATGCGATTCTGAATAATGTTTATGCAAACATGATAGCAATAACTGATTCAGATTTTACTTCTGCTGAAATGGAAGGAACGGAAATCAAAGAAGCAAAACTGATTAACTCTGTTTTTGAGAAAGGAAGTTTCGTAAAGTCCTTGTTTATGAAGTCAGACCTTCAAGATTCCAATTTCACAGAAGCAAACTTAACAGAATGTGATTTTAGTGGAGCTACTCTCAAAGGTTGCAATTTTACTAATGCTAATCTCACCAATGCAAACCTCTCAAATGCTGATTTGACAAAAGCCATCTTCAACGGTGCAACGATTAAGGGAGCAAACCTGACTGGTGCAAAATATGATAAAAGCCAAATGACTTTCGCAAAGTCGTAGCTAATTAAAGCGGTGGAGAAAACACTCTTTCATTTTTTTTCGGGTTGGGTTTGTGTGTAAGCAAAAAAAAATGAAAGTGTGTTTTGTGCGGTTGCCATAGAAATTCAAATTATTTTTTTTGTGCGGTGGCGGTTTTTTAATTATTTATTTTATTGCGTTTGCCTGTTCGTCCAAAGCGGTCAGTCCGTCAAGTTTGAATTCAAAAACTGTCCATTCAAAGCACCAAAGTTTCAAGTTAGCAGGGTGCTAATAGAGTTGCAGGTAACGGATCGCCGGATTTGCGAGGTTTCGGAGCGGGAGTAGCGAAGCTGCGATCCGCGGAGAAATATCGCAAATGCGCAGATGTGAGCCGTTCAAGGCCACATCTGCGCATGCAATCCGGCGATCCGATGTGGCGCCGAATGGCGCCACATCTTCCTTATATCCGCAACATTCCTGTATCAACGTTTCGCATTTTTTCTCGTCTAGCCTTTGAAAAAGGCTTGTGCAAATTGGAGGACAAGGAGGTTCACATACCTGGATTCCAGGGGAGTCCAACAGGTGGGGGCCTTGAAGTCGGGACCCCGAGGGTGGTTCCGGTATTTTGAGGAGCGGTTACTGCAATTCAAAGGGCAACATCGGACTGCTTCCAAATCCCGGGTGAAACATCGGTCACTAAACTTCGCCTTACCCAGTTCATCAGCCCCTCCCCCTGTGCCGCCCCCCCCCGAACATACAAATCCAATCAATTCATGCCGTTCACGGGGGGGATGCTGGTTTCAGTCGACTCATTGCATCTTCCCAAGTTCCATGGAGTTATCAGCCAACTACGGGTTTGGATGAGAAGGACTCCCTTGATTCCAATCAATTGCCAGTGAGCCATTTTACCACAAGCTTTCCCATGGCTTCGCCGCACCCGGTCACAGAGAATTTCTCGGGTGTCTGAAAATCAATACTTTATACTGCCTCCGTCGCACGGAATTCCTTCACCGGGCTTCGCAATTCAAAATACCCCAGAGCAAGGCCCTGGTACAGATGGAGGCACTAAAGTTTCCAATCCCGCCCACTCAACATTCCACCCTCCTGAGGAGACCAGGTGTTGTGTGCAATGGGCAGGGACTTTATTTCATTCGCTTTGTTCTCCCGGGCATCCCGCTTATGATCTCTGCGCCGAATGACCATCTGAACAGCTTGTCGACCCCAAACCTGTATTGGGGAAGGTTGTGTTGACTTGCCAAATGGGCTTTCCGGACTACCTTCTCGGGTAAAATTAGCGGAAATCGTCTAATTGGCTTCTGTTGAAATGGCAAAATTTCTGTGGCAATAGCACATTGACGCCTTAAATATACTAAGCCGATTCCATGATATACGCATAAACCGTATGAGGGGTTCCAACCCTCGACGAATTTGTTTGAATCGCCAGCATCAGTCCGGCTATAAGGCGAATTTGCTCCGCCTCAGGCGTGAGCTTTACACGATTCTGTTGAAATCGGCCCAATGGCGAGACGTCATTTGGGGCCGGGCATTGCATCAAGGGTTAAGGGCTTATTCTAATAGCCCCCATATGATGCATGAATGGAATTAGCCACAACGCAGGTGCAGTCAGATCACCTTAATGCAACTGTGTAAGTGCCTCTTGAATGGCGTCGCTGCTCATAGCCAGGGGGACTTTGACTGCCCGGCCGTCTGCAATCCGATCACTCCGAGCAAAATCAGAACAAGACAAATGGCCTGAGCTGAGGTCAAGGTTTCGTGCAGAATCCAGGCATCGACACAAGCAGACCCAAGCAACGCAAGCGACATCCACACCGCAAATGCCACCGACATGGGTATGGATTTCATCGCCCGGGATATGCAAACCACGTTGAGTATGCCAAATACCACGTACCCGATAGACGGTGCAAGAACACGCATTCCTGCATTGCTCTCAAAAAAATGACGCCACTCAATGTTTCTAAGCTCGCCAAATCTCAGAAAACGCATGGAGAGCATCCACAGGATTTCCATAGCAGAGGCTGCAACGAGGTAGAACCAGGAAGCATTTTTCATTTCGTGCAGGGAGTTAGCCATTTTCAGGAACATCCAACCCATGCAACACAGTGCTACACGCTGCCGATGAATCAAAAATCTTTGACGATGTCCTCATCAGGGCTCAACTCCAACCAACACCTGTTAAGAAATAGGCCGCAGCACAAGGAAGTGCGTTCTGCCCGGGGAACGCTGCTTCTAAAATTGCACCCATGCCCATTCAGGGGCACGCTCTTCGCTCGGGAAACGAGGGATTGCTCTTCGACATTTCTGCGCAATCGCTTCATGGCACCCATTTCGCTCTCGTAAACGCGCTTTACTCCATCGCCCAAAGCTCTTTCTATATCCCGGATGTCTCTCACCAGCCGGCGCATGCCCTCCACTTCGACCGATGCCGCCTGGTCCGATCCCCACATGGCGCGGTCCAGAGTATAATGCCGCTCAACAAATGAAGCGCCCATGGCAACGGCAGCGAGGGTGGTCGCAAGGCCGGTTTCATGTCCACTGTAACCTATCACATTTCCGGGATACAGGGACATGAGTGTATTCATCATCCGTAGATTCAGCTCTTCCAGCGGACAAGGATAGGCAGACGTGGAATGAGCAATGAGCACATTGTCCAACCCCAACTCATCAGTGGCCCTTTGTATCTGATCCAGGGTGGACATACCCGTTGAAAGCATCAATGGCTTTCCGGTAGCTTTCATCTTTTTCAACAAAGCAATGTCAGTAAGCGAAGCGGAAGCTGCCTTGTAAAGGATGGGATCAAATTGCTCGATGAAGTCAACGGCTTCCTCGTCCCAACAGGAGGCAAACCAATGTATGCCAAGATGCCGGCAGAACTGATCGATCTCGCGGTATGCCGATTCGTCAAACTCAACCTTATGGCGGTAATCGATGTATCGCATCCTCCCCCAGGGAGTATCCCTCATTCGGTCCCATTCTTCCCTGGGCGTACACCGTTCGGGTGTGCGCTTTTGAAATTTTACGGCATTGCATCCGGCAGCCGCCGCCTCAAGGATCAGACGCCTGGCTATTTCCAGATCGCCATTGTGGTTGATACCAATTTCTGCAATGATAAAACACGGGTGACCCTTTCCGATTTTAATTCCGTTGGTTGTAATTATTTCTCTCATATCCAAGTATTTTTAACCTATACAATGGTCCAGCCTCCATCGACCACGAGATTGGCTCCTGTCATGTAAGCTGAGGCGTCGCTGGCGAGAAAGACGATTGCACCGTTGTAATCTTCGGGGGAGGCCATGCGCCGAAGGCATGTTCTTTCAGCATAGTTTTGGATGAACCATTCATCCTGATGATTTTGCACGCCACCGGGACTCAATGCATTTACACGAACCCCCCTTTCGCCCCAGTAGGCCGCTAAAAACCGCGTCATGCCCAGAACTGCCGCCTTGGTAGCGGGATAAGCGATAGACTTATAAAATTGTTGCACACCACGGGGATCCCGGTACAATCGCTGGTCAGGAGCCACGATGCCGTAAGTCGATGCAATGTTTACAATGCTTCCGCTTCCCCGCAGCGCCATGGCGGAACCAAATACCTGGCAGCACAGAAAAACCCCTGTAACGTTGACGTCCAGTGCCCGTTGCCACATTTCCACCGGGTAATTCTCAAATTTCGAACGTTCCAGGGCAAGACTGGGCTCTTCGAATCGGTCATTGACAGCGGCATTGTTTATGAGTACATCCACAGGTCCAAGTTGCGATTCCACCCATTGCATTCCTCCTTCAATGGATTCCTTGTTCGTTACATCCATGACCAGAGATATGTCTGCGCAGCTTACCTCCTCTGGCAATGCCTGAACATCTGCTGCGACCACGCGAGCACCGGCTTCCTTCAGCACCCTGCAGTGCATTGCTCCCAGAAGCCCGTTTGCACCGGTAACGAGAGCCACTTTATCCTTCAATGAGAACAACTTCATTCCGACTGTTAAAATTTGGTTGGTCTGAAAACCGTTTCCATTGGCTGCCCGATCAAATTGCTGTCGATATCGCCCGATTCTATGCGGATTTTTACCAATCGAAGTATTTCGTCGTAGGCTCTAAGGGTATAATCGACATCCGCCTCGCTGAAAGCATAGGTCATGTTGTGAAATTTGCTCCACAGTATTCCATAGCGCAACAGCTCCTGTTGTATATAGGCATAGTAGCTCAGGGGCTTGTCTACCCTGGGTGTCATGTTGAGGATGGTGCGACAGGGATATCCAACACATGACAAGTATTCGGTCAGTTGATGAGATGCAATCAGCCCGTTTAATCCATCCTTGAGCATCGCTCCTATGTTTCTCAGGTACTCCGGAACATTTTTGGATTTCAGCTCGTGAATCGTAGCAATGGCTGCTGCCAGTGAAAGGGTTTCGCCTCCAAACGTGGTGAAGAAAAAGACTTCTCTTTCGAAGAGCTGCATGACGTCGTTGCGACCCGTGAGCAGGGCAATGGGCATTCCGTTCGCCATTGCCTTGGAATAAACGGCGAGGTCGGGAACCACGTTAAAATATTCCTGCGCTCCTCCGATGGCGAGCCGGAACCCCGTCCACATTTCGTCGAAGATCAGCAAGGCTCCGTGCTTTTTACATAACGCCTGGACGCCTTCCAAATATCCCGGTTGGCAATATTCAAAAACAACGGGTTCCATAATGACTGCAGCAGTGTGATTGTCTATCTTGCTGCTGAGGTCTTCGAGGTCGTTGTATTTAAACGTTTGGGACATCGACTTTACGGCTTCCGGAATTCCATGATCCCTGGAAGTCGTTGCGATGTACCAATCGTGCCAACCGTGATAGCCACAACAGAGCACCTTGTCTCTCCTGGTGTAGGCTCTTG
The DNA here is from genome assembly GCA_019187365.1 of Saprospiraceae bacterium. Lineage (GTDB taxonomy): Bacteria > Bacteroidota > Bacteroidia > Chitinophagales > Saprospiraceae > Vicinibacter. The sequence goes on along the minus strand of JABARE010000002.1, from coordinate 88,464 downwards.
CAACGCGCACCGCCGCGCTGCAAACGTCAGCTCCCGTCTTGCTGATGCGAATGCTCTCTGCATTGGGGATGATCTGGTGTATGAGTTCGCACAACTCGTACTCCAGACGGTGCATCAGCGAAAAAGTAATGCCTTTCGACAATTGTTCCCGGATGGCATCGTCAACGGCATCGTAACAATATCCCAGTGAAATGGGACCGATGGCCGCATAGTAATCGAGGTATTTATTGCCGTCAACATCCCAGATGCGGTTTCCTTTTGCCCTTTCGACAAATACCGGACAAACCCCTTCGCTGAACTGTCCCGGTGCCTTGGCCAGCGTCTGAGAAACCGGGTGCATGATCCTCCTGGCCATTTTTAACATGTCCTGTGACCTTTGGATGTCCGGATACGTTGCATTGAGCTTAATTGAATTTGACATACATCAATGTATTGATCTCCTGAAATATTTTTTGACTGAGTGCCTCAGCCGTGAATCCTTCATACTGCAAAACCTCCTTTAACAAAGCGGGCTTGAACCATTGGTCATTCATTGCGAAAGGAATGATCTTCGCGCGGATTCCCCTTTTGGCAACCAATTCTGCCAATGAAGTAAACAGTCCGCCTGCACGGAAATGGTCTTCGATGGTAACGATGTTAGATTTGGAATTGAGAACCTCGGTCAGGCATTCTTCATCGAGGGGCTTGAGACAACGAATATTGATCAGACCAGTGGAGATACCTTGCTCTTCCAGCAGGTCTCGAGCGCGAAGCGCTTCCCGGAACAGGTATCCGGCTACAACAATGTTGACGTCTCTTCCTACAGACAACACTTCGGCCCTGCCCGCTTGAAACGCCGAATGGGCAAATCCGGAAGCTTGGGTCGTGATCCGCAAATAAGCTGGCTTGCTGGTTCCAAGAACATGCGGAAGCATAGCCAGCAAATCTTCCAGGTCGGCCGGACAATATACTTCCATATTGGGTAACCCACGCATGAGGCTCATGTCTTCGAGGGCCTGGTGGGTCGGCCCGTTCCCGTCGGATAAAAATCCGGGGATGTAACCGCTTAGTACTACCGGCAGGGATGGAATCGCCACAGAATTCCGGATGAATTCATAAGCGCGAAACAATAGAAAGGGCGCCAGCGCATGACATACCGGGATGCGACCCCTCAGGGCCAGTCCGGCCGCCATGCCGATCATCGTCTGCTCTGCAATGCCGACGTCTATAAAGCGATCTCTAAGAACCGGGGGGAGGTCACGGATGAGAGCACGGTTTTCAGCAGTGAGGACTACCAAACGTTCGTCTGCAAGTGCACGGTCGCGCAGGATATCCTGATAAGTCATCACCTTACTGTAAGTGTTTCTGAATTGAGTTGAGCAGCCTGTCCTCCTGCCAACTCCTGCCGGAGTTGCTCGACTTCTGTTTCGCTGAAGTTTACAAACCACCTGTCGGCACGACGCTCAATACTGGGGATACCTTTGCCCCGAACGGTGTCACAAATGATAGCCGAAGGCCGTTTATCACTAAAGGGCAGCTTGCGGAATGCCCCGTCCAACTCTTCAAAATCGTGTCCGTTTATTCTGAGGACGTCGATTCCAAAGGCTTTGAACTTTTCTTCCAGAGGTTCAAGCGGCATCAGATCTTCCGTCGCCACGTTTGCCTGGAAATAATTTCTGTCAATGACAAAGCAGAGGTTGTTGAGATGAAGGTTTGAAGCAACCAAAAATGTCTCCCACACTGAGCCCTCATTCAACTCTCCATCTCCCATGATTACAAGGACCCGGTTGTGCCGGCCCTTCATTTTACAATCCTGCGCAATGCCTGCGCCGACTGAGGGAAGCTGCCCCAGGGACCCTGAATGAAATTCAACGCCTGGTATATTCCGGTTAGGGTGCCAATAAATCGAATCGTTGGACTTGAGGTGATTGGCCAGCCGGTCTTTGGCCAACCAAGACTTTTCTACAAAACAGCCGTACATTGCCGGAACATCGTGCCCTTTCGACAACAATACGTAATCGCGCTCCGGATCATCCAGCGAAGACAAATCGATGGACAGGTATTCAAAATAGAGATACACCAGAAGATCTGTACATGACAGGGATGCTCCAATAAAGCAACCCCCTTGAGACGAAAGACTCAGGATATGGTGTCGAACAGACCGTGCTGTGCTTTGTAATGCCTCTATCCGTTTTGCGTCCATATCAATCCAACAGGCTCGTTTCTTCCGGTTTTACAGATTTCAATTCGTGGATGTGCTTGCGATACCAGTTCACTCCCCGGTACTGTGCGTTGATCTCCAGCAAGTGAGGATAGGCCTCAAGCAGTGCAAGGATTTCTTCAAGTGAAAAGTGTGGGTTGAGCGGATACAAACGTTCGTATATCTCCTGGATTAATTTGTAATCTTCCGGATAGTCGAGTGTGAACCGGTGGCTCATCGAGTAATTCAATCCGGTCTCCCAGGTGAAGTTTCCGATATTAAAGAGGTCTCGGTTTTCCCACATGTAGGGCGTCGTATGCTCGCGTTCAAAGTCGCGGTTGGCGGTCACCCAGGAGTATTCCAACGCATCCATGCTCATTACCTCGACGTCATTTCCATCAGGGTAACTTGCAGGATGGAGATTGCTGGCGTAGTCGAAAGAATTATCCAAAAAATATTCGATGACCTGATCAATAATGAGTGGGTCTATCAAAGGGCAATCCGACGGGATCTTGACCACCACATCGGCGTTCAACTTCTTGGCAGCCAGGTAATGCCGCGAAAGCAAATCCATTGAGTCGCCCCGGTAACACGACCAACCGTTTTGCTCACACATCCTTTCTATAATCCGGTCTTCACCAAGATCCGTCGTTGCTACGACGACCTCCCCCTTGCGTGCAGACCCCAGGACGCGTTCCACCATCCGGTAAAGCACGGTCTGGCTCAGCAGCGGCTTTAAAATCTTTGCCGGGAACCTGCTGCTTCCCGTTCTGGCTTGAATGACCGTCACCACCCTTTTCATGATGCCGTAGCTCTTCTGAATGAGCTTACCGTCTCGGGAAAGCAAGACGGTTCCACCCTTTTCAATATGGCGCGCACCCTCTCTGCAATCCTGGCTGCTGAGGTGCCACCGTTCTGAACCGGCATTCGCTCTTTTAATAAGTCCATCGGAAACAGAGAATGCACCCTCTTTTCCAAGGCCATACCGATATACACCACAGATGAATACTGCGTGATCAATTCAGCGCAATTGGCGATCATGTGACCTGTATTTCCCTTTTGTAAAACCAATGCGTCTTCACCGAAAACCCTATTTACTTCATCTCGTGCGCGATCTGTCTTTTCATTCGGATGAAGTTTTACCATAATGCGTCTGCCTTCTGCTATCCTCTTACAATTTTTCAGAAAGGCGATGCGGTTTTCTTTTCCCCCCACTTCACGGATATCCGATGTGCAAACAAGAACGTAATCGCGATGGGGGAAATCATTGGTTAAAAAAGATTCTGCATGATCGAAATTGGGAATTCCGGTCACATGAATCTTGGATGGGTCGGTACCCATACTTTCAAAATACCGTGCATATCCTTCAGATGCTGCGAAATACAAATCACATTGGTTCGAACAGCCATTTAATGCTGTATTACCTGCCAACCATCGCGGTAAGCCCAGTTTGTGGATGATCTTGGCCTGTGCGTTCAGTGGATCGGTCATCCCCTCCTGTACGAATACCAATTTTGCATTAGAAAATCGCTTGAGCACCATGATGTCTGTACACAGAAATACAACTGCGTATTCATCGCGGTAAAAACTTCCCCGGTAGTCGTATCGCACACCGGTCTGATCAAGAAAATCACTTTGCTCCCTTCGGAATGCACTACCGGTTCCCAGAATGGTCCAATCCAATATGCCCCCCTCAGCCATCCACTTCCAAACAGCGCCTTCACCAAAAAACTGTGTGAAATAATGATCGCATTCCGGCATCTCTCTTGCAATCTGGTAAAGCTGCTGCGTTTGATTCAGTGAACCGACTACGTGCAATATTTTCGTTCGCCCTTGCATGAAACTTTTCTCAATTCGCGGATAAAAGTAGAGAAGCACATGCTGCCTGAAAGCCGGAACTGTTTAATTTAATGAAAAATAGACCTTATCTTCATCATTTCTTTACGATGTGGTTACATCCTTCCAATTTGTTCATAATAAAATAATATTGGCAACAACATTCAACCATTCGCATTCCCTTAGATCACTTGCGATCATCGTCGCTGCTTCAGAAATATTTCCTGAGAACCTGCTAACAAAACATGAATATTTTTGCAGATCAAATCAGTGCGATTCATGAAAAATTCCAATGGAACCGGTTTGCCCTTTGAATTGGATGATGTTCATCTCGTCATTTGGGACTGCGACGGCGTTTTGGTAGACAGCGAACGCCTTGCCGCGAAGGCCATTGCAATCGTCATCCGGGAATTTGGTGGGGAAACATCACCTGATCTCGTTCATCAGACGCTTCGCGGAAGCTCGCTCGACAAGGCCATGCAATTTATTCGGACACATGCCAACGTTCCACCCGGAACGGGCTTGGAGGAAGTTTATCGCAACCGGAGTTTTGAAATCTTCTCAAATTCGCTTAAACCCGTTCCGGGTGTAGAATCCATCTTGTCGGGTATGCTCACCTTGAAGTGTCTGGCGTCCAACGGTCCCCGCCCCAAAATTCTGCACAACCTTCGCCTAACCGGATTGTCGGGATATTTCAGTCCGGAAACAATCTTTTCCGGACATGATCTTCAAAAGTTTAAACCGGACCCGGAGCTATTTCTTCATGCCGCACGGTCGTTGTCGGTCGATCCACAAAATTGTCTGGTCATTGAAGACAGTCGCCATGGTGCGCAAGCTGCCGCTCTGGCCAGAATGAAGTGCCTGGGTTATGCTGCGCAAACTCAACCGGGAGAACTCACCGAACACCGGGCCTACCCTTTTGCCACCATGAACCAACTGTATCTCCTTATGAAAAACGCCGGCCTGATCGCCGGTTCGCATGAACGGCAAAGCGAATCCGGCATCGGGTAGGCCTGCAGCATGCCCCACCTCATTATGGCTGACTGATTCTGGGAGCGTGCACATGAATCCCCATTGATCCTCGGATCCAATCAATTAAACAGCTGTCCCCGACTTCGAATGAAAAAAAGGACTCGAATGCATAAGATCTTCCGTTTCATTCATTTGGTTGTCACATTCTGCTGCTGCAAGAGGACGTTGTCATGGGTTGAGTCGGGATGATGCGCTGTTAGAAAATTTCTTCATCATTTCTTGCTTGCCCCATGCAAATTGAATTGTTACTTTCATTTGCCGCTTAAGGGAATTTGTAGAGCCGCGCTAACGCTGGTCTTAAATTTTAATGTGTCTGGATTGGCCTTTTGAAGATCTGCCAGGTTCAAATTTCACATGCACATCTTCCCAATGGAAAATCTTTTGATGCTCTCAATGCACCTTTCAGATTCGGCTGGCTGCGCTTCCTAATTTTTGGCTATCGCGACGACTCCCAACACACCCTGCTGATCCGTTAGCGTCAAATAGTATGCCCCGGAAGGGACATTCTTCAGTTCTTCAATTACAATCTGGTGTCTTCCGTCCGTAAGGTATTTTGAAAGCAGGTCCTTTATACATCTGCCATTCCCGTCGTACAAAACGAGCTGTACCTCCCCGGCGCTTCTGAGTTCAAACTCTGCCCTAAAAAGTCCATTATCTGCCGGGTTTGGAAAGACTTGCAATTTCCCCTCAAGTTTGGCCTGTAAATCGAGCACTGTAGTCGTCAATTCTTTCAGGCACCGTTTGAAAAATTTCATTACCTCTTGGGTTTCAGGCTGGATGTAGTGTCCGAAATGACGACATCATCAATTTGAAAATCCTGGGCTCCTGCCGCGTCTACGACCAACAACATTAAAATTGCTTTTACAAATGGTCCGGCTTTCTTCATTGTGCACTTTGTTTTTTGTCAAGGATTTATAATGAATGCATTCTTCATAACTCACCGCGATTGGGTTGAGTTTTAGCTTTCATTACCGGTTCATTAGAGTAAACGCTGAACCAGTTTTGTGCAACATGAACTTTGCGGCAGGCAAACATCGATCGACAGATACCTGTTGCAGTAATAATGGTCGAGTGCATTTAGCATATTTCTTATGACACCCAGTCGCAATGCCAAAAGCCCTAAAACAAATCTTCTCTATCAATAAAGGGTACCTCGAATAACCCAGTTTTGATGCCAGAATGAAAAGGGCTGCCTCTCTTCACTCCCTGTTGATGCCAGAAGGAAAAGGGCTGCCTGTCTTCACTCCCTGTTGATGCCAGAAGGAAAAGGGCTGCCTGTCTTCACTCCCTGTTGATGCCAGAAGGAAAAGGGCTGCCTGTCTTCACTCCCTGTTGATGCCAGAAGGAATTTAGCAAAACAAGACGAGGCGCGGTGAAGGAAGCTATGTGGAGCAATAACTGACTGAACCGCAACGAAGGATTGTGAAGCTAAATTCATTGAGTGGGTTAGCCTGTGCGGGCTGGCTGGCGCAAGAGGGAGTGAAGAGAGGCAGCCCCCAAGCAAAACAAGACGAGGCGCGGTGAAGGAAGCTATGTGGAGCAATAACTGACTGAACCGCAACGAAGTATTGTGAAGCTAAATTCATTGAGTGGGTTAGCCTGTGCGGGCTGGCTGGCGCAAGAGGGAGTGAAGAGAGGCAGCCCCCAAGCAAAACAAGACGAGGCGCGGTGAAGGAAGCTATGTGGAGCAATAACTGACTGAACCGCAACGAAGGATTGTGAAGCTAAATTCATTGAGTGGGTTAGCCTGTGCGGGCTGGCTGGCGCAAGAGGGAGTGAAGAGAGGCAGCCCCCAAGCAAAACAAGACGAGGCGCGGTGAAGGAAGCTACGTGGAGCAATAACTGACTGAACCGCAACGAAGTATTGTGAAGCTAAATTCATTTCGCGCGCAAGCCAATGCGGTCTGGCTGGCGCAAGAGGGAGTGGAGAGAGGCAGCCCCCGAGCAAAACAAGACGAGGCGCAATAGTGGGTTATTCGAGGTGCCCTAAACTTTTGAAATGACGGAGTAAGGAAAATGCTAAGGCGTCAATTACCTGGAAGCATAAGGATATAAAGCGGCCAGATAAAATCCACCGCACGACGATTTGCCTTGAAGTTTTACCAGGAATCGCCCCATCGTTTGTCTTAGCCCTCACGGTGTCCGTTCTAAAAAAAAGTAATTTTTCCTTCATAAATCCGAACTTGGGAAAAAATCCCCTTCAGCCACGGGCCGAAGGCCACAGACAGTAAAGAGTATGAATCTTTTTGGTATGGATGGCTAATTTAGCAAAAGGGTTTAAAGTTTCTCCCCTTTGAAAGCACTTTCTTATTCCCATTTGGTTTTTACTTGACGATCCCTCCGCGCACTTTAGCTCTACAAAAGCCCTGGCCTTTCCTGTGAACCGGGCCCGCCGGAAACGTCGAACCCTCTCTTAAAAGGCTTTGGAATGTGCGATGGATGTTTACCCGGGGCTGCAGGATCTGCCGTCCTGCTCCCCTCCACCTGCATTGTTGGCATTCATGCTATCTTGCATTTCAATCGGACAAAATGGCAACGACTGCTGAACCCATTCTGGACCTGGACAAGTGGTATGCCTATTGCACCGCCCAATCCGAAAGGTACAAGAGCAACAAACCCTATCCCCACACGGTGGTCGATGATTTCCTGAACCGGGAATCGGCGAGGGTTTGCATGGAGGCATTCCCCAAAGTGGAAGACGCCGGCTGGATACACTACCTGCACCTCAACGAAAAAAAGCACGGGCTCAACAAGATGGATCTGATCCCGGAACCGCTAAGGGATGCCATTGAAGTGCTGAACAGCCCGGAATTTGTGCGTTCGCTGGGCGTACTCACCGGTATCGACGGCCTCATGTCTGACTCTACGCTGGAAGGGGGAGGCCTCCACCAAACAAAGACGGGCGGGTACCTCAACATCCACGCCGACTTCACAGTACATCCCCACCACCGGAACTGGCGCCGGCGGGTGAACGTGCTCGTTTACCTCAACGACCCCTGGGACGAAAGCTATGGCGGACAGCTCGAATTGTGGGAACGAGACATGTCGGCCTGCGCCTGTCGGATCAGCCCGGTTTTCAACCGGAGTGTAATTTTCAATACCGACGAGGATTCCTACCATGGATTGCCCGAATCCCTAAAATGCCCTCCCGGCATGACCCGGAAATCCATCGCGCTGTACTATTTCACAGAAGAAAGATCCGCACCCCTGAAAAGGGCTACGAATTACCGGGCGCGTCCGGGCGACGGCTTTAAATCGGTGTTGATCTGGCTCGAAACCCGTGCCATTGCTCTCTACAACCACATCAAGGGTTGGCTGGGGATCAGCGATGACGCCGTCAGCAAACTTCTGAATAAGATCTTCAAAAGAAAATAATTGATGAAGGGCAACTACACCCCGCTTTTGCTTGCCCTTATGGCAGCCATTTTCTTTCTCCCTTTCCTGGGGGGAGTTCACCTGTTCGACTGGGACGAGATCAATTTTGCCGAAATCAGCCGGGAGATGATGATGACTGGCGAGTACACTCAGGTAACCGTCAATTTCATTCCCTTCTGGGAAAAGCCACCGCTCTTCTTCTGGACGCAGGCATTGTCCATGAAACTTTTTGGTGTCGGGGAATATGCTGCGCGTTTTCCCAACGCCGTGTGCGGCATGGTCACGCTCGTACTTCTGTACGACATCGGAAAAAAAATCCGCTGCCACCGATTCGGCATCCTTTGGGCCATTTGCTATTTCGGCAGCGTGTTGCCTTTTCTCTATTTTAAGTCGGGCATCATCGATCCGGTGTTCAACCTCTTTGTTTTCCTGGGTCTGTACTTCTTCATCCTCGGCTGCTGGAAACGGGATCCCATTATGGACATTCCGTTGAAGAGATCCCATTGGACTTATTTCCTGACGGCGGGAGTTTTCGTTGGGTTGGGCATGCTGGCCAAGGGCCAGGTGGCGTATCTCATTCCGGTACTCGTTATCGGGGTGTATTGGATTTGGGGACGCTTACGAATGTTTGTTAGCATTCCACAATTCATCGTGTTTACCCTCGTTGCCATACTCATCATGCTGAGCTGGTATGGAGCAGAAACTTTAAAAAACGGTCCCGCGTTTGTAGTGGAGTTTACCAAATACCAGTATTCGCTGTTTTCCGCTCCCAGTGCCGGCCATTCCGGATTTCCCGGATACCACTTTGTGGTAATTCTGGTTGGTTGCTTTCCTGCTTCTGTGTTTTTTGTGCGCTCCCTGTACCACACCCCGACGGACGAAAAAGCCCACCAGCGCGACTTTGCACGCTGGATGAAAATTTTGTTCTGGGTGGTCCTCATCTTGTTTACCGTCGTGCGTTCAAAGATCGTTCACTATTCTTCCCTGTGTTACTTTCCCCTTACCTTTCTGGCTGCACACGTCGTAGAGCAGATCCTGCAAGGAAAAATTTCCTTTGCGGGTTGGTTGAAATGGGGCATGTGGGGGATTGGCAGCGTTTACATTCTGGCCTGCCTGCTGATTCCCTTTGCAGGCATGCACCCTGAGTGGTTGACTCCTCTGTTCGACGACGCTTTCGCACATGAAAACCTGAAAGCAACGGTGCGGTGGACGGGGCTCGAGGTTTTGCCTGGAATTTGGCTGCTGGCCGTGATCGCCCTCAGCATCCGCCAGTTCAACCGGCAACAACAATGGCCGGCCTTTTACACACTGTTTGTAGGCGTGGGAATTTTTGTTTTTGCCGCGCTCATTGCCTACGTCGGCCGGATCGAGGCCTACAGTCAGCGTGCCGCCATCGAATTTTACGAGTCTCGCAAAGGAGAAGACTGCTACGTCGACACCTGGCGGTTCAGAAGCTATGCCCAATTTTTCTATTCGGACAAAGCACTGCCGTCCAATGCGAGCCATTCCGACAAAAAGTGGCTGCTCACCGGCGACATCGACAAAACCGTATATATGGTGGTGCGCATTCCCAAAGACACCGCATTTCAACATGAATTCCCACACTTTGCCGAAGTATACCGGAAAAACGGATTTGTTTTTTACAGGAGACATCCCGGCTGAGGGGATTGCACAGTTGACATTTCCCAGCCCAAATCAGAACAATCATCACTTCACTCACTGCGAAAGTACTTCTACACACCTCAATGGCGCAGTGAGGCAACAAGAGGTCATAAAAAATCCCCTCATCCTTGCGGAAAAGGGGATCTGAGGAAGTGGAGGTCGAGAGCGGTCCTGATTTATATATCGTAAATCTATTTAATATGAATTTATTCAATGAAAATTACCTAAATCCACTCGGGTGGCTTTATTAAAGTAAATCCTTAGGTATTATGAATTTGATCCGGCAATTGGTTATTATTAAGTGCTTTTTTGCCCAAGTATCCACTGAAATGAGCGATTTTTTGTAGATGAATTGAATGCCTCTTTGGAGGAAAGAAAATTCCAATTCACTTATTTGGTAAATGCAATTTAATGCTTTGAACTGGAGGAACCAAATCCGAATCTCCAGAAATAATGATGGCGGTATCAAACTGATCAGTGAAGGCATCTACAATGAGTTGAGTAGCTATATTAACATCTGTCATTTTTTCCTTAGGTGAAGGCCAATTACATCCGCAATTTTTACAGTTTATTACATTAGGCTGATATCTACCATAGAAGAATTGGCAATTTGTACTCTCCTTTAAAGCATCCAAATAGGTGTTTTGCCTTTTTTCTTTTGCTGGCTGGTTTGTAACTCTCGAAGTAAAGTATTTTGTTGAAATTAACGACTGAGTCGGTTTTATTAATGACTGTGAAAGTCCTTCAATATTTAGCCATAAATATTTATTATTAAACTGGGCCTTAATTCCAAAGTAAAGATTAAACCCATCAATATAAGCCATTACTCGCTCCATAAAAAAATTGATTATCAAGAATTAATAAAATATATTTTTCAAATATGATTAAATTTATCGAAATTTTTGATTTTTAAGTGTTTTCAATATACCTTTGAATTACTAAAACAGCATTGGGGATAGTATTCCCAGTAGTTCGCCCCGAAAGGGGCGATTCCATTTAAAGGCATTTATGACTTAACTGTTTTACCTCATACGTTCGCTGAGTGAAAAAGTTCAGATGGTTAGGAAGTATTCGGCAAGGGGATTTGCCCTGGAAAGGGCTCTTGAGCTTGCCGGCATCGGCCGCAGCCAATGCTAAAGCGTAAAGAAGGGCAGCAAGACGGGCCGGCAAGACGCGAAAACGACATCTAAACACCTCAAAGCCGCGGCGAGACAACAAGGGGTCATAAAAAATCCCCTCATCCTTGCGGAAAAGGGGATCTGAGGAAGTCGAGGTCGAGAGCGGATTCGAACCGCTGTACAAGGTTTTGCAGACCTCTGCCTAGCCACTCGGCCACCCGACCCTTTTGGGCTGGCAAATTTAAAGCTACTTTCCGAAATTGGGAAGCCTTGTCCTGGATTTCATCTAACAGACTGAGTATCTGTATTTTGATTCTCCCTTACCCTTTGGTAGGTCGTGGTCATATGGGGTGAGGTCATCTGCAGCTGGTCGCTGCCCGGCAGCTCCACCCGGTAAAAAAAGGTTGCGTATTCAAAATCAAAGCGGATGGAATCGCTGGAAATGCTGTAACTGAATGCCTGACCGTCTTCAATGAAATAGATGCTGTCGCCGGAAAAACGGATCTCTGCCAGACCTCCTTCCTTGCTGGACCAATAACCCTCAAGGTTTTCATGGGTCACCGGTAGCTTGGGTACAATGGATGCACGCGGTTGGTTCGGCCTGCACGCGGCAAGCAAAACCATTAAAACAAACAGGGCTTCAATCCTCATGGACCGTTCTTTTTCGCAAAATTAGTCAAATGCAGTCAACATCCTGGCGGATGGCACTTTAGCCGGAACCACCGCCAAAGCCCCCCATTCAATGACGTCCAGGCACGTAGTAGGGTATCTTCCCCATCCTCCTGACATTTCCCACAGCCTCCTTGCGCCCTCACTGGTGTAGGCAATCGACGCCGAAACGTGAAACATAATTTCCCAGCCTGTGTTTATTTTGCATTTATAAGCGAAATGATTCAACCTAAAGGGCACCTCGAATCATGCGATTTTGTTGCCGGAATGAATTGGGCTACCTCTCTCAACTCCTTGCTGATTCCTGAATGAATTTAGGTGCAATGAAGGAACCTGAGGAATTCTAACTGACTGAGATGCACTGCAGTATTGTGATGCTAAATTCGTTAAGTGCGCGGGTCAGAGCAGGCAGACTCGCACAATAGGTGGTTCATTGAGGTGCCTTAAAAGAAAAAACGACCATGGAAAACGCTGCATTTGACTTTAAACGGGATGTCGTCGACCTCAGTTTTGAAAAACCGGTACTCATCGACTTTTGGGCGCCCTGGTGCGGTCCGTGCAAAGTCCTCGGTCCCATACTCGAAAAACTGGAGCAGGAGGATGCAGGAAAGTGGGCACTGGTGAAGATCAACACCGAACAGGAACAGGAAATCGCCGCCTACTTTAGGATCCAGAGCATCCCGCACTGCAAACTGGTGTTCGAAGGAAAGATCGTCGATGAATTCACCGGTGCACAATCGCGAGACAACATCCGCAACTGGTTGGACGACCGGTTTATCAAGTTGAACCTCCCCGAAACGGTGGAGGCCCAGGTGGACGATTACGACTTGCTGGTGGAGGACCATCCGAGCTTACCGGATGCACAGCTGGTGCAAAAACTCAAATTGTTTTTAAGCGGCAACCCCGGGCACGACAAAGCCCTGCAAACCCTGGTGCAACATGAAGTTTTCTTCGACCCCGGAAGCGCACTACATAGAATTCCTCAGGACCCCGAAGCGCTCGAAAAGTCCGAACTGCAAAAAGACCTTGAGGCCATCGGCGCATGGCACCAGCTCCCGCCCGGCAAGGGTCCTGCGCACGAACTCCTGCAAGAAGCCTGGGAGCACATCCTGAATCGCAATGTGGATCAGGCGCTGGAGCTCATCATCGATGCCGTGAACCGCGAACCGTCCTTTGCCAACGAACTCCCTCGCAGGGTGGGCATCGCCCTATTCCATTTTCTCGGCAGCCAGCATCCGCTCAGCCTCGCTTACCGCAAATTGTTCGACATGGCCATTTATTGAGGCCGCCCATCCGCTCCAACCCCTGCAAATGACTGCCGTACCCAAGCACAATGCCAGAATCGGGGAATCCAACAAATTGACAGCTTTGTGGAGCATGCAATGAACGTGGTGGGTATGATGTCGGGGACTTCGCTCGACGGTCTGGACATCGCACTGGCTTCATTTAGCGGCCTGGATCCCATTGCATACCGCATCCTGTCAACCCGCCACGTGCCCTACGAAGACTCCTGGAACAAACGCTTGTCGGATGCCCTGTTTAGCGATGCTCCTACCCTGGTAAGACTCGACGATGAATATGGCGCATGGCTGGGCCACAGCGTAGCGAACTTCCTGCGCGATTCGGGAACGGAAGCAGACCTGATCGGGTCTCACGGCCACACCGTCTTTCACAGACCCGCCGAGGGCATTACCCTGCAGGTCGGTACCGGGGCAAGGATCCGTGAGCAGTCAGGCGTCCCGGTTGTTTGCAATTTTCGCCAGCAGGATGTGAGGATGGGGGGACAGGGCGCTCCCCTGGTTCCTGCCGGCGATGCCCTGCTGTTTGGCGAATTCGACGGCTGCCTCAACCTCGGCGGGTTTTCCAACGCATCCTGGCAACAAGACGGCCATCGCTATGCCTGCGACCTCGCTCCCTGCAACATGCTGCTCAACGCGTTGAGTGCCCGCGAAGGCTGGGAATATGACCCGGAGGGTAGCCTGGCGCGAAGCGGAAATGTAGAGGCCGGGCTCCTGCAGTTATGGAACGAATTATCCTTTTATAGCCAGAGTCCACCCAAAAGTCTTGGCCGCGAATGGTTCCTCGAACACTTTTCTGCAGAAGTCCGGGATTCGAGACTCGCCACCCGAGACCTGCTTCGAACAGCCGTTGAGCACATTGCCCGGCAGATTGATGCATTCCTGAGCAAGGTCTTGCCAGATGGATCATCTCCCCCCAGGGTCCTATGCACCGGCGGCGGAGCGCACAACCTTTTCCTGATGGAGCGTCTGCACTTCCTCGGACGCGAGCGATTGGAGTACGTAATTCCCGACCGCGAACTGGTCGATTACAAAGAAGCTCTGGTCTTTGCATTGCTGGCCTACCTTCGCTGGCATGGGAGAAACAACGTACTTGCAACGGTAACGGGCGCCTCTTCCGACCATTCGAGCGGAGATGTCTATCTCTGAGCAGCCCGGTGCTGGAGACTTTTCGGCTATCTTTGCGAAAACACCAGCGCTTATGGAAAAACTTCAGGGAAGAGTGGCCATCGTCACGGGAGGAAGCCGTGGGATTGGGGCTTCCATAGCCGAATGCCTGGCCAGCAACGGGGCCCACGTGGCCCTGACGTACGTCAGTTCGCCGGATAAGGCCGCTGAAGTTGCCGCCCGCTGTTCCAGCCACGGCGTGCAATGCCGCGCCTATGCTTCCAATGCCGCAGTCCATGCCGAGGCCGAGCAACTCGTCCAGCAGGTGGTTGCCGATTTTGGCGGGTTAGACATTCTGGTCAACAACGCCGGCATTACCAAAGACAACCTCATTCTCCGGATGACCGAAGAACAATGGGACCAGGTCATTGATACCAACCTCAAGTCCTGTTTCAACCTCACCAAATTTGCAGCCCGGCACATGATGCGCACTCGCAACGGTTCGATCATCAACATCTCCTCCGTCGTCGGCGTGTTTGGAAACGCCGGACAGTCAAATTACGCAGCCTCCAAGGCGGGCATGATCGGTTTCACCAAGAGCATGGCCAAAGAACTGGCCTCGCGCAACATCCGTTGCAACGCCGTTGCGCCGGGCTTCATAGAAACCGAAATGACCCACGTACTCGACGAGAAAACCCGGGAAGCCTTCCTTCGCGCCATTCCGCTTGGACGCCTTGCCCGCCCGTCGGAAGTGTCCGAAGCGGTGCTGTTCCTGGCCAGCGACGCCTCGAGTTACATCACCGGGCAGGTACTCAGCGTGTGCGGTGGACTGAACATCTGAAATGTTCGATAGACTAACGTATGTTAGTATTTTTAGTAAACGTTCGTAAGTGCATGTTAGAAAATCTATAAAATTCAAGGGCACCTCGAATAACCCAATTTTGATGCCAGAATGGATTTAACCAAAGAAAACTGGGCGCTGCAAATGAAGTTCTGTGGAACAGCGCGGACAGTGCTTCGACGAAGGATTGTGAGGCCAAATTCATTGAGTGGCTGAGCCTGTGCGGGCTGGCTGGCGCAATAGGGGGGGGGTATAAGTGCCCTGAATAAATTTCACACAAATCAATGTCCACGCCGGAAAATTCCTGAAAGCGAACTAACGTTTGTTAGTTCTTCTGTTGCGCCATTCGAGTTGCCAGAAGAGCAGGGCGTAAACCCCCAGGGCAAGCAGCGAAAGGGCATAACCGGCAAGCTCGGGAAGCTCCAGGGCGCGGTAGACTGCAGGCAGGGCATTGGCCGCAAGGACGCTGCCACCGATCCAGGCCAGCAGGGCCAGAGTCCTGTATGGAACCGGGTATCGGCTGCGACCCTGCACATAGGCCACCCCGCAAACAAACGCGTAGGCAGCCAGGTTTGCATAGGCAGCAGAGGCGTTGCCGAATTTTGGAATGAGCGCGATGTTGAGCACTACCATTAAAACCATACCCGAAAGACTCACACCCGCCAGCAACCGGTTGTTATCGGTCAGCTTGTACCAGCTGGAGATCGTTGAAAACAATCCCATAAACAAATTGGCCAGCAGAAGGATCTGCACCAGAAACAACTCGTCCCGGTAGTGTTTGTCCAGCAGCAGGGCAAACGCCTCAACAAAAAGGGTGGTGCCCAGATAGATGAAAGCGCCGCAGACCGCGAAGTAATATGCGATGCGTGCGTAACTCTCGCGGGCATCTCCTGACTTTGCCGAGCGGAAAAAATAGGGTTCGACGGCGTAACCAAATGCTGTAGCAAAGAGGTTCATCACGACGGCCAGCCGAACGGCAGCGTTGTAGCTGCTGCTGGTGTCGAGGTTATCGCGGACATCGCCCGGCAGGAAATATTTGAGGAGGCTTGTCGAGCCGTACTGCATAAAAACATAAGCCAGGCTGACGACGATGAGTGGCACGACGTATTGCATCAATTGAGGAGACAGACTCCAGTTTGCAGGCTTCATGGCGGAACGCAGTTCGGGGACCAGTAAAAACAGCACAACGGCGCTTGAAACGAGGTTGGCGCCGACCACCATAGCAAGTTTTTCTGCAGCATTTCCCTGGTGCTGGTACAGCAGCAGCAACACGAGAGCCACATTCAGCAGGATCCCGCCCATTTTGATCCATGCATACCGAAGCGGTTTTTTTTCGTAGCGCAGCCGCGCAAAGGGAAGCGCGCTGGCAACATCGAGCACGGCGATCCAGGCTGCCATCGAAATTACGCCGAGCAATTCCGGGTATTGCAGCCACCCGCCTATGGGTTTGAGCAGCAGGTGCACTACCAACAGGAAAATCCCACAGGCGATCCACACGAGCTGGCTGGCCAAAGGGTAGATGGTTCCTGGACCGTGCTTCCCGTCTGAAGCATAACGGAAATATCCAGTCTCCATCCGGAGCCCCAGCAGGCCCAGGACCAGTGCGATGAGAAAGTACACCTCGCTGTAAATGCTGAAAAAGGCCCGGTCGCCCGCAAAAACCCGGGTGAGGTAAACCGTCACGAGCAGGAAGTGGATCAGCCGCCCAAGAGCGTAGCTCATCCCGTAAACCAGGGTTTCGACGGCCAGACTGCGAATGCCGCTCACGCTGCAAATCTCATTAAAATCAATTACATACATAGTAGCAAAAGCCATATTTAAGCAATTAAACCAGATGCCCTATTTTTGGCCGGTTGATCGATAAATGGCAGATTTCAGTTTATTGCAGCGGATTTGTGAGACCCCGGGAGCACCCGGGTTTGAACACCCCATCCGCTCCCTGCTCGAGGAATGCCTCACAGGATGCGCCGATTCGATCAGCACCGACGCCATGGGTAACCTCACGGTTTTCCGAAAGGGCCTTTCCTCCAAAAAATTGCTTCTCACAGCGCACATGGACGAAATCGCCTTTATCGTCCAACACATTGACGACGACGGCTTCGTCCGCTTTTTACCCCTTGGCGGCTTCGATCCAAAAACCCTTACAGCCCAGCGGGTGGTCATTCACGGCCGGGAAAACGTTTACGGGGTGATGGGCAGCAAGCCGGTTCACCTCATGGGGCAGGAGGAGCGCAATAAGGCGCCAAACGCAAAAGACTACTTCATCGATACAGGCATGGGCAAAGGGGAACTCAACGGCCGCATCGGTGTGGGGGACCCCATCACCCGGGAGCGCAGCCTCATTCGCATGGGCCGCTGCTTCAACTCCAAATCGCTCGACAACCGCGTATCCGTTTACGCCTTGGTCGAGTTATTCCGCCGCCTGGATGGCCGGTCGCCCGGCGTAGACCTCTACGGTGTGTTTACCGTCCAGGAAGAGCTCGGCCTGAGAGGGGCCCAGGTCGCTGCTACCCGCGTGGCTCCCGACCTTGCCATCAACATCGATACGACCATTGCCTACGATGTGCCGGGTTCACAGGCTCACGAAGTCGTCACCCGCCTCGGCAAGGGAGTAGCCATTAAACTTTTCGACAGCAGCGTCGTGCCCGATGTGCGCATGGTGCGCTTTCTCAAACAACTTGCCGACGGCAACGGCATTCCCTGGCAGGCAGAACTCATGTCCGGTGGGGGTACCGACACCGGAGCCGTTCAGCGAGCAGGTACCGGTACCCTTGCAGGCGCTATTTCCATTCCAACCAGACACCTGCACCAGGTCATCGAAATGGTTCACGAGGATGATGTCGATGCCGCCGTGACCCTGCTGGAGTGTGCCGTTCGACAGATTGCAGACCATCCATTCAGCTACGCGTGAGCCATACAAAACCAAGCCAAAGATTATGTGGAAAGAAAGCAACAACAAACTGAAGACTACCCTTGAATTCCGGGATTTCGGCGAGGCCTTCGCCTTTATGACGGAGGTGGCCTTCCAGGCAGAAAAAATGAACCACCACCCCGACTGGAAAAATTCCTGGAACCGGGTGGAGATCAACCTCACCACCCACGATGCCGGCGACACCTTAACCGAAAAGGACCACCGCCTCGCCGGAGAAATCGACCGCATTTATAAAAAGTACGCCAAGCACTGAGCCTCAGCGACTCTCCCCCATCGATGTCGCCGGACCTGAATAGCAAACTGCCCGACGCAGGGATCTCGATCTTTGCTCACATGACCGCGCTGGCCAACCGGCACGGCGCCATCAACCTGGCACAGGGATTTCCCGACTTTGCACCACCCGAACAGTTGTTCGCCTACCTCGACGAAGGCGTCCGCAGCGGATTCAACCAATATGCCGCCATGCCCGGCCTGCCGCAACTGCGCGCTGCCATTGCGCGAAGACTTGAATACCGCTATGGTTGCGCCGCCGACCCGGAAACCGGGATCACCGTGACGGCCGGAGCCACCCAGGCCATCTATACGGCCATCAGCGCTTTCGTGCGGCCGGGCGACAAGGTGCTGATCTTCGAGCCTGCATACGACTCCTATGGACCCGCCGTGCGCATCAACGGGGGACAAGCACTGTACCTGCGCCTGGAACTTCCGGACTTTTCCATTCCCTGGGATTCGCTGGAGCAACTGCTCAGTACTGAAACCGTGCGCATGGTGCTGATCAACAATCCGCACAACCCCGCCGGAAGCATACTGAGCGCTGATGACCTGCTGCGAATCGGCGAGCTGACGCGACGGCACAACAGCCTGTTGCTTTGGGACGAAGTTTACGACCTGCTGGTTTTCGACGGCAACCGCCACCGCAGCGCCCTTGAATTTCCTACACTGTGCGAACGCTCAATCGTCGTCTTTTCGATTGGCAAAACCCTGCACAACACCGGGTGGAAAATAGGCTACACCGTCGCCCCGGAAGCGCTGAGCCAGGAGATCCGCAAGGTGCATCAGTTTATGGTCTTTTCGGTGAACACGCCGGCTCAATACGCCGTAGCCCGATTTCTGGAATCCCATTCAGAATTTACAGACGACCTGGCCCAATTTTACCAGACGCGCCGCGACCTGTTTTTGCAGTGTATGAGGGGACACCCGGATTTTGAATTTCTTCCCTGCCATGGTTCTTACTTTGCTTTGGCTCGTTTCCAGTCTGCCGGAAGGACGAATGACCTCGCGTATGCAGAACATCTCGTCGCCTCCCGGGGAGTGGCTGCCATTCCCGTTTCCGCTTTCTACCACGACGCTTATGATCCCGGGCTCCTCCGCTTTTGCTTTGCTAAAAAAGAAGAAACCCTGCACGAAGCTGCCCGGCTGCTCTGGCATGGAATATCGCGATTGCCTTCCAGTTAAACAGTTAACCGGTCAATTGCAAAGGTGGCCATGCCATCACCGATGCAGTATCCGTCGGAGCATACAGCCGTATACGGCAAAGTCCATAACTTCGCGCCACAAGCGAACAGCGTGTTTCAAACGGATGTACTCATCATCGGAACGGGCATTGCCGGATTGACCACGGCGATACAACTGGCGCGAAAGCGTCCGGACCTGAAGATCCGTCTGGTGAGCAAGACCGGAAAAGAGGAGGGCAATACCCGCTATGCGCAGGGAGGCATTGCAGCCGTCTGGGACAGTATCCGCGACGAATTTGAGAAACACGTTCTCGACACCCTGGATGCCGGAGACGGACTCTGCAACGAGGAGGCCGTTCGCATCGTCGTAGAAGAGGGCCCCACCCGTGTTCAGGAACTGATCGATTGGGGGGCGCGATTCGACAAGATCGACTCTGCGCGCTACGACCTTGCCCGGGAGGGCGGGCATTCTGAATCCCGCATCCTGCATTTCCAGGACGTTACCGGCGCAGAGATCGAGCGTGCGCTGCTCGATAAATGCGCAGAACTGGAAAATGTAGAAATCCTCGAGCGCCGCTATGCCATTGACGTCATCACCCAGCACCACCTCGGATACAACGTGACCCGCATCATGCCAGACATCGAATGCTACGGTGCGTACCTGCTCAACCTTCAAAGCCTGGAAGTAGAGACCCACCTTGCACGGGCAACGGTGCTGGCGACCGGTGGCGCCGGACAGATCTACCGCACGACGACCAACCCGCTCGTCTCCACGGGTGACGGCATCGCGATGCTCTATCGGGCGAAAGGCCATGTGGAAAACATGGAGTTCGTACAATTCCACCCGACGGCACTGTACCGGCCCGGAACTGAAAATCCTGCCTTTTTGATATCTGAAGCCGTGCGCGGCTTTGGAGCCGTTCTCAAAACCCGCAGCGGCGATGCTTTTATGCACCGTTACGACCCTCGTGAATCCCTCGCGCCACGGGACATCGTTGCCAGGGCCATCGACAACGAAATGAAGACCCTGGGAGAGGAATACGTATGCCTGGATTGCCGCCACCTCGACCGGGAAAAGTTTTTGGCCCATTTTCCAAACATCTACGAAAAATGTCTCAGCGTGGGGATAGACCCCATGGTGCAGATGATCCCCGTCGTTCCGGCCTGCCACTACATGTGTGGGGGCATTAAGGTCGACCTGGAGGGGCGAAGCAGCATTGCGCGCTTGTATGCCTGTGGTGAAAGCACCTGCACGGGCTTGCACGGAGCCAACCGGCTTGCTTCGAACTCGCTGCTCGAAGCCGCCGTCTTCGGATACCGCATTGCCACAGACCTCAGCGAATGCATCGCTGACATGCAATTGCGCTCAGACATTCCGGAATGGGACGCCACGGGTACTGCACACCCACGCGAAATGGTCCTGATCACGCAGAGCATCAAGGAGCTCAAGGAGATCATGTCGTATTACGTCGGCATCGTCCGCAGCAACGTGCGTCTGGAGCGTGCCATCCACAGGCTTCACCTGCTGTACGAGGAAACCGAGACACTTTACCATTCCACGACCCTTTCGGCTGCCTTATGCGAACTTCGCAACCTCATTACCATCGGATACCTGGTTACCCGCTCGGCGGCGATGCGCAGGGAAAGCCGCGGATTGCATTACACGACCGACTATCCGGAAAAGCGGGGCTTCAGCCAGTCGACCCTGCTGTAAATTCCAACTTAAGCTAACAAACGTTCGTTCGTTTGATTTCCGGGGTTGTACCGGGGTCGCTGGTCAGTCTTCGCCTTGCAGCATGCGCAGGGTTTCGTAGATGAGCGGGCCTTCGAATCCGCGGGCTTCGAGGTTTCGCACGGCACGGGCGGAGTCGCCTGATAACAGGGCCCTGCGCAGGAGTTGGCTCAGGGTGTCGAGGTATTCGTCGCCGTCGATTTCGGCGAGAGCGATGCGGATAAGGTTTTCCGGTACCTGACGGGCTTTCAGTCCACTTACGATCTTGCGACGTCCCCAGTGGTTGATCCTGAACTTTCCGCGGGCATAAGATTTTGCAAAGCGCTCTTCGCTGAGGAGGTCTTCGCCAATAAGGGTCACCAGGATTTCGCCGGCGGTGGCTTCGTCGGCCCCAAGGCTGCGGAGTTTGAATTCTGCCTCGCTCTGGCTGCGGTCCTGGTAGCCGCAGTAGTGGCGCATTTTTTCGAGCAGACGCTCCCGGCTGAGGTAGGCGCTCATGGTTCCTCCACTAAGTTTAAGATGGAGTCACCGATCTCTGTGGCCGGGTCATGGCGGTGCACTCTAAAACCCAACTGGCGTGCGACTTCTATGTTTTCCCGGCGGTCGTCGATGAAGAGGGATTCCCCCGCCAGGATTCCTGCATGGGAGAGCACGTGGTGAAAACATTCCGGTTCTGGTTTGCGGTGACCGATCTCGCACGAGTAGAAAACGCCGTCGAAATACCGACGTTCGAAATCGCAAGCCTCGGGCATTGCCTCCAATTGTCGCCGAAGGACGACGAGGTGCGAGCGGTTGATGTTGCTCAGGAGATAGAGGGCATAGCGTTTGCGGAGCTGATCCAGCATGGCCAGGCGGTGTGGGGGTATGCCGAGGAGCATGGCATTCCAGGCATGGAGGTAGTAGCTTCCATCAAGTGGAGTGTGCGACCGGCGCTGCAGCCTGTTGATAAAAGCCTCTTCCGAGCATTCACCCCGTTCGTAGGGGTGCAGCACCAGTTCTTCGAGGTCTCTGCATTTAAGCGGGTCCAGCACCTCACGCAGCAAACCTTCGGTCTTCGCCTCGTCGAGGTCGTAGAGCACGTTGCCAAAGTCGAATACGATGTTTCGGATCACAGCGCCGTCTTACCGGCACAAAGATGCACAATCCACCGAAGTGGCCTGCCGTTGCTCTCCGCAACTGTTTAAAATACCCTACCTTTGCGGCGGCGATTCCGCCCCGCATTCCTGCAATGGTCCCATAGCTCAGTCGGTTAGAGCGTCTGACTCATAATCAGAGGGTCCCTGGTTCGAGCCCAGGTGGGACCACCATCCAATCGAAAAAAGTCAGTGGGCGAGAAGTTTATCCCGCCATAGGCGGGAAGCTTTATCACGCCAACGGCGTGACCAGGTGGGACCACCATCCAATCGAAAAAAGTCAGTGGGCGAGAAGTTTATCCCGCCATAGGCGGGAGGATTTATCACGCCAACGGCGTGACCAGGTGGGACCACCATCCAATCGAAAAAAGTCAGTGGGCGAGAAGTTTATCCCGCCATAGGCGGGAGGATTTATCACGCCAACGGCGTGACCAGGTGGTATCGATTCCCAAAGTCATCAACATAGGTCCCGCCATAGGTGGGGGGATGCTAGCTTCTTTGGGATAAAGGCCCTGAATACCCCGACAGGAGGCTGAATTGCCCCCTACTTCCTCCAGCAATCCGCTTTTCGGACCTTTGATGATTGCCACCAGGAAGAGTGAACCTCGACCTTCCCTCCATTGCAACTTTACCGTTCGAAAATGCAGATCCGTTGGATGCATACCGGTATATTGAGGAATGAAAAATAACAGAGGGGCCAACCACCCCTGGCTTTTGCTTCCCTTGGTCATATTCCTTATTTCATTGGGCTCATGTGCTTCACCAAAATTACTGAGCTACCAATCGGGCGGCAACGACGTTGCCGAGATTGCATTGGACGTTCACAGAGACCATAAGTTCGTGCTTCATTTTCAGGATCTCGGTGAGAGGCCTCCAAAAAAATATCGATTCAAAGGTTCCTGGCAGGACAAAAAGGAGAGCCTATACCTGTCGTTCCGACTCGATCGCAAAGGATTGCCAGACCTCACAGCACTTTTTGATCCGGGATTGACGGAACACCAAACGGTCCGCGTCCTCGATCAGCAATCGGTTCAATTCAAAAAATCCCAAAAAACCATTTATATTTGGGGAGTTCCCTGTGTAAAAGCGGAAAAGAGATAATTACACCTGATGATCGCAGTTAGCTGTCCGCATTGTAAGACCCCGCTGGAGTTTCCCGAATCGGCATCGGGAAATCAGCGGTTTTGCTCAGCATGCGGCCAGCCGTTTGTGATACCCATCCTGCACCCGGGCCATGCAGAAAACCCGTCTCCCCAACAGGACCCTTCCATACAATCGCTCAATGAGTCTTTTCAGCAGTTCATTGAAAAAGGATCCAAACAGGCTCAGACCATATTGAAGGACCTAAACGACATTCCGCTAAAACAGGAAATCATACCCATCGACCATAGCAACATCCAGTTATTGTTAAAGGATTTTATTTTCTGGGCTGTAAGTTTATTGGGAGTCATTCCCCTACTGATCATTACGGTAGAACAAGTGTCTACCCAGCTCACGATGTTTGCGCTCTTTTTCGCCCTGGTATGGGGTGTTATTTTTAAAAAGTTCATCATATCGGATACCGGAACCCGGCGACTGGCGGTAGCAAGCCTGTTCTTTACCGGCATCATGGGGATCTGGCTGTTGTTATTTGTATATCGCTTTCTTCCGGACTTTTATCTCGCTATGGCCGACAGCGGAAATTTGGTGATCTCTCTTTTCGGATATGTCGTCCAGGTTGGCCTGTTTGAGGAAGCTGTAAAATCAATTCCGGTCTTTTTGGCCATAAAGTGGTTTCAAAAAGACCTGAACCCCCTTTCGCTGATCACGATCGGCGTTTTCAGCGGTCTTGGGTTTGCAGCCTTTGAAAACCTTCATTACGGCGACCAGGCCGTGGGAAACACTTATGCCAAAACGCTGGACTATGGGACGTCAGGTCTGGTCTCCGGAGTGCAAAATGCCATGGTGCTGGTATTGTTGCGATCTTTGTCCCTGGTATTTTGTCATGCCGTCTTCTCGGGAATCGTCGCCTACTTCATCTCCATTGCGAACATCAGGGGAGAAAAGAAAGGCGCACTGATTTTAATTGGATTCACTACTGCCGCAGTCCTGCACGGCGTTTACGACTGGCTCGCCGGACTACAACCCACCATTGCCGCATTGCTGGCCGGCTTTTCGTTTGCACTCTTTTATGGCTATTTGTTGAAACTGAAAGCGTCGAGGCAGGAGACTTTGGGTGCTTAATTTAAGGCTATTCATTCTAAAGTTTCTTGCACCGTTCTGTTCAGAGCAAAAGTTTCTTACCCATACTCATAGTTCTTGACAACCTTAGCTTTGCATTAATAACTGGATCATCCTTGAATAAGTCTTACGATCATCTAACCGCTTGAATAGGTAGCTCTTCGGTTGCAAATCACTCAAATCAACTCTTATACTAAACTCTTCCGATTCCACCCCCCCCCCATTATACCTCCTCCGCTGGCGCAAGTTTGTAACTTGCACCCCATTATATCCTCCGCTGGCGCAAGTTTGTAACTTGCGCCCCCCATTATATCCTAATCTTCAAGTATAAATATATCCAACCAAACTTGCCGGAATATCTAAAATTTCAACTTCTATTAGCCCTTTATGACCACAATAATTGCATGCACTACTATATAAATAATGTTCGGCTTCTGAAACAATTCCTAATTTCACCGGATTATTATGTATATAGGTAAGCTTTTGAGCAATAACCTTTGGGCTATAAATTTCAATAGGATGATTATCTTGTTGCCAGAACTGATATTCCTTATTATTAGAATTGTTTTGTCCAGCATCAGATAAAATTGCTAACATCCATTCTTTTCTACTTTCCTGTCGATTGTTCTTAATCGATTCCAGCAATTTCTTGGAAGTAAATTTCTTTAGATCTCTTAAAATTTCAGAATGTTTACCCTTCTCAATTGTTGAAAAAACTAGATGTACATGATTGGACATCAGGCACCATGCATGAATAATCATTCCTTTGTGATTCTGACAGTACTTTAAACTATTTATAAATATTTCTTTGTATTCTTGTCTAGTAAATACGTCAATCCATTTAACCGTTGCAAAGCTCACAAAATATATTCCTTCTGGATCTAAAAATTTGTATTTGGTACTCATTAGTCAAAGTCATTACTATTTCAAATGAATTACTGATAAGTCGCAGAGAAGGCGAGGGCCAATCTAAGACTTTATGAACTGAACTTTGCACAAGTTACAAACTTACGATAACAAAGGATGCATTTTCCAATTATTGACAAGTCTTTTAAGTATCATGTCATATTAAACAATATGCATCTTGCCTCAATCAGATACTTTAATCAAGCTATTTTATCGATAACTGCAGGGAGAAAAATCTGCCTGTCTAATCAACCACCAATTCGACAGGCAGAACGCATCAAGTCTCTATAAAAGCAACCTAAGTCAAAGTGTCAAAGCCATCTGAAAGCTTCATAATTTGCTCAAAACTGACTGATTTCGCTCTATTTAGCTTTTCCTTAAATCCTTCAAGTACAGCGCTTGAAAGCTCATTCCATTGCCTGTCATCGAGTAAAAACACATCTCCTTTAAAGTGCAAATGCGGAATTCTAAGTCCACCCGGAAACGGGCGCGGCCAAAATGGACCCCGTTGAGGCTTTAGAATAGGAGGAATAGGAGCTTTCTGAGCCAGGCTCTCTGCACCAGGCTCAAAAGAAGCACCCTCAAAGGATTCCTCGATCCCACCAGCTACAAAATCGCCCATTACATATTTTCCAGTGTTAAGCGGTTTCAACTTATGGTCTCTAACCATGATTTCGATCAAGTTCACATTTTTAAGCCAGAAATCCTCAAAAGGACCCCCGTAAACCCATCTCAAGAGACGCCTCGCGTCAAATTCAAATAAATTACTTGCCATTGTAAAATGATTTAATCGTTTGAAAATAATGTTAAAATCTCACCATCAGCTTCCAATTGAGGAGACCCTCTCATTGTGCTCATAACAGGTACCCTATATTCAGATTATGTCAGACTCTTATTTAGCATAGCCCCATTTATGTGTTCGTAAAATGTCGGACCCAATTGTCTTTCCAGTTTCTCAAAAACCATGTACGCCGTGTTTATAGACGCAATTTCGGAGGCGCACAGAAATGGACCCACCCGGTTATAAGACCCCGATGACATATAGTTTGAACACCCACACCAATTCATGCAATAATCTTTAATTCCGCAATGAGTGCATTCAGCATTCATTTCAGCACCCTCGGCCTTGTGGCATAATGAGACCTGCTGAGTAAGTCCATCAAAAACATTCCCGATACAATGATCATTTTTGCCGTCCCCTACCAATCTCTCACAAGGGTAAATGTCTCCCTGTGTCGTGAATGCAAATTCGGCTTGCCCCATCCTACACCTATCCAGCTTGCCATAGCCTTCGCGCAGGATAACAGCGATTTTGCTATCAATTAAACTGATAAAATGAGGCCGCTCCTCCAGGTAATATTTCATATATAAGCTGCCTATCTCTTCATAGATCTCTGGCAGCATCTTCACGTGTTCCGGCCTCCACTTTGCAGAAAAATCCGGATTCAAATAAATATGTCTCACCCCTATGGAAGACAAATATTCGACTGTTTCCGCCAATTTATATAAAGTCTCTGGAGTGTAAACTGCATTTACCATAATGCGGGAAAGAGATTTCTTTGCCCTTTTAATATTCTTCTCGACTATTTCAGAGCTACCATTTCCAGACAAAGTAACCCTGTACAAATCCTGAACAGAAGGAGGACCGTCGCAACTTATCCCAAACCCAATTTCATTTTCATTAATAAAGGTGGCGATTTCATCCGTAAAGATGGTTCCGTTCGAGACGATAGTAATGTTTACCCGATCAGGGCAATACAGTGGATGATTTTTTATGAATTGAGTTATCTTCTTTACGAGATTGAATCTTAGCAACGGCTCTCCACCAAAAAAGCCAATGTTTACTTCTTCGTTGGTCAATATGGATTTCTTGTAGATAAATTCAACTACCTTATGAGCAACATCCAAAGACATCGTTTCCGGCTTCTTATCAATATAACAGTAGGTGCATCTCAGATTACACTGCTGGGTAACAAAAATGGTAAATTTCATATAACTATTTTTTCCTTCTCACACGATCAACTTAATAATTCATTTAAGGAAACACATGCAAACAGTCTGGTCCCAAATTTAATGCAGTAATTACCGCCATAAAGGCTCAATATGTCCCAATACGTCGCTTTGGGTTTCAATGTGTCCCATTCTACCCAACCAGGGACCGTAGGGAAATTAATTCTTCCGCTTTCCCTTTGCCTGCACATCCATACCCCGCAGTACATTCCGTAGGTTTTCCGCTTCGGTCGGGGAAAGGAGGCGGCGCTCTATGTGTAATCCCAGACCCTTTACGAGGCGATAAAAAGTTGATTTTGATATTCCAAATTCCTGGAAGATCTGTTTCTTGCATAAAAATTTGTCATCCAACATGATCTAGATATTTTATAAAACATTATCGCAACTGTTCATTAAAACCAAACCATCTCAATATCACTCTAGACACTGAATGTCTTATTGTTACCTCTTCTCACCCTGTGATTCGCATTTTGTCCCGTGGCCGATCATTTTGACCCTCACTCTTCAACTCACTGTAGCTAAATTTCCGGTAACCCGCCATCAAATGCACCAAATTAAATATTCTCATACTTCCAAATCTGTTTTTGAAAAGACGTTAAAATTGTAAGATTAAAAATGGAATTCCACATTAGCCTTACAAGTTTTGATTATATTGTTGAATATGATAAAGAAGTCGATCACGGTTGATTGGTAATTTAATGATAGGATGGTATTCGCATATCGCAATTATTTACTTCCATCGTCAAGATAAAATCCATGCAAATTCATTTTGTCCCCTTTTGTATTTAATACCTTTACTTGAAAGATTACAATCCCACCAATAGTGATAATTTCGAAACAAATTGACATTGCATCTTTTGCAGTAATTGTGGGTTGTCCAAATTACTATTGAGGTCTTTGAAAAATGGGTCAAAAGTTTCATTGGGAAAATACTGCCTGACAATTTCCCGCCAACCATCAAGATTCGCCTTTACGAAATCTGGATAATCTTTGTTTGTCCGCTTGACTTTTCCGTAGTCCTCAATAAACCGGTCAGCGTTGCTGATGGATTTCTGAACATTTTGTGCGCCCTTAAAAACCGGACTTCGAAGCATCAGATCCCTTTGCCAGCGAATTGTTTGCAATATGTCTGCTACATCTCCGTTTTGTTTATCCAAATAACTTAAATATGCAAGAAGCTTGCGGGAAAGATTAGCGTGTGTTATCTGTGTCTTTGACCAATTGCCTCCATTTATGCCCGTAATGAAATCATCAGCAGTTGTGGCAAGTTCAAACGGATCCCCCCCTGTACCTCGCAGCCACTCTGTTATCAGTTTTGCAGATGACACACCATTTTTATCCAGAAATACGCGATAATCGGATTCAGAGCGAATGCTCTGAAGTAGTTCAAGGGCACGGCGGGCTTGTTCACTGGCCTTTTCAAGATTGTATCGTCTGGCAAGCAAGTCAAAGGCAAGCTCATGGTGTTCAAGATTTTGCTTTGCGAACTCCGTACTGCTCCCGCTTTGAACTCCTATTGTAAATCCGTTCACCGCCAATGTACCAACCATTTCCCTGAATATGACTGTTTGGGGAGACTTCATTCCTTCATCTGGGCGGCTTAATGATAGTTCCAACCAGCGATTCTCACAGGGCTTCATGCCGATTAAAATAAGGGTATCACCACGCATAATATTCTTTCCCTGTCCTTTCCCGGCTCTAACCGACACCTTCGGTTTTAGCACATCCGCGCCCTTTTGAGGACTCACCAAAATCCGTATGTCCCTTGTATAAAAGGACGGATTGTGTATAATCGCGTAGCTCAAAATCGAAGCAGCCTCACCTCCTGGACCACCATTATATACATGAAGATTTCTCTGAGCCTTGTTATTATCAGAAATAACCAGCAGGTCAGTTCCATTTGACCATCCAGGGGCTCTTCCTAAAAGAGTTGGGTTCCCACTTGGGTCATCGAGTGTTGCAATTTCCACGGCCATGCAAGGATGGTCAGCCGTCACGGCATTGGGGTCGACCAGGTCCCACTGAACTCCACTGGTCATTGTTAATGCAAGGTCAGTTGGACCAAAGTTCAGACTGCTAAATGATGACACCCCATTGATGAGTTGGAAATTGCTGCCCGTGCCGAATTCTGACTTAAGGAAAAGAAGGTTGACGGTCTCTGCCAATCCGGTTGCTTTGCGGTGTACCCTCGCATACGCATAATTGTGGCCCATGCCGACCGGTTGGGGGTTTTGATTGGCTGGTCGGTCGGCTGAGGTAAAGGTGCCGGCCGTATTATTTCTTCGCGTCCACACGTCGCTGTTGAACTGAAACCAGTAATTGATGTCAGAAGGCTCCTCTCCCTGATCGTGGCTGGATGAGCTGTTGGTCCAGTCACGAACGTAGAAGTCCTGATCAATGTTCAAGGGGCTTATTCGATAAAAGAAAGGGTCGATGGATACATTGACGTTGGAGGTATTGGTCAAATTTCGCAATTGGTTGGTGGCAGTGTTCACATTGCGCTGCCACAATGGCTGCACTGCAGGGAAATTGGCAGGGTTCGGATTGTTGCTCGCAGAAAAAACGCCACAGAAATCCTTGCCAGAGGGCATGGCCGTGAGGCAGGCATAATCGCCAAGGTAGGGTAAAAATGTGGAAGCAGGGGTTCCATCAGGAAAGGTGTTCAATGTTGTCGTCGCTGTGGTAGCAAAGTCGTTGGTGGTGCGCTCGACGATTGTTTTCCAGTTTCCTGAGACGAGGCGTTGGTAGGAGAAGGCGAGTTCTCCGAGGTTGTTAATGGCTAAATCAGGATTAATGGCATTGGTAACTTGTCGTAAATCAGCAGCAGACCAGTTTGCTCCTCGGTCAGTAGAACGGCGTATATGTAAGTTTGAACTATTTCCACCTCCGGGGTTATTATCAGCCCAAACAACATAAACATTGCTGCTGTTGATAGGGTCAACAGCGATATTGACCCTATCACCCAACCTTTCTTGACCCAATAAGGGCCCAAAAGGAAACTGAATGCCTGTTACAACGTTTCTACCAGCAAAAGAATCTCCAGGGTCAGTTAATGCTGAATAGGGTGAAGAGCCACTTCCCCAATTGTTGTCCCTCACAACAACAACGTTTGCCGTCCTTATTGTCCCAGATGAGGCAGTGCGTTGTATATAAACGCCATAAATAGTACCGTCGGAATGAATGGCCACTCTAATGGGAGGGCCATCTTGGTTTAACGGAGTTCTTCTTTCTATTACATTCGCTCCAATTACAGGCGTACCAACTGTTGCATCCAGAGACTGGTCAATCGTAGCCGTCTGAGAACCTGAAACCCCCAAGTCATTATTCCCAATATAAAGTCTATCAGCACCAATTCCAGCACCTGATTGAACGGTGGCTGCTTGGACATAAGGCTGGTCAGGGCTATTCCGTGTTGACAATTGCTGCATTGCCGTTGCGCCGAGAAAATTATTCGTTCTCAATATATCCATTGTTGTACTGGCACCAGCCGCCGTAGGGCGCCTAAGTATGCCAGTGTACAGCCAGTTCGATGTTGTACCAAACCTATTGGTTATATCACCAGTACCTGTTGTTGCGCTTTGGCTTGGCACAATAGAATTCAGAAGCCACGTTTGCCCACCATTTACTGAAACATAAATTGGGGCATTGGTGCTACCCACCAAATTTGGCGTAAACGCCGAGCCAACCATCTGATTAGGATTGGCAGGGTTAATGGCTAGGTTGGGTTCACTGTCTTGATTTGTTTCATTGCTTTGGGCATTGGGCATCATGTTCACAATGCGCACTTGTTGACTTTGCAACACCACTATGCCAATACATAATGATAGGATTGTAATTAGGGTCGCTTTCATTTCGAAAAATTTAGATGGTGAATATCCCATGTACTGCACTTATTTCAACAAGGCACGAATTGTCTCCAATTGGTCCATTGGGAAGAAATATGCCTTTTCGGTCAGTTCGTAGCCTGCTCTATCTGCAGCAGGCTTCCGAAACAGAAAAATGCCCTCCTGACCAACTGATAATTTCGGGGCATCAAACCACATTACATCCCTGCTGGAGGAAAATCTCACGGGTAGGGTACGTTGGGCAGACTGGCCCTTCACGACAGAGAAAATCTCAATTGTCGCTGTAACCCATAATGGGTCATGTTCTGAGTTGAATTCCTGCTTACCAGGACCCTTGAGATCCGCTACTTTTCCGGCCACAACAAGCTCCGAAGATCTCAGTCTCTCTCGAATCAAGTCGTTTTGCCTGGATTTGATCCCATCCTGCACCGCCTTAGAGTTCGTCTCCTGTGCCTCACGACTGAATAATTCAATCACTGCAATGCTTTCACCAAACAACCAGCCATTCGTGTAAAAGATTCTTTCTGTTAATGGCTTTAGTTTACGGACATCCTTTACAAGAACGGTTATACGCCTGCCCGTCCAGTCTGTGAATTCAGGAGGAACATCAAGCACTTCACTAACTTCGACCACAATGCAGTTTTCGGTTTCCGATATTTCAGGAATGGTGGCAGCGTTGATTTTTTCAATCATGCCACGAAAGATGAACTTAGCATCCAGTTCATTTTGCGGTGGCAGCGATGACGCACAGCTAACGTAAATGAATGCTACCAAAATTGCCATTTTATTCATTGCATTAAATTATAGGTGTTATGTTCATTCCTTAAAATTGTCATTAAAGTTAGAGTCATCATCAAGAATTTGCTGTCTCAATGGGCGAGCACTATTGCATAAGCAAATTCTGCAATTCTCTTCGCCAATTCTTGATCTTTTTCGACCCCACGCATTAATAACTGAATCTCTTCTCCTTCCAATACATCCGCGCCAGTGAACCCCAAATCTCACGGTGAGCGCTCAAAAGAA
Organism: Saprospiraceae bacterium; assembly: GCA_019187365.1. GTDB lineage: Bacteria > Bacteroidota > Bacteroidia > Chitinophagales > Saprospiraceae > Vicinibacter. The sequence continues at coordinate 56,092 of JABARE010000002.1, read as the reverse complement.
AATGCTCCAACACGCGCTCGCGAACCACGGATTATCGTCTGACGCAGACAAAATCCTGCCCGGTCCGTACAAATGCGCGGACAATCAATAATCCATTCTAAGTCTTAACCCCTGAAAAAAAATCACTCAGACTGCCCTTGGGGAAATTCCTTCCCCGCATTCGCCACAAAACTCATCTCCCCTCCCAGGCCACGGTCACGAACCCATAAACCAGCCCATTGGCAATTGCAGTCAATGGCAATACCTCTTCCGGCGATCCATCTCGCCCAAAAAATCTGTACGCCCAATTAGAAAAGGACAGTTGGTATGTTTAGCAAGTGTATTACAAGATTTTGATTTTTCCAAATTTTTTGAAAACTTTTTTTTGCATCATTGCAAAATTTAATGAATCCAGGGCTTGTCGCCATTGTGAATTCTCTTGAGTATATCATACCTCTCTTCCGATGGTTTTCTCTTCAACCAAAACGGGATGCCTTAGTCTTTTCAGCGCCTCTAGGCGCTTTCGAAGTATGCAACATTGCACGAACATCGTGAGCCAGTCACTGGATCTGCCACTAAAAATGCATTGGGCGTTCCTATGCTTTAACCCAATGCCGCCTCCCTCGTTCCGATTACCTTCCCTTTCCCAAATAGAAATACGTTATGGGAATGTCGACTGCAAGGAAAAACCCATGGCGCCAACCACTTTTCTCCAGCTCCAATGCCACTCCATCCATTGTTTCCGTCACGTTGCGAAGCCCCGGACCCAGCTGGGCTCCGTATCCGAAAGCAAGCGGCCATTTGCCGGGTGTGTTGTAAACGATGTAAAGCCCAGGCGACAAGATGTTGTTCCAGGTCAGTTCGGGCAAGTCGCCTGCGCGGTCGTCATCAAAACGGTAGGCGGTCACGGCGCCGACGTCGATCAAGGGAACAAATACTCCGACTCCTCCACCCTTTCCCAGTCCCAGCGTGCAACTCAAGCCAACCGGCGCCGCCAGTGCACCGACATTTTTTGCTTCCATTGCACTCCCAAGGAACTCCCTTCCCAACGCAAAACCCGTATACGCATTGAGCGCCACGGAGAACCGCCCATGGTATTTCTTCGCCTGGCTGCTTCCAGGAGGGAGCGCAAACCGTTCTACGGCATGCTCCATTTCTTCAGGCGAATTGGCGGCGGCGATTGCCGCCATAAAGTTTGCGTAACGAAGGATTTTCGCTATCTCCTCCTGGTCGTTTTTGCTGCCCTTCTTCAAAAGCCCCAGACAAAATATTACATTGCCCATGGCGCCTCCAAAGTTGCCCTGCCGCACGTTGAAATACATGGCGTTGCATTGCCGCATCAGCAGAATGTATGTGTTGGGAATTAAGTCCCTCTCTTCCATGCCGAGTGCGGTCCGCCCGGTCTGGTTGATGGCCAGCAACAGATCCGATACGGATTGGGAATAACTGAAAAAATCATCGGCAAGCGCCCTTTCCGTTTTTGCACTGGCATGAAGGGTTCCCTGCAGTGAATGGATCAGCTCACTCAACGCCTCGATGGTCTTGCGCCAGCGGTCTAACATCTGCCCGCCGGAATTTGCCTTTTCCATCAGCGTGCGCATGCTGACTTGTTTGCCATCCGGAAGGATAAAATCAATTCCCCCGGCCCTTTGCCATAACAGTCCAAGGTAGATGCGCAGCAGCTTGGGATCCTGCAACGACTCGCGGATTTCGCGACCGGAATGCCATGGCATCCGGGGATCCGATGAAGCCGTATTGCGAAACGACTCGGAAAGCAGGTTGAGCAAACGGAGACCAGCCGCCATGTTGTAAAGCAATGTGTCGGCAGGACGTGCCGATTGTATGGCAGATCCGGAATGAGACAGATAGGACAACATATCCACCGGAGACGCTCCATTTACCATTTGCTGGGCTACGTGGAGGAGGTCAATCATCACTTTACCTTCCCCTCGTTCCGAACATCCCGAACACAATGCCTCATTGCCCAGAAATCGCTCTGTGCTTCCTGGCAGGGCCATCATGTCGGCGACAAAGCCTTCACGCAAGGTCTGCAGGTAATCGTTGAACTGATACACTTTGGAGTCGATCAGCGACAACTGCTCCCGGGTAAAAGGACAAAAGTGGCCCAGGTACGGATTGTCCTTCACCTGTGCTTTAAAGTCTTCAAAAAATACCACGGAGAGCTCCTGTTTGGTGCGCTTCACCAAAAACCGCGCAAGCCCATCCGCAAAATTGGATACAAAAAATCCACCGGCCGGAACGCTTTGGGCGCTGTAATGCTCCCGCGATTCTTCCAAAAATGCTCTTAGGTCCTGATTGGAAAATTTCAGGCTGAAAAAAGGATTGCCCTGAAAGGTATCCTCTAAGCCGATTCGCAGAGCAGCGGTATCTTTTGAATCCTTTAAACCCAAAGGCAGGTACTGCATCAAAACAGCGGCATGCTCTTCGTCTAATTCGATCCCTCGTTCCAGAAAAAGCTCACCATGGGCATCCATTGCCCTATAATCAAATAAGTCACTCAAAACCCGTGCGCCGTCCAACATCGGCTGGGCGCTCAGGCTAAGGCAAAGACACAGAAATGAAAGAACAAATGCGCATTTCATAGCAGACTTAGGCTTAGGCATGAAAGAAACTTCCGGTATAGCTTTTGCGAACCGATCATCGATGTGAAGTCATTTGCAAGATACGCAGCGGCCAAAGCGGAAGGATCCCTCCTCAGCTTTAAATAGCAGTACAATGCCAACTGAGAGCGCTCACGAATTCACCCCACCGAGTATGTGATAGGGGTAAAACGTCACGATCCGGGTTCCGTTGATCTCCGTCAGTTCTCCGCTCCACACTTTCTGGTACAAAGATTTCAAATCCCTCCGGTCAGCGGCGGTCATTTTGGACTTATTGCCGTAATTCATGATAGAGAAAGGCTTGTGCCTTCCATACTTCACAAAAGGCATGGAACTTTCGTGCAATTCAGCAAAAAAATGCCTCAGTCCAAAGATATGACCCAATTCATGCGCCATCGTTTCCACCTGCTCCTGTTCTGATTGCTCGAACAACTTCGGATACAAGGTCAACTGATGCCTGCCGCCATCCGGAAAAAAGGCGCTGGCAAGCGTGCATCCCCGGTAATCGCAATTGTCCTTTCTGATCACAATTTCAAAATCCCATGCGTCGTCGCGCTCGCTGAATTTTACCGGAGCGCTGTTTCCCCACTCCAGGATCCCTTTTCCCAATAGATCCCGGATGGCCTTCATGGCCTCATCGGGATCCATGAAATAATTGTAAAGAGCGGGATGAAACCGCCAACGCAGATTGACGTCCTTTTTCCATAGCGGAATAAACCCTTCGGAAGCATCCAGAACGATTTCCGCGATGTTCCGGTTTTTGGGGGTCGCATACCCCCGGGAATCGGACTCACATCGCACCGGCTTTTTCCCATATACATGCACTTCTGCATCGGCCGGCGAATAGGGGTTTTTGCTTTTCCGCTCAGAGAAAACACCCGGAGTGCGCTTTAAACTTTTCTTTTCCATGGTAAGGTAATTTTATTGAGCCAAAATGATTGGAATCCTCAATCGGTTTACCGGCCTTTGACCGAGTAATCCTCATGCATTCCAGGGAACGTTCATGGACCGGAGCTTTCAGAATCAGACTTTTTTTGGGCGAGTCTTTCCAGCATGTTCATCCGGGTTTCGATGTCGGATGCTGCAATCAAATCATCTTTGAGCTTTTTAAATTCGTCTTCGCTGATCACGCCCTTTTTATGCAGGCCATAGAGTTCCTCAATTCTCTCCCATTTGGATTTTTCCGCTTTTTGTCCAAACAGTGCCCTTGCGGTCTCCTTGAGTCTCTGAAAGAATTCCAGCGAGCCAAATCCGGCCAATATGGCCAATGCAATAAAGGAGACCATCCCATTGAACGGAACTTGGGTAGCCCGGTACTCCATCGTAACCGACGAGATCATGAAGTTAGCCACAAAATAAATGAACAAGCCGGCGCCGCCTCCCAGAAGGATCCGGACGTAGTAGGGGATCTCCAGGTTTCCCGGAAAACTCCTTTGCTCACTTTGAAAATGCATGAAAAATCCCCGGAGGTTGCACAATAAGCCCCCCAGGGAACCCGCCAGGATCATCAGCAATATGATATCGTAAAAAGTCACACCGGATTTCACTTCGGCTCCGGCAGGAGTTCCCTTCGATTTTTGCTTACCCGCTTTTGCTGTGTCCTTCTCATTGGGCCGGTTCAACTCAGTTTGCTTCGCACGATCACCCTTAGGGGTGTCAACAAGTCCATTCATTTGAGGTGTATCCACACCAACCCGGTTTTGCCCTGGATTGCCCGGATTTTCGTCTGATGGTTGATTGCTGCTCGCTTCAGAACTGCTGCGGATGTAATCCGCTTCGGTCTTCTGAAGTTTGTGGGTCAGCCCCCACCCGATCAGCATCGTTAGGGCGAGGTTCGCCCCAATCAAAAATACCAGGCGTTTTCCTTTGAGTTCTGCAGTATCCATTGTTGTCATTTTAATTGAACTGGTTCTTGGTTAATTTTTCCAAAGAAATCAGATCTATAGCGGACTGATGATAATTTCGAATGCGAGCATAGACTCCATTTCCGTTGCGGGAACCTCCGTGGTTTGTATTTCCTTCAATGGTCCTTATGGTTTGGCCTTCGACCCCGGCAATGATACCGGTATGATTCCAGTCATACCGGCTCTTGCGCATCAGAAAGACATCGCCCGGATTCGCCAGCGCCGGATCCAGCTTCCACTCCTCATTTCGAACAAGTGCCCCCTTTGCCAGGCAAAAATTGCCGATGGTGTCACAACTATAGGTGTGCGGCATCCAGTCGCGAAAATCGACGTTCATCTCTGAGGCCGCCTGGTCAATTGCCGTTTGAACGAAACCCATGCACCACAGCCATATGCTTCCGTCGTTGCCGTCCATAAAACTGCGCACCCATGGACCGCAGTTGGTTTCTCCGCCGACTTCCAGTTCAAAAGGTTTATTTTGTAAATGCAGTCCGGCGACGTGGCAAGTTCTCTGGTTCAGGCTGCCTCCCGGGCTCAAACCTGAAAAAGCCCTGCGCAGGGGAGCAGACAGCGCACCGAATGTCTCGCGGTCCACCACACCGGTGGCAACCAGTCCCGAATTTTTCTGAAACACCTTGACAGCAGCCTCCGTTGCGGGGCCGAAATCGCCGTCCATCTCAACTGCGAGACCTGTGCCCGGAGAAGCCATTTCGTGAAGATTCAGCCAACTCTGGATCTTGAGAACTTCCCGTATGGTATTGCTTTTGCGCCGGCCCTGCGGGCGCGTCAGCAACAGCTCCCTTTGGAAATGGGTTTTAATCATACGTTGAGACAAAGCGACATTAAAAATCTTTTACCCGCATTATTCAAGCATTGCTTCATGCCGGTTACACCAGGCTATTTTGAAGGCGGATAATACATTACCTTTCCTCTTCATAATTCTGGCTTCTAACCATGAGGGAAGCTCTACTTTCCTGATCCGTCTTTTCCCGAAAGATCGCGGGAGTCTGGCCATTGATCTTAACCAGGTCAACTTCTTGCACTTGCACGAGCTTATTGAATTGTGCGTCGGTGAACCTGACCAGAATACTTCCCTCCTCGACCAAAGGCAAAATCTTTTGCAATTGGTCGTCGGCCAACCTTACGGTGACAGACCCATCTTCATTGAAAGGAAATTGAATTCCGGATGCGTTACCCACAGGATGCTCTGCGATCACATGCTGAATGGAGCTGATGAACAGAGCAATGGAAGCGAGGAGCATTGAAATACCCATAAGGGCTTTATACCCATTCTGCGCGAAAAATGTTTTCATATCATTGAATTTGAGGTTAAAATTACAGGGTTGAATGAGTGCACCTTCTGCGATTTGCAGCCTAAGGGAACCCAGATGCTCCACGAATCCATCCTTTAAAAGGCTTGTGTAAAAAGGAATGATCCTCTCTAAACACACCCTTCTGTTTTGGAGAATAGATTACATGGCCGCTACCAGGCAGCCAAATTAAAATTCAATTTAACGTCTTAACCCCTGAGAAAATTCAATGAGTCGACGGCACCAGCTATGCGGCCTACCCGTTTGCGAATTGCTTTCGCCTTCCATCCCAGTCGCACTTAAACACAAGCATCGAACACATCACCCTGATCATTACCGCTTATGCTTTACCGCCGGTCTCTCCCCAAAAAACTCACACGCCCAAATGGAAAGGACAGGAGGTTTGTCAGGCAAGTTTACAACAGAGCAGGGATAATTCCAAATTTTTTGCAAACTATTTTAGGGTGGAGCTTAAGAATTCCGGGGTACTAACCCCGAAGGAAAGCACCCAGACATTGCATGGTGTGCAAGCCCATCCGCCCGGATCATAGAGACTTACCATGGAATTGCGATCGGCTGCACTCAGACTCCCACCGAAAATTTATAACTGGATCCATCCGCATCACTCACATTCATTAAGTCTTGACCATAACGGAACAAAGAGCACTGCATACACCCCAGGTAGAGCCCTCTGACTACTTTCCCGGAGTATTGATGTTAAAATGAGCTTTCACAAGACGTGCCCACCGGTCTTGATTCTTCCTGAGGACCTTAAAATCGGAATCACCATTGATGGCATCGTAAGAAACCCCTCTTTCAACGGCTTTCTCCAGATTAATAAAAGCTTCTTCCTCCCTGTTCTGAATGCTATAAATGCATGCAAGATTATAAAATGCCCGATTATCGCTGTCGAGCAACTCCGTAACCTTTTTATAACTGCTTATAGCCTCTTCGTATCTTTCCAAAAAATAATACAAATTGCCATAATTCAAATGAACAAACGGATTATTTGCATTTAGCGACCTGGCTTTAGTTAATGTAATATTCGCCTCTGTAAATTTTTTTATACCAATATAAAAACTTGCCAATTGAATATGAAAGTTGATTGAATTAGAATCCAAAAAGATAGCCCTATTGTAAAAATACTCTGCACTATCAATTTGCCCCTTTAAATGGAAAACCTTCCCAATATACAAAGTAGTCAAACCTGATCTATTATCTAAATTATGAGCTTTCCAAAGCCAGCTTAAAGCATTATTGTATTGTCTGGACTCCAAATACAAATTTCCAAGATTAATGCAGGGATCGATGTACCCAGAATCCAGATGAATAGCCCATTCAAAAAATTCTCTTGCCTTCTCAAGATTTCCTGCATTTTTAAAATAAAGCCCTAATGCGTTCTTAATGGGCGGTAAATTCTGAAATCTTTGGTCAGCTTCCGTCAGGTACACGAATGCCAAAGAATCATTTAAAAAATTATTTTCCAATACAACTGGAAAAATGATTTGCGGTAATGCCCAATTTGGCGACTCTTTAAATGCTTTGTGAAAATAATAACTACAAGAATCGTAACTTCTATCTTTATAGGCATACACCATTCCCAAGGTATAACTGTACAAAGCCCAATCTTTATTCCAGGTGCTTGCCGCCCATAAATATTTTTTAATTTCTGCAGCAGCGGTCGTATCCGGATTCAAATTATTATACAATAACGCGTAAGCTTTCAAATATTCTATCAAAGATTTCAACTGAGGTGTAATAAAATGATTATTACCTAATATGGAAACTGCTCTTTCCAAATAATTTCTACATTCTCCTGCTCTTCCGGCTCTCCATTGTGCGGTTCTTGATAAGAATTTCCGATCCGTTTCCAAAATGCTGTTTACAAATTGCTGGGCTTCATTGATGAGTATGGCTGCAAAATTGCGGTTCAAATTTCCCCGACCTGTTTTATCCAATCCGGATTGAATGAGTAAATTATAATAATAGTTTGCAGATTCCTTTTCCGGCTCAAGAAATTTCCCCTGTGTTATACTTTTTTGATAGTCATTAAACAACTCCAAACGGACTGTGTCCTTGATAAAATCGCCTGTAACTTGTCTTGGCTCCACTTGAGAAAGACTATATAAAACATCACCCTTTTCCATTTGATGAATAGAGTCCAATGTTGGTTGATGAACACCAGAAAGCACATAATTCCGATCCCCTTGAATCATTGGATTCTGGTGAGCCGGCAAAACATCTCTTCTTATATTTTCCCCCAGATAGTTTCCCAATTCAAATAAATCAATGCTTGCATCACCGTCCTCATCGGCCAAACCCATTAAACCTTTTATCAAATAATAAGAAAACACGCCCCTGCCCTTTCCCCATTGCTCACCTTCAAGGCTGTATTCATTTCCCTGGCACGAAAGAAGTTTAATTTCCCGCGCAAATTGTTTAGATAAACTCAAATTCGTAAGTTGACTCCCATTGACTTCGGAACCGGCAAGTTTACCACTGCGGCATGCATCGAGAGCCACGATAACGTTTGCGTTTGATTTCAGGGAAAGCGTCGTAATTATTTCCTGCAACATCCCAACTGAAAAAGTTCCACCGGACATATAAACATTCGCCGGGCTATCCCAAAACAACAAAAACCCCGGTTGACTGATGCTTTTCCTTTCGACATCGCCGTGCCCGGAAAAATATATGATCGCCTGTGAATTGGAATCGCATTGATCCATCAGCCAAACCAAAGCCAATGCAAATCTTGCCATCGTAGCATCCTGATTCAACAAGAGTCTAATATTTTCCGGTTTGACGTATCCTCCTGCTGCTGACTCAAGATATTGTACAAATGCCATTGCATCTTTGTCAGCATATTTTAAATCGGGAATGGCTGGATGCTGGTAGTCTGAAATTCCAACTACAAGGGCATAGGTAGATTTGGTTTCAAAGTTTATTAATGTGTTTAAGGGGGTGACTCCTTTTGATTGAGCTGAAAGCAGGGGTACAAACAAGGCTTTGAAAAAGATTAATTGACATAAGTAAATTCTAATTGAACTCATCCCCTTTCTAAGATTAGAGTTTGTATGGACATTTACAAATCAAAATATCTAGATTCGTTTCAATAATAATCAATTAAGGCTTTTTTAACTTATAGTTTTATAAAACGTCCATACAAAGTGCCTCCATAATTTAAATTAGCACGGATGTAGTATAATGCAGGATTTAAATTTGCAATTGAAAATCGGAATGAATCCATAAATTTCTCTATAGTTTGGTCCTTAACGACATGGCCTGAAAGATCCATTACTTGAATTCTCATGCCTGGCTCTAAAGTCTGTCCATCGATAAAAATACTTAAATAATCTTTGGCTGGATTAGGAAAAATCCTCAAAATATTATATTTTACACCTATGTCTTGATTATTAACAATGCACAAATTGCAAATTTCGACATTAATTTCAGCCGATAATTCACAACCGCCACAGATAACTTTTACCAAATAATGGCCCCCACAGTTCTGAACCAGTGTACTTGAAGTTGCACCTGTAATAATTATGGGTACCCCTGAATCATTAAATTTGTACCATTGAACAGTGCACGCTGAGGGATTACCAATTGAATTCATTATTTCCACTTCAAAATTAACATCCCCTGAACACCAGAAACAAGGTCCTTTTAAAACCAGCTCCATCGGCGGTCCAATAATGTCAATTTTTGTTTTTAACATCTGATTCTCACAGCAAGTACTTTTTATTTCTGCATAATAATTTCCATTATAATGTCCATTTAAATCTGGATTAAAATAATTATAATTTGCGGGTGAGCCGGAATAAATAGATGAAAAGATGGCCAACCCATCTTTATACCAAGTTATTTGAACATCACAATCGGTGGGTAAATAGCTTAGAGATAAATTTACACCATTATTCATGCAAATATTGCTAGATTCCGCAGTAAAATCAATTATGTTCAGATTATCTCTGACATCGATAAAATATTCCGTTTGCTTAGTCGGACATACTCCATTTGTAGTTTTTACATAGTACCAAGTATCCTCCCATAGCCTGTTGCTTTGAATTAACGGATTCATGCTTCCCGCTCCTGATAATGGTTGACTAAGTCCCGAAGTACCAATAAGTTGCTTATAATACCAATTCCATTCTACAGGAGGAGGAGGTATAGGACAATTTGGTAAAAAAGTTAAAGTCGCGTCTTCACCAGGACAAAATGGTTGAGACTCAAATGGATTCATTTCAATTGTTCCGACCGATGCTTCATTATTAAATAAAGTAATTTCAGCAAAGCATTTTCTAATTCCACAGAGTCCTGATATTTGAACCCCATATTTGTACGTTTGAAAGCAATCATCATTTGACAACGTAAAATTCAATGGTGGAGGTTGATATGAAAATTGCCCTGTTTGTCCAGGAATTAAATTGCCTGTGGGATCAATCCAATCTATGGTATTACTGCATTCTGATACAACCGTTAGATTTAGTGGATTTGGTACAATTGGAGTTCCAACATAACAATATTGCTGAGAAAGTTCTAACCGACAACTATCATAATCACAAAACTTGAAATGTGCAATGTTACTTTCTAACTCCGCACACGGAAAATCAGATACTGAAACAACAGCATACATACAGAAACCTGAAGAATAATCAGGATTATTGCTTAAAAATGGTGGAAAAATAACTGTAGAAGACAAGTCACTTTCCTGATATAAAGTCCACATGACTCCAGGATCACAAGAATAAGGTTTGATAAACCATTTTACTTGTGTAATGTTATAATTACCACCGTTAACTAATACCGGAATGGTAAATTCCTCAGCATATATGCAGATTTCCGCATCGTTGATTTGAGCTTCAAGACAACATCTTGGCACCAATGAAATGTTATCAACACAATTTATCATCTGACCATTAGCACAGGTACAATTTGCGTTGACTGTTATATTAAATAAAGGAGGTATAGGATCCACAGGATCAATAGTGCCTTGAATAGTTGCAAAACTATTTGTTACATCCCACATTGGGGGCGAAGTTGTAATTGTTCCTTGTAGAGGGTCTAAGCTAATGGCTAGTGCACATGGAAGTCCAGAACCAGACTGATTTTGAATCTCAAGTACAAAATCATAAGTATTTTGCAGAACCCCACAGTTTAGCGAGGTGTCAATAATTGAAATACAATTACAATTAATATCGACACTAAAACTACAACTTGCTGTATTTCCCGACATATCAGTTGCAGTACAAACAATAATATTGTTACCACATGTTAAAAATTCACCACTCTGCTTTGAACAATTAAAGGTAGACATAGGACAATTATCGCTCACAATTGGATTACTAAAAGTTACAATCTTGCCACCGTCACAAAAAGGGATTGTATGAACTTGATTAGGGGGGCATATAATTGTTGGTAATTGCTGATCTTTTACTGTAACAGTAAATTTACAAATAGATTTATTTCCATAATCATCAGTAGCCACACATTCAACCTCTGTTACTCCTTTATTGTATATAAATGCACTATTAGCAATACCACCTATTGTTGCACCTGTAGCAGTACAAGTAATTTTGGGGTCTTGGTCACAGTTATCAGTTGCAATTACAATTGCATTATATTTAGCAGTACATTTATCAAGATCGGTACTTAAAGTAATGTCAGGCGGACACATAATATTTGGAGGTGTAATATCAGGTGGAACAACAATTTGAATAATATCTGAAGCTGTGCATCCAGCAGCATCAGTAACGGTAAGGCATACATTATATGTTCCAGAATTTGGAAATATATGAATCGGATTCTGTATTGTATAATCATAAGGTCCGCCATTACAATTAATGTCCCAAGCAAACACAAAAGGCGCAGTACCTGATATCACTGTGGAATTCAATTGCACTTGGTAACAAGAAACTAAAGCACTACTAATATCGACTTTCATATTGCAGGAAATGCAATGATCTTGTATTCTATAATTGAGAGGACTTAATCCTATTAATTGGGCGGTTGGATTTACATGGATCATTCTCATATCAAATTGACTACCATCAGTTCCTACTGGTAAATTGATAATATTTATATTTTCAGAACATGAATTAATGAAATCCATATTTGTTTTTTCAATAAAAATATCTTTACCACCAAGACTTGAATTACCTAATTTAGATTCTGCTAAGTAAAATTTCTTATTTATCGCAGAATAAAATGTACACGCTTCATCAATACTGCTTTCCCCAGGTAGGTAAAAATACCTTCCATCAGGATAAGATAAAAACCAAGGCCCAGGTCCCGTTGACAAAGTTAGTTTAAGGGCCACATTAAACGATGGAGTAGTAGAGTGAATTTGTCCACATACAAAAAAATCAGTCCCATCGGTATATATGTTTTTAAACTTCCTTAAAGTCCCAAAGGAATAGAAGCGATGATTTTTAAATGAATAGTCGCTATTCATCAATACGCCAACAAATGCACTACTAGAACCGGCCATAGGAAAATACTCACCAGTTACCAAAATGTCACCAGTCGATAATTCAATACCATCAAGAATATCCATTGAATTCTGATATGAAGTAGCATATAATATAGCCCCAGTTAACCCATTAATTTTTACTAATGCACCCCATCCAAAGGCGTTCGTTCTATTACCAACTAATAATATATTACTACTATTTAACGGAATGATACCCCTAGAAAATTCTAAATCAATTTCGGAAATATTAGTATTCAATCCTGAATATAAACTAAAATAATTATTTACTAAATTAACATTTAAATTTACTAATACTACATTGTCAACACTACTTGGCGGAGGGAAGCTTGGATTATTATTAACATTAACGCTTCCTAATACATAATATGGAAATGCGCTATTAGCTGGATTAGGATGCCTGATAATTCGATTAAAAGATTCTCTTCCTCGACTGTCATATAGCTTGCTTGCTATAATATTTCCAGTACTTGCATCAAGGGAAAAGATAAATGATTTGTTATCCTGTGGCAGACCAGCATTGGTGAACGGCAGGGTCCTACCAACTATTATAATTCCTTCTACTGGAGATCCAGAATTCGGATCCAATGGCATATATTCTAAATCCATTATTTCTGAAGGTAAATTCAACTCCTTTTGCCAAAGGATGGCGCCACTTATTTCTTCAAGTTTTGAAATTGTTGCGTATGTAATTCCATTATTAACCTTTAATCCTGCAATATACACTCCAGCCCCAAATTGTTTAATTACTGATGCTTTATTGTCAAGGTTGTCACCATATATTTTCGAATAATTTTGACAAAAAATACAATCTCCTAAGAAATTTAATGCTATTATTACCAAAAGAAGCTTTTTCATAATATTTTATTTTATCAGATTTTAATTTTATTAATTGCTATGACACGGTTTTACAAACAATGAAGTTGATTCTGAACACCCCAAACTATTAGTGACGGTTACAGAATAATTTGTGCCTGCTAAAGCAGGAATATGTTCCAGTTGACAACCATTAACAGAAACCAAAGTGCCTCCGTCCCAACTCCAAGTAAACGCCAGATTTTGTTGACATAAATCTTGAGACTCACATGCTGATAAATAAATTGGCATTCCTGGACGCGCACACTTATTAGGATCTAATGGGCAACTAATCTTTGGTATTATATAACAAACTTGAGTACAATAGACTTGAGTACTTGAAACAGTACATCCATCTGTCACTTCTGCCATATAACAGCCTGTTTTATCTGTTGTCAATTTTTTATCATGGCTAACTAATTCACCATTGCAATACCATGATGTTGTCCAAGAATTATCATATGGAGTAAAGGCTATTTGTTGGGTCGCTCCTTCACATAAAAAATGACCTGATCCATAAATTGATATGTCTGGCATTGGTTCCTTTAAGCAAATGGTCAATTCATTGCTATAACATGGCTCACACCCTGATGGATCAGAGAATGGATGCACTTGAACTCTATATACGATGCATGTTTCAATAGGTGGCCACAAGTAAGGAGAAAAAGCAGGGTGGTCACAAGGAAGGACATTAGTATTTTGAGTAGAATTGGAAGTTCCAAGATCATTCCACACACCAACTGATGGAAACATATACTGCCAGGTGATTATTCCATTAGCAAAAGGTCCGGTTCCACTAACCCAAGTTAGTGATGCATCATTTCCAGGACAAATTTCGTATTTTAAAGGTGATGTTGTAATCAATGTCAAAGTTCCTGTTGGAATTGCATCTATTAATCCACACATTGGTACCTGATCAACATTTATACATTTTGTTAATGTGACAGGAGGGCAATTACCATTCATGATCATACAATAAACACAATCTGAACTTAGCACTGTAATATTATTCAGACTTACAGAATTACCAGATCCAAATGGTACTCCTGCTCCATTTTTCCATTGCACTATTGTTCCTGTTGGTGCTGGGGGTACCAAAGTAAAATCCAAAGTAGCTAAATCACCTGCACACAAAAGCGTTGGATTGGAAACTAAATTAATAGAATAACTCGGTAAGGGACAATAAATTCGCAGAACCTTTTCATCAGATAAATAAGTACATGATTGGTTAATTGTATTGGTTACAACAATCTTTGCACGATACTTTCGGTCTGTATAACCATCTGAATTAGGGCAACTAGCTACAATTAAATTTGGAGCTACCGGAAAACAAAACTCCTTAAATGCAGGAGCTTGCGGTGTTACTGGCATCCATAATCCTCCTGGAAGATCTGCATACTCCCATATTACACTGGTAGATGTATTGGGTATTGCGGGAACATTTGGAAATTCAACAATATTGCCGTCTTGCATAAGACAAAAATGAGCCGGATCACCAGAACATATCGAATTTATAACAGTGGTTGGATTCCAATAATCAGTGATGTCTAACTCCAGATTATAATAATCCGGATATATTAGTGGAGCATCGGAACAAATAATTGTTGGCGCCCCCAATAATTGACCTGAATTATTTCCAAATTGTAGTAAAGCTGAATTAGCTTTATCGTTTACAGAAGTGACACCAAAATCATCATCAAATGGAATGTATACTAACAGCTCGGGTTCATTCCCACTGCATGGACAATTATGTGAAGAAACAGGTGGATTATTGGTACTCCATATTTTTAATTCATCTATTTTACCCATCCAGCTATTTTCAGCTCCACCGATAATTAGATCCGAAGAAATAAATCCCACATGAGGAGGTATAACCAAATGAATCGAAGCGATAGCACCATCAATTAATGTACTTATTGAAGAACCATTAGAATTGCTGCGAATAGAGAGTAGATGCCATGTATTTGGAACAATTGTGATAGGATATGTCTTAATGGGATTACCTAACATATAAGGATAATTCAAGATAATTGATGTTCCACATACATCGATATAAAAATTACTTGCCAATGATAATAATCTTGAAGACGTTGGACTACAGGTATTAGTACTGTAAAACCAGAGTTCAATGGCAAATGAGCTATTCCCAAATAAAGCCCCTAACCCACCATTAGAAATTAGAACTCGGTCATCAACACCATCAAAGCTCAGACATCTATTGACACATTGGGCTTTTGAACCTGTCAAAGTGGTTATTAAAATTAGACTACAGATAATTATTTTAAATTTCATAATGAATTGGTTTAATTCACCTAATTTAATCCTAAGCTGGTCATCCCTAAATTCAACCTTGCAAATTGTTCAAGTGAATAATTTGTATTTGTCAAGCACAATGACCTGAAAGGATCCCCCTACAACGGGTGCGGAGCCACATGTTTCCGAAGCGGCCGACTTGCGCACATCTGCAGTATTCTTAGGCTCGTTTCCGAACCACGTTAACCAGGATATCAGGAACAGGACAAAGGTTTTCATACAAGATTGGTTTGACTGGTGAAACTATGCGTATGGTTTTAGTGGCATGTTGACTATTTTCCCGAGACCCCGTTTGACTTTCCCCTTTTCAATCCGGAATTTATATGTTGCTTTTCCGGAATGTGACCCCCACCCGCGTTTGGCTTCGTCTTCCAGCGTCTTACATTCAAACAGTGATCGCAAAAGAGGAAAATGTTACCCCCGGTCGCATTCATTCTGTGTAAAATCAATCGCAGCTGGATTTGGCAGGATAACCGGGCAATTTCCTGCCCCTCTACGGGGCAGTCACCGGATCAGTCGAAGAAGATCAGCGCGCTTTCACCCATTCCAAAAAGGCTTCCTTGCGGCTGCGGGCCAGTGGGACTTCCCTTCCACATTCAAGCTGCAGCAAGGCCCCTTCAGTCTGGTGGACCCTCTTTATGCAATTGAGGTTCACCAGGTAGGAATGGTGTACCCTATAAAAAGGCAGATCCTTTAATTCTTCCTGTATCTGACAAAGCGACCTGCTGATGAGAAGAGAACTTCCGTCGCGCAGGTGCAGGGTGCAATACGCACGTTCAGCGCTAACAAAACTGATCTGTTGCTTATTTACGAATTCAAAACCGTTGCGCGTAGGAATGATCAGGATGTTGCTTTGAGTCCCACTGTTTAGGTCCCCGTTCTGTCTAATTTTGTCTTCTGGTCTTTCTCCCTTCATATCGATTTAACAAAACTGCCAATGAATACACAACTCGCAATCATCACAAGGCCTATATAAAAAAGGCAGCAAAGCCATTTAGCCTGTTACGAACCCTCTTTCAAACTACCAGCGGGTTCTATTAGGCACTCGTTGCCTCAACAGCAAGTTTAGTGACCCTTCGCTCCGTTACTTCTTGGTATGTGTGGGATTGTTTGGAAAATATTACCTCGATTTATGCCCATAATAAGCAATTTCAAGATTTTATAGCGAGCAAAATGGGTAAGTAACTATCTTTCGAGAACAACGTCCCTTTGCAGTCACCTTTCTTTATCGAAAAGTGATTAATTCAGTCTAGTTACTTAGGAAAGATAGAAGAGCTTTTGGATCTCTAAAACAAATTACAGCTCTCCACTACATTAAAACCTAAACTAAATACCATTTTCAAAAACTTAACTCCGGTTAAAGCACATAAAACTTATTATACAAAGGCACTTCCAATGAAACAATTTGCTGTGAAAGATCATGGGCAATCCCCCCCCTTATACCAAACCGGTGCACATTCACACTTCGTTGCGATCGGACGTTTATCCCCTCTTTTTATCCTTTCCTTCCTCTTATTCAGATCAACCATAAGTTCAACATTTTGAACCTTTCCATCAAACTCTACGGTAGCTTCACTGGGAAGCAATTCCACACAGGCAGATTCGGGATTTTCATTTAATTCTACGCGAAATTCAACAAATCCTCGCGCAAATAAATTATAATTAATTGTCGAAGAATCAAATGGAGCTAAAAATCCCTTCTTAAATTTAAATTCAATCATGTTGCTAGTAATTTTACGCTGTACGAACGTATCAGTATGCAACCTCCCCCCCCATTTTTTCCCATATCTAAACTTAAAAGCATCAATGACGTCCAATTTCACCGATTTCGGCATTTTCATCCTTATAGTTACAGAATCCACCACGCGATTGCCTTTATTTTCGAATTGAGCTTTATAAATAGCTACATACCTATTCCTACCCCGTTTCATTTTATGCTTATAAATGCACTTCAATACAATTGCATTTGGGTCGTGACTTGATCGCATTGTATCCAAAATTGATGCAACGACCGTTCCGGAATTACATTTAACAACAAAACTGGCAGTATCGCCAATATAACTTGAGTCAAGACCAGGGTTAACCTTAAAATTTAAAAAATTGTTTATTTCGTATTTAGACAATCCAGATATAACGCCCTCATTATGTTGTAAGTTGCTATCCTGATAAAAC
Organism: Saprospiraceae bacterium; assembly: GCA_019187365.1. Classification (GTDB taxonomy): domain Bacteria; phylum Bacteroidota; class Bacteroidia; order Chitinophagales; family Saprospiraceae; genus Vicinibacter. The sequence goes on along the minus strand of JABARE010000002.1, from coordinate 38,448 downwards.
GAATAAGAAGAACCATTATTAAAAATGTTAGACGGCTGGAATATAACATTATCATAATGAACTTCAAATGTATTTGTAGTACATTGATTGACTATAGCTCGTGGTATTATCAATGTGACATCCTTTCCTATAGAGAAATCATGATTCAATTGAATTACATTGTCTGAAGTCTCATCAAATTGCAGTAACTGCCCATCAGAAGGCGTATCAATCCGAATTAATTCAGGAGGATCATCTTCTTCGTAAATATTTGTCAAGTAAAGGTATTTTACCTCCTTTGATGGGTCAATATGATAATTTCTTAAATTTGAACTATTGTCTGGCCACACCTGACCATGGTTTACATACCGAGAGTTATAAAAACTACCATCATTGTAAATAATAAAGAAATCATTTCTGGGTATAAAGCTTGTGATTTGAACAGGGAAATCGATACTATCAATTCCAAAAACACCATTCACTTCAAAATTGGATAGTGCCGAAGCATAAATATTTTTTTTATTAGTTGCATCGTACCCTGTTTTTGCGTTTCCGTTGACGACCAACCATTGTAAATCATCCAATTGGGCAATTGTTTGATTTATAGATAACACCAAAAAAATCGAGATTAAATTTTTCATTCTAACACTATTAATAAAAGTAAAAATGCAATCAGATTTTAACTCATTATCACCATAAACTAAATCATTCCCCCTCCCCATACCCCACAAATCCGGCCCAAAAATAGGGATGACTTTTCTCAAATCCGGATTGATGCAGGTAATGGAGTTTGGCGGTGCGCAAGGCCTCGGCTTTGGAATGGCCAAGAGTCATGGTCTGGTAGAAAGTGGTCATGATGCTTGCAGTGGACTGGTCGTTGACCGCCCACAGAGACATCACAACCGAACGCGCACCCGCCTCCCGGAAACTTTTGCCCAGGCTCCGCAGGCCCTCGCCAAGCTCCCAGGCGCCCAAACCGGTTTCGCAGGCACTCAGGACCACCAATTGCATAGGATGGTAAAATTCAGCCAGCTCCTCCAGGGACAAACGTTCGTTCGTTCGCGGTAAAATCAAATAGGCCTCACTCCCCTCCGAACGCGCATGCCCCGCATAATGAAGCATGTCTGCCTTCTGCATGCTGTGCAGCAAATGCCCTGCATTTCCGGAAGTATCGATGATCGTTTTGACTCCCATGACTTTACGGATACCTTCTACTTCCAACAGTGTATACGGAAGCGCATATTCGTTACCCCGCTGGGCCAGCAAGTGGATCTCCGGGGCGGGCGGGTATTGCGGCCAGATGACCAGCAACCGTTCATTTTTCTCACTGGATACCGCCTCCTCCCGTAGGGATCCATAGGCATGTTCATACCAGATCCTGCATGTTTCCAACAAGTATTTACCCCCGGGCAAGATCAGGGCCTCAAATGGAAACTGCTGCAAACCACCGTCGGGGATGATGCACAGTTGAGCAGGCAGCGACTTGCCTTCATCGGGTAATAAAAAGGCCGCCATTGATTTTAAGGCTGTCCGGTAATCAAAAGCCTCTGTGGCGGTGAACGCCCTCTGACAATTTGCCATCAGGCTGTCTAACGCCGATCTGCTGCCCAATCGCCTGAATAATGTAGTACCGCCGATCCGGCCAGCTACAAAGACCGCCTCTGCACTCAAATGATATTCCAGATAATTCGCCGGATAAACCATCATGCTGGAACGCTCCTGCCTTCCGCTCAGCATCCTGGATTTTGCCCGTTTGATCTTTAGCAACTCAGACCGGATGAAGGCATCCTCGTGATTCGTCTTACTGCGTTGCTCCATCCACCACCAGGCCTGCTCCTGCAATTGCTGAAATCGCAGTTGATCTTCCGGGTCAAAACGTTGAACCTGGCTGTAGGCCTCCGCTTTCTCCCTCAGCAGACGGCCCTTTGCTGCCGTCAGAAACGCGCGCACCAACGGAAACAGCTCTTCAGCAGAGGTTCCTGTCTGTTGCCATTCATACAATCTTTCAACGCCCCGGTCGGCTAATTCCCGGTTGTCCCGAATGATCGTTAGTTTGGAAGGGTCGGCTGCAATGCGCTGTTGTATCTGGGCACATCCGAACAAAGCCCACTGCAGATATCGCAAAGAATGTTTCAGTAAGTTGGCATCCTTTTCCCGTGTATATCTGTGATCATAGTAATCGGATATGGTCGAAAACAATTCGGCATAGGTAATGTCATCCATCACAGAATCCAAAGGAGCTTCCAGTTCCAGGGAATCGGGCATGGTCCACAACTGGCCAAGACCCGTGATGAGTTTTTCCCTGCAACAAAGCTCGTCGCCCTGGTCCAGATGCATTTTTCCCCATTCGTTGTAAAGTTTTGCCCGGTCCCGCGCCAGAAACACATTACTGCTCCTTCTTGCAACCACCATGCACGAATCGGCTGATGCAAAGTGAATATCAGCCTCCGCAGGTCGCTTAAGCTTACTAAAATACGTTGCATAGGCCTTATGGATGAGGTATTGGTTTTCCGCAGCTTTGTCGGCAAGGGCCCTTCCCTTGCATTGCGCAGCCAGATCAATCCAATAGACAACATCCCGGAGAGAATCCTTCTCCAGCAACACTTCTGCCACCTGGATGGCGTTGGCCAACACGCCCTGTCCCAACGACTGGCTCCTTGCCGCATTCAGTCCCTTATGTGCAATTTCCAGCGCCCGGTCTGGTTGCTCCATGCTGATGTAGAGCTTTGAAACATTGGTGCACTCGCGACTAAGCCATTCATTTTTATTAAAATAGCTCAGGCTGTTTACGAGCAGGTTATGGTAATACAGCGCTTCTTCCAGGTCTCCCAGGCGGTTGTAAAGATTGGCCAATTCGTTTTCAACGTACCACGACCAGAGGTCCAGACAAAATTTGTCGTCAACCAGGGCATGGGCGACCTGGTACCACCTGAGTGCTGCTCTCAGGTCGTTCATTCTTTTGTACCGGTGTGCCAGGTACATGTATCCCTGGCGCAGACTGGAATCCGGGATGCCGGATCTTTGCCCGCTCACCAGCCGGTTGACGCCCTCATGGGAGTTTTTAGCCCTAAAGCTGCTGTCGGTGCATTGTTTCCAGATGCGATTGAGCGTTGTCACCCATGCACTCCAGTTGCAGGAATGGCTGTAATGCTGAAGGAACTGTTCGTTGACCCGGTCGGCCTCAGTTTCGGGTCCAACGGAAAGAAGCAAGCTCCTTGCGCCGCCCTGCATCCCGGCATCTGCAGATTCCATCGCCATGAGCCAGAACCGTGCTTCGCCGCATTGTGCAGCCGAGAGTTCTTCGGGCGGAATGTTTTCCCAGATGCCGGCGAGGTATCGGAAACACCCATTCCATCTGGCGGCATCGGCATAAGCGCACAGGGAATCCAGGTCGGAAGGAGAAAATCCGGCAACAGCCCTGACTTGCATGAGCAAAAAACACAAAACGGTCGCCAGACGGATCCCGGAAAACATCGATTGATTATATCCCTGTAAATATACTAAAGCCCCGGCAGTTCATAAGCTTTCGTGAAAAAATGTTAAATGCGGTAATTCTTTCTAACTTTAAGCCCACACCATTTAAAAGCAGGCGTTGAGTCCGGAAGAGATCATTTATGGCATAAGGGGTGCCGAGAAGGAGCGGGCAGCCGTAGTGAAATACCTCTGTCGGGATGGGCAACTTTGGTCGTCCATAAGGCAATACGTCAAAGGCCACGCAGGGAGCGAAGAAGATGCCCGCATGGTCTTCGACGATACGATCGTTCAGTTTATCAAATCCGTATTTTCCAACCCCACTTTCCAGCTTCAGGGACCCCTGAACGCCTATCTCATGGGCATTGCCAAACACCTTTGGTACGCAGAGTCGCGAAAGAGCATGCAGCGAATGGATACCTTTCCGCTGGAGGATGCAGATGTCGCCAACGATGATCCGCCGGCTTTGACGCTGATGTGGCACGGGGAGCGAAAGGCGCTGCTTCTGCGGATCCTGGGGCAAATTGGCAGGAACTGCCGCGAAGTGTTGATGTATTGGGCCAATGGGTATAGCATGGAAGAGATCACTCAGCGGATGAGCTACCAGTCTGAGGGCATGACCCGGAAAAAGAAGAGCATTTGTCTCAAAGAGCTGATCGCTCTGATTCACCAAAACCCCCACCTCAAATCTGCACTGGAATGAGTTTCGACCCATACGAACACATTGAGGCCTATGTCGAAAACACCCTTTCCGGTATAGACCGGCAGCGGTTTGAGGATGCTCTGGAGAGTGACCCCGGATTGCACATCGCCATCGAAAACCTACCAAAGGCAAAAAAACTGGCCCGTTCGATCATCGAACTGGAGACCCGTAAACACCTGCGCGCAGCACGTCCGGGTACGTCGTGGTGGATATGGCTGGCCGCAATGGCGGCAATGTTTGTGCTGACGTTGGGGTATTTTGCACTACATCCCGGGAAAGCTGCGACTCCGGAACAGGTATTTGCTGCCCTTTACATCCCACCCGCTACGGTTGCGATGCGCAGCGGCAGCGAACCGGCCAATGTGCTGGACTCCGCCATCCATCTATTCGATGCCGGCCAATACGCCAACAGCGAATTGCTCGTCCGGCGAATCCTGGATTCCGACCCTTCGGATGCTCGCGCTTTGCGCTACCTTGGCCACCTTGCCTTGCAAAAAAAGGACTACCTCCTTGCCACCACCGCATTTCAACATGTGTTTGCACTTCACCGGGAACCCCTTGCTTCCGAAGCGACCTACCTGCTTTGCATGATCGATATCATCCGGGGTGACCTGGAACTGGCGCGTGATCGACACCGCTACCTGGTCAACAGCGCGCATCAACCCGGAGAAGACAAAATGGCGCTATTGGCGAATTACCTGCGCTGATGTGCGCACAAGGTTGTACCCGGTTGCAGCGCTCCCGCGCATGAGACCCTTCAGTAAATGCGTTTTAATTTTCCAAGTGTTGCAGCCAGCTGGCCCGGACTGGCGGGTAACAGCCATCCCCATTCCGGCGATTGAATGCCCTCGTGCCCTTCTTCGATGACGATACCAAATTCAATGACTCTTTTCTTATTTTGTGTGAACCATACTTTGCTGTCAACGGTGGTCATGTCTCCTCCGGAATCAACAAACACCCATGATTTTTGCATTTCCCTAAGCAGTTCTTTGTTCTTAGAGGTAAAATATCTTCCCTTCCTCATCGCTGTTGGCAGCAATCTTTTATCCGCCGGAGCAATTTTCAGGTGGATTTTCCAATTCTTCTCATCAAAATTTAAATTTGCCAGTGGCCTGATGGTATCCTTATGCAAACGCAGTTGATCTCCCCCAATAGTGGCCTTCGCAAAACCGGGCGCAGCTGAATGAGCCGGTGCATGAACCATGGAGCAAAACCAAAGGATGAGCGCCATAGGTTTGGAGACTGCAGCATGGTTAAAGATTTCCCGCATTTTTTACCATCGTGGTTATTGCAAGATTGCACAAGCCTACCGCATCCTGCAATTTTGCCAGACGAAGTTATTGAGAAAAAGCCAATCGGCGTCAATGCCCTTCGCATTCGTCCGCGGACTGACCCTCTATAGGGCTTTCCATTCCTGTTGGAGATTGAATTTTCCCGCAGATTTCGCAAATTCATGAAGATGGGGGAGGTTCCATTTCCAGCCTTTCATCGCACACAGCAACTTGACCCAACGGCGCAAAGAAGCTAGTGCAACGAAATCTACGTTCCATTGAAACCAGATTGCTGAATCCAAACGGATCTCCTTTGGAAAAGTCACTCCGCTGGCTTCAACTCCGCTGGCTGAGCGGAGTCGAAGCCAGCGGAGTTGAAGCCAGCGGGTTGTCATTTATCATCAGGGAGAGTCAGGAGTGATGAATGAGATCGGCGTGAGCACCTGGAATACTGAAGAGCTTTCTTTGGTCACTTTCTTTTGCGGCAAAAGAAAGCAACAACCCTATTTGCATGAAATAAAAACTAAAGGGCACCTTTTCACATGCCCCTTGAAAAATTACAATGATTTAAAACGAAACAAAAATTCATAGTTAGAATGGCTTCTTTGCGCCGCCTTGCAGTTTCCCGAACGGGCCTTTCTCTCATTCGTTACCTTTGCATATGTTATCTCTGAAAGGGGAATTGGTCAGACCGAAATACTTTCTGGCAGCCTATTGGGTGTCGCTGTGCATCCTGACTGCCCTTTGTTTTGTATTTTCGAAATCGGACATCCACCTGACTTCCAATCAATGGATCGGCAATCCTCCTGTCGATCAGTTCTTTAAGATGATCACCCTTGCGGGGGATGGCACAGTCGCGTTTGTGTTGGTTGCGGTGCTGGCGGTCTGGCGACCCCGCTTTGCCATTTGGCTGCTGGCATCCATCGTCTTGTCCACACTGCTGCTCTGGCTGTTCAAGTATGGCTTTTTCAGTTCAAACCTTCGGCCCTGCGCTTGGTTTTCGAAAGAATGCACGTCGCTCAAATTGGTTCCCGGGGTCAAAGTGCATTCGCTGAACAGCTTTCCTTCCGGCCACGCCACCACGGTTTTCGGGTACTGCTCCCTGTTGGTTGTGATGTTCACCGGCAATGGGATCCGTCTGGCCTTGTTGCTGTTTGCATGGTTGGTTGCATATTCCAGGGTTCACCTTTCCCTGCATTTTTTAGAGGACATCCTCGCAGGTAGCTTCCTGGGGGTTCTTTCTACCTTGCTGTGCGTGCACTTTTTGAAGATTAAAGACTTCCGGTCTCCCTTTCAACGGTTTACAAACCACTCGGGGAACTAACCCACAGCCTCCGGGCAGGGTTTCACTCTCTGTTCATTCTTTCCAGGCGTTATTCGCCACAGTTCCCATAAGATTCGTAGCCAGATGACGATGCAGGGCAAAACTTTGAGGGCATAGGGTCTTATCACTGTCCGGCGCACTTCCGGAGGAAACAGATCGGTTGTTGATATCTCTGTCAGCAATATTGCTAACAACAACAGAAGGTGGTCGCCCATCCGGCGCGGTGCAGAAAAGAACCACAACGCCACTCCGGCCATGGCAATAACAAAAGTGGGCGATTCGGCCTTGTGGTTGAACAACACGGTCCAAAGCAGCAGGGCAGCTACAAAGCCTGTGCGGAACCGCAATGAGCCGTATGCCTTGACGCGGATCAGCGGAGTCAGGAGCAGAAGTGTTCCCGCCACAAGCAGTCCCATTTTGTGGGGCTCAAATCCGAACCAGGCGTGCAGCCACCCCCCGGCACTCAGGCCCCAGGAAGCGCTGTGGTCTTTTGCCAGTAGCTGCATCCAGCTCCGGTAAAGGGACATGAGTTGCTCGGGACCTACTACGGCCAACGGGGCAAACAACAGTGCGGCAACCCAGCCCAATGACCAAACGGCTACCCGCCCTTTGCCCGGATAGAACAGAAACATCGCGCAGCTTGCCGCGCCAAACAGTTTGACAAAAGCGTTGAGAACAACGCAAAAGCTGGCAGCACCCTGGCGCGATCGTTCCGCTATAGCAAAAGCTCCTATCAGGAGACCAGCCACGAGACCATTGCTCTGTGCGTTTTGCAAAGATGTGATGAGCTCGATGAACAGCACCGCTATGGCGGCTCCTCTTGCCCGATCTGAAGGAAGAGGGACATACCACATCGCAAAAAACAAGGCTAATGCGTTGAGGAGGTTCCAAAAAAACAAACCGGGGCCGTCTGGCAGGATGGCAAAGGGCGCCATGAGCAAGGCAAAAGTCGGGCTGTATTTATAATAGTCGAAATGGTCGGCGAGGTGCAACTGGTATAGGTCCTTTCCCTGAACGAGGTGAAAAAACGACGATTTGAAAATTGCGAAGTTGTTGTAATGGGTGTAAATCCCCCAATCCTCAAGGAATTGCTTGCCAAGCAACAGCCTATGCCCCGAAATGATTGCCGCAACGATGACCAGCAAGGCTATCCAAAAATTTCGATTGGAAATCCAGCTCAATGTCACACTTGCAAGGCGGTTAAAGGCTTGTCCGCGAGTGCTTGGGCTCATCTTGTGTTTCTCGTTCGCTGGTACATGGATATGGGTTTGGCAACCGCGTTAGCAGAATCCAAAATTAGATAAAACACAGCAAGTCGGATGTAGCTAAAAATGTCGCTAAACCTCCATTCGCGATCGCACTCCCATTTTTCGCTTGGTTAAAAAAGTAATGAGGAGAAGAGCGAATTAATTTCTTGTGAGTTTGGAATCGTTTGGGTAAACATGTAAAAAGGAAATTAAAAGAACACCGCTAATGAAGCCCAAATCATGGCGAGGCACAGTGCAATTTTGAGCAGACTTCCGAACAGGAATCCGGCAAAGGAACCAAGGGAGGCCGACAAAGCCCGGTTTGCCTGCTGGCCTGCGAGCAACTCTCCCGCCAGCCCGCCGAGGAAAGCCCCCAACAGCAATCCGAAGGGGCCACCCGCCAAACCGACGATCATGCCGACGGCGCCACCCAGCATGCCAAGCCTGGAACCTCCGAATTTCTTCTGACCCCAGAGGGGCAAAATGGTGTCAATCGCGGTAACTGCAAGCGTGAGCAAGGAATAAGTCCACAACTGCCCGGATGTGAACTCTGCGCGGGAACTCCAGTGAATCAAAAACATTCCGGCAAGACTGAGGGGTGGGCCCGGCAATGGCAAAACAGCACCTGCAAGCCCGATGAGCAGCATTAAAAATCCTAGTGCGATAAGTACTACGTCCATATTCTATGGGCAACAATGGGCCGCCTCAAAAAATTCCAGGTTTCAGCGAGGATTCGACCTGTGGGGACCTAAAGTCCGATGAACAGCTTCAAGGGATCTTCCAGCAGCTCTTTGACTCGGACGAGGAAGGTTACGGAAGACGACCCGTCAATGACGCGATGGTCGTAGGACAGGGCGAGGTACATCATCGGCCGCAAAACGACCTGCCCGTTGATGCCGACGGGACGCTCCACGATGGCGTGCATGCCGAGAATGGCCGATTGCGGCTCGTTGAGGATGGGCGTGCTCATTAGCGAACCAAAAATGCCTCCGTTGGTAATGGTAAAGGTTCCTCCCGTCATTTCTTCGAGCGACAGGGTTCCGGTGCGGGCTTTTTCAGCAAGTACCTTGAGTTGTTTCTCGAACTCGTGCAGCGACAGGGATTCGACGTTGCGAATCGGTGGAACCACCAGCCCGCTGGGTGTCGAAATGGCGATGGAGATGTCTGCAAATTCGTGGTATATGAGGTCCTCGCCATCGATGTGCGCGTTGACGCCGGGCATTTCCATCAGCGCCTGGCTGCAGGCCTTCGCAAATATCGACATGAACCCGATCTTGACTCCGTGCTTCTTTTCGTAAGCCTCGTTGTAAGTCTTGCGCAAGTTGAGTATGTTGGTCATGTCCACCTCATTGAAGGTGGTCAGCATGGCGGTGTTGTTTCTGGCCGAGACCAGCCTTCGGGAAATGGTTCGGCGCATTCTGCTCATCTTTTCGCGCCGCGTATTCCGGGAAAAAGAGGGGTTTGAAACAATCGTTGGGACAGGCACAGCCGGAAGGGGAGGTTCCGGTTCAGGAGAAGGCAATTTTGCGGAGGCCTGCATTGCATCGGCCTTTGTGATGCGTCCCTGCTTGCCAGTCCCAGAGACCTCTGCTCCGGGGATCCCGGATTCACGCAAGATCTTTGAAGCCGCGGGGGAAGCCGGCGGAGCCTCCCGCTGCGGTACTAAAATTGGTTTGGCGATTTCCTTTTTCACAACGGGGGCATGATCCGTATCGACGCGCGCTACCAAGCCACCAATGGGCAGGTCGTCTCCTTCGGATGCAACGCGACTGATCTTTCCCGCCACCTCGCAAGGAAACTCCAGGGTTGCCTTGTCGGAATCAAACTCGCAAATGGGCTGGTCCAAAGCGACGACGGCGCCGTCGTCAACCAGCCAGCGGGAAAGGGTGACCTCGTTGATGGATTCTCCTATCGGCGGTACTTTGAGCTCGTGTATGGCCATGTGAGTGCTGTTGAGTTGCAAAGGTATTACAATTCTTCAGGGCTCAGGAGGATCTTTAGACAATGACTAAATTATAAATTAGACGCGTCTAATTTTATTATAAATGATACTTTCTCTACCGCGGTTTGGGTTCTGCCGGAACCGAAGCATTTTCCCGTGTATGAACCTACGCTGTCGTAATATTGTTCTTTCTTATTCGCATGCGCAAGTTGCTCGCATATAGCCTGATTGCAAGCCTGGTGTCCAGCCTGTTCCCGCAAGGTCACCTGGATGCCCTTTTCCGGGTTGGTCATTTGGTTGAGCACTTTGCACACCATCGCCAGAGCGATTCCACCTATGACTTCTCTGCCTTTCTGAGCGACCACTATACCGGTGATCGCAACACAGCGGATGATGGCTGCCACGGCAAGCTCCCGTTCCGGCATCCCGGAAGTGCACAGCAGCTCATGACGACCGCTCCAGCGCTGGTGCCACCACCCGAAGCTTTGGACTTTACGCCGTTGTCTGAATCTGGCCTGAAACCGGCGATCATTGGCGAAGCGCATCTATTGCCTTCCGGACTCCGGGATGAGATCTGGCAGCCCCCCAGGGCTTAAAGCTTACCTCTAGTGCCGGAATGAATACCGGCCACCTCCAATTTTTTAATTTCATCGCAGGACCCATACGGAAAGGTGCCAACGCGCACTGCCTTGCGGGGCCACAAAACGGATACTATGAATCGTCTTTTAATGCTGACGGGGTTTGCATTGTGCAGCCTCAGCATGGGCTGTGGATTTGGAGACCACGCGCACGATCATGCGCACGGCACAGAAGCTTCTGAGCCCATTCCAAGCCTGACGCGCCTGGTGCGGTCGGACTCCCTCGAACTCTTCGTCGAATTTCCCGCGCCCGTTGCGGGATCATCCGTGGCCATGGCCGTTCACCTCAGCCGACTGGGCGATCCGATGCGGCCGCTCACCGCTGCTACCGTGGTGCTGTTTGTCGACTCGCTGTCCGGTGAGAAGGTTACCGCCACCCCATCCCGGGTCGAAGGTCTTTACCTCGCCGAGTTTCCCTTCCGCAGCACGGGGGTGATCCGTCTGGGCGTTGAAGTACATCATGCATCTACTAACGAACGTTTGTTTGTTGATGACGTCTTGGTCTATGCAACCGGGGAGGAAGCCAGAAGCAAAGCCGTTCCCGAAGAAATGCATGCCAACGCCGTTCGCTATACCAAGGAGCTGGTATGGAAAAGTCCCTTCGCCGTGGAGCGTCTTTCTCGCAGGCCCTTTGCAGACATCTTGCCCACCGGTGGCGAACTCACTGAAGCTCCGGGAGAAGAGCGTTTAGTGACGGCACAAATTGCAGGGGTGGTCGCCTATGCCACACCCGGGCTCGTTCCGGGATTGACCCTGCGCGATGGGCAGGCCCTGTTTGAGATCCGGGCTACCGATGTCGAGCTCGGTGAACTGTCGGCTGCCGCTTCACGGGCGGAGGAGGACTTCACGGTATCCAAAGCACAGTACGAGCGGGCACAAGCACTTGCTGCCGACCGCATCCTCTCAGAGAAAGAATTGCTTGAAGCGCGGCTACGCTATGAACAGGCGCGCCTGGAGTACGGACAACGCAGTACTGCCCGCACCTTCAGCCACAACAAAGCCACCGTTCGGGTTCCTGCAGGCGGGCATCTCCTCAGCTTACTGGTACAGGAGGGTGCTTATGTTGCAACGGGTCAACCATTGGCCAGAATTGGAACCGGACGCCGCATCGCCCTTCGCGCCGATGTCGCCGTGCACCATTTTGACCGTTTGCCCGGATTCCTTGCGGCCAACTTTCGCCTTCCGGGTTCAGACCAACGCCTGTTCGCAACCCAAGAGCTCAACGGAAAACGCGAAGCTTACGGACGTTCGTTAGGCAGAGAATCCGCATTTATTCCCGTTTATTTCTCCATGGACAGACCCGAAGAGCTATTACCGGGATCTGCAGTAGAGGTCTTCCTGCTTGGCCCTAGCCGTCCGGCTTTAGTCCTCCCGCGCATGGCCCTGATCGAAGAGCAGGGACATTTTTTCGCCTTTGTACAGACCGGGGGCGAGTATTACGAGAAACGGGAGGTGTCAACGGGCGCAACCGATGGAGAATTCGTCGAAATTCTCGCCGGGCTGGAGGAAGGCGATTGGGTCGTCACCAGGGGGTCCTACCGCCTCAAGCTCGCCTCGGTGAGCGGCGCCTTGCCGGAACACGGTCACTCTCATTAAAACCCCGGGCTATGTTGAATCACATCATTCGCTTTTCGCTAAAAAACCGGCTGTTTGTTCTGGTCTGCTCAACCCTGCTCGTTGCCTTCGGGATGCAGGTGGCCAACCAAATGGAAGTCGACGTCCTGCCCGACCTGACCGCTCCGACCGTAGCCGTGCTTACGGAAGCTCATGGCATGGCGCCGGAAGAAGTCGAACGCCTGGTAAGTTTTCCCATCGAAACCGCCCTCAACGGGGCAACCGGCGTGCGCCGCGTGCGGTCGAGCTCTTCCATGGGCTTCTCCATTGTCTGGGTGGAATTCGATTGGGGGACCGACATCTTTCGAGCCCGCCAGATCGCCGCTGAAAAATTGTCCGCCCTGGCCCAGCACCTTCCCGTGGGTGCAGACCAGCCGGTACTCGCTCCACAGGCCAGCATCATGGGCGAGATCATGCTCGTTGGCCTTACTTCCGATTCCACCTCATCCATGGACCTGAGGTCGATTGCCGACTGGACGATCAGGCCGAGACTGCTTGCGACGGGCGGAATTGCGCAGGTAGCCGTCGTGGGTGGAAACGTCAGGCAATACCAGGTTCTCGCGTCTCCGCTGCTCATGAAGCGACACGGAGTATCCTGGGAGTCGATGGAGGCTGCTTCGAGGGGAATCAACGGGAATGCTACGGGGGGTATCGTAAGTGAGTATGGCAACGAGTACATCGTTCGCGGCATAACCCGCACCAGCAGCCTCGAAGAGTTGGGCCGGGCGGCGGTCAACCATTCCGGTCGTGGTGCCCTCAGGCTAAACGACGTCGCCCGCATCGCTGTGGGTTCTGCACCAAGGATTGGTGACGCCTCCCTCAATGCAAAGCCAGCAGTCATCCTGACCGTCGTCAAACAACCCTCTACCAATACCCTGGTGCTGACAAAAACCATCGACACGGCACTTGCAGAACTGCAAAAAACCCTGCCGGCGGATGTAAAGATCCATTCGCACATTTTCCGCCAGTCCGACTTCATCGAGGCGAGTATATCGAATATCAAAAAGACCCTTTACGAAGGCTCTCTGTTCGTGGTGGTGGTGCTCTTTCTATTTTTGATGAACTGGCGGGCTACAGCGATTTCTCTTCTGGCCATCCCCCTCTCGCTCATCGTCGCCATACTCAGCCTGAAATGGCTGGGATACACCATCAACACCATGTCGCTGGGCGGAATGGCCATTGCCATTGGCGCACTGGTCGACGATGCCATCATCGATGTGGAAAACGTCTTCCGGCGACTCAGACAGAACGCTTTACTGCCTGAAGCACAGCGCAAAGCCTCCCTGCAGGTAGTTTTCGACGCCACCATTGAGATCCGCCCCGGCATCCTACTCGCCACGGTCATCATCATCGTTGCTTTTCTGCCGTTGTTCTTCCTGTCCGGTATGGAAGGGCGGTTGCTCACCCCGTTGGGAATATCCTTCATCGTTTCGCTGTTCTCATCGCTTATAGTGAGCATTACCCTGACTCCGGTTCTGGGCAGCTTTCTGCTAGCACATCCAGGCATGCTCGAACGCCATCGCTCCGAGAGCTGGCTTGTCGAACGCCTGCAAAAGGCCTACAACGGCATGTTGCGCCAGGTAATGGCTCGCCCTTGGGCAACTCTGGCGGGATCTGCCTTTCTGCTGTGCATTGCCCTGGTAGCCCTGATGCGACTGGGCCGCAGTTTCCTTCCTGAATTCAACGAAGGATCGCTGGTCATTTCTGCGATGACCTTGCCGGGCATTTCCCTCGACGAGAGCAACGCCATTGGTCGTCAGGTCGAACATATGCTGCTGGAGGTTCCGGAGATCCTTTCGACGACGCGCCGAACGGGCCGGGCAGAGCTCGACGAACACGCTCAGGGTTCAAACGGGGCCGAGATCGACGCGCCATTCGTACTTGGTGAACGCAGCCGACAGACCTTTTATGCCGACGTCAGGGAGCGCCTGTCGCGCATCCCGGGAGTCAACGCCAGCATCGGGCAACCGATCGGACATCGCATCGACCACATGCTTTCCGGGACAAAGGCAAACATCGCCATCAAAATCTTTGGGCCGGAACTGACCAGATTGTTTGCCTTATCCAACGAGATCCGCGCCGCCATTGAAGACATTCCGGGCATCGTCGACCTCAACGTCGAACCCCAAATCGAAATTCCCCAATTGCAGATCCGTCCCCACAGGGAAATGCTTGCGCATTATGGGCTCCCAATGCCCTCTTTCAACAAACAGGTCGAACTGGCATTTTCGGGAATGGAAGTATCCTCGGTGTATGAAGGCGATCGCAACCACGACCTGATACTCATTTACGACGAAACGGCAAGGGGTTCTGCGGAGAAGATGCGGGAAGCCCTTTTTGATGTAGCCGGGAACGTAAAAGTGCCCCTGCATTCGCTGGCGGAGGTAGTAAGTGCTTCGGGCCCAAATGCCGTTCAACGGGAGAATGTCCAGCGAAAGACCGTCGTGTCGGCCAATGTGACGGGTCGCGACCAGCGCAGTGTCGTAGAAGACATCCGCAGCCGCATCTCAGAGCGCGTGGCGCTCCCTGAAAACTACCGCGTCGAATATGGAGGCCAGTTCGAAGCGGAGGAGGCCGCATCGCGCACCCTGTTGCTGACCTCGCTGCTTGCCCTGCTCGTGATCTTTCTGCTTCTGTACATGGAATTTGGCAATTTGCGCAATGCGAGCATTGTACTGCTGAATCTTCCCCTGGCGCTGATTGGGGGAGTTGCCAGCCTTTGGGTGGGGTCAGAGAGCCTTAGCATCCCGGCCATCATTGGCTTCATTACCCTTTTTGGGATTGCCACCCGCAACGGCATCCTGCTCGTTTCCCGTTACGGCGCCCTGGAGGCCCGGGGAATGGATCCAATGGAAACGATTCTTCGGGGCTCGGTCGAACGGTTGTCGCCGATCCTGATGACGGCCCTGACCGCCGGGTTGGCGCTTGTTCCACTGGCCTGGGCAGGAGACCTGCCCGGCAACGAAATCCAAAGCCCCATGGCGAGGGTCATCCTCGGTGGCCTGCTTACGTCAACGGCGATGAACCTGTTTGTCATACCACTCGCCTATTACCTTACCAATCGCAACAAAGCCCATGCAAACGATTAAATCCCTTTTGACTGCTACTTTACTTGGATGGCTGTCGCATTGTTGTTCGCAATCGAACTTTTCGGAATGTATGGCCGCCGTGGAACGCAACAACCAGAGTCTGCTGGCAGCGAGGAAATCTGCTGATGCCGCCCGGCTGGCTGCAAGAACGGGGATTGGTCCGGAAGATCCCGAACTGGCCATTCAGTATCTGTTTGGCTCTCCCGCTGATGCCGGAGATCAGTTGGAGCTCCTGGCCGTTCAGCGTTTCGACCTGCCCATGGTCTACCACAAAAAACGGCAACTGGCAGACCTCGGCGGCGTGCTTTCCGAGCGCAGTCTTGCCATGGAACGCAGGCAGATCCTCTCTGCAGCGAGCCAGCTGCTTATGAACATAGTATTTCTCAACCGCCAGGCCACGCTCTTCAGCCGGCAGGAAGCGGTGTGGGCAAATTGGGTGAACCATGAAGAACGCCAGCTTTCCCGGGGGGCATCGGGTATGCTGGCGTTGCGGAAAGCACAGATGCAACACCTGGAGGTCCGCCAGCTTGCGGCCAAAAACCAACTTGCCCTTCAGGAGTGTCTGCTCCAACTGAAGGGCATCAACGGCGGAGTGCCCCTCGTTTTCAGAGATACGGTGTATCCCGGATTTCCCGATCCCGCCTCCCTGGATTCACTGGAACAGGCCATTGAAGCAGCTGATCCCGAACTTCAGCAACTCGAAGTGGAACGCCAACTGGCTGAACAGCATCTGTCGCTTGCAAGCCTGCAGCAACTTCCGCAACTGGAAGCCGGTTACCGGCATCAGAGTTTACTCGGACAGCGCTACCATGGGCTTCACGCAGGACTGTCCCTGCCCTTGTGGGAAAACAAGGGCAAACGCGCCGCACGACGCGCCGAACTTGCCGCCGCCGACGCTCGCCTGAATGCTCACCGGCAGGAACATCACGCGAGCATTCAACAGATGTACGACAGACAAAAACTCCTACGCGATCAGCTTAGCACTTTCCGGGAGGCCTTCGACCAGGACGGAGTTGATCTGCTACTGGAAAAGGCCTACCTGCTCGGAGAGTGGTCGTCGCGGGAATATTTTCAGGAGTTGGCCTTCTACCAGGAGCGACGTCGCCAACTCCTCGAGCTGGAGTGGGAATACATGTCTGCTCTGGCAAGGTTGTCGGAGTACCGCCTCTGAGATGCAAATTGTAGAGAACCTTGCTGCCAAACCCATACGAAATGCCGTCAAAACTGCGAAATTTGCAACCGGCGACGCGTTGTCGCTTTACTCTTTCATCCGCTTTTTCGAAGTGACTACCGCATGAATCATCTCTTTGTACGCCGTCTTGGCGCCGTTGTGCTCGACGCCATCCTTATTGGCTGTTATGCCGGACTGTTGCACCTTACTGCATTTCTGATCCGGCAGCTCAGCGTGGATCCGGCTTCTACGGAATCCACCATGAAAGGACAGATCATGTGGTTTTTTGCGATCACCCTTCCGGTGTTTCTGTATTTCTATCTGACGGAGCGCGGTGCCTGGCGTGGCAGTTTTGGCAAAAAGATCTTCAGTGTGCAGGTGTTGGGGCCGGAACAACAGACCGCTCCCACAAAATCTGTGCTCTGCCGCAACCTGTTCAAGCTGGTCCCGCTCGAGATGGCCCATGCGGGCATGCAATGGCGCGAGCACTTCGTCGCGCTGTCACTGGCTCCGCCCGACTGGGTGCAAGGGCTGCTATGGTTTCCTGCTGCGATTGGACTGGTCTATCTGGTCAGCATACTCGCTTCGGCGGGAACGGGAAGCTTGTACGACCGCCTGTGTGGAACCGGGGTCTCCCACCGTCCGCCTCAGTGGTTCAGCACCAATTAGGGTCTCTGGTTCCTGCAAGCATTACGGAAAACATTAACATACGTTTGTTAGTTGTTCTCAAAGGCGTCACCCTCATCGTCGCAAAAGAATCAGTCCAGCAGAATGATCGTCACAGTGGGTTGGGATGCCGCCGGCACTGCATTTCCCTGTTCCTCATTGCAAATACATGGTTCATTCTTCTGCACGTAAACTAATCCGTGCTGTTCCTGCTTCAGCCATCTTACATTGCCTGGGAAATCATCATCCGGATGGTCCGCTTCGGTCCTGCGCTGTAAATTAAATAACTTACGTACGTTCGTTCGGTGTCATTCTCCTGAAGTACAAAGCCAGGAAAAGCATGGCAGCCGGAGCGGTGATGGTCCAGGGGAGGGAAGGCGGCGCTAAATACCCCGGTCTCGCGAACCAGATTGCCCAGGCGTCAATGCGTTGAATTTATCGAATCTTGACACACCCCGAACCGGCCGCATAAGCGATCCCCACAGACGATGGATGAGCCCCTGACCAAAAAAAATTCCACGGGGGGGGGGCTTAAAACCGGATAGAATTGCCTTATTTTTGTCAAGGGTCAAGCCTTTAACGTGGTCCGTTCACCGAAATGTCCAAAATTTGGTATTCCGGGATGGATTCTGGAGTCAATAACAAGGGATTGAATTAAATACAATAACAATGAAAAACCTGCCCTCCCCGTCACTTAGACCGACTGCACTTTTTAGCATGGTTCTGATCGCAGGCCTCCTTTTTGGATGTCTGCAAAACAGCTATGCGCAGAATTGGACAACCTTCAATCCTCCGCTCTCAGCAAGCGGTGGGGTGATGAACAATATGTATTTCTTCGATAAAGACACCGGCTGGATCGTTGGCATGGCGAGCGTGGGAGATATTGTCTACACCACCAATGGGGGTACCAATTGGGTGGTGCAAACGACTCCTTTAAAAGCATACCTGGAGGATGTTTTCTTTGTCAATACCAAGACCGGTTATGCCGTTGGCAAGGAAACCAAGTCCGGGCAGGATGTACCGGTCATTTTCAAGACCGTCAACGGCGGTCAGCAATGGGTCCGCCAGACAAGCCCTATAACCAATGGCAGGATCAACGACGTACATCTGCTTACTGAAACGGAAGCCTGGTCCGTCGGATTTGATAAAAACACCAACCAAAGCGTCATTTTACAAACCACCAATGGGACCACCTGGACCAAGGCAACCAACCCGGTACCGCAGTCGACTTTCAACGACATTTTCTTTTTGGATGCAACCCATGGCTGGATCGCCGGTGCAACATCGGTGAATCCAAAGCAACCGATCGTTTTGACGACTTCCGATGGTGGTCAAACCTGGACCAGGCAAACCATGCCCATCTCGGAAGGCACTTTGAAAGAAGTCGTTTTTTACAATGAATTTGCAGGTTGGGCGGTCGGATTTAACAATTCAGGTGGAGTCATTTTAAAAACCAGCAATGGCGGCACGAGTTGGACAAAAGTAAGCGCGCCTCCCGGAAATGAAATTAGTTCGATCAGCATTCTAAAACAGTCTCCCAAACCCTATATCACCGCGCATCAGTGGCAGGGAACCGGGCCCGTCACGGTCACGGTATATGAGTCCAATGATGCCGGAGCTACCTGGCTTCAGGTTCTTACACCCATTGCGGATGCCTATGCCGACAAAATTCAGGTAGTGCTTGGAAGCATCACTTACTATGTTTTGCTCTCCGATAAAATGAAAAAGTATCGTCATGTTACTTGTTCCATAAGTTCAAAAGTAGAGCCTGCCAAAGCGGAAACAGACGGATGCAAGACTTTGCCGGGACATGTCGATTGTTCGTGTGGGAGTCCGGATATAATAGACATCAGTCCAATCGCTTCAGATGGCTGGGTATTCACCGGATGGAACCCTATTCCACCTTTTAAATGCCCTACCATCGGAGACGAAGTAGTGATTGGTTCTTTTTCACCGTTTCTGACCCATGCAGGACGCAAGGATAGCGCATACTGTCCCTCAGAAGTCAGGGGGAAATTAATCAACATAACAACTTTCACTGCTTTAGCCAGCACAGCGGATTCATGGATCATTGATGGTGTAAAGCTCAAAGCATCGGGCACCGGAGATGAGCAAAAAGATTTAGGCTTAGTTAATCTTCACTCCGAAGGTAATTTGCTTGGTTCCACACTCTATACATCCGACGATGGAGAGATTATCTTTAGATTTACCCCTCTCATCATCCCTGCAGGGTCCTCGCGGTCATTTTCACTGGAATATAACATCTCTCCTGACCTGGATTCCTGCTCCAATAAAACCTTTGAGGTCTCTGCTACCTGTATCGGGATGTCAGAAAATTTTCCACCGGGAGTTAAGTTAGAATCCGGGCAGGGAAGCATACGATTGGGATGCATTTACAATACAACCACTCATGAAATTTTCAACTCCATTCAGGCTGCGATTGATGCAACATCAACGCAAATTGCGCATAGGATAGTGGTTTGTCCGGGACACTATAAGGAGAGGGTCAAGGTTACTAAACCACTCACCATTGAATCTAAGAACGGACCACTGGAGACAATAGTAAGTTCCCCCGATGGAAATTCGGTATTCACCATTTCTGAGCCTGCTACAAAAATAGCAGGGTTTACCATTTCCGGAGCGAAGCTCCTCGAAGCTTCGGGAGTACATATAAATGGAGATGGGTCAACAGGAGCAGAACTTAACAATAATAAAATTATTGGTAATTACATTGGGGTCCTCATGAGTAATACTAACGGATGCACGATAGGTAATTATATAAAGGGGAATCAAAATATAATTTTAGGTAATACACTTGCCGGTATTAAGCTCAGTAATAGCTATGATAATCAAATAAAAAGTAATTATATTGGCATAGACGCTAATAACACAATTTCCCTTCCAAATGGCAACTTCGGCATTTATGTCACCAACGGATCATACGACAATATAATTGGACAAAGTTACAATAATACAGCCGTAGGCAACGTCATATCAGGACATAGTCTTGCGGGGATATTCATAGAGGCTGCCAACACCCATTCAAATCATATTTATTCCAACAAAATCGGAACGGACTTCACAGGAACAAAAAGCATACCCAACACTTTTGGAATAGCTATATATCAATCAAATAGTAATCTCATAGGAGACAATAACACGATATCGGGCAACAATGGAGCAGGAATTCTTTTAAATGATGCTGGCAAGAATTTAATTGTAGGAAATTTCATAGGAACTAATGGCTCAGGAAATAAATCTTTACCTAATCATACCGGAGTGGTACTTTCTGGAAGATCAATTCAAAATAAGATTGGCTACTCTTCCATTGTATTGCCTGTGACAACGAGAAATGTTATATCTGGCAATAGTTGGGATGGTGTCAAATTTTCAGGAACCGCTGTTGTAGGTAATGTGTTATCCGGAAATTACATAGGAACTGATATAACAGGACTTTTGGCCATTCCCAATAACAGAAATGGGATTATCTTATCTGACGGTGCACCTAATAATATCCTTGGCGGTTGGAAAAAGGCTGAAGAAAACATCATATCAGGAAATGCAAATGCCGGCATATTTATCAAAGGATCAAATGACAACAAAATTGGAGGAAATTTAATAGGTCTCGATGCACTTGGACACAATAGGATCCCTAATATGACAGGAATATATCTAGAAAAAGCTACCAATAACTATATTGGGGGAGATCCTGATATAGAATTATCACCTAATGTCATTTCGGGAAACAATGGTGATGGGATATTCCTCTCCTCTTCAGATTTTAATCACTTAACAACAAATATTATTGGCCTGAATCCTAACACAATTCTCCAAATACCAAACAGCAAAAACGGTATCCAAATCGTTTCAAGCCGAAACAACATCATTGGTGAGTCATCGGAAATTGGCAATATTATAGGCGGCAATGGGGAAGATGGTGTAAGAATCATTTCCGGATTTAATAATTCGCTTTACTTAAATTATATTGGTACAAATCAATTATTATTAAATTTACCAAATCGTACGGGTATTTCACTCAATTCCTCAGGTGAGAATAAGATAAGCAATAATTTTATCAGGAACAATTGCAGGGGAATTGAAGAAATATCTAACGTCTCTCACAACTATATTATAAATAACGACATAACGAATAACAGATGTCCCAATTCGGGCATTCACTTAAACAATTCCAATTCAAAAATTACCGGCAACACCATTACAGCCGATGAAGGAAATGCCATCTCATGCAATAATGCTTCTCTGCCATTGATTACCAAAAACAATATCTTCAACAATAAAGGATACGGACTTGTAAACCAGGATGCAACGGTCACGGTCAAAGCAAAGGGCAACTGGTGGGGCGATCCTTCGGGCCCCGGAGGCAAAGGTCCCGGACTGGGAGATGAGGTAAGCGATTATGTAGATTATGGAAATTGGCACTCAGATCCCGCTTCGATCGTGGTAGGTCTCGGCCCAGACACGGTTTACGCAGCCATTGGTCAGGAAGATTCAGTTTACTGCTTTTTCCAGAACTGGGCGAATCTGAATGACATTCTCAATGTGAACATAAAAGCAGATTCTTCCGGATGGATCACGGACAACAGTGCGTTCTCCGTAACATGTGCAGACAGTGTTGGTGCCGTTTCGGTAATCCATTTTGCGGTTCCGGCTTCCGTACAAGCCGGAGCTACCAACAAAGTAAGACTTACCACGGTCTCACAGGGCGATACAACACAGAATAGCATGGATTCCTTTATTATAGTCGTATATCTGTCTCGGCTAAAGCACATCGAGCTATCGCCAGACACTGCTTTTGTGCCAACTGGGCAAAGCCTACCGTTTTTCTCACATGGACTCGACTCTTTGGGAAGGCCTTACCAAACCCAACTTCGATGGACCAGCAGTTGCGGTACAATCGACAGTTCAGGCTATTTTACAGCAGGCGGCGAAGCCGGAACCTGCAGGGTAACTGCGGAAGATACCCTCACCAACATCCTTGCAACTGCCATAGTGCACATCTTTACCCCCGTTGCCCAAATCGAAATATCTCCAGATACTGCTGTAGTCCGACAAAATTCCACACAATCCTTTGTATTGAACGCGTATGATTCTGCGTCAGCGACAACCTTAGCATTCCCGCGATGGACTGCCACCGGAGGGACCATCACCTCAGACGGGCTCTATACCGCCGGTGATACGCTTGGGTACTACTTCGTGGTCGCCGAGGATTCGCTGAGTGGTCTTATTGATACGGCCATTGTGCATGTAACCATGGGTACTTCAACAGACCCTGACACCAAAACGAATGTGCAGACTGACGTTAAATTGGAGCAAAATCATCCCAACCCCTTCCATTCATTTACCAACATTCTCTACTCTCTGCCTCAACGTGCCTATATTACGCTAAAAGTATACGACTTGCTTGGCAATCTAATGGCAATACTTGAAGACGGCGAGCAGGAGCGTGGGACCCATAAAGTGGAATATCGCGCAGATGAATTGCCTGATGGAATCTATTTCTATCATCTCCGTTCTGCAACTCATTCAATGGCTAAGAAAATGGTCATTAGCAAATAATGCATGTTTTGGTCAGAGAGTGAGCTAACCGAAACACACCCCTTCATCTCCTTTCGCCATACTGACTGGCACATTAGGGGTTATCCAAGGTACTCTTAAATTGCATCGGTGCAACAATCAGGCTCGGAGTCATTTGTGTGAGTGATGGAACCGGAATTCACCGTAGTACACAGAATTGAAAAAAACTTACGTACGTTCGTTCGGTGTCATTCTCCTGAAGTACAAAGCCAGGAAAAGCATGGCAGCCGGAGCGGTGATGGTCCAGGGGATCCCAAGCAGTAAGAGTCTCTCTGAAAATTCAGGATAAAAATACACAAAGGCGATGAGTGGCGTTACCAGTGCATTTGCCAGGAAAGCATGTCGAACCCACCGGCCGAAGCCCTGTCGTTCAAATACCGGCAGTGCCAAAAGGCAGGCAATGCCCATGGCGATGTACCCTATGGCATCGTAATCCCAAAACATAGAGTGGGGGGTCTGTGCCAGCAACTTAATGTCTGCTCCCACACCCCTCAGGTTCATGGGGATGACCGTTGTCAGCTGAACAACGTAGTTGGCCGTTACAAATACCGCATAGATGAGGGTAAACAACAGAGCCCCATGACTCCAGAACTTTTTATCTTGCTCTGCAATGTAATGCAGGGCCAGCATTTCGAGCAAAAACGGCCCGACAATACAAAGTGAAAATCCGTAAATCAGGATCTCGTCATAAGGGTAATGAATCCACCGGAGCAGTTGCATCGCCTGCACCACGACAAAGGCGGCGTTAGCTACAAATGCGGCCATTCCAAAACGGTATCCCCATAAAAAAACTGTCTTGCTCATCGTTTGTTGCTTTTCTGAAAGCATAGCAGAAATTCACTTACCCGGTTATTCTTTTTCCCCCTCCCTGTCTTTAGGCGATCCACTACAAGCTACCGACTTGACTTCAAAATTACAACACCTCAACGGAAATGCTGCCCAAATCCTTCGCACCGCCATCCTCTCTTCAAACCCGCCCAGACAAACCCTTGATGCGTAACGTCTTTAGGGATGAACGCGTAAAATGCCCGGAAAGTCGAACCCTGTCAGGCTTCGCAGTGAAACCTTCGCTGATACCCAACCAGGGACCTTATATGAGCGCTCTGTCTGCAAGTGATCCTGGACTCACCCCGGCGCTGCGCGCCACCCCTCTCTGATCTTTACCAAGATCAAAGAGGGGCGAGTTCTTTTTTTGAATTGTGTTTCCGCAATACAAAGGACAAATGATTTCAGATAGGGACCCTCTTTTTTGCGCCAGCAAAACATAGGGTGGCACGTAGTGCCGGGTGAGTCCACACCCCGGCGCTGCGCGCCACCCCTCTCTGATCTTTACCAAGATCAAAGAGGGGGGAGTTCTTTTTTTGAATTGTGTTTCCGCAATACAAAGGACAAATGATTTCAGATAGGGACCCTCTTTTTTGCGCCAGCAAAACAGAGGGTGGCACGTAGTGCCGGGTGAGTCCACACCCCGGCGCTGCGCGCCACCCCTCTCTGATCTTTACCAAGATCAAAGAGGGGCGAGTTCTTTTTTTGAATTGTGTTTCCGCAATACAAAGGACAAATGATTTCAGATAGGGGCCCTCTTTTTTGCGCCAGCAAAACAGAGGGTGGCACGTAGTGCCGGGTGAGTCCACACCCCGGCGCTGCGCGCAACCCCTCTCTGATCTTTACCAAGATCAAAGAGGGGTTGGTTTGATTTTTTCTTTTCTCTCCGCAATAGTAGAGTTCTGCATTACTCTTTGCAAAGTCTAGAATATCAATGATTTTACCGGCTGTTCTGGAGATTGAATCAACACCATCTTTCTATATAGCCCCTCCAAATCCCAAGCGTCTTCGTTTTTTATCCGGAGAACCTTTAATCCAAGCTCATTCATCTTTCGATCGCGGGCATCATCGCAATCCATTTGTTTATCATGAATTGGCCCATCAAGCTCCACAACCAATCTCAACTCATCGCAATAAAAATCCGCAATGAAAAATTTAGTATTGCCATTCAAACTTCTATAAATAATAGGGTGCTGCCGCAGAAATTTTAAGTTCCTGAATTTTCGATTCCGAAGTTGCGACCAAAGCTCCTTTTCTGATTTAGTCATGGATCGACGAAGTCTTCTGGCTATTAGGACTGAATGCATTTTGCGGGTTCCCATACATTAAAAATAATATCATTTGTTTAGATGAAGCGGTGGAGAGATTGCTCATTTATTGACGACGAGACAAAATTTATCAAAGGTGTGATTCCTTTGTTTTGGTGGTGAGTTCTTCAATGGTGATCCGGGACTTACCCCGGGGCTGCGCGCCGCCCCTCTCTGATCTTTACCAAGATCAAAGAGGGGGGAGTTCTTTTTTTGAATTGTGTTTGCGCAAAACAAAGGACAAATGATTTCAGTTGGGTACCTTCTTTTTTGCGTCAGCAAAAGAGAGGGTGGCACGTAGTGCCGGGTGAGTCAAAAGGCACAGATGGTCATTTTGTCCTCATATTTTTATAAACTTGCTAACCCGGGGTCCATATTTAGTATTCACTCTAAGAAAATAAATACCAGGGACTAAATGGGGCACCTCAATTCTTATATCTTTCCCTTCATTAACCGGTATTCTCTTTTGAACATTTCCCGAATGATCGTAGATTTCAAAACTGTTCACATATTCTGTTCCCTTCAATTCTACATTCATGATTCCGGAATTCGGATTGGGGTAGATCACAACTCCATTTATCAGGCCCTCCTCTTCCTGGGTATCCATAACATACGTGCTATCGCATTGATAAAAGGTATGATCTATTGAAAAACAAACTCCATAAATCGTGTCAACCCCTCTTCCGGTGATTTCATACTGCAAAGTATAAGGCCGCTCACCAACTTCAACTGGTATGTACTTTCCACCCAAATAAACTGTATATGGACCTTTATAAATGCAGCCATACCTAACCCTTGGAAGAGAGGTCCAACCCCATGGTTCAATAAAATGATACATCCTGTCCGGGCTAAAAAAATTCCAGGTATTATTTTTTCCTGGACAATCGATCTTTTCGAAATCCTTCAATTCCTTCACACGTATGGTTACAGGCTGATGTTTGGCATGTATGAAAAATATTTGATCACCTCCCACTAAACAAGGCGCATTCACAACCTTAGAGGCACCACCTACAATACGGTTTACAATCAAATTTAGCGAATTTATTGGGGGGGTTGTATTATAATATTCAAAATAACTTACAGCCCTTACATCAAATATGCTATCAAACGGCGACAGATCGGTTACCTCTCCAAATTCAGGATTGTTGCCGTGATTTGCGGTCAAATCATAACCCACTTCAATGCTGTCTTTATTTCCTACGGCATCTTCAAAATAGAAGGTCGTCAGAAAGAAGGGTGTTTTTTGTGCCTTAGAGGTAAAAGCAAGTAGAAGCCATAAAAACGCGATCATCTTTTTCATAGTTACTGTTTTACCAGGGTTTGATAATGATTATTTTCAATACCTATCATAAAGAGGGTATAAGTACCGTTAAATAATGAGCTGACTAAAAGCTCGTACTCATTCTCGCCTTCATTTGTTGCATACATAGAATTGCTCAATAAGCTCACCTGGCCGTTTGCCTGGTTTACAGCAAATATAGCAAATTCTTCACTCTCAAAGGCATCGTAGTTAAGTTGAATGTTACCTGAAGATGGGTTCGGAGAAATAATCATCTCTGAAAAGGGCGGTACATACACATCCGGCTCGCAGGTTCCTGTTGTAAAGTTTCTGCTGAATGTCACCGGATCTATGCAATCGTTTGTTCTGCCTACCGTCAGCTCAATCCTATAGTGAGTACCAGGCTTGAGATAGCGTCCGGAGCCGATTGAAAGGCCGTAATTTTTAAAACAGAGTGTTGTGGCAGGGCTTTGTACCCAACCCGGATCATATACCAGGATGGAATTTCCTCCGCTCAATTCGTACACTTTTACCCGGTGCTTTTGGTCATTATAACTGGCTGTAAAATCAAAGCAGGTAGAACAGTAGCCATAATCGCTCTGGCCGGGTTTAGGAAGTGAAATAAATGCACTTGGCGCCCAACACGACCGGTCAGTTTGAATGGTATTGATGTAACCACATTTGTAACTCAATAATTGCATCAGGGTTTTTCTCAGTTGCTGATACGTAAAGGCACACTGGCATGCGTTGTAGGCCATGACATTGTTGTTTTGAAACTCATCCAGACAACATGGACTGGTCGGACAAGGTGGAGTCTCCAAACAATCGTTGATGTTATTATACCACCTCTCAGTGGATGAATTATAGCTCATCCCGATGCCATCTGTTCCGGGTTCTGCAGGATCGCTGCTGATAATTTTTCCAAAGCACTGTTGCTCCTTCTCCCTAATGTCATAGTAATCGCCATCACAGTTCCGATCAAGGTCAAAATGAATTGGCGGTGTATCATCTAGAAAATCTTCTCTCCAACTATGCATTATCCCCATGGTATGGCCCCATTCATGATTTAATATATTCCCTCCAAGTTCTGCTAAATTGAAGTATGTAATGGTGCCTCCTTCACCCCCTGCAGCTCCGGAGCATCCATCACAGGGAGAAATGTATAAATTAAATTCAGAAGCCTTATTAACACCAAATGTCTGATGCATAATGTTTATTTTGGATCGTGCATCAACATCAGCGGGAGAAGAAACTATATGTATATAAACACCCCGAAGCACGTACTGGAACGGATTGCATAATTTGATGGCACCAGGTTGGTTTATTTGGATTTCATTCAAATATAAATAGTAGTTGGCTTCATTGACCAGATCTTCTGCCAGTTTATTCGCTTCAGAGACAACATGCCCTTTGGGGGTTATGAGGTTGTTGGTTGAATCATCATCAACAAAAAAGTGAACGTTGAGGTTTATCCAAATCAATCGACAATGATCACCTCCATCCAACTCTTCCATAATTTCTTCCACATCAATACAAGGGTCCGGATTGTAAATGGAGTCAGGATGTTGTGTTACAGAATCCACCGGACAATTAAAAAATTCAGATTGACCTGATAGGGTACTTTGAATGGTGCAGAGTACGATAAGTATTTTAAGGATTTCCGCCCGGAATAAGAAATGATCCCCCTTTAATTCATCTTTAAAATGGGAGCATGCAAACATTTTCGTTTTCATAAATAGTAGTTGACTGGAGTTTAAAAACCAATTCCACCCCCTGCAATAGCAGGAGCTATTAAAAAAATCAGAAACCGGATGTATTACTTTGGAAAAGACCGCCCGAACACTTTTTTATAGCAATCACAGCATGTTCTCAAATGCCTGCTTGAATAATGCCCAGGCATTCTAATAGAATCATCCGGTCAACTCCTGTCTGGTGGTGTCATTGTTGCATTCTCCATATCGATGGGGGTATTGTGGTTATTGAATCTCCTCACACTCCGGTTTTTAAAAGACAGGAATGTTTTAATCTTTCTCTTCCGTTGCAATATATATATATATATATGGAGTATAAAAAAGCGCTTACTTTAACATAATTTTAACAAAACAAGCTCGTGAGTCAAACTGACCTGATCTTTATTTTAAGCGTCTGAATTTATTTTTTGATAGAAGCAGTTCCTATCTCCGTTAAATCAGATGCTTAAATAAACGTCCTCATTTTGAGGCTCAATTTCCTTATTTTAAATCCATCCAGGGACCTTCCATTTAATGAATACTATCCTCCGGTTTCTGGAGCGAGATCCGGGACTCACCCCGGCGCTGCGCGCCACCCCTCTCTGATCTTTACCAAGATCAAAGAGGGGGGAGTTCCTTTTTTGAATTGTGTTTCCGCAATACAAAGGACAAATGATTTCAGTTGGGGACCCTCTTTTTTGCGCCAGCAAAACAGAGGGTGGCACGTAGTGCCGGGTGAGTCCACAAATGCCCTCATTGCGATGAACGCTTCCTCACAATCAGATTCACCTCTTCGCCAGCTCCACCGTCAGCAGGTCTGCGAACTGGTCCGGGGAACAGGGGAAACAGGGAACGCCCTCCGCCTCAAGCGCCTCGGCCATTCCGTGGTGGTAGTCGGGTTTGCCGCTGTCGTGAAGGCTCAATAAACAGAACATGCGCACTCCCTGCGCGCGAAGCTGCCTTACAATTTCCATCATCCGACTTTCATCGCCACCTTCGTACAGGTCGGTGATGAGGAATACCAGGCCTCCTGAAGGATCGTGCAATTGCTCTCCGAGGTAGGCTAGCGCAGAAGCAATGTCGGATCCTCCACCAAAAGGTATGCTGAAAAGTACGTCGACGGGATCTTCGTGGCCCAGTCCTGCATCGACAATTTCTGTATCAAAGAAAATCAGATGAGTGCGCAACGATCTCAGCGAAGCGAGCACCGACCCAATGACTACGGCGTACATTGCGCTCTCCACCATCGACTCCGATTTGTCGACGACGATGCACACCTCGGGAAAACGCAGACCCTTTCGATAACCAAACCACTTTTCAGGGATAAGGGTACCGAGCGCCGTCTGATAGTGTTTTAGATTGTTTCGGATGGTCCTGTCCCAATCTATGCGCCCCGCGCCTGGTTCGATTGGCATTGAAAGCGATGTTTTGCTTTTTTGTACGGCGGCAACCAAGGGGTAGCGGATCTTGCGTTCGATTTCCTGTACGATCATTTCGACCAGCTTGCGCGCAGTACTTTTGGTTTTCTCAGGCATGGCTTCCCGCAGCAACAACACATCGGCTACCAAACTGATTGATGGCTCGAGTTTTTCGAGCAACTCAGGTTCCAGCAGCATCTCCCGGAGGCCCATCCGCTCAAATGCATCCCGCTGGAGCACCCCAACGACCTCTGGTGGAAAATGCCGGCGAATGCCCTCCAGCCATTTTCTGAGGGAGGGCGTCTTGCGCCCGAGTTTCTCCGAAGGATTGTCTCCATACAATGCCTTGAGAAGTTCGTCGATGGCTTTCAGCTTGGGGTTGAGAGGATTGCCGGAGTCATTTGGGCCAAGGGCACCCAGCACCATTCTCCATCGCTTTAACGCATCGGTTTGCACAACGCAAAGCTACATCCAGGACGTGGTTTAAACTGCGGAGTCCCGCGCTGCATCCCCCTTGCACCTGAGAATGACGAACAATTCATTGCCCGCTCGGGGAGGGATGCTGTTGTAACAGGGCTCAAGGGTCAGGATGTCGAAATCGCGTGAAAAAAGAGAGCGGTATTCGTCAGCGTCTCCGCCAAATGGTGGCCCTGGTTGTTCGAACTGGCTTGCAAACAAGACTCCCGCCAAAATTCCACCCGGCGACAGCAGTTTTGCACAGTGTGCGGAGTAATCGATGCGACGCTCCCGAGGCAATGCACAGAAAAAGGTCTGCTCCAAAATGAGATCGTATTGCCCCTTCCAGTCAAAAAAATCTGAGCAATATATTCCGGGGCCGTTTACGCTCCCGTATCGGTCTTTCATCTTTTGAACCGCCAGCGGAGAAATGTCCACCAGGTCGATGTTTGTAAAACCAAGAGACCAGAGGTAGCCGGCTTCGTGTGCGTTTCCACATCCCGGAATGAGTATCCGTGCAGTTTTATCGGGATGGTGTCGTGCAAAATCGCAAAGGGGAGGAGACGGGATCCCAATGTCCCAGCCCGTTTGTCCGTTTCTCCATCGTTCATCCCAAAAATTCTGGTCCAGCAACTGCATCATGCTGCATCAACAATGGTGCTTACACTTGGTTCATAATATTAAACCCAACTCCTATTTCAGGTAAAACTTTGCAAGAATGGGGTTGTGGTCTGAAAAATTGGTGTGCAGCACTTTGTGGGAGCAGAATCCAATGTACTGATCATCAGACAACACGTAGTCGATGCGCAGACCGGGCAAAAGTCCGGTATATGTTGAACCGACACCATTGCCGCATTCGAGAAAGCTGTCGCTGCGGTTGCGCGCGAGGATCTTGTAGCTGTTTGAGAAAGGCGTGTCGTTGAAATCGCCTGCAAGTATGCACGGCACTCCGGAGCTGGCGGCGTGTTCCGCCACACTGCGGGCCTGTTCCGAACGGATGATGGCATTCCTTTTGTATTTGCGAAGAGCGCTCCTGAATGTCGTCATCTTCGCATCCCCCCTATTCATTTTATCATCCGATGCGATGGCCGTCAGCTCCCGTCCCACCTGGTTACTCTGCAGATGAAGGCTGTAAACGCGGATGGTTTTCCCTCCCATCAGTAAATCCACCCACAAACAACTGTTCGTGCGCGTTCCAAAATCAATGCGCCCCTTGTCGAGTATGGGATATTTGGAATAGATCGCAGCACCGTGCTGGATCAGATAATGAAAATAGGGGTAAATGCCAGATTGGTTGATGACGCCGTCGGCAAAAAAATTGTCTTCCTGAACACACAGGATGTCGGGTTCGTATTGCCGCACAAACGAGGTAAACCGGCTTTTCTTCATTTGGGTGCGCGCCTCGGTGCTGTCGCGAAGCTGCTTCAGGCCAAATACATTGTAGCTCATGATGCTGACGGGATCGCGCTGACACTTTCGGGACGTTTCAGGTTCCCCAAAGGAGAACATCAGCAACAGCGGATTCCATCCCACGGCAATGGTCAGCAGGGGCAACCAGGCATGATTCCACCGGAAGAGCAGCCAAAAAAGCAGCAGCAGCAAGTTGATAAAAAAAACCACGGGAATGAAAAGGCTCGCAATGGAGAACAGCCAGAAGTGTGCCGGATCCATCCCAACGATGTTGTAAATGACCAGGCAGATGAAAAACCAGACAATGTTGAGCGCAAGCAGGAACCGCAACATAGTTTATTGCTGACTTGCGCGATCGAGAAAATCTCTTTCCTCCTGCGTGAGCGATTCCATTCCTTGCTGGTGGATCTTGTCGAGGATTTTATTCAGCCGGTCTTCTCCGGGAACGGGAACTTTCCTTTTAGGCGGAGGTGGCGCCTTGCGAAATGTTCTGACCGGGGGCTTGGGCCTGCGCAGGGTTTCCGGGAATCTCAGGTTATACCCCTTCCGCAACAGGATTATGTAGAGGTACCCCCATGTTGCACCACCCAGATGTGCAAAATGACCTCCGGAGTTGCTTTGTTGTCCTGCGAATAACAGATCGAGCAGCAAGACGACCACGGCGAGGTATTTTATCTGTACATTTCCGATCAGCAACAACCTCAGGGTATAATTGGGTGAGATGGCGGCAGCAGCAAACAGCAAACCGTTGACCGCTGCTGACGCACCAATGGCGTGCACCTCCATGCCGCGGTACCATGGAAGCCATTGCGCCGTCAGTACGAACAGAAAGGCCCCTGCGATGGCCGATTGAAAAAAAAGGCTGATGGCGTGCCTCCTTCCGATAAAATCCTCGACGATCGACGAAAGCCAATAGAGCCAAAGCATATTCCACAGCAAATGGAAAAAGCCTTCGTGCACGAATACATGGGTGACCCAGGTCCACAGCTTCCACCAGTCGTCGCGCCAGTTGGAGGATATGGCCACCGAGTGAAGCACGTCGTAATAACTGATGCCGGCGGTGCCGTCATCGACAAATGAAAAAAGAGATTTGATCAGGTTGATCATCACAAAGACCACAGCGCTCAGTGCGATCGTGCGAACCCAAAAGCCGCCCGTCTGCAACTTGTACCGCACATCCCTGATAATCGATGCAAACATGATCAGCCTTTGACTTTCCAAAAATACAAAAGCAGGAACCCAATAAGCGCCCCACCGAGGTGTGCATAATGGGCGATGCCGGTCTGGTATCCGCTCAGTCCCCAGATCAGGTCCCCGGCAATGAAAAACATGGCCAGGTATTTTGCCTTGACCGGAATGGGGATGAAGAGCAGGCTCATGGGAAGGTTGGGATATAGGTAAGCCAGCCCGACAAAAAGCCCGTTGATGGCGCCGGATGCTCCCACGACGGGAACGTTGATCTCACCCAGGTCGCCCATGTAATGAATGGCAATGAATTTGGAAATGACATGCAGCACCGCGCCGCCCATACCACAGGCGATGTAGTATACTGCAAATTTGCGGGTACCCAGACTCTGCTCCATCAGCGGGCCAATAAAAAACAGCGACAGCATGTTAAACAGGATGTGGTTCATGCTGCCGTGCATGAACATGTGGGTAATGACCTGCCAGGGCCGAAACATCGGACTTTCCGGATAGAACAGGTAAAGTACATGCTTGTATTCCGCCATCAGGCTGAGCGAGGCGAAAAACATGATCGCGTTGATAAAAAGCAGGTGTTTGACTGCAGGGGTGAGCTGGAACATCCGTTAGTTGAATTTCTTTTGAAGTTCTTCGAGTGGAAAATGGAAAATGCATTTTTTTCCGGAAGGACTGGCATAGGGGACTTCGCAAAGGAAGAGTTGCTCTACCAGGGCCTCGATTTCTTCGGGGCCGAGTGTTTGATTTCTCCGAATGCAACTGCTCGATGCAATAGACCGTGCAAGGTTGTCGGTGGGGTCGAGTTCGAACTCCAGGTTTTTTTTGTAATGCTCGAGAATGGATTCAACAAGTTGGCGCTCTCCGGCTGTCCCGCTCAGCCGCAGGGGGATGCCGTGCAGGATGAATGACTCCGTTCCGAATTCTCCGATCTCAAATCCAGCCTCCTGAAGTGCCGGCAGGATCTCGCGGAGAATGGCTGCATCGGGCCGGGTCATGTGCAGGGTTACTGGAAAGAGCAGGCGCTGACATGAACGGTCCGATCCCTGTTTTTGCTTTTTATAAAGTTCATAAAGGATGCGTTCGCTTGCACACTGTTGATCGATAAAACTGATGCCGGAATGCAGCGGCACCACAAGGTAGTTGTTGAGGTATTGAAATGCCTTTCGCGTTCCCTCTCCCTCGCGGTCTCCAAACAGGGCTTCGGGAATTTCGGTTGCCGGTTCCGCACTTTGCTTGGGAGTGCCCGAGGAAAAGGCCAGCTCTTCCCACCTCAGTTTGAAGTTGCCTGTTGAGGGGAAGCTGCCAACCTGAAGTGTTTGTCCCTGCGAAAGCACGCGTTCGATGCCGGGATTGTGGCCTTCAAAATCGATGATGGGCGTCGTCGTGAATTGCGCCAGGCTGTATCGCACAGAAGCCTTGAGGAACTGGTAGACAATGCGCTCGTCTTCGAATTTGATTTCGTTCTTGGTGGGGTGAACGTTTATGTCGATTTCTTCCGGGTCGACGTTGAGAAAAAGAACAAAAAACGGATGCAGCTCCGGTGGCAGCAACTGCTCGTATGCCGCATGGACCGCGTGCTGAAGGTAAGGGCTGCGGATTGCCCTGCGGTTCACAAAGAGGTATTGCTCCCCTTTGGTTTTGCGGGCGATCTCGGGTTTTCCGCAAAATCCGCTGACGTCAACCACTTCCGTCTGTGGTTTGACGGGAATGAGTTGCTCGGCATACTTCTTTCCAAAAATTCCAACGATGCGCTGCTTGAGGCTGGAAGGCGCCAGCTTGTAAACCTGCTGGTCGTTTACCTGAAGGGAAAAGGCTATTTCCGGAAAGGAAAGGGCCTGCCCAATAAATTCGTCCTGGATGTGGCGTAGCTCGATGGAATCGCTTTTGAGGAACTTGCGGCGAGCCGGAACGTTGAAAAAAAGGTTTTTGACCTGGATCTGCGTACCCGCAGTGCAGGCACAGGGCTCCTGAGCCTTGACCCGGGACTCTGAGATGGCAATGCGGGTTCCCGTAACGAGTCCGTGGGGCATGGTGCGCAGTTCAACCTGTGCAACCGAGGCAATGGACGCCAGCGCTTCCCCGCGAAACCCCTTGGTGAGGATGCGAAACAGGTCGTCGGCAGAAGAGATCTTTGATGTAGCGTGGCGCTCAAATGCCATGCGCGCATCGGTTGGGCTCATGCCACTTCCGTTGTCGCTCACCTGTATCAGGGTCTTTCCCGCATCGCGCACCAGAACGGCTATTTCAGAAGCGCCCGAATCGATGGCGTTGTCCATCAATTCTTTAATCACCGATGCAGGCCGCTGAATGACTTCACCGGCTGCAATCTGGTTGATCACGCCGTCCGGAAGTAGTTTAATGCAGTCTGACATGATATCTTGAAACGAGCCAAAGCCCGTCTTGGGTATTTACCAACAACCGGGCAAAGTTAGGGGTTGCGTTCCATTCAAAAAATCTGGCAGCCAGGGGCCGTCTGAACCCGGGCTCCAGGGAGATTCTGACCCGAGGCCTGCCAAGTCAAACAAAGGATTTGCTTTTCCCGTAATTTCGCCAATCATGGATTCGACCAGCCGCAAGCTGATCCCACTGAACCGGCGCTGGCACCAGGCCTTGCTGGCTGTGATCCGGCATCCCGATCAGGCCAACATCCACCATTTTCGCGTTTCCGTAAAAAAGTTGCGCGTACTGACCAGCGTGCTTCCCGACCGGTGGAAGGCCACCAGCGAGCTCAAAAAAAGTTTTCGAAGGATTGACCAGCTGTTTGACCAGGCTGGTATGGTGCGAGAAGGACAACTGCACCTCAAACTGTTGGAAGAAATAACACCCAAACCACCTGAAAAGTTCCTTAGCCGTTTGAACAATCGGACTTCTGAGGCCATGCAGGAATTTGAAACAGCCTTGGCCAAATGTCCAAAACAGCAAATGCAAAAGTTGTGGATCTCCCTGGAATGCGAAATAGAAAACCTGGATGGAAGGGACTTTCTGCTGCACCTGAACAAGAAGCTGGAGGCAGAATTCAAGGCGATCCACCGTCGCCTTGCCCCGGGCCGAAGCAACCCTCGCCTGCATGACCTCCGGATCCACCTGCGCAGGGCATACGAGCTCGTGGGCATCCTTCGTCTGATCTCCGGGAATCCGGAGCTGGACGCCATAATCACCAGCTTGCACCATCTGATCGACGCCATTGGCAACTGGCACGACCTGAAAGGCCTATCCAAGAATCTCGCCCTCGAGGGCAAAAGGGCAGAACGCAGTGATGCAGGACAAAACATAGCAGAGCTGCAGAAGGCGGTGAAGCGTTCTCTTGAACGCCACGAGGCTCAAATCGACCTGCTGCTGGAGGAAGCAAGGCAAGAACCGTCCTCGCCAGATCAGGGTTGAGGGATCTTCCCCGGCGCGAATAAAATGGTGCTATATTTGCGCCACAGTTGCGCGGATGAGCGATCACATAAAGCACGAATGCGGCCTGGCACTGATCAGGCTGCTGAAGCCGCTACCTTACTACCAGGAAAATTACAAGACCTGCTTCTACGGTCTGCAAAAGCTGCACCTGCTGATGCAGAAGCAGCGCAACCGGGGCCAGGATGGCGCCGGCCTGGCTACCATAAAGCTCAACATCCAACCAGGAAAACAGTACATCTCCGTGCGCCGCAGCAACTCCTCCAATTACCTGCAAGAACTCTTTGAAGGGGTCATGAAGCATTTCGAGCCACTCGATGAAAAACAGTCTGCCGACGGCGATTGGCTCAAAGACAACATGCCCTTTATGGGCGAATTGCTACTGGGGCACCTCCGCTATGGAACCCACGGTGCCAATACCCTTGAGACCGTGCACCCCTTTCTTCGCGAAAACAACTGGATCAGTCGGAACCTGGCCATTGCGGGCAATTTCAACATGACCAACGTCGAGGAACTTTTTCAAAAGCTCGTGAGCCTCGGACAGTTCCCAAAATTCAAGTCGGATACCATCACCGTCCTTGAGAAAATCGGTCATTTTCTCGACGAGGAGGTGCAGATGTTGTTCGACTGGTACAAGCCCCAGCGCAACGGGCAGCAGGACATCAATCCTTTGATCTTCGAGAACCTCGACGTATGCAATGTTCTCCGAAAGGCCGCGCGGAAATTTGATGGCGGCTACGTCATTGCCGGCATGATCGGTCACGGGGATGCCTTTGTTTTGCGGGATCCGAACGGCATCCGTCCGGCATTTTACTACCAGCGCGACGACCTTGTCGCCATGGCTTCGGAACGTCCGGCCTTGCAAACGGCCTTCGAAGTGGGTGCCACCGAGATCCGCGAAATTCAGCCAGGCCATGCCCTCATCATCAAATACAACGGCAAAGTCAGCGAGGAGCCCTGTCTCGAACCAGGAGAGCGCAAGTCATGCTCTTTTGAGCGCATCTACTTTTCGCGCGGCAATGACCTGGACATCTACCAGGAGCGCAAAAAACTGGGCCGAGAACTCGCGGGCGAAGTCATTCCCGCCATCGGGGGCGATTTTGAAAACACGGTGTTCACCGCTATCCCCAACACAGCGGAGACCGCTTTTCTTGGACTTACCGAAGCCCTCAACGACCACCTGGACAGGCAAAAAATAAAACAGATCATTGCCTCCGGCCCTGCCATAGGCGAAGAACAAATCCGAAACATCCTGCAACAGCGCCCACGCGTTGAAAAGCTCGTCGTGAAGGACGACAAAATGCGGACCTTCATTGCGAACGATCACATCCGCGGTAAACTCGTCTCTCACATCTACGACGTGACGTATGGAATCGTGCATCCTGGCATCGATACCCTTGTTGCACTCGACGATTCCATCGTCCGTGGCACCACGCTCCGCGACAGCATCGTGCACATACTGTCTACGCTCAAACCGCGGAAGATCATCATTGCCTCTTCTGCACCGCAGATCCGATATCCCGACTGCTACGGCATCGACATGTCTGAACTGGGACGGTTTGTCGCTTTCGTTGCCCTCGTCGCGCTGCTGAACGAAGAGAAACGCGGCGACCTGCTTAAGGAGACAAAACAAAAATGCCTGGCACAACAGGGCCTGCCTCCTTCAAAAATGAAAAATTACCTCGCCGAGCTTTACGACCTTTATCCCTATACTAAGCTGTCGGAAAAGATAGGCGAACTGTTGACGCCTCCCGGTTGCAATGTTAAAGTGGAAGTCATTTACCAGACCCTGGAAGGCCTCCACAATGCCTGCCCCAATCATCCGGGCGACTGGTATTTCTCGGGTGAATATCCTACTCCGGGTGGCCTTCGGGTATTAAATACTGCCCTGATCAACTACATGGATCAAAAAGGCGGACGTTCGTACTAACAAACATTCGTTAGTAGCCTGATGAAGGCGGCATCCCCGGCTTTGCTTAGGAACCCTGCAACAGTTCGCGTACAATCGCCGAAATCGCCTTCCCGTCTGCCCTTCCTGCAAGTTCCTTTGATGCAGCAGCCATGACCTTCCCCATATCCTTGGGACCCTGTGCCCCAGCATCCTTCACGATGGCTTCGAGGGCTAAACGAAGCTCTTGTTCACCCAGGGGTTCCGGCAGATAGCGCTCGATGATCTCGATTTCCTCCCGCTCGACTTGCGCCAGATCCTCCCTTCCCTGCCGGGTATAGATGTCCAGCGATTCCCGGCGCTGCTTCACCATTTTCTGAAGCAATTGTATTGACCGTTCTTCATCCACCGCCCTGCCGCTGCCGTCGGTATTTGCCAGCAGGATGGCCGCTTTGATGGAACGGATTGCCCGGAGCGCCTTCTGATCCTGCTGCTTCATGGCGTTCTTGAGGTCTTCGTTGATCTTTTCAGAAAAACCCATATTGCTCTTTTTGCCGGCAAAGTTAAGGGCACTTCTAAAAATCCCATTTTGATGCCAGAATGAAAAGGGCTGCCTCTCTTCACTCCCTGTTGATGCCAGAATGAAAAGGGCTGCCTCTCTTCACTCCCTGTTGATGCCAGAATGAAAAGGGATGCCTCTCTTCACTCCCTGTTGATGCCAGAAGGAAAAGGGCTGCCTGTCTTCACTCCCTGTTGATGCCAGAAGGAAAAGGGCTGCCTGTCTTCACTCCCTGTTGATGCCAGAAGGAATTTAGCAAAACAAGAC
>JABARE010000016.1 GCA_019187365.1 Saprospiraceae bacterium | reverse complement strand
TGTCCGGCCAATCAAACTGAACCAGTCTGTCAGACGCAGGCGGTAATTGATGCAGCTTACAGTGCGTGGCTGGCTTTAGCTTCGTCCGATGGTGGATGCAATACGAGTATTTCCAACAATGGTGGAACGGCACCACCAGCTTGTGGCGGATCGAAAACCGTGACCTGGACCGTCAATTCTTCGTGTGATCCCGACGTTACCTGCTCGGCGGTATTTACCGTGCTCGATGCGCCTGCAGTAGTACTCAACTGTCCGGCCAATCAAACGGAAGCGGCCTGTCAGAGTCAAGCAGCCATCGATGCCGTTTACAGTGCATGGCTAGCTTCGGCAACCTTCTCCGGTGGCTGCAATGCCGCCATCTCCAACAATGGCGGGGCTGCTCCTCCTGCATGCGGTGGATCAAAAACCGTGACCTGGACCGTCAATTCTTCGTGTGATCCCGACGTTACCTGCTCGGCGGTGTTCTCTGTCCTGGATGCACCTGCAGTAGTGCTCAATTGTCCGTCAAATCAAACCGAGCCTGCCTGCCAGACACAGGCCGCCATTGATGCGGCTTTTGCAATCTGGCTAACGACCGCTGGTTACTCAGGTGGATGCTACGCCACGATGACAAATAACGCCGGGGCAGCTCCTCCTGCCTGCGGCGGATCCACAACCGTCACCTGGACCGTCACCTCCTCCTGTGAACCCAACGTCACCTGTGCAGCCGTATTCACGGTATCCCCGGCTCCGGCAGTTGTGCTCAACTGTCCGGCAAATCAAACCGAAGCAGCTTGCCAAACTCAGGCTGCCATCGATGCCGCTTTTGCAACCTGGTTAACGACCGTTAGTTTCTCAGGTGGTTGCAATGCAACGATGACCAACAATGCCGGGACAGCTCCTCCTGCCTGCGGCGGATCGACAACCGTCACCTGGACCGTCACTTCTTCATGCGAACCCAACGTAACCTGTGCAGCCGTGTTCACGGTGACCGATGCGCCGGCGGTGGTGCTCACCTGTCCGACAAATCAGACAGAACCCTCCTGCCAAACTCAGGCTGCCATCGATGTCGCCTTTGCAACCTGGCTAACGACCGCCAGTTACTCAGGTGGTTGTAACGCAACGATGACCAACAATGCCGGGGCCGCTCCTCCTCCCTGCGGCGGATCGACAACCGTGACCTGGACCGTCACGTCTTCATGTGAACCCAACGTCACCTGCTCGGCTGTATTCACCGTAGCTGATGCTCCCGCTGTTGTGCTCAACTGTCCGGCCAACAATACCCAGACCTCCTGCCAGACCCAGGCTGCCGTTGACGCTGCTTACAGCGCATGGCTGGCTTCCGCTACCTTCTCCGGTGGCTGCAACGCTGCCGTTTCCAACAATGCCGGGGCGGCTCCCAATGCGTGCGGAGGGTCTACTACGGTAATCTGGACCGTCACTTCGTCTTGTGAACCCAACGTAACTTGTTCGGCCGTATTCACGGTAACCGATGCGCCAGCAGTGGTGCTCAACTGCCCGGCCAATCAAACCGAAGCAGCTTGCCAAAGCCAGGCTGCCATCGATGCCGCTTACAGCGCATGGCTGGCTTCCGCAACTTCCTCCGGAGGTTGCAACGCGACCGTCTCCAACAATGGAGGATCGGCTCCTCCTGCATGTGGTGGATCAAAAACCGTAACCTGGACCGTCACTTCTTCCTGTGAACCAGACGTCACCTGCTCGGCCGTATTTACCGTGACTACTGCACCGCCTGTGGTATTGACTTGTCCGGCCAATCAAACTGAACCAGTCTGTCAGACGCAGGCGGTAATTGATGCAGCTTACAGTGCGTGGCTGGCTTTAGCTTCGTCCGATGGTGGATGCAATACGAGTATTTCCAACAATGGTGGAATGGCACCACCAGCTTGTGGCGGATCTAAAACTGTGACCTGGACCGTCACCTCCACTTGCGAGCCACTAGTTACTTGTTCAGCGGTGTTTACCGTAATAGCCGCACCCGCAGTGACCTTAAACTGTCCCAATAACCAGGTTCAGGCGAGCTGTCAGACTCAGGGAGCCATCGATTCAGCCTACAGCCTATGGTTGGCTTCAGCAAGTACAGTTGGCGGGTGTAACGCGGCGTTAAGCCACAACGGGGGCACTGCGCCACCTGCCTGTGGTGGATCCAAGACAGTGACCTGGACCGTCACCTCATCTTGTGAGCCGAGCGTGACTTGCTCCGCGGTATTTAGCGTCACGGCTCCGGCAGCAGTTAATTTAAAATGTCCTTCCAACTCAGGGGTTTCGGTGTATTGTCTATCTCAACAACAAATTGATAATCTCTTTGCAGACTGGCTCGACGATGTCGAAGTCACTGGTGGGTGCAATGTCTCCATTGCCAATGACAATACCGGTGCCCCATCAAAATGTGGAGGGATCAAGACCGTTACTTTCACTGTAACGAGCACCTGCGATGTCACAAAAACATGCTCTGCATCCTTCTTTATTCCAAACCAACCTCCGCCATCAGTGAACTGTCCACCGGAAATCACTATCGGTTGTGACGAATCCATCCTGCCATCCAGAACGGGATTTGCCGCAGGTGCCGATTACTGTGGAGCACCCGTTGTTTTGACCTATGATGATCAGATTGATCCCGGCAATTGCCCTGGCAATTACACCATTACCCGAACCTGGGTCGCAACGGACAGTTGCAACCGCACGGATGAATGCAATCAGCTCATTACGGTTGTGGATACCCTGTTGCCGAGTTTTGTCATTCCATCAAATCAAACGGTTTACACCCAGGCGACCGCACCCGGAACAAAAGTGCTTGTGAATTACGACTTCAACAGTGGGTATTCTTACAAGACGCTCCTGCCCAAATTGTACTCCGGAGTCTATTCAACCGTTGACACATCGTCGAATCCATTCCTTACAGTAAGTGGAACACCAAGCGGAGTCAATGCATTTGACAATAACCCTATTGGAGGCAAAGGCCTGCAGGTGGTCAATTCGACAGTTCCAGGACATTGGCAGTTTAATTTAAGCGGACACAACCTCTCTGCTTTTGGCAATTTCGACGTTTACGTTCAAGCTCAGAAAAAAGGCAACGGCAGCGCAACCGCTCTTCTTATGGATTACAGCACGAACGGATCCACCTGGACAAACTTCAGCGCAACGCCACTCGCTCTTGGTCAGTGGGTAGAATGCCAGGGATCGATTACGACAGCAAACAATCCCAATAATTTGTATATCCGGGTTTATTATTCGGGAGGCAGTAGCCAGCTGACAAAAGAACTGTACATTGACAACTTCCAGGTACAGGCGGAAAATGATCTCATCCCCTGTAATTTCCTATACACGCCAGACATTACGGGATATCCCACCAATGTGTCACACGCCTGTGATGCCAATCCTGCGGTGTCCTACACAGATTCACTGATTTTTGGCGATTGCTCAGGAACACAGATCTTCAGAACCTGGACTGTAACGGATTATTGCGGCAACAGTTCTACAGGAAGCAGTCCACAGGTAATTTCCGTTGTTGATAGCACTGGCCCCATCATTAGTTGTCCATCGTCCAGTTTACTTTCGCGCAAGGCAGACACCATGACCTGTCATTTCACGGTTCCGGATGTTTCGCTGGATGCAGTCGCAATGGATGAGTGTACGGATACTTCAACCGTAATCAATAGCTGGAATTCCAGTCACACCTTACTGGGTGAAGAATTTACGGTTGGTGACCATACGATAACATGGACTGCAACGGACGAATGCGGAAATACTTCAACATGCCAATACGTGCTGCATGTATTTGAAATAGAACCTCCTGTCGCGATATGCCGGGACTTTAATATTTACCTGGACTCATTGGGGCTTTTTACCCTGAATATTGATTCCATTAATAACGGCTCAACAGATAACTGCGGCATTAAGTCAATGAAGCTTAGCCGTTACCTGTTTGGATGCGACGATTTGCCAAAACGAACCGTCATATTGACCGTTACCGATTCTACGGGTCTTTCAGACACCTGTACTGCCAATTTGAATATCATTGATACCATACGGCCGGTGATCGTATGCCAGAATTACCTCATAACGCTGCCGCCAGGTGGAGGATCAAAGTTTATACATCCTGACAGCGTCCTCAAAGTGCGTAAGGATAATTGTGGCGTTTTCTCCAAAACAGTGAATCCTGACAGCATTTCCTGCAAAAGTCCGAAAAACACATCCGTAGTTGTGACGGTAACGGACGTAAATGGAAATACATCGACCTGTACCGCAACGGTGACCATAAGGAACTACACCGATACTGACTGCGATGGCGTTATCGATGTATGTGATGTTTGTCCCGGGGGAGACGATTCAGTAGACGCAAACGGCGATGGAAAGCCTGATTGCAAGTATCCTCCAGAGTTTAAGCAAATCAAAGCCAGCTGGAAGTGTGGCACGAATCCGCAACGCGTGTACATCGCTGAAATTGGTACGAATGGAGTTTGCACGACAAAATGTGTCCGGTACAGCGACTTCAAGAACAACCAGGGTCCCAATACCTTCCTCGGTCCTTGCAAGTCTTGCCCGGAGCAGCTCCGGGGTGGAAATTCTGGTATTACGGTAAAAGACGATCGAGAAGAAATTGATCCCACTCCTTCTTGGGGAGAGGTATTCCGCATCGTTCCCAACCCGAACAACGGCCAATTTGAATTGCTTTTCTTTGAACCAATTGAAACCGGTTCTGTAAAAGTATTCAACCTCCTGGGTGAACTCATTTGGGAAAAACAAATTGAAGAAGCGACCAATAAGATGCTGGTTGATAGCCAGGCCTTCCTGCAGCAGACTGCCGGTGTGTACCGGGTAATGGTTGAAAGCAGCAACGGAAAGTCCGTTCAATCGCTGGTCATCATACGATGAACCTATCACGTTAATAAAAAGCCGCAACAGGGATTACCGTGTCTGTTGCGGCTTTTTATTTGGCATAATTGCTGAAATTGAATTCATTCAAGCAGATGATCCGCTTCTGTCATTTGATCTCTTCCCTTCATTGCTATGAGCTCCAGGTGAATATGGTTTTATATTCAAGCGGAGAGCCTGATCGTAGAATAGGTAGCTCCAAACCCAGTTGATAAAAACTACAATCCT
Source organism: Saprospiraceae bacterium (assembly GCA_019187365.1). Classification (GTDB taxonomy): domain Bacteria; phylum Bacteroidota; class Bacteroidia; order Chitinophagales; family Saprospiraceae; genus Vicinibacter. The sequence continues at coordinate 249,129 of JABARE010000016.1, read as the reverse complement.
GTTGCGTACACCAACGAGATAATAAATGTGGATAAAGAGCCACACCATCCAGGCTAAAAAACCACTCAGGTGAAGTCTTCCAAAATCCAGCACTGCTTTGCTTCGGCCAATAGTGGCCATCTGGCCTTTATCGAGATAACGGAATGGTGTAAGCTTTTGGTTTTGTTTTTGGTGCAATAACAATTTTGCGAGATACCGAGCCTGTTGCATTGCAACGGGTGCCAAACCAGGCAATCCATTTGGAAATGCTTTGGAGGGGAAGTAGCTCACATCTCCGATGCAAAAGATATCGTGCGTTCCAGCCACACGACAATGATCGTCTACGACGATTCTTCTATCTCTATGATAAGCCTGATCCGGGAGGCCAGGCAAAGGAGACGCTTTAACGCCGGCAGCCCATATGACTTTCCTTGTTGGGATAACCTTTCCTGAATTCAAATATACGGATTCGGACTCAATTTTTTCCACCATTGTATTCAGGTGTACATGGACTCCCATTCTATTAAGATACTCCAACGCAACTTGTGATGATTTTTCCGACATACCATTCAGCAGCCTAGCAGTGTTTTGGATGAGATGAACATCCATGGTAGCAGCATTCAGGTCCGGATAATCTTTCGGTACGATGTGGCGTTTCATCTCCGCCAAAGACCCCGCCAATTCCACCCCGGTTGGACCTCCTCCAACAATTACGATGTCCATCAGTAAATCCTTATTAGACTCATCCCTAACAAGAACGGCCTGCTCAAGGTCCTCAAGTATCCTGTTGCGCAAGTACAGTGCCTCAGAGACTGATTTTAACGGAATAGAATTTGATGCAAAAGAATCGTTCCCAAAGTAATTGGTAGTTGCACCTGAAGCGATAACCAGGATATCATAATTGAGAACTCCAATATTTGAATGTATTTGTTTTTGCTCTGTATCTACTGAAGTGATCTCGGCTACGCGCACCAAAAGCCGGGAATCACTTCTGAAATTTTTTCGCAGCGGAAAACATATTGAACTTGGCTCCAGCCCTGACATGGCAACCTGGTAGTACAAAGGCTGGAACTGGTGGAAATTGTTTCGGTCGATGAGCACGACCTGAAACCCGGATCCTCTCAATTTGTTAGCCAGAGTGAAACCTGCAAACCCGGCTCCAACGATCACAAGCCTTTTTTCCTGAACTTCCGGGACATTAAACGACATAATGGTTTTTGTTAACTTTGTTGCAATAAGAACAAAAATCCGGCCGCATTGGCCGAAATCAAACGCATTATTAACATATGGATAAAATTTCTTCCTCTTTTACGGGCATTGCCGAGCGGTTTATGCGCTACGTGCGCATTGACACCCAGTCTGATCCGGCTTCTACAACGATCCCTTCGACCCAAAAGCAACTCGACCTTTCACGCCTGTTATTAAAGGAATTGCAGGATGCGGGTCTCTACGATGCGGAACTAGATGCTTTCGGTTATGTATACGCAACCCTACCTTCCAATGTAAACAAAATTCTACCTTCGATTTGCCTTTGTGCCCATGTCGATACGGCTCCTGATTGCAGTGGAAGTGGGGTCATCCCCCTAATTCATAAAAACTATCAATTGCAGCAGATTTCACTTCCGGACGATCTCTCCATCGTAATAGACCCCATTGAATTTCCGGACCTGCGCAACAAGAGGGGTGAGGATATCATCACCGCAAGCGGCACCACCCTTCTCGGTGCAGACGACAAAGCCGGGGTGGCCGCCATTATGGAAGCCGTGCTCTACTTAATAAGTCATCCCGAAATTCCTCATGGCAATGTACGCATACTCTTTACCCCGGATGAGGAGATCGGGCGCGGGGTAGATCGCGTTGACATGAAAAAGCTGGCAGCGGATTTCGGGTTTACACTGGATGGTGGACCTCTGGGCAGTCTGTCAGACGAGACCTTTTCCGCGGATGCCGTTCAGATCAACATTGATGGGGTTAGCGCCCACCCTGGTTATGCCGCAGGACGCATGGAACATGCAGCCAAGATAAGTTCGGAAATTGTGGCATCCCTACCCCAGGAGCATCTCATCCCGGAAAAAACCGAGGGTCGTCTGGGCTTTGTGCATCCAACAAAAATGACGGCAACGCTGGAAAAGGCTACCATCGATTTTATCATTCGCGACTTTGACACAGCTGCATTGAAACAATATGAAGATTACCTAAATAAACTCGCGGCGCGAGTAGTAGGCAAATATCCTAATAGCCGTTTTTCGTTTCAGGTTACCGAGCAATACCGGAATATGCGTGAGATCCTCGATGCCCAGCCTCTGGCGGTGCAGCTTGCAGAACGAGCCATAGAAGAAGCCGGTCTGACTCTGCAAAAGCATCCAATCCGGGGCGGAACCGATGGCAGCAGACTCAGCTTTATGGGGCTTCCTTGCCCTAATTTATTTGCGGGCGAATATGGCATCCATTCCAAAAAGGAGTGGGTTTCAGTACAGGATATGCAACGTGCTGCTGAAGTCATAGTACGAATCTGCGAGCTGAATACCCGTCATGGCTGAACCGCTGATCCTGCCTGTATTCCCGCTGCCCATTGTAGTATTTCCGGACGAAGAAGTTCGCCTTCACATCTTTGAACCTCGCTACAAGCAGCTGGTAATTGATTGTCTTGAGATGAAAATCACTTTTGGCCTTATGCCCATTATTGAAAACCGGCTCATGAAAATTGGAACGGTTGTAAGACTGGAATCCGTCGAGCGCTTTTACGACGATGGCCGCTCTGATATTCATCTTCAGAGTTTGGACAGGTTCAGGATGATCCGTCCAATAGAAAATTTGCCGGACAAACTGTACTCCTTTGCGGAAATTGAACATTGGGAAAAGAAAATAACCAGTGAACATCCTCTTGCGGCGAAGGTACTGTCTCAATTTAACGAACTTTGTGAAATCAATAAAGTCCGTCCTTTCAGAAAGATCGATCCGTTAAAATTCAGAAGCTACGACCTTGGTCACTTCGTGGGGTTCAACCTTCAACAGGAATATGCATTTTTTAGCCTCGAAACCGAAGTCGAACGGCTTGAAATGCTTCAGCTACAAATCGAATTCATGTTAGAGCAAACAAAGGTGCGGGACCACTGGTTACGGCAACTCCACATGAATGGGGAGTATCGAAACTTCAAGCCTGGAGAGTGGAAATAGCAAAGTGCGATTTCCTTTATAGATCAAGGTTTAATGAAATGAAATGCGAATACAGTCCGATTCCAACATTTCCGATATTGGTAAGGGCATAGTCCAGGGTGAGTTTACCCAACTTCAGGCCCATGCCTGCTGTTGGGTAGAAGGACAGCTCGCGCTCTTCTGAAACGCCATTCACTAAAATGCGCTGAAAATTGCCTGCCCCAAGGCGAAAAAAGACCTTTTGCACAAATACGATTTCCACCCCGAACCTTGGGTCAGCATTAAACGAACGACTACCCCACAATGAGGTGGCTGTGCCCTGGTTTGAAAATTCAACGTCGGCAGATGCCAGCAGGCGCAGTTTTTCTGAAAGAGAAAACCAATAGGAGAATCCGGCAAGAAGCCTTGGGAGAACATATTCGACAGAACTCACAGGTAAGGAGTTGTTTGTCTGTTGCAAAATGGCCTTCTCCTCCTCGGAAAAACTAAACCGATATGCATTGTAAGTGGTTGTAATATCCTTCCCCATCAGTCCAATGGACAAAGGACCACTTCTGAATCGGAATGCAGCATCCAATCCAAAACCCCATGCGTTTGCAAATGTTCCAAAACTTCGATGGATGATTTTTGCGCTGGCCCCCAGTGAAAAACGGTCGTCGTTTAATTTCCTGGCGTAGGACACGAGTAACGCATAATCGGAAACACTGAATTCTTCAATGCGACTGTAATCGATGCTGCCGTCAGGTCCAAGGAGTCTGAGGGTATTGGGGATCTTGTCGATTGCCATGCGAATCAAACTCACGGAACCAAAACTCCTTTGTTCTTCGTCGAACCGCTTTCCAAATGCGATGTAATCGTAACTTCCTATACCTGAGAACCACTCAGCATGTTGCGCACTAACTTGAAACCTGGAAGGGTTGTAAGGCAGACAGGCAGGATTCCAGTATGCCGCTTGAACGCTTGTCACGTTTGAGCTAACGGCTCCCGCCATTCCCATGCTCCTTGCACCGACCCCAATGTTGAGAAAGTCATTGCTAAATTTGGGTGCCTGTGCTTTTACAGTATAAGTAACAAGGCTCAAAATCAAAAGCCACAAAAAATCAGGTGCCCCAGCTTTCATAAAATGCAAAGATATGCAATAAATAAGCAATATGTAAATTCAGGTTTCTGCGCTCAGCCCCGTTTATCGGAGGGTTCACTCTGTGCACATTCGAAAGTCGCGGTAGCTGAATTGCCATAGGCATCCCTTACTTGAAGTCGGTGCTTACCGGGCGAAGCCAGGTAACTCCGCTGATGAATCTCTGAAGTAGTTCCCAGAAATTGTCCATCGACAAACCAAAATAGTGAAATGGCAGGATCCCGGTGCATGGCCCTAAAAACGACCTGACTTTGGCGCAACTCAAAACCGATGGGCAGGTAGATTCGCGTTCCCGGCTGTGGATAAACAATCTCAACTTCGCGCTGGCCCGTATAAGCCTCGGACAAGCAATCCAAGCGGTATGGGGGCAACCCGGTGTATTGCAAGTCCCTTTTCCGGTAGTAAAATTCCATTACTGGAGGAAAAGCAAAGTATACCTTTTGGAGCCCGTTGGGTTCGCATTGGAGTTGGACCCTGAATTGCCCTGAAGGATCGACCAATGCCTCCTGGTGGTATTCGCATTGGGAAAACAAAGGATGATCTAGTACAGTCAGAATAGTATCCAATTCGGGACAAAGTGGGTTTACTCGATTCCCACTTTTGCTGCACACGGTAACTTCCCGAAACAGGTCAACCGGGGGATTCCAGGAAGCGCGCATATCCAGTATGGATGCCAGCTCAAAAAGCAGTGGCGCGGCAGTGTAAACTCCAATCAATCCGGGTCTACCCTTCCCAGTAGAATTCCCCATCCAAACAACCAGCGTGTATTCCGGCGACAAACCGACACACCACGCATCCTTGAATCCAAAAGAGGTGCCTGTTTTCCAAGAGATGTTTCCGGCAACACGCGAAAACCCGATATCACTTAAGCCCAGGTCTGGGACATTGCCCTTCATCATTTCCATAACCTGGTATATTGCGCCCGGATGCAAGGACTCTTCCGGCTTCATGGTTTGCTGAACCGGACCGGCCCCGGCAATGAGTTGCAGCCCAGTTCGCCTTTGCCATTTTCTTACATCCGGTTGAGCGTGGTACTGCTCCAACCTGAATACAAGGTCTGAATATACGCTTGCCAATTCCCAGGCAGAAACCTCACCTCCACCCAGGATGAGGCTTAGCCCGTAATGCGAGGCCGGTCTGTTGAAGCTCGTAAAGCCAAGCTCTTTGAGCTGTGAATAAAACAATTCGAGCCCATATTCTTGCAGAAGGCGAACGGCTGGTATGTTTAATGAAAGTTGTAAAGCAGCTTTGGCTCTTACAGCCCCGTGAAAGTCCCTTGAAAAGTTCTCCGGACTAAAGTCTCCGATGGTTGTCGGAATGTCAGCGAGTATACTTCCCGGATGGATGATCCCACGTTCAATGGCCATGAGGTAAAGCAGGGGCTTGAGGATGCTTCCAGAACTCCGCTTTGAGAGCAGGTTGTTGACAAATCTGGCTTCTACGGAAAGACCTGTTTCGGGGGCATTGGGTACGTAAACCAAAACCGTTCCGTTCCTGTTGTCGATGGCAAGAACCGAGAGGTTGTGAATTTCATTTGCTCTAAGTTGCGAGGCATGTGCCTTAATGGAAAGCATGAACTTCTCCTGAATATCCCGGTCAATCGTCGTATAAAACTGATGCTGACCGGGATTGAGCGCAGATAGGTGCGCGAGCAGTGCGCTGGTCTCAGAAGGAATGTCAAAGAGCTGATCGGGAAGCGGCTCGTCAAGAGCAAGAGTTAACTGATCAGCCGGAATTTTGCCATCCTGGTGAAGCGAATGCAACAGACGGTTCCGTTTTGCAAGTAAGCGGCTGTTGTTCCTTTTCAGGTGCATGAACGAAGGCTGATTGGGAAGCACCGCCAACAAAGCAGCTTCAGCCCAGGTCAGGTCCCTTTTGTCCTTTGAAAAATATCGCCACATTGCCGCTTCCAATCCAACTACGTTGCCTCCCAGGGGTGCGGATGCCGCGTAATGTTCAAGTATGGTCCGCTTACTGAATCGAAGCTCAAGCCCCACGGCGTACCAACATTCCACCAACTTATTCCATACAGTCCGTCCTTTGTGCCCACAGAGAATTCTAGCCAGCTGCATGTCAATGGTCGACCCTCCGCTTACTATTTTACCGGCCCGCAAGTTCATCAAAGCGGCACGCAGCAGTGACAAGGGATCGACTCCCGGATGAAAGTAAAATCGCCTGTCCTCATAATGCAGCAAACAAGTCAGATACTTCTGCGGCAGAAAATTGGAATGGGGAAATCGCCATTGACCATCGTTGCTGATGCGGGCACCCAGCAATCGACCTTTAGCATCGTAGGCCACCGTCGAGAGATTCGCCTTCTTCAACAAGCTTGGTGCAACCAGCGCTGGAGGCAAGAGCAGAATAAGCAAAATCCCTCCCCAAATCAGGCAATTTCGCAGGAAGGCAAGCGACTTATCGTTGAATTTCAATTTTTGGAGGACTGATACGGGCATAAACAGCGGGGTCGTACATTGCTTCACAGGTACTCAATGGCGATGAAAATTTTCCAGAGAAGACAACCTGTACCGGAAATCGCATACGGAGTACCCTGGAGGGGATCAGGCTAAAATACGATTTGACCTGATTATCTCGATAATCCTGATAATCCACGCCCTCAGGCAGATTTTCAATACCCCCGATGCGCGTGTTAATTGCCTCAAAGGCATTGGGGAACTGCAAATTGAGCGCTACGTTTTCGACTTTCCCAGTGATTCCAGCCAAAGATATTTCAACAACGGCCTCGATTTCGTCGCCAGGTTTGTAAACTGACATTCTCTTTCCGCCATTTTCAAACCACATATCCATCTTAATGCCCTTTTGCTCATTGACGCTCTCCGACAGGGGTTCAACACCAGACTGAATAAAATTGACTGCAAGAGGAATACCGGATTTGTTTTCAAATCGAATGCTTCGAGCCTGTTCTGCATCGAGTAAAACGGGATATACCGTGCTAAAAGTTTCTACGGATTTGGCTTGACCGTTGAAGGTGTAGCTAAATCGGATGGGTTGATCCAATGAACCGCCATAGAGTGCAGCTACAGCCTGGAAGAGAAATGACATTTCCTGTGTGTTCAGATAAACTCCAGCCTTGTCCATTTTCAATAATTTGTTTAGCAATCGCAATGCTTCGATTTTGTGGCTGGTCAAAGCCAACATTTGCGCCATGAGCGCTTCGTCTCGGAAGCCTGAACCAAAACTGCCATCATTTTCTCTGTAATTCTGCACATTTTGGTCAAGCTTCTTGAAAATAGCCCGTGCGACATCACCCTTTCCGCTAATCCAGTAGGCTCCCGCCAACAATGCCTCTGCAATCTGCCCCTTAATAGCGCTTTGATGCAACACGTTCATCGGAGCATATGCAGGCTGGCCATAAAGTGCCAGTGTAAATAAGCGATATGCGTGGGTCTTGAGCCTCACTGGATTGCCCTTCAATTCATCGACTGATACTTTTAAAGCAGCGCGTTTCTGGTAGTGGTACCAGTTTTCAAGCATATCCGCAGGAACTGTAAAGCCTGCCTTTTTGGCAGCGATCATAAAATGCCCGGCATAACTCGTGTTCCAATCGGTGGTTTCCGATCTTCCCGGCCAGTATGCAAAACTTCCATCGCTCAATTGGAAACGGCGCAACTTCTCCATTCCTGCCCGGATGTTAGAACCGATATCACTGCGCTGGGGGGATGAAAGCTCAACCAATGACCCCAAAAGGCACTGTGGGAATAGGGAGGAAATTGTTTGCTCCAGGCAGCCGTGCGGATAACCTATCAACTTGTCCGCCAGCATGCGCACGGGGAATCCCTGCAAAGTGGAAACTTCCATCGTTAAATTTTGCGTACCCGGCATTCCATATGGCTCGATGGTCTGGTCTGACGATTTCCCAGCCTCAACCCAAAGACCGGTAAGCCTTCGAGAAACCGGATTGGGATTAACCACAGAGACAGACAATTCATGGGTTGCCCGAAATGTGCTGGCTTTCGCTTCTACATAAATTCGCGCTGCTCCAAGCTTTCCGGTTGCTCGCACCTTGAAATGAGCAACCTGCTCTCCAGGACGATTAAACGCGATTTTCTGTTGCGAACTGCCCTCCACAGCAAGGGGGCCTTCACAGCGTATGGAAAGGTTTACGTTGCTCACATTTTCCTCAGTAAGGAACACAGTTACAGGCACATCCAATTCGTCCAGATAACTAAGAGAAGCAGGCAGCGCCAGCTGCGCCATGAGCTCCTTGCGTACGGGAACCTGTTTTTCGGAGGAGCCTGCTGCGCTTGTAGTGTTTGCGACAACCATTGCACGTATGGATCCCGAATAATTGCGGATGGTAAAGGTATGTTTATTCCTCGCCCCCCGGGCCAGTCGCGTTGGGGGGACCTCCAGGACGACCGGCTTAAAGCGCTTCAGCTTCGTGGCGCTCGCCTGGTCTATGCCAACGTCACCACCGATACTGGTCACCCACTCCATCGGCGGATTCAGCTTGGTCATGATGGCATCAAAATTATCCCACGTCATCAGCGTCAGGGCTTCTTTGGCCATAAGGTCTGCATACGGGTCAGGAGTTTTAAAGCGGGTGAGATTCAGAAGACCTTCATCTACTAAAAAGAGCCGATAGGCCATTTCCCTACCCGATTCTTCTGCTATTTCGACTGTAAAAGATTCATCGGTCCGCACAACATCAGACATGTGAATAACCGGAAGCAATTTTTTGGAAGGATCTTCCACCAACAGTGGGATAACCCCGTACATGCGCAACGGAAGTTCATTCATTTTCTTTCCATTTCCCTGAATATAGCACACATCCACATAAACATTGGGAGCCATTGATGACGTGACGCCAAATGCGTACAAAGTATTTCCGGCCTTTGCAGGTATAAACTCGGATTTAATGATCCTGTTGCCTCGAATGATGTTAACGGCGTAATGCCCGGTTTCCGCTCCAGGAAGGTTGATTCTGGCGGATTCGCCAGCACGATACATATCCTTTTCTGCTTTAAATGGCAAAATGTTTACAAAGTCGCCTTCCTTTTGATCAAAAGACCATCCACAATAAAAATAATCACCGGTTTCGTATTCATTTTTCTCATTCACGATGCGCACGAAATAGCGCCCATAGTTGCCAATATTAATTTTCAGGACCGCCTTTCCATTTCTGTCTGTAAGCAGTTTTCTTTTTAAAATTTGCCTTTTATAGCTAGCAGTAGCTACATCGCTTAAATCACCGCTATGGATTTCCCACCACCACTCACTCGATACTTCGTATAATTCAGCCGTAAGTCTAGTGTCCTTAACGGGATTCCCCTTCCTGTCGACGACAACGACAGACACTTCCTGCTCCTTCCCCCTTTCGAGTCCCTTTCCGCCATACAACCCATTCGGAATTTTTACTCCTACGTATTCTTCAAATGCGTGAACGGTAAATGGGAAATAGTCGACTGAGAGTTGCCCTGATGCTTCTGTTACTTTGGTGATCAGTTTTGCATTCAGATTTCCTGCACGAAAAGTTTGAGGAAGCTCGATTCCGGGAATGTTCAGCATGCCTTTGGAATCCAATATTCCCGAGCGCAGTTCGATTTCTCCTGAAGGCAATTCAAATTCAGGACTAACAAAGCTGAATTCGCGATACTTCGGAAAAACGGGGGGTGCTACACGGTAATTCAGCTCAACAGAAGTTTTCAATCCAGCGGCGGGATATCCAATCAACCATTCTGCTTTCAACTCAAGGGCATTTTTCAAATCTGCCATTCCCAATTTCTCCGCAATGCTCCAGCTTACTTTAATATTATTGGGTTTGATCGTTTCGATCATGAGCGTCTTTTGAAATTCCAGCAATCCAGCCTGCACAGAAACTACATAGCTCCCGGTAATATCGTTATCGGCTGTCGGTATTTTCACACTGTATAGTCCCATGAGGTTATCGCTCAAATTTCGTTGATAAACGATCTTTCCCAAAGGATTGGCGAGCTTAACACTAACGGGAAACTTATCAGGAATGCCCTTATCATCAAACAATATAATATTGAAGTGAATGGTATCTCCTGGTCGCCAAACCCCGCGTTCGGTATAAACAGAAGCCTTGAGCCCATCGGGCGTTTGAGCCCCCTCAATGTCGAATTCACTTTGCGAAAGTGACTTCCCAGCCTGCAATTCGAGGTAAGCATGGTGGTTGTTCCAGGTTGCAGTCGCGAACTTGGGAAGGGTTCCCAATTTGCTTTTTATCATGCCGCTAACATCCGTGAGTCCTTCGGCCATGACTTGTAACTGGGCATCCAGCAGTTTAACCCTAGCCTTCTCTACGGGCTTCCCAGTTTGTATGTCGTAGGCATAAACGTAACAGTCGCCTCCCGTTTCGATTGCTTTAGCAGAAAGGGCCAGGTTGGATGCCAAAAAGTTGCGTTTGTCAAAGTGTTCACTATAATAGTAACTCAGCTTACATGGATCATCCGTGCTGTAGGTAAAATTATCTTCCTGATAGTTGTAGTGAGGATAATCGCGCCACGATGAGTTTCCATCAAGGCCATCGTTTTCATACTCGTAAAAGTCATCCGGAATTGCAGCCATACCCTGAGGGCAGGCATAATTGACATAATCAGGCCGGAAACTCAACCTCAACTCATAAAATGCACCGGGTTCAGCGACGATTAGTTTTGTCAGATCGACTCCATAGCTACGCCAGGTATTTCGAGCCGCACCAGCCTGATTCCGCAAATCAATTTTCTTGCGCGCGACAACCCGTCCAAGTCGTGCCATTCCGTAAGAATCATCGTGTTTACTAAAATTAAAATGTAAATCGTACAGCACGTTGTTGGAAAATACCTTAAACACCTCAACATCAACTGCCTGCAGGTTCATGGCTTCAAAGGGAAGTACGACCAGGTCGGAGTAGGGAAGAATGCTGCCCTTCCCCAGAAATCGCACCTGGGGCGGCAATTCCTGCAGGCTATAGGCGAGCACCTCTTCTCCATTTAATACTTTTCCCGTCATCGCACGGATGGCTCCAAGAATGCGGATGTTGCCAATTTGGGGAACGCTCTTTCCTGAAAGATCAAGCTGGAGGTATTCGCGTTCGCGCAATACAGGAGGCGGAGTATCCAGGCTGTCGACCTTCACCAGACCTTCAATATCCTGTGACGCATCCAGAAAATCAGAAAAATACACCCGGAAGTTGTTGCTCTCGTCGGAGGTGCGTTCAAACCCCAGTACTACAAAATCACCCTTTGCCGGAATGTTAAAATGCCTCGATGACGTTCCTGTGCCAGCAAGATGCTCCGGAACCTCCCAGCGCACACTCAGGTCTGAAGCCGACTCCTGTCGTTCAATGTTTATGATCTTAATGTTAATATCACCGTCTTCTCCACCCGACCTGCTCACCAGTAGTTCAGCGGACTTTGCTGAGGGCCCTTCAAGCCAAAACAGCTTTTTGATCTGCTCATCCGTTAGGTCTTCTTCGGAACTAAGCCTTACATGAAGATACATGTAATTCTGTCGATCTCTTTCAGGCCTTGGCAGTTCCCATTTCAAACTCAAGCGGGCAGGCTCGCACTGAAATCTGAACGACGCATATCTCAATTTCTGTGGGATTTCAGGATATAGAGATTTCAAATCGAGCGTCATGGTATACCGCTTGTTGTATCCGGACTTTTCAAGGTTGGGATGGAATGCCAACCTCGATTTGGACAACCATTTAAGCGATCCCTTCACGGGTGGAGTAGTATTGACACTCATTTCCTTTCCCTCCCCTCCTACTTCCCTGGTAAAATCAATAACAAAAGGGTTGCCCCACTTAAGCGATCCGGGAGAATGCGCCAATATGTATTCATCATACAGATCTGCGTTTTCACTGACCAAAAGCGGGGTATGCTTTTGGCACCCACTCAACCCGAAGAAGAAGAGTGCACCACATAGCAGGACGTTATATTTCATGTCGATTGTTATTTATAGGGCAATCCGGAAAGTCGCAGCACCATTTCCAGGTATAAGTCGCCTTCACCGGCGGCACCGGTATCCATTCCCTTTCCCCGGTGGTCAATGCTTTTCAGTATCCCAAAAGCCATCTCAATGGCGAAAAGTGGATAGTTTGCAGCTGCCTCACGGTATTCACTTAAAAAATACCGGCTCGATAAGCCAAGTAGTTTTGACAACTCGTCATCCGGCTTGCGCTCATATACTTTTGCAAACCAGACCTTTTGAAAATATCGGAAAAGCGCCCCAACCGTCATAACCAGGGGGCTTACCTTTGTTTGATTGGCCATATTTGATGCAATCCGGTAGATGTCGGCTTTGTCTCGTTTGGCCAAAGCGCGTTGCAGTTCAAAGACGTTGAACTCCCTGCTGAGTCCCGAAAAGCGGGTAACGTCATCCCGGCTGATCTTCTTTCCCTTGGATGCAATGATGGCCAGCTTGTCAAATTCATTGTCAAATGCACTCGGATCATTTCCGATGTAATCGACGAGCAAATCAACGGCATCGTCCTCAAAGGACAAGCCCTTTTCCTTAGCCAGGGCTTTGACAAACCCACTCACCTGTCCGTCTGACAGCGACTTGAGTTCGGTGTATTGGGCAAGTTCTTTAGCTTTTTTTACCCAAGCCATTCGGCCGTCGGGTTTCCCGGAGAAGAGCAGGACGAGCAGACAGGCTGGATTGGGCCTGGACAGATAGGCGATGAGCGGTTCCCAGTCCTTGACCTCCTGAGCTTCCCGTGCAATGATCAGCCTCCGGTCACTGAGAAAGGGAAATTCGCGTGCCAGGTCAAGCAAGGCAGGTACACCCGTTTCCCGTGCCAGGGTTACCAGCAGGTTAAAGTCGCGTGCTTCCGGGGGAATAAATTGATCCTGAAGCTTTTGCAACACTTTATCCAGGTAATAGTGCTCTTCGGAAACGATGAGGTACACCGGCTTCCGGCTGTTGGTCAGCATTTGCTTTATAACTTCCTGGTAGGGCATGAATCCTCGGCTGGTCCTGTAAAGTTAGTCAGGCACCTTCTATCTTTGAGACTAAATTGTGTCAATGGGGAAAAAGCGAATTTTGGTAACCAATGACGATGGAATTTTTGCGCCGGGACTGAAGGCCCTGGTCAACGTTGCCAGGGATTTTGGCGAGGTCATCGTCGTGGCCCCTAACAGTCCCCAGTCGGGAACCGGGCACGCCATTACCATCAACCAGCCGTTGCGAATACATCGCATTGAAACGTTTCAGGGCATCGAAGCCTATGAGTGCTCGGGGACCCCGGTCGATTGTGTAAAGCTCGCCAAGAACATCCTGCTTAAAGGCCGGCCTGTCGACCTCTGCCTATCCGGCATCAACCACGGATCGAATGCTTCCATCAACATCATTTACTCCGGCACACTTTCTGCTGCCATGGAAGCATCTCTGGAGCTAATTCCATCGATCGGGTTTTCACTCCTGGACTACTCTTTCGATGCAGACTTTTCGGCAAGTGAAGAGTACGTTCGCGAGATCGTAGCCCAGGCCATCCATAACGGAATCCAGGATTGCAAATTGCTCAACGTCAACATTCCCAAGCTCCCAAAAGAACAATTGCGAGGAATTCGCATGTGCAGGCAGTGTGAAGGACGGTGGGACGAAGAGTATCAGGAATCAAAAGATCCCCGAGGTGAAAGTTATTATTGGCTCACCGGTAAATTCATCGAACAAAATGCAATGGAGGGAACAGACATTTGGGCTTTGAATAACGGTTACATCAGCATCGTCCCTTCGGGACACGACCTCACCGCTTACAAGGCCTTGCACAACAACGATCATTTTCACAGGGACTCCTCTGACATTGGAGTTCACGTTTCTTTACCCGGTCCCCGTTAACCGTGGATCCGGCGACCCAAACTGCATGGAAATCAGAGAAAAATACGACCGTCTTTACATCGGGATCCTGGTTGGCCTCCTCATTCCTTTCACTGCATATGGCATTTTGCTCAGTCTTTACGACAAACTCGACGCACTCGACTTACTGCACCCCGAAGGGTTCACCGCGACATTCAGGGAACGTACCGTGGCGCTGTTGGCCATCGTAGCAAACGTCATTCCCATGCATTTCTTTAACCGGCGGTTTATGCTTTCATCGATGCGCGGACTCATTTTTCCTACCCTGCTTTACGTGATCCTCTGGATGTATTTTTACGGCCTTGGCCTTTTGGGATGAGAGCCCCCATCAGGATCTACGTCATCGCCGGAGAGGCTTCGGGCGATCACCATGTGGGTTTGTTGCTCCAGGCATTAAGGCGCCTGCACCCTGAATTGGAAATCAGGGGCTGGGGTGGCCCTGCCCTTCAGTCTGCCGGAGCCCAGTTGGATGTTCATTACACGGCAGCCAACTTTATGGGTTTTGTGGAGGTAGTGCGCAACCTGCCCCGGATTTTGGGTCTTTTCCGAAAGACGAAAGCTGCCATAAACAGCTTCAACCCGGACTTACTTTTGCTCGTCGATTACCCGGGATTCAATTTGCGAATGGCGAAATGGGCCCATCGACGGGGTCTAAGTGTTAATTATTTTATCGCCCCACAGGTATGGGCCTGGAAAGAGCGCCGCGTCCGCATCCTGCGCGAATGCGTACAGAAACTTTTTGTGGTGCTGCCTTTTGAAGTTGGATTTTTTAATTCACATGGGATTTCTGCTACCTACCACGGGCATCCGCTTGCCGAGCGCATCCACCGGTTTTCTGCAACGCCCGGGTTCCGCCAGCAATGGAAGTTGGATAAGAGAAGCATCATCACATTGGTTCCGGGGAGCAGGACACAGGAAATCCGCACCCTGTTACCCATCTACCTAAGGGCCGTACGGGATGAATGTAAATATCAAATTGCCATTGCCGGCCTGCGACAACATCAATCACTTTACGAGTCGATCCTGAATGAGGAAAAATGTACTGCCGCCGTAGTTTATGAAGATATGTACAACCTGCTGCGACACTCGCGCCTGGCCGTGGTCACATCAGGTACTGCAAGCCTGGAAACCGCTTTGTTTAAAATCCCAATGGTGGTTTGCTACAAGGGGAATTTCATATCCTACCACATTGCCCGTCATCTCATCAAAGTCCCCTTCATCTCCCTTGCGAACCTGCTTGCCGGAAACAAGATCGTTGAGGAGTTAATACAAGATCAATGCCATCCTGCACGCATTTCCCAAGTACTCCAGCGCCTTAAAACTCCCATTGAAAGAAAACAAATTCATGACGCACTAAGTGAATTGGACAAAATGCTCTACAAGGAGCATTGCTACGAACTACTTGCTCGGGACTTTCTTCTGTCTTTTCGAAAATCCGTCTGACACATGAGCCTCGCTGAATGGATCACCGGTGCCGGCCGCAATCGCGAACAGGCCATTGAACAATTGGCATTTGAACGAAACATGGACTATCAGCAGTCTGCTGAAAGGGCACAATTTGACCAGCTTGGCGAATTTCGTCTATTCAGGAAAGGAAGAAGGCACAAATTCTATAACGTGCTTTCATTCAGGAGGGACGGCACCCGATATTGTGTTTTCGACTTCAACTATACGATTCAGCGTGGAAATTCGAGACGCACTTTAAGGCAATCCGTCTTCTATGCCGACTCATTTGCGTTATCTCTACCGGAGTTCAGGCAAAAACCAGAGACGTTTTTAGACCGATTGATGGAACTCATTGGCATGAAAGATATTGACTTTGCAGATTTTGAAAATTATTCCAGCCGGTATCGGTTGGAGGGGCCTTTTGAAAAAGTGATACGGCATTATTTTTCCAAAGAAATTCTTGATCTTTTGAGTGGGCAAAAAGAAATGAGTATGGAAGGGCTGAATTATTACTTTTTGCTCTACCCCCATAGCAAGCGGATAGCTGTGAGCGAACTGAATACATTTATCGATTTAGGCATCATGATTACGGAGCTCTTTCAACTTCAGTCAGACCGGGCAAAGCAACTTCTTGGCCTGCCCGAATGATCTTTAATAGCAGGATCACTGACTAAAGGGCACCACGAATATCCCACTCTTGCGCCAGCCAGACCGCACTGGCTCACCCACTCAATGAATTTAGCTTCACAATACTTCGTTGCGGTTCAGTCAGGTATTGCTCCACATAGCTTCCTTCACCGCGCCTCGTCTTGTTTCCCTTTTGGGCTGCCTCTCTTCACTCCCTCTTGCGCCAGCCAGACCGCATTTGCTTGCGCGCGAAATGAATTTAGCTTCACAATACTTCGTTGCGGTTCAGTCAGTTATTGCTCCACATAGCTTCCTTCACCGCGCCTCGTCTTGTTTTGCTAAATTCCTTCTGGCATCAACAGGGAGTGAAGGGAGGCAGCCCTTTTCATTCTAGCATCAACAGGGAGTGAAGATAGGCAGCCCCCTTCATTCTGGCATCAACAGGGAGTATTTAGATGGGCCCTAAAATATACTATGAAACCTGATGGCAAAATCCATACGATACTGCATTGGGACAGTCAGTATGCAAGCGCAGTGTCCGCAGGCCTGGAAACTCAGCGAAGCGCCAGACCGCAGGACACGTTCACGCCGTTGTATAAAAACCAGGCAGTGAGTTGTCTTATTACCAAGAGGGATAGCTAAAGGCGATGAATGAGGTCGGCGTGAGCGCCTAGCATACTGACGAGCTTTCTTTGGTTACTTTCTTTTGCGGCAAAAGAAAGTAACAACCCAATTTACATGGAGCAAACAAAAAATGAAGAAAAAATATTCCAACATAGCACATACAACTGTTACTCTGGCAATAGCCAACTGAATTTAGGACACTTCTAAATGCTCCCTATCGATCCAGCCAGACCGCATTGGCTTGCGCGCGAAATGAATTTAGCTTCACAATACTTCGTTGCGGTTCAGTCAGGTATTGCTCCACTTAGCTTCCTTCACCGCGCCTCGTCTTGTTTCCCTAACTTCATTCTGGCATCAAAACTAGGTTATTCGAGGTGTCCATGAGGAATTCAGGACTATTTACGCACTTTCTTTACAGCCGGTTTTTTCTTCTCAAATGCTCCGGGTAACTGTTCTTCGACGATGGCCTTAAATTCTTCAATGGTCATCTGGGCTACTGCCTCCGGGCTTATTTTCTGACCATTTTGCTTGGGGATGTTAATGATCTTCTTGCCAAACTTGATGAATGGCCCCCAACGTCCGTTTTCAACGGTGAGATTCAGCTCATCAAAGCGGTGTATGTAGCGGTTGGCCTCTTTATCTTCCTTGCCTTGGATCAGTGGGATGGCTTGTTCAACGGTCAGTCGTTCGGGATCAAATTTGCGGGGAATGTTGACGAACAAGCCGTTCCATTTTACAAATGGACCAAAACGTCCTTTGCCTTTTGTGACGGGGAGATCTTTGTAAAACCCAATCGGAGCATCCTGGAATTCCTTTTGTCGGATGAGCTCACTTGCTTCATCCAGGGAAATTTCCAGGGGATCATGGTGCTTGGGTATCGAAATAAACTGCTCCTTAAATTTGACGTACGGCCCAAAGCGTCCCGCACCTACAATTACTTCATTTCCATCAATGGATCCCAGGGTCCTGGGCAATTTAAAAAGGTCAAGTGCCTCCTCAAAGCTGATCGTCTCCATGCTTTGTCCGGGTCGCAAATTGGCAAAGAGCGGTTTTTCATTCTCGGCCATTTCGTCGCGGTCACCCAGCTGAACCACCGGACCAAATCGCGTGAGCTGGACAATGACCTTGCGACCTGAATGTGGATCAAGTCCCAAATCTCTCCTGCCCTTTGCTCTTTCGCCCTGTTCCATGACCACATCGACATCCTTGTGAAATGGCCAATAAAACTCGTCGATCATTTTAACCCAATCCAGCTTGCCCTCTGCTATTTCATCAAACTCTTTTTCAATTTCTGCCGTAAATCCATAATTGATCACGTCTGGAAAGTGCTCGGCGAGGTAATCGCAGACGATGATCCCGATGTCGGTCGGGAAGAGGTGGTTCTTAGCAGCACCAGCCATTTCACTATCGGTCGAACGCTGGAGAACACCCGAAGCAAGGGAAATAACCTGAAACTTCCTTTCACTTCCAGGTCTTGATTCCTTCACAACATAACCTCTGTTAGCTTCCATGATCTTGCTGATCGTCGGTGCATACGTCGACGGTCTGCCGATCCCCAGTTCTTCAAGTTTTTTAACCAGGCTGGCCTCCGTGTACCTTGCCGGTGGACGATTGTATTTCTGAACAGCCGTGATCTTTTGGTATGACAGGATATCAGCCACCTTCAAGGGTGGAAGAATATTGGCCTGCTCCTCGTCCTCGTCATCGGAGGATTCTATGTAGAGCTTTAAAAACCCATCAAACAGCAGCACCTCTCCCACGGCAACAAACAGCTTGTCTCCAACTTTTGATATCGAAATGTCCACCTGGGTCTTCTCTAAAGAGGCTGGAGCCATCTGTGACGCCATCGCACGCTTCCAGATCAGTTCGTACAACTTTTGCTGATCGGTATCATCTCCGGCAGAACGCACGTCCATGTAAGTTGGCCTGATGGCTTCGTGTGCTTCCTGCGCAGAAGCACTCTTTGTTTTGTATTGACGAGTGTTTACATAGTTTTGACCAAAAAGGTTTTCAATTTCCTTGGCCATTGCGGCTATGGCCGTGTCGCTCAGATTGGTAGAATCTGTACGCATGTAGGTGATCCATCCCGCTTCGTAGAGCTTCTGTGCTGCAGACATCGTTCGGTTGACCCCGAATCCAAGTTTTCTGCTGGCCTCCTGCTGCAATGTTGAGGTAGTGAACGGCGGCGAAGGGTATCGCTTTACAGGCTTGACCTCAACCTTCTCCACGCGAAATATAGATCCTTTGCACTGTTCCAGAAAATCTTCTGCTTCCCTGTCTTTACTAAATTTATGATTTAGGACCGCTCGAACGGATTGTTGCTTTCCGTTCCCGGTTGTAAAGACCGCATCAACACGGAAATAATCCGTCTGGTTGAATTCCTTAATTTCCCTTTCGCGATCTACAACCAGTTTAACTGCAACGGATTGTACTCTGCCGGCAGACAGCTTGTTCCGGATCTTACGCCAAAGGATTTCGCTTAACTCAAAACCGACGAGACGATCGAGCACGCGCCTTGCCTGCTGTGCGTTGACGAGATTAAGATCTACATTGCGCGGAGACTGAACAGCCTTTTGGATTGCCGGCTTGGTTATCTCGTGAAAAACGATGCGCTTGATCAACTTCGGATCCAGCCCAAGGACTTCACAAAGATGCCAGCTTATGGCTTCACCCTCGCGGTCTTCGTCTGTTGCGAGCCACACTTCCTCAACCTTTGCCGCCCACTCCTTAAGTTCTTTGACAACTTTAGTTTTCTCGGGTGAAACGACATAATTTGGCTGAAAAGCATTTTTAATATCGACTCCTTTAGACCCTTTATCCAGGTCGCGGATGTGCCCGTAACTCGACTTTACTTTAAAATCCTTTCCAAGATATTTTTCAATCGTCTTTGCTTTCGCGGGTGATTCTACGATCAGCAGCTTACTTGCCATCCGGTGCTGTGGTTTTGACAAAAATTCGGGCAAAGCTATATTTTTTTAACGAAAGCGCCCTTCTGTCAAAGGAGAAGCGGAACTCTAATGATTGAATCAGCATCTGTCCAAGCCATCCATACTTGAAAAAAAACGGCCACTTTCCACTGGCCTGGCACCCACCAGTCCTTTCAGGACCACTTGATAATCAGGTAGTTTATCATTAAACGGGAGCTACCAAACTCCGCCTTCATCGCTTGTCCCGCGGTGGAAGAACGATCCTTTCTGTTTTTTCCAGGCGCTTACGGTGTTCCAAACGCCTTCTTTCCTGGTATTTTGTGATCAGGCCTTCTTCCTCGGTTGGTTTCCCGTTTAGGTGGCGGTGCCAGCAACGGATGAGTAGGTCGATCATGTCGTCTGGAAAGCTTAGGCCACGAGAGCGCAGGTAGGCGGCAAGCCGGCTTCCTTCCTCGAGTCCCCAATGGAGTTGCATCCATCTGCCCAAACTGAAGTGCAATTTGCTCGCAATCTCACCCTCCGGAGCCAGAGCAATGACTGCTGCCATGCTGTCGTCTGTAAGCCTATCGAGCTCAGACATGGCTTCGGCCAGGTCTTTGGGAATATAGACGTCTTCAATGCGTTCTAAATCCGCCCGTGCTTCCCAGTTACGCATCCATTTTTCGGCTTCACTTTGTGCAAATGTCCATTTTGTGGAAAGGATGCTGAAAAGCAGCGTCGCAAAAACTATTTGAGTTAACTTCATTGTTTGCTATCCATCGCAGCCCATGAACCAAAAAACAAATCCCCGCAAGACTTTGCTGCATCTAGCCCTGCTTTTTCCGATAACGCTCATATCAGTTTGGTTGGTTCATGATTACATCGGATTTTTTCTCGCATTACTCGTTGCATCCATTTCTTCAACCACCCTTGGCATCTCCCTGATCGCGGAGAAGTTGGAAAGATCCCACCTGCCCAATTGGTATTCTACTTTATTGGGTATCCTTATCATAGAAAGCCTGCTTATTATCCTATTTATGCTCTCGCTGGATGGGTTCGCCCTCCCATTCGGGAACTAACCGGGAATCAAGCCTCATGGCCCAATAGGAGGTGCCCCCTTTGAGGAAAAACCAAAATTTTGTCTGAACTCTATTTTGCCCTTTAAACCATCAGGAAGGGGCGATTCATGTCATTGATTTCACTTTTTCAAGAGGCTGGCAATGTTTATCCGTCGCATTCGGAAATTCCACTTTTCCGTTCCCGGCAAAGCGCCGTTCACGGCTCTAGAGAACAATGCCATTACCAAGGTTCCAAGGACAGCTCCCAGGGACCACCCCAAGCCTACATCCATCGGAAAATGAACGCCCACATAGACTTGGGAATACCCCACGAGCAAGGCCCAAAAAGGCAATAACCATCGGAAAGGATTCCTAAACAATAAAAAAAGAAAGGTTGCCAATCCCATGTGGTTTGCCGCATGGGATGACGGCATGCTATAACCTCCACTGCACGAAATGGCACTATGGTATGCCTCCTTGAAGTAAGTTTCGTTACATGGCCGCTCCCTTTGAATCCTTTTCTTGATCAGATTGCTGCTTGTCTGGTCCGTCAAGCTTATGAGTATACCAACCGCAAGCACGACGAGCCACCCCCTTTTTCCGTAATTGAAAAAAACGGTTCCGAGAAGAAAAATGTACAAGGGTATCCAAGTATATTTTTCCCGAAATGCCACAAAATAGGGATCCCATTGACGGTTTCTCCATTCTCCCTGAATCCAGAGAAACCAATCGTGGTCCAGCGCATTCAGAAAATCCAGCATGTCATTGGGTCAATTCTGCAAAGATAAGCAGTCATTTACGGCAGACCATGTACCCAGATGCTCGTAACTCCACAAGAATGAAATTGATTACACATTTCGCCTGTGGAAGTATCTATTTGGCTTATTTCCATCCCCACTGAAGCACTTGGCAGGCGCTGAGCATTCGGCGGAAGAAACCATTGCATGACACAAACTGTCGCAAAAATTCAGGACTTACGGAGATTTCCTTCAAAATCTTCATTTACATCCGGCATGACCTGCCTGCACAGATCAAAGAATTCTACCCCGTTCAATCGGCCTTTAGGCAATATCCACAACCCTTTTTCATCCCCTTCGTAGCATTCAACATAGCCCAGGCCGACCGGTCAATGCATCTTTGATTGCTGAGGAGTATTCAGACGTCCTTTCCGAGTCCCTTCGTCTGGCTATGGCAGATCCATAGGTCGGCGAATACAAAGAAATCGCAATCAGGTCGAAATTAATACATTTGCAGTTTAAACTTTTTAATGCCATTGATCAGTTCAGTTTCCGGGATTCGCGGCACCATCGGCGGTATGCCCGGAGACAGTCTGAGTCCTTCAGACCTTATTGCCTTCACAGGAGCTTATGCCCGTTGGCTGCAGCTAAAGTCTCCCAAGCCAAAGGTCGTTATCGGTCGGGATGCCCGCGTAAGCGGTGAAATGGTCAACGATCTGGTAAGCGGCAATTTGCGGGCAATGGGCGTGGATGTCATACAAACGGGTTTGAGCACAACCCCAACCGTTGAAATGGCTGTGATCCAGTGTTCGGCGAATGGGGGTATCGTGCTCAGCGCAAGCCACAATCCAGCCAATTGGAATGCACTCAAGCTACTGAACGATCGCGGAGAATTCCTCTCCTCGGAAGACGGAGCCTGGGTTTTAGAACGGGCGGCCAGCCGGACGGAGGTCATGCCCGGGATCGAATCGATAGGTGTTAAGATTGAATACAACACCAGCCTGCAGGACCACGTCGCAGCCATAATCCAACATCCGCTGGTCGACGTTCAGGCCATTAAGAACAAGCGTTTCCGGATTGCCGCTGACTGCATAAACTCAACCGGATCGCTGGCATTACCCATACTTTTTGAGGCACTGGGGGTGGAATATGTCCTGATCAACGACGATCTGAGCGGGATGTTCGCACATGATCCGGAACCCCTTTCCAATCACTTGACTGCACTCAAGGACATTGTCAAAACGGGCTTTGACCTTGGCATAGCCGTGGATCCCGATGTCGACCGGCTTGCCCTGATCGATGAAGGGGGGAGATACATTGGTGAAGAATACTCCCTGGTGCTGGTTGCAGATTACGTTCTGGACCATCGCACAGGAAATGCCGTGTCCAACCTATCCTCTTCAAGGGCGCTACGAGATGTGGTTCTTGCCAAAGGTGGCGGTTATTTTGCCAGTGCGGTTGGAGAAGTGCATGTCGTCCAAAAGATGAAAGATGTAGAAGCGGTCATCGGTGGCGAGGGAAATGGTGGGATCATCGTTCCGGATCTGCATTACGGACGGGATGCACTGATTGGCATTGCCCTGGCCCTGTCAAAACTTGCCATAGACCACACACCCCTGTCCAGGTTGCGCGACCGCTACCCCAACTATGTTATGGAAAAACGCAAATTTTTGCTTGGCAACCATGTTGACACCACCGCCATCCTGGACTACCTGGCAAATGCATTGCAGGAGGCCGAGCCCGATCTCACCGACGGCATCAAAGTGGATTATCCCGAAGGGTGGGTTCAGGTTCGCAGATCCAATACGGAGCCTGTGCTCCGCATCTATAGTGAAGCCCGGGATGCCCAAACCGCAGGAAAACTGGCAGACGATATCCAAAAACTGTTACATCGCTTCAACGCCCGAACATGAGCAAAAAGCGCATTTATTTCGATCACGCCGCAACGACGCCGCTGCTGCCCGAAGTCAAAGATCATTTATGTGAAATTGTTGGCAAGTTCTACGGCAATCCCTCCTCTACTCACGCTGAAGGGCGCGCGTCGCGCAGTTTTATCGAGGAATGCCGCAAAACGGTCTCCAAACACCTCTCCTGCAATCCTTCAGAATTGTTTTTCACTTCATCGGGAAGCGAATCCAACAACCTGATCCTCAAAAGTTGCGTTCGCAGCCTTGGCGTTACCGACATCATCAGTACCCAGATTGAGCACGCATGCAACCTTAACACATTCGACTGGCTTTCTGAACGAGGGCTAGCAAAGATCCATTACCTGGATGTCGATCACTATGGAAGATTCTCCGAAGAGCAACTCGATCTGTTGCTGCGCCGCTATCCAGGGTCTACCACTTTGGTTTCGCTTATGCATGTCAACAACGAATTGGGCACCATCACAGACCTCGAATCGACAGGGCAAGTGGTACATTCGCACGGAGCCCTATTCCATAGCGACACCGTGCAGGGTATGGGCTTTTCAAAATATGCGCTCCGGGATTTGCCGGTAGACTTCGCCACAGGCTCTGCGCACAAATTCTATGCACCCAAGGGCAGTGCCTTTACTTACATACGCAGCGGGAATATTCTGGAACCCCTCGTTCACGGAGGGAGCCAGGAGCGCAATATGCGTGCAGGAACAGAAAATATCTACGGGATTGGGGCACTGAGTTTCGCCCTCAGCCGGTGCTATGAAGATCTCGATTCAAGGTTAACCACCCTTGCGCAGCTACGGGAACGATTCATCTCAAACCTGATGGAGCATGTTCCTGGTTTGGAACTCAATTCGCCTCCCGAAAATGTTTCGCCTAAAATTGTAAACGTGCATTTCCCCTGGTTCGAAGGCATCGAACTCATGAATGTCCTTTTTGACGTGGAGGGGCTAAGTGTTTCTGCAGGTTCAGCATGCAGCTCCGGCACAGAAAAGGGCTCTCACGTCATCTCCGCCATCCGGCCAAATCATCCGGGCAAGGCCGTTCGCTTTTCCTTTGCACATTTCAATACCCCTCAGGAGATCGATCATTCAATTGATATCATCTCCAGGTGCCTGAAGGGAAAATGGTGATGCGCCCGGGTAGAAATTAGCAAATTGGTTCAACCTGGTGCTGCTGGAGGGCAAGGCCCTACTGCCACGGTGCTTAATCCCGTTTATGAAGCGTTCCGCCTAAGTGACTATTCCTTACCGTTTGCGAAGATAAACGCATAGGCCGCAAGTACTGCTCCCAGTATTTCACCTATGAGGTAGATCCAGAAATTGTTGAATCCGGACAGATTGCTCACCCCAAGGCTGAGGGCAACTGCAGGGTTGAAGGCTGCACCCGACACCGGACCAAAGGCATATGCCATGCTAACGATTACCGCACCGATGGCCAGCCCATAAAACGAATTTCCACTTGTATTTTGCGCGGTTGCTACATTTAAAACAACCCAGCATAAGGCAAAAGTTCCAAGCAATTCGGCCATAAGGGCCTGACCTACCGTCATGGAAAGGTCCATCCCCGGACCCATTTTATCAAGAAAAAAGGCGCTTGCCAGCAGCGAAGCTACCGAGGCACCCAATAATTGTGCGAAAATGTACGACGGAACATCCGCCGCAGAACATTTTCCACGCAGGAATACTGCCAGAGTGACCGCTGGGTTGTAATGGGCTCCCGACACGTGTCCTCCTGCAAAGATCATAGCAACGAGGATGAAGCCCGCAGCGATTGGCGTAAAAGTACCCGCATTCCCCAGGGCACACATATTGACGACCAGAACTAAAAAAAAAGTTCCGATGCACTCTACGACGAGTTTGTTTAGTTTCATAGGTGGGATTTTTGACAAATATAGTATCAGACGGCCAATGAAAGCCGGGAAGAACATCCTGGCTAAATTGCACAAAATTTGACGCAGGAAGGGGATGACCCAACATGAACTATACATCCGGCATTGTTTTTTCCTGGCCAGGAAAGGCATTGGCCATGTATCGCCCAACCCTCCGGTAGGTGCATTGATCGTGCACGGCAAGCGAATCATTGGTCAGGGCTACCATCGCGCTGCCGGTGGGTCTCATGCCGAGATCGAGGCCATTCATTCTGTTGCCACTTCTGACCGGAATTTACTGAGGGAGAGTACGCTATACGTCAGCCTGGAACCCTGTAATCACCGCGGCAAAACGCCCCCCTGTACGGATCGCATCCTGAAAGAGCAAATCCCAACGGTTGCCTACGCCTGCCAGGATCCAAACCCATACATGGCGGGGAGGAGCCTGGAGCTCCTCAAAAATGCAGGTGTTCGGGTCATCGGCCCCCTCTGTGAAGCCGAAGGGCGCACACTCATCCGCCCATTTGAAGTGTTCGTTTTAGAAAAAAGACCTTATGTGGTGTTGAAATTTGCTCAATCCGCGGATTTTTTTCTGGGAACGGGCAAGCGGACGAAAATCTCCAACCCATACTCGGATATGCTCGTCCACAAATGGCGTAGCCAAACCGATGCCATACTGGTAGGAAAAAACACCGTCTTGGTGGACAACCCACTGCTGACGACCCGTTCATGGATAGGCAAAAATCCCGCGCGCATCATCCTGGGCCACATGGATAAATCGAAACATACTGATCTCAGGATCCTTGGCAATGATGCCGAGACACTCATTGCCGGGCTGGAATTTCCTGGCGAAAAGACCATATCCCTCCCCCGCTTACTGTCATGGTTGTACGGCAAAGGAATTCAATCCATCCTGGTTGAAGGGGGTGCCAATACCCTGTCCGCTTTCATTTCAGCCGGGCTTTGGGACGAAGCACGCGTTATCCAATCCCGCCAAATTTGGCTCGAGAATGGAATAAAAGCTCCACAAATCAGGGGCAGGCTCGTCCGCTCGTACACATTAGCCTCAGATTTAATATGTATTTACTCTAAAAATTGAACTTTATTCGTTAAAGTTGCCTTAAAGTCGCCCATTCAATCGACCAAGCGCTTTGCCGATCGGTTAGTACGTCGTTATTTTGTAATAGGTATGATTGTGCATCCTCATATAGGCTACGTCCTGCCCCCCCTGCTAAGGAGTGGGCTGGCTTTGTTTCTGGCCTTTTCATTCATTCCTGCCCTCCAGGCCCAGGATAAGATCCGCTGGGTCAATTGGGAAGAAGTTCAGGCTCTAATGCAAAAGGAAAGGCGCAAAGTGTTGGTCGATATCTACACCGACTGGTGTTATTGGTGCAAACGGATGGACAGCAGTACTTTTCAGGATCCCCGGGTAGTGCAATACGTCAATGATAAATACTACGCAATAAAATTCAACGCCGAGCACAAAGAGGACATCGAATTCAAATCCAGGGTTTTCAAATTTATGTCAAATGGAAGGCGCGGAATTCATCAACTCGCTGTTGAGATAACAAATGGCCGGCTGTCGTATCCTACTTTTGTGTTCATGGATGAGAATTTTAACACCATCCAACCTTTGCCCGGTTACCAGGATGCCGATACGTTTGAAATCCTGACGCGGTATTTTGGCGGAAATCACTATCAGACCACACCCTACCACCACTTTGTAAAGTCTTACAAACCCTGCAAGTCTTCAGAAAAAAAGCCCTGACCGCCAGGATTCTTTGCGTTGCCTTTCAGCGGATATCACTAAGAAGGGTATTTTACGCCAAGAGGGGCGCATGACGTCCTCCTGATACCAAATCCAGGTTCGATTTTCAATAACTTCGCCCTGCGTAAACGAACCACCGGATGACGAAAAAGAAGCTCATTTTCAACATCTCCCTCATCACGGCATTTTATGCTACAGTGATCCTGCTGGGACTTTTGCTGAAGACCATAGACATTCGGATGCAGACCAGCCATTACCTGCTATTCAAGGACCTCATCCCGGTCATGTTAGCAGTCCCGATCGCCTATCTTGGCTTTTGTTTTCAGCGACGTTCGAGTTTCACCAATGCATTGAGGCAATTGTGGAGCAATATGATTCACGCCGTCAGTCTTGCGACGATCTATACCGAAAAGCCGACCCGGTCTGAAGAGGAATATTACAAATGCCTGCTTGCATTGTCCAAGGTCATCGACGAAGTCAGAGGAGTTTACACCAACATCGGAGAGAGCCACAAACACCTGGGTTCTTACCCTTTTGAGTCACTAAAAAGCATTTACGATATTGTCCTGAAATTGCCCCCGGCTGCCCGGAATGAGGATGCTTGGTCAGCCGCAGCCCAGGATATACGCAATAACTGGAAAGTCATCCGCAAGACTTTCCTGAGCGAATTTGACCGCTCCGCACCTACAATCTACGATGCACTTGAGCCTCCACCCCCAGGTCGTTCAACTGCTGAATAGGTTTTGTAAAAGATCTCCCGGTCGCAGGCATAGTATTCGCCATGAATGCCACGAACGAGGTAGTCGCCAGCCTTGGCGTGCATCAGGCCCTCCATGGTCATTACATAAAATGGATGTCCTATTTCACACGCCTCAATCGGTATTTCACGCTTAACATAAAATTGAAATGGAAGAGGATAGCTCTTACCGGTTTCAAAGAGTGTGATTTTGTGTGTGGACTGGTTTACATGGAATGTATCGGAGAAATGATCTGCGAGAACAGCGCTTTCTGCAGCCTTAGCACCAATGGAGGCAAGAATTTCCATGTTGTCGGGATTGTCCATGGCTCCTAGTGCTTCCAGCTTCGCTTTCGAAAGTTCAATTCCAAGGGCGCCAAGTTCCTTTGCAGAAAACTGAATGTCGTAACGCAAGTAAGACAGGGCTTCAAAGTTCAGGTACTTTTCCTTTTCGAGATTTCCCAATTCGCTGTCGATGACCCTTGCCGTTGGTGATTCACTGAGCAATTGCATGATCATTTGATTCATCTGGTTGGCATCATACATAAAATACTCTGGCATGGCGGCAGCCCAACCCAGAAGCGACTTCTTTTTCAGCACTTCGTTGCTGGTGCGTTGGTCCGATTTGCCGGTTCCTACCGACACCAACAACAGGTTGTCCTTTCCGGGCACCCAATGAAATGGATACGATTGAAGGCAGGCCAACAGGAATAACCTGAAGGAAGGGTTGTTTACCATACTGATCCCACCGTCGATGAAGGCTCCCCTGTCGCCCGCATTATCTTCTAAAAAAACGGGAATGAAATACGTCGGCGCGGCTGCGCTGGCCATGATGATCTGCCACAGCGGCCAGTCCCGGTTTTGCGAATAGAACATGCCGTCCGGATGGTTGAACAGGGCCCAAGTGCTAAAGGTCTCCGCTCGTTTGGTAAAGATGCAGAGCCCGGTCCTGATCCTTTCCTGGTCACCGAGTGCGATGTCGCCAAAAAAATCGCGAAGCGCATATTCCAGGGGCTTGCTGTCGTATTTATATCCCTTAGTGAGGTAGTTGAGGAAACCCTTCTTCTGGCCAAATATTTTGCCGCCCAGTGCGAAATACCGATCCTTGATTTCAGCAGCCCTCAAGCCAATGGCCAGGCCCGAAGCAATGATGGAACCAGTGCTCGTACCACCGATCAGATCAAAATAATCAGCAAGCCGAAAATTGGGATCGCCATGTTTTTCACCGAGCAGTTGTTCAATGCGCTCAAGGTATCCCAGTGTAACAACACCCCGGATGCCACCTCCGTCTAGCGATAAGAGCCTCTTGGGGCCCGCCCGTCTTAATCTCTCTACCAGCATGGTCATAGTGTATCAAAAAAAATACCGAATTCCCATTCGGGTTTTCCAGGCATAAAATGAATAGCTGTCTTCTACCGGATCGCGATTGATGAGGATGTTGGAGAAGCTTCCAATGTCAAAACAAAAGTCACCCTCAATGCGCCAATTCTCGGATGGATAAAACCCGACCCCGCCCCTTCCCAGGACTGCGAATCCGTTGTAAACCACATCGTTATAATTGTCTAGCTCATCATAAAATTCTTCATTTTGACGTGAATAGTTGACACCAAACCCTAAATAAGGCCTCAACCGCTGGTCACTTCCTGCAAAATAAAATTTTCCAGCCAGTTCCAATTCATAAAAGGGGTATGGGCTGTTTTCAACCAGACTGCTTCCCGAATTTACTGAAAAGCGCTGAAAACTCAGGTCAAAAGCAAGTCGATGGGTCAGGCCATATTCGAGATTCAAACCAAAACCCCACCCGCCTTGTGCCTCCTGGTGGAGTTTGTCACTTGTATAAGACAAATAGCCCATCGTTACAGCCCCCGATAAGCCCTTCGTCTGCGATCGGTTTGTCAGATAGTCCTGAGAAAGTCCTGCCTGACCAAGAATCAGTAATGCGAATAATACAGAAACAGTGGCCACTTTCATGGATTAATATTTTAAATCAAAAGATTTAGAAGTCTTGATCCGGATGGTTCGCCCAATGGAAATATCCATGGGTTGGTCCCGCTCGCCGACGAGCTGAAGATCGTTTGATTCCAAGGGTATTCGCTGTCCATCAGGACCTTCGACAAAGGAAAAGACCAGTTCGATCGAACCCGTTCGCTTGAACTGGCTGGAGCGTACCGATTTGATGACAGCCTGCACCGGGGTTCCGACTGGCAATAGCCTTTTCTGGCCCAACACCAACGGTTCCGAGAGAGCAAAACGCACGATTCGGGGTGCTACAGCATCGTCCTCACTGCTAAGATGTTCCCGGCTTTGGACGAAGAGTATGGTCCCTTTTGGAATATGAGCCGTTAGAGCTTCACGCCGAACATGCATTGGCCCGGGTTGGTTGCCATCCGTCAAAGGCTTTGCATTCTGCTCATTTGCTGCAGGCTTGGCAAAAGCATCTTGAACAACCATTGGTCCTGCCTTCTCATAATTTGGAGTCGTATTTCCGGTCAATTTCCCTGACCCGCTTTCAGGCTTCTGCCCAGTAGCCAATTGTGTGGATCGCAGGGGCTTGGTTTCTTGCACTACCGTGTCAGAAGACAGCTTGCTCAGTGATTCAGAATCAAGCTCATGCGGGTTCACTTGTTGAACAATTGAGAGACTGGAATCCGCCTGCTCCATCCTAACAGTCTCTGGAGTTGACCCGGTCCGCGAAACGATGAACCAAGCCCAAAGTCCCAAAGCAAATATCACCAGAGCGAGCAGGTAGTAAAATGAACTGACTCTCCGTCGAGCGGGTTGCTGCCCGCCAGTCACCTGCGTTTGTTGTGCCTCAGATGGCGATATACCCATTCGTTGCCGAATGGCCCCGATCAGGGGCATAAAATCAGACTCCTTGTGGATCCGTATGTTCAAGGTGTTGATATCCCGGAGTATTCCTGTCAGTTTGGCAATGTTATTCCGGATCTCAGTATACAGGTTCAGGTCTTCCGTGATCCCGTCCAGGTAACTCAGCGAGTTCAATTCCCGGAGCTTTGAATGCAATTCTGCCAGTTGGTCCTCCCAGTATTTTACAAATTCCAGCCTGTCGGAAGATTTTGAAATCTTCACTTCTTCCAGCACGATGGGAAAAATTCGGTCCTGGAGGTTTTCATTTTTGTAGATCTGGATCAGCTCAAACATGCAGAACTCCGACCTGAGGTACTTATTTGAGATGACCAGAATTACAGAATCCGCTTTACCCAATTGCAGCATAAAGTGTTTTATGCTTTGTTTGTAGTTGAGATCCCTGGTATCCAGGATATAAGGCAGCTTTTCCTGTTCCAGCCTGCGCACCAATTGCTCTACGATGATATCGCTATCCCCACCCCAGGCGTGGGAGATGTAAATCGGATGCATGTTATCGCGTAACATTCCTTTGCGAAATTAGCAATTATGAACCGACCTTTAATTTATTCGAACGAACAGTTGCCTGAATGCTCCACTTTGTGTCTCGGGATGTTGCCTAATGGAAAGATACCTTCTAAAGCTTTTGGGCACCTCTAATAACCCACTATTGCGCCAGCCAGCCCGCACAGGCTAATGCGCGAAATGAATTTAGCTTCACAATACTTCGTTGCGGTTCAGTCAGTTATTGCTCCACATAGCTTCCTTCACCGCGCCTCGTCTTGTTTTGCTTGGGGGCTGCCTCTCTTCACTCCCTCTTGCGCCAGCCAGCCCGCACAGGCTAATGCGCGAAATGAATTTAGCTTCACAATACTTCGTTGCGGTTCAGTCAGGTATTGCTCCACATAGCTTCCTTCACCACGCCTCGTCTTGTTTTGCTTGGGGGCTGCCTCTCTTCACTCCCTCTTGCGCCAGCCAGCCCGCATTGGCTTGCGCGCGAAATGAATTTAGCTTCACAATCCTTCGTTGCGGTTCAGTCAGTTATTGCTCCACATAGCTTCCTTCACCGCGCCTCGTCTTGTTTTGCTTGGGGGCTGCCTCTCTTCACTCCCTCTTGCGCCAGCCAGCCCGCATTGGCTTGCGCGCGAAATGAATTTAGCTTCACAATCCTTCGTTGCGGTTCAGTCAGGTATTGCTCACATAGCTTCCTTCACCGCGCCTCGTCTTGTTTTGCTTGGGGGCTGCCTCTCTTCACTCCCTCTTGCGCCAGCCAGCCCGCATTGGCTTGCGCGCGAAATGAATTTAGCTTCACAATCCTTCGTTGCGGTTCAGTCAGGTATTGCTCCACATAGCTTCCTTCACCGCGCCTCGTCTTGTTTTGCTAAATTCCTTCTGGCATCAACAGGGAGTGAAGGGAGGCAGCCCTTTTCCTTCTGGCATCAACAGGGAGTGAAGGGAGGCAGCCCTTTTCCTTCTGGCATCAACAGGGAGTGAAAAGAGGCATCCCTTTTCATTCTGGCATCAACAGGGAGTGAAGAGAGGCAGCCCTTTTCATTCTGGCATCAAAACTGGGTTATTCGAGGAACCCCGTTAAATTGACCGAACCCGGGCATCCCCCTGGGATGTAAGTCGCTGTAGCGGTAAAATTCAATAAATTTGCAGAGAACTAAAACCACCCTGTCTTCCTTCTGCGGGTAGTCGTTTTGATGCCAAACATGCCAAGGAGCCCACGGGTTAGTTCTCTGGCAACCGTGCGCCCCACCTGACGAGTAACGGTACTGTCCATCATTTTTTCAAGGGCTCCCTTTTCCTTTCTCGATGGAGGGCCACTTCGCCCGGCATCCTGGTCTTCCTCGGCCTGTGCTATTTTTTCGGTGAGTATTTCTGCTGCACTCTCGCGATCCATCGTCTTGTTGTAGAATGCGGCGATCTCTGAATGATCGGCAATTTCACGGAGTTCAGATTCGGTCAAGATGTCCATGCGGGATTGAGGAGCCCGCAGCATTACATGTACCAATGGAGTTGGAATACCCTTCTCGTTAAGGGCAGTAAAAAACGCTTCTCCAATGCCCAATGAAGTGATGAGCTGGTCAACCTGGTAGAAGTCTGTTTCCGGATAATTCTCCGCTGCCTGTTTGATGGCTTTGCGATCCTTTGCGGTAAACGCACGGAGAGCATGTTGAACCTTCATACCAAGTTGCGCCAGTACCTCTTCGGGAATGTCGATTGGGTTCTGGGTAATAAAAAAAATCCCCACCCCCTTGGAACGGATGAGTTTTACAACCGTCTTGATCTGATCGAGTAAGACCTTGGTGGCCTCTTCGAACAACAGATGGGCTTCGTCAAAAAACAGAACGAGCTTGGGCTTTTCCGCATCGCCCACTTCGGGAAAACGCTGATAGACTTCGGCCAGGATCTGAAGTAAGAACGAACTGTAAAATTTGGGTTTATCCTGAATGTCGGTTGCCCGGAGAATGCTAATGATGCCCCTCCCCTTTTTGTCGTAACGGATCAGGTCTTCCACTTCAAAGGAGCGTTCACCGAAAAAGGCTCCAGCACCCTGCTGCTCCAATTCGATTAACTTTCTCAGGATCGTTCCGGAAGAAACGGTGGAAAAGGCTCCAAATTCGGCTTCGAGTTCCTGCTTTCCCTCACCGCTGACATACTGGATCACCTTTTTCAAATCTTCCAGATCGAGCAGCAGCAACCCGCGGTCGTCACAAAATTTGAACAACATAGACAAGACCCCCTGCTGGGTGTCATTCAATCCGAGAATTTTGGAAAACAGCACGGGGCCGAATTCCGATACCGTGGCGCGAAGACGCGTTCCCGGCTGGTCGCTGATCGTCAGCAACTCGACCGGATTGCCCTCCATCAACCATTCCTTACCCAGTAGCTTCATTCGATCGGCGACTTTGGGATGCGGCTCTGCAGGACGAGCAATTCCTGAAAGGTCACCTTTAATATCGAGAACGAGACAGGGGACGCCCTGAACGGAAAGTTGCTCTGCAAGAACCTGAAGGGTTTTTGTTTTGCCTGTACCGGTAGCCCCTGCGATCAGACCATGGCGGTTGAGGGTTTTTAGGGGAATGCGCACCTCCACTTCCGGCGTGACTTGTCCCTGAACCATTCCTGCCCCAAGATACACCGATGGCCCCTGAAAGGTATAGGCCCCGGACATCTGCTCGATAAATCCTGCTGTCGACATATTGGTATCAAATCTTGTTCTGCAAATATACCCCCCCGCAGCCTCGAATTCCCGCAATGTCCCATTTCCGTTCCAATTCCAAGAGTGAGAATAAACCAAGACGCCTTTCCGAAAAACCGTATGCCTGGCCGGATAATCCTCCTTCAGCACATCGGCAAGCGCCTGATACCTTCGGCGGGTGAAGTGGCTGATCGTGGTTACTGGTTTAATCCCTGGAATGGTAGAAGCGCAGCATGGTATTTTCTCCAGTTTGCGGGATGTTGAAAGCGTGGCTATCGGCAGGGCGGGCGTATGCAGTTGGGAACATGGCAGCACACTCGTCAACCCGGCAAATGCGTGTGTGGATGGCCTTTCGAGCGTGACTGTCCTAGGCAGTAGCTATTATTTTGTAACCGGCCTTTACTTTTTGGCCATCCACTGGGAGCAAAGCTTGACGAATTCTTCAGGCCTATCGGTCGTGGTCTGTCGCGATGGTGGCCCGAATTATGCCGAGCACCTTTTGGGAGTTGCTTATGGCCGCAAAATAGGTGCGCACAGTTCGATGGGGCTGGGATTCCATGGGGCATTTGCCAACCCAAAACTCTCCAGCAAGATCTTCCAGGCAGGTGTCCGCTGGGGAATTTGCACCCAGGTCAGCGCCAACTGCAAACTGGGCGCCGTGGTCAATAACCCCTTCCTGCTCTTTGACAGAAATAATTATACTTTGCCCTTTTCCTTTGCCGGTGGAATCAACTACCGCGTTTACAAGGGCCTGGAGTTGCTCGCTGAATTGCACAAGGAAGGATTATCCCGGCCCGGCCTTGCCGTGGGAATTTTGTATTCGCCGAGCTTAAATTTGCGCATCGGTACAGGCCTGAATGCCATAGGCCCTTCCCTTTGTCTGGGTATTTCTTACCGGCCGCTTCGACGACTCGAATGGAGCCTGGCCATGGAAAGTCATCCTGCATTGGGTTTGCGTCTGAGCCATGGCATCCGATACATCCTGTCGAATGTAAGAAATGCAAATCGGACTGATTAGCGCGACGGAGCTGGAAATAGAACCCCTGTTGCAAATGTTAAAAGTTCAATGGCAGGTACCCGTACTGGGTTCCTTTCAACGAGGTCCGCACACCATCTTCCCATTGGTAACGGGCATTGGCAGTACGTCCATGGCTTTTGCTCTTGCTCGATTCCCGTCAGCAAAATTTCTGGATCTCGCCATTCACCTGTCTGTAAGTGGATCGTTTCGACCTGATCTGACGAATGGCAGCCTGGTCGAGGTGACCAGCGAATGCTGGGGGGATCTGGGAGCAGAAGACGCCGATGGAGGCATGCTGGATGCATTTCAATTAGGCCTACAGGACCCGAATCGTCAACCCTATACAAATGGCCGTATCGCAAAAATGAAAGCAACTCCCCCAAGCTTGTTGCCTGAAGTGCATGGCCTGACCGTACAGTGCGTAACGGGCACGGAAACACGGCGGAAATGTTTGCACGACAAATTCGGTGCGGATGTGGAGAGCATGGAGGGTATGGGCTTTTTCTATGCCGCCAGGATGATGGACTTGCCCTTCCTCTCAATTCGAAGCATATCCAACCAGGTTGGTGCACGCGACAAATCGAAATGGGACCTAGATCTGGCGGTTTCTGCCCTCAGCAGCTATGTATATGAATACTTATTGCGAGCCCTTCCCCTCTGAGTCATTTTGCCTGTAATGGATCACCAGGGCTACGATGCCATGGTAAGCTCTTTCCCCCTCATGTTGACCGTTGGCTTTTAAAAATGCTGAATACAGTGCACTTCTGAGCCATTCGAACGGTGCTGGAAAAGTGGCATGTCGGCGACGCAGCGCTTCAAGGTCTGCGCGCAATTCTGCCGGAAGTGCGGCCTGCAGCTCCTGGCAGCGCCCAGGACTGCGGCGTCTGCATTCGGCCAGAAGGTACCTGAGGTAATTGAACTCTGCTACATAGCGCAAATCCGGTCGCGGGGAACGACTGCAAGCACTATATGCAATGAAATTGCAAGCACCTTCATCGGTGACACCAAATGCATGGCCGAACTCATGGGCGATGGTAAATGCCTGAGAAAGCGGGTGAAGTCCGGGATCGAACAGGCATTCTCCAGTAAACGGGAGGTAAACCCCGCTGGTAGCAAAAAGAAGCAGGATACCCGAGGGAAACAATGCCCTGCAAGTGGGTGACCCCGGGGGCTTTAGGCCCATTTTCTGCATGGAAGCGGACACCGCATCCCGGATTTCTTGAACGTCGCTCTTACGGCCAAAAAATTCAGGAAAATGGCAAAGCTCGTCCCTGGCTTCTACTGTGCGGTCAATTTGGGTTTGCAACTCCTTATAAAATGCCCCGGAATCAAACGCGGGTGCATCCCACGACAGGGGCCGTGCGTAATTGAAACCCCACACCCAGTAGAACCAGGCTAAATGCACCACAGCGACGAGGAACATGCCCCTCAACACCCGCCATCCTTTGCCTTTGCGATCCTGCCGGGATATTCTCAACATCCCCATCACCAGCCACAACAAGAGTGCAGCCATCCAACCCCAGGCAAGGGAAAAGGGAATCCAGGCGGTCAGTCCGTCCCAGGATATCCGATATACTTTGTAGATGGTCTCAAAATAGATCCGTCCTGCCCGTTCGCCGTCGCTGAAGAAGAGTGCAAACCCTGCCAGAGTCAGGCCTGCTCCAAAGACCAGCAAAAAATGCCTCCCCAACCATTTCCCGCTAAGCTGACACATGTTGAACTATTTGGAAGCCGTACTTGTTAAAAAGCGAATAAAACTAATACAGATATGGCTTTTGAATTCACAGACGCTAATTTTCAGTCAGAAACCAGTGATGGCGTGGCAGTAGTTGACTTTTGGGCAGAATGGTGTGGCCCCTGCCGGATGGTTGGGCCCATAATTGATGAGTTGTCTCAGGAATATGGCACCAAAGTCAAAATTGGCAAGCTCAACGTTGACCACAACCCTGCAGTTGCCATGCAATTTGGAGTAACGAGTATTCCCACCATCCTGTTTATTAAGGACGGAAAGCAGGTAGACAAGCAAGTAGGAGCTTCATCCAAGGCTACCCTCAAACAGAAAATTGAAGCAATCCTCTAATTCCTAAAATCGAGGTATAACAGCCCTTATCTTTGCCGGTAAGGGCTTTTTTTGTAATGAGTTTTTTCGATCAGTTTCCCGTTCAGGCATACAATCACCTGGACCTTCTGGCCAACCAGGTTGTTGAGGGCTTCATCATTGGCCTTCATAAAAGCCCGTTTCACGGTTTCAGCGTTGAATTTGCCGAACACAGGCTTTACAATCCAGGCGAGAGTACCAAAGACATAGACTGGAAAGTATATGCCCGCACCGACAAACTGTTTTCTAAAAAATTTGAGGAAGAGACCAACCTGCGTTGTCAGCTCGTCATCGACGCTTCGTCGTCCATGTTCTTTCCCGATATTAAACTAAAATCGGGCTTCACCCTCAACAAATTTGTTTTTTCCGCATTGGGCGCGGCATGCCTTATGAATGTCCTCCGCAGGCAGCGGGACGCCTTCGGACTGTCCGTTTTTGACGAGGGTCTGCGAATCCATACCCATGCCAAATCAAGTACGGGCCACTACCAATTGTTGCTCAGCCACCTCGATGGCCTGCTGAATAGCCAACCCCTCGACATAAAAACGGATGCTGCAGCTGCCCTTCACCAGATCGCAGAGCAAATCCACAAACGTTCGTTAGTAATTTTATTCAGCGATATGTTTGACCGGAGTGAGCAGGCAGAAGCTATTTTTGATGCATTGCAACACTTAAAATACAACAAACACGAGGTTATACTATTTCACACCCTCGATCATCAACTCGAACTGGATTTTGATTTTGCAAACAAACCGTACGAGTTTATTGATATGGAAACGGGCGATCGCGTCAAAGTCCAGGCACAACAGATCAGAGAACTCTATACCCGACGGGTCAGGGAACGGCACCAGGAAATAAGGACCCGGTGCCTGCAATACCGGATTGATTACCACGAAGCCGACATCAATGCGGGGTACGACTACATCCTGCAGTCGTTTTTTGTTAAGAGAAGAAAAATGAATATCTAAATTTAATTATGGCTAAGATCCGCTTAAACGCCATTTCTACCCTTGCACCGGAGAAGGCGTCAAAAAAAGAGTACCTAGAAATGACCCAAAAGCTTGCGGCAGAGATTGGCATTATGTCGGAAATGCTCTATGCCTCGAAGAAGCACAGCGTTCTGGTCGTACTACAGGGTATGGATGCAAGTGGTAAAGATGGAGTTACAAAAAATGTGTTCTCCGATTGCCCCGCGCTGTGCATCGACGCTCACGCATTCAAAAAGCCAACGGAAGAGGAAATGGCCCATGATTTTCTCTGGCGGGTTCACCGATATTCTCCGGCAAAAGGACTCATAAAAATATTTATCAGGAGCCACTATGAGGATGTCCTGATCCAGCGTGTGCATAAATGGATAGATGACCGGCGCGCCGCCATGCGAATGGATGCGATCAACCATTACGAGCGACTGCTGGTGGAAGACAATGGTACCCTCATTTTAAAATTCTACCTCCATCTTTCGCGCGAGCGGCAACTTGAAAAACTGGAAGAACGTCGCGTGGTTCCCGAAAAACAATGGAAATACAACCCGGGGGATTTTGAGGAAAGCAAACGCTGGGACGATTACCGGAAGTGTTATGAGGATGCAATCAACAAATCAGAAATCCCCTGGCATATAGTACCTGCAGACAAGCGTTGGTACCGAAATTACTTCGTTGCGGACGTTGTGCATAGAGAATTAAAGAAGCTCGACCTGGCCTACCCAACCCTACCGGATGGAGGATAGAATACGGCTGGACATCTGGCTGTGGGCGGTTAGGCTTTTAAAAACAAGGTCGCTGGCAGCAGAGGCTTGTCGTAACGGCCGCGTTCTGCTTCGTGGTCAGGCATTGAAGCCCTCACATTGTGTTCGCGTTGGAGAAACCATTGAGCTCCGCAGAGCAGGATGCCTTTTCCAATATCAGGTCATTAGCCTTCTGCGCAAAAGGGTATCTGCCAACCTGGCCTCCGAATGTTACAACGACCTCACACCGGTGGAAGAACGCCAAAAATTTGACGAGCGGACTGAAGCCCTCCGAAGTTTGCCCATGGCCATGAGGGGCCTGGGAAGGCCAACAAAAAAAGTCCGGAGAAACATGGACAGGATTCAACCTTCAACTAAGGGTCAGGCCGAATCGGACTGGGCAGGCGACGACTTGCTATGGTGATAACAGCTAACCCTCCTATATACTTGTCCTGACCGGTGACCCGGTTAATCCGTGATGGCTAATTTGCGTACCACACGCCGGTTGCAATCACCAACTACCAGGAAGAACAGAGCATGATTATCTGGCAGGTTCAGTTCCAATTCAAATTCAGCATTCGCAGGGACTTGCCCTGAGGTTGCGAGCAATCTCCCGTCGGGGGACCACGCCTGAGCGTATACAGGCCTGCCCTCCGCCGCTTTCACGGGGATGCGCATCGTGCAGACCCCAACATGGGAAAGGATGTGCGGTTCTCCAACTTCCAATTCCTTGTTTGCCTCCGGGAAAATGCCTGCACTTAATTCCGAATGCCCCTTTACTCCAAATCGAGGGATTTCACTCTTGGAATTCCATTTATTATCCTGACCTCCAAAACCATAGTATTCAATCATGCTTTCTCCCTTTAACTGGCGCCAATTTCCGGAAAAGCCCGGATCGCAATCGGGAATGGTGGGGTCATTGTTTTGAATCTCAATACGCGTTTTACATAAATCGCTGTTGCCGTTCTCGTCAAAAACCCAAATTTCGACTTCCTGCTCGCCAACGTCGGGGCAGGTAAAAATGCGTGAGCGGTCTGTCGGATCGGAAGAAAAAGAAAAACGTAGTTGCTGCCCGGTGCATTTGTGCCAACTTCCGCGGTCTAAATCGGAGGCCCAGATTTCTGCCATGCCATCGTCATTGATGCCGTCACCATTTGTATCCTGGGGCATAAGAACGGCAACAACGCCGTCGAGGCAATAAGGTGTTGGCCGTATCCCGTTTTTTATTTCCAACCGGGTAGTACATCTCGAAATGGTACCACATGCGAATTCAGCATAAAATGGTATGAGATGCAAACCGTTTGGATAATACCCGGTCGCATCGGCGCTTGAATCAAGGGCGTGCGAAGACGTATTGCTGATATCGTGGTATATGCCACATCCGGTAAGCAATTTTGCTGGTTCCAGGCGTACAAACAGGCTATCGCAATTGCGATCATTTACAAGCGTTGTATCTCTTGCGCATTGCAATTTCGTGGTATCGCTGTTTTGGATCAATTTAATGACCTGGGTGTAGGTAAAAAGCCCCCTGCCCGGGAACTCAACCGGATCGTACTGGCACCAATCAAGTACTTTCCATTCCCTCAGCAGCTTAATACAGCCGGGATTCACCGCATAGCGCGTATCTCTGTAGCTAACCATGGGTTTCGCGCATCGGGTGCGGGACCACTGCGGTGCGTCGTAAGGCTCTGGTAAACTTTTTAGGTCAGCCTCAGGATCGCAACTCTCCAACACAATGGCTGGAGGCCAGTCGATGTCGCGGTATAAAAAAGCACCCGCATTGCTAACCGTTATGACCTGGGTACAAAGAAGCCATTCCCAATTTTCAGGATTTTCAACTCCCCAAACGCGCTTGATGGTCCCTGCACCACAATCGTCGATCTCAATCACCGTCTTACAATCGTGAATGTATTGGACATTCCCGTTGTGCAATGTGTAAGCTTTGCCATAAACGTTGAGGTCATGAAGGTAATCCTCTCTACAACTGATCGTCACATCCGGGGGGCAAACCAGACTAAAATCTGCATGCAGTTTTTCTATAGTACACCACGTGAGGAATGACGTGAAGGCCAAGAATTGAACTCTCCTACTCATGAGTTTTGGGTTTGGATGCTCCGCTAATGGAGCAAAAATAACAAAAGTATATCAGGGGCTGCCCAAAAACCCCTGGTTCACACAGTGGTACTTCGCCAGGCTGGGTTGATTGCGAGCCCGTATGATGAGGGCAAATGCTACCTTTGGCCTTCGCTGCACCTAAAGGACCTTGGAACATCAGAAACCCCAACTGCGCGACTGGAGCATTCTTTTGTTGCTGACCCTGATCTGGGGTTTTAGCTATTATTTCATCAAGCACAGCTTAAAAGGGTTTAGCCCATGGCAAATCGGTTCATTGCGCATGGTACTCAGCAGCCTGGTTTTACTGCCTTTTTTGGCCCGGGCACTCCGAACCGTGCCCGCAGAGAAATACGCCCTGATCACCTGGGTGGGACTGCTGGGCAGCTTTCTTCCTGCCATTTTATACCCCTTGGCTCAGCTGCGCATTTCCAGCTCGGTTGCCGGCATTGTAAACGCCTTTACCCCCATCTGCACCTACCTGATCGGGATGCTCTTTTTCAGGGTAAGAGCTGAAAAAACAAAAATCTACGGAACAGCCATCGGTTTATTTGGGGCCGTGGTGCTAATCTTGTTAAAGCCCGGAGCCGAACTCAGGGCAGAACTGGCATTCCTGCTGATTGCGTTTGTAGTCCCCTTCTTATACGGCATCAACAGCAATACAATCAAAGCAAAGCTGGCTGGTATTCCCGGCATGGAACTCACGACGCTTATGTACTTTTCTACTTTGCTGATGAGCCTCCCTCTGGGCTTCATGACCGGGGCTTTTGAGCAGATCCCCGTTGCCATCGCTAACGGCAATGCCTTTTATCACCTGCTCGCGTTGAGCGTGCTCGGAAGTGCAATGGCGATGACGCTTTTTAACATCCTCATCCAACGGGTCCATGTACTTTTTGCCAGCAGCGTAACCTACCTCATGCCCCTGGTCGCGCTCGTAGTCGGTTGGGTGGATGGGGAATCCATCCGCTGGAACGATTTGTTTGGGTTTTCCTGCATCCTCGCAGGGGTGGCCATTGCAAACGATGTGTTCCGCCCAAAGAATGAGGCATCCTGAAGGCCTCTTCATGAACTGCAGAGCGCAAAGTGCTTACCCATAAAAATAAAAAAGCCGGATCCCGCCTTGTTGGACCCGGCACGTCGTAGTTGTCTGAGCTTAGTCTTATTCGCTTGCCCGGATCAACTGTCCGTAAACGATGTGTTCGCCATCAGAAATCGAATAAAACAACAATGCACCAGCGGGCATATCCCCAATGCTGATTTGCCAACGGTGCTGACCTGGGTCGAAAGAGCCTTCATAATCACAAACCATTTGTCCCTGTGCATTGGTCAGGTGCAATTGGAGTATCCTTTTTTCTTTTAACAGAAGCGGGAAGCTTAGCTGGCTGCCGGAAAATGGGTTAGGATACACCTCCCCCACGGAAAAAGCGGCAACTCCGCTTTGTCCGGCTGAACTCGTCCGGTTTGCCAAAGAGCTGAACCCGCCGAGGCCGTCGAGTTCTCCAATCCTGACGGCGGTGTAGTTGATCGAACGCATAGAATGGCGAAGTCCCTGAAGTTCGAGCGTCTGATCTCCCAATTCGGAAAATGGATGAAGCGGGTCTGGAAACAACACGGGATCCCGAACAAAATAATAGTGCCGGGGCAGATCGGCATAGAATGCGCGCCCTATCACAATATCGTACAGCAATCGGGCATCCAAAACGTCCAATTGCCGGTCGCCATTGACGTCTGCCGCAAGCAATTGGTATGGATCGACCATGCGTTCGGAGCCCAGGCTGTGTTTTAATAAAACAATGACGTCGCCCAAATCGATCCCGTCCAATCCGGTCTCCCTGCGATCCATAGAAAGTGAATAATCCCCTTCCGCTACCACTGCATCAAAAACGTAGTTGCCCTGTCCGTCTGTCAACGAACGTTCAATGAGTTCCTCCAGAACCGAATCTTTGCGAACCTGGATGCTGGTATCCGGCCATCGGATGTAAAAAATATTGCCACTTGCCACTAAAATGGTGTCATAGCGATAACCAAAGACCGTATCGCGCCGCTCTATAACCTTCCACTGGGGTGTGGCCTTGAGATTTACCCCAATGTCAGCACATGCTTTCCCTGCAGGATCGCGAACCAATCCCGACACGACAATCGTGGAGCGAATGCTGTCCTTGCGACGGCAGTCGGGAATGCGTGCATTGTTGTTTTGAATTTCGAGATAGGTTTTGCAGAACGCCTGGTTACCGGAACTGTCGGTTACATACATCGACACTTCATTTTTTCCCAGGTCCGCGCAGGTAAATATTTGGGAGCGGTGCGCGGTGTCGGCAGAAAATGAAAAGTGCAGGGGCTGTGCTCCACAAGGATGGTAGGAACCAATGTCAAAATCTTTTGCCCACACTTCAATCATCCCGTCGTCGGGTGTCCCATCCCTGTTTGTGTCAACTGGCATCAAAGCAACGACCAAACCGTTGAGGCAATATGGAACCGGACCGATCTTTCCACGCACGGTTACCTTGACTTTACATTTGATTTCCTTTCCGCAGCCGTATTCGGCGATGTAGTAAAATTCGGTGGTCCCCAAAGGATATTCCCCGCTGGCATCCGGTCCTTTGCCGCGCGAATAAGGAGACGTATTGCGAACAGCAAGCGGATACCCACATTGCGAATTGGCAAAAGCCGAATCGAGTTTTACAAATTGTCCGGCACAATCCAGACGGGCATGAGCAATGGTATCCGAAGGGCAATGCAATACGACGGAAGAATCGTTTACCACGAGCTTGATGACCTGCGTGTAAGTCCATAATCCGACTACGGGTTTTGCATTGGGAACGAACTGGCACCAGTCGATGACTTTCCATTCCCGGAGGATCTTCATGCATCCCTGGGAAATGGTGTACTTCGTATCTTTATAGGAATACATCGGCTGACTGCACTGAACCCTGTTAAAACGAGGGTAGTCGTAGCCATAGGGGAGGTTACGCGGATCAACGAGT
The DNA here is from genome assembly GCA_019187365.1 of Saprospiraceae bacterium. Classification (GTDB taxonomy): domain Bacteria; phylum Bacteroidota; class Bacteroidia; order Chitinophagales; family Saprospiraceae; genus Vicinibacter. The sequence goes on along the minus strand of JABARE010000016.1, from coordinate 205,329 downwards.
GGGTTACAATCCTCTATTTGGTAGTATCCTGGCCAGGTGATGTCAGCCGACGTAAACGCTAACCCAGCCGCAACCGTTATGGTCTGACTGCAGCGATGTACGTTCCAGTGCGGATCTTCAACTTCCCATGTTCGGGTGATAAATCCGATGCCGCAAGCATTCGTATTGTAGATTACCGTTTTCGGCGCAGGAGCCGGCAACTTCACATAGTCCTTCCACACCCAGGCCTTTCCCCACTTATCGAGGTCTGTAAGGCTCTCACTGCACTGAATGGTTACATCGGGGGGGCATTGCAGATAAAAGCTCATCCCACGGGAGAGCAACGGCAATGCAAACAATAGGCAACACAAGCTCAGCCTGAAACAGGTAGTTTTCATAGACGTAGTCTTAAAAAATCAGTTGCTGAATTCGGGAAAGCCGTGTGTAGAAACCGTTGCAAATATATAAAATTTATTTAATATGAAAAATATTTCATCGCGTTCTGCAAGCCGTTCCGGACGGAGGGCTGACTGCCAAGATTGGGGCAAGTGCAACCACGTGCACTGCTTCACATTTCGAAAAAAGCGACTGCTTTTTTGGGGGAGTTAACTAACTTTACACAGCCAATGGCCGTGATGCACAACATAAAATCAACTCAAAGTCGTGGTCTGGTGCCCCTTCGTACCTTAAGGAAGTTCATTACCGGCGCCTGTGTTACTGCCTTGCTCCTGTTGATGTTTGCTCCTGGGATGTGGATTCCCACTTTGCATGGTGAGCATGACCACGGACATGAGTCGTGCCAAACGGGATTATTAGAAACAGATCCTTGCCACCGCAAAATCGTTCACAGCGATATTTTAAGGGGCTGTGCCCACGCTCAGCATCTGAGTGGGGAAGCAAGCTATTGTGCAGGATGCAGGCTTTTATTTGCCGGCTACCTGCAATTCTTTCATTTCTTTCGGCCGGCGGACCTGACCGGCATCGGGGCTCCCATTCTGGTTTTTATTGGACTGGCGCATCTGTTGCCGGTGACACTCCAGGCAAGAGGGCGCTCTCCCCCACGGTAAATGTGATTTTGTTTCTGCCCCACCGGGCGGGATGGTTTTTTATTTCCCGTATGCCTTTCCAAGCGAATTGGCTGCTGGCAACGATCTATTATAGCACATTTTAAATGATGGTTATGCAAAATCAAAAATGGACCGCACTCCTTATCGTCTTCTCCCCGGCTTTACTTTGGCTATCCTGTTCAGATGACCCCATCCCTAACGAATCTGAACTCATTACTTCACTGTATTATGAACTTACCGATTCATTGACGGGAACGAACCGCGTATTGTGGTTCAAGGACCTCGACGGTGCAGGTGGACAGGCACCGGAATTTTACTCCGACACCTTATCCGTCAATACCGTTTATTACGGAAGTTTGCGGCTGTTGGACGAATCCGGTAAGACCTTGATCGACATTACCCAGGAAATTCTTTCTGAAGCGGAGGACCACCAATTCTTTTATTACCATTCGGGCGACTCACCCGTTCAGGTAAGCTATCGGGACAGCGATGGCAACGGGTATCCGGTGGGCCTGGAATCGCGGGTACTCACCAATAACGTTCCCGGCGCATCGGTGCTCAGGATCATTCTGCGACATCAGCCAAACAAGAAAGCCGAAGGTGTCTACCAGGGCATCATTACCAATGCGGGAGGAGAGACAGATCTCCAGGTAGACTTTACCATCATAACGGAGTAAGCAGTGATTGCAAAAACAGCAGCATGCTGGATTTTTTTTGCTCTCGCAGACTTGGCCATCGGTCAGAAGTGCAATCTTGTCCTGACCATCCAGGTGAGGGATGATCATGCAGATGCACCATTGGAGTTTGCCCAGGTCTTTGTTGAAGAAACCGGAAGCGTCTATCAAACCAGTGCTTCCGGTTCAATTCAGCTTGAGCGATTTTGTCCCGGCGGTTACCATTTCAGAATTTACCATTTCGGATGCGAGCCCATCAAAGACTTTATCATTTTGCAAAATGACACTGCGATCACCTATTATCTGGAACACCATCCACATGCTCTGACCGGGGTGACCGTAGAGGGTCGTAAAGTGCGTTCGGCGGGGGCCCCTCGCCAGACCTTACAGGCTGCCGAGATTCAACGGCGGGCTGATCAACCACTTGCCCGCATTTTATCGGATGTTGCCGGGGTAAGCAGCCTGCGGAATGGCAGTGCCATTGCCAGTCCCATCATTCATGGTCTGTGGGGGAACCGCATCAGCATTTTGCAGTACGGAGTTGTCCAGGCTGGTCAGCAATGGGGGGCTGACCATGCACCGGAAGTGGATCCGTTTGCCTTTGCTTCCGTTACGGTGGTTAAGGGAGCGGAAAACGTCTTATATGGAGGAAATGGTTTGGGTTCTGCGATTTTACTCGAACCAGGTCCCATACCGGACGATCCACACCTTCATGGCAGCTGGCAGGCCATTTACCAAACGAACGGGCGTTCAGTTCACACCGCCTGCAAGCTCGAGCAGGCGGCATCCCGTTGGCGCTGGAGGCTTACGGGGTCTGCGCGGTTAGCCGGCGACCTCTCTGCACCTGCATATTACCTGCGCAACACGGGATCCCGCGAGCTTGGTTTTTCTGCCTTTGCTTATCCGGCAGCTTCTGACAATTGGAAACCAAAATATTATTATTCCTTTGTCTACGCGGGGCCCGGCATCTTGCGGGGGGCTCACGTGAGCAACCTCACAGATCTCGAAGAGGCTATTGTCCGCGACACACCCTTTTTTACTGTGAACCGGTTCAGCTATGATATTGATGCCCCAAAGCAGGAAGTATTTCATCAATTGTTCAAGGCAAGTTTCCAAAAAGAGAAAGATGAACGTTTCAGCGAGTGGCGGGTCGCAGGGCAGTGGAATCGCCGCAGAGAGTTCGACGTGCGACGCGGAGGCCGTTCAGACCTGCCCGCACTTGAACTTGACCTGTATTCTGCCAGTTTAAAATGGAGCCAGCGCACAGAAGGAAGCCGCATTTCGCTCAGCTACGGTACAGAACTCTCCTCGAGAATCAACAAGGCAAACAAAGCAACAGGAATCATTCCTCTGATTCCCGACTACATTCTGATCCAACCCGGGGCATTTTTCAAAGTGAACCGGAATGGAAAAACCACACAAGCTGAGGTGGGAGCGCGGACTGACCTTAACTACTTATCAGCAGAGGTACTCACGGCAACCCCTCCACGACAATACCTAAATAATGAGCGACATTACCTCAACTTCAGCATTGCTGCGGGAATAGAAAAAGCGATGGGAGAACGCTGGAGTTTAAGTGGACAACTGGGGTGGACCCAAAGGTCGCCGCAGGTAAACGAACTGTTCAGCATGGGCCTGCATCAATCGGTCGCCGGGATCGAAGAAGGCAATCCTTTGCTCAAACCGGAGGCATCCTTGAAGACACAATTGGGCAGTAAGCTGGAGCTTGCTGAAGGCATCCACCTGGAAGCAGTCGGCTGGCAACAATCCATCACGGCATTCCTTTTCCTCGAACCACAGCCGGAACCCAGGCTCACCATCCGGGGAGCATTTCCCGTCTTTATTTATCGCCAGACCGATGCATTGCTGCGAGGCCTGGATCTTTCTGCCCGCTTCGAATTTGACAAACGCTGGTTGTTTCTGGTTCGCGGATCCATGCTGGACGGACGCGAGCGCAGCGGCCGCGCACTGATCTATATGCCGCCACACAGCTTTTCGTTTGAATTGCACCATTTTATTTTGCCCAAGACCAAGATTCGGAAACTCGACCTTTACATGCGCGTTCAGGGTGAGTTGAAACAATCCCGGTACCCGACTGATCAGGACCTCGCACCGCCACCACCGGGGTACGCCTTGTTAGATGCAGGGATAGAAGGTTCTTTTCGCGCTTTTGGCTACAAGACCTTTATGGGCATCTCCGGCGAAAATCTGCTTAACATTGCTTACAGAACTTACCTCAACCGCCTCCGGTATTTTGCCGATGAGTCCGGTCGGTCAGTCCGATTTTTTGTAAAATTTGACTTTTGATGGAATCTTCAGGACTGATCATTCTGCTCATTTAAAGCTCAGCAAGAGATGAATTATGGCAGCAGGACCAATTGTTCTAACCTCACGGATGGAAGTTCCGACGGACGGACCAGGTTTGTCGACCAAGACCCTCGTCGCCGGGAACTAAATTCCCGTTTTAAACCTTACCTTTACATCCGTACCAATCACATTTTGTAAAATTAATAACATGATGATCTTACTTGGAATCGCCCTCGCTTTCGGGCTGATCCTGATGGTGCTCTATAACGGCCTTGTCCGGGCCAAGAATGCCGTCATGGACGCCTGGAGCAACATTGATGTAGCCCTCAAAAAGCGCTACGACTTAATTCCCAATCTGGTGAACGTCGTTAAGGGATACGCAGCGCATGAATCGGGAACGCTTGAAAAAGTCATCGCCGCCCGCAACGCTGCACTCCAGGTTCCCAAAGGCGATATCAACGGGCAGATCGCAGCAGATACTGCGCTTACTGCGAGCCTGCGCCAAGTATTTGCTCTCGCAGAAAGCTATCCGGACCTCAAGGCGAATACGAATTTTCTTCAGCTGCAGGATTCATTAAACGACATCGAACAGAACCTCGAGAATGCCCGCCGGTACTATAATGCAACGGTTCGGGAAAACAACAATAAGGTCGAGGGATTTCCGTCCGTGTTGATCGCAAAGCAGTTTGGCTTTTCCACCTTTGACTTCTACGAAGTCGACGAGGAAAGTAAAAAGCCGGTAAGCGTTCAATTTTAATAAGCCGCAGGTGCACCGGTTTTTCTGTTTGTTGCTGCTTGGGTTGCTCAGCGTGCCCTTCATTGCGGCTCAAGGCGATTTTGTCATTCGGGATTACCGGGTTGATCTTGCATTGCAACAGAATGGGGAATTCCATGTGACGGAACGGCTCACCGTAGATTTTCTTGTACCACGGCATGGAATCAAACGCGACATCCCCCTCAAATACGACGTATCTCCTGACGTCTCAGGTTCTTCAATCGACCGTTGGTTTTCGCACGAACTATTTCTTCGCCAGCTGCGCGTAGAAGGGCATCCCTTTGAAAAGCAGTTTATCGGAACCGGCGTGCAGCTCAAAATCGGAGACCCCGATCGATTCGTTAGTGGCAGGCAGGAATATGCAATTAGCTACACCGTCCAAAATGGAATTTTGTTCGGAAAGAAGGCGGATGAACTTTATTGGAACCTCATCGGAGACCAATGGGAGGTCCCCATTGATGAAGCCGGGTTTCGCATTACCTTACCGCACAACATCCGTTCAGAGGACTGCAATTTTGAAATACGAACAGGAAGATATGGCTCCACAGAACAGTCGAGTTCAGCGCGGTGGGAAGGAAACACCCTTCGCGGTGAATCCCTGGTGCCGCTAGGACAAGGAGATGGCATGACCCTTGCGCTCCGTTTCCCAAAGGGCAAAATTGCTGATTACCCGCAATACAGATTGTGGTTTTACCATGGAAAATTTGCAATACTGCCGCTGATCATGCTGGCCAGTTTCATCCTTGCCTGGATGCGATATGGCAGGGACAAAAGACTTGCCGACATGGTTGCCTACCTTCCGCCCAAAGGTGTCGATTCGGCCATGGCCGGCTTTGCCATCGACCTGCGCACCCATCTAAGGGACATGTTATCGATCATTCCTTACCTCGGCGCGCAGAAGTACCTCCGCATTGATCACGAAGAAGTCAAAGGCCTTTTCGCAAAGGACTCCATCACCTTTACCAAACTCAAAGAACTTCCGGCAAATGCACCATCCCACCAGCAGGTCTTTTTTGATGGCCTTTTTAAAAGCGGATCCACGGTAACCCTGGAAGACCTAAAAAATAAATTTTACCTGACACTGAATGCAACGAGGGTTGCGGTGGGAAATTCCATCATGCATTCCGATTACTTTACCAAAACCTCCAAACGGCTTTACTGGAATTCCTTCTGGGTGATCGGACTTGCTGGGGTGGTCAACGCCGTATTCTGCTTTATTTCCCTGCGTATTTTCTTTTTAATTCTGTCAATCGCTATGACCATATTGCTGATGGTTTTGGCGTATTTATTATTAAAGCGATCTCAGCAGGGGGATGCGCTTTATGGCGAAATCCGGGGACTGCGCAAGTTCATCCGGCTGGCAGAAAAAGACCGTATTGCATTTCTCGTCAAGGAGGATCCCGGGTATTTTGACAAGATTCTTCCTTATGCCGTCGCTTTCGACCTGGCTGATGTATGGTGCGAAAAATTTAAGGACATTCCCGTGGCACCCCCCGAGTGGATCCACAGCACCTCACCACATTTTTATACGTCTTCCGGTGGATTCAACGCCACCCACTTCAACGAGACGTTGAGCAGCTCACTATCCGATATGCGTTCAGTGATGTCGAGTCAACCTTCAAGCAGTCATTCCAGTGGTGGGTCCGGCGGGGGTGGCTCGTTTTCAGGAGGCGGCTTTGGTGGGGGTGGCGGCAGCAGCTGGTAAACGACACTGCTCTGAAGGGCACCTGCGCTTAAGTGAGTTGCATTTGCCTGGAACTTCAGATCAGAAGTGGTCTTGCCCTTTGTATCTTCTTTCCTCCGCGCAACGTAAAACCGTCTCCCCGTGAATGAACTTCTTAAGCCCTTCTCACCGCGTTTTAGCGGGTTTGACGAATAACAGCAGCCATAGCGAACGGGATAATTTAAAGAGGTATCCATACCCGAGAAAAAGGCAGACTCCAACTAAAAAAACGGCCCATTCCCAAGGCATTTTTAAAAATACAATACAAGCTCCGGCCAGGGCCAGGGAGAAAAAACTCGAAGCAATGTAGGATATGAACATAGCTCCATAATAGAATCCAGGTTCCCTGTAAAAGGATTCATTGCAGCTAGGGCAACGCGGATGCATCCTAAAGTCAAAATCGAGCAAAATTCGTTTGCGCGGAAAAAGTTCTCCCCTCCCGCAGCGGGGACAGCGCAACCGCATGGCGGTGAGAATTCGCCAGAGCATAGTTGTGTTTATGATTGAGGTTTCAAATAACAATCTTCAAAATACCTAAAGGTGTTCATCTTTCAATAAGCAATCCTCTGTCCTTGAAAAGTGACATCAGATTGAAAAGAAATGAATCCGGAAGTGGCCCTGTGAGGAATCGAACCCCAATCTGGAGAACCGGAATCTCCCATTCTATCCGTTGAACTACAGGGCCAGGCCGCAAAAGTAATCAAGAACTCTGCAAGATCCGGCTTTAAAGTTTGTTTTGAAAACCGGAAATTCGTAACTTCGCAAGAGGAACACCCCCACTATGAATACCCTGACAGGCCCAACGTTGGCCTTGTTGGTCATTGCGCATAGCCTCTTAGCAGACGCGCTTTTCGCCCAGGCACTCGACCTGAGTCCCCAAGTCTATCCGGAATTTGCCGACGATGACGAGATGAATAGAATGGAGCAGAGTGGAAGGGAGGTTCAATGGGAGACGATCCCGGAAAACAAATCGGACATCAATAAAATGGGTTACCCTGACCTGGCTGGTATCCCAGGGATCAGCGAAGACCAGGCAATGTTGATCGCCCGCTACGTGGATCATCACCGCCCTCTGCATTCGCTGCTCGAATTGCAGGTGCTGGAGGGCGTAACCCGTGCCACGCTGGTGCAGCTTTCAGAATATGCATACGTCCCTGAGGATCTATTCATGGGTGGCCATCTTCAACACAGCAGACCGGAAAAACGCGGACAATTGCTCGTTCGCTTTGGACGTGCACTCAATCTCCACGAAGCATACACCCTCTCCGATAGCAGCCTTTCGGCATACCAGGGAAGTCCCGATGTCTTTCTTATGAAAGGTCAATTTCATCTTAGTCCAACGTGGCAAATTGGCCTTGCCTTAGAGAAAGATGCCGGTGAATTTTGGTTCAACAGGAAGCGTCCGCTCATGCTGGATCGGATTTCCGCACACGCACAATGGATGCGTCCAATGCGGAGACTGGAAAAGTTATGCTTGGGGGATTACCAGGTTTCCTTAGGGCAGGGCCTTTTGATCGACAACGCCTCCTTTGGCATTTCGACACTGGGCAGCGGCATTTCCTTCAAACTTCAAAACACTTTAATTGCCAGAAGTTCTCCTGCCGAAAGTCGAGGATTGCGCGGCCTTGCTGCCGAATTGCGACTTACAAAACAGTTGCGCCTTTTTGTCTTCGGTTCGCTGACTTCCATTGATGCGCGCATCGATACCCTATTTGATCCGGACGGAAATAAAACAAAATACCTAGTTGGGAAGTGGTACGAAACCGGGCTACACAGAACGCAAACAGAACTCATCCACCGGGAGACGATACGGCGATTCATTGCCGGAGCTGCCCTGATCCGCAGCCTTCGGGGAGGAGAAGTCGGCTTCCAGGTTCAGTCCCGCAGAGAGCCTTACGAGCGCTCGGCAGACACAAACGCAGCACTCAGGTTCGTGCCCATATCGAATAAACTGCTCTATGCCTCTGCCTTTTATCAATACCCCATAAGGAATTTCCGCATTGCGGGTGAGCTCAGTTTGGATGACCACGGCCATACAGCCACGCAGCATACCCTACTTGCCGGGTTGGGAAAAAAAGCGGAATTCGCTGCTTCGTTGTACGCTTATGGCCGCGGATTCTACGCGCCACTTAGCGATGCAAATGGTGCCGAAGGCAAGAGTTGGAATGCAATTGGGAGGGGCCTGCATTTCAAACTGCGCCTCAAACATGGGGCTTTGCTAAAACTGAATTATGCATTTCAACGTCCCCAATGGCAGCCTGTTTCTGAAGTCTCAGATCGAGGGGTCCACCGCATGGGGCTAGAGCTAAGCGCGGAGAAACGCAGAAACTGGCGATATGCAATCAGGTTGGGTATACGGCTTTCAAGTCTTGAAAGTTCCTTTCACAATGCGCCAGACAGCCCTACAGTTTCTGAAGTAAATGCGCCTGTTGATCTGAGGATGTTTTTTGAGAAACGCGTTACGGGCAGCCTGATTTGGCGAAGCCATCTAGGCAGTAAAGTCACCTTCCGCAAAGGGACTCAGACTCCCTCCTACCTCATAGCACAGGACATCCTCTTCCGTCCGACAGGTGGCAGGATATCGCTCAATGTACGCGCTGCGTGGCATGATGGGTCTGGTACAGACTCCTATTTTTACGCTCACGAGCAGGACGTCTCACAGCATTTTAGTTATGTCCGCTATAGTGGAAATGGCCTCCGTTTGTATGCAAACGCAAGATTGAAATTGGGCTCAGGGATTACAGCGGAAGTAAAATATGCAAGGAGTCTGAAGTTGCAATCATCCATTGCGGGCCCTTTGCAATCAGGGGCGGTGGAACATCAGGACGATGTCCGCGTGCAGTTTCGCATGGAGATCCGCTGATCTTGGGATGGTTCATTAGAGAATCGTCTGCGCACAAAAAATCCAAACGAATAATGGCCTCATGAAAAAAAATATTAAAAAAAATTTGCATATTTAAAAAATATCATACCTTTGGTAAGATTTTTGATAAGTGTGTTTCACTTATTGAATTTTGAAAATGCATTTTTTAATTCGTTAACGTTTAAAAACTGATCATGGCAAAAGCACGTTCAACTGCTAAACGGGGTCCCAAAAAGGCAACTGCTAAAAGGGGTCCTAAGAAAGCTGCCGCTAAAAAAGCCGCTCCAAAAAAAGCCGCTGCTAAGAAGGCTGCTCCGAAAAGGGCAACAGCTAAAAAAGCTACGGCTAAAAAAGCTGCAACCAAGCGGGTAGCTAAGAAGGCCACCGCGAAAAAAGCCGCTCCTAAAAGAGCTGCTGCTAAGAAGGCCACCGCGAAAAAAGCCGCTCCCAAAAGAGCTGCTGCTAAGAAGGCCACCGCGAAAAAAGCCGCTCCCAAAAGAGCTGCTGCTAAGAAGGCCACCGCGAAAAAAGCCGCTCCTAAAAGAGCTGCTGCTAAGAAGGCCACCGCGAAAAAAGCCGCTCCCAAAAGAGCTGCTGCTAAGAAGGCCACCGCGAAAAAAGCCGCTCCTAAAAGAGCTGCTGCTAAGAAGGCCACCGCGAAAAAAGCCGCTCCTAAAAGAGCTGCTGCTAAGAAGCCTGCTGCAAAAAAGGCCACGGCTAAGAAGGCTAGTACAAGAGGCAGAAAAAAGTCCGCGCCTGCTCCCACACCGGAACCAATGATGCCCATCATGGGCGACATGAAGCCGATGTAACGAAAAAACCCGGTCCACTCGACCGGGTTTTTTATTTATTCCCCACCCCCTTCCGGTCATCCCGACAAGCCCCGGGCAACAGGAGAAAATCAGCCAACACCAATGCAGATACCGCTTCCACCACGACCGGTACACGAAGTGCGATACACGCATCATGGCGACCAGAGACAACAACCCGGGACAGTTCTCCCTTTTCCAAATCATAGGATCTCTGTTCCTTTCGTATGCTGCTCGTGGGCTTTATTGCAAGCCTGAATACAATTGGATTCCCATTGCTGATGCCTCCGTTTATCCCTCCTGCATGATTGGTAATTGTTTTCCCCGAAGCGTCGGCCAAAACATCATTCCACTGCGAACCTTTCATCTTCGTTGATTTAAACCCAGCCCCAAACTCAATTCCCTTCACCGCGGGAATGGAAAAGATTGCATGGGCCAGGTTCGATTCCACACTGTTGAAAAATGGCTCACCCAGACCGATCGGAACCTTATCGATTTCGCAAACCACCAATCCTCCGATGCTGTCACCTTCGTCGACTGCCTGCTCAATTGCAGGAAAAATGGCTGGATCTCCACCCGCCTCTTCAAGCCGCGCCTCAAATGTCATGGGAGCGCAAATCTTTTTCGCGACGACGCCAGCGGCAACCAATGGAAGCGTAAGCCTACCGCTGAAATGCCCACCCCCCCGGTAATCCTCATACCCGGCAAATTTTGTGCGGGCCACAAAATCCGCATGTCCCGGACGTGGGGTTTTTCGCAAATGCTCGTAATCAGCAGAGCGGACGTCATTATTGGAAAACTGAAGGTGCATAGGACTTCCCGTTGTAAACCCGTTGAACCAACCTGAGAGGATTAACGGTATGTCGTCCTCCCGGCGAGAAGTGGTTCCCTTGGCACCGGGCCGTCGCCGGTCAATGTCGCCAAAAAAGTCATCAGGAGATAATGGAATCCCAGGCGGTACGCCATCGATCACTACACCTACGCATGGACCATGTGATTCACCATAGAGTTGGATCCGAAAAATGCTACCGAGCGCGTTCATCCCGTTTGCGAAAGTACTATTCTGCAAACCATAACGCGCCTTTTTTGTTTCAAATGCCATGAATATCAGAAAAGACAATATGATTTTGGGCTGGCTTTTGTCAGCCATCCTTACTGGTCTGATCCTCTCCGCATGCTCCCCTTCTCCCCCAGCTGGGGTGCCCGTCCCCACTGCATCCACTTCGTACCGAGGTGAAGACAAACAACACGTGCTAAGCCAATTTTGGTATGACGGCAAAGCTGAAGTCAGCGTCTATGCGCTCGAGCAGGTTCGGTATGGCGAAATGCGCAAAGGCAAGGCGGTGGCCATTTTCGTCACGGAAGATTTTTCCAGAAGCAGGCACGTGAAAATTGACCGGCCAAACCCGGAGCCGGAAGATAAAGTAAGTGTACTAAAACTGAATTTCAGCAAGGAATTCAACACGGGCATTTATCCTTATCGCATGTACCTCAGTAGCTTTACCGAACTGGGGTCCGGAGCTTTCCCCGAACCTTTGAAAATTGCCTCGGTCATTGCGGAGTGGTGCGGAATTGTTTACACCCAGTTGAACAGGACCAGTACCCAATACGAGGTCCAGAACAACAGCTATTTTGAATCCGAAGGAAGCTCGCGGTGGACGGTCCCGCTGCAGTTGGCTGAAGACGGAATCATGAACTTGATCCGGATCAACCCGGAGTTGCTTCCCACAGGCGAGGTCGAAATGATCCCAAGCACATTCTTTACGCGCCTCAAACACAAACCGATCGAAGCGGTCGCTGCACGCTGCTCTCTGGAGACATCGGGCGACAGCCTCTCTGTATACCGCATTGAAATGCCTGCATACGAGAGGGCCTCCACCTTCACCTTTCGCCGGCAACCGCCTTTTGAAATTGAAGCCTGGACCGAAACCTATCCTGAAGATGGAAAGCCAATGACGACGCGCGCCACCATACTCAAACGAGACAAACTTCCCTATTGGCAACTCAACACAGTTAAAGACAGCAGCGCCAGAAGCGCCCTTGGTTTGCTGTGGAGATAGCCCGTGGCGCTTAAACCCCCTCTGAACCCTCAGGTTGCAAGCAGCACTTTGTTATCCCTGGTCTCACCAGCTAACTTTGCAGGCGCAAACCATTCGAAGTTAAGCTAAGCACACAGCATTGCAACTGATCATTCACACCTGTGCTTTCCCGCCCATCCATCTGATGGCTCTGATGCTGCATGCAGAAAACACCCTGCTCGACAGAACTGAAAATTACCAAAAGGGATCTGCGCGCAACCGTTATCTGCTGGGCACGCACCAGGGGAGTCAGATGCTTTCCTTCCCTCTTAAAAAAGGCAAGAACCAGCAAATGCCAATTGGCCGGGTGTGCATTGCAGAAGGTACCCATTGGCGCAATCAGCATGCACGCGCTCTCCAAACAGCATATGGCAAAAGCCCGTTTTTTGCATACTACAGTGAAGGGCTTTTTGAAGTTCTCTTCGAGCCTTGTAATGATCTGTTGGAATTCAACGACCGGGCGCTTGGGTTCATCTGCACTGCTCTACAGACCAGGATTGCCCCCCAGTGGATGGAGTCGTCAGGTGAGTGGATTGCCCAAGATGCGACCGACGTGCGCCATTACAAAATCAGAGATTGGCTACAACTCGGGCCCAATCCAGTCTACGAGCAGGTGTTCGGTGGCATTTTCCAATCCAAGCTTTCTGTGCTCGACCTGATGTTCCATTTGGGGCCGGAGTGCGTTCCATATTTGCGAAACTGGACGCCTCACATCATTCCTGCGCTTTCAACGTACAGTCCAAGAACCTGATCCTCCTCATACGCCAAACGCCGTTATTCCGTTTCAATACTCTGACCCTTCATTCAACTTTATGAAATCAAAAAATGCCACCCTTATCTATTTTGGAGCATTCACTATAGGAGTGCTGATGCATTCCTGCACGGGGACCACGCCCACAGAAATGACCTACTCTGGAAGGGACCCGCATAGTTTCGCAGACCCGGAAGCGGCCAAATTCAGACATGTAGAGCTCGACCTGCACGTTTCTTTCGACAGCCAACGCATCAGCGGGTGGACCATCTACCATCTTGACGATGTCCATGGAGACAGTCTGGTGCTCGATAACATGGGTCTGGTTATTCAGCAGGCTGTGCGAATTGATGAAAAGGATTCTTCGCAGGTTCCCTTCCGGGTAACTGCGTCGGACCCCATACTTGGAAGTGCATTGAAGATTCCCATCACACCGGAAACCCGGCGCGTGCGTGTGCAATATTACACGTTGCCAGGCGCCATGGCCCTGCAATGGGTCCCCGCCAGGCAGACCGCCAGTGGCAAACTCCCCTTCCTCTTTACCCAAAGCCAGTCGATCTACGCACGATCATGGTTCCCATGTCCGGATGGCCCGGGGATCCGATTTTCCTATCGTGCGCGCATCCAGGTACCACCGGATATGATGGCCGTAATGAGTGCAAACAATCCCCGACGGCTTACATCTGATGGGATCTATCACTTTGAGATGGAGTTGCCCGTACCTGCTTACCTCGTCGCACTCGCCGTTGGCGATCTGACTTTTCGCGACATTGGCAAAAGAACGGGTGTTTATGCCCCTCCTGAGTGGATTGAAGCTTCTCAATGGGAATTTGCCGATCTGGAAAGGATGCTCGAGACCTCTGAAAAATTACTCGGCCCTTATCGTTGGGGGCGATACGATGTGCTGGTATTGCCCGCGAGTTTTCCTTTTGGAGGCATGGAAAATCCACGACTGACCTTTCTTTCTCCAACCGTCCTGGCGGGCGACCGCAGCCTCGTTTCCCTCTTGGCGCATGAGCTTGCGCACTCCTGGAGTGGTAACCTCGTTACCAACAAAACCTGGAACGATTTCTGGCTCAATGAAGGCGTAACGACCTACATAGAAAGCCGCATCATGGAATCCCTTTATGGAAAGGAGATCGCCGACATGTGGAGCATATTGGGATTGCAGGACCTGGAGAAAACCATCGCTGACAAGGGACCTGAAAGCCCGCTTACCCGTTTAAAACTCTCCCTGGAGGGAATGGATCCGGAAGAATCGATGTCCGATGTTGCCTACGAAAAGGGGAAGGCGCTGTTGCGATTTCTCGAGGAAAGGAAAGGTCGCGACGAGCTCGACCGCTTTCTACGCCACTATTTCGCCAATTTTGAATTCCGCTCCAATGACTCCGAAGGTTTTTTTGAATTTGCCAGAACGCATTTACTTGACAATGATCCCGGAATCGTCGACACTGTGGACAGGTGGATCAACAAAAGCGGTCCGCCGCTTGTCCGCGGGAATTACAGCACACAGTCCTTTGAGGTTATGGATGCTGCAATTGTACGACTCACCTCAGGGCGTTCGCCCGAAGAGCTCAATTCAGGAGACTGGACGACGAACGAATGGATCTACTTCATCCGCAACCTCCCCAAAGAACATGATTCAGCGACCTGTTTGCGCTATGACCATTCTTTCGACTTTAGCAGGCGCAAAAATGCTGAAGTCCTGACGGCCTGGCTCGAATACGCCATTCTCAATGGTTGTGCCCGCCATGTGTTGGCTACCGCCGAGAATTTCCTTTGCTCCGTTGGGAGAAGAAAATACCTGCTGCCCATATACGAAGCCCTCATCGATGAGGGATTCAGCGCGGAGGCGAATCGCATTTACATACGGGCAAAACCCGGATATCACCCCATTGCCCAGGAATCCATTGAAAAAGTCCTGAACCGAAAAATCTGATACGAAAATATTCGTAATTCCTATATTTGCAGGCTTAAACAAATAACAAATGAAGTTATCCCGCCTTTTTTTATTCCTTTTTGCTATGGGACTGTCCCTTTCAGGTCAATCGCAAAAGGACCAAAACCAGCCACAGCGTTTCGACTTTGGCAAAATGTGGACCTTCGAAAACCCTCCAAAAGATTGGTTTAAAGAGGCCTACAACTTTGCTCCTCCGGATAGCTGGTATGACGATGTTCGCCAGTCAGCACTGCGGTTTGCTAGCTGGTGCTCTGCCTCCTTTATATCTCCTGACGGGCTCATTATGACGAACCACCACTGTTCGCGCGATGTCGTCGTGGCCCTGCAGCGCGAGGGAGAATCCTTTACCAAAAACGGCTTTTATGCTCAGACGCTTGCCGACGAACGCAAGGCAGAGGGCTTGTTTGTAGAACAGTTGATCCGGGCAGAAGACGTTTCAGATAAGGTTTTGTCGATGTCGAAAGGCGCCAAAGACGATGTGACACATAAAACCATGACCGACTCCGCAATCAAGCAGCTCATCCTCGAATATTCTCAAATGGATTCCTGGAAAGGGCTCCGCATTCAGCCCGTCACTTATTACAGTGGCGGAAAATTCAGCTTGTACGGTTACAAAAAATTCTCCGATATCCGCCTGGTGATGATCCCGGAAAACGACCTGGGCTACTTTGGCGGAGACCCCGACAACTTCACCTACCCCCGCTATGCCCTGGATTTCACGTTCTGGCGTGCCTATGACGACGACGGCAAGCCCATGAACACCAGTGCACATTACTTCAAATTCCGCCCGGAAGGCGCTGTCGAAGGGGAGCCTGTATTTGTGATCGGCAACCCTGGAAGTACTGAGCGGTATCGTACGATCAAACAATTTGAATACGATCGCGACATTCGTTTTCCGGTGCAGTTGCAGATGATGAAAAACCGCCATGCGCTCATGGAAAAGGAATATGCGGCTTCACCGAACGACGACCTACTGAACGATATCTTCGGCATTGGCAACAGCATAAAAGCCATCTCAGGAATTCTGGAAGGACTGCGAAACCCCGTGCTCTTTGAAAGGAAAGCGGCTATGGAAAAGGAAATCCGCAGCAAAACCAAGTTAAAAGGTGAAGACTCCTGGCTGGAAATGGAAAGGGAATACGAAGTGCTAAAAAAATACGGTTCCTCTATTACCCTGCTGGGGCCTTCGGGAATCAAAGGCAATGCACTTACGTTGATGCATACACTGGGGCGCTATGAAAGCATGTTGGCTGTGCCAGAAGCTGCCCCCTCGCTCGATAAACTCCGCGATGACATCCGCGGTCTTTCGAATGAATTAAAAACAGATAAAGAACGGGAATATCTTACTGCATTGTTGGCAGAGATCAAACAATTTGAACATCCCGAGTACCGTCTTGCAGATGAGTTGCTTGACGGAAAATCCCCGGAAAAAGCCGCCCGAAAGATTTTGGAAAAAACAGATTTTGCCAATCCGGATGACTTGGAAAAATTGCTGAGCAAGGATGCAGAAAAGTTCGGTCGATGTAAAGATCCGCTGCTCGATGCTGCACGTCTGATCGTGCCAAAGTATTTGGAGTCCGTTCAGGTTTTCCAGTCTTCAGCCGCCCGCAGGAAGGCACTCGAATCTCGCATCGCCAATGCTGTTTTTAAAGTAAAAGGAAACCAACTGCCCCCCGATGCAACTTTCACCCTGCGCCTCGCGGATGGAACGGTCAAAAAATACGACTACAACGGCACCACAGCGCCTTTCAAAACGACCTTTTTCGGATTGTACGACCGGTACTATTCCTTTGACAAAACCTATCCCTGGTCACTGCCAGAGCGGTGGTTAAACCCTCCCATGGAACTGTTGCGTGCGCCGTTTAACTTCGTTTCAACAAACGACATCATTGGAGGCAATTCGGGAAGCCCGATCGTCAACCAAAATAAGGAAGTCGTCGGACTGGTATTTGATGGAAACATCGAGTCACTTCCAGGCAATTTCATCTTCGACGAAAAAGTCAACCGCACGGTCTCTGTGCATGCAGGTGGCATTTACGCGGCACTGAAATACATTTACAAAGCAGACAGGATCATCCAGGAACTCGACAAAAAGTAAGCAAGCATTTATGATACGACTTCTGGTGATTTTAGCAGTTTCCTGCATGGCGCTGACCGCCTGTTCTCCTGGCAATTCAACCGCCAAGGGCATAAAAGGAATACTCCAACGATCGGATTGCAAAGGCCCGTGTGGCAAGAAAATGAACTGTGAAGGGAAGGTCATTAAACTGGAAATGCAGCTCAACAACAACATCATGACGGCGGGCAATACGCTTTTTGCCAGGGACCCCGACGATTACGACTATACCATCAAAATTGAGTTTAGCAGCGCCGTACCCATCGAATTATACAGTGACATTAAAAACCCTGCGAACAAACGTTTCGTCGTATCCGGTATTGTCGAGGGTTACGACCAATACGTACACCAGGTATGCACCCGGTCTTACATCATCAAGGTCAGCAAAGCCGAAGACTTTTCAGTCTTTCAGGATAAATGACAATGCAATCCGGCCAGCGTATCATCAAGAGTGGCCGGGTACTCAACGGATGAGGGCAAACACCTGCCTGGCAACCTTTGGACTGCCATCAGTACCCGTGTAATACACCTCGCAGACGTAAGCTCCCGATGGCATTGGCTTTCCTGAATTGTTAAAACTTCCGTTCCAGAAATCGCCCGGGCCGGATGTAGTAAACACTTTCGTTCCCCAGCGGTCGTAGATGGTCATGCCGTATTGTCCGAATGCGTTTAGGCTTCCAACAGGTCCAAAAGCATCGTTCTTGCCATCTCCATTCGGAGTAAAAGCATTCGGGAGATAAAAATGCACTTCCAGGTAAACCCGGATCGTCGTTTCCAGGGTATCGGTGCACAGAAAACGGTCGACTGCGATAAGTTGAATCTTGTGAATGCCCGTATCGCCAAAAGCATAAACGAGGTCTTCATCAAAAAAATGTTCATTTCCATCAATGATCCAGCTCCTGCCGACGGTTCCTTGACTCAAATCACGAAGGTGCACTTCCGGATTTGCTGTGCTAACGTCCTGCCTGTCGACACTCCAACTCGCTACCGGGGGGTCCGACGCTTCTATTACATCGAAAAAATCTCTTTCACCATAACAGCCCAGTGGGGATGTCACCTCCATTCTAAGTCCGTAACGGCCAGCTCGCTCGAAACGGTGGAGAACCTGATATCCCGAATCGGTTTTGCCATCTGAGAAATGCCAAACAAACCGGTAACTGCTGTCGGTGGGAAATGAAATGTTGCGAAACCCTACGTCGAGGGGAACGCAACCTTCACTTTTGCTGGGAGAAAATATGAGCACCTCAGGAGATGGAAACCAGTTTATTTCCTCGTAGCGGGTCTGGACACAGCCGAAGTTGTCCCAGACCGTAAGCAACACGGGGTACTTGCCCGGCCTGACATAACGTATAGAGGGATGCTGCAGAAAGGACACGATCCCGTCTCCAGCACTCCATTTCCATTGTTCAACTGCAGAAAAGGTCGAACTCGATTTGTCAGTAAATTGCACGGGACCAGGTGAACAACTGTCGTAAATTGCTGAAAAATCAGCCTCGAGGTCGGGAATGATGTTGATCTTAAAATACCCCGTATCTCCGCAGTTGCTTCCGGGATTGAGAATAAACCGCCCGGAGTGCCATCCTCCTTCTTCAAACTGCACAACAGGGGCCCATTCAGTTAACGAATCGATCCGCCCTCCATTCTCGTAAATCCAAAGCACGTCTTTAATATACCGGCTGTCTATACTGGCATTCTGGAACTGGTATTCACTGGTGCCGCACAGGGTAATGCTAAACTGATCGGGCGTAAGCTGGCTTGCACCTCCCAATCGCGCCTCGACTGTTCCTTCGCAACTGGCTACATTGAATTGAAAATCCCGCTTGACCACAGAAAGCAAGGTTCCGTTCCGGTACTCGTACACGCAAACGCCAACGACGAATTGTCCTATTACGTCAGGTGTTCCGGTAATGATGCCGTTAAGCGAGTTGATGTTTACTTGTGAATTTACACCCAGTGGGAACAGTGCGGTGTAGGGAAACCGGAATGCTACCGGAGTATAAGGAGGCAGGCAGTCCGGCGTTGGTATAACGGACTGGCAATTGCCCCCACCCTGCCGTCCACCTCCTGAAAGTGGTTCACAGAACTCATAAACCAACAGGTCGCCCTCCTTGTCAAAAGCAGAATGGTCAAATTTAAAAGGTGCGTTTACACAAAGTACCGTGGGAGGAAAATTGATAAAAACCGGACTGTTGTTGCAAGTTCGCTGCGCCTCCGGATGGATCTCAATGAAATACGTGGCCCCGGTTGATTCCGGGTCCAGGATGTTGGTAATGGTGTTGTTACGGCAGCATCGCTGCCAAACGATGAGGTATTCCGAACCGATAATGGGAAGGTCTACCTGCTGCTGGTAGATCCCTGTCTCTCCGCAAACATTGGGAGGAAGAACCAGACAGGGATAGTCCGGAGGGTCGATCTGTCTGACAGGAGTTTTCAGGCTGACAGAAAACTCACGGTTTCCACCTCGCACGTTGACCCAGTTTCCCCCCTGTCTTCTGTAGATGGTAAAACCGAGCGGGTTGTCAAACTGCGCGCCAGACGAAGCACAATCCCTGTATAATTTAATGGTAATCAGATAGCTGCGTGAAGTCGTATCCGTTCCGTTGCTTCCATTCCCGAGACATTCATAATACATTTCGCCTCCTATAATGTGAGCGCCAAACAACGGCGAACAAGCTAAATAAGTGAACAGCGCCAGGCATCGGCGGAATGTATTGAAGTTTAGGGTGCTGGGCATTTTGAATCAAATATACTTACTTACCAATAAACGGCCATTCTGGAAAACCGCCGCCAGGCAATCCGGAAATTGTTGAATTCTCGTGAACTTGCACCCGAATGCAACCGCTGGCTGAGCGCATGCGCCCCATGAACCTGGAAGATATACTGGGGCAGGATCACCTGGTAGGTCCCGGCAAGGTATTGACTCAGGCCTTGGAAAAAGGCCATTTGCCGTCGCTGATCCTATGGGGGCCGCCCGGAGTTGGGAAGACCAGTCTCGCCCGCATCCTGGCGCAACAGCTTCGCCGACCCTTTTTCGAACTTTCAGCCGTTCACGCCGGCGTCCGCGAAGTCCGGGAGCTTCTTGCAAAATCGAAGGAGAGAACGTTATTCGAACCCTTGGCACCCATCCTCTTCATTGACGAAGTGCATCGTTTTAACAAAGGTCAGCAGGACGCATTGCTGGCCGCAGTTGAAAAAGGTCAGATCATAATGATCGGAGCGACCACAGAAAATCCGAGCTTTGAAATCAACAACGCCCTGCTATCCAGGTGCCAGGTTTACACCCTCAAGCCTTTATCGTCAGACGACTTACTGATACTCATCTCCCGCATACTGGAAAAAGACTGGCTATTCAAGGACCGCAACGTGACTTTGGAGGAAAACGAAGCACTGCTCCAGCTTGCCCATGGCGATGCACGCAGGTTATGCAATATCATGGAGTTGGTCGGCAATACAGGCTCCACAGACATCCGCATCACCAATGGATGGGTGTATAATCTGGTACAGGAGAACCTGGGGCTATACGATAAAGGGGGTGAAATGCATTACGACATTGCCTCGGCTTTTATCAAATCCATACGCGGGTCAGACCCTAACGCAGCGCTATACTGGCTGGCACGAATGGTCGAAGGAGGTGAGGATCCTTCGTTTATTGCCAGGCGACTGGTCATTGCCGCAGCAGAAGACATTGGTCTGGCCAACCCCAACGCCATACTCCTCGCCACCTCTTGCCAACAGGCAACGAATTTGGTAGGATGGCCTGAATGCAGGATCATCCTGGCCGAAGCAACGGTTTACCTCGCATGCTCTCCTAAATCCAATTCGGCCTACATGGGCATAGAGCAAGCCCTTGCCTGTGTACGGAATGAAGGTTCCCTCCCCGTGCCTCTTCCCCTTCGCAATGCGGTGACCGGGCTGATGAAAAACCTCCAGTACGGAGAAGGGTATCAATATGTCCACGACCATCCGGGCAACTTTGCCGAACAGGAGTACCTTCCGGATGCCCTTTCAGGAACCATATTTTACACTCCCGGAGAAAATCCTCCCGAACGCCGGTTTTTGGACTATCTCAAGGATAAATGGCAAAAGCATTACAACTATTGAAACGATGGACCGTTGTTTAATTTTGCCTCCTAATTTACCTACATGTCCCCATTTGATGCAGATAATTTGAAAATGGTACGCGACTCCGCCAGGAGTTTTGCTGAAAAGCACATCCGACCACATATGATGGATTGGGATGAGCGGCAGCACTTTCCGGTTGAGGTGATGCGCGCCATGGGCGAACAGGGCTTCCTGGGCGTGCTGGTGCCAGAAAAATTTGGCGGTGCGGGACTTGGATATCAGGAGTACATAACCATCATAGAAGAGATCGCCAAAGTTTGCGGAGCCATTGGTCTTTCAGTCGCTGCGCACAATTCTTTGTGTTCCGGGCACATTCTTCTCTTTGGAACGGAACAGCAAAAAGATCAATACCTGAGCAAGTTGGCGACGGGACAATGGATCGGAGCCTGGGGCCTCACTGAACCCAATACCGGCAGCGACGCCATTCGCATGAAGTGCATTGCTCTTCGCGACGGCGACGACTGGATCATCAACGGCACAAAGACCTGGATCACGCACGGCAAATCAGCAGAAGTGGCCGTAGTCATAGCCCGCACCGGTGAATTGCTCGATAGCAGGGGCATGACGGCTTTTATCGTCGAACGCGGAACACCCGGCTTTTCATCGGGCAAAAAGGAGAACAAGCTCGGCATGCGCGCCTCAGAAACAGCCGAAATGATCTTTGACCAATGCCGGGTGCCGGCAAAAAATGTACTTGGAAATGTCGGTGAAGGATTTATTCAAGCCATGAAAGTGCTCGATGGCGGCAGAATCAGCATTGCGGCCTTATCTCTTGGGATCGCCAAAGGGGCTTACCAAGCTGCAGTGCAGTATGCTCAGGAGCGGGAACAATTCGGTCAGAAGATTGCCGAGTTTCAAGGCATCGCTTTCAAACTGGCGGATATGGCCGTTCAGATTGAGGCTGCAGAACTGTTAACGCGCCAGGCGGGTCAGATGAAAGATCAGGGACAGAAAATGACGCGGGAGGCGGCCATGGCCAAATACTATGCTTCCGAAGTCGCCGTTCGATCTGCCACGGAGGCTGTACAGATCTTTGGAGGGTATGGCTATACGAAAGATTTTCCCGTCGAAAAATTTTACCGCGATTCCAAACTCTGTACCATCGGTGAGGGAACCTCGGAAATTCAAAAACTCGTAATAGCCCGCGAGTCCTTAAAATAAGGGAGTAATAAGAACAAGCTGGCTATTTTTGCGTTTACAACAAAAATGGCATTCAAGAAGTTCCTGGTAGCAATTGTTTCCCTGAACATGCTGGTTTCCCAGCTTGGGGTCAACGTGTTCGCCCTCTATTGCTGCTGTTCCAGAAACATTGCCTATTCTCTTCTCCCTCAGGAGGATGAATGTGCCCGCCGCACAACGGCGAAACTGTGTGGTGCTGCCGGAAAATGTTGTTCTGCTCACCCGTTGCCGTCGGGGCCCTGCAAAAACCGGGTCGTCGATTACATTTTTCTGGATTATGATGCTCAGAAGCCGGACCAGGATGAGCTTCCGACACTTGATATAAGCTATTTGCCCACGGTTCAGGCCTTCCCCCTTCCTCTGGATATACATCCCCGGCCGGTGCATGCCGGGTTTAATCACCTCAACACATCTTGCGGCGCAAACCTCCTGTTGATGCATTGCATCAGACGCTGTTAGCCCATAGTGTTTCTTGACGGGAACCCTATTTTTTTTACCAACACATTATTACTATGGGCAAGAAATGCTTTGTTCTATTTCTAATGACATGCAGTGCAGCATGCAGCCTGGCGCAAACCCTTATGGGAAACGTGGTCGACGAACAGCGGCAGGCATTGATAGGCGCTTCCCTGCACTGGCTAAGTGCAGGAGGCGGTACCACAACCGATGCAAATGGCTTTTTCAGACTGGAGCGGACACCGGGAGTGCACACACTGGTTATCCGCTACACGGGCTATCAGGCAGACACGGTCGAAATCAGCGACTCCAGCCTTTTTGAAGTTTTCATTCTCCAGGAGGGCATTGCTCTTGCCGGCGTGGATGTAATCAGTGAACGCAACTCCAACGCGTTTTCGCGGTTGAATCCGGTCAACACCGAGAGCCTGCTCAGTAAGGAGTTCCGAAAAGCCGCCTGCTGCAGCCTGTCGGAGAGTTTTCAGACGAGCAATGCCGTCGATGTGAGCTATACCAACGCTGCAACAGGTTCCAAGGAAATCCAGTTTCTTGGCCTCCGCGGAATTTACAGCGAATTGCTCGTTGAAAACAGGCCAGCCTTTGCCGGTATCCTGGCGAATACGGGATATGACCTGTTAAGTGGCACGTGGCTTGAGCGGGTCGACATCCAAAAAGGAGCCTCCTCCGTACTAAATGGAGCAAATGGCATGACGGGTGCGATCAACGTGCAACTTAAAAAACCCAATGAAGATCACCCTGTTTACGCAAACTTCTTTGCGGACGGTCATGGCCGCCTTGAAGGAAACCTTCACCTGAATCGCCAGTGGAGTGAAGCACGTTCATCGGGCCTTTATTTAAACGGCAGCCTCCAGGAAAATACGCGCGATCACAACGGAGACCTGTTCCAGGATGAGCCCCGCATCAACCGAATCAACGGCTTGTTCAGGAATACCCTTTTTGGTCATCGTTTTGAGGGACAGGTCAACGGGCAGGCACTCTACGAGGAGCGCACCGGAGGCCAGCTCGTAAAAGAATCCGCTTACCGCATCCATCAAAAACTGGAACATTTCAATTTGTTTGGGAACCTGGGGTACGTTGGTTTTAGTAACCCGGACCAGAATTCCGGATCGATTTACGACCTGAGTTATTCATCCATTTCAGGAGACTATGGCGACCGGCATTTTAAGGCAGATGAAAAAAGAGGCTTGCTGAAGCTGTTGTACAATCACCCCCTTGGAGATGGTCGTCATCAATTGATGGGCGGTCCTCATTTTGCCTACCGCTCATCAGAAGAAAACTTTTCAGGAAGGCAGCTCAACTACGAAGAAAAAATTGCCGGTCTGTTCATGGAACACACTTTTCGCAACAAGACGGAAGTAGGCAACGCCTTCACGAGCACGCTCGGTCTGCATCTGGAATGGCAGGAAGGCCTCGCGCCCATTTTCGTACCACGTGCCAGTATGCGATATCTCTTTGCAGAGGATTGGACCCTGCGGGCGTCCTTTGGTCGAGGATTCCGTCACCCGCGCGTATTATCCGAAAATGCCCACCTTTTCGCAACATCTAAACAATGGGTGATTGAAGACCGGTTGGAAAGGGAAATTTCATGGAATTCAGGGGTCAATCTGGTGGGCAAACCATCCATTTTTGGCAATGACCTCGAATTGAATGCAGATTTCTACCTGACCTGGTTTGAAGAACAGCAGGTCATTGACCTGGATGAAGACTACTCAAAGGTGCATTTGTACGCACTCGACGGAAATTCGCGTGCATTTCAGGCTTTGCTCACCCTGTCTTACCGGTTTGCGCCCTATTTAAACGCCAAACTTGGAGGAAAATACACCGACTCAAGAGCCCAGTTGCGTACGGGTTTCCGTCAGCTGATTATGGTACCCCGTTACCGGGCCATCGCCAGCATTGATCTCGAAACGCTCAACAAAAAGTGGCTCTGGAATATCACGGCAAACTATGTAGGTAAGATGCGGTTACCGGATAAAAGCGGAGTGCCTCACGAACTCATTCACGAACATGACGGCCAATCCAAACCCTACGTCTTGATGCAATCGCAACTGTCCTTCCTGACCGGACCCTGGGAGTTTTACACTGGAGGGGAGAACCTGCTGGACTATTCCCAGCATGAGGCAATCATAGATGCATCGATGCCTCGGGGAAATTATTTCAATGCAGCCGAGGTATATGCTCCGGTAGGCGGCATCAAGCTATATGCTGGAATCAAATGGCGCTGGGGAAGCTAAACTTCATTGGCAGGGATGGCATAACGGGATATTAACGAACGTATGTTCGGATACATGGGTTCCTTCAGAAGGGCATCGGCGGTGGTTGCCCATTCTGCCTTTTGTATCCCTTCTTCTTCCTGAAGGGTAAATGTGCCGTCGCCGTCGTATGCTATGCGATACCAGTTTGTCTTTTTGAGGCAACGACCGAGTTGCTTATCCCGGTATATGTGCCAGGTAGCATCTATCTTTTCCGGAACCGTTGAGAGGTGAAGCCCCGTTTCCTCCTGGCACTCCCGGAGAGCAGCAGCCTTGGCCGATTCGCCCGTTTCGCGCTTCCCTTTGGGTAGATCCCATACTCCGTTGCGGAATATGAGTAAAATCTCATTTTTTTCATTTTGAATCAACCCACCGGAGGCAGGTACCCAGTTGCACAGACTCCTGAGGTCTAAATAAATGATTTTGGGATCGGCCCCGTGAAGCACAACCTGTTCAAAACGATTGGATTTCTCCAGCATGTCGAGATATTGCAGCAACTCCCGTTTGCGGCCCCGATAAGGCATTACAAGCTGGCGTTCACGAATGCTAACCGACGACAAACTCCCGGTGGAAGTTATCAACAGGGTTCGGCCGTTGCACCGGATTTCGTATTTTTGCCTTCCTTTCGGCATGACCATATGAATATGGCCCACAATATAGCAGAACGCCTTTTGGATATACAAGCGGTAAAATTAAATCCGTCGCATCCTTTCACCTGGGCATCAGGAATGCGGTCCCCCGTGTATTGCGATAACCGCCGCGCCCTCGCCCATCCGGATTTCCGGAATCAAATTGCAACGGGTCTCTGCGACCTGGTGGCGTCGATTCAAGATTGCGGGGCCATCGCCGGGGTAGCAACGGCCGGCATCGCCTGGGGAGCACTGCTCGCTCACGAAACTGGTCTGCCCTTCTGCTATGTCCGAAGCAAACCCAAGGATCATGGTTTGAAAAACCGGATCGAAGGACAACTGGAAGTTGGAAGTCGCGTAGTGGTGGTTGAAGACCTGATTTCCACGGGTAAAAGCAGCCTGGAAGCCTGCGACGCCCTTATCGAAGAAGGTATGGACGTGCTGGCGGTGGTGTCCATATTTCAATATGGATTCGCACAAACAAAGGCTCAATTTGAGCAGCGAGGCTTGAAATTTTTCAGTTTGTGCTCTTTTTCCGAATTATTGGAACGCGCTTTGCAGAGAAAATCTATTACATCCACCGAATTTGAAGAACTGATGAGCTGGAATCAGGACCCGGCAGGCTGGTCGCAGAGTTTCCTTGCTCAGAAAGCCGGAATATGAAACTGATCAACAAAGAATCCGAAACCTTTCTCTATAAATACCTCAACAACCCCTCCCCAACCGGTCACGAGTCTTCCGGCCAGAAACTTTGGCTTCAATACGTCAAACCCTTTATCGACGACTGGAAACTCGATTACTACGGTACACTGTACGGAGTCATCAACCCCAAAGCACCTTTCCGCGTTGTCATCGAAGGGCATTCTGATGAGATATCCTGGATGGTCAACTACATTACAGACGACGGTTTCATCTATGTAATACGCAATGGAGGGATTGACCAGAGCATTGCCCCCTCTAAAAGAGTAAACATCCACACTCCAAAAGGGATTGTGAAAGGCGTATTCGGCTGGCCGGCCATTCACACGCGGAAGGGCAACGACACGAACCTCACCGCAACCCTCGAAAACATCTTCGTAGATGTCGGAGCAAAAGACAAGCAGGAGGTTGAAAAAATGGGCATCCACGTCGGGTGCTGCATCACCTACGAAGACGAACTTTTCAAACTGAACAAACGATTTTATACCGGGCGCGCCCTGGACAACCGCATGGGTGGATTCTGCATAGCTGAAGTTGCCCGGCTGTTGCACAAAAACAAAGTCAAACTGCCCTTCGCCCTATACATTGTGAATTCCGTACAGGAAGAAGTCGGGCTTCGCGGTGCCGAGATGATCGCACAATCCATTAAACCCAACATCGCCATCGTTACCGACGTTACACACGACACACACACTCCCATGCTCAAGACCAAAGAGCAGGGGTCGATTAAGTGTGGACTGGGGCCTGTATTGTGCTACGCTCCACCGGTTCACAACATTCTCCAGCAAATCGTCATCGATACCGCCAATAAAAACAAAATCCCCTTTCAGAGAAACGCAGCATCCCGGACAACCGGAACCGACACCGATGCCTTTGCCTATTCGAACGGAGGCATTCCTTCTGTTCTGATCTCGATACCGCTTCGGTACATGCATACTACTGTGGAGACTGCGAGCGTAGAGGATGTCGAAAATGTGATCCGGCTGATCTATGAAGTGCTGCGATCCATCGATCCCAAAAAGGATTACCGTTATTTCTGACAAAAAACGGAACGCACTGATCGTCGCCGGATATTACGGTGCTTTGCTTGGGGCACTGTATGCTGCAAACTTTATCATTTTTGAAGCGGCATTTCCTCCGGCTGACCAGTTGTTTTTTATAACTACGGCCACTTTTGCTGCCTATTTTTACCAAAAGCGCATTTGCTTTTCCATTCATTATCCCCCGGGAGACCGCATTGGCCGTTGGGAAATCATGGTGTTTTCGGGATGTCTGTTAGCGTGTTTCATCGCATTTCTCAGATTCTCCTTCGAACAACAATTCCGCATTTTCGCGGTCTTGTCTCTGGCCCTCTCCTACCATAACCACAGTCGGGTTCACTTTTTTCGCCGGCTGCCCGCTATCAAAAATCTCATCCTCTGTGCGACCTGGATCCTGTTGCTCTTCTGGGTATTTGGACCCTTTCACCGCAATTCTCTACTTTTCCCAACACTCATTGCAGACTTTTCGGTGGTGCTCTTTGCCCAAAGCATGCTTTGCGACTGGGATCACCGGCGGGAAGACCTGGCCTATGACCATAAGACGCTCTCCAACATCTTGCCAACGGAAGGAGTTTTGAGCATCGCGGCGGGTTTGTACCTGACCAGCATAGCAATAATGGTGATGCAGGCCCTCAGCGGACACATTGTCTGGCAAATGGCATTTGCTCAAATCGCCATGTATTTCGGGTACGCGATGTTCCTTCGCCGTTATGTAAAAAATGAAGGATCAGGGCAATTATTTTGGACGGATGTCATTTTGCTTGCAAAAGCGGTCATGGTTGCGCTGTCAACAATCTGACAAGCCATAAACGCATAGTCCAATAGAGTGATTGGAGGAACAGTCTTCCCCTGACCCGCTCCCTGTGACAATCCCTGATTATATTTGCGGCTCTTTAAAAAAATTGGTATGAATTCCGTATACATTGTGTCGATGGCCCGCACCGCAACGGGCAGTTTTGGGGCCTCCCTAAGCCGTTTTAGCGCAACCCATCTCGGGGCCCTCGCCGTTCGCGAAGCAGTAATCAGGTCGGGAATACCGCCTCAAATGACTGAGCAGGTCATCATGGGAAACGTCTGTTCTGCAAATCTCGGACAGGCACCTGCCCGGCAGGCTGCACTCGGCGGAGGATTAGATCCATCAACCATCTGCACTACTGTAAATAAGGTCTGCGCTTCGGGAATGAAATCCGTGGCATTGGGTGCGCAATCCATCCTGAGTGGTGAAAGCGAGGTCGTCGTTGCAGGCGGGATGGAAAGCATGTCGAACATTCCATACTATGCAGAAGCCATGCGCTGGGGTGCCCGTTACGGGCATGGTCAAATCATCGACGGATTGCAAAAAGATGGACTGACAGATGTATATTCAAAGAATGCAATGGGGCAATGTGGAGATGCCACTGCCAGCAAATATGGCATCACCCGCGAAGCTCAGGATGCATATGCCATTCGCTCGTACCAACTCGCGCAACAGGCGACCGAAAACGGGTATTTTGATGCGGAGATTTTTCCGGTCGAAATTCCCCAAAAGAAAGGAGTTCCTGTGATGTTCAAAACAGACGAGGAGATTTACAAGGTCGATTTCGACAAAATACCCTCACTGCGCCCAAGTTTTACACCAGATGGAACCGTCACTGCCGCCAATGCATCGACGATCAACGACGGTGCCTCAGCTTTGGTGCTTGCGAGCGAAAACCAGGTAAAGTCACTTGGGTTAAAGCCCTTGGCGCGCATCGTATCCTTCGCAGATGCCGAACAGGCTCCCGAATGGTTTACTACCACCCCAACCCTCGCAGCTCCACGGGCCTTAAAAAAGGCGGGCCTGCAATGGAATGACATTTCCTGCATCGAAGTCAACGAGGCCTTTGCAGTGGTACCCATGGTATTTGCACAAAAACTCAACCTGGATCCACAAATGATCAATGCATTTGGAGGTGCCGTTGCCCTTGGACACGCCCTTGGATCTTCCGGGTCGCGCATTCTGTGTACGCTGATCAGCGTGCTGGGGAACAAAAAAGGACGCTACGGATTGGCGAGCATTTGCAATGGAGGCGGCGGAGCTTCAGCAATGGTTGTTGAAAATTTACAATAAGCCTCACTTCCCCTTTCCCTGGATCAGCACGGCCAGTGTGTAGAACATGATCTTAAAATCGAGTCCCAGCGAACGGTTTTCAATGTATAGGATGTCGTATTCGAGTCGCTTCATCATTTCCTCAAGGGAAGAAGCGTAACCAAATTTGACCTGCCCCCAGGAGGTAATGCCGGGTCTCACTTTCAGCAAATGTTTGTAGTGGGGAGCCTTTTTCATGATCTGGTCTATGAAGTATTTCCTTTCCGGCCTCGGGCCGACCAAAGACATATCCCCTTTGATCACGTTCAGGAATTGGGGTATTTCGTCCAGCCTCCATTTTCGGATCACTGCGCCCCAAGGTGTAATGCGCGGGTCCCCTTCAAATGAAAGCAGCGGACCGTTCTGCTCTGCTTCGACCGTCATCGACCTGAACTTGTAAATCTGAAATGGTTTTCCATTTAAACCAATGCGCTCCTGGCTATAAATGATCGGGCCTTTACTGGAAAGACGCGTCCTGACAACGATGTAAATGATAACAGGCGACAACAGGGTAAGCGCAATAATACTTACCGTAAGGTCGAGCGCTCTTTTAAAAACGATCTGCCAACGCGGCATGATTTCCTGCTTGACTTCTATGAGAATCGCCCCGTAAAGGTGATTCAACCTCACCGTGCCGAGGAGGATGTCGTAGGTATCCGGAATGGTGCGAATGATGAGCTGGTCACCAAACTCAAACAGCATATCCAGTATGGATTTGAGCTTCTGGTGTTCAGTCGATTCGATGGCGATGATGACTTCCTCGACATTTCTTTGCTCGATCGTACGGGAGATGTCGTTTAACCCGCCCAACTGAGGGAGGTGCTGAATGAGTTCGTTGCCATTTCCTCCGTTAGAATGAATAAACCCGATGAACTTGTGCCCGAGGGAATAATGCAGGGAAGTTATCTCACGGAAAAGTTTAACGGCACTTTGATCTCCACCTATGATCAGGGTATTAAACCCAACCAATCCGCTTTTCAATCTCTTGCTCATTGCGGTCAGAAAAACCAGACGAAAGAAAATGGTTAACCCGAAATGCAATGCAAAAAATGATGTGATGGCCGAAAAATATCTTCCCGCAAACTGAATTTCCGGGTCTGCCAGCAGAACAAAAAGCAAAACCACGCTGCCAAAGACTGACAGCAGCAATGTCTGG
This sequence comes from Saprospiraceae bacterium, assembly GCA_019187365.1. Taxonomy (GTDB): domain Bacteria; phylum Bacteroidota; class Bacteroidia; order Chitinophagales; family Saprospiraceae; genus Vicinibacter. The sequence goes on along the minus strand of JABARE010000016.1, from coordinate 174,569 downwards.
GAAAATACAGACCAGCGCGAAAGCCGGTATACATCCCTGTATTGCTCCGTGAGCAGGTTAAGCAATCCCCACGACAAAGGAATGATGAGTGCCCCGACGCGGAAAAGCTTTTCTGCAAAGTCCGTACTGGATTCAATAAAAAAATTTCTCGAGTTGAGCAGTTCGACAAACAGGTACCAGGCCAATAGCGACAAGAGCAGGTCTCCGGCGATGTAGGCGATATTTTCTGTTCGCTTGAACATGATCAGCGATGAACCACCTTAATATTGTCTAAATAGATCCGCTGAACTGCAATCATACTGTCCTGTTGAAAATTAGCATCGATGGCCATGCGGTAAGAAAGAGCATTTGACAGGTTTATGATCTCTCTGAAATCAAAATAGACTTTAGTCCAGTTCTTTTTCGGCAGCAGAACGGCCCGGATCAGGTCGTCTTCCCCTGCGGGTCCTTTGTTTCCTATGAAACCGATTGAAAAGGGGATGTCAGATTTAAAATGGAGTTCGAGCAGGATAGGATCCGGACTCTGCGGTATTTCTTTGGCAATGTCATACACCACCCTGAGTTTTGGATGTTCCTTCCTCAATTCGATCTTACCCGACCGCACGCCTTCGAACGCCTCTTCAGGCAACGTGCCGAGGATGCGAGTCTCCGGATCGCCATCGCGGTCTTCGTTGAAAAAGTGGTTTCCTTCAAACGCCTCCAAAAACGGAAACTGCAAACTGGCCTGATAACTGCACGATGGTGTTACTGAAACCTCCTGCCCCGGGATAAACGGCACATCCATGCGAAAGGGTTCGAGCAATGCTGCACGCGCCGGAGAAGAAATGCTGCCGTTCAGGCGGTAGCCGGGCAGGATGAGCACCTCCTCGACGTCGCTAGCCAAAACGGGGATTCGAACCGGCAATTCATAAGCGCCGACATACTTATTTCCTACGTAGATCCAGGCATCTGGGAGGTTTTGACTGGCGCTGCCTTCGTGTGGGCGCACCGCAAATTGTATGGGATTTACCGAGAGGTAAGCGGGCTGCGGTTCTTCCCCAGCGTCACAAGCGACCAACGCAGACAAGCACAGGGCTATCCAGGCGTTGGGGAGGCAGCTACACGTCATTGGCTTCGTTCTATTTGACTGGCTATGGCCTGCACCAAGGTCATCACCTGTATGCCTTCTTCCAGGTTGACCTCGGGCGCTTCCTCTCTAACGATGCTATTGTGAAAAGATTTCAGTTCTTCGGCTATTGCATTAAAATTTTTTATCTCCGGCTCAACCAGGCGTATGTATTTCTTTCCTCGATGCGTATCAATTTCCAGGGTTTGATCTGCCGGTTCATCCAACAACCGGATGATTTGCACTTCTTTGTCGAGCATATCCAGGCTGATGTAGGCATCCTCCTGAAAAATGCGCAGTTTGCGCATCTGCTTCATGGATATCCGGCTTGCCGTGACGTTACACACCAGACCGCTTTCAAACTCAATACGGGCATTGCAAATGTCGGGCAATGGACTCACCAAAGACACACCAGAAGCCCTCAGTTCTGCAACCGGACTGTTTGCCATCAGGCAGATGAGATCCAGATCATGGATCATGAGGTCGTGAATTACCGACACGTCGCGGCCGCGTGGGTTGAAAGTTGAAAGCCGGTGAGCCTCAATAAACCTGGGATTGTGGATAAATGGCCTCACAGCAGCAAAACCCGGATTAAAGCGTTCGACATGCCCGATCTGGATGCGAAGACCTTTCCCGTCACAAAGGGATTTTAAATGTAAGGCTTCATCCAGGGTACCCGTCACCGGTTTTTCAATAAAACAATGCTTTCCCAGCCGTATGGCTGTTTCCGCAAGGTGTGCGTGAGTTGTTGTCGGACTTACAATATCCAAGGCATCGCACAACAACATAAGTTCCTCAGGATGATCGAATGCAGGAATGCCGAACAACTGTTCGACTTCTTTACTGGTTTGTGGGTCGACGTCATAAAACCCGACCACTTGCCACCGAGGAAGACCCATCAGGCACTTCAGGTGTATTTTTCCCAGGTGCCCTGCACCCAGCAAGCCGATGCGCAATCGCACGTCTGTCATCTTAGGCCTGGATCTCTCGCATGTTGAACAACAAAACAATTACAGCTACCACTACCAGTAAGAACAAGATACCCGTCATGAGCATGTGGCGCCTAAAGTGGTTGAGAAGCGATGCGTGCTCCGGATAAAGCTTCAATATATCTAACCAACGACGATTCGACAAGAGGTCTGCCAATCCAAACTGTATCCTCCTTTCCAGCAACTGCCGGTAAAGTTTAAAGGTCTTGACCCGGATATAAATGTTGAAGGCAAGAAATAGCGCGAAGATGCCAACAATGTAAAGAACGGCGGTTAACATGCTGCAGAGTCTTTGATCTTTTCGAGGATAAATTGTTTAGAGAGGTCGATTGCCCTGGTCAGCCCGGCCGGGTTCTTGCCACCGGCAGATGCAAAAAAGGCTTGCCCACCACCACCACCTTCAATTTCCTTTGCAAAATTGCGGACCCAGGCGGAAGCATTGAACCCATGGTCAGCAACCAGTTTTTCAGAAACATAGCACATGAGTTGGGGTTTTTTGTTTTCTAAAAATCCCAAAACCACCACAGCGGGCTCCAGGTCGCGGCCAATCTGGAAAGCGAGGTTCTTTGCAATCCTCGCATCGTCAATGTCGACCAACTCTGCCAACACGCGCACGCCATTCTGTGCAATGCTCCTGCCTGCGAGCACCTTTTGCAGGTCCTTTGCGCGATCTTCTTTGAGTTCTGCCAATTGCTTTTGCAGTGCCCGGTTTTCCTCCATAACCTGCTTAACGGACTCCAGAGGATCCTGGGGACTTTTAAGCAACAGCTGTATTTCATGGATTTGCCTTGATTGCTCCTGAATGATCCGCTCAGCAGACTGTGCGGTAACGGCTTCAATGCGCCGGATCCCTGCTGCAACTGCCGATTCAGACACGATTTTGAAAAAGCCTATCTGGCCCGAAGCCTCAACGTGGCATCCTCCACACAATTCAACCGAATAGCCCGGGTCAAAAGAAATCATTCGGACCTTGTCGCCGTATTTTTCACCAAACAACATCATTGCACCCGCCTTAGATGCTTCTTCCATGGGAAGTTGTCTGCGTTCTTCCTTAAATATGTTGCTTCGGATCTTTTCATTGACCAGCTGCTCAATTTTTTGAAGCGCCTCCGCATCCACTTTTTGGTAATGCGAAAAATCGAACCGGAGGTAATCATCCTGTACCAGCGAGCCCCTTTGTTGAACGTGGGATCCCAGCACTCGTCGGAGCGCTGCGTGCAAAAGGTGGGTTGCACTGTGATTGTTTTCGATGCGCTGGCGCCGGAACCCATTCACCCGAAGGTCTATAGGCCCATCCAACCGATCTGGCAAAGCTTCCGCAAGATGGATAATGAGCTCGTTTTCTTTTACGGTATCGATGATCTCCACCGCCCGGTCTCCGAATTGTGCCACGCCGGTATCCCCTACCTGGCCACCACCTTCGGGATAAAAAGGCGTGGTTTCAAAAACCATCTGGTAAAGGGTACTTCCCTTTTCTTCTAACCGCCTCCACCTTAGCAGGTGGGTCTGCTCAACTTCAAGGGCATCGTAACCGACGAATCGGGCTTCTCCCTCTCGCAGGACGGTCCAATCAGAATAAGTACGCTTTGCATCCGCTTTGGACCTGCTGCGCTGAGCCTCCATGGCTTTCTGGAAACCATCGTGATCTATGTCGAGCTTTCTCTCTCTGGCTATGAGCTGCGTCAAATCGAACGGGAAACCGTAGGTGTCGTATAATTCAAAGGCAAGCTCCCCCGGCAGGATTTTCATAGAGGGATCCAGTCCATCCAATCTGCGCAATCCCCCTTCCAGGGTCCGCAAAAAAGACTGCTCTTCCTCGGAGATCACGTTGACGATCAGCCCTTGCTGAGCCTTCAATTCGGGGTAAACATCCCCCATTTGCTCAACCAGGATGGGAACGAGACGATACAAAAATGGATCATCCAGCCCCAGGAAGGAATAAGCATAGCGCACGGCTCTTCGCAAGATCCGGCGTATTACATAGCCCGATCCCGTATTGGAGGGCAGGGCCCCGTCGGCGATGGAAAATGCTACCGCCCTGATGTGGTCTGCCATGACGCGCATGGCCATATCCGACTTCGCCTCTGCGGCGTAGCTGCCCGTATAAGCCAATCCGGAGAAGGCAGCGGTATGCTCGATCAAAGGTTTGAAAATATCGGTATCGTATGTGGCATTCACGCCCTGAAGCACCATGCTCAGGCGCTCAAATCCCATACCGGTGTCGACGTGTTTTTGCGGCAACTCCTCCAGCGAACCGTTGGCCTTGCGGTTGAATTGAATGAATACCAGGTTCCAAATTTCTATTACCTGTGGATCGCCGGTGTTCACAAGGCTAGCCCCCTCGATGGCAGCCCTTTCTTCTTCACTCCTGGCATCGTAGTGGATTTCTGAACAGGGACCGCAAGGTCCGGTGTCTCCCATTTCCCAGAAATTGTCCTTCCTTCCGAAAGCAAGAATTCTGGATTCCGGGATCCACGATTTCCACATAGACCGCGATTCCTCATCGGGGGCCAGGGATTCTGCCTGATCCCCTCCAAAAACCGACATGTACAAGCGGCCGGGATCCAGACTGTACACGCGCGTCAGAAGCTCCCAGGCCATGGCAATCGCTTCCTCCTTGAAGTAGTCGCCAAATGACCAGTTCCCGAGCATCTCGAAAAGTGTATGGTGGTAGCCGTCGGATCCCACTTCTTCCAAATCGTTGTGCTTACCACTGACCCGGAGGCACTTCTGGCTGTCGGCGATTCTTGGTACTGGTGGCTTTTGGTTCCCCAGAAAATAGTCCTTGAACTGGTTCATTCCGGCATTGGTAAACATCAGGGTAGGATCGTTCTTGACGACGATGGGGGCCGATGGAACGATTTTATGTCCCTTGGAGGCAAAATAATCGAGGAATGCCTGCCGGATGCTTCGCGAATTCATTTCAGATATTAGTTATAAATATATTTAATTAGCTGTTTGTCTGATTGTTATATAAATTTATTCAATTTATATACAAATTATGCATTTCACAGGGGGCCCAAATGTGAAAAAACGATTAATTTTGGCGCTATCAAACAAAGCGAGCGTACATCGGATCGCAAATTTAATCGTTTTTATGCAGGCCTGATTTGATGAGATCTGAAAAATACGTTTATAACCCACAAACACTTCAGTTTGAGAAAGTTAAGTTGACGTCAGCGTCCTATCTCTGGCGCATTTCAGGCTTTCTTGCGGCAGTGGTGGTCACGACGTTTCTCATCTATTTCTTCACTTCTGAATTTTTCCCCTCCCCGCGCGAAAAAGCCCTTAAAAGAGAATTGAGCCAGGTCGAATATCAGATGCTGATGCTCAAAGACCAGTTGGGGGTCATGGACAAGGTTCTGGGAAACCTCCAACAGCGCGATGCTCAGGTTCACCGCGTATTGTTCGGCATGGATCCGATTGACAAAGACTTGTGGGAAAGCGGTATCGGCGGTCACGACCCAAATGCCCTATCTCAGAATTTTAATATGACGGGCAACACTTTCCGCGACATCAAGACCCGGGCCAGCAAATTGGAGCGACAACTCTACCTACAGAGCAATTCACTCGATGCCATTGAAAAACAGGTACTTGAACACGAAGAGTACCTTCAGAGCGTGCCTTCCATAAAGCCAGTCCGCGTCGACAAGCTCAACCGTGCGGTAAACCAGATGTCCGGATTCGGCATTCGCCTGCATCCCATCCACAAGATCTCCAAGTTTCACGAGGGCATTGATTTTGCAGCCCCTTCCGGCACTGAAGTTCAGGCAACGGGCAATGGCAAGGTCGTCAAAGTTGACTTTTCCACTACCGGTTACGGACGTAACATTCTAATAGACCATGGCCACGACGGGTACCAGACCCTGTATGCTCATTTGAAGGAGATTAAGGTGCGAAAAGGAGACCGGGTCGTAAAAGGGCAACTCATCGGCACCATTGGCAGTACGGGGACATCAACGGCGCCTCACCTCCACTATGAAGTGCGCAAAAATGGCAAGGCCGTCAATCCAATCCATTTCTGCATGGACGGGCTTACGCCGGATGAATACCAGGAAATGGTTGAAATTGCCTCTGCTTTGAACCAGTCGTTCGACTGAACACAATTTTCTTCTGACCTTGGCTTTACAAGGGTTTGCATTCAAATAGTAGCCCGGACAAGAATCGAACTTGTATCTAAAGTTTAGGAAACTTCTATTCTATCCATTGAACTACCGGGCCTGTGCTCGAAGATGCCAGAACGATCGTTGAAGAACCGTTCTTTCGGGGCACAAAGGTAGAAAGAAACGCAAATTCACAAGGTTAGCCGGGGTGCAAAGTCCGGCAGGTGGATCAAGGTCCCGGCGCCTTCAAAGTCAGATGTTTCGTTAGAAGCGATGAGGATGAGACGGTCCATGTTGAATTCCCTAATCAGTTCGCGATACCATTCCTTTGCCGTGCTGTCGAGGTTGGTCACCGGTTCATCGAGCACGAGCGCTTCACTTTGAGTGAGGATGGCCAGGGCAAGTTTCAGCCGTTGTTTCATTCCGGAAGAAAACGTTTTGACCAATTTTTCCTCGTGCCCCTCCAGGTAAGCAATGCGCAAGAAGTCCTCACCTGTCAGGCCCCGATATAAGGGGCGAAAACGCAGGTGCAAACCGAGCAATTCGCGCAGCGTCAGGTATTCGTATACTTCCGCATAGGGTGCGGCATAAGCCAGCCTTGGGTGTAGCTCAACAGGAATTCCCGGGGCATGGGAATCTTCACACTTCAACTTGCCACGGGTGGGCGGGACAAAGCCCGTCAGCACCTGAAGCAAGGTCGATTTGCCCGAACCGTTTGGTCCGGATATCCCATACACTTCAGGAGCCCTGAATTCATGGGAAAAATCCCTAAAAATCCATGAATGGCGATAGCGTTTGCCGAGCTGGTGAGCAATGATCTGCAAAGATGCCATCAACTGCGGTAGCCTTTCATCAAACCACGATTCGAATTGCGGATAAACTCAAGGATGGCCTCGCGCTCTGGTGAATCCGGCAATTCCACCTCTATGGCTTTGATGGCCCTGCCAACGTTTTTGAACTTCACAAAGAGGTAACGGTAGATTTCGTGGATTCGGTTGACCTGTTCTACACTGAAACCCCGACGTTTGAGTCCAATGGAGTTTACCCCTTCGTAAGACAGCGGATCGCGGGCTGCCTTTGTAAAAGGCGGGACATCTTTCATCACGAGTGATCCGCCTCCTATCATGGAATGTGCTCCAATCTTGACAAACTGGTGTACTGCGGACATGCCACCTACTATGGCATAATCTTCTATTTCGATGTGGCCTGCCAGGTTAACACTGTTTGCCAGAATGACGTTGTTTCCCACCAAACAGTCGTGAGCGACGTGCACATAAGCCATTAACAGGCAGTGGCTGCCCACTTTGGTAGTCATGGCAGCTTTTGTTCCGCGGTTCAGCGTACAGCATTCGCGGATCACAGTATGATCACCTACCTCAAGGGTGCTACTCTCTCCATTGTATTTCAGGTCCTGTGGCACTGCACTCACCACGGCTCCGGGGAAGATCTTGCAATGGTTTCCAATCCGGGCGCCATCCATAATGGTCACATAGGGCCCAATCCAGCAGTGCTCGCCAATTTGGACGTCGCCCTGAATGGTAGCGAAAGGCTCCACCACAGTTCCCGCGCCAATCTGCGCTTCCGGATGAACATTGCTCAACAGGCCAGTCATGAATCCCTTTTGACAATTTGCGCCGTTAGCTCGGCCTCACATACAAGCTTACTCCCTACATAAGCCGTGCCAAGCATTTGCACAATCCCCCTGCGAATGGGTGCGATCAGCTCCATTTTGAGCAAAAGAGTATCTCCGGGAAGGACTTTCTGTTTAAACCGGGCATTGTCAATTTTCAGAAAATAGGTATCCCATTTTCCGTGGTCTTCAACCGCAGACAGGGCCAGAATGCCTCCAGTTTGAGCAAGCGCCTCTATCTGTAGAACTCCTGGGAAAACGGGGTTTCCGGGAAAGTGCCCCATAAAGAACGATTCGTTGCCTGTGACGTTCTTGATGCCAACCACCTGCTTTTCATTCAGCTCGATGATCTTATCGATCAGAAGAAATGGGTAGCGGTGAGGCAGAAGGCTTTTGATCTGCTCAATGTTGTAGACCGGAACGCCGTCGGGATCATAGGCCGGCACACCGGATAAGCGTTTCTGCTCGAGCATTTTCCTTTTAAGCATTCTTGCAAACTCTACATTCAGGCGGTGGCCCGGTTTCTTGGTCACGATGTTTCCGATGATCGGCCTTCCCAAGAGGGCCAGGTCTCCGAGTACATCGAGCAGTTTGTGCCGTGCAGGTTCGTTGTCATACAACAGTTTGATCGTATTGAGAACTCCTTCCTTTTCTACTTTGACACTGGGTTTGTTGAGCTTGCGCGCAAGCTGATCGAGTTCTTCCTGACTCATCATTCGATCGACAATCACTATGGCATTGTTTAAATCTCCTCCTTTGATGAGGCTTTGATCGATGAGCAGCTCCAGCTCGTGCAAAAAGACAAAGGTCCTGCAAGGCGCTATTTCTTCCTTATAGTCTTCGATGCGCTCCAGGCTAGCATACTGTGGAGCAAGGGTCTTGGAATTAAAATCGATCATCGTGGTGATCTCCAGCTTGTCGGACGGGAGTGCAAGAAACTCAGCTCCCGTATCGGGGTCTTCAAAGGAAATGGGTTCGGTAATCTTGAAATATTCCCGAGGGGCATCCAGTTCAAGGAGCCCGGCCTGACTCAATTGCTCTGCAAAATCCCGGGCGCTGCCGTCCAGAATTGGGATTTCGGGGCCATTGAGTTCGATCAGGACATTATCGATTCCAAGGCCGGCGAGCGCAGAGAGGACGTGCTCCACCGTCCATACCTGAGCATCTCCCTCCTGAAGTGTGGTGCCCCGGTTGGTAGAAACGACTTTGCTCACCTCTGCCTGAATGAGCGGCTGCCCATCCATATCGATTCGCTGAAATCGCACGCCTGTGTTTTCGGCGGCAGGTTTAAACGCCATCCGCACGAAGGTGCCGGTGTGTAACCCGACCCCGTCCAACTGGAATGGCCTTTGGATTGTCGTTTGCTTCGTCGGTTGCATGGATGTTCAGTTTTTAAATCGGTCTTCGAGTGCTCTCAACCGTTTGGCCAGCGAGGGCAGAGCTTTGAACTCTGCAAATGACCTCAAAAATGCAAAGTATTCTATGGCCGGAGACCCGTACCACTTTCCGCCTACTGCTTCCAATGAGCTCGCCACGCCCGATTGCCCCTGAATCCGGGTTCCATCGGCGACGGTGAGATGGCCGGCTATGCCTACCTGACCTCCAATCTGGCAGTTTGCACCGATGTGAGAGCTTCCCGCTATGCCCGCCTGAGCGGCAATTACTGTATTGTCGCCTAGGGTTACATTATGTGCTATCTGAATGAGGTTGTCGAGTTTGCACCCATTGCCAATCTTCGTAGACCCCATGGTTCCGCGGTCAATGGTTGTGTTGGCCCCAATTTCGACCTTGTTACCAATCTCGACGTTGCCAAGTTGAGGGATTTTCTGGTACTCACCCTTCTCATCTTTTGAAAAGCCAAACCCGTCTGAGCCTATGACTACATTGGAGTGAAGGGTACAGTCGTCGCCAATGACGCAACCGTGGTAAATCTTTACCCCGGGATAGAGAATGACGCGTTCTCCAATCGTCACATCGGGTCCAAGGTAAACCTGACCATGGATACGGCACCCTTTGCCCACCGAACATCCGGCCGAAACAATGGAATGCGGCCCAATGATCACAGGGTGTTCTATCCGGGCATCCGCATCAATGACGGCGGATGGATCAATGCGTTCTGTAAATTCATCCTGGCCGTTAAACAAATGAAGGAGTTTGCCGACCGTTAGGTAGACATCCTCCACCCGGATCAGGGTGGGACTGATCTTCTCCCTCGGCACAAATGCCTTCGATACCAAAACAGCCGACGCCCGGCTTTGGTAAAGATAATCCTCGTATTTTGGGTTGCCCAGAAAACAGATGCTGCCAGCCTCACCTTGCTCGATCTTGCTGGGGTGGGTTATCCATACATCTGGATCCCCCTCCAGCACACCATCCACCATCATGGCAAGCTCCCCGGTCTTGATTTTCACAATACAAAATTACACATTTCATGCCATTGGATGAGCGCCCTCCCTCCCCGCAAATTAGGCTTCATCCTTCGTACCTTTGCCAGAATCCATTTCTTCTATGGGACGGAAATCCAAAAAGAACCAAAGCGAGAAGCCTTCTCAGCCCCTTCCGGCACATCAGGTTCCGCCTTCACCCGTTGACAGGCCAAAAGGAAAGACTTACTTATGGATTCTGCTCCTGGCAACCTTTGCCATATTCAGCCCCTCGCTCAAATGCGATTTTGTCAATTGGGACGACGACCGGAATGTCTATGAAAACCCCATGGTCAAAAACTTTGACGTCAAGGGCATCTTCACCCAGAACGTCATTGGCAACTACAATCCCCTCAGTATACTCAGTTTTGCATTGGAGTACAAACTGTTTGGAATGGACCCAATGGTCATGCACCTGAACAACATCCTGCTCCATCTGCTTTGTGTTCTGTTCTGCGCACTGATTTTTGAACGCCTAGGCCTAATTTTTCCATTCTCGATGCTGGGTGTGGCCCTGTTCGCATGGCATCCCCTCCGGGTGGAATCTGTTTCCTGGATCACAGAACGCAAGGACGTTCTTTATGGTGTATTTTTCCTGGCTTGTCTATGGCTCTACGTATTGAATCTTGAGAAGCCGAACACTAAACGAGGCATAGCAATTTTTGTACTTTTCATCATCGGTCTGTTTGCCAAGATCCAAATGGTGACCCTTCCGCTGGCGATGCTGGCTGTGGATTACTGGAAAGGGCGTCCCTTGAAAATGGGACTCCTGCGCGAGAAACTACCCCATTTCGCAGCTTCGCTGGCCTTCGGGTTGATCGGGCTGCTGTTCCTTAAAGACCAGGGGTCGCTCGAGACCAATGAAGCTGTACATACGGGCGTCAGCAGGATCTTCATAGGCAGCTACAGCCTGATGGTCTACCTCGTCAAATGGCTAGTACCCTACGAGATGTCCCCCCTGTATCCTTATCCCCAACATCTCAGTGTGCTACATTATCTGTCGCTTCCTGCCGCGATTGCGGTATTTGCCTTTGTATATTTTGCCTTCCGGCGGAATTGGCGCGCAACCGTTTTTGGATTTGCTTTTTTCTTTTTTAACATTGCTTTCCTATTGCAGATCCTGGGTGCCGGCCAGGGTTATCTCGCCGACCGCTTCACGTACATCGCCTTTACTGGGCTGTTCTTTTCCTCTGCTTTCGGGTTGCAAAAATTTCTCGAAAAATCTCCCAATTCCCGTTTGCCTGCCATCGTTGCCGCAGGATTGTATTTGGCCATCCTGGCTACCATGTCTTACAGGCAGACCAGAATCTGGACCAATTCGGAAACCTTGTGGACCCATGTGTTGAAATATTACAACAATACCCCACTGCCCTATAATAACCGGGCAAATCATTACCGGGACAAAAAGCAATTTGACCTGGCCCTGCAGGATTACAACGAAGCCGTGCGGTACAAAGCGGGCCATGCGACCTTCAACAGCCGTGCCAAGCTCTTTTTTCAAAAAAACGAGGATGCCAAGGCCATTCAGGATTACGACAAGGCCATTTCCATGATGCCAAAAGCAGAATACTACGTAAACCGGGGGGCAGCCAAGGCCAAGCTGGGAAGACCGCAGGAAGCTCTGGAAGACATCAACAAGGGGCTTCAGATCGATCCCAACTGGAAAACGGGGTACCTCAACCGATCCATTCTGCACAACCAGTTGGGCATGTTTGACAAAGCGGTTGTCGACATAGACCGTTACCTGCAGTTTGATCCGCGCAATGCGGATCTTTGGTACGAAGGTGGTCGCTGCAGGCGTGCCCTGAATCAAAACGACCGTGCGCTGAGCTATTATTCAAAAGCCATCGAAATAAAACCCAGAGTGGGGCTGTTTTACCTCGAACGAGGGAAGACCCACCAACTGCTTGGCAATGCGGGCGCTGCCACTGCGGATTTCGAACGTGCAAGGCAACTGGGTGAACCCGTACGTTAAGCTATAGAGTTCATGCTTACACACCTGTACATTCAGAATTATGCATTGATTGAAGAGTTGTCGCTGGATTGCAGTGAGGGCCTCACCGCAATTACCGGTGAAACCGGAGCGGGAAAATCGATCATCATAGGCGCGCTCCAGTTGCTCACTGGCGGCAGGGCCGATGCAAGGGTCTTCCGCTCGCCATCCAGCAAGTGCATCGTAGAAGCAACTTTTACCTGTTCTCCTGATGTATATCAAATTCTCACACGGGAATTCGATTTGGACGATGTGGAAGGAGGAATCATTCTCCGGCGCGAAATTCAGCCTGCAGGAAAATCGCGCTGTTTTGTAAACGACAGCCCACGCCTCCTTCAGGATATGGAACGCCTGGGCGAACAATTGCTCGTCATTCATCAGCAATTTGATCACCTCGATTTTTATGACCGCAAATTCCAGCTTCAGGTTATCGACGAATACGCATCCAATATGGGCCTTCTGCGGGAATACCAGACCGCCTTTCGAAAATATTCAGATGCGCTGCGCAAAAAAAGGGACCTCCAGACAAAATTGGACGATGCGCAGCGCGAACGGGAATTTCTCGAATTTCAACACGCAGAGCTTGCAAGAGCTGAACTGAAGAAAGGGGAGCTTTCCCAGCTCGAGCAGGAGCTCTTGCTGGTATCCAGAGCCGGGGAATTGCATGCCAATGGCTTTCAGATCAGTCAATTGATCCTACGCGAGCAGGGCATTGTCGACAACGTCCAGGACTGTATGACCCTTTTGCGGCCGATACGGATAACTGACCAGCTTGCCGAGTTGTATGCGAGGATGGAAAATCTGAAGTTGGAACTTTCCGACATTGCCAGGGAAGTAGAACGCCTTGCGGAACACTCCGACATTCAACCAGAAAGAGCACTCCAGTTGTCACAGAGACTCGACTTGCTGAATGCGCTGCAAAAAAAACACCGGGTGCAATCCGAAGATGCTCTCATCGAGGTCCGGGATTCACTTTCCGAAAGACTGCAGCAACTCGTTCAAGCCGATGATGAAATCCAAAAGCTCGATGCCGAAATTGCCATCATGCACAAAGACATCGAATCGTTGGGCGCCAAACTGGGAAAAGTGCGCAAAGCCTGCCGTGCGGATCTCGAAAAAAGAACCATCTCTCTGTTGCAAAAACTTGGAATGCCCCTTGCGCGCTTTGAGATACGGTTCACGGACGAGCAGGATTGGACAGAGACGGGGATTGAGCAGGCGTCTTTTTATTTCTCGTCAAATAAGGGGAATGAACTCAAGACGCTCAAAGAGCAATCATCCGGTGGCGAGCTTGCCAGGTTTAACCTGGCCATTAAATCGCTGGTCTCAGCCCGGCACCGTTCACTATGCCTCATTTTTGACGAAATCGATACCGGGGTATCCGGACAGATTGCATTGCAAATGGGGGCATTGCTCCAGCAAATAGCCAGCTACCAGCAGGTGATCTGCATCACCCACTCTCCTCAGGTGGCCTCGCGTTGCAACCACCATTTCTACGTTTACAAAGAACATGCTGATGCAATGAGCGCCACCCGGCTAAGGCGGCTGAGTGAACAGGAGCGCGTCGAGGAACTCGCCAAAATGCTCAGTGGAGACCCCCCGACCAAGGCAGCGCTAAAAAACGCCATAGAACTTCTCCAATTGCAAATTCCAGCCTGAGGAATTGAACCAGGCATCATGCTTTTTACACCATCCGGACTATTTTTGCACATAAATAAAAACGAAAATTATGGCTCACCAACTACTCGCAGGAAAAAAGGGAATTGTATTTGGCGCACTGGATGAGCATTCCATCGCATGGCATGTGGCAGAAAAATGTGCTGAACAGGGAGCAAAACTCTGCCTGACCAATACTCCGGTAGCCCTTCGCATGGGAAAAATACAGGACCTGGCTTCCCGTCTCAACGCAAGCCTTATAGGCGCAGACGCGACTTCCCTGGAAGACCTGGAAACCCTTCTCAAGCAGAGCATGGAACAGTTCGGAGGAAAAATTGATTTCATCCTTCATTCTGTGGGGATGTCCATGAACGTCAGGAAAGGGAAGCCCTACACCGATCTCAATTACGAATATTTGCACAAAACCCTGGACATATCCGCCATATCTTTCCATAAACTCATGCAGACCGCTATGAACCTGGATGCCATAAGCGAATGGGGTTCTATCCTGGCTCTTACCTACATTGCGGCCCAGCGCATCTTTCCGGATTACAACGATATGGCAGACGCCAAAGCCTTGCTGGAATCCATTGGCCGCTCGTATGGTTATCATTTTGGAACGCACAAGAAAGTAAGGGTCAACACCATTTCGCAATCGCCCACCTTTACCACAGCTGGGTCCGGGGTAGGACATTTTCAGGAATTTTTCGATTATGCAGACAAAATGAGCCCTCTGGGCAATGCACCGGCTTCTGCCTGCGCAGACTTTTGTGTGGTGATGTTCTCAGACTTAACCCGCATGGTGACGATGCAAAACATCTACCACGATGGAGGCTTTTCCACGATGGGAATGAATCCGGCAGTGCTAAACATAAGGGCATGAAGCAGTTTTTCCTGACACTCAGTATATTCCTTTACGGGCAGTGTTCCATCGCCCAGGTTCAACAAATGCAACTGCTTGGCCATTGGAGGGACAGCAGCATAGTAGGATCCAAAGCCTATGACAACGCCTTCAACGAAGCGTGGGGCATCGCTGTAAATGGCCATGAATACGCCATCATCGGGTCAACCTCTGGGACCCATCTCATAGACATTACGGATCCGGGCGCTCCCTTCGAACGCATGCTGATCCCTGGCGCATTCAACGGAGAAGGCGTCATTCACCGGGATTACGATGACTATAAATGCCATCTCTATGCAGTATGCGACGAAGGCAATAGCACTTTACAAATCATCGATTTTTCCCAATTGCCGGATACAGCCCGGGTGGTTTACGATTCGCGCGAGTTCATGACGCGCGTTCACAACATCTACATCGATATCCCCAAAGGAAGATTGTACACCTGTGCTGAATCGGGATCTACCGGTTTCTTTGCCCTTGGTCTTTACGACATCAGCAATCCTGGCAAACCTACCTTTATTGGCCATTACAACCGTTTTGGAGACATTACCGCATCGCATGTTCACGATGCGTTCGTACGCAATGATACGGCATACCTCAATTGTGGCCCGGATGGATTTGCCATCGTCGATTTCAGCGATCCACAAAATCCGAACGCCATTTTCACAGCCAGGCCGAATGAATATCCCTTTGCTGGTTACAATCATTCAGGATGGCTTACGCCAGACGGCAAAACATACGTCATGGCGGACGAAAACCATGGTTTGCCCCTCAAAATCTATGACCTCACCAACATCGAAGAAGCTAAAGTCGTGTCAGTGCTCTACCCTGGCCGAGACTGCTCCATCGCCATACCGCACAACCCGCTTGTCAGTTGCAGATATGCATATGTCTCTTATTACTACGACGGGTTGCAGGTGTACGACATATCAGATCCCGCGAAACCTGTTCTCACACACTACTATCCAACTTCCGCATTGCCAAATCAAAAAAGTTACAAAGGATCCTGGGGCAATTACCCTTACCTTCCATCCGGCAACATCGTTGTCGCTGACATGCAAAATGGCCTTTTCATCATAAAAGGCATAGAAGATGCCTGCAATAAGGTTTACAATTGCACCACCGTGGATGTCGGAGCCGTCTTCCGTTCAGACCAGATTCAGCTTCAACCCAATCCGGCCACCGATGCAATACACGTCCGATATACCGGACCCGAACATTTAATTTCTTATCGCATCTTTTCCACCACGGGAATGCCATGTATGGAAGGAACGTTGCAATCAGGAATAACCGGTCACATCTCCATCGAACGTTTGCCAGCGGGCATTTACCATCTGCGCGCCGGTGCCGCATCAAAACCCATCGCTTCCGTCTCCTTTGTGAAGTTATAGCATAGCGCCATGTGCCCTTGGCGATTACCACAAATTCTCGGAGCGCTCTCTCGTACCCTGATTCCTGCGTTGTTTGTTTTGGCCGGATTGACGCCAACTGTTGCCCAGCTCCGTCCGGATACGACGGAAAAAACTCCATTGCAGCCCCGGCCCATCCTGCAGCTTTTGCGTTTCCCCGCCACAGATCCCCGCACAGATGAGCTATTGGACACCAGCCAACATCTGCTGGAAGTGCGCAGGAGTCCGGCTCTTGCCGTTAACAATGCCTATTCTCCTGCGTTTACCCTTTTTGACCTGGCTCCGGATGATCGCCTGTTCTTTCATGGTTTTAACACCGCACGCGACGGGAAGCCCGGTACCCGAACCTATAACTTTTTGCGCCCCAATCAGGCGCTGACAGAAATTTCCACCAACCGCTGGCGCGCACTTGGCAATTCACAAGCCGGGTTTCAGGACAATTTTGACCTCCGCTTGCTATTTGCATCCAATTTTCGCCATGGCCTTCTTTGGAATTTTTCCTACGACCGCGAAATCTACAAAGGGATTTATACGCATGGAAAGCAGCGAAATACAGCTTTTACCACAGGCCTTCATTTCGGAGCGCCTGGCAGTAAAGTCTCATTCAATCTCCTCTTCTCCGAAATCGGGCGCTACCGCGAAGACAACTGGGGAATCTCATCGGACACACTGCTTCAACAACCACAATACTCCGTTCGCGAAGCTGTTCCGGTCAAGAATGATCTTGCGCTCACGGAATCTAACGAGCGTTCGCTGGGATTAAACATTCATTACAATCCATCGGGCCAGGATGTTCAACAGACTCCGCTGCTTTCGTTTTATGCCCACCTGACGAGTTTTAAATTAAAGTACGGCGACGCGGACATAACCGGCGATAGCATTCTTTACGGGATCTATGCCATCGACAGCGCCATTGCCATGGATTTCCGCCAGGAACTCTGGACGATGGGGCTGAAGGCCCGCATGTTCGAACGACACAACCACCGTCTTTCAGCAAATCTAAACTACGAAAACCAGTTTGACCTTTGGGGCATTCCTTCAGAAAGGCGACAGGCGATCGCTTTGGGAATGGAGTATGCTGCAACGCCATTCCCAGAATGGCAACTGCGGACATCCGGCCGGCTCTCCGTTTCTGGCAAAAAAGTGTATCCTTCCTTCAAGGCTACAGCGGATGGATCCTGGATGAAGAAAATCGGGGTCCGTGCCACCCTTGAATACGTGGATCGCCCCCCTCCTACCCTCTACCGGATGTTTGTCCTGAACGACAGCATTCCTTTCCAGGTTTCCAACGAAATGGAGAACATCCGCACCCTGGATGGTTCTTTAATTTTAAATTTTGAGCGCACGCTTAGACCGGGTGTGCGCTTTCATTACCGGCATTACAACCGATATCATTACCTCAATGCTAACGCTCAAACTGCATCGAACGATGGCAGTGCCCTGGTTGAAGTTGCGGCCTCCGTCAAGCCAGCCCTGGGACCTGTTGACCTGGGTCTGGAAATCCAATATCGATCCATGGCACCGGACTCCCTAGGTATTTCTGGTTGGAGTGCTTCTGGAAATGTTGCCTTCCGCTGGCTGTTTATAAATGGAAAGGGGAAATCCAGGATTGGGCTGAAAGCCACTGCTGCACAATACGATCAAATGCTGGCCTTTTTTCCTTTGCTTCAGCAATTTCATGGTACCGGCGTGCCGGGAAAATTTGCATACTCCGCAGGCGCGTTTGCCCATTTCGAAATACAGGGTTTCCGATTCAACCTCGATTTTGAAAACATGGAATCTCTTTGGACTTCCACACGACCCATGCTGGTAAGATCCTACCCTTTCTATGATTTCAGCTTGCACATGAACATCATCTGGAGATTCCTCAACTAAACATCCAGTATGCTAAAAACAAACGCTAAAGCTCAAATGTCGGTCCCAGGCCCCGCCCGCCTTCCCCGCTGTAAAAGTTCAATATTTCTTCAACTACTTCCTGCGGTGTATCGACAACGGCCAGCAAATGCATGTCCGCACTGCTTACAAATCCGTTTTCCCCGACCAGAGAATTGCGGATCCAGCCAAGAAGTGGTTTCCAGAAATTACTTCCCACCAGTACGACCGGGACGCGGTTAATGCGATGCGTCTGCATCAAGGTCAACACTTCGAAGAGTTCATCCAGGGTCCCAAAACCACCGGGCATCGCGACAAATGCCTGAGCGTATTTTACAAAGAGTACCTTCCGTACAAAAAAGAAGCGGTGCTGCAGGTTTTTATCCGGGTCAATGTAGCGGTTTGCAGATTGCTCAAACGGAAGGTGGATGTTCAACCCAACGGATACCCCCCCTTTATTCTGAGCCCCGTGATTGCCTGCTTCCATGATGCCTGGGCCTCCTCCCGTAATGATGCCAAATCCTTCATTTACCAACGCTTCTGCAATGCTCATTGCCAAAGTGTAATGCGGATGATCAGGGGCAACGCGGGATGATCCAAAAATGGAGATGCAGGGACCTACGCGGTTTAATGTTTCAAATCCGTCGACAAACTCTGCCAGGACCTTGAACATGGTCCAACTGTTCTCTCCCTTGAGGTGCGACCATTGCTTTTGCGTCTTCATGATATGCAACACACGCTCGTTCGGATCGCAGCGGACAAAGTATGATCAGATGCGTCAGGTGTAAAAGAAGTGTTCAGACAGGAGTTTTAAAAGCATTGAACTCCTTTTTGATGAACTCGTTGAGTTCCTGCAGGCTGTCGAACTGCTCAAAGAGCTCACGGAAGCGGAAGTTGCGTTGGCTCGCAGGAATTACGTAATCCAGCACTTCCTTTCTGCCAATCTTGCCTTTGGAGAGAATAATGAGCCGCTCCACAACGTTGCGCAATTCGCGGATATTTCCCGTCCAATTGTATTTCTGTAACTCCTCCATGGCTCCATCATCTACTTTTTTTACGGGCATGCCATACTCGAAGCAGACGAGTTCGACAAAGTAGTCTACGAGCAGAGGGATATCGTCTTTTCGCTCGTTGAGCGCGGGGACCTCCACAATGATGACAGCGAGCCGGTGGTAGAGGTCTTCCCTGAATCGACCCCTTGCAATTTCCTCCCGCAAATCCTTGTTGGTGGCCGCAATAACACGTACATCGACGGGAATTTCCTTATCGCCGCCAACGCGGGTGATCCGGTTTTCCTGAAGGGCACGCAGAACCTTCGCCTGGGCCGATAAACTCATGTCGCCCACTTCATCCAAAAAAAGTGTGCCCCCATTGGCAAGTTCAAATTTACCGAGCCGCTGTTTGATGGCTGAGGTAAAAGACCCCTTTTCGTGACCAAACAGTTCGCTCTCGATGAGCTCTGAAGGGATGGCTGCACAATTGACTTCAACCAGACTGCAACCAGACCGGTTGCTCTTTTCGTGAATCCAGCGAGCTACGAGCTCTTTACCGGTGCCGTTGGGGCCAGTGATGAGTACCCGTGCATCGGTAGGGGCCACCAGATCGATGGTCTGTCGCACCTTCTGTATTTCTCTTGAGGCTCCAACGATTTCCTGCACCTTGATCTTGCTGACCCTTTTTTGCAAGACCTTCTTCTCGCAGATCAACGATGATTTGTCAATGGCGTTGCGGATGGTGATCAGCAACCGGTTGAGATCAGGCGGTTTAGAGATGAAGTCAAAAGCGCCCTTCTTAACCGCTTCAACCGCGGTATCGATGGTGGCGTGGCCACTGATCATCACCACCGGAGTGTCAGGAGCCTGCTGCTGAATGCAGTCCAGCGCCTCCATCCCATCCATTTTGGGCATCTTGATATCCAAAATGATGACGTCAAACTGTTTTTGTTTGAGCTGTACCAGGCAATCCAATCCGTCAGCAGCTTCCTCCACTTCGTATTTCTCCAGGAGGAGGATATCTTTTAACGCCCGACGGATCGCCTGCTCATCATCGACAATTAGTATCCTGGCCATGTACCTAAATATGGGCTTAACTTTGACAACGTTTCCAAACGACAAAGATAAAATACTGTACAGTATTTAGTTACAAATAAGATAAATATTTTATATGATTTATCGGACTCTTCCGCAGGCACTCTGACGCATTGAAAAATTTCGATGTGTAGTGCTCTGCCTATCAATGCGGAATGCGCCTAAATTCGCATGGCCAACAAGGCCAGCCACCCGGCCCCTACGGCTAGACAGGTTTCGTCGACGTCGAATCGCGGGTGGTGTACGGACACCTTTTTTCCAATTCCGGTTCTGCAAAAAACCGCAGGGACCTTTCGTCCGTACCATGCAAAGTCCTCGGAAGTCATCCTGGCAGGGGCTTCGGTCACCCCTTCGTCGCCAAAATATTGCATTCCCAGCTCGCGGCAGCGCTGCACAAGGGCAGGTTCGTTGTATAGTGCCGGATATCCTGACTCGATGCGCATTTCCAGTTTGGCTCCGTGGGCATTGCAAATGCCGGTGGCCAATTCGCGGATGCGTTGATGTACCGATTTGCGGTATTCCTCGTCCATGCAACGAAACGTCCCTTCGAGGTGCACCGTGGATGGGATTACATTTGTCGCACCTCCGGGGGTTGTCATCCGTCCGATGGTCAAAACTGCCGCTCCAAAAGGATCCTTCTCTCGCGCAACGAGCTTTTGTAGAGCCAGAACCAACTCTGCAGCGACTACGACGGGATCTATGCAAAGGTGTGGCATTGCGGCATGCCCCCCTTGTCCATGAATGGTAAGATACAGTTCGTCGCTGGAGGCCATAAACATCCCATCGCGCAACCCGACAACTCCCACCGGCATATCCGGCTGAACGTGCTGTCCGATGATGCAATCTGGTACGGGATCCTCCAGCGCTCCTTCTGAAATCATGGCCGATGCCCCTCCCGGCAGCCGCTCCTCCCCGGGCTGAAACAGAAATTTGACCCTTCCGCTCCATTGCCCGCGCAAATCCTGTAAAATGACCAGTGCTCCCAGCAACCAGGTCATGTGCACGTCGTGCCCGCATGCATGCATGACTCCCGCATTCCGGGAAACATAGGGACAGTCATTTTCCTCCTGGATTGGAAGTGCGTCCATGTCGGCACGCAATGCAATGACTCGCGTCGACGAACCTTCACCCGATAGCAGGCCTACAATTCCGTGCCGGGCAAAACCGGCGCGATGAGGTATGCCACAGTCGCTCAATAGCCCCTGAATGTAGGCCGATGTAGCAGCCTCCTCAAAGGACAATTCGGGGTTCTGATGAAGGAACCTTCTCCAGGCTACCAACTGTTCGGAAATGTCTGAAGCCTTTTGCCGTATGCGCTCAACGATCGATTCCATTGCCATTCTGGTCTAGGTTTAAAAATTGTTTGAGACAAATGTCGAGATCAAGCCATACCGTGTAATTCCATGCATAATTACGGATGAGTTGCTGCGCAATCTCTTTGCCATAGATCTGTGATTCCCGATCGGATACCACTTTCAGAATACCCGGTTTCAACACAGGCAATCCACTGTTCCAACCGCCATCGCCCGCATAAGAGACCCAGGTAGCGTTACCGGAAATTACATCGAATGCATTTCGAATAAATTGAATCCGGTGTTTATAAAGAAAAATGAGCAGCCATGAAAATGCCAGCAGAACAAGGGAAAAACTAAAATCGAAAAGTCTCTTCTGCCTCTTGTAAACTGCCTGTGACAAATGGTAATCAAAGTCCTTGTGATAGATTTCGCCCTGACTGTCCCGGGAAGGGCTTCCGACAATGCCCTGACCGGACTTTGTGAGTATGAGGAACGTCCCCTGTCCCTTCCGATGAGCAATGAATTGCAGGATCTCCTTCCACGACATGTTCTGTTCACACAAAACAATCTCACCAATTTGCTGATCCCGCAAAAAATCCTCCCATTGTTGTGGTGACATCGCAAGCACTTCGCGAACTTCCTGGTGTAAGGCCCGGGTGGATGGCTTGCGCCTGCTCAGGATTTCCTCAACTTTGTCGAATTGGCCAGGGTCTCCTATTACCAGCACGTGAAGAGGATGATCCCTGCCGATGATCCAACGGTTTTTTCTCACCAGGTTGATCGCCAACCTGCTGATCAAAGCATACGCGGTTACCCAAAAAAATGACAAGACCAACACCATGCGGGATGCACGCCAACTTTCCGGGAGCAGGGCGTATAGCATGAGGTTGAACAAAAAACCCCAAATCGATGCCAATATGAGGTCTTTAAGCGAATATCTTTTTTCGTATGCTCCCTGATAGAAAAAAGCAGCTACCCATATGGTGACAAAAATGGCAACGTTGAGCTGAGTAGCAAGATGGTTGAGGTAGTCAGCCTGACCAAAATACCAAACCGACCACAAGCGCTGGATGATGTAAAATCCAAGGCAAAAGAAAATGGCATCCGCTAGCGGGTACCGCACCGATGTAACAAATTTTCGCAACGCCGCAATGAAGGCGTGGGTCCAAATGAACAATTGCATGACGGCTACCACCACTGCCTTGCTGCTGCCACTCAAATGTTTCTTGTAAAAGATGGCCATTGCCCGGTAAAAAGCGGAAAAGTAGTTTAGACTGACTTTGCGGGTGCTTTCTCCTTTAAAATGCAAAATGGAGACGTCGGGATAATAATAATTGCGATATCCAGCTTTGGCAATCTGATACGAAAGGTCAATGTCTTCACCGTACATGAAATAAGCTTCGTCAAACCCGCCTGCTTCGCGAAATAACTTGGCTGGCATCATCATAAAAGCGCCGGAAAGCGCGTCAACGGCATTTGTTTCGTCGTAAGACAAGTGGCCCAGATAGTATCCGTTGAACAAAGCGGAACGGGAAAAGAGAGTTGACAATCCGGTCATTTTACAGAAAGCGTTCCATACACCGGGAAATCCGCGCTTGGATTCCGGCAGCAGATGCCCTGCCCCATCGAGCATTTTGACTCCCAGTGCGCCAGCGTCCGGGTGATCCACGAAAAACTGCAGACATTTGACGAAACAATCTTCTCCAACCAGCGTATCGGGATTCAGAAACAGCAAATATTCACCGCGGGCCTGACTGACACCGAGGTTGTTGGCCCTGGAAAAGCCAAGATTGGTTGGCGATGGCACCCAGCGAACATGTGGAAAGGTCTTGAGGACCATTTCAGCGGAATCGTCCACTGAAGCATTGTCTATTACGATCACTTCTCCATCCACCCCTTCAAGTGCACACATCACCGAATGCAAACATTGCTCGAGGAAATGCCGAACGTTGTAATTGACGATGATGATGCTCAGTGTCACCCGCGGCCGTTCGACGTCAAAGGATAAGGAGTCCGGTTTGACAGCGACCGGCTGAGGGTCAGCTCATCGGCAAATTCAAGTTCAGAACCCCATGACACCCCCCTGGCAAGCATGGTCACGGGCAGGTTGGGGTCCGGCAGGTTCCGGTGCAGGTAGTAGGCGGTGGTGTCGCCCTCGATGGTTGGCCGGATGGCGAGGATGAGTTCCCGGATGTTTCCGCCCCGCAGCTTGTCAAACAAGGCGGACAGGTTGAGTTGTTCCGGCCCGATGCCATCCAGTGGAGAGATCAATCCTCCGAGAACAAAGTAGTGGCCTTTAAAACTTTGTATCTCTTCTATGGCAATTACGTCGCGTACAGATTCCACTACACAAAGCAGCGAAGGATCCCGGCCCGGGTTGGAACAAATGGCGCAGAAGTCGCTGTCGCTGAAAGCATAACAATTCCGGCACGTCTTGAGGTCCCGTGCAAGCCTAAGAAGGGTTTGCGCAAATGCACTAGGCCGTTCGCGGTCGCCCTGTGCGAGGTGAAGGGCCAGTCTCATCGCGGTTTTCCTTCCGATTCCCGGAAGGCTGCTAAAGGCATCTACGGCGTCTTCCAAAACCCTGGATAGCTGATTCATGGCCTAAAATTATGATAAATATGAATTCATAACTCATTGATAAGGCGCGACAATGCACATACTAAGGCCTCCCACAACCGATTCCTGAGATTCGCTTAATTTTGCCTAAAATTAGCCAGATGGCAACTGTAATTAAAATGCCCCGACTCTCAGACACCATGACTGAGGGATTTATCAAGAGCTGGTCCAAACGCGTTGGGGACCGGGTCAAACCGGGAGACGTCCTCGCCGAGGTAGAAACAGATAAAGCCACGATGGATCTTGAGGCCTACGAAGATGGGGTTTTGCTCCATATTGCCATCCCTTCAGGCGGCGTTCCGGTTGACAGCATCATTGCCATTTTGGGAAAGGAAGGCGAAGCCTTCGAGCATCTATTAAACGACGGCACCACCAGCGTAGCCGTTGAACCCCTTGCAGCTCCTGCTTCGATTGCAGAGGCAACTGCGGTTTCTGGCGGGTCTTCTCCAGAGGTCCTGGATGAAACGCGCATTAAGGCCTCCCCTCTTGCAAGGAGCATTGCACGGGAAAAGGGCATTGCACTTTCGGCTGTTCGCGGAAGCGGCGACCATGGGCGAATTGTAAAACGGGACCTCGAAGAACTCTCCTCCACACCTTCAGGACAAGCGGGTCGGATCGCTCGTCCCCAGAGTCCTTCTGATAAAGACCGGGAGGTGCCCGTGAGCCAAATGCGCAAAACCATTGCCCGCAGGCTTGCGGAAAGCAAATTTGCCGCACCCCATTTTTACCTAACAACCGAGGTCCGAATGGATGCTTGCATTGCAGCCCGCGAACAGCTCAACGAACGCTCCACGGAGAAGATCTCGTTCAACGACCTCATTGCCAAGGCTTGCGCTTCTGCGCTCCGGGCCCATCCCGCCGTCAATGTTTCCTGGCAGGGAGATAAAATGGTTTATCACGGGTCTATCCACCTGGGAATTGCCGTCGCCATCGACGATGGGCTCGTCGTACCAGTAGTGCGCGATGCTGACCATAAAAGCCTGACGGAGCTCCATCAGGAGATTGCTGACCTCGCCACACGTGCCAAAGACAGGAAACTGGTTCTGGAAGAAATGCAGGGCAATACATTTACCCTGTCGAATTTGGGAATGTTCGATATTGACCATTTTACGGCGATCATCAACCCACCCGACGCATGCATTCTGGCTGTCGGGTCTATCCGCAAACAACCTGCCGTGGTAAACGACGAATTGGTCATATCAAATCTCATGAAAATGACTCTTTCGTGCGATCATCGCGCCGTGGATGGTGCCACAGGCGCGCGTTTTCTGCAAACACTCAAAGGATTTTTAGAGGCTCCCGTAGCCATGCTGCTGTGATGCTAACATTCGTAAGTTAACGACTGTTAGTAAACCCCCGGGAGACAATTGTTTGTCCTGGTAAAACCAATATAATTCAGGATCAAAAACCGGACTTCTTTTCCTGCTTTTCCGGAGTTTTTGCCGGAGGTGCGGATTTGGTTGCCTTTTTACGGAAGCAATAACCTGCATTCGGCCCGGGTGGCTGTGGCATGTCTTCTTCGCCTGCCTGGTGCACTCTGAACTCCACGCGGCGATTGATCATATGGTTGAGCATATGTCCACCAAGGGGCTGATCTTCACCACCATACATCAGTACCAGCCGGTCGCGCTGAATTCCGTACACATCTACCAGATACGTGATGGCCTCCATCGCCCGGTTATAAGAAAGGCGGTTGTTGTAGGCATTGGTATGGCGAATATCGGTATGTCCATGCACCGTGACCTTCATAGAAGGATAGGTGCGCATGACGTGTGCCACTGCAGCCAGCTGCGGTGCGTATCTCTCGAGTACACAATATTCGTCGAGGTTAAAATGGATCATTGGCAGGAACCAGTCGATGTTGTTGAGGATGGCTTTGCCTGCTTCTCCGTCTTTGACGCCAGATGGGATGCCCATTCGCTGGTCAATCAGGTCGCGCACCTGCTCTTCGGTGAGTCCGGCGTGCTGTGGCGTAATGGAAACTCCCCTTTCGTCAACTGCAACCCCGGGGGGAGAATATGGCTCTGCATCCTTGTAATCCGGGATGCCATCACCGTCGCTGTCGAGTGCCACACCGCGGGTGTCCACAGGTGCGTTGGGAGGCGTCTCATCATCCTGATCCAACAGGTCGATGACACCGTCTTCGTCCTTATCCGTCGGGTCGAATATGGGCCTTTGTTTCAATTCGGCAATATCGGTCATGACGGCATCCAAGGGGTTGAGCCAGTAAAGCGGCTCCTTGCGATTTTTAAAACTGCCCAGGTTGATGGCCAGCCGGAAATGGGAGTAATGCTGCACGTCATTTTCGGTCGTCTGGTCCAGATTGGAGCGCCAGTGAATCCCGTCCAGATAGTCGTTGTCGGTCAGGATGATCTGGTGCTCAAAAGCCAGGTTGACGCGTTTGCTGAGTTTCCTGGCAAGGCCAACGCCTGCCGTAAATAAAACGTGAACATTGGTCTCGTCTCCGAGGCGAAAAACCCCCTTTTGCTTGTAGGCCGGGGTTTCATAGTCGCCATCGTAAAGGTTCTTGAGCTTTGTTTTAATCCTGGACCTTCCGGCACGAGTGTCAAACTCACTCACGGAAAATCCGGATCCTGCCACCAGACCGGTATAGGGATTGCCCTGGGCATTGCGAAGGTCAAGATCTGTTTTGTTGTGGTCCAGACCAATGCCCCCGAACATATACCAGTTCCAAACATTGTGGTCTTTATGGAAAAGGATGTTGCCAATGTTGAGTATGCCCTGCAGTGAGCCGGAAAAATACTGGGTCCGGTACGCGGGAAACCATTCGTTGCCCCCTGCATTGGTGCCATATCCCTGAAAAACATCCTGTTCGTTGTCGAGCGCATCGGAATACGGCTGAGGCTCAAGGCCATAGGCTACGCCGTAAAACAGGTCAAACCGAAAAGAAAAGGCATAATGCAAGGCCCTGCGCACATGCAGGTTGAACCCAAAACCAGGAACACGGGGATCCACGTCGCCTCCAATAAAATAATGGCCGACCCCTAAGCCGAGCTCCCACATGTGCTTGGGCTTGGGTGGGTATTTAGCCTTTCCCGTATTCCAGGCAAGGGAACTGTCTCCAGCAATTCCAATACCCGAGGTCGTTCGAACCAGGGTGTCTGTCTGAAAACTGGAGGGTACCGGAGGCACCTGGCCTCCCTGTACCGGCAGGGAATCCTGGTTTTGTCCCATAACCGGACTCATCGCCCAGCCGAGTAACAGGATAGCGGACAAAACCTTTTTCATAGTTCGAGGATGTAGTTGTGAGCAGGATGCATAAACGAAGCCTTAACAAAATTATGCAAAAACCCCGCCATATTCAAGAAGAAAGATATAAAAATTATATTGTATATTTATATTGTTAATTTTCAATAATATACATATTAAACAATATATTCATTTAACGCTGTTTGCACCAGGCTGTGCTCTCCGCCAGTTGCCTTCGCAATCCGGACAACGGCCTGGCGGACGGTATGTTCGACATCCTCAAAAATAGCCTCTTCCGAAACCGGCAAATCACTGCCCATCAAGAAAGAAAACAGGCGGGCGACTCCGCAATTGGCCACAAAATCGGGGATGATGGCAATTTGGTGGTCGAGTTTCCGGGAGAGGCTGCCAAAAATGAGCTCTTCTTCGTCAAAAGCGACGTTTGCACCACAGGCAATGAGTTTTAGTCCATTGCTGATCAGTTGGTTTGCAAGTGATTCGGTAACCAGGCGGGAGGCGGCAGCAGGAAGAAAAGTGTCAACCTGCAGATTGTCAAGCCATTCCGATCCCGGCTGGTTATCAAGCCCTTGCCCGGGAGGCAAAGCGTTCCCTTTTCTATCCAAAAACAGGGAATTCACCTGTTGGAAGGTCAGCCCTTCCGGCGAATGCAAGTAGCGATCTTTGTCCTGGATGAATGCGATGCGTGCTCCAGCCCGGGAGAGGTACCATCCGGCAGCGGCTCCTACGTTGCCCCAGCCCTGGATGCCGATTCTCCTGGCCTCGAGTCCTGTTCCCGCGACTTCTTCCCAGTACGTTTTAACGGCTGCATACAGTCCATATCCGGTGATCAGATCTGTTGCGGTATATCGGTTTGCTCCAGGAGCCGGACTGAAGTCCCTGGTATTCACAAAAAGAGACGTGCCTTTGCGAAGGCGCTCGAGCACGCGGTTTTGTCCGGCATCGTCCAGAGCAAAATGACCTGACAGGACCCCTTGTTGTGGATGCCGGATGCCCAAAGCTTCGAGCATTGGCCGTACCTCGAGTCGCTCGTCGACGTTCAGGTCACCGGCGGTGCCGTAGCAATTGGCCAACATCGGCCTGATCGCCGCATACCACCTGCGCAGAACATCCGCTTTACGGGGATCTGCAGGATCAAAATCAATTCCCGATTTGGCACCGCCAATTGACGGTCCACTGACAAGGAATTTGACTTCCATGGTCTTTGCCAGTTTTACGACCTCGTCGCGGGTCAGCCCCTTCCGCATGCGGGTACCCCCTCCTGCTGCGCCACCTTTGAGTGAGTGAATGACGAGCCAGGCTCTTGCCTCACTCTGCGGGTCCTTCCATTCCAACACCAACTCGGGCTCCCTACCCATAAAAGCATCCAGTGCAAGGCTCATAACTTATTTACCGGTTAACATATTAAATAATACTATAATATGTACTTTTGCTTCAAATGCATTAAAATGTTTACCCAACGCAACCCCGTCCACCAGGGACGACCCCTAAGCCTGGCCGCCGTCCTTGCGCAACAGGGCGCAAAATACGACCAAAAAGAGATACCGGAATGCGCCCTCTTCCACCTCTATCCGGCCATTGGAGCAGCTCTCACCGAGGCCTTTGGACAGCTCACCTCACAGCACTTTGGCCACAACGCCGTAGAATGGGGCGGGGAGCTTCCCACAGAAGACTTTTCCCCATTTTCGGGGAATCTTTTCCGCCGGATGTCTGAAAACGGGCAAACCCTGCTCATAGCGGGAGCAGGGTCGGACTGGATGCGGGCGATCCAGGAACATTGGACCGAACATTTCATTCCCTATAGGGTCACTGCAATTGCCGATTCCCCTGCTCCGTTCGAAAACGATGTGCCAGATAACCCAATGGTCAAAGGAATCCACCTCGTTGGGAGCCAGCGCCAGCTCATGCAGTACAATAAAGTTCTTCAACTGGAGACCGTCCGGCTGGGAGAGTACCGCGCACAACCCAACCTGGCCGAACCTTTCCTGCGATCTTCGGAATTCGTCTATTTTGACCTGAATGCCATCCGGTATTCCGATTGCCCCGCCAATTCGGCAAAGCATCCTGGAGGGCTGACGGCAGAAGAAGCATCTGCCCTGGCGCGCGTAGCCGGTATGTCAGAGCGCACACAATGCATGGTCATTTCAGCCTGGAATCCGGTCGATGACCCCTACCTGGTAACGGCACGCCTGGTTGCTCAATTGTTTTGGTACTTTCTCGAAGGTCGCACACTTAGACAACTCGATCAAGGACTTCAGCGCTCCCAGTTGACCCAGTACCAGGTACAGTTGATGAAATTCGACCGCGTCTTGAATTTCTACAAATCAGAACACACGGGCAAATGGTGGTATGAAGAACCACTGTCAGACAATGCCTTTTCCAACCAGCTCATTCCGTGCACCCTTGATGAATACCAGATGGCGGCACAGGATCAGATTCCACAGCGCATTCTAGACCGGATCAGCGGATGAGGCGTTCTAGTTTTGCGGCGCGGGAACCTTTTATCAATACCGCTGCATCGCCAGGCCAATGCTGATCCAGCCAGGAGCGGCAGTCTTCTGCCGTAAAAAAGTGTCTCGTCTTTACTGATGGCTTCTGGCCGTCGTAATGAGCACCCACCAGCAAAATCCGCTCGAATCCCAATGTCATTGCAAACTCAACGAGCGCAACATGTTCTGCGGCAGTTGATGCGCCCAGTTCCGCCATTTCGCCCAGCACAACCCACTTTTCCTTTGCAGGTTCAAAGGCAAAGGCTTCAAGGGCTGATTGCATGCTGCTCGGATTGGCATTGTAGGCGTCCAAATAGACCGTTGAACCCCTCCAGCTCAGCTTTTCAGAACGCATGTCAGCAGGTTGAAAGTGAAGCATGCCTTCGATCAGGGCATCCGGTGTGACGCCCATGTGCAATGCGACGGCGCTGGCGGCAAGCAGATTTTGGGCATTGTGGCGGCCAAATAAACGACTGCTTAACTCTAAACCGTTGATGCGCATCCGGATGGCGGGATGTGCCTGCAGGATTTCGCCTGTGTACATGGGGTTAGTGGTGGAATCTCCGTAGCCTATGTGCCAATCCACGGCACGGTACCTCTCTCTCAACATGGGGTCGTTGAGGTTGTAAAAGCAAATTCGCTTTTTCTCATCGAGGTAGTCGAACAGTTCCATTTTTGTATTCCGTATGGCCTCCTGAGTGACAAACCCTTCGAGGTGGGCTATGCCAATGTTTGTGATGAGGCCGGCATCCGGGGCTGCAATCCCGCACAGTTCGGCGATGTCGCCGGGCCGGTTGGCTCCCATCTCCACTATCGCCACTTCGTCGTCATCGCGAAGGTTCAGCAAGGTCCGCGGCACTCCGATGTGGTTATTGAGGTTGCCGGCGGTAGCGGAAGTCCGGAATGTGCGCTCCAAAGCGGCTTTGCAGAGTTCCTTGGTTGTTGTCTTGCCGTTGGTTCCTGTTATCGCCAGCACAAATGCCCGGGAGCGATGGCGGTGGATCCTGCCCATGTTTTGCAATTCGCTCAAACAATCCGGAACGCGCAAAATTCTCGGATCTGCAGGCAGGTCTTGGTCGACCACAGCAAAAGCCGCTCCCTCCGCGAGCGCCTGCAAGGCAAATTGATTTCCGTTGAAGTTAGGCCCGCGAAGTGCAATAAAGAGGCCTCCCGGAATGACCGCCCTGCTATCGGTAAAGAGCTGTCTTCCGCATTCCAGGAATTTCCGGTAACTGAGTGGAAGGTCCATTGCATAAAAAAACTCACGGCCATCAAGCCGTGAGTTTATCATTTATGTCAGCCACTTGGGCTGCAGTTATTTGATGCTTCTGTCCGGCTTGGGCATATCGCGTTTAAACTCGAGTCCACCGGCATCCTCGTTGCCCTCAGGGCCGCCTGTGCGGGTCATCGCGCAGCGGAAACCGATGGTGCGATCCGACTTGTCCTCGTCTTTAAACCTGCGCGCTCCGGGAGAAAGCCAAAACAGGCGGTCTGCCCAGGATCCCCCTTTGTAAACGCGCGACTTATCATTGATCAGAGAAGATTTGCCGTATTGGTATTTGATGAGTTCGTCGTCGTCATCGCGATAGGTTTTAACGTCTCCCCGGTTGTAGTTTTCCCGGAATTCAACGGCAGAATCCGACACCATTTGATAGCGCAGCTGGCCTATGCTGTCTTTCTCAACCGGGTTACCGGATTCGTCGAGCATGAGTTCCTGAAATTCATTTCCACGGAAGGGGTTGAGGTCGTGGTTTTCAACATCGCGCAAGGTGGTCAGGGTGAGGGGTCGATACAGGTCAGCCACCCACTCCGCAACGTTTCCGCCCATGTTATACAGGCCGAAGTCATTCGGATAATAAGAACGTACCGGAGCAGGTATGTGTGCGTGGTCGTTGAGCTTGCCAGCCATACCCATGTAGTCACCTTGTGATCTCTTGAAGTTGGCCATGATCTGTCCCATGAATTTGTCGCGGCGTTTGTAGCGCACACCAGCCCCGTCCCATGGGAAGTTTCGGCGGTCTGTAATGAGCTCGTCCTTATTTTCGGATTGCTTGCCTTTAAGGGAGAGTGCGGCATATTCCCACTCGGCTTCCGTAGGCAGACGGTATTCGGGCAAAAGGATGCCATCTTCAAATCTGACCGCCCTTTCGCCTCCGCTTTGCAGGTCTTCCAGGTTTTTGCGCACGTTGCCCTGGTATTGACCGGCCAGGTAGGCATTGGTATTAAAGTTTTCAGCATCCACCTGATCGGGATTCGGGTTGAGTATCCCCTTTTCAATCAGGATCATTTCATTGACCCGGTTGGTCCGCCATTTACAGTATTCAACCGCCTGCAACCAGCTAACCCCTACCACCGGATACTCATCGTAAGAGGGATAGCGGAAGTAGGTTTCAACGAAGGGTTCGTTGTAGGCAAGTTCTTCGCGCCAAACCAGGGTGTCGGGAAGGGCAGCCCGGAAAACCTCCGGATAGGATTTGTATACCCGGTTGAGCCAATAAATGTATTCGCGGTAGTTGATGTTAGAAACTTCGGTCTCGTCCATATAGAACGAAGACACCGTGACCCTCCGCGGAATGTTGTTCCACTCGTACGTCACATCCTGCTGGGTCAAACCCATGGTAAACGTGCCCCCCTCGATCAGAACGAGGTTGGGACCGGTGATTTGGCCCTGATAATCAACTTTTTCGAACCCACCCCACTCGGGGTCGTTGTATTTCCAGCCAGTTGCAGAAGATTTATCCCTGCTGGCCTGACCACCACCTCCGCATGAGCTTACAAACAATGCAAGGCCCAGCAGAAATACTGCAAAGAAGCAATTTCCTTTCATCCTACTACTTTCTTAATTAGGGGAACAAAGATATGTATTAATTTATTGTACAAAAAGAAAATTTCTACCGGAATGCCTCGAAGCAATCGCTGATATTGACCTTTCTGCGCCTGACCTCTTCCATGAAGATGCCAATGCTCAGTTCGTGGCTCCCACCCTGCCGCAGCCCCAGGTCCGAAAGCGTATAATCAAAACTGTAGGCAAAGCGCCAGGCTCCTTTTCGATAGCCAATGGTTGCAATGGCGGCATCGGAGTTGCCTTTGGCATAACGGTACCAGAGTCCGGCAAAAACCGTGCTCAATTCATAGCTCGTCCCGATGTTGGCCTGAAAAAAAGAAGACTGGCTGGCAAGCAGGAATGCCGGAGCCAGATATCCGGCACTGCCCGGGCGCCTGCCCAGACCAAATCGCGCACTCCCGTGCATTATCCAGCGAACCGGGATTCCAGGCACGTCGAAGCCTCCGTTGTCTAGGATCTCGGTGGACGGACTGTTGATGTGCTTTGCTGAAATTCCAATGTTGAACAAAGGGGTAAAAAACAGCAAGCCAGTCCCCATATCAAAGTAACTGGCCTGGGTTCTGTCGGGGCGAAGTTCTTCCGTTGGATAGGGAGTGCCTCCAGGTGAAATGGCGCCAAATTCCGGGTCCAGCTGGTCTCCAAATACAAAGCGGTCCCAGTCGTACCTCGTTTGCGCCCATCCCAACTCCAGACCACCTCTGAGGTATGACTCCCGGGCCATTCTGGCCTGGTAACCGTAGGTGATGGCCCCCTTTATCGTTTTGAGCAACCCTGCCCCGGCATCATCTGCCAGCAACTGAACACCAAAACCGCTGTTGTATTTTTCAAAATACTGGTCGTAACTCAAAGCATACGTGACATAGGCGGGTCCCCCTTGGGAAACGAGGGGCCATTGGTTTCGGTAAACCATTTCGACATGCGGCGCGTAGCTGATCCCGGCAAAACCGGGATTGATGTGCATGGGCATTGCATAATACTGGCTGAACAGCGGATCCTGGCCAAAAACAGCAACCGGGCCCAACAATAGCACGAAAAAAGCCGAAAAACTCCGCAATTGCAGACGGAATGCCTGGTAGTTTATTGGTAATATTTGGGCCATTCGCTCGTTACTTCATTAGTCTGGGTACACATCCCATTTGAAAAAGGAAAACGTATGAAGTTCAAAATTATTCAAATTTCCATCCTGTGCTCGTTTTTTGCAGAACTATGGTCTCAATCGTCACATCATGTTCTGCAATGGGACAGTACATCCTTCCAACAGCAGGAGGTGCGCCTTTCTGACCTCCATTTTGCAGGAGAATCCCACAGGACAATAGGCAACCCACTTCCGGTTTTCAGGGTAGATGTTCCGGTTCCGGGCCCAGGCACTCTTTCTGTCAGACTCATCATCAAGGATGAACAAAGCGGTCCCCTTTTACTTTCCCCCGAAGACTTCGCAGCCCTTCAAGCAGATTATCCGGTGAGCGCCGGGGTCGAGGCTGAACGCGGAAAATACCTTGGTCGCATTTGGTTACATCCATTGAAAAACCTGTCGGGTCAAGAACTTTTGCTGTTGCGCAGTTTCGATTTAGAATGGGAATTTCAGCCGTCTCCGTCTCTACCGCCCCTCCCCGAATACAAAACCGAATCCGTGCTCTCTTCAGGCATTTGGCACAGGATCGCCGTTCCTCAACGGGGCATTTACCGCATGGGCAGAGATTTCTTTCAGCAAGCCCTGAATATTGACCCCAAAAGCATTGACCCCAGGCGAATACAGCTCTTTGGCAACGGAGGCCAGATGCTCCCGGAATCCACCGACGATTCTTTTGCTGATGACCTTGTGGAAAATGCCATTTATTTCAAAGGCGAGACAGACGGAAGTTTTGACGAGGGAGACTTCATCCTTTTTTATGCGCCCGGGCCCGACCAGGTCATGTATGATCCTTCAACAGAAGATTATTCCTACCGCAAAAACATATACGAAGACAGCGCTTATTATTTTTTGCGCCTTGGTGGTGAAACGGGCAAGCGGATCGAAACCGTCACTCATGCCGGTGTTCCCTATTACTCAAGCAATCAAACCTACGGTTACATCCATTACGAAAATGACCTGGTGAACCTGCTCGATTTGGACCCCGGTGGTGAAGGCTCCGGTAAAGACTGGTACGGTGATGAGCTGAGCAATACCCGGGAACTCAACTTTGGCAATGCCTTTATATTTGATCATTTGGATCTTTCGCGAAACGGTCGTTTCAGCTATTCGTTTGCAGGACGAGCTGCGGTGCAGAGCAAATTTTTCGCCGAGGTGGAGGCCAAGACCGTTCAGAGCACCATTAATCCCATTATATATAGCAGTATTTCCCGGTTTGCCCAGCTTGCGAGGAAATCCGAATCGTTTCAGCCAGTAAGCGACCTCGTTCGCGCGGTGATCAGGTATCCGCAACTCAGTGGGAACACCGCATCGCAGGGTTGGTTGGATTATTTTCAAGTTTCCGCATGGAGCAATCTGGTTTGGGGCAATAAAACTCTTTTTATCCTCGATCCGGAATCAGCGGCTCATGAGCTCACCTTATTTTCGGTACAGCAGGCCCCTGCTTCCCTTAAATTTTGGGACTTAACAGATCCTGCAGAGGTTCAATTCATGCGCGACACAATGGTGTCCGGTGGTACACGGGGATTTGTGGCAAACACCAAAAACCAATACAGGCTTTTTGCTGCCTTTGACGAGGGTCAATCGTTTCCTTCTCCAGCCTATGCCGGCGCCATCGGCAACCAAAATCTACATGGCTTTGCCGAAGCAGATATGCTCATCGTTTACAACCGGGCATTTGAGGAAGAAGCCACCAGGCTTGCCGCACATCGCAGCAGTATTTCCGGCCTGCGCATCCGGCTTGCTGAACAAGGTCAGATTTTTAACGAGTTTTCGTCCGGTTCGCAGGACCCCGCAGCCATCCGCAACTTCTGTCGCATGCTGTATCTGCGCGACACCGCTTTCAAGTATCTGGTTCTGTTTGGGGACGGCAGCTACGATCTCAGGCATCGCAATAAGAAAGACCCCGATGAGAACTTTATCGCCAGTTATCAGACCGATGAAAGCCTTGATCCCATCTATGCTTATCCATCGGATGATTTCTTCGGCTTGCTCGATCCGGGCGAAAGCAAAAACCTAAGAGGTAAACTGGACCTCAACATTGGGAGGCTTTGCGCCAGAAACCCAACGGAAGCAAAAAACCTGGTCGACAAGATCATCCGCTACGACACCGATCCGCGCACCCACGGCGAATGGAAACTAACGACTGTTTACTCTGCCGATGACGAAGATTCCAACATTCACTTCCACCAGGCGGAGACGATCGCCAACAAAACCAAGGCTGCACAGCCGGTATTTAACCAGGAAAAAATTTACCTCGACGCCTTTTTGCAGAAAACTACCCCGGGCGGCGAGCGTTACCCCGACGCAAACCAGGCGTTCTACAATGCATTTTTCCAGGGCTCTCTCGTAGTCAATTACCTTGGACACGGGGGGTACACCGGCCTTGCACAGGAGCGCGTGTTTCAAAATACAGACATAGCCGAATACGACAACTATTACAAACTGCCGCTCGTCGTAGTGGCTTCCTGTACATTCAACGGCTTCGACGACCCGTCTAAAACAAATGCCGGCGAGGAAGGCCTACACAACCAAAATGGCGGATTTCTCGCTCTTTTTTCGACGGTGCGGGCCGTTTACAGCGACGACAATTTCGACCTCACCCAATCGGTGTACGAAAATCTTTTGCGTCTTGAAAATGGAAGTCCACTGTCGCTCGGCGAAGTGATCCGACGGGCAAAAAACCAGCATTCTTCCGGGTTCATTCTCCCAAACTCCAGAAAATTCCTGCTCTTCGGAGATCCTGCCCAGCAACTGGCCATTCCGCGGTTGACCAACCGGGTAACCGGGATCAACGGCGAGGATCCGGCAACGCACCAGGATACCGTTCGCGCCTTGGAACGCCTGGATGTTGAGGGTGTTGTAGAAGATCATCTCGGACAAGTCCAGACACAATTCAACGGCAAGCTTTTCGTGACCGTATACGACAAGGAAATTCAGTTAAGCACCAAAGCAAACGATCCCGGATCCACTGTTGCCAAATTTAAACTCCAGAAAAACGTGGTATACAAAGGCGTTGTCGACGTCGTTTCCGGGCAATGGAATTTCTCTTTCATCGTCCCCAAGGACATCAACTATGCATTTGGTCAGGGCAAGATCAGCCTCTATTCAAGCGATGGAGGCAACCTCGAAGGGGCTGGATACGAAGACCGGTTTACCATTGGCGGCGTTTCAGAAGGTCAGATTGACGATACCACCCCCCCGGTCGTCAAGGTGTTTTTAAACGACAGTCTCTTTGTGTCGGGGGGAATTTGCGGACCAAACCCGAAATTGTATATCCAACTGAGCGATGACATTGGGCTCAATATTTCAGGTAACAGCATTGGTCACGACATCACGGCAATTCTCGACGCCGACAGCCGGTTCCCCGTTGTGCTGAATCCATATTTTAAAGCCAGCCTGACGGATCCTGCCCGGGGAGAAGTGCTTTATCCATTGAAAGGGCTGACACCAGGAAAACATCACATTGCTGTCACCGCCTGGGACATTTCAAACAACCCCGGTTACGGCGAATTGGAATTTACGGTTGTCGACGATGCCGAGTTTGCAGTCGAAAACATGTACAACTTCCCCAATCCCTTTGACGAAAAGACCACCTTTAACCTGGCGACCAACCAATCGGTTCCGGAACTCGATTTGCTCGTTGAAATTCAATCGCTGAGTGGAATGCCGGTGCGCACTTTACGGCAAACCATTGTGAACAATGGTTTTCGACTGGTGCAATTGGTTTGGGACGGCCGGGACGGAGATGGCAACGAGTTGCCGGGTGGCGTTTACCCTTACCGAGTGCTGCTCACTGCAAGGCGCGGCAATGAACTCTTGCAAAAGACGACTCCTTACCAAAAATCGGTGCTCGTGAGATAATAAACGAGGTTCATTTGGAGTTTAATGCATGATTCTCAGCCTCCGGAAAGGACATATTCAAAATAATTTCTATATTTAAAATATTGTTAATTTTGCGGTTTATGAAACCTCAGATCCCTACGATGCGAAAACTCATGCTCGTTTTTATACTCGCCGGTGCAGGTGCGGTGCAGGCCCAGCTCTGGGACCATACCAGGGGGTGCATTATCGATGCCAGCACGGGCGATTGCCTGCAAAACACCATACTCACAGCCATGCCGTTTTTGCGAATCAATCCCGATACGCGTTCGGGAGGGCTCGGGGACGCGGGCGTAGCATTGTCGGCCGATCCGAATGCCATGCACCACAACGCTGCCCGGCTGGCCTTTTCAGATCAGCAGATGGGGGTTTCGGTGACGTATTCGCCCTGGCTGCGCAACCTCGGAATTGACGACATCTATCTTTTGTATCTGAGTGGGTTTTACAAGATCGACAACTTGCAGACGGTAGGCTTGTCCGTGCGTTATTTCTCTTTGGGCAAGATCGATTTCAGGGATGACAACGGCAACGACATCGGTACCGGGCAACCCAACGAATTTGAAATAGCCGGCGCATACAGCCGAAAATTGTCGGATGTCTTTTCTGCAAGTCTGAGCGCCAAGTATGCCTACTCCAACTTGGCAACGGGCCGGACCCTCGGTGCTTTCACCATTACCACCGCCAAGACGTTTGCCGCTGACCTGGGATTTTTCTATCGCAACAAGTTGGGGGCCAGTGGGCGCCGCAACTATCTGCAAGTGGGCGCGGCCATCACCAACCTGGGTGCAAAGGTTACTTATACCAAAGGATTTGTAAAGGACTTCATTCCTTCGAATCTCGCCATTGGAGCTGCTTACGAGATGAACTTCGACGATTACAACTCGCTTACGGCGGTTGTTGAGATCAACAAACTGCTTATACCCAGTCCGCGCAAACCCGGTGATCCCGAATACGACACGGACAACAGCAAAATCGCAGATTACCGTGAAAAGGCTCTGTTTGAAGGTGTATTCGGCTCATTTGGCGATGCTCCGGGAGGTTTCAGTGAAGAAATGCAGGAGTTGATGTATTCCCTGGGACTGGAATACTGGTATGACAAGCAATTTGCGGTTCGGGCAGGATATTTCCACGAGCACGAGCTGAAGGGCAATCGCAAGTACCTCACCCTGGGTTGCGGCGTCAAATACAATGCCTTCCTTCTAAACCTTTCCTACTTGATCCCTGCTACCAACAACCGCAGTCCTTTGGCCAATACGGTGCGGTTTTCCATTGGCTATGCCCTTGACGCATCCCGTGCCAGGCCTTCTTCGGAGGAATGATCGGTACGGAATCGGGAGAGTAAGCTGGACTGGTCTTCCTTGGTAAAAAAAAATAAAAAAGGGCTATCCTCAACAGATGGCCCTTTAAAAATTCCCACTGTAAGCCGGATTCTGTACACCGCGCCAAGCGCAGTGTTCTCACCATTTATCTGCTCTGCCTACCCCTCCACCTGTCTTGCGACACTCCAGGGAAATGAGGCCTCACGGCAATGGATATACATGGCATTTCAATCCGCAAGGTTTATCCCACGCTGCAATTGCTCACAACGTGCGCGTGCTCTTACCACGCGTTTTCACCCTTACCGGAACGGAATTCCGGCGGTAATTTTCTGTGACACGATCTCTTCAGAACTTCTTCTGAGCCACCTGTTAAGTGGTGCGGTTTCCCTACATTGTCCGGACTTTCCTCCCCCGGTTGCCCGGGAGCGGTGAGACGTGGGAACGCAAATTTACGCATTTCTGCCCCAACGATTGCAGCAAGCGCTCCTGGCATCTCTCACATTACATTATAATTTAATACATTATATCTTAATTTTACCCAATTTTCCCGAGTGAACCTCTCTACACACCGGAACGGATATCTGATCTGGGCATTTGCCCTGCTGCTCCTCAGTTTTGGCAAGGTCTACGAGTGGGCTTATCCCGCCTTTCAGCACGATTACGCGCACTTCCTAAGGAACTCAATACAGAATGAGGTTAAGGATTTTTATGTGACCGCGCAAAAACGTCACCGGGAGATCCGCGGGATGCTGAATGTACAGGACAGCCAGTCGGTGATCGATTACGCCCCACTCGTGCAGCACCTGTCGGAGGAAGTCTCACTCAGCTCTATACTTTACGAAGACGGTGTAGCGAAGTACTGGACGGGCAGCGAGGTTTTTAGTTATGAATCCTGGCATGTTGACGAAAAGTTTGCCGGCCTGCACATATTGCGTCACCTGGATGCCTATTACCTTTTTAAGCGAGATGCCTTCACGCGTCTGGGCAAGAATCTTACACTTGTTAGCTTCGCTTCTCTAACGACCGCAAATACCGAAACGGCTTCCCCGGCAATCGTTCCCCATTCGGGGCCACAACCCGGACTCAGCATCAGCAATCCGGAAAAACCGAGTTCTCCTTTGGGGAAGCTGCAAATTGCAGACAACTACCTAGCACCGGTTTACGGTAATGTACTGATCTTCTTTTACCTTTTGGTCCTTCTGCTATTTTACCTGCCATTTCACCGCATTTCCAGAGATCACTACCAACAGCAAAATTATCCGTGGGGCAATCTGATCTTGCTTACCGGAGTGCTGGTAACTGCCAGTATGTGTCAGTGGATCGTGCACCAAAATGAATTTTATCACAGTCTGCTGACGGACCAGCTCATCCATACCCGTTTCTATAATTACACCCTGTTTGAGTTCACCACCTTTTCCGGACTGTTTTTTCACCTCAGTTACTTCTTCTTCAAATACGCACGATTTACCGAAAAGACCCTTCCGGCTTGGGCTGTATGGTTAATTGCATTATTCAACTACCTCGTCGCTCTAAGCGCCCTTATTTTTTATTGTTTTATTTTTAACGCGGTATTCGTCCATTCCGATTTTTACTTTGATCTGAGCAACATATTCTCGTACGATTTCCGGCATTTCACCCTGCTGTTTGATTTACTCGTATTGCTGATCGGCATTTTCCTGGTCACCAACAAGCTTACGTCAAGCACCTACAGCCTGCAGGTTCCATTCAGGCAGCGTTTTGGGGTTTATGTGCTCGCATTGGGAATCGCGCTTCCACTGATCCACCAGACAGGATTACAGCTCAGCCTGGCAGCCTTTGTCCTCGGAGCCTCGATCATCATCTGGCTTCAGGATTTTTTTACAGAGGATTATCAGAAAAACATACTCTGGCTGATCTCATGGATTATCGTTATCAGCATACTAAACGCCGGCCTGATCTTTCATTTTCAGAATCAGAAGCGCAGGTACATCAAAAATGAGATGGTCTCTTCATATGCAGATTGCGCACAAACCGGGGCGCAGGATTGCATGGCAAAACTGATTCAAAATTGCAGTACCAACGATTACGACCTCTATTTTTACGAAGACCGGCTGTTGAAATTTTCCAGCAATGTATTCAAACCGGATTATGCAAAAAGTCAGCGTTATCTCGGGCGCGACAGCATACGGCACCTCCGTCACGATGGGAAAGATGTACTTTATGTAAGGCCTGCGCCGAGCCAGCTGGTCATCATTTCAAATCCCCTGAACAGCACACTGAAGGGGATTTCGCTGTTTTCATATCTGTTTACCATTTTGATTGTGCTTTCGTACGGCATTAGCTTGTTGCATCAGAAATTCCGGTTTTTGCCTGAAGACCTGCAGATCAGCATTTCCGAAAAGCCCTCACTCAAAAACAGGATTCAGTTTTACGTCATTCTTGGAATAGTGATCAGCTTTCTAATCATAGCCATTACCACCGTTTTTTTTACGCGCCGCTCTGAAAACGAAATATACCGTGAAAACCTGTTAAGCAAAACTCGGAACATGAGCCACTTTCTTGAATCCAGTTTCCGGGATGTTCAAAATGAGTTTGACGCACGGTCCATCCTGCGGACCCAACTGAAACAAACCAGCCAGATGATCGATTTTTCCATACGGTTTTTTCATCCAGATGGCTTCGAAAATAACTCCAACCCAACATTTCCCGGTCGGGAGCAAAGCCGCCAGCTTTTAAACCCTCAATTTTATTTTCAATACCCGGCCTATGCGGAAGACATTGTTGTATTGGAACACGCTTCACGCACAAACGAACTATGCGCATTTCGCAACCTCTTTTTAAATAACCAAAGAATCGCCATCCTTCAGGTGGAGGCACTCGCGTCCAGGGAAATGAGCTATAGCGCCAGACTGGCCAATCTCGTCAACACCCTCCTCAACATTTACGTTTTCCTGTTTCTCATTGCTGCCAGTCTTGCCACTTTTCTGGCCAACTCGATCACTTCCCCACTGGTTACCCTGACCGAAAAACTGCGAAGCATCCGTCTTGGAAAAACAAATGAGGTGATCGAGTGGAAAAGCCAGGATGAGATCGGCGAGCTGATACAGAACTACAATCAGATGGTCAATCAGCTCGACGAAAGCGCCCGCCTGCTGGCACGTACTGAACGCGATTCTGCCTGGCGCGAAATGGCCAAGCAGGTAGCCCACGAAATTAAAAACCCGCTGACGCCGATGAAATTGTCTATTCAATACCTACAGCAAACCATACGGTCCGGCACGGAAGACATCAGCGAAATGGCCAACAAAGTCTGCAAGACGCTCATCGAACAAATAGACAGCTTGAGCAAGATCGCCACCGAGTTTGGCAACTTTGCAAAAATGCCCCAGACGCAAAACGAAAAGCTCGTACTGAATGAAATACTGTCTTCTGTTCATGACCTCTTCCGCAAGCGGGAAGACCTCGACATCCATCTCTCCGTTCCGATTGATGAATTGCACGTATTTGCAGACAAGGACCAGATCATCCGGGTATTGAACAACCTGATCAACAATGCGATCCAGGCCATACCGGATACGCGGCGTGGATTGATCCAGATCAGCCTGGACGCAACAGCGCGCGAAGCAACCATCAGCATCCGGGACAACGGGGAGGGAATTCCCGAAGACATGCAATCAAAAGTATTCCTTCCCAATTTCACTTCAAAGAGTTCTGGAACCGGGCTCGGTCTGGCTATGTGCCAGCAAATCGTAGAGGCTGCGAATGGCCGGATCTTTTTCCGCACCATTCCGGGCAAAGGAACCAACTTTTTCGTCGAACTCCCCCTGATGCGAAAACCTGAACAAGGCGAACCCGGTTAATGCGGCAGAGGCCCTACTGGCAGGGGTTATTGCAACTTTAAGGGCCTCTGGCGTGTTGTTATTGCGCTAAAATTGATAACATGTTTCTTCCCGTTCTCATTGTAATCGCATCTTTTGTTGCCATGGAATTGATTGCCTGGTTTACCCACAAGTACGTCATGCACGGCATACTGTGGAGCTGGCATGCCGACCATCACGATCCTGCAAAGCACAAAAAGGGCTTTTGGGAGAAGAATGACCGTTTTTTCCTGGTATTTGCCATACCCTCAGCATTTTTTTATCTCGCAGGGAGTCTGTATCCGGAATGGCGCTTGTTGCTTTTTGTGGGCATTGGCATCTCGATTTATGGCCTTTGCTACTTTTTGGTACACGACGTTTACATACATCGCCGGTTCCACTGGTTTCGTCAATTGAGCGGACGCTATTCAAAGGCGATCCTGAAAGCGCACGGGGCGCACCATGCTAAAAAGACGAAAGAAGACGGAGAATCCTTTGGAA
The DNA here is from genome assembly GCA_019187365.1 of Saprospiraceae bacterium. GTDB lineage: Bacteria > Bacteroidota > Bacteroidia > Chitinophagales > Saprospiraceae > Vicinibacter. The sequence continues at coordinate 131,258 of JABARE010000016.1, read as the reverse complement.
TGCTGATTGTGCACCCGAAATATTTCAGGAAGAAAAAACCTGCGGAAACCCTTAAGGTTTGATTGTGAGAGCGCGTACCATGGCAGAACCAATTTCTGCAGGGGACTGCACTACGTGGATCCCACACTGCGCCATGATTTCCATTTTTGCTTCAGCCGTATCGGATTTTCCACCGATAATCGCTCCTGCATGGCCCATTTTGCGGCCCTTGGGGGCAGTGCGTCCTGCAATGAAGCCCACAACGGGTTTGGTGCCGTAATCGCGAATCCACAGGGCGGCTTCGTTTTCCATATTCCCACCGATCTCTCCGATCATGACGATGCCCTCTGTCTGGTAATCGGCCATCAGTAACTGGACGGCCTCCAACGTCGTAGTCCCCGGAATGGGATCGCCACCAATGCCAATGCAGGTTGACTGGCCCATCCCAGCGCGGGTGACCTGGTCGACTGCTTCGTAGGTCAATGTACCGGACCGGGAGACAATGCCAACAGCCCCCTTCTTATGGATAAACCCGGGCATAATGCCGACTTTGGCTTCGCCGGGGGTAATGACACCCGGACAATTGGGGCCGATGAGCTTGCAGGGAAAATTCTTAAGGTATTCCTTCACGCGCAGCATATCCTGAACCGGTACCCCTTCCGTAATGCAGATGATGACCTGGATACCCGCTTCTGCAGCTTCCATGATGGCATCTGCCGCGAAAGCAGGCGGAACAAACAGGATGGAGGTATCGGCACCCTCCTGGAGCACTGCGTCACTTACGGTGTTGAATACCGGTTTGTCCAGGTGTAGCTGCCCACCCTTTCCTGGAGTGACCCCGCCCACGACGGGCGTACCGTAGGCTATCATTTGTTCGGCATGGAACGTGCCTTCCTTTCCTGTAAATCCTTGTACAATCACCCTCGATGCCGAGCTTACCAATACTGCCATTTGCGCTTAATTATGCGGTTGTTACTTGATGATGAACACGTCTTCATCCGGACGTGACATAAAATATTTTTCCCGCGCAAATTTCTCATAATTCTCTTCAAAATCGCGCTTATCCTCAGCCAGTTTTCGGAGGGAGTGCACATAATCTTCCTTTTCCTGCTCCAGTTGTTGAACATCCTTGTAAATCGAGTAGGCAATGGGGATGCGATACTGGTCAAAAAAAAGCATATAAACGAGGAAGAAGCCTAAACTCAGTACGTAGCGGAACCGCAATATCCAATCTTTCAGTTTGTTCAGGGATTGTACGTTGCGGCGTAGAAATTGCATCTAATTCAGAGAATATTAGGCAAATATATATACTATTTATTTACCAAATATACTTTTTCCGGGAAAGGTGGCCTGGGGGCCGAGTTCGCGCTCGATGCGCAGAAGCTGGTTGTATTTAGCCATCCGGTCGGTGCGCGACAACGAACCGGTCTTGATCTGGCCACAATTGAGGGCAACCGCCAGGTCGGCGATGGTGCTGTCTTCCGTTTCTCCAGAGCGGTGGCTGATCACACAACGATAGCCTGCACGCTGCGCCATGGTTACCGCCTCGATGGTTTCCGTGAGTGTCCCGATCTGGTTAACCTTGATTAAAACTGCGTTTGCCACGCCCATTTCAATGGCCTTTGCAATTCGAACGGGATTGGTCACCAGCAAGTCATCTCCCACGAGTTGCACTGCGTTTCCCAATCTGGTAGTCAGTTCCTTCCAGCCTTCCCAATCGTCTTCGGCAAGACCATCTTCGAGGGAGGCTATGGGGTAATTGCCACAGAGCTTTTCCCAAAAATCGACCAGTGCTGTGGAGCTGAGACGTTCCCCTCCTGATTTTTTAAAAACATATTGCCTGCTTTCTGGATCGTACATTTCGGAAGTGGCTGCATCCATCGACAGCAGGAAATCGTTCCCTGGTTTGAAACCAGCGCTTTCAATAGCAGCCAGGATGAGCTCAATGGCCTCTTCAGTAGAGCCCAGGTTCGGGGCAAAACCTCCTTCGTCGCCGACGTTTGTGGAAAACCCTTTGGCGCGGATCACCTTCTTGAGTGCATGAAATACTTCTGCTCCCATTCGCAAAGCCTCTGAAAACTGGGAAGCACCTACCGGCACGATCATGAATTCCTGAAAATCCAGGCGATTGTCTGCGTGTGCTCCACCATTGATAATGTTCATCATTGGCATGGGCAACATGCAGGCGTTTACGCCACCGAGGTATCGATAAAGCGGGAGACTTGCTTCCACAGCAGCGGCCTTTGCAACCGCCAGGGAAATGCCAAGCAGGGCATTTGCGCCAAACTGAGCTTTGTTAGACGTTCCGTCGGCCTCGATCATGATCTGGTCAATCTCGCGCTGCTGCTGCACGTCCATTCCCGCCAACAGCATGGCGAGTTCCTCTTCAACATAGGCACATGCCTTCTGCACCCCCTTTCCAAGATACCGGCGGGCCTCTCCGTCGCGAAGTTCAAGTGCTTCATGCATGCCCGTAGAAGCACCGGAAGGCACTGATGCGCGCTGGATGGTTCCCCACTCGGTTTCCACTTCCACCTCAACCGTCGGGAAGCCCCGGCTATCGAGAATTTCCAATGCCCGGATGTCGATGATTTCGCTCATGAGTTTGGTGTACTGGTTTGATGTTCGCGCTGAAGGTTCTGGTAAAATTGGTGGAACAGGTACCTCGAATCGTGTGGTCCCGGGCCGGCTTCGGGGTGGTATTGCACGCCACATACGGGTCTTTTCCGATGGTGGAATCCTTCAACGGAACCGTCGTTGAGGTTGATGTGTGTCAAAATAATTTCGTCTTTGTGTTTCTCGAGCATTCCGGCATCAACGGCAAATCCGTGGTTTTGACTGGTGATCTCCCCCAGCTTTGTTTGAAGGTTGAGTACCGGATGGTTGGCGCCGCGGTGCCCGTGGTGCATTTTGAACGTTTGCACACCCATGGCAATGCTCAGAAGCTGATGCCCTAAACATATTCCAAAGACCGGTTTGCCTGATCGTATGATGTCGCTTGCATCAGAAATGGCATATTGCATGGCCATCGGATCGCCCGGGCCGTTGGAAAGAAAATACGCATCCGGGTTCCACCGCTCCATAACTTCAAACCCGGCATTCGCAGGAAATACCTGCATATAAAAGCCCGCAGCGTCGAGCTGCCCAAGTATGCTCTGCTTTATCCCATAATCCACTACCGCAAGCCGAAACGCAGCGTCCGCGTTGCCATAGGGATAGGGCGCTCTCGTAGTGACCTGTGTTGCGAGCTCCAGTCCCTCCATCGATGGAATCGAAGCCAGGAAACTGCGCAGTTGTGATTTTTGGTCTAATTCGGTAGAGATGACCGCGTTCATCGCTCCGTGGATGCGTATGTGCCGAACGATGGCACGCGTATCCAGCCCGTAGATGCAGAGAACGCCATGGGTTTCCAGAAAGGCATCCAATGATTCGGAAGCAATTTGCCGGCTCATGTGTGCTGAGAAATTTCGGCATACGAGTCCGCGAATCTGGGCCTTATCCGATTCGGACTCTGCTTGCATGACCCCATAATTTCCAATGTGTACATTGGTATTGACCATGATCTGGCCGTAATAACTGGGATCGGTGTAAATCTCCTGGTAGCCCGTCATGCTCGTATTGAAGCAAATTTCCCCTCCTATGGTCCCGGACTTACCTGCCGCCCATCCTTCAAAATAGCTCCCGTCGTCCATCAGGAGGTATGCCCTTTTACGTGCGGTTGCGGCCATGTTCAAATTTTATATTAAACTTTTGCAAATATATCAAACACTCGGGGCAGCATGAGCATTCGCACACCAAATGTGCCCAATGCGCAAAAAAAAAAAGCGGCACTAGGCCGCTTTCCATTATTCTTGCTCTGCAGTTTGCGTCGTCGTGTCACCTCCCGGCTCCCCGGAATCTTGTTTTTTGCGTCGAGCGCTCCTTCGCGTTTTTTTGCGCGCAGCACCCGGATCTTTGGCCTGGGAAGCAGAAACCATGACATCATTGTAATCTACCATTTCGATCATGGCCATTTCAGCTCCATCCCCCAGCCTGAATCCGCTTCTGATCACACGGGTATATCCCCCCGGGCGCTCGGCGATTTTCGCGGCAACGTCGCCAAACAACTCTGTTACCGCCTCTTTGCTCTGGAGGTAACTGAACACCGTTCTACGCGCATGCGTCGTATTGTTTTTGGATTTAGTCAGCAAGGGCTCTATATAGACGCGCAAGGCCTTAGCCTTTGCAAGAGTTGTATTGATCCGCTTGTGCTGTATGAGGGCAATGGCCAAATTTTTGAGCAGTGCCTTGCGGTGGCCCCTTTTCCTGCTGAGATGGTTAAACGCTTTTCCGTGTCGCATGGCTGGATAATTTGCTTATTGACAGAATTCGCAATTAGTCTTCTTCGAGTTTATATTTGGAAAGATCCATTCCGAAACTGAGTCCCTTAAGTTGGAGCAGCTCTTCAATTTCCACCAGGGACTTTTTTCCAAAATTGCGGAACTTCAGCAGCTCGTGGGTGTCGTAGCGGACCAGCTCAGCCAGCGTGTTAATTTTTGCAGCTTTCAGGCAATTGTAGGCACGCACGCTGAGGTCGAGGTCTTCCAGAGGTGTTTTGAACAGTTTGCGCATGTGCAGGATGTGTTCGTCGACAATGACGTCTTCCTTGCGCACGGAGTCTTCAAAGGTGATGTTTTCATCGGTGATCAGCATAAGGTGCTGAATCATGATGCGCGCGGCCTCCTTGACCGCTTCTTCCGGATGAACAGAGCCATCCGTGACCACCTCCAGGACTAGTTTTTCGAAGTCCGTTTTCTGGCCTACCCTCGTATTGGATACGTTGTAGGCTACTTTCTTTATCGGTGTATAGATCGCATCGACGGGAATGATCCCGATGGGAAGGTCCTTTGTAATCATTTCATCTGCCGGGACATAGCCTCTTCCCTTAGAAATGGTCAATTCCAGCTCCAGGTTCACGAAGGGCTCCATTCGGCAGATGACCAGGCCCGGGTTCGTTACCGTAAAGAGGTTGGTTGCATTTTGGATGTCTCCGGCAACGAAACTCTCTTTCCCACTGATGGAAATGTAGATCTTTTCTTCCTTGAGGTTAGCTGGATCCATTGCAGGTTTTAGCCGGACCTGTTTGAAGTTGAGGATGATCTCCACCACATCTTCCATAACGCCTTTAATGGTGGAAAATTCGTGTTCCACTCCTGCAATGCGAACATAGGAAATGGCAAAACCCTCCAAAGACGAAAGCAATATTCTCCGAAGCGAGTTGCCGATGGTTTGGCCAAAGCCCGGCTCCAGCGGTTTAAACTCAAAAGTGCCTCCGAAATCTGAGGATTTTTGAAGAATGATTTTTTCCGGCTTTTGAAAGTTTAATATGCTCATTCGAGAAGTATTAACGGTGAAAGGAGGAAGTCCTCACTTGGAGTACAATTCGACGATCAGCTGTTCATTGATCGGTTCGGGAACCTGGTCTCGGCTTGGGTACTGAATGAACTTGCCCTCCATTTTATCGGGGTTCCACTCCAGCCAACCGAATTTGCGGGTATCCGACTTTTGTGAAACGTTATGCCGGATGATCTCCAGTCCACGGGACTTACCTCGTACAGAAACGACATCACCCGGGCGGAGGCGATAAGAGGGTACATTCACCAGGCGTTCGTTCACCATGATGTGGCGATGCGACACGAGCTGACGGGCTCCCTTTCGCGTGGGCGATATGCCCATGCGGTAAACGGTGTTATCAAGTCGGGCTTCCAGGTACTGGAACAGGTTTTCCCCGGTGACGCCTTCCTTTTTGTGGGCATCCTGAAACGTATTGCGAAACTGGCGCTCCAATACTCCGTAAGTGTATTTGGCTTTTTGTTTTTCTATCAGCTGCAGCGCATAGTCCGAACGCTGCTTTCTCCGTCTGGAGGGGCCATGCTGTCCAGGGGCATACTTCTTCCGTTCGAAAGATTTGTCGTAGCCCGTTAACGACTGGCCGAATGCGCGCGATTTCTTGGTAACCGGTCCTGTATATCTTGCCATGGATTCCTGCTGCTTGCTAAATGTTAAACTCTGCGGTGTTTCGGTGGACGGCAACCATTGTGGGGGATGGGCGTGACGTCGATGATTTTTGTGATCCGGATTCCGGAGGAATCGAGTGCGCGGATCGCCGCTTCCCGGCCTGACCCCGGGCCTTTTACATACACTTCGGCGGAACGCATTCCGGCTTCGTAGGCCGTTGCAGCCGCATTGGAGGCGGATAATTGCGCGGCAAATGGCGTATTTTTCTTAGAGCCTTTGAATCCTGACTTCCCGGCGCTGGACCAGGAAATTACTTCTCCAGCCTTATTGGTCAGTGAGATGATGATGTTATTGAAACTTGCCCGGATGTATGCCAGGCCGTCTGAATCCACCTTGACTTTTCTTTTCTTAGCCTTTTTTCCCTTTGCCATAACTTGCGTGATCGATGATTATTTGGTCGCCTTCTTCTTGTTGGCCACGGTTTTCCGCTTGCCCTTGCGGGTTCTCGCATTGGTTTTTGTGCGCTGCCCCCGTACTGGAAGTCCCTTTCTGTGTCGAATGCCCCGGTAGCTGGCAATGTCCATAAGGCGTTTGATGCTGAGCTGCACATCGGAGCGCAACTCCCCCTCTACCCTGTATTCTTCCTGGATGATGCGCGCTATGGTCTGCACCTGATCGTTGGACCACTCCTGTACCCGAACGCTGTGGTCAATTTCCGCCTTTTGCAGAATGTTGCGAGCGGAGGTGGGACCGATGCCATAGATGTATGTCAATCCTATGACCCCACGCTTGTTTCTGGGCAAATCTATTCCTGATATACGAGCCATAATTGCTGCCTGAGTTTAGCTTATCCCTGACGTTGCTTGAACTTTGGGTTCTTTTTGTTGATGATGTAAAGCCTTCCCTTTCTGCGAACGAACTTGCAATCAGCCGTCCTTTTCTTCACCGATGTTCTGACTTTCATATTTTCTCACTTTTATAACGATAGGTTATTCTTCCCCTCGACAGATCGTATGGGCTCATTTCCACCGAGACCTTGTCGCCGGGCAATATCCTAATGTAGTGCATCCGCATTTTCCCCGAAATCGTGGCTATGATCAGGTGGTCATTCTGAAGCCTCACCCGGAACATGGCGTTTGATAGGGCTTCTTCGATAACTCCATCCTGTGTAATCAGGTCTTTTTTGGCCATCTAAAAATTTTCGGAGTGCAAATATCTATCTTTTTAGGCAATTCCTGTCAATTCTTTGTTATTTTTCACGGAATCTTCGATTACGGCATGGTCGGAAAGGATTTCTGCTCGATCCCGCCTGACCACGACTGTATGCTCGTAGTGCGCCGATACCTTCTTGTCCTGTGTAATAATGGTCCAGCCGTCTTTGAGTTGTTTGACCCGGCGAGTTCCGAGGTTGATCATGGGCTCAATGGCCAGGACCAATCCTTCTTTTAGGGAGATGCCGCTCCCGCGTTTTCCGAAATTCGGTACTTCGGGAGGCTCGTGGAGCTGCTTGCCGATACCATGGCCAACCAGTTCCCGAACCACACCATACCCATGGCGCTGTTCGGCGTGTTCCTGTATCGCAAAGCTGATGTCCCCGATCCGGTTGCCCTCATGGGCCTGGGCAATGCCGAGGGCGAGGGACTCCAGCGTCACGCGCATCAATTGTAGGATTTCCGCTCCCACTTCGCCAATGGCAAAGGTATAAGCGGCATCGCCATAATAGCCTTCGCAGAGCACTCCGCAGTCTACAGAAACGACGTCGCCATCCTTCATTGGTAAAGCAGAAGGGATGCCATGTACGACCTGCTCGTTGATGGAGATGCACAAGCTGGCTGGAAAACCGTTGTACCCCTTAAAGGCAGGAATGGCAGCATGGTCGCGTATAAACTGGCCCGCCTGGGCGTCGAGTTCGCTTCCGGTGATCCCGGGACGCAACAATTGACCAACCAGTGCCAAAGACCGACTGACCAACTGGCAACTGTGACGGATTTTCTGGATCTCTTCCTCGGACTTGAGGTAAATCATTGCTCAGGGCGGACTTATCCGTTTACAACGGGTCCCACGCCCTGACTGAACCGACCTTCAATTCTGCCGGATTTCACCAAGCCATCGTACTTGCGCATGAGCAGATACGATTCGATCACAGCAAGTGTATCGAGGATGACTCCGACCATGATCAGAACGGACGATCCCCCGAAGAACCTCGCAAATTCCGGATTTACTCCAAAGACTACGGCAATGGCGGGAAGGATGGTGAGTATCCCGAGGAAGATCGAACCCGGAAGGGTGATCCTGGTCGTAGTGGCGTCTATATACTCTTCGGTATCCTGGCCGGGTTTGATGCCCGGGATGAATGCATTTTGTCTTTTGAGGTATTCGGCATAATTCTGGGGGTTGACGATCAGCGCCGTATAGATATAGGTAAATCCCACGACGAGCAGAAAAGTCACCAGGTTGTGCCAAAACCCGTAAGGGTCAGTGATCACTTGCAGGAAGCCCGTGGTTCCCAAGCTGGGATCTGCTGTCATGTACTGTACTGCTGTCAGTGGCAGAAAGAGAATGGCCTGTGCAAAAATAATGGGCATCACACCGGCCGCATTGACCTTCAGCGGTATGAAATCGCGGTTGTTGGCGGCGGGCATCGACCCGGCACCACGCCCAACCATTCGTTTGGCGAACTGGATGGGGATCTTGCGAACACCCTGAATGACCATAATGCAGGCGATGACGATGAGGAAGAGGATCACCAGTTCGAGCAGGAAGAGCAGCAGTTGTTGGGTATTCAACTCAAATGCGAAGGCCGATGGCAGCGAAGCAATGATACCGACCATGATAAGCAGCGAAATGCCGTTGCCCACTCCGCGGTCTGTGATGCGCTCACCTATCCACATACAAAAAACGGTTCCCGTAGCCAGGATGATGCTGTTGGAAAACCAGAAAATGAACTGGCTGATGTTGGGATCAACCGCCCCGGTCGATTTGATGTAAGTCAGGTAACCGCCACCCTGGACCAGGGTAATGAGTACCGTAAGCATCCTTGTAATCTGGTTGAGCTTTTTCCGGCCTGAATCCCCTTCCTTTTGCTGCAATCTCTGAAAATATGGAACGGCGAAACCAAGCAACTGGATGATGATGGAGGCCGTGATGTACGGCATTACCCCAAGGGCAAATATGGAAGCTTTGTCGAATGCACCGCCGGTATAGCTCGAGATCAAGCCAAAAAGGCTGTTGGCAGCATTCGTCGTTTTTTGGCTAAGGATCTGCGGGTCCACGCCGGGAAGGACAATGAACGAGCCCACCCGGAAAATGAACAGCAGGGAAAGGGTATAAATGATTTTATCCCGCAACTCCTGGATGCTCCAGATGTTCTTGAGAGTCTCCATCAACTTTTTCATCGCCAATAATTAAATCAGGTCAACGGATCCGCCAGCCGCTTCAATTTTGGCCTTGGCAGTTGCAGAACAGGCGTGAACCTGCAGGCGATATGCCCTAGTCACCTCTCCGTTGGCGAGGAGTTTTATCCGGTCCCGCTTGTTAAAAATGCGATTGGCCGTAAAAAATGCAACATTGAATTCAGCTACGCCATACCGCGAAGCGTAGGCTTCCAGCGTGGACAGGTTCACCTCTTTGTATTCGATGCGATCCGGATTTTTAAAGCCAAACTTTGGAAGACGTCTTTGCAGTGGTGTTTGGCCCCCTTCAAAACTCTTCGATGTCGTTGCACCCGACCGCGCTTTCATACCCTTGTGCCCTTTTCCGGCGGTTCCCCCATGTCCGGATCCTTCTCCACGCGCAATGCGCTTTTCGCGATGTATAGCCCCTTTGGCCGGCTTTAAATTGTGAAGTTCCATTAGGATAACTTTTCGACGTGAACGAGATGGTTGACTTTTTTGAGCATACCTTCAATCTGAGGTGTATGCTCGTGCTCCACGGCGTCATTCGGATTCTTCAATCCCAGTGCCTGGATGGTCAATTTCTGATTTTTATTGGCTTTGATCGTACTCCTGGATTGGGTCACTCTGATTTTTGACATGTTGCTCTCCGATTTAAATGCCTTCAAATACCTTGACAAGTTCAACTTTGCGGTCTTTGGCAACCTCGTATGGGCTTCTGATGCGCGTGAGGGCATCGAGGGTTGCTTTCACCACATTGTGCGGATTCGATGAACCGATGGATTTGGCGAGAACGTTGTGCACGCCGGCAATTTCCAGTACCGCCCTCATAGCTCCTCCGGCGATGACCCCGGTACCGTCTGCCGCAGGCTTGATGAATACGCGACCTGCACCAAATTTGCCCTTTTGTTCATGGGATATCGTTCCCTTATGGATGGGGACTTTGATGAGGTTTTTCTTGGCGTCATCGACGGCTTTGGAGATGGCGTCTGAAACCTCGCGCGCCTTTCCAATTCCCTGTCCGACGATGCCCTTGCCGTCTCCAACTACGACCAGGGCCGAGAAGCTGAAGGTCCGTCCACCTTTGGTTACCTTGGCTACGCGATTGAGCGAGACCAATTTTTCCTTAAGCTCGGTTTCCCCGGCTGCCTTAACCCTGACTACATGTGCTTTTGCCATATCTAATGCGATCGAATGCTAGTGATTAAAATGCGAGTCCCCCTTCCCGTGCCGCTTCGGCCAAGGCCTTGATGCGGCCGTGGTAAATGAAGCCACCACGGTCGAAAACGATGCGGCTGATGTTCTTGGCCAAGGCGCGAGAAGCAATCCGGTTTCCGACCTGTCTGGCCATTTCAGATTTACTTCCTTTCGACATGTCCTTTTCCTTTGATGAAGCCGCACACAGGGTTATGCCCTGGGTGTCGTCAATCAATTGACAATAGATGCCGGTATTGCTTTTGAATACGGACAAGCGGGGCATTTCCTCCGTACCGCTGATCTTTTTGCGAATGCGGTAGCGAATCTTTTGCCGGTTGATGGTTTTGCTTTTCTTCATCGTGCACGTATTGCGATAATGCCAAATTATTTTCCAGCTGATTTTCCAGCCTTTCTGCGAAGAACTTCTCCGGCAAACTTAATGCCCTTGCCTTTGAATGGCTCTGGTGCTTTGAACGCCCTGATCTTGGCACAGACCTGACCGATCAGTTGGTTGTCAGAACCTTTGAGTACGATCCGCGGGTTGGATCCCTTTTCGGTAATGGTCTCAACTTTGATCTCATCCGGAATGGCGAAGTAAACCGGGTGAGAATATCCAACGGAAATCTCGAGGATGTTACCCGAATTGGAAACGCGGTATCCGACACCAACGAGTTCGAGTACCCGGGTAAACCCATCGGTCACGCCCGTCACCATATTGTTGATCAGCGCTCTGGTCAGTCCGTGGGCAGCGCGATGCCGCTTTTGGTCTGTGGGGCGTGCAACCTGCAAAACACCTTCCTCTACCGACACGGTCATATCCGGATCAATGGCCTGGATCAAAACGCCTTTCGGACCTTTCACCGTCACCCGGCTTTTTTCGATTTTCACATCGACCCCGGTGGGAATATTGATGATTTTCTTTCCTATGCGCGACATGGCAATAAACTTGTGATTATTGAATATGACACAGCACCTCACCCCCGACATTGGCTTTGCGAGCTTCTTTGTCGGTGAGGAGACCCTTAGAAGTTGACACGATGGCAATGCCCAAGCCGTTGATCACTTTCTGTATTTGGTCGGCCTTGGCATACACCCTGCGTCCGGGTCTGCTTACCCGTACCAATTCCCGAATGACGGGCACGCGGGTCAGAGGATCGTACTTAATGGCAATGCGGATCAGGCCCTGGTGGTTTTCCGTATCCTCAAACTTGTATTTCAGGATGTAGCCATACTGGTACAGGATCTCCGTGATGCGCCGCTTCTCGTTGGAGGCGGGTATGTCCACCACTTTGAATCCTGCCTGTTGCGCGTTGCGTACGCGGGTCAGGTAATCTGCTATCGGATCAGTAACTGCTGACATGAAATTTGGAATTTTTTGATTACCAACTTGCTTTTACAATACCCGGTATCTTGCCGTCGAGGGCCATAAGCCGGAAAACGTAACGCGAAACGCCAAAGCGCCGGATGTAGCCCTTTGGTCTGCCTGTAAGAAGACAGCGGTTTTTCAAACGCACAGGCGACGCGTCCCTTGGCAGCTTTGAAAGTGCGTCGTAGTTGCCCTCTGCCTTAAGCGACTTGCGGAGATCTTGGTACTTCGCTACCATCTTCTCTCGCTTGTTTTGCCTGGCAATAATGGATTTCTTGGACATAACTGGAATTAATTTTTCTGATTTTTGAAAGGCATGCCCATGTGTTTGAGCAGCTCAAAAGCTTCTGCATCGGTTTTAGCGGTTGTGACGATGGTCACATCCATGCCTGCGATTTTATTGATCTTGTCCAGGTCGATCTCAGGAAAAATGATCTGCTCCGTCACACCCAGTGTGTAATTGCCTCTTCCGTCGAATGCCGTATCGCTTACCCCGCGAAAGTCGCGGACCCTGGGGAGTGCAACCGTGATCAGACGATCGAGAAACTCATACATCCTGTCCCGGCGCAAGGTTACCTTAGCTCCGATGGGCATATCCTCCCGAAGTTTAAAGTTAGAAACCGCCTTCTTGGATTTGGTTGGTACGGCTTTCTGGCCGACGATCGTTGACAATTCTGCCACGGCAATGTCAACGAGCTTTTTATCCTGGGTGGCGGACCCAACACCCTGGTTGATGCTGATCTTCACGATTTTCGGCACCTCCATAATGGACTTGTACCCGAACTTTTCTTTTAAAGCCGGTACAACCTGGTCCATGTAATGTTTCCTAAGTCTGTTCTGGTAGCTCATCACTTTATGATTTCACCCGATTCTTTGGATACCCTTACTTTCTTTCCCTTTTCGTCGCGGTAGCCTACGCGGGTAGGCTTCCCGGATTTAGGATCCAGCAAAGACAGGTTGGAAATGTGTATGGGGGCAGGCATCTCGACGATGCCTCCTGGATTATTGTTCGTCGGTTTTGTGTGCTTTTTAACGATGTTGACCCCTTCAACAATTGCCCGGTCCTTGTCGGTGATTACCTGGGTGACAATACCGGTTTTACCCTTATTTGAACCCGCGATCACCGCCACTTTATCGCCCGTTTTGATTTTAAATTTTTTCATCGTACAGCTATTTATCCATTAAAGCACTTCGGGTGCCAGAGAAACAATGCGCATATAATCCTTTTCCCGCAGCTCGCGGGCAACGGGTCCAAATATGCGCGTTCCACGGGGCTCGTCGGATGCCGTCAGCAGTACCACCGCATTGTCATCAAAACGGATGTAAGTACCGTCCTTGCGACGGATTTCCTTCTTTGTGCGTACGATAACGGCTTTTGATACGGTACCTTTTTTGACGCCGCCCGGAGTAGCTGACTTCACCGTGACGACAATTTTGTCGCCAACTGAAGCGTAACGCCGTTTGGTTCCGCCCAGCACACGGATACAAAGGACTTCTTTTGCCCCGCTGTTATCTGCTACGTTCAGTCTCGATTCCTGCTGTATCATACACGTTCATTTTTAATGTGCTCACTCTCCGCGCCGAAGGATCTCCACCATCCGCCAGCTCTTGTTTTTGCTGAGCGGTCGGGTCTCCATGATGCGAACGGTATCGCCGATGTTGCATTCGTTTTTTTCGTCATGAGCAAAATACTTATTGCTCTTCTTGACCTTTTTTCCATATTTGGCATGAAGAATGGACCGCTCAACGCGAACGACAATGGTCTTGTCCATCTTGTTGCTGCTCACCACGCCCACTTTCTGTTTTCTCAAATTGCGTTGTTCCATTTCAGTGGTCTGTTTAAGCATGAGTGGATGATCTTTTTGTCATTTCTGTTTTCATTTTGGCAATTTCTTTGCGCAGGTGGCGGATTTGAACGGGATTTTGCAGTCCCTTAACCTTATGCTCCACCCTGAGTCTCGAAAGTTCTTCTACTGCCTGGCGGAGATCGCGCTCGAGCACCTCATTGTCCAGCCCTGCGAATTCCGTGTATTTTTTCAATGCCATGGTTGACAGATAATTAAGCGGTTACCAAATTTTGAAACTCCCGGCGGACGACCACCTTGGTTTTAATCGGAAGCTTTTGTGCAGCGAGGTGAAAAGCCTCAGCGGCAACCTGGTAAGGAATGCCGTCCATTTCAAACATGATGGCACCGGCCTTTACGACAGCAACGTAGTGATCAAGAGCTCCCTTACCCTTACCCATACGGACCTCTGCTGGTTTAGAGGTAATCGGCTTGTCCGGAAAAATGCGTATCCACACATTGCCCTCCCGTTTCATATGGCGGGTCATGGCGATACGGGCAGCCTCTATCTGCCGGTTGGTGATCCGGCTGCTTTCCAGTGCCTTAAGGCCGAATGTGCCAAAAGCCACCGTCGTTCCACGGTGGGCGACACCTTTGATCCGTCCCTTTTGCTGTCTCCTGTATTTCAGGCGTTTTGGCTGTAACATAAGTTTCTAAACTATCATTGCTTTTTAGAAAAGAGTCGCAAAATTACGATGACTTTCCCGAATCATTATCTCCTTTTTCCCCCTCGGTCTGACCGCCGGTCGCGGCCGTCGCGGCCGTCGCGGTCTCCTCCACCCCGGCGCTGCATTCCGGAACCCATTCCGGTCTTGCCCTCCTTCTTTTCCATTCCGGCCAAAGGCGACAAGTCGCGACGCGTGAAGACTTCTCCTTTGCAGATCCAGGTTTTGATCCCGATTTTTCCGTAAACCGTTTGCGCTTCCTTGATGGCATAGTCAATGTCAGCACGAAAGGTGTGCAATGGAATGCGGCCTTCTTTGTACTCTTCGGAGCGTGCGATCTCGGCACCGTTGAGGCGTCCGGAGATGCGAACTTTGATGCCCTCTGCTCCGGCGCGCATAGTGGACTGGATGGCCATTTTTGTAGCACGACGGAAATTGATGCGGGATTCGATCTGCTTGGCGATTGACTCCCCTACAATTGCAGCGTCCAGTTCCGGCTTACGAATCTCCAGGATATTGATCTGGATGTCCTGCCCGGTCAGTTTTCGCAACTCTTCGCGGATGGAGTCGACCTCAGCACCTCCTTTACCAATAATGATGCCCGGACGGGAGGTTTGTATCGACACGGTAATGCGCTTCAGCGTACGCTCGATGATGATGCGGGCCAAGCCGCCCTTTTCAATGCGCGCACTGAGGTAGTTGCGAATCTTCTCGTCCTCGACCACCTTCTGTGAAAAGGACTTTCCCCCAAACCAGTTGGAGTCCCAGCCCCGAATAATGCCCAGGCGATTGCCAATGGGGTTTGCTTTTTGACCCATATTTATTCGTTTGAATCTTTGCTTTGCTGAACGGATGTGCTACCCGATACGATCAGGGTAACGTGATTTCTGCGCTTGCGGATGCGGTGCGCACGGCCGTGTGGCGCCGGCTGAAAGCGCTTGATCATCATGCCTCCATCGACAAATGCCGTCTTGATGTATAGCCCGTTGGTATCTGCGGACCCTTCACCGTGCTTCTGTTCAAAATTGTTGATGGCCGAAAGCAATAGCTTTTCGAGCCAAACCGAAGCTTCCTTTTTGGTAAACTTCAGGATATTGAGGGCCTCGCCCACCTTTTTTCCCCGGATCAGATCGACCACCAACCGCATTTTCCGGGCGGACATCGGGCAGTTTCTCAACTTAGCAACAGCTTCCATCTCGTAATTTTATTTTCGATTGGTTAACGGTTTCCTGCGTGTGCACGGAAGGTTCTCGTGGGCGAAAATTCGCCGAGCTTATGACCGACCATGTTCTCGGTGATGTACACTGGAATAAAGGTCTTCCCGTTGTGCACAGCAATGGTTTCGCCTACCATGTCGGGTATGATCATGGATGCCCGGCTCCAGGTCTTGATCACGGATTTCTTCCCTGATTCTTTTGATTTATGGATTTTCTCCATCAGGCGATGATGAACGAAAGGACCCTTTTTAATTGATCTGGACATAGTGAATGAGGCTAGAAATTAATTAGTTGTCTTTCTTCTTGAAATAATGAGTTTCGACGAATGTTTTTTGCGAGACCTCGTCTTGGCACCTTTGGCGATAAGCCCTTTGCGCGAGCGCGGGTGGCCGCCTGATGCACGCCCTTCTCCACCGCCCATCGGGTGGTCAACGGGGTTCATGGCTACGCCGCGCGTCCGGGGACGCTGGCCAAGCCATCTATTTCGACCCGCCTTTCCGATGCGCTCCAGGCTGTGGTCCGGATTGGAGGTAGAGCCCATCGTAGCTCTGCAAGTGGCCAGGATCCGGCGAATCTCACCAGAGGGCATCTTCACAGAAACGTAGCGGTCTTCTTTGCCCATCATGGTGGCTGCGGTTCCCGCGCTGCGCACCAAACAGGCACCCTGCCCGGGATGCAGCTCTATGGCATGGATGGCCGAGCCAAGCGGCACCTGTCCAAGAGGAAGGGTGTTGCCCACATCCGGGGTTGCGTTGGGACCACTCATCACCTGGTCTCCTACCTTGAGGCCGTGAGGGGCAATGATGTATCTCTTTTCACCATCGGCATAAAACAGCAAGGCGATGTGGGCTGACCTGTTGGGATCGTATTCGATCGAGTTCACCTTGGCTGGAATGCTGTCTTTATCGCGAAGAAAATCGATCCTGCGATACTGTTTCTTGTGGCCGCCCCCGCGATAACGCATGGTCATGCGCCCCTGGTTGTTGCGTCCGCCGCTGTCGTGAATGCTTTCTACAAGCGACTTTTCAGGACGGCTCGCCGTGAGCTCCTCGTGGGTGAGCTGCACGCGGAAGCGCATGCCTGGGGTAATGGGATTTAATTTTTTGACTGGCATATCGCTGAATTATTTTTCGTCTCCGTAAATGTTGATCTCTTCGCCAGGCTTGATGCTGATGACAGCCTTTTTGTACGATGCCTTCTGCCCCTTCAGCACGGCCGAACGGGTGTTGCGGGTCTTGGGTTTGCCCGGCATGCGATTGGTATTTACCGAAACGACGTTCACGCTGTACATCTTTTCAACCGCTTTGCCGATTTCGACCTTATTGCTGTCTCGCGCTACCAGGAAGGTGTACTGGTTCCGGCGGGTTGTCAGCTTCTCGGATTTCTCGGTAATGACCGGACGAATCACAATTTGTTTGTCCATCTGAGTCTGTTTAGGCGAGGATTTCGCTGATTTTTCCAATACTGGACTCCGTAAGTACCAGTTTTTTGCAATTCATGATCGCGTAGGTGTTCAGATCGCGTGCAACCTGAAGTTGGGTGCATGGCAGGTTGCGGCTTGCCAGGTACAATTTCTCGTCGTATTCAGGCGTGACCACCAGGGTTTTTTCGCGGTCCAGCTTGAGGTTTTTCATAATGCCTGCAAAGGCCCTTGTCTTTACCTGGTCAAGCTGGAAGTCTTCAACGACCAGAATGGATTCTCCCGCTGCCTTCTGCGACAAAGCAGAGCGGCGTGCAAGCTGGCTCACCTTTTTGTTGAGTTTTTGGGAGTAATCCCTGGGGTGTGGTCCAAATGCGCGGCCTCCACCTTTGAAGAGAATGTTCTTTAAAGAACCGGCACGAGCTCCACCTGTTCCTTTTTGCCGTTTGATTTTGCGAGTGGAACGGGCAACGGCGTTGCGCTCTTTGGAATCGTGAGTTCCCTGGCGTTGGTTAGCCATGTAGGCCTTGGCAGCCAGGTAGAGCACATGTCCGTTGGGTTCGATGCCAAAAATGCCATCGGGCAGCTCCACGCTGCGCCCTGTGCTATTGCCGTTGATGCTAAGTACGTCGACTTTCATGTGGCATTACTTTTTTTCAATTACGACGAGGGCCCCCTTGTGACCGGGAATGGCTCCGCGTACTAAAAGAAGGTTTTTCTCAGGAAGGATCCGGGCTACTTTGAGATTCCGTACTTTAATGTGCTCATTTCCCTTCTGGCCCGCCATGCGAAGGCCTTTGACGACCTTGGATGGATAGGAAGAAGCACCGATGGATCCAGGTGCGCGCAGGCGATTGTGCTGTCCGTGTGTGGAGTTTTGAACCCCTCCAAAGCCATGCCTTTTGATTACGCCCTGGAAGCCCTTCCCTTTGGAAACTCCGCGGGCATGCACCATATCGCCTTCGGAAAAAATTTCAGTCAACTGAACCTGGTCTCCGAGTTGTTTTTCCAGTCCGCAATCCCTGAACTCGACCGAGCGACGTTTGGGAGTGGTGTTGGCACGGGAGTAATGACCTGTGATGGCGCCGTTTGCCCGGGTGGGTTTCGCTTCGCCGTAAGAAAACTGTAGGGCGGAATAGCCATCCGACTCTTCCGTTTTGACCTGCGTAACTACATTGGGCGACATCTCCACGACCGTACAGGCAATGAACTTGCCGTCTTTGTCGTAGATACTCGTCATTCCGACTTTTGTTCCGATCAATCCGTTCACAATGTGCGGTTTTAAATACGTTATGCAATGGGCACCCGGGGTACCGGGCGATTCAAAAAAATCAGGATGTGCGAAGTTTACGACAGTTTGACCTGTATGTCCACACCGCTGGGTAGCTCGAGCTTGGACAACGCATCCACCGTTTTGTTGGTAGGTGTGTAAATCTCGATGAGCCGTTTATGGGTCCTCAGCTGAAACTGCTCCCGAGATTTTTTGTTTACGTGCGGCGATTTGAGCACGGTAAAAATCTCTTTCTCAGTTGGCAGCGGAATCGGACCGGCAACGACTGCGCCACTCGCGCGCACCGTCTTCACTATCTTCTCCGTACTCTTGTCGACCAGGTTGTGGTCGTAAGAACGAAGTTTAATCCGAATTTTTTGATTCATGCCTATCGTTGTTAATCAATCTTTTCTAAACCTTGACCGTTCCTTTGGCCTTCGCAATAATCTCCTCAGCCACCTGGCGCGGTACCGGTGAATAGTGGGAGAATTCCATGGTTGAACTCGCCCTGCCCGATGTAATGGTCCGCAACTGGGTGACGTAACCGAACATCTCCGACAAGGGCACCTCCGCCTGAATGGCCACGGCACCGCCCATGCGCTGCTCCTGTCCTTTGGGCATTCCGCGACGCCGGTTGAGATCTCCGATCACTGGGCCGACATAGTCCTCCGGGGTAATGACTTCCAGTTTCATGATGGGTTCCATGAGCTGTGGTCCCGTTTTGGGAGCTGCTTCCCTGAAACCATCCTTAGCACAAAGCTCGAAGGCCTGTGGTTTTGAGTCGACGGAGTGCATTGATCCGTCAAATACCCTCACCTTCATATTTTCCAGGTTGTATCCGGCAAGGATACCCTGGTTCATCATCGATTCGAAGCCCTTCATGATGGGCTGAACGTATGCTTTATCAATGGCACCCCCGAAGACATCCCAAACGAACTGCATGCGGGTTTTTCCATTTTTGAAATCGTCACTTTCGAGAAAACTCTCATCTGCCGGCCCAAGGTCAAATTCCATGTCGGCGAACAGACCGGATCCCCCGGTTTGCTTCTTCAGCCTTTCGCGGTGGGTCACGGTCTTCGTCATCGACTCCTTATAGTTTACCTGCGGTGCTCCCTGGTTGCATTCTACCCCAAATTCGCGGCGAAGGCGATCGACAATGATCTCAAGGTGCAGTTCGCCCATACCACTTATGATGGTCTGTCCGGTATTTTCATCCGTAAACACCCGGAACGTAGGATCCTCTTCAGCCAGTTTGGCAAGCGACATGCCAAGTTTATCCTGATCCTTTTGCGTTTTTGGCTCGATGGCTATGCTGATCACGGGTTCCGGAAACACCATGGATTCCAGAATGATCGGGTGGCTCTCGTCGCAGAGCGTGTCGCCGGTTTTAATGTCCTTGAACCCGACAGCAGCAACAATATCGCCTGCTTCTACGTAGTCGATGGCTTTGCGATCGTTGGCGTGCATGAGGAAGAGCCTCGAGATGCGCTCCTTTTCCATGCTGATCCGGTCTTTGTCTGTGCGGACTTTCATCACATAGGATCCGGCATCCAGACGGCCCGAGTAAACGCGCATGAATACGAGTCGTCCCACAAAAGGATCCGTTGCCACCTTGAATGCCAGTGCGGCAAACGGCTCGGAAGCCGATGGTTTCCGGAAGAGCTCTTCGTCGGTCTTTGGGTGGGTACCTACAACGGCTTCTACGTCAACAGGTGATGGAAGGTAGGCACATACCGCGTCGAGAACGGCCTGAACGCCCTTATTTTTAAACGCTGATCCGCACAGCATGGGAACAAATTTCATATCGCATACCGCCGAACGGATGGCATGAATCATTTCTTCCTCTGTAATGCTTTCGGGGTCCTCAAAAAATTTGACCATGAGGTCGTCATCGTATTCGGCGATGGCCTCGATCAACTCCTGCCGACATTCATTGACCTGCTCGGCGATATCTGAAGGGATCGGGATCTCTGCGTAGGTCATCCCCTTTGTCGCTTCATCCCAGATCATTGCTTTGTTGGTAATGAGGTCGACAACCCCCTTAAAGTGCTCTTCGGAACCAATGGGCACCTGCAGCGGGATGGCTTTGGAACCCAGCATGGTACGGACCTGCCGAACCACGTTGAAAAAATCTGCTCCCTGGCGGTCCATTTTATTGACGAAGCCCAGCCGGGGCACTTTGTAATTATCCGCCAGACGCCAGTTGGTTTCACTTTGTGGTTCCACTCCATCGACCGCGCTGAACAGGAAAACCAATCCATCGAGGACTCGCAGTGAGCGGTTCACTTCAACGGTAAAGTCGACGTGTCCGGGCGTATCAATGATGTTGATTATATAGGAGTTGCTTTTCCAGTTCCAGTTTGTCTGAGTAGCGGCTGAGGTAATGGTGATCCCGCGCTCCTGCTCCTGAGCCATCCAGTCCATCGTAGCTGCTCCATCGTGTACCTCCCCAATTTTATGAGTAAGGCCTGTATAATACAGAATGCGTTCCGTCGTAGTGGTCTTGCCCGCGTCGATGTGAGCAGCAATTCCGATGTTGCGCAAGTATTTTAGATCCTTAGACATTCCCGGGTTTCCTTAAGATTTGAAATGAGCAAATGCCCGGTTGGCCTCTGCCATTTTGTGGGTATCCTCGCGCTTTTTCACTGCAGCGCCTTCGTTTTTGCTAGCAGATATGACCTCGTTGGCCAGCTTGTCTGCCATTCCCTTACCAGCGCGCAGGCGCGAGTACTTGATCAGCCACTTGATCGCGGTTACAGTCTTACGGGCAGGGCGCATTTCCTGTGGAATCTGGAATGTGGCACCTCCGATGCGTTTCGGCTTTACTTCAATGTGTGGCATTACGTTGTTGAGGGCCCTCTGCCAAACTTCATGTGGGTTCTCTGACAATTTGCTCTCCACGATGTCCATGGCTTTGTAAAAAAGGCCGTAGGCCGTGCTCTTTTTACCTTCCCAGATCATGTTGTTTACAAACTGGGTTACGAGCGTATCACCGAACCGCGGATCCGGTTCGAGTATGCGTTTTTTTGGTTTGTGCTTTCTCATGAATTATGACAAACTGGAATGATGCTCTTTTCGTTCAAACTGATTTATTTCTTAGGCCGCTTGGTGCCATAAAGGCTGCGGCTTTTCTTGCGGTTATTGACGCCGGCGGTATCGAGTGCTCCCCTTACGATGGTGTAACGAACGCCCGGGAGATCCTTTACCCTGCCTCCACGCACCAATACGATGCTGTGCTCCTGCAGGTTATGTCCTTCCCCGGGGATGTAGCAGATCACCTCCAGCCCATTGGTCAGGCGAACCTTGGCCACCTTCCTCAGAGCAGAATTTGGCTTTTTGGGGGTTGTGGTGTATACCCGGGTGCAGACACCCCGCTTCTGGGGATTCGACTGCAGGGCACGCGACTTGCTTTTGTATTCCACCTTCTCGCGACCTTTCCGGATCAACTGATTGATTGTTGGCATAATTGAACTTTAGCTGCTACGCATTTTATAGTTTACACATTTTCAGCACCTTAGGACACACCTATCCCATAGGGAGACGCAAAAATAGTACCTTCCAGTGGAATGGCCAAATCCTGAATTCATTTTGTTTCAATATTTTGCATCTCCTTAACAGCGCCATATCTTGGGATCAAACATGAGAATTCACGCCCCCTTTTTAACCCTCCGGAAAGCCGTCCCGGGGGATGCGGAGCAATTGCTGATGCTCGTAAAGGAGCTTGCCGAATATGAGAAGGAACCCGGTGCCGTTCGCACGCAAGCAGACGATTTCCGGGAAGGGTTGGTCAATGGTTTGTTTGAAGCCCTGGTCCTTGAGTCTCCTGCAGACGGCATCGTCGGCATGGCGCTCTATTTTCCCTACTTTTCTACCTGGAGCGGCAAAGCGCTGTACCTCGAAGATTTTATCATACGGGAGCCACTTCGCGGGCACGGGTATGGCCAACGGCTGTTTGAGGCGGTCGCCGACGAAGCCCTGCGCCAGGGTGCGCGATGGGTAAAATGGCAGGTCCTCGACTGGAATGAACCCGCCAGAAGATTCTATCTGAGCCGGGGAGCAAAACTTACCACCGGATGGGAAAACGGGTCGATCGAAATCTGCGTTGCCGATGCGCCGGTGGATTAAATGGTATGATCGGCTGGCCTTCCGGCCGGATGCCTGTTACTTTGGTTACTTCGTTGCAGCGACGATCCTTGCTGCTGTATTGCGGCTCATTGAGACCGTTCACCTCTATCTGCGGTTCAAGCCAGAACAACTACTGATCTCTGAAGTGGTTGGCTTCATTGGCGATGCATTCATTGTCGGACTCACCCTGGTATGCGTATATCCGGTTCACCGGCTGTTGATGCGGCGTTGGCCGGGCTTGAGCCGAAAAATCGGATGGTACTTCATCGGGCTCTTTGCGTTTTTGCATATCACCATTTCGGAATATTTCTTTTACCAACAGAGACCTCTCGACGTCTTTTTGTTCAAGCACCGTCCCGAAGAAATGGCCTTCTCCATTTCCACTGCCGATTCCAATGTTCTTTTACCCGCTCTTTCGAAATATGCCATCGTTTTGTTGATCTTCCTGGCGCTGGTTGCAAAACTTTACCGTTGGATGCCCGATTTGGCTGTGCGCAAATTGGTATTGGGAAGCTTTGCCCTGGTGGCGTTCGTCGCCATTCCGTGCTTGAGCATTTTCCAACTTCCGGTCTCCGGAAATCTTGCCATCAACAAATCGACCTATTTCTATGTCAACGTCCTGCGCGAGGTGAAGCGCGTTCTCGTTGGGGCTCCGCTCAAACAACAAGCCCATTCATTTCAGCTTGAATTTCCCGGACCCGAGTACCTGGATCCGGATTATCCCTTTCTCCATTGCTTTCACAGCGACGGGAATCTGGCGGCAAAACTTCCTCTTCAAAACGGGGCTCGCCCCAACGTACTGCTGATCATCGTCGAAGGACTTGGCAATGACTTCCTCCAACCCGTCAAGGGCATACACTTCATGCCATTTCTAGACAGTCTGGCAAATAAATCCCTTTACTGGAACCACTGCCTGAGCACATCTGAACGATCGTTCGGGGCAACGCCCTCGCTGAACGGGTCGCTTCCTTTCGGCAATGACGGTTTTGCGCTGATGGACCGCTATCCATACCACTTTTCTCTGGTCGGTGTGTTGAATGCAAACGATTTTCAAACTCGTTTTTTTTACGGACAGGGGGCATGGTTTCATGGCAAAGAAAATTTTTATCGCTTTAACAACATTGCTCAAATTATAGATCGCGAAGACTACCACCCTTCCTTCAAAAAAGTCTTTGTCGGGGAAGAAAAATTCTTTTGGGGATACAATGACCGCGACCTTTTCCGTCAGTACTTCCTCAGTACGCCACAACACAACCGCAACCCGCGTTATGATGTTTTCTTTACGGGCACTTCGCATGCGCCGTTCGCCGTCGACTTCGAAACCTACTACCGAAACAAATTCCGGTTGGCACTGGACGGCGTTCAAAATGAGGATGACCGTCAACATTTTGTGCAATACGGAAAATATTACACATCATTGTACAATGTCGACGATGCCCTACGCGAACTGCTTCACCGTTATTCTTCCAGGGAAGATTATTCCAACACCGTTTTCATTATTACAGGCGACCATCCCATTACGGAAATACCCGTATCCAACCCCCTGAAAAAATACCATGTTCCGCTCATCATCTACTCGCCTGTTCTGGAGCGCCCCCAGCGGTTTGCAGAGGTCTGTACCCACCTCGACTTATATGAGACCATGATCTCCCTGTTGCAGATCCGAAGTGGATTGCAGGCACCCGAATACAGCACCGCCTTGAGTGAAGGATTGCGGTTCAGGCAGGATTTTTACACCGAACGGACCATTCCTTTGATGACAGACAACCGGCGCATCGACGATTTTTTCTACAATGGCATACTGATCTCTGAGGGGAACCGCATGTATCGCGTCCGGGAAAATTTCGAACTGGATGCCTTTTACGACAACCTCGCTTATCAAAAAATATACCGCAAACTCGAGTGTTACCGCGCTGCCTCTATCCTGGCAACAGAAAACGATCAATTGCTGCCAACTGAACTTTATGACCGCTACTTTCATTACGTCGAACGGCTAAATCGCAAACAAAGCAGCCAATTCCATCTTACCGAAGAAGGCATTGCAATTGCCAGCAAAGTGCCTGTATCAGCCGGTATGTGTTATATTGACATCGAGCTGGAAAGATGGAATTTTCTAAGCTACCGTCCCGAGTGCCGGATCGTCGTTTCAGATGGGTTATCCGGGAAAGTACTAGTCGATTTGGCGGAATCCCGAAAAGGAAATTCCGTTATGCAATTCCATCTGGGCGTTAGAATACCTGCAAATTCAAACAAAGAACATCTGATGGAAGTTCGCATTCGCGATGCCGATGCCGGATGGGCCATTCTGAAGTCCACTAAGCTTCGCATTTACCAGGAAGCGCCGGACGGATGGCTTCCCGTCGAAACGACCGGGAATCAGTAAGACCTGGAGAAGATCCAATCGACGAATGAACGGAGTTCTTTTGCAAGACCATTCAGATGGTCGAGCTCTTCGACGGCCTGCAACGCGCGTTGTTTGTAGCTGTCAATCCTTTGGCGAAAAATCAGTGCAATGTCTTTTTGATCGAATGCCTTGCCGACCCCGGCGATCCTCTCCTCGTCATCCGCTTCATCCTGGTACCACTTCAAAAATTCCCTGCGTTCCTCGGGAAGAAGCCGGTCGCATAGTTCCAGGATGAGACCGGACTTCTTTTTGCGGCGGATGTCGCCGGCATGTAATTTTCCAAAAGCGGGATCCTGTGCATAGAAGTCCAGGTAATCGTCTTCGAGCTGGAATCCAATACCCGTCCAAAGGCCCAATGAATAGCAGGTCCCGGCTATTTCAGGACGCTTGCCAATCCGTGTGCCCAACTCCAGGCAGGCGGCGAGCAAGACGGCTGTTTTCCGCCGGATCATTTCAATGTAGTCTTCCAGGCCGACCTCCCGGCTCGACTCGAACTCCATATCCATTGCCTGACCCTCGCAGACTTCCCGCGCCGTGCGTATCAAAAGATCGCAGAGCCCTGGGGCTCCCGATTTTTCTTCTGCTTCGCGCAGATAGCGAATCGACTCAATGAGCATGACGTCGCCGGAGAGAATGGCTGCGCTGGAGCCAAAACGCAAATGGGCGCACATTTGGTTTCTCCTCTTTTCCGCAGCATCCATGATATCGTCGTGCATCAGGGTAAAATTGTGAAAGAGTTCAACGCCGTAAGCTGCGTCCATTGCCGCAACAGGGTCTCCTCCCAGTTGTTTGGCTACCCACAAGGTGGCCAGAGGACGAATGCGCTTTCCTCCCAGGTTCATCATGTAAACCAGTGGTTCGTAGAGCAAGGCCGGCCTTGCATTGCGGAATTGTTCTAAACGGTAGCTGTCGAAGGATGCCAGAAGTTCTGCGGCTGGATGTAAATTTGTCATGATGAAAAAAGCACAAATGAAAATTGCCTGGCTTATTGTGGCATGCGCCCTGATTGTGTCGTGCAAAGTAAGCCAAAAAGCAGATTTGCTGTTGTACAACGGGGAAATCTATACGGCAGATTCCTCGGATGCCGTCGTCGAAGCCATTGCCATTTCAGGTGATGCTGTCGTTGCCACTGGAACTTTAGCCTCTGTGAAAGCCTATGTCGGTGAGGATGCTGAAATGGTCGATCTCGGTGGAGCTTTTGCCATGCCGGGGCTCATCGAAGGACACGGCCATTTTCTTGGTTTGGGCAAGAGCCTGCTCACCCTTAATCTCTCGGATGCCCAATCGTGGAGCGAAATCGTTGCAAAGACGGCAACCGCAGTCAGGGCTGCGAAGCCGGGACAGTGGATCGAAGGGAGGGGCTGGCACCAGGAAAAGTGGTTGGCTGAAACGGATTTGCGGTACAACGGATACCCCTATCACGATGCACTCAGCGCCGTGAGTCCGGAGAACCCCGTTGTTCTTGTACACGCATCCGGGCATGCTCTTCTGGCCAACGCCCGTGCCATGGAGCGTGCCAGGGTCGGACCGGAAAGCGCATCGCCTTCCGGTGGCCGCATCGTTCGCGACGATGCGGGCAAGCTCACAGGGGTCTTTGAGGAAAATGCCATGGATATCGTTTACCGGGCATGGGAAACAGAGCGCGACCGCCTTCCGGAGGCCGATCGCATAGCAGCGCTTAAGCGCGAGGCCTTTGCCGCATCAGAGCATTGTCTTTCATACGGCATTTGCAGTTTCCAGGACGCAGGCTCAAACCTGGAAGAGATCCGTTTCCTCAAAAACCTTTGTGACTCAGGAAAAATCAATACCCGGTTGTGGGTCATGCTGCACGACCAACCCGAGCGAATGATGACGGCTATTGAGCAGCTTCCCGTGGCCTTCAATCCACAAAAATCATTTCGCTGCAACGCTGTTAAGGCCTATGCGGATGGTGCTTTGGGCAGCTATGGGGCCTGGCTGCTGGCATCGTATTCTGATAAGCCTGGTTTTTTTGGTCAGAACACGACCCCTTTAGCGAAACTTAAAGAGCTGGCTCAGGCCTGCGCACGACGCGATCTTCAGTTCTGCGTGCACGGCATTGGAGACCGGGCCAACAGGGAGATCCTCGACATTTTCGAAGATGAACTCGCCAACCGGCAAGGAGAAGCACTGCGGTGGCGCATTGAACATGCTCAGCATCTGCATCACAACGACATCCCCCGATTTAAGGAACTTGGTGTCATCGCCTCGATGCAAGCCATCCATTGTACCTCCGATGCACCCTTTGTGGTTAAGCGCCTGGGTGAGCAACGGGCCCGGCATGGTGCCTACCCATGGAGATCCCTGCTCGATGCAGGCGCAAACCTGGCCAATGGCACGGACTGCCCCGTAGAGCCGGTAAATCCCTTTGCCTGCATGTATGCAGCCGTCACGCGCAGGAGATCCCCCACCAGCGAGGCCTTTTTTCCCGAACAGAGCATGCGACGCATAGAAGCTCTGAGGTCGTATACCATCTGGAATGCCTACGCTGCCGGGGAGGAAACCATCAAAGGGAGCCTTGAAACCGGAAAGCTGGCAGACATCGTCGTCCTGGATCGCAACCTGCTGCACTGCTCTGATGAGGAGCTTGCCCAGGCGCGCGTGCTTGGGGTTTACCTTGGGGGGAAGCCCGTTGCATCGAAGAAGGAATAACCCATAGGCAATTGGGTTTTCTGACAGGCAAACTAACATTTGTTAGTATAATGACATATACTCTTGCCAGAAAGAACTTACAAACGTTCGTTAGTATAAAATAGATGCGAATCGGAGTTAGTACTTCTGCTTTGAGGGATGAACCTTGCGCTGTTTGGCAGGGAACGCAGTTTCACCCGGCTCCAACCCTCTAAGTATTATTGAATGGAGTCTGCCAGAACGGGCTCGGAGAGCGTTGCGGCAATGCGTCTGCATTCTTCGCTACAGTCCTTCAAATCGGCCAGCATACGCGAGCGATTTGCTCCAAACCAACTGCGCAATTCAGAAAACAGCTTCAGGTAATAATCGATCCCTGAAGCGAGATTGTCGGCATAGCTTGCAAGCTGTTCTCGCATACGGGTATCCGGCTGTTTTAAAAATGCCGAAACCTTATCCCGGAAGTCGTCCTGGTTGAGCTGCAACTCTTTTACAAACATATGAGGCCGGTCCCGGTGGGCAATGAGGTCAAGCCTTCCGTATATGTGTCCGACCATTTCTTTCAAACTATACGTGCGGTCAAAGTAGGCAATGTTGGGTCCCGGACAAACGGTAGCGCCCTTCCCCTCGAGTTTGGTTTCCAGTCCGTACTCATCTAAAAAAGGAACGGCAAGTCCTCCGCACAGACACTCTTTCTCAACAATTTTTTCGTACCGTTCGGCGCGCTCCTCTGCGCTAAGGCCCATCGCATCCAATTCTGCGATCTTTGCCTCCTGGTATTTGGTGGATGCTGTGCAGATGGGCTCTTCTCCATCGGAAGAAGGCATCACCAGGAATTTCTTTGTGCAGGGATTTCCGATCAATCCCCTGGCCTCGCGCTCCTTTTGGGCACGCTGCCTTCCGGAATTCCGGAGGTTGTTGAACGGAACGCCCAAAGGAGATGCTCCACTGAGGTAGAGGTCTTCTTCACGAGCCTTTGCAAGTTGGTCCAGGGTATTTGCATCGATGCTCACGGCTTCGGGGACTAGCAAAAAAGGACTTCCCCACCCTACTGACGACAGTTCGTAGTAATGCAACAGGAATTCGTGTTCTTCAGCCGTACCAACGCCGCCTTGAGCTGCAATCCGTTGGGCGGGTGGTTCTGATGGACAATACCTGTTTTTGGCTTTGAGTGCATCGCGGTAGGCAGCAAATACGCCTTCTACCATTTCATGGCGGCCTGCCTTGAACTCTTCGAGTATGGGGCCCATCAGTTTTCCCTGAGTGGCGAATGCATGTCCGCCGCAATTGAGCCCGGATTCAATCCGGTATTCGGACACCCACAAACCCTTTTTTGCCAGCAATTTTCCCTGTACCAGTGCCGACCGGTAATCGCTGACCTTGATGGCAATTTTCTTCTCCAGGCCGACTTCCGGCTTGGGATAAAATGGTTCAAATTTTTCGATGTAGCTGTACAATCTTGGGTTCATTCCAGCCGAAAACACAACGGTAGATTGCAACTTGCTATTGGCGAATCCCCTCAAACTTGCATGGGCGTCGTTGTATTCAACGGGTAGTGGTTCGCCTTTGCGATAATTTACTTTGTCGAGCCGGGTCATGATGTTGACGTCGATAGAACCCGCGACCAGGTGTTCGTTTAACCACTTTTTGAGTTTCGCTGTGTTGTAGCTGGAGGCCATTTCAATCAGCTCCTGTCTAAGAGCGGAATAATCGGGCAACATGTTGATAAACGCCTCGAGTTGCAATGTACTTTGAAGCAACTTTTCCTTCTGTTCCTTTAGCTTAATGCTTACGATTTCACTGAGCATGTTGAGGTACTCCGTAACCCGTCTGGCGCGTGAATCTTCATCAGCATTCTCGATTGGCTGGAATGGCAATCGGAATTTTTCACCGTAATACCGCCTTACTCGCTCGATGAGCATGTCGTCGCCAAGGGAAACCGTTGATGAAATGCCCAGGTGCGCAACGCGCACAGGGGAATCTATCGTATAAGCAAGCCCCATCACGGGAATGTGAAATGAGTGTAGCGCCTGTGGCGAAAAATTGGGAAAAGACTTCATGAACACATTTTATTGATACACCAGAAAGACCGACCACCTGGGGAAACATCCATCCACCGGGGGTCCGGATGGCAGTGGGTCGTACAAAACTGGCCTCTGAGGGAATGGTTTGGTTGTCTGTCCATTTCAACGTGCCCTTTGGCACATTATTGCATCATCCGTTCGCCGGGTTTGCCACCAAAAAGCCAACAAAGATAAGGCCAGGATCGCTCCAATGGTGACAAATCTGTCCAATCGATGCTGTGAAAGGGTAAAACAGCGCTTCTATGAGTAAAGGGCGCCTCGAAGAACCCCCTATTGCGCCAGCCCGCACGTGCGAGGTTCACACCGCCTCCAGAACCGAAAGGAGCTTAGCCTGAACTTCCCGACCAAACTCTTCGATCGCCGCATTCCCTACGGTGTTCATCGCAGCCTCCGGGTTGATCGTCGCCACCTCAATCTCGCCCGTTTCCAGCTGCCGGATCGTCACGTTGCAAGGCAGCAAGGTACTGATCCTCGGTTCTTTAGACAGCACCTTATCGGCATACACCGGGTTGCAGGCCCCCAATATGACGTGGGGGAGATAATCCTTATCCAGCTTTTTTTTCATCGTCGCCCGGATGTCTATTTCTGTTAGAACCCCAAATCCTTCGCGACCCAGAGCCGATTCTACCGTTTGACGAACTTCTTCTATGGTTTTGCCCTTGGCGATCTTTGCGTTGTAGTAGTTCATGGTTCCCAATTTTGTGTTACAAAGGTAGGACGCCATACAGCCCGGCTCCGCAACCTAAGTTACTTATTTATCTTTCTCCCTTTTGCTCATTTCCACGACGAAGATGCCCCTTAATTGGTTGGGACCGTATCCCTTTGCCTGGTCTGCGGGGTATAATTTTGAGAGAGCATCCTGTGTTTGCTGCAAAATTTGAGTACCCGGTTGACCGTGGCACTGCATGCACATTGCACTGGTCATGATGGGATAATGCCCTACTACCATTCCATCCTTCTCAAATGTTACCGGAGACATAGGTTCGCCGGCCTCCATCTGCCCCTTCCACTTCAGCATGGTTGACAGTTCCCTGCTGTTTGCAGAATTCGCCGGATTGCGCGGTTTGTCGGATACGCGGCGGATGCTGGCCTGGAAGACCTTCGACATGCTGTCGGTAAGAGGCAGCGCCTCAATGTTGCAAAAAGAAACTGCTCCTGCTGTGCCTTTCGATTGTATGGCACCGAGCAGTCTGCTTCCCAATTGGGCTTTCGTGCCATTGGCAAGCTGCAGCCCCATCTCTTCGTAACCAGAAAAATTCATTTGCTGCGGCACCTGACGTTTTTGGAAGCTGTCCCATTTTGCATACCACGCATCCGATGAAACGTCGTTGTCATAAAGGTAT
The DNA here is from genome assembly GCA_019187365.1 of Saprospiraceae bacterium. Classification (GTDB taxonomy): domain Bacteria; phylum Bacteroidota; class Bacteroidia; order Chitinophagales; family Saprospiraceae; genus Vicinibacter. Next base: position 100,309 of record JABARE010000016.1, on the reverse strand, counting down.
TCGGCAATCAACTTCAAATCGCGTTGGTTGAATTGCTGCCGTGGCATCAGGCCAAAATTGCGGATGGCGCCATACATCACAGCGCGTTCTTCCGTAGGGTCATTTACAAAATCCACAATTTGCCGGACAAAACTTTCCCTGCGGATGGTGTCGTCGATGTAATGATCGCGGATCTTAAACATGGGCGGAGCGATCCTCAGTTCGATTTCCAGATCCGGGTTGTGACAAGTAAAACAATTGGCCTGCATCAGTTGCATTGCCCGTGTTTCAGGATCGACCCGCTCTGTTGCTGCTGTTTCCTTCTGGCTTTCTGTACGGCTGGAAAAGCAGCTCAGTGCCAACACTCCCAACATTGCAATCCAACCCATCATTTGAAGCGTCCTCATTTTATCTGAAATTTTTCATGTCGTGATCAAACTCATTCAGTTCGCGAAAATACATCCACTTACCCTAACTGCCGTTGTGATTCAGGATGGAATGCTTTGCTTCGGTTTGCGTATAAAATTCCGCCACTTCTCCTGCATTTTGTCAACAAGCAGGTAAGTAACCGGTACGACGTACACGGTAAGCAACAGCGACGAAACCAAACCACCGATGATGACCCAAGCCAACCCATTTTTCCATTCGCTTGCCGTGCCTGTTGCCAGGGCTATTGGCAACATTCCGAACACCATAGAAAGGGTGGTCATCCAAATGGGCCGCAACCTGCCCTTCCCTGCCTGTACAAGCGCATCGATTACAGGAACACCTGAGGCCCTGAGTTGGTTGGTAAAATCGACGATGAGTATGGCATTTTTAACCACGAGCCCCATGAGCATGATCAGTCCCAGCAAAGCAAAGAGGCTCAGGTGACTCAGCGAAAGGTTGAGTGCCAGCAGTGCACCGATGATGGCCAGAGGAACAGCCGTTAGGACGACCAAAGGGTGAATGTAATGGTCGTAAAGCGCCACCAAAATGAGATAGATCAATAGAAAGGAGATTGCCAGTACGGCACCCAAGGCTCCAAAGCTGTCGTTTTGGCGCTTGATATCGCTTCCCCAATGCATCTGGACTCCTTCAGGGAGCGGATGTTCTCTGATGTGGGCCACCACCTCATCCGCCACGGAACCGGAAGGCCTGCCCAGCGCTTCCGCAGTGAGGGTAATGGCCGGCTGGCGGTCTCTGCGCTCAAGGACTGCCGGAACCTGGCCATGCCGGATCTCAGCGAACTGACCCAACTCCGAGACCTGTCCCATTGGGTTGACGATTGGCAAGCGCGAGATGTCTTCTTCACTCCTGCGACCGGATTCATCGAGATATACCCTGACGCGATAACTCGCATCGGCGTCGTCAAATCGGGCGTCATCATTCCCCGTAAGTGCCTGACGGAGCTGCGCACCAGCCCAGGCGTTCGAGATCCCCAGGCGCTGCATGACATCCTGATTCGGAACGAGCTGGAATTCCGGGCTTCCGATTTCCGTCGACGTTCTAACACCATCGGCACCCGGGATGGTATCGATTGCCGTTTTTAACCTGGCCGCCGTTCTGGAAAGCAAACCTGTATTGCTGCTGCTGAGGGTGAGCTCAACGGGGGCAGAACGCGGCACAAGGCCCAGCAAGGCTATTGAGATGTGCAATCCGGGAAACCGCTCCTGCAACTCAGTTCTCAAAGACTGCATTAACGACTCTGTAGATGGAGAATAGCTGCCCTTTGTCAATTTTCTCTGGATGGTGAGTTCTGTTCTGTAGGGTGCGCCTATTCCCAAACTGCCAATTCCGCTCGTAGGACCTCCAACGTTGCTAAACACGGATTCCACCCCGGGATGAGAGAGAATGTGGGCTTCTACCATTGCTGTGACGGAGTCATTCCTCTGAAGGCTCGACGATTTGTCGAGTTCCAGGGTCATCCGGAATTTGCCCTGGTCACCGGTAGCGATGAGTTCTTTGCCCAAAATGCCCATGCGCTGTACGATCGCCGTCAGCACAAGTAAAAATGCGAGCCCTGCGATCAGTGCGGTTTTGTGGTGTAGGACCCACTTCAACTGACGGCCGTAAGCGTTGGTCGTGTTTTCGATGAAGTGCTCAACCCAAAGCAGGAAACGGTTGAATCCATGGTCCCCACTTCGCTTTTCCACTTTGCCGAATCGGGAGGCCAGCCATGGAGTAAGGGTAAATCCCACCAGCAGGCTGGTGAGCGTCGAAATGACAACGACTACAGAAAACTGCTTGAGCATATCGGCAACGAAAACCTGCAAAAAGAGAATCGGCAAAAAGACCACCACGTCAACCAGGGTGATGGACAATGCAGAAAACCCGATCTCCATTCTGCCATCGAGTGCCGCTTGTCGTGGAGTCTTTCCGCGATCGAGGTGTTTTTGGATGTTCTCCAGAATGACCGTGGCGTCGTCGACCAAAATACCGATGATCAGGGACATAGCGAGTAAGGTCATCAGGTTCAGGGTGTACCCCAACAGCCACATGGCTGAGAAAGCTGTAATCAGTGAAGTGGGAATGGCGAGTAAAACGATGAAAGCATTCCGGATGCTTCCCAAAAAGAGCAGCATGACCAGGGAAACCAAAACGACGGCCAAAAGCAGGTCAAGGACCACAGATTCAACAGCCGCGATGGTCTTATCCGTGCTGTCGTCGGCAATGACAAATTGCAATTCGTTGGCAGCATATTGTTTTTCTAAGGTTTGCAGTTTCTCCCGAACTTGTTTTGAAACGGACACTGCGTTGGCGTCGCCTTGCTTTTTGAGCAGAAGGCCAACGCCTGGTGCCCCGTTCAATCTGCTCACCGATTGCATTTCTTCAATAGAGTCCTGAACCGTGGCCAGGTCTTCTACATACACCGGATGCCCGGGGGCCGGCATAGCCACCTGAATCCTTCGCAGGTCATCCAGCGATTCGTATCGGCCGCTAAACCGCACGACGTGACGGGTGCCTTCAGCATCAACCGCACCTGCTGGCCAGTCTTTCCCGGAACGAGTCACGGCCTCAACCACCTGCGACAAAGGAATTTTATACAATTGCAATTTGCCAGGGTCTACCCTGACCTGGATTTCGCGGCGCTCACCCCCAAGGACGGCTATTTCTGCTACTCCCGGAAGCTGCCGCAACTGAGGCAAGAAATCGTTTTCAAGGCGCTGATAAAATTCCTTTGCGGGCCAACCCGACCGCGCACTAATAGACATCATGGGAAGGTCATTCGGCGAGACTTTGCTCATGACAGGAGGGAGTACCCCAGCCGGAAGGTCCTTTTGCACATTTTCGATGTAGCGTTGGGCATCCTGCATGGCTCTGCCAAGGTCAGTGCCATACTTCAAATTGGCAATGATCACGGAAGCATTTGGGAGCGACTTTGTAACGAGGTAATCCACGCCCTCGAGGTTGGACAGGGCTTCTTCAAGGACCAACGACACCGCATGCTCAACTTCACCCGGGTCTGCTCCCGGATAGCCTGTTCTGATGACCACAACGGGTTGATTGAAATCGGGCATCAACTCGTATTTCAGAGATGCGAATCCAATGACTCCGAGCAAAGTAAGTACCCCAAATAGCACGACGACCAGACTTGGCCGCTGAATCGAAATCTGTGTAATGTTCATTGAAACGGAGAATGTGCCCGGTCACACGGCCAACCCTGGATCAATTCAAAGAAAACACCGAACCATGCGCCGGAATCCAATTGGGAGACGTCGTGCAACCTGAGAGCAGACATAATTTTTTTTTGCATGATCACATTATTCAGTGCGAACGGCAGCGCCGTCGTACAGGTCAAGAAATCCACCGGAAATCATTACCTCCCCTGCGTCCAGACCGCTTAAGACGATTGCGTTCTGGCCCACCCTGCGACCGATTACTACAGGGCGCAAAACCGCCTTCCCACTTTCGATCACATAGACGGCATCCTCCCCATTCGCCGACTGGACGGCTGTTGACGCGATGACCAGGGCTTGTCCTTCTGTTCCCGCCGACACAGAGGCTTTACCAAACATCCCCGCTTTTATCATCTGGTCGCGGGTGTTATCCGCCCTAAAATGCACCTGAAACAAGTTACCGGGACCGGACTTGCTGCCAATGGATATGACCTTCCCCGTACCCTTCCAATTACATGCATCACAACGCAGATCAGCAATTTGATCGCGGCGGAAGTATTGGAGTTGGCGTTCGGGCACATTCATCACAAAGCGCAATTTGGATATATCGGTAAGTTGCATCATGGGCATGCCCGGAGCGGCGTAGTTACCCGTTTCGACGAGCTTTGCCGAGACGACGGCATTGAATGGTGCGCGTATCGTCATCCGTTCGATTTGTTCGAGCAGCAACGATCGTTGTGCCTGAGCAGTCCGTAGACCCAGGCTGGCCTTTTCGAGCTGAATTCCCTGAACTGCATCCGCCGCTGCCAACACCCCATACCGGCTGACATCTGCTTGCAAACCCTCTATTTGGATCTCGGTCGACCGGAGTTGCAGACGCAGCAAACCCGCATCCAGTTCGACCAGAGCTTGCCCTTGACGCACTTCCGTCCCAACATCTGCAAGGACGCGCAATACTTTTCCTGGGATTTCAGCGCTCAAGCGCGTTTCCCGTTCAGCTTCAAAAGTTCCGGAAAAGGTAATTGTATCGCGCACATGACTCCATTGCAGCGTCTCCACAGGCACGAGCATAGGGCTTTCCGGATCGTAACGAAATACTGCGGCTTCAGAGAGGTGCTTGTTTTGAACCAACCTGTAGGCGATCGCTGCAAGCAGCACCAACAACAACAGTGTTATGAAAATATTTTTTTTGTTCATCCTCAGTTGTTTGCCGTTATTTTGAATTGGGTTGTTCTGAATCCGGCGACAAGCGCCCGTTAATTTTTTTCCAGTCCAGAACAGCTGCCAAATATGACACGGTTGCAGACAGGTAAGCGTGTTGCATTTCCCGCAATGCATTGTCTGCTTGGAGCACATCAGGTACCGATGCCATGCCCTGTGCCTGTAATGCTAACATCTGTTCGTAAACGGCCTGGCCCTGCGTGATCCGGTCGAGTGCAAGTCCTGCAGCCTTGCGACGCGAGTCCATTTGGATAATAATGTTTGTCCGCTGCATGCTGAGCTTGTCAGACAGCATATCCCGTTCGAGCAAAACGTTTTCCATTTCCAGGTACTTCTGTCTCTCCTGGTAGTTGGTTCGCCCGCCCTGGTAAATTGGCCATTGAAGCTGGATGCCTCCATAGGCGTGTAAATATGATTTCCAAAATGATTCCGGCTCTCCTGTGTACCCCAATCCAACACCATTGAGTTGGGCGGTGGCGACGACATTTGGAAGCCTGGTTCTTTTCAAAGCATCCCATTCTGCACGGACCATGCGGATCCTTGCGTCGGCGATCTTCCGCTCGAGGGACGATTCATCGCTTTCCGGTACAGGGTTGTCAAATTCGGGTTGAAGTTCGGCTTCCAGTGGTGTATCCTGTTCAATTCCAGCCAACCACCTGATGGTGTTGATGATCTGACGATAACTGCCCTCTGCCAGGTCGCGCTGAGTAGAAACCTGTTCCATCTGAAGTCGGGCTTGGTCTACGTCGATTTGCCGTGCCAGTCCTTGTTCCCTGAGCTGCGAAACGACCCGTAGCAATTTGCGGGAATTGGCCAGGTTGCTGTCGGCAAAAGCAAGCTGGTTTCTCAAAACCTGAGCATTAAAATAGTGAACAGAAAGATCGTAGAAAAGCTGATCACCGCTTTGGAGTGTCTGCAGACCAGCCACCTCACTCCCTGCCGAGGCTACGTCCGACATTGCCTTGCGGGAAGGATTGAATAAGGGCAAGCTGAACGATAAGCCAACACTGGCGTTGTGCGGCACCCCAAACTGGGCTTCTTTGAACTGACCTTCCGGACCATTGAACACGGAGAGGGGTAATAGTTGGTAAGGGAGTTCTGCATAATACCGGTAATCGGCTGCAAGTTTCAACTGGGGAAAGGTCTGAGAACGAACTTCCCGTTCTTTCTCAACGGCGATGCCCTTTTTGTTTTCGGCCACGACCAGGCTCTTGTTGTGGGTATTTGCATGCTTGATCACCTGGTCGAGCGGCCACACCTGGGCTTGCAAGACTGCCGTGAAGACCAACGCAAGTATCAGCAAACAATTCAGTTTGTGAATATTCACAAACTGAATTAAGTAAAAGATTCTACGCTGAAGCATCATATGAATTGTAGATTATGGGGAAATCAGAGCGTAACCATCCGAATTACACACCGTGGCTCAAGTAAATAATCCGTAAGGAGGCTCATTCTTCGTCTTCTGCATTTCTCTCAGCAGGTGGTGGTGTGGTTTGGGAAGCTGCACCCTCGCGGATTTCCGGATGCATGATGGCGCCGCCGCTGCTGCCCGTTGGCACGGCAAGGAACAGTCCGACCGCTGCAATAGCAGCCACCAGCCAGTGTTTGAACGCAAAAAGACCTGGCTTCCAAATTTCAGCAAGCAATGCTGCGGTAGCAGATAATCCGAGAGCCAGCATGGCAAGCATAAATACCTTTGCGCGCTCCTCGTGTTCTTCCACAAGGGCTTCATTGAATTGGGCTGATTGCTCCAGCATTTCCTCGGCGGCCTCCCCGGAAAAGTGGGCAGGAATGGCCATCAAGCCCGAAAAAGCCAGCACCGACAGAGCGGCATTGGATGCAGCTCTGGAACCCGACCATTTTGAGCCAAGCAATAGCAAAAATCCAATGACTGTACCAATCAGTGGAAAATGGTTAACAAGCAAATGAACGTGTGCAGGAGTCATGGGTAATCATTTTATCTATTCGAAATATTCATTAAATCGTGCAAAAGCATCGCGCAATTGGGTGTACAACGATGAGCGTTCCTCCACAGTTTCTGCATCGGCAAAGGCTTGGACCAGGTCGAGATAAGGAACGAGCCACAAGTGGAGCACATCATGGGCCTCTCCTTTCATGGTACAATTGGACGTGAGCAGATCAGATTCACGCTGTAAGGTTTCGGATAACACCTCGTAGGCGGCCATATCCTGAACATTAGAATTAAGTACGGCAGATTCCATAGTGCGCAAATAAACCATCATCCCCGAATCGACCAGCCACCTCTTTCCTTCATTGAGGTAGAGGGCATGATCGCCTGATTCAGTCTGAGATTCTTCTTGTTGATGGGCATCTTGTGGAGGATCAGCTGCAGGAGCGGGGCCTGAGCCACAAGAGAGCAACCATCCCACTGTTCCAGTCAAGGCCAAAAACAACTTAAAATTCATTTTTTTACAATTAAAGTGGTCAATGTGTCAATGCGGTGATCGCCCGATTGAATGATGTCAAAATCAAATTTTTCGGAGCGCCAGCGAAACATCTGCAAGCGTATGGTGCCCATAATGATGTGTACGAGGTCTTCTGCACTGACGGAAGAAGTGACTGCACCGCGATGTTGTCCCTCCCTCACCAAAGGGACCAACCTGGATCGCATGCGGTGTATCAACCTGAAGATGGCCTGGTTGATGCGGTCGCTGGCTTCCATCAGTCCGTCGCTGAAGACGGCAACAGCAAAATGCGGGTTGCCGTCGAAGAAAGTAAACACGCTCCTGAACAAAACGCGCAACTGCTCTTCAAATGGCCTTTGCACCGATACTACCCTTTCGTAGCGCTGTTCGAGTTCCTCACTGAGGTAATCGAGCATGGCAACAAGGATATCTTCTTTGCTATCAAAATGGCGGTAAATCGCGCTTTCGGAAAACTGCATCTCCCTCGCCAGATTTTTGATCGTCAATCCGCCTACCCCCTCCATCGTGAGTAGTTTGCCCGCAGCTGCGACGATCTCCTGCTGCCGGTCTGTCATTTGTGCATTCATTTACAGCTCATTATAGTTCAATTCGCGTCTCCCGTTGTCTCATTAATTCAATTCAGGAAGAGGCAAAGGTGAATACTCACTAACTTCAATAACCTGCAAGTTCGGTTTTTTGTTTCACGTAGCTCTAATTTTTCTCAAATTTTAGAGTTGCTCGCCGGGAAACGACCCTTGTCCAAACCGTTCAAAAGATGCATTTATATAAAAATTATAGTAATAAATAACTGTTAATTAATAAATTATATATAACATAATATCATAATAAATAGATTGACTTTTGCCAAAGGAACTTTCCCTTCACATTAGACATTAATCCTCTTCGGGGTAGAAGATGCCATTTGCCCCCAGCCCCTATCCGGCTGAGGAGTCCGTATGATACCATTTCCCGGACTCTAAGGTCGGGGAATCCCGTTTCAGGAGTAGAACAGCGTTAGTCTACGAGTCGCACTTCCTGGGCGATGTCCTCGCCGACGTCGTTCTTGCCAAGGTTGAATTCGACGAGGTCCCCTACCCTCAAATCGTTAAAGTCGTCGTCTACGACGCTGGTATAGTGAAAGAACAAATTATTGGGGGGATAGCGAATGAAGCCGAATCCATTCTTGAGGCTGAGAATCTCGCCATTGAGCGCATCCGGGTTGCCTTTGCCCAAGGGCGTGCCCATCGCACGTTTACCCGGAGGGGAAACAAACAGGTTGTTGATCAGTACATCCGTCTTGCGTCGCGGATTGTCAATCAGTTCGTGCATGGCGACGGGATACGAAACCTGGTCGAGGAGGTCCTGGGAAGTCCGGGTCACAAAAGTCTGTCCATTGTCCGTCGTGTATTCAAATTCCCAACTGAGCACCATCACGCGCGTACCCAATGTGTTCAGTTTGCGGATCAAAGGCACAAAGTTGCCATCGGAAGCGATCAGTACCAGCACATCAAAATGTTTATAAAAAGCAAGCTCAAAGGCTTCAAGCGCCAGCCAGACGTCGATGTCCTTTTCCTGTCTGTATCCGTTATAGGATTTGAGCGGAAGGTAATGTGTGGTGATCCCTTCCGACATCAGGATATCGTCGAAAACGCGGTCCCAGTATAAGGTGTCACCGCGTTGGCTGGCCTCCTGTGCGTTGAGGCGCGTGCGGAAATAATGACTGTCGACAATCTGGCAAAGGCTGGCATCCACCCCTTCAAGCTCACCCACCTGGTGGCGGATAAAGTTGTGCAATCCACTGATACTCAACCTTCTTCCACGTTCGTGTTCGTAGTTGTAGTAGTTGCTGATGTGCAGAAAATAATTACCGTCGTAAAACACTCCAATTCGGATCATTTTGTCTTTCATCTCGAGCGATTCATTTATCTAAAAAAATATATTAACTTTTATGTGGCTACACTCTGTTCAGGCCTTTGAAAGGTCACTGACACGAAATTCAACTCATGTATTGCGGTGGCTATTTCCCTTACATACACGCGCGATCGTTGCACATTTCCTTAAATTCTAAACTATCGACTGACTATAACAAAGTTTCAGATCAATGGTTGGTGCTCCATTTCGTGCTAAGTGCAAATGCATATTCTAATAAGCTATTTCACAAACACTTACGGCTTCATCTTGATTCATCCATTCGGATCCGGTCATCACTCATTTCATTAACAGCCATTCCTTCTCTTAACCCGATGATCTCAACATCCAAATACACGCTATAAAAACCGGTCATCCCCTCAATGCTCACAACTCCATTCCGGTACTCCATGCGGTGAAAAATAAACAGTCGGCCAAATCCATGGGTAAAGGTACAACATCTGCTATTGGCTGGAGTAACGATGCCTGAATTTTTCATACCTCATCAAGAGAATCTTGTCCCATAGAGGATCCTTGTAAAACTGTGTCAGATATCTTCTCTGACGAATGCAAAATGCTTTAACCATCCATTTGCCAAATGCATGAATATGGCGATTAAACTGGCTTGCACCCATCTTTTAACCTCCCTTTGGTGGTGAGATTATGTGCACAACGCGCTGAGGGAAGGGAATTTCAATCCCGTGCTCGGCCAGAGCTTTAAAAATGGCAACCCGCACTGAACTCTTAATGCGCTCAATGCGAAAGACCTCGTTGGAATAAAAAAATAGTGAGAATTTTAGTGAAGAGTCTCCGAAATCCTCCAATCTTACAAAGGGGGGTGGTGTCTTTAAAATGCGTTCGTGCGCGAGTGGTATGTCCTTGAGCAACTGCATTACCTTCTCGACATCTGCGCCGTAAGAAATGCTCAGATCGATCTGAAAACGGGATGCGAATCCGCCGTAGGTCCAGTTGATCACGCGGTTACATGTAAGCTCAGAATTTGGAAGAATGACGAAATTTTCTTCACGCCCGATCACGGTCGTTGTCCGGTAATTGATCGTCTGTACTTTGTAAATTTTGTCGTTGACTTCGATGACATCTCCTACCTTGATTGTGCCATCGCTAAGAAGGATGACCCCTGATAGAAAATCGTTAAAAATCTGCTGCAATCCCAGGCCGACTCCGACCAGAAGTGCCGCGGACCCCGCAAGCAATACAGAAATGTTTACGCCAAGCAAATAGAGGATAGCAATCACAGAGATTGCCCATACTACATATCGCAGCAGCTTGTGCATGGAAAATTTACGTGCCTCGTCCATTTTTGTGGAACGAAAAACCATGAGCCGGATCACCCTCAACAGCAAAACAACGAACAAGAGGTATGCGGCAACGGCTACCAGATGATGCAATTTCAATTGGTAATTTCCAACGTTCAGTATCGTATATTCCAACATATTTAAATAGATAATTGCGGTGCCGGTACAGCGCGCGAAGCCATTTTCTTCATGCCTGCTGCTTTGGATTCATTGCATCAAAATTCCTCGCCGGAAGATCCATATTTCACATTTGTCAGTTCCAGTTCGAGCCAGTTCCAATCTTCTCCTTCCAACTTCCAGGTAGCCGTAACCCTGAAAGGGATGCGGATGCCATCAAAGCGTTTGTAGGATATAGCATCGAGTATCCACGGATACCTGCTTGCTCCAGGTTTACTCTCCAAAAATCGCATGGCAGAGAAGCGAACGAAGTCGCCCCGTTCGTCAAAGTAAAAGGTCCCGGAGGCGCTGCTGTCCCCCAGATGGATCGTTGCCCGCGCTGAAAGTTCGTCGATGGGTTCCCATCTTACAATGGGACTCATGGCAAGTGTCGGAAGCCAAACCATCTCACCGAGAAATCGCTGCAAGGTACCTTCGTCGATTTGTGGACCGCGTGCATGGACAACTTTAAACAATCCATTGAAACAGATGAGCATTTCGCCTTCACCGCCAACCAGCTGATCCCTGCCCAAAAACCCAATGAAGGGGTTGAGTTCTGCGTCGACCGCCCAATGGAATCCCGGTGGGTTCAGGCTGGTCACCTGGCTGGCTTTGGCCTGGTACCAGACCTTCTGACCAGGTTTCATTTTGAGTTTGAGGTCCTGGGTCATTTGTACCGTAAGGGGTAAGGTTCTGTCCATGACTCCCGAGGCACGCAGCCAGCGCAAAACAGGAGCAGGCAGGCTGTCCGCTGAAGCCATGGAAGAAAAAGAGGAAAGGCTGCGCTGAATTTCCGTAAACATCCAGCGTGTTTCCCGGTCTGCCCGGGCTTCAAAACGCGCCCTTCCAAAAGACAGCAATACCGGCATGAGCAAAACCACATTGGCGAGGGTACCAAACCTGGCATCCTTCCAGTGGAGCGAAATAAGCGCCTGAGAAAGCAGTAAGGCCATGAGACCAAAGTAACCCGCACCGGGAATGCGGATGACATGGGAAAGGGCAAAAATCAGCCACAGGTCAGCGCACACCAGCCATGCGATCCCCGAAGGTCTGGATATTTCCTCGGTGAGCGTCCTGATTTCAGTAAACCCAAAGGCCTTGACAAATCCCATCAAATGGATCAGCCCGTGAACGACCATCAGGAAGATCAAGGCAATTCGCATGCGCAGTGGTTCAACATTAAATCAAAAATAAGCCCTTTCGAGAAATATCTAATGCGAAACGGCGATGGCGATCGTGAACGGGCAAAATCCAGCTTCTGTGTTTTGCGGGAGCTACAAAGGGTTCAGACTGCAAGGCATTTATGTTCGCCAATCTGTTTCATCAACCTTTCATTAAACTAACGATCGTTTAAAGCTTAAGTGGGCCCGCAAGAGCAATGATGTGACCATCGGGATCGGCCACGTAGCCAACCCGGTCTCCCCAATCGCGGTCCTGTGCCTCTTGAACCATTGCAGCACCACACGATACTGCATAACCGGTGGAACTGTCGGCATCCTGCACCCGGAAATACAGCTCACATCGTGGGATGCCGGTTCCCGTCCCGGGCAGGGGACAAACTGGCGACAGGATTCTGGCAATGCCAGCATTGGGCATGAGCCCCAGGACAAGGCCATCGGATAGTCTGAATTCCGTCATCCCCGGGACGTCGAGTTCCGGCTCGCGATTCAGCAATTTTGCATAAAACGCCCTGCTCAGTTGCTGGTTTTCCACATAGAGAATAAACATAAACGGGCTGGGATAAATTTCCATAACAAAGGGCTTAGATTCAGCTCACACAGCAAGGCTGGAGGTTTCGGCTCCAAGTTGACAATAACAGGTCATTGAAATCAGTGAATTTCCTTCACATAACATCGTCTGCGTTTGTGCTGACGGTTTTTGTAAAACTTCCACTGGGCCTGGACTTTGGCATTGGTTTCGAGTTCGGGGTTGCTTTCGACTATTTCAATACCGCGTTTAATGAAAACCTTGTGCATTTCGCTTAACAGCAGAACATTGACCCCCTTGTTTTGATAATCCGGGTGCACGCCGGTGATGTATAGGTCGGCGCGGTCATTTTTTCGCATCGCTTTTAAAACATGAATAATACCAAAGGGGAATAAGCGACCCCGGGCCTTTTGGAATGCTCTTGAAAGCGATGGCATGGCAACTCCAAAACCGACAACTCTCCCCTTTTCATTGAGGATGACCGGTACGAATTCCGGAATGATAAATCCAAAGTACTGAGCAATATATTGGTCGATCTGTTTTTCGGTGAGTGCAACAAAACCATGCAGATTATCATAGCACAGGTTTAACACATCAAAGATCTCTTTTGCATAAGCCAACAGTTCCTTCCTGCTCTTTGGGTGGAGCATATGCAACCGGTAGCGATCCATGACGATTTTGGCCAGGCGCTCCACTTCGCTCGGAATGATGCCTGAGGGGGCCACCTCATACTCAACCCAATCGACTTCTTTCCGGTAGCCCGCACGCTCCAAATGTTGTGGATAATAGGAATGGTTATAAATGGTGGCGATCGTTCCCAGTTCGGCAAATCCTTCGACCAGCATGCCTTCCGGATCCATGTCGGTGAACCCTAACGGGCCATGGATGTTTGCGGCTCCATGTGAACTCGCCCATTGCTCCATGGTTTGGAGCAGGGCACCCGACACTGCTTCGTCGTCGATAAAATCGATCATGGTAAAGCGCGCAAAGCATTTACCTGTTTTGGCGTTGTGCCGGTGGTTGATGATGCCGCCTATCCTTCCGACGGCCTTTCCATCCAGATAAGCCATCCAGAACTGTACGTCGCAAAATTCGAACGCCGGATTGGTTGCCGGGCTGATCATCTTGACCTCATCCTGCTCGATTTGCGGAATCCAGAAAGCATTTCCCTTGTAGAGGCTCGATGGAAATCGAATGAACTCAAGCCGATCTCTCTTGGTAGAAACTGGTTTTATCTCGATTCGGGATCCCATAATTGATTTTTCCGACCAGGCAAATTACAGTATCTGTTAAACTTTGAAAAATAAATTCTGCGAACATTTTGACATGTGAGATAAACATTCACCTCCGAAGGTGGGCAGTGCCGGGGAATCGCATGATAGAAATTTTCAAACGATGACCTCATCCATAATGCCATTCTGTCCCTGGTTTGCCGGTTGCATAAAGCTCACTTTACTGAAGGCGTGTTCAACAGTTCCCTTATCCCACCGATTGAGCTGAGGATCCCGGTTGCCTCGAAGGGCAGGTAAACCACTTTATTGTCTTTTCCGCTCACCATTTCGCGAAGGGCATCGACGTAACGGATTGCGATCATGTATTTGACGGGATCGGCATTAGCTGCCGTCACTGCGTCTGCAATTTTTCGAACCGCCTCCGCCTCTGCCTCTGCGACTTTCAATCTTGCCTCTGCTTCGCCTTCAGCCCTAAGGATCTTAGCTCGTTTCTCCCCCTCTGCCTGGTTGATCTCTGCCACTTTGCGGCCCTCGGCTTCGAGCGAAAGCTGAGCTTTAGTCCCTTCGGCTTCGAGAATTTTTGCACGTTTGTCGCGTTCGGCGCGCATTTGTTTTTCCATGGCATCCCGGATGTCGTGCGGGGGGTTGATGTCCTGCAATTCTACGCGGTTGATCTTGACTCCCCATTTATGGGTTGCGTCATCGAGCACGGCTCTGAGTTTTGAGTTAATGGTATCCCTGGACGTGAGCGTCTCGTCGAGGTCGAGTTCTCCTATGACATTGCGGAGCGTGGTTTGGGTGAGTTTCTCGATGGCATCGGGCAGGTTGGCAATTTCGTAAATGGCCTTTACCGGATCTGTGATCTGGAAGTAAATGATGGCGTTGATCTCCGTGACGACATTGTCTTTGGTGATGACGCTTTGTTTGGGAAAATCGTAAACGGTCTCGCGCAAGTCAATGCGGTTGACGATGGTTTTCTGTACGATGCTGCGCCCATCGGGGATTTCCCTGAGGTACCGCCACATAATTTCTCGGGGCCGGTCGATGACGGGCCAGATGACGTTAATGCCGGAAGGCAGCGTTCTGCTGTACTTCCCCAGGCGTTCGATGACCATGGTCTCAGATTGCTGGACGATCTTTAAGCCCATCAGGGAGAATACGACGACAAAAAGTGCGATAAAGGAAAGAATGATGGTAAAACCCATGGCAGTCAGTTTACTGATTCAACAATGAGGAGTGTGGATTCGACCCGGAGGATCCTGACCCAGCTGCCCTTTTCAACAAGCTCTCCGGTGGCGGTTTCCGCCTTCCAGTCGTCGCCGTCGACGGCTACCCTTCCCTCTCCCTTCTGGTTATCGATGGCGACGACGACGCGGGCTTTACGCCCTACCAGCGCGTCAACATTGGTAGCCAGCATTTCACCTTTGCGATGGCCATAGCGCAACATGATTGGGCGCACCCCGAAGAAGGCAGCAAGGGTTCCGAGTGAGAAAGCCGTCAACTGACCGGTCATTTCTGTCTCCAGACCGGCAGCCGTCGCAGCCATCAGGCATCCTATGCCCAGACAAGCTGATAGAAATGACGGGGTAAATACTTCCGCAATAAACAGTACGATGGCGGCGATGGTCCAGATTTGCCAAACAGCAAGTTCCATAATCAAGGTTTCGGGTCGGTTTCCCCGTAAGTCCGGGACTGCCCAAGGTAACGAAATTGCTGATTGGAGAGGATGTTCTGCAAGACAATTTTTCTTAGAGTCAGTGAAACATCGACACGGCTCATCGTCCAAAACCCAACCGGAAGCCTGTTGTACGTTTAATCTATTGAAGCAAAACGGAGCGTTTGACCGCGCGAGTTGCCGCTTGTCCATCGCAGCAGGTATTCGCCTGGAAGAAGGGGTGGAAAGGACCAAGCTGCCCCGGGTTGAATTTCCGCTGCAGCCAGCTGCTGACCGGATAAAGAAAAGACTGAAATAAAGACGGGTGAATGTTCCTCATTGACGAGGGTGGGCAAAGTGCTGCCTCTGACTGGATTTGGGAAGTTCCAGGTTTGGGTTAAGCCTGGTGCATCAATGTCTGCTCCAGTGATGGTATGTTGTCTTTTGCGGAAATACACCCTTAAAAAACCGTTGGGGTCGTTGATGTCGCCGGGGGAAATGATTTCGTAGTTAACGCAATAGCTTCCGTCCGGCAGCAGAGCGGCCGCCTTAAAACCCAGCGTTGAGTCCCCTCTGTCGGTAGCAAACTCCGGGGCAGACCAGTGCTGACCGCGGTCTTTCGACTGGGCAACCATCATATCACCGGCTACATGGCCGGTTGCCGGATCAAAATCCCGTTCGTCCTTCCAGCTCAGCCAAAGGGTTTGGGTATAGGGAGAATAGCGCAGCCCCTCCACGAGTTGCGACCGCATTCCTGCAGCGGATAGCTGCCCCCCGGAAGGATCTACCGGAAGTTGCCAGCTGCTTCCGAGGTCGTCGCTGTAGGTGTAGCGGACCTGTGCTCCCCAAAAGGGGTCGCCCTGGGGATACAGGTGGTAAAATAAATGCATGCGCCCGTAGGGATCGATCAGCAAGGCCGGATCCCAATCTGCTCCTCCGCTGGCAACGACGGTACGTGCCTGCGACCAACTGGCGCCACCGTCGGTGCTGTATACCATTTGGATGTCCCAATTGTTGCCTTGCACAGAATCACGCCAGGGTATGGCCAGCGTATCTCCGGCGACGTCGAAATCCGCGTGTGGAAATGCAGAATGCCGTCCATCTGCACGGCTGAGCGGCTGAACCGTTTCCCAATGCAATCCGCGGTCGAGGGATCTGCTATAAAAGGCTTCCGCTGTTTGCGGCGAATTGGTATTTCCTTCGTGCCACATGAGATGCAAGCGTCCATAACGATCGGAGGTGAAATGCGTGGCAAAATTGCCATGTAACTGTTTATTAGCAACTCTTATGGTGTCTTTTAGGATCTGAAAATCTCTGTCCAGTATCGTTAGGAAAACGACAGGCGGGTTTACGGCCGACCAAATCACAAAAAGGGAGTCGCCTGATCCCGCAACCAGCTTGACGCCATTGCCGCCAGGAAATAGTTTTGGGGTGAGCAGAGCAGCAGGAGCGGACCAATGCGCACCACCGTCGTCGGAATAGCACAGGAATTGTCCCAGAGGCAGGCCAGTATTGCCAGGATTCGTTTCGGTAGTGGAAACGCAAATGCGTCCGGACGGCAACACGGCCATGTTATTGTACAGCACACCGCGCTGTTTTCGCATGGAATTGGATATGGGGAGCAAGACCTCCTCACCCCACAAAGGCCCAACACCGTGTTGAGAAAATCCTGAAATTCCATACAGAAGGCAGGCCATGATGCTAACTGAGGTCCTTCTCATTTTACTTTGTTTAACCGTTGATTGAATGACCGTGACTGGTATCACTTTAGCCATGGCCGCACTTCGGTTTGACTGATCCCTTAGCAGCAGGTTTAATTGAGCAAACGTTGATCAGGCCAGCCAGGTCAATAAAAGTCTTATTGCCATTCCTGCCTATTGGCTTGGCCTCTTGTCTGCAAGCCTCGAAATGAGGGTAAGCGCAATGGTGAACGTCAATCTGAATGTCATGGCACGAACCGTCTGTGTTTCATAAATACCTCCCTGCTGAATGTGAATGAGCAGCCCGATGAATGCAGCCACAAGGATGAACACTGCAGACACCAGCAGTTTAGTACGCCATTTTACATTGCGTAAAAACCCAAAGGATGCAAAGAGATATAAAATTCCACAGACAAAGTTTGCCCAGACAACAAACAGGACATAGTTTCCTTCCTTCTCCCGGATTCCAAAGAGGTCAAAAATAACCGAGGCACTCATAAACAAGGTCAGCAAGCCAAAAGCTGCCAATGTAAATGCTGAGGGGTAGGCGACGTACTTATTCATTTTCAATATTTATTAGCACTTTCCCTTTACATCGATTTGAGCAATTCCGAAAGGGGTAATATTCTGAAAGACCAACACGCTGAAGTCACAAGATTCGATCTTTGACTACGCAGCAACCATTCGCCTTCCATCAGCATTACTTCAACCCAAGTAGAAATCCGATGGTGAAATTTGCATCCCAGTCGAATACAAAATTTTTGCAGCCGGTTTCGTCGGCGATGGCTTTATAAATGTTGAGTCCGGCGCGTTGCTTTTCCCCGTCGGCCTTATACTCGCCGGGCGCTTTAAGGACGGTGTAGCGCTCTTTTGCATTGCGCACCTGTTTGGCCAATTCATACGGGATGCCCCCAATGATGAAGCAATAGTTTCTGTTGGCGGAAGGAATTTGAGCGACAACCCGCCGCATTTCTTTATAGACTTCTTCGTCGGGGATGGATTTCTGAAAATACTTCGACCCGTGCCCTTCATAGGCCTGGATCCCCCGGGGTCCCCGCCAACTGATCTTCGTATTTCCGCTGCCCATGTCGATCATAAAAGCCTGATCTGAAAAACTGGGCGGCATGACGCAATTCAGCCCGAATGTACCCTCCTGCTGAGCGGTCACCTCGTTGACAAAATAGCCAAGCGACTTGAGGCCGTTTGCTATTTTGACCACCTTGGGTTCATTTTTAGCTCCGGAGCTCACAACGAAGTGGATGTCTTTACCTGGCACGCCGTAATCGAGCATGCCCCGGATGTACTCCTTGAGGCCCTTCCGGATGTCGTCGTCTGTTGCCATGTTCTCATGCACAAGACTCGTTCCGAAGGAAGCCTTTTCGAGCTTCCAGTTTTTCTGGTTGTCGATCAGAATGATGAACGAATTGAAACCCGCGGCTCCGAGTTCGACAACCCCTTTGAGCCGACCGTTAACGGGTTCAGGGGCTACATAGCTAAAACCCGACCGGTCTTCCGTTGCGGAAGAAGCAGGTTTTTCCATGGCGGGGGCTTCACCCGGCGTTGTGTTTTCCGGCAAAGTCGCCGGTGCTTCGGTGGGTTGGACTCCGAATTTTTCCTGGAGCACCGGAGAAAACTTCTGGTAGGCCAGATAAATGCCTCCAAGAATGAGCATTACGATGAGGAATCTAGAAAAGCGGGTGAGCTGCATAAGATGAAATGTTTCCCGTAAAATTACCACAAGCACCCCACCTGAACAAGGTCCCCGCTCCAATTATGGATGAGCTCGTCGAATATCCCGTCGGAATGGAAGATTGTTGCGACCAACCGGATGCTGAATCGACTCCCCCGAATTGTTAAGCTGCTTCATCGCCGGCATGGCGACGGTTTTCTTCATTGCCCTGTTCAACTTGCCTGCGCAAGCGGATGTCCATAACCACAACGGCTGAGATCATTGGCCAAAACAGAAAAGAGGCCTTATCGGTATCGAGAAAGTTGTTGAGAAAGCCGTGTGAGAAATAGGTTACCAGGGCGCAAGCCAGGGTAGAGATCAGAATGCGGCTTGCCCGGTCGTTTGAGGCGTGAAATCCTCGAAATGCATAGAACATGGTCAGCAGAAAAAGAAGCATGAACAGGACCATACCCGGCAAGCCCGTCTCCGCCAGGGGCCCTAAATATTCGCTGTGTGCATTTCCGATGTCGCCGAAATTCGTGCTGATGGAAGTGTAATTGCGCCCGAGTTGGTAAGGCGCATATTCAAACATATAGGTGCCGGGTCCAAAGCCAAATACCGGCCGGTCCTTCCACATTTCAATGGCGGAAGCCCAACGATTGATTCTTTCCAAGTTGGAGGGATCCGAACTGATGTTGGTAATCGAC
Organism: Saprospiraceae bacterium; assembly: GCA_019187365.1. GTDB lineage: Bacteria > Bacteroidota > Bacteroidia > Chitinophagales > Saprospiraceae > Vicinibacter. The sequence goes on along the minus strand of JABARE010000016.1, from coordinate 81,035 downwards.
TCCGCATTCTCCATGAGGTCGTCGCTTCCCGCAATTTTATTCCGTTCCATTTCCATGAGTATTCCCTCCAGGTTAGCGATCAGGAAAGCGAGGATGAGCAAAAAAAACATCAGTAGCCAACGGAAGCGAATGTGGAGGAGGTAGGCCAGGAGCAACAGTAAAGCCGGTGCCAGACTTGCCCAGGCGGCTCGCGAATAGGTAATCAGGGTTCCGGTGGTAATGATCAGAATTGCCATTAAAAAAAAGCCCCGCTTTACAACATCTTCCCGCGATTGCCGAAACAATCCCAGGCATACGGGGAGGGTCATTGCTGAAACCGCCCCCAGTATGGTGTGATCTTTAAAAAAGGGCTGCATGGTGTATTGCGACGGCTTATCCTCAAATCCGTACTGTGCCAGATGCACGATGTTGTGGCAACTGACAACCAGCATTCCCCCGACGAACAGACTCAGGTAGCGAAAAATGTTTTCCGGATTCCGGAAATATGCCCCCGCAAGGAAGTAGCCGGGTACGATAAACCAGATCTTTGCGATGACGAACTTCAATGAAACCAGCTTGTCAACGCTCGTTAGGGTAGTCACCCCAAGCCAGAAAAAGTAAGCATAGATCAAAATCGAAATTGGATGGCTGAGCATGCGTTTGTCAACCTCTCCTTTCGTCATCACCATCAGGGCAAAGAGCAATACCAGCATGGCCGCCATGGGTTCAGTTGGGAGGGAGAGGCTCAGCGACCCCCACTCTGCATCGTGTGGGTTGATCGATAGGGGCGTCAGAAAACCCAGAAGAAAAAACAGCAGGTCGGGTTTAAAGAACAGAGCGACGCCTGCAAACAGCACTAAGGGTATGGCAAGCAACATCCACTCCCTCATTCCAAAAGCAGCGGCTGACAGAGCAACGGCCAAAACCGCCGGTATCCAGATCTCCGACCTTTGCCAACTCCCTGCAGACATCACCCATTCAGGAATCTGGCAGAAAATTCTGGCCATTTTTGCCTGAGCAGCAACCAACTGACGGCGAGGAGCATGGCGCTTGCCACACCAACCAGAACGACGAGCCATCGGATGGGATAGGATTTCTTCTCGGCGGGTTCTGCTGCATCCACGACAAATTTTTGTGAAAACTGGATTTCTGCATCTGCCTTTGTCTGGACGAGGTACTTGTTGATGAGCATGAGATTTTCTATTTCGCGCTCGTAGATGCGTTCGAGCTTATCGAATTCTTCCCCCCAGCGTATGTTCGCGTCAACCAATTGCCTCAGCTCTTTGCGCTCGTTGCCCGAAGACTGCCCAAAGGCGTCGATCAGGTATGCTCTCTGGAACTGGCTCATGATTCCCTGGCCAGCCATACTGTCCAAGGCGCTTTTTAAACTGTCAATGAGATTCTGTTGTTTTAAGTGTTGTCTTTCCAGGTTGGCAATGAGTTCGTGAGCGCGGTTGCGAACCATTTCGTATTTGATGGTATCCAGGTAATTCGCAATGGAGTTGGCAATGTTCGCAGCCATGGCGGGGTGTTTGTCGAGCACCGTGATCTGTATGGAATTGAATTTTGTCCTTTTGATGTCGACGTTGCCCTGAAACGTTTTTCGCGCAAGGGTGTGGGCAATGGGGAGGTCCCTTTTGATTTTGAAGTGTGCAAACAGGTCGTGTTGCTCGATGACCCGGTCCATCAGCGTCGTAGAGTTCAGGATTTCCAAAGCCTGTTCTGCTTCTCCGGTTTCCCCAAAATCTGAAATATTTCCTCTGCGGAAGGAGGTTTCGTTGACGGGGGTCTGACCGAGTTTCACAGGAAAGATGACCGTGGTCGCCTTATAATATACCGGGAGCAGCAGGGCCAGTGCGACCGAAGCCGCTGCAGCGACCATCCCTGTTAAGACCAGGGTCCGCAGGTGCCTTGCCACCACTCGGAACAATTCAGAAAAACTCAAAATTTCCATTTCGATAAAAGGACTAGGGTAAGGTTAACTCGAATAACTCCATTGAACCAGTTTGCCCTTTCCATCCTGTGCGCTCAGTGAAGCTAGCTTCACAATACTTCGTTGTGGCTCAGCCGGTTGCAATTTTGTATCGCTTCTTTCACTGTGCCTCGCCTCGTTTTGCCAAATTCATGCTGGCATCATAATAGAGTCATCCGTGATTCCTGTAAGTGGTATAAACGCAAAGAAGCCCTGAATATTGGATGGGGCAGATCAGTTGGCCACAATAAAATTGCTAGTTGGGTGGGGTTAGGGGTGTAATGGCCTGGCGCAAGCTGTCGAAGGCCATGGCGAGGTTTTCATCGCGGACCGGTTTCTGGTTTAGGGCTTTCTGCCTAGCGAATTCCAGCCTGTCCTGTGTTACCGGGTGCGTCCTCAGGAATTCCGGCACCTCCAGGCCCCGGTTGCCTTCTGCGATCAACACTTCGAAAAGTTCCTGCATGCCAATGAGATCAATGTCTCGCGCGAGCAGTAATTCGACGGCGGTGGCATCGGCTTCCCGTTCAAAATGCCTGGAGTAGCTCAGATTCTGGATGGTGTTGGCATTATCGACCAGCAATCCCGCCAGCCCGGTCAGGTCACCAAAGACTGCCGAGAGCACCAGAAAACCACCCAGTGAACGAAACAGGCTCTTGAGGCTGTGGCGTTTTTCCACATGAGCATATTCATGAGCAACCAATCCTGCGAGCGCTTCCGGGCCACTGAGCCGGTCAAATAAACCGCTGTAGATGACAATGGCCCCTCCCGGCATGGCAAATGCGTTGACCAATGAGTCTTGGGCATAGTACAGCCGAATGGGATAATCCGAAGGAATCTCCATGAAAGCAAAAAATGTGTCAAGCCACCTGGAACGGGTTTCGTCTATGCGCAATCCGGACAGGGTTCTTTCTGAAATTTGCTTTCCAAGATCCATTTCCCACTCCATTGGCACAGCGGCGGCTGCGGAATCTGCCAGCCGCGGAAGGCCGAAAAAGTAGGCAAGGAATACCAGCGAAATTGCCAATACAGCCAATGAGGACAATGCCAGCCATAGGTGCCTTCCCCGAATGCCCTTCTGCCACTTTATTCCCGGATAAGAACGGCCAAGTTGTTCCAGTGCATTGATGTCTTGAAATTCCAGGTATTCCCGCGCGGCAGCAGCCCCATACGCAATGATCAACTTTCCATCTCCCGGGTGTTCATCCGGCTGAATGCCCTTGAGCGGCCAGATCCGCTTTTCCGGCGCGTTTGGAGAGGGGAATCGGATTTCCAGTCCGTCTGCCAGACAGGCCACCTCGACTTCAACTGCTTTTGGTCGCGGGCCCTGGTAGTATTTGGCGCGCAACGCAACCTGAACATCGCCGTTTTCCGGGATCATTTGGGTTAAATTATCCTTTCAGACAATGATACGTCAATTTTCACATGCAGGCCACCTTGCTGACTGCCTCCGGCTTCCCCTGGATGAATGGGGGCGGATCCAATGCATCCGGAAGTTTAGGTGCAGCCTTTATAGCACGTCAAGGCAGCATCATGTATGTACGTTTTCGAATTGCACTCCGGAGTTAAAAAACGGCCTTTGAAAATTGCTGATCCCTCATGCAGCGGAAATGTCCTTTGGGACAACGATCAAAACCTAGCTTCGAACAAGGTCTGCAACGAAGTCCGGAAACCGCATGATGAACCGGCTTGACCACTTCACCCTTCAAAAACGGGCCCATGCCAAATGCGGGATGGGTATTTCCCCAAACCACGTGCAATGGTTTGCCCAACGCGGCTGCAATGTGCATCATTCCTGTATCCGGGGTAATCACCATATCTGCTTCACGGATCACGAGGGCAGACTCCATCAGGGAGCTTATTCCCGCTATGGAAATTGCCTTTCCGGGATGCTGGGCAGCAAGTGTCTGTCCCAAAGCCACTTCGCGCTCTCCTCCAAGCAATACGACGGGTAAATCAAGGCAGGGCAGAATCTGTTGCCATTGTTCAAACGGGATTTGCTTGGTCGAATAGGTGGCGCCCAGGATTCCAGCAATAAAGCGCTTCGGAAGCTCCACAGGCGGAGATCCGGGTTGTGCAAAAAAAACATCGAGGCCTTCGCCATCGTAAACAATGCCCTCGGGTGCCAGTGCGCGAAAATAGCGGTCTACCAGGTGAAGAGGTGGCAGACAATTGATCCCCAGACGCACAAATAACCACTTTCGCACATTGAGTTTGTCGAAGCTTATTGCCGGTCTCCCAAGCCGGAAGACCAATGCACGGGAACGAAAGTTTTTATGCAGGTCAATGATGGCGTCAAAACCCTCCTGGCGCAGCAACTCGATTTGTTCGGCAGGTGATTGTTCATAAGTCCACAGCCTGGATATGTAGGGATTTCCAGTAAGCAACTCTGCGAAGCGGCGCCGCGTCAGAAAATGTATCTCAGCCCCTGTCTGTTTAGCCACGCATCGCACTACCGGAGTCGTGAGCACGATGTCTCCGATGGAGCTGAATCTCAGGATCAAGATCTTCCGCGCATTTTTAAGCCGCATATCCCCTTACTAAGGCGAAACTTGATATTGCGGAGGGGACTTTTACTGTGTCCTGCCGCATGATTTCCAAGATACCGTTTTCCTGTCAATGCTTTGAAACGGGAATGCTCGAAATTCCGGTAGAGCTCCTCAGCAACAGGTAATACATACCCGGTTTGAGTTCAGGAACTGAAAGCAGCAAATCATTCTTTCCCGTTTGCAGGTCGAAAGATCCCGAATGACATTCACGACCAAGAAGATCCGCGATGCTCAGGTGCACCTCCTGATCCCTGCGGCTGTCAATAGCGACGTGGAGGTCCGACTGAAATGGTACGGGATAGAGGGTGATTCCGGAAAAGGCCAGCTGATCGTCTGTTTCAACGAGCTTGCGGGTTCCGTTGGCGAAAAATGCGCCCCAACGTGCTTCAGATACGAACAATTGTTCGTTGCCACTGCTCTGGATCTTGTTTGAATTCAGTTCTTTGAATTTGATGGAAAGTTCTCCTGTATTATCGAAGCCATCGTACATTACAAACTTGTCGTCAATTGAATAATTCGGATAGCCGGTGATCGTCCGGTTTGCTGCAATCTCACCGATTTCACCGGTTTCGATGTTGGCACCCAACACTGCAAACTGAGTTCCTGACAGGCTTTCCTCGAGGTAGTCGAAAGCGATGATGTAGGGAGAGTTTTTCGAAAACACGGGATTCCCGATGCTGGTATTTTCCGGCAGGTCGGAAAACAATTTGTCGATGTATCCGTCACCAAAGTTGCTGGCCTTGCGGTTCCACACCCTTAAAAAGCCAATGTCCCAGAATTCGTAGCTGCCTCCGGACGTTCGGTCAATTTTACTCAGACAATCGTACATCAGGCATTCACCAGCATGTTCAAAATCGAGAAAATCGGCAAAGCGAACATTTGAATTGAGCACGCCTTGTCCCGTTGTAGGGTTTTTCAGTTCGTACGTCCGCCATTGCTGTAAGGGAAAGCTGAAAATGTGGATCTTGTTTTCGGCCTGTGCATAGAGAACCGCCAGCAGGTTTCCGTCCTTTGAAACGGCAACGTTGCGGTAAATTGGGTCTCCGTCGAGCAGCACTTCTTCGTAATCGCCCTGATTCTGGTCGAAAAACTGCGCATAAAGTTTGGAATCGCTGCCAACGTAATAGATCTCAGTACCGTCATCGGTCACACTGGGTTTACTCTTGATCGCGCGCGGGCTCAATTGAACGATTTGTCCGCTTTGCAGTATGATGACATAGACACCCAGATTTTGGTTGTCGGTGCAAACCACAAACTGTTGCCCCGGATTCACGGGCAGGTCGTTTTGATATTTGTTTCCGCCCGGATCGGTTGAACCGGCGATTCCGACCTGATCGAACGCCTTTTTTGCGGCGCTGAGTACGTCTGAATTGGCTCCATGGAGATCCTTACAGGATTGTTCGACGGCTGCCCTGAGGTCAATGAATACAGATGAGCGCGTCAGGTAATTTGCCAGTGCGCGGTAGAACACCTTCTCTGCGATTTTTTTTGCCTGTTCTTCATTGCTGGATTTGGCCATCTCCTGCACGAAGAGGTAGAATGCATAATTGGGGATGCCGCTGTTGATGTGCACACCGCCGTTGTCATTGGTTCCCTTGTATTGCTCCGATACGTGGCGGGGTTGCCAGCGACCGTAGTCACCGGTTGCAGCTCCGTTATGCGGGTTGCTGAGATCGCGGAGGGCTCCTGATGGGAATGCCGACAGCCTGACGACGTCCTCCCCCATTTTCCAATCCTCGCGGTCGATCATCGTCCCAAAAATATCTGCGAACGATTCATTCATTGCGCCCGACTCGTTTTCATAAACCAGCGCGGCGGTGCTTCCCACCACTCCATGGGTCATTTCGTGACCGGCGACGTCGAGTCCTTTTGCCAAGGCATTGAACGATTTGTTTCCGTTTCCATAAAACATGGCCTTTCCACTCCAAAATGCATTGTCGAGTCCTCCCCCGTTTTCATCGTTCAGGTTGATAATCGATACAATGGTTCCCCCCTTCCCGTCTATGGAGTTTCTGCCATGCGTGTTGAGGTAGTATTCGTATGCCTTACCGCCATTGTAGTGAGCGGAAACGGCTGTTTTAGACCATGAGTTGTTGGTGGTACGTATCTGGGAAACTTTCAGGTTATTGGGATTGGTGAACTGGGCGTCGAGGGTCAGGATTGCGCCGATGGGGTCATCCAGGGTAAAGGAACCCGATTTAAACATCGGCCTCGACCCGTCGATCATATACAGAGCGCCGGCATCCCGCCAAACGTTGATCGTGCGGTTGATGTCGAACAGGTCTTGGGCATTTGTTGTTTCCGCACCCTCCGGATTGATTTCCGGGTGGGTAGCGCGATCACCCTTACAGGAGTCCGAATGGCCGTAGTGAAGCTTGCATTGGTCTGTGCGCAATTTGATGACTTCCCCGGTTTGGGCATCCACCCAGGCGAGGTACCTGGATAAGGGGCTGGGATAAATCAGCATTTCATAAACCAGTTTCCAAGTACCAGATTGCGGATATTGCACGTACTGAAGTCTGGGATCTTCCTGAATGGGTATCAGCGAGCCCGGCAGCGAAACATCCGGAGTGGAAAGCCGGATGCCGCGTTGCTGAAGAGCAGCGGTTGCAAAGTCTCTTGCTGCGCCGGGGGCAATTTTTGCGTCCAACGGGTGAACTGGCATACTGAACTGTCCGTGCGCCATGACTTCGCCACCTGGATAAACGTGCAACAAGTATTCTGCACCGTGCACAGGTACACCGTCAAAAGACAAGTCATAAGCAAAATGGTGTACGCCCAGATGATCTTCCTGTTCGCGACAGGTCAACCATTCGATGCCTTTGACAGCATCCCGGTCGAAAACGCTTTGCAGACGCTGCGCCCAATAAGCCGCATCGCCTGATCTTTGGCGCATCCCCAGACCTTCCAGTCTGAGTTTGCGCGGATTTCCGTTTCCGTCTGTTTCCAAAATTTCATAACCGCCTGCCAATGCGGGTAAGGAACCTGCCTGAAGCGGCTTTACCAAAAAGTTGCCGTGTGCCAGCACGCCAGGTTCGGCCAAAGGCAAGGCACTGACCGGTTTTCGCAAGATCGCGTTGGGCTCGTGTAATTTGGACAGCTCGCCGGGATTGACCAGCGGTTTAAATTTTGGCGACTGCGCCAATGCCGTGGCCCCGGCAAGTACTAAATACAAATAAAGAATGTAGCGGTTCATTTGTCCATGTGATTTATAAGGTGCATCAAATGATTGTAATAGAGGTCAAGACTGGCAGCGTGTTGCTGATCATTTGGATCCCAAACGATGCGCTGTGAATTGCCGTTAAGATGAAACTCCAATAACCGGTAAATGTTTCCCGGCACGTTCCATGTGATCTGATCGATCTGAAGAATGCGGCGGTTTTCCAGCAGTTGGCTGACGTCGTGATCTTTGAGTTTGCCGACGAGCTTTCCCCCGGTTTCTACCTCGCCTGACAGGAAAACCTTGTAGATGGTTTCAACGCCTGCAAAACCACCTCCGTTGCCAACGTGTATCGCGTCGCCGGAAGGCTCCAGCGCTCGCCGGTTACTCGAGCAGGAAGATATGGCCATACAACTAAATAAAACACTGATAATCAATCTCATACAAATATACTAATTTTAATAAACCTTAAATCTTCGTTAAAACTACAAATATGGAACGAAATCTGCGGGAGAGGCGTTTTATCTTTGTTGAAACATTAAATTTATCTTATGAAAAAAACAATTCTCCTATTTGCTTTTGGGATGTTCGCTTTTGCCGGATCGGTTGCCGCACAATGTTCTCACGGGGCAAAGGCAGCAGAATCCAAAACCTGCGTAAAGCCTAGCGAAGCTGCCCTCAAAGCTGCATCTACTGATGCCAACATCGAGACCAAAGTTTGTGAAAAATCCGGATCGGTTTGCTTCAAGCGCAAAACAGTGGGTACAGATGGAACCGCATCGTATGAAGAAGTGCGTTACGATGAAGCCACTGCTCAATTTGTAGCCCTCAGCCAGGAGGATGCAAGTGCTTCGGGTGTCGAAAAGAAATCCTGTTCCAACAAAGGCAGTGGAAAAAGTTGCTGCTCCAGCAAAGGGAAAGGAAAATCCTGTTGTGCTTCCAAATCAAATGGAAATGCTGCTGCTCCTACTGAGAATGTAGCTCCTGCACCGAGCGAGAAATCAGAATAATTTCATCAATACTGTTGTAAAAAAGGCTTCCCATTCGGAAGCCTTTTTTATTTTGGGCCATGCTGAAACTTCTGTTGGTTGGCGCATGTGGTTTGTTTGGGCTCGATCCACTCAGTGCACAAAACCCCTTACCCGGAGAATGGACCTGGGAATTTCAATTGCATGGCGATTCTTGCTGGTACCCATGTTCCATTCCCGGAAACAATCTCTCTGCGCTGTTGGAGGCAGGCAGGATACCCCACCCTTACTCTGCTGAATATTTAACCATCGCTGATCGCGAGCATTCTTCTGCAGATTGCAGCTTTCGCGCGAAGGTATTTGTCGACCACGCAGGACTGGCACATCAGCACATTGACCTGCACTGCGAGCCGGATGCTTTATGCACCATTCTCGTCAACGGTGCTATTGCCGGGCAGACAGAAAATGCATTCCGGCAGCACCGGCTGCCCGTTAAAGAACTCCTCCGCGCCGGTTTCAACGAAATTGTCTTCTCCTTCAGGTCTCCCGGAAAATATGCAGATTCGCTGTACTCAACTCATACACCTGCATTGCCCGGAGGGGCCCGTACCATGGTTCGAAAGCCGCAATTTCACTTTGGTTGGGATTTTGTGCCGGAGTATCTGACCAGTGGTTTGCAAGTGCACCCGGCCCTGGCAGGATGGGATGACACTGCTCTTGAGCATGCTTCCATCCAAACTCTTTTTGCAAACAGCGATTCCGCTAAGATGGTCCTACATCTCAGTGCAAGCTGCCTTGACAAATCAACTGATACGTTGCAGGTTCAACTTTGCTTTGGGTGCGATACCCTTTATTGGATCTGGGTCGTAGACCGTGGCCCATGTGAAAAGAGATGCTCCTTTACCCTGAATCGCCCTCATCTCTGGTGGCCCAATGGAATGGGCCAGCCCCATTTGTACGACTGTCACCTCCGTTTAACAGGCCAAAACGGGTCCATTCACACGTCGAAACCCTGGAAAACGGGCATTCGAACCGTAAAGTTGGTCCAGGCAAAAGACCGAGGCGGAAGCTCATTTGGATTCGAGGTCAACGGGCAAGCCTTATTTTGCAAAGGAGCCAACTGGGTTCCTCCAGATGCCTTTCAGATCACCGATGAAAGCATCGAAACCCTCGTCGAAGCGGCTGCCGCTTCTCACTTCAATATGCTACGCGTTTGGGGTGGCGGTCGGTACGAGCGCGACGCATTTTATGAAGCCTGTGACCGCAAAGGCATCCTCATTTGGCAGGACTTCATGTTTGCATGTGCCATGTATCCTGGTGGCGACCGGTTTGTGGAAGAAGTCCGCCGCGAAGCCGAGTACCAGGTATCCAGAATTTCCGGGCACCCGTCCCTGGCACTTTGGTGTGGCAACAACGAAATTTCTGAGGGCTGGCACCGGTGGGGCTGGCAGGACCATCTCTCCAAAGCAGATAGAAATCAACTGTGGAGATACTATCAACAAATTTTTGAGCGCATTTTGCCAAAAGTGGTTGAGGATCGTGCGCCTGGAATTCATTACCATCCAACGTCTCCGACCTATGGGCGCGGAGACCACAGGTTTCGCGTTCAGGGTGATGCACACGACTGGGGGCTTTGGCACGACGGTATGTCTTTCTCCAAATTAATTGGGCGCATTCCGCGATTCATGAGCGAATTTGGGTTTCAGTCGTACCCAAGTCTGGCTTGCCTTTCCGCATACCTCCCGCCAGATCAGCTCATGGTTGGGTCAAAATCCCTCGATCAGTTGCAGAGGCATGTTTTCGGAAAATCCATTATTAACCGATACCTGAAGGCCAACTACCCATTGCCAAAGGATCTGGCTGGAACCATTTATCTTAGCCAGCTCCAGGCAGCCGACGGCATGATGCAAATCATAGATGCCCATCGCAGATCGCGTCCTTACTGTATGGGGAGCCTGTTCTGGCAATTCAACGACAGTTGGCCGGGGATCAGTTGGTCGTCCATCGACTACCTTGGTCACTGGAAGGCACTTCAGCATGCGGTGCAAAGGGCGTTTGAACCCATAAGGTTCTGTGCAGAAATGCAGAAAGAGCGCATAGTTTTGTGGGGGTTGAACGACCAGCTCGAGAGCGAATCATTTGTTTTGAGGGCATCCATCCGGGATTTTGAAGGCAGGACACTCCAGTCGCATCAGTTCACCGGGATGCTCTCTGCAAATTGTGCGCAGAAAGTAGGCCAATTGAACCCTCCCAAACCTTCGCCCCAATTCAATAATCTCCACTACCTCGAATTGGAATGGTATGTGCGCGGTGACACCCTTCGTGCTCTGCACTATTTTGCCAATCCCCAAGATTTGGAATTGGAAAAACCCACGTTCACCCTGAGCCGGGTGCAAAGTGCAGGCAAAGGTTATTCCTTTGAGCTCAAGACGGATCGGTTCGCAAGGGGTGTTTACCTGGAAGAAAAACGGGGTGTCCGCTTCTTCCCCAATTATTTTGACCTTACCCCGGGGCACTCCGTTCGAGTGCGGTCTGAAGGACCTTTAAACTGGGATTCCAAATCCCTCGTCATAACTTCGTTGTACGATTTCAAATAACTGATGAACGCACAATTTGACCAAAGCATACAGGCCGGCATTCCCAAAGAATTGCCACCGCACCCAGGCCTGGACTCAACCGTACCCCACGCTCCGAAGCGAAACATCGAGGGTGTGCTGAGTGCGGATGAAAAACTGCTTGCACTTTGCAATGCCCTGCGTTATTTCCCCACAGAATGGCATGAAAAACTGATTCCGGAATTCGCATCGGAATTGCTGGACCGAGGAAGGATTTACATGTACCGATTCAGGCCCAACTATCCGATGCATGCGCGAGCTCTTTCGGCGTATTCTGCCCGTTCAAAAACAGCAGCGGCCATCATGCTAATGATTCAGAACAACCTCGACCCCAAGGTAGCCAAGTATCCTCATGAGCTCATCACGTATGGTGGAAACGGTTCGGTGTTCCAAAACTGGGCTCAATACCTGCTCTGTATGCAATTGTTGGCTGAAATGACGGATGAGCAGACCCTGGTTCTGTATTCCGGTCATCCGCTCGGGTTGTTTCCTGCACCTGTGGATGCCCCACGGGTGGTCATCACCAATGGGATGACCGTACCAAATTACAGCAGCAAAGAGGACTGGAATCGTTTCAACGCCCTGGGCGTTAGCCAATACGGCCAAATGACGGCAGGGTCATTTATGTACATTGGACCTCAGGGCATCGTTCACGGCACGACACTCACCCTGCTCAATGCCGGAAGAAAGCTGAAACCCGGAATAGACAAACTACGCGGTCAATTGTTCATCACTTCCGGTCTTGGGGGAATGTCTGGTGCTCAATCGCTTGCAGCGGTAATTACCGGGGCGACCTGCGTGATTGCCGAAGTGGACCCGGACGCAGTCCGGCAGCGCGTGGTTGACGGCTATATTCTGGAGAAAAACATTTATACGGATCCGGATGCTCTCTTTAAAAGGGCACAGGATCACCAGCGAAGCGGGACGGAAGGGCTGACTCTGGTGTATGCAGGCAACGTGGTCGATGTCTGGGAATACGCCGCCAGCCATGCAGTGGCAATTGACCTCGGCTCGGATCAGACTTCGCTGCACAACATCGATGACCTGGGTTATTGTCCTGCCGGCATGACGTTTGAACAGGCAAGGGATCTGTTGGCACGCGACCGGAAAGCCTTTATGCTGGCGGTTCAGGATTCGCTGCGGCGACAGGTGAAGGCCATCAACATTTTGGCGTCAAAAGGGATGTACTTCTGGGATTATGGCAACGCCTTTCTCGTAGAAGCCGGGAGGGCTGGTGCCGATATCTGGGCGGATCACTCCAAAACGCGTTACCGCTACCCTTCTTATGTGGAAGACATCATGGGTCCGCTGTGTTTTGATTATGGCTTCGGTCCGTTCCGTTGGGTTTGCCTCTCGGGAAGGAAAGAAGACCTGGAGAAGACGGACCGCATTGCTGCCGGGACGATTGAATCGCTGATGGCTCTTTCCGGAGGGAACACCCGGGCGCAATATTCCGATAACCTTCACTGGATCCATGAGGCAGGCATCAAGATACCAATCGTGGGAAGTCACTCCCGGATACTTTACGCCGATGCAAACTGCCGCATTGCCATTGCCCTCGCTTTCAACGAGGCCATTGCAAAGGGTGAGTTGTCTGCCGGGATCGTATTGGGCAGAGACCATCACGACGTTTCCGGCACAGATTCCCCTTACCGGGAAACTGCCAATATTTACGATGGCTCCCGGTTTACTGCCGACATGGCAGTACACAACGTCATAGGCGACAGTTTCCGCGGAGCGAGTTGGGTGTCGCTCCACAACGGGGGTGGCGTCGGTTGGGGTGAAGCAATCAATGGAGGGTTTGGCATGTACATTGACGGATCGGCTCGCTCGGCAAAGGACATTGAGAACATGCTCCGCTGGGATGTAAACAACGGGGTCACCAGGCGGGCCTGGGCCAGGAACCCGGGTGCTCTGGAAACCATACGGAAGGCCATGCAGGAAGACCCCAGGCTTCGGGTCACCCTGCCCAATCTGGTCGGAGAAGCGGAGAGCAATCTGGCGCGAAAAGCCCTAGGCCTTTAATCCAGGGTGAGCCCCCATTTAGCGGGTTCAAAAGGGCATTTATCAACAATTTCGGGAGTGGACTCCCTGCGATCGACAAAACTGTAATATCTTTCAACCCGATAATTACAACTTTAAACTTATGATGAACGAACAGGTATCCACGATCATGATCCGCGATCTTCAGACGGTCCAGCCCGAAGATTCTCTGCAAAAAGTCAAAGAACTCCTGATAAATCACCGAATTCACCACGTTCCCGTTGTGGATAAAGATTTTCACCTGGTAGGAATCCTGACGACGTACGACCTATTCAAACTCAACGTCGACCACAAAGATTACCTAACGACTAAAGTGGCCAATGTGATGACGCGTCAGCTTGCAACCCTGGAAGCCAGCGACAAAGTGGGTACTGCGGCTGAGGTCTTCATGGAGCATCTGTTTCACGCTCTTCCAGTCCTCGATGGCCGCAAGCTCATCGGGATCGTGACCTCGTTTGATGTTCTTCGTTACGCTTACAATAAAGAATACCCCCCCAGATAACCACTGTCTGAACGTGGCGCGGCTGCGTCCGGATGCATCCAGAGGAAATTGTATCATGTTATGAACACAGAGTTTGTTTTGCTGGTTGGCTTGGGGGTGTTGCTCGCTGCCGGGCTGGGCTATTGTGCCTGGCGACGCAGCCGGCTATTGCAAAGGTGGCAACAACAGGAGCGAGAACGCGATGCATTGAAATCGCAATACGACCAATTGCGCAAGGAGAATTTCGACCTCAGCCAGCGGCTGGAGCAATCTCAATCGCAGGAAAAGACCTATCGCGCGGCATACGAAGACTGGAAGTCCCGTTATGCCTTGCTTGAAGAGCGGCATGTTCAGCTCAAGCGGGAAACTGAGGAACGGGATGTCAACGATACCGCACATGTTCGCGAATCCCTGAAGGAGCATTCAAAAGATGCTGAACTTGAGCGGTTACGACTTCGAGTGACAGATCTCGAGGGGCAATTGAATCAGCGGCCTGTGACCCCATCACCTGAATCGAAAATCGTCGCCGACCTGAAGTCTGTTCTTGACCAGCACCTCGCCATCATCAGCAAGATCATCGGGGACGAAAAAATGGAACAGTATACACAGGGTCTGCCGTCGGATCCCATTCACCTGATCAAGGGCATGGACGAACGGGTGTGCACTACGCTGCGCGAAAGCGGTTACCGTACGTTTGAGCAGATCGCCAACGCACCCCGCAAGGAATTGCGAAAATGGATGACTTTGTTTGAAGACATCGACGACAAACTCATTGCCTCCTGGCCTTACCAGGCTGAGGCCATCATCAATGCCTTCGAAATGGAGAAGGAGTAGTGGTGGATTGTGGGTTGCTAGAAGTGCTTTCTGTAACTCCAGATTGCCAGTGGCAGCAGTATACCCGCCATCGCTGCCATCGCGCCAACATGTGGAAGAATGTCGGACAACGTGGAGCCTTTTAATACGACCATCCTGATCACCACGATAAAATGTGCCACAGGATTGAGGTGGGTTGTCATTTGTGCCCAGGGGGGCATGCTTTCTACGGATGTGTAGAGACCGCTCAGCAAAATGAAGATCATCATCACAAAATAGGAAACCAGCATAACCTGTTGCTGCGTCTGTGCAAAAGCAGATAACAGCAATGCCAGCCCAAGTATGGCCAAAAGATACAGTGAGGCGAAAGCATAGATGGTTCCGACCGATCCACGTGGATAGATCCCGTAAAAAACCGCCGCGATGCCCAAGCCAAGTGTAAGTACAACGAGCCCAAGTATCCAGAACGGGATCAGCTTTCCCAAAATGAATTCGCTTTTTCGCACGGGCGATACGTTGATCTGTTCAATGGTTCCGATTTCCTTTTCGCGGACGAGGTTCATCGAAGCCAATGAAAATCCAACCATGGTCAGCAGAATGACCAATATTCCTGGCACCATGTAGGATGGATAATCCATACGCGGGTTATAGAGGTAGGTATGCGTAATGTCGACCAGTGGAACGGGATTGAATTTCGGAAGTTGTAGCCAATTCATCCGGACTTTATTGTTGAAGTCTGCCAGAATCTGCAAGAGGTACTGGCTTCCTACACTTGCTCTTTGACCGTTTACGGCGTGTACGCTTGCAGACAATACCGGGTTCTGGTTTCTCACCAGGTCCCTTTCGAAGTGTGCCGGGATCAACAAGGCGATGTCGATTTCGTCGCGTTCCATGCCCTCCAAAGCCTGTTCAAAACTTTCTGCCTTGCAACCAACATGCATATGTGGGTTGGCGGCAATCTTGGCAGTCAATTCGTGTGATAGTGGAGAGTGGTCAGAATCGACGATGCATACACGAACACTCTTTACCTCATAATCAGCAGCCAATGGAAGCAGGAGCAGTTGCACTACCGGCATAACAATGAGCATACGAATGTTAGCAGGGTCCCTGAAAAACTGGGCAAACTCCTTGCGGATCATCGCCATGATAACGCGCACCTTCATAACGCCAGCCGGTTGTCAAATTTGCGAATGCTGACAAAAAGCAGGACCAGGGTCATCCCCGAAAGGATGAGCAGCTCCTTCCAGATGCCTTCCAGTCCCAACCCTTTGATCATGACTGATTTGACGATGTAGAAGTACCAACGCGACGGAAGTGCGTACGACAGTATGCGCAGCGGTTCCGGCATATTGTCAACCGGGAACATAAAGTCGCTGAACATAAGTGAGGGAAGAAACAACCCGACGAGGGTTCCGAACATTGCAACTGTTTGGGTATGTGCGATTGAGGAGACAAACATTCCCAGCGAAAGAGCCGTCACGGTAAAGATCAGACTGCCTCCAATCAACAGCGGAACGCTACCCTTTACGGGAACATCCAGTACGAAATAACTCAGTAGTAAAATCGAACAAATATTTGCAGTAGACAGTACCAGGTAGGGAATCGTCTTTGCCAGAATAATCCACAATGGCTTCACAGGAGAAACGAGCAATACTTCCATGTTGCCATGCTCCTTTTCCCGGACGATGGCTACTGAAGTCATCATGGCGCAGATGAGCAAAAGGATCATCGCCATAACGCCGGGAACAAAATTGTAAGCTGCTTCGAGTTGTGGATTGAACATCATCCTGAGTTCAGTTTCAAATCCGTAGGGCAGGGAATGATGCTCGAGAAGTTCCTCCTGACTTGCGCCGACAATGGCTGAAGCATAATGCACGACGGTCGTACCCAGGTTGGGATCCGACCCGTCAGCAAGGAGTTGCAGGGGTGCCTGGTGGAAAGCGCGCAGCGCATTTTCAAACCCCGCCGGAATCACTACAACAAGGCGAATATTCCCTGCTTTAAATGCATCCTGTACTGCGGTGGGATGATCCAATCGGGAGACGACATCAAAATGCCGGCTTGCATCGAGCCTCTTAACGAGTTCTCTGGAAAAGGAATCATTCGACTGGTCGAAAACGGCTATCCGCGCATGCTTCACTTCATTGCTGAGTGCGAATCCGAAAATCAGTATTTGCACCAGTGGCATTCCAAACAAGATCAGAATGGTTTTGCGGTCTCTGAAAATGTGCTTCCATTCTTTTTGAATGAAAGCTCCAAAAGCGACACGTGCGAGTTTGGTAGGCATTTCAGGTTCCGGTTGAGGCAGCAAGGTTCAAAAACAATTCCTCCATATCATGGACGCCGAAATGTCCGCGCAACTCGAGCGGACTTCCGATGGCAGCAATGCGGCCATTGACCATGACCGAGAGCCGTGAACAATACTCGGCTTCATCCATATAATGCGTTGTGGCAAAAACCGTATTGCCTTGTGCAACGTAGTCCAGTATCCACTCCCAGAATTCCCTGCGAACGATCGGATCAACTCCTCCTGTTGGTTCGTCGAGGAAAACGAGCCTGGGACGGTGAAGGATTGCAACGGCAAAAGCGAGTTTTTGTCTCCATCCGGTGGGTAGCGAACGCACGAGCTGGTCGCGTTGATGCTTCAGATCGAGCTGTGTGAGCATTTCATCCGCTCTTTGGGACAACAGATGTGCATTCAATCCATAGATCCCTCCATAGAAGCGGATATTTTCCATGATGGTCAGGTCTTCATACAGTGAAAAACGCTGACTCATGTATCCAATGGATCGTTTGATGGCCTCACTTTGCCGGTAAACATCGTAACCCAATACAATGGCCGTACCGGATGTTGGGCGGATGAGTCCCGACAACATGCGCATGGCCGTAGTTTTTCCAGCTCCATTGGCCCCTAAAAAACCGAATAACTCGCCTGGATGTACCTCAAAACTGATCCGGTCAACCGCTACGAAGTTGCCAAACCGCCTGGTCAAATCATTCGCCCTTATTACCGGATTTCCTTTCATGCCTCCTTCATAAAATACATAAAACAATCTTCTATTCCGGGTTGTATCACTTCCAAGCGGATGCTGGAATGACCCTTTTGCTGCAACAAGTGAACGCACGTTCGTGGCCCTTCCTCCGTATAAAATGTAAGGTGGTAGTTTGTACCAAATGCAAAAGCCGAACGCACCTCAGCACATCCGGACAGGTCGGCCTTTACACGTGACATGCGGTCGGTACTGAGCGCGTAGAGCGTCAGAGGAAATTCCCGTACGATGGCTGAGGGAGTATCGATGCGCAGCATCTTCCCCTCCTGAATGAGGCCAACGCGATCACAACGGGCGGCTTCGTCCATGTAGGGAGTAGAAACGAAGATCGTCATCCCCTGGCTCCGCAATTGCGAGAGCAGGATCCAGAATTCCTTCCGCGAAACCGCGTCGACGCCGGTAGTCGGTTCATCGAGAAAAAGCACCGAAGGATGGTGGATGAGTGCACAACTCAGAGCCAGTTTCTGTTTCATTCCACCGGACAACTGTCCCGCCTTCCTGTTCCGGAATGGTTCGAGGTATTTGTAGATCTCGCGCACTGATCCATATTGTTCGTCTGCATTGACGCCAAAAACGGAGGCAAAAAAATGAAGGTTCTCCTGCACCGTCAGGTCCTGGTAGAGGGAAAACCGACCCGGAACGTAACCGATCCGGCGCCGCAACAAACCATAATCTCGTACCACGTCCATCCCTCCCACCGAGGCGGTGCCCTGGTCTGGAAGGATGAGGCTCACCAATATCCTGATCAAGGTCGTTTTTCCAGCACCGTCCGGGCCGACCAGTCCGAAAAGTTCTCCTGCAGGAATATCCAGATCTATTCCTCTTAATGCATGGGTTTCACTCTTTCCGGAGCGGTAAGTTTTAGACAACGTTCGGGCAATGATGGAATCCATTGATCAGAAGTGCAGCTCACCATACATACCAAGTTTCAAATATCCATCGTTGACCACGCGAACTTTTACTGCATAGACCAAATTAGCTCTTTCGTCAGCAGTCTGAATGGTCTTTGGGGTAAACTCTGCTTCGTCGGATATCCAGCTAAGGATGCCGAGGTAATCGCGCACTGCGTCACCATAACGAACCTGGATCTTTACTTCCTGCCCCAGGCGAACTTTCACCAACGAACTGCCATCGATGTATGCCCGCAGTACCATTTGACTGAGATCGGCAATTTTATAGAGCGCTTTGCCAGGCATCACCCATTCTCCCCTGTGTGCATAATTGGTCAAAACGGTGCCGGCAACAGGATTCCGGATCACCGTTTTGAGCATCCAGTCATCTGCAGCATCGCGCCGGCTTTCGACTACCGCTCGTTCGCCACGAATGCCCCGATTCTGCAATTCGATCTGTTCTCTATATGCACGGATCTGCTGCCGTGTGAGCTCAATCTGACTTTTGGCCACTGACAGGTTTTTTTCTGCCAACGCCAATAAGGATGCTGCATCATCCCTTTGCTTTCCGGTAGCAGCACCGGAAGCAAACATTGTGTCAATTCTTCGTTTTTCCCGCTGCGCGGTTGCATACTGAATCTCCAGCGCTTCGAGTTGTGCACGTTGCATTTTTTCCTGAGCTTCCAGAACGCGGACTTGAGGTGAAGGTGTTGCGGTTTTCAGTTCAACTGCCTGCACCGATAATTCCGCCTGCTCTTGCTGAATCTGGTACTGAGCAGGATCGATCTTTCCAATGACGGAATCTTCTGCAAACCATTTTCCCTCCTGGGCTTCGAATTGGACCAATCTTCCGCTGGCTTCAGCTGAAACGATCAGCGCATCGGCTTCAAACTGCCCCATTGCATCGAAGGCACGGTCGCTGCCCCCGCAAGCCAGAAAGGCCATACAGGCTGCAACCAAACTGCGACCGATCATGGGGCCCCTGGATGATCGCAAATCGCTGTAATTATTTTGTTCCATAGAGGTGTTGTAACAGATATTGCGAATGCAACAAGGACAGCTGATGAATCCGGGCATTGCTCTCTGCTCTCGCTTCGGCGTTGAGTTCGCGTATGTAGTCAGCAGAAGTCATCACGCCTTGGTGCAACTGGACTCCGGCAATGCGACGGAGTTCGCGGCGGAGTTCGAGCGCGGTGCTATCGGCGAGTGCCAATCCCGAGAGCCTTTCGATTTCCAGTTGCTGGTCGCGGATGGCAAGCAGATTGTTCATCAGAAACAAATCGCGTTGCAAGGCGGCAAGCCTGCCCTGCGTCTTTGCCATGTTGCGGTCTTCTTTTAATGTATATAATCCCTGTACATTCCACTGGGCACGGATTCCCGCCAGATAATAGGCGTCGAAGCCCGGCTTCAAAAAATTGAGGGCAGGATTGGCGTAGCCCGTTTGTAAGAAGGCAATAAGTTTTGGGTTGCGCTGTCTGGCTTTGGAGGAGTGTTGTGCATCGGCAAGCGAAGCCTGGAGTTCACTGAGCAGCAACTCACTGCGCGATAACTCTCCGGGAGGTTCTGCAGCAGGCGGGGGCTTAAGGAGGATGGTATCAGAAAAATCCCGGCCAGTAAGTATGGCGAGTCCATTTATTGCTTTGCGCCGTGCAAAGGCAATTTCGTCCACGCGCTGGTTGGCAGAGATGATCTCCGCGCGCAAGGTCAGCAAATTTGATTCAAGGACCGCGCCTGCAACAGATGCAGCCTGCAGTTGCCTTAGCTGTGCTTCAAGGTCACTTCTGAACAGACCTGCAATTTCAAGTTGCTCGTCGATGAGGAGAATTCCAAAATACATCTGGATGACCTTGCCTCGCAATGCATGCCGGTCAACCTCCCGTTGGGTTTGCTCCAACTGTACCTGCAGTTTGATTTGAGATTTCTGTGCAGCAATGGCGCGACCGTCCCACAACAATTGGCTCCCCTCCAGCGAAAGTTTATATTGGTCGCGGGGTATCGGATCCGGTGAAGGAAATCCGGGGATGGACAAATCGAGCCTGGTGACATCAGACTGGTGACTCATTTGCGCACCAACCGTTAACTGAGGCAGCCACTGTTTTGAGAGTGCCGTGAGTGTGTACTGCGCCGATTCAGCTATCGCTGTCTGCTGGGCAGTTAACGGAGAATGGCAGTCGGCCCAAACCAAGCAGGAATCGAGAGAGGTTGAGATGTTTTGCCCCAGAAGAGGAATGCCGCAAACGGACAGCAGCCCAACGGCCTTTAAAAGCAGGACCGAAGTCCGGAAATTCCCGATGCGGGCGAAGCGCAACATGGTTTTGCAAATGTAGCAGTATGGAGCCAATGTCTGGGGCTCCTGTTAAAAACAGTAGCCATTGGCCTGCACGAGGCGACCGGCAATGTCATCGCGCAATTGCCTGGGGTTGATGGGTTCGTAACGGGTAACCCTCCTGATCCCCAGAAGCAGGATGCGGAGTTCGTCGCCTGAGGAGAAGGAACACAGTGCATCCTGAGCATGAACGATCATTCTCTGCTGAGCACTCCAGAAAAAAACTTTCATCAGATTTTCAACATCGCCCTTTTTGACATCATCCTTGAGCTCGCAGATTTTTTTTACGCGCATTAAAACAGATTCTGCCTGGAAAAGGTCGATCGTCATGTCGGAGAGGTTAAGAAGAATCTCCTGCTGCTCGCGCAAATCGTGCTTTCCATCGAGCTGATATTTGACAGCGGCCCCTGCGACGAGCAAGACCAGCTTCCGGAACTCTGACACCGTTCGGGACTCCAATGCATAGGGCCCATCCGGTAATGTATTGACGGGTAAGCCCGTCAGTTCTTTCTGGACCTCCCAGGCCGGACCCGTGAGGTCAAGTTCACCGCCGAGGGCCTTTTTGAGCAGCATATTAAAAATGAGCAGGCGGTTGATCTCGTTGGTGCCTTCGTAAATCCGGTTGATGCGCGCATCGCGGTAAGCCCTTGCCAAAGGATACTCTTCGCTGAATCCGTTGCCACCGTGGATCTGAACGGCCTCGTCGACGACATAATCAATTAGTTCTGATCCTGCCACTTTGAGGATTGCGCACTCGACCGCATATTCACGGGCAGCTTCCAACATGGCAGCTGACTCGTCTTTCCCTTCGGAGAGTACAGCCCTTTGACGGTCTTCGAGGAGGTCCGCTATGCGATAGGCTGCAGACTCCGCAGCAAAAATCCGGACAGCAGATTCGGCGAGTTTGTGCCGGATAGCACCGTAGGTGGAAATTGGTTTGCCGAATTGAACGCGCTGGTTTGCATACGCAACCGCTTGGGAAAGCACTTTTTTGGCACCTCCCATGGTCAGCACGCCCAGTTTGTAACGGCCTATATTTAAAACGTTGAACGCGATTTGGTGGCCAAACCCCACTTTTCCGAGAACATGTTCGACCGGAACCCTGACGTTGTCGAAAAACACCTGCCGCGTCGAGGAGCCCTTAATGCCGAGTTTGTGTTCCTCTTCACCCAGGCTAATGCCTTCAGCATTTCCATTGACCAAAAAACCCGTAAACTGGCTTCCGTCGACCTGCGCAAAAACAATAAACAAGTCGGCAAAACCTGCATTGGTAATCCAAATTTTCTGTCCGTTCAGCAGGTAATGATCACCATCAGCACTGAGCACCGCATGAGATTTGGCTGCCAGTGCATCTGAACCAGAACCTGGCTCAGTCAGGCAATAAGATGCCTTGATGGATCCGTTGCACATGCCGGGCAGGTAAGCCTGGCGGATGGCCTCGGTACCGAAATAGAAAATGGGAAGCATGCCGATGCCCGTATGGGCTGCGAAGGAAGTATTAAAAGAAGCATCGCCCTTTCCCAGCTCTTCCAGCACCCGGCAAATGCTGTATTGATCGGCAGGAGAACCTCCGTACCGCTCCGGAATGTGGAGTCCCAGCATTCCCAGTTTTGCCGCCAATTCCAAAAGAGCAACCTGGTTTTCCAGTTTAAATCCATTTGGCACCACTTCAGATTCAACAAAGTCGCGCACCGCATCTCCCATCATTCGCTGTTCCTCGCTGAGGTCTTCCGGAATGAAATTGGACTTATAATCGCTGTCGCGCAGGAGAAACTCCCCTCCTTTCAATATGTTTGATTCCATAGAAACGTAGAATTGACAAAAGGTCAATAAGATAACGACCGTTTAAGGTCAAATAGTTCTACTTCGGGAGTGTTACCCTGGAAAATTCAAGTATTTGAACGCCAAAAGCCTTTTTTGGGCTAAGGCAAAAACTTACGGGCGTTCATGCGAATTCGCGCGAACGACGCAACTGGTAGATGGACTGCACAAAGCTTCCCTGCAAAAAGGCATCTGTGTCAATTTGTGACTGCAGGATTGGCCCTTTGTATTTTCCGGTAAGCAGCATCCGGGCAGCCTCCAGCATTGGGGCTGCGGTTGCCGTTTGGATTGCCTTTAAACGGTGACTTCCCACGTAGCTTGGTTCGATTTTAAGGCTGCGCTCCTTGATGCGAAGAATGCCTTTGGAGTCCCTGCCACGGACGGATACGTAGAGAATGATCATGTCTTCTTCCGCATGGGGCACGCTGGCCGCCATACTATCCATGAGTGCCCGGACCTGGTCTTCGGTCCCCTGGATGCCTCCGAGTTGGGCGCGCACCCAGTCGAAGTGCCCGGGATACCGGATGGTCTTGTAATCGAGGGAGCGCACCTTTCCGGAAAAGAAATCCGGCAGGTCAGCCGCTCCACCGCTGGTAAAGTCATCCTCGTATCGAATGCCATCGATGATCAGGGTTCCTGTTTCCGACAGAGAGGGGCATGTAGTCTTGAGCCCGTTGCGGATGATGACCGCATCTTTGAGGTATTCGGTTGCCACGCCGATGGGGCTCCAGGTGAATCCGTAATAATGCGGAGCCGTTGTCGTGCGCGGCAGGGCTCCAACTTTCATCGAGATGTGCTCGACGTGCTGATCTCCGAATTCGGAAGCAAATTCCTTGAACAGGTGGTGTGCCAAGACGTCGATGTAGCCTGGGGCCAGGCCTGACTGCAATATAAATCCAGTGGAAGCGTCCCGGGCGATTTCCATGACCTGCTGCGACTCTGAAACGCACTCGGTGAGGTTTACGTAATGGAGTTGGTATTTTTTGGAAAACTCAGCCATGCGCGGGGCCTCGGAGCCTGGCAAACAGTCGAGCAGGATGTCGGCAGAGCGAAGGACGTAGTCCAAATGCTCGGTAAGTTCTGAGGGGTGGAGTTGAAACGTTTCTATCTGAACGAGGCTCGAGGCCCCCTTCCGTATCCAGTCGGCCGCTTCGTCGGCGATGGATCGGTGAAGGTCTCCGATGTAGATCTCACAATCGAAATCGGCCTGTTCGGCCATGATAAGCCCTGCAGCCCGGCCAATTCCCCCGGCTCCGGCAATGATGACTTTGTGTTTGACGTACTCCATACCCCAGTTGTTACTCCGCAAAAATAAATTGCCGGCGAGCAAGGCGTTGCAGAAACGGGGGATTTAACATATCAATAAGATTGATAATGAATTGAGATATACATTAAAAAAATAACATATATAAAAAAATCAATTTATATTACATATTTTAATAATGTTTAATTATCAGATTATCTATATAAAACAAATTAAATTTTTTTATAATATGTTAAATGGAGTTACTTTAGCGCCATCATTCATATACAATCCACCAAAGACTATGGCGCGGTCAAAACGGAGCAAAAAAAGTACCGGAGAGCTTCTCCGGGAAACCTTACAAGACGAACGACTTACAAAAATTGCAGCGGTTCTCTGCTTTATGTCCACACTGTTTCTCACCATTTCTTCGATCTCCTATTTCTTTAGCTGGAAGGCAGACCAGGACCGTTTGCTCGGACATTCCTGGCACATCCTATTCAGGCCCAATGTTCCGGTAGACAACTGGATGGGAAAGCTCGGCGCACTGGCATCGCACGGCTTGTTTTACTACGGTTTTGGGCTAGCAGCCCTTTGTCTCATTCCCGTTTTTGTTTATCTGGGATTTTGCCTTCTCCATCGCCGGGGCTGGCTGTCACTGTTGCGCTTTTCAACCCACGCGGCGGTCATCATGTCAATGGTCGCCACCATACTGCACTATGCCTTCCACCGGCTCGACTTTCCCTTTGGCGGTGCCTTTGGAGCACATTATGTAGCCTGGATGGAGGGGTTCATGGGCCCTATTGGCGCCGGGTTGCTTTTGCTGTTCGGCGTTCTGTCCCTTATGGTCTGGTATTACAATCCAACCCTGCAGGCCCTGCAAAGCAGTGCTGTTGGGCAAACTGCGGCTTCTTCTTTGTGGAATGTTGATTGGCTGCGTTTTACGCGCCCTGGCGAGCGGGATCCCAAGTCATCAACTGAGTCCTTTCTAAGGACCACCTCGTCGCCCACCCCCCAGCAGCCACCGCTCATGGTCGACTGGAGCGATTATCCTCCGGCAGACGATGCCCTGGCTGTGCTCGCTCCCGATCAGACACCTCCCGGTCAATCCTGTGCCCTGGAAATAGAAACGCCGGAAGATACTGACCGCATGTTATGCGGAGGCCATCAGCCAAGTCAGATAAGTGCCATTACAGGAATGGGATCAGTCGGTACCGAAGAGGATGAAAACAGCGAAGAAGTCGACCTGGAGCCATTTGATCCTCGTGCCAGTCTTTCCAGGTACAAGGCTCCCACCCTGGATCTGCTCAACGACTATGCAGACCTCAAAATTGAAATCGACCGGGAGGAGCTGGAAACCAATAAGAATCTCATCATAGCCACCCTCCTGCATTACAAGATTGAAATTCAAAAGATCAAAGCGACCATTGGGCCTACGGTTACCCTTTACGAAATCGTTCCGGCACCTGGAGTTCGCATTTCCAGGATCAAGAGCCTTGAAGACGACATTGCTTTAAGCCTCTCTGCCCAGGGCATCCGCATCATTGCCCCCATTCCGGGCAGAGGGACCATCGGCATTGAGGTGGCCAATAAGAATCGCCAGACCGTGCCGCTAAAAGAACTGCTGCGAACAGAAAAGTTCAACGACCCCAAAGTCGAACTTCCCATTGCCCTCGGAAAAAACATTTCCAATGAAGTAATTGTCGCCGATCTGACGAAGATGCCCCACCTTTTGATTGCGGGCGCTACCGGTCAGGGCAAGTCCGTTGGCATCAACGCCATTTTGCTGTCGCTGCTTTACCGAAAGCATCCTTCCGAAGTCAAGCTCGTGCTCATCGATCCAAAGAAAGTCGAGTTGCCCATATACTCTGAAATTGCCAAGCACTTTCTTGCGCAGTTGCCCAATTCCGATGAGGCAATCATCACCGATACTTCGCGCGTCATTTACACCCTCAACTCGCTTTGCATTGAAATGGATCAGCGCTACGAATTGCTCAAGGCTGCACGGATGCGCAACATCGCCGAGTACAATGACAAGTTCAACCGACGCAAGCTCAATCCCGAAAAAGGTCACCGGTTTTTGCCTTATATCGTATTGGTGATTGACGAATTTGCCGACCTGATCATGACAGCAGGCAAGGAAGTGGAACTGCCTCTGGGTCGCCTGGCCCAACTGGCGAGGGCTGTCGGCATTCACCTGATCATTGCCACCCAGCGCCCTTCGGTAAAAATCATCACGGGTCTGATCAAGGCCAACTTTCCCGGCAGGGTCGCTTTCAAGGTTTCCTCCAACATCGATTCTCGCACCATACTCGACTGTGGTGGTGCCGAGCGACTCATCGGTCGAGGCGACATGCTCTACAACGTCGGTTCAGATCTTATCCGCCTGCAATGTGCCTATGTCGACACCATAGAAGTTGAGCGGGTGATGAAACACATTGCCACTCAGCCTGGCTATGGGTCACCTTACCTCCTTCCGGAATTTAAAGGCGATGAGGGCGGCGACGGACAATCCGGTTTTGACCTGGGCGATGTCGACGATATGTTACCAGAAGCCGCGCGGCTGGTTGTACAATCACAGCATGGCAGTACGAGCATGATCCAGCGCCGCATGAAGCTCGGTTACAATCGCGCCGGAAGGATCATGGATCAGCTCGAGCAACTTGGCGTGGTTGGTGCCGCTGAAGGAAGCAAACCTCGCGAAGTTCTGATTTTCACGGAGTCGGAACTGGAAGAGTTGCTGTCGCGACTGGGCCTCTCCTCCCCTAAAAATTAGAACATCCTCTTTTCGTTATACCTGGCATTTGCCACTGAGAATGATAGTAGCCTTGCCCCCGCTGACCACGGGGGCATTTTTGTTTTTGGGAGGGAAACTCTGTATACCCAATTGATAAAATTCCTGCACATCACAAGGATGGGGCGAGTTGCAAATGTACACCCAGCGATAGCTGGATCGCGGCAACCAATGGTGAGGACTGGCGTGAGGCATTTCGGAAATCATGGCTTTGGCAGAACCGCAAATTTCACCGTATGACAGCTTTTACCGAATGAGGACCCTGAAATAAACCTGAGTTCCGCCGAATAGAGACCTCCATTCCACCCCTCTGTAGAAAATTCCAAACGATTTATGCCCGGGGTGCAAGCGCCCTTTGCAATTTCAACGACCTGACCTGCAACTTGTCGCACCATCAACACAACTTCTCCATCACAGGAAGCCTCCCATTCAAGATAGATCTTGCCTCTTGCCGGATTCGGGAACACCCGAAGGGCTGCTTCCTTTCCTGACACGGTTTCAACTGATGTGATCACTTTGTTGTTCGCGGAAATAATCCATCGATCAGGATCAAAAATCAGACTGTCGACCTGAAAATCCAGACCGATGGAAAATTTCTGTCCGGAATAATCGTGTTGTAAGACCAGCATTGTATCTCTGTTGCCACCCTCCAGTTGGACTGGAATGGGTAGTTCAAAAAATGGTACGGATATATGGGACTGGGCTTGAAAAACCGACAGACTCAGTTCGTTGTTTGCATTTTGGGACCATTCAAAGCCGTAAGAGGGAAACCCTTCACCAACATACCAGTCGTCGAAATACCATTGCAGTGAGCGCCCGGAGGCTTGCTCCAGGTGTCTTTGAAATTGCGATGTCAATGCAAACCCAAAAGCAATGTGAGGGTCTTTCAGGTAATTTCGGATTCCTTCAAAAAAAGCACCATCTCCAATGACCCATCGCAGCGTGTGCAGGATCATTGCGCCTTTGGAATAAGACAACCTTCCGTTGAAAATGCGATGGATGTCGGTGGTGTCTGTGCATAGAACCGAGCCGTCCGGAGCGCTGGTTATCGCGTCGATGCGTCCCTGCAAAAATGGTTTCCATCTTCCAGGCAACAGGAATTCGTAACACAGTCCCGATAAATAGGTTGCAAAGCCTTCATTGAGCCAGACATCCTCCCACGACCCGCAAGTCACTGCATCGCCAAACCACTGATGGGCCAGTTCATGAGCCAGCAACTCATAGCCAAAGCCCCCTACAAATGTAAAAGTTTGGTGTTCCATCCCACCGCCCCATCCGATCTGGACGTGACCATACTTCTCTTTGCTGAAGGGGTACAGTCCAAAAAGAGAATTGTACAGTTGCATCTGACTGGTGACATGGGCAATTTGGGATCTGGCCGTTTCAAGGTCTTCGGGCCAAATGTAATTCAGTATATCAACCGTGTCGGAACCAAATACAAGCTGCTCTGCGTATTCTGCAAAATTGGTAACGGCAAGGCAGATCAGGTAAGTGGCTATAGGGTACCGCTCCTTCCAGTGAAACAGATTTTCCTGACCGTCCATGGTTTCAGAAACGAGCACTCCATTGCTTGCAGCACGACAGGAGGCAGGCGTAGATATCAACACGTCTACGGAATCAATCTTATCCTGCAAACTTTGCTTGCAAGGCCACCAGTCTCTTGCACCGTAAGGTTCAGACAACGTCCAGATGATGGGGAACGAATCGTGTTCTGACTGAACGAAGGATCCAAATCCTGAATTCGCGGGTACGCCATGGTAATAAACAGTCACCGAGTCCAAACGTCCGCCAGGAATCATAACCGGAAGCTGCACATACAGTATATCGTCCAGATGCGAATGGGAAAAACGGACGGAACCGCTTTTCACGCTATCTACGATGAGTCCAGACTTCAGGTCAAATTCGACAACGTTTATGGGGAAAAAGGGAATAAAATGCGTTGTAACCTTTCCTTCGATGTAGTGAACTGCAGGATCAATGGTCCAATGACACCGGTGGTAAACAAAATTGCTGTTGTGGACAGCCATTCTTTGCGGGGGTGTCAACCCTTGAGCAAAATGCTGCTTTTCGCATTCCGCAATGCAGTCGGTTATTGTCTGTGATGAACATAGGGATATCAATAAAAACAAACCCAACAGGGATAAGAGTGTTCTGAGCATCATCGAAAATTTTAAATCCTTTTTAAGAATTCCTTGGCGCAATCTGTTTAAAAACCTGGGGGCTTTCCTCATTTCCAGCATGCGCTTTACAGTCAATTTAAAAAACAGGTGCTGGTACCAGGCATTGCGCTGTTGAAACAAAAATCAACTTTCAGAGATTGCATTCCACTTCATCCGGAATTACCGATGTACAGAAAATGCGATTCGCATTGCCCTTCCATCATTGGCATAGAAGTTCACCCAGTAAAGCCCTCTTTCCAATGTTGGCAATGCCAATTTCGATTCGCCCCCGGATGTGAAGAATTGCCAAACGATTTTCCCGGAAGCGTCGGTTACCCGCAACATCCCGGAAACGGCGCCGGGAAAATGCAGCATTGCGGCTCCGATTGCCGGATTGGGTGCTACGAACAATTGTTCGTGTTTGTTCTGATCAGAAGGTCTGACATTGACTGGTATGGGTAAGCCCAGCGTGTGAAAGTCGGTATTGGTATTCACCCCCGGATTGAAATCAAAAAATATTTGGGCATCATTGAGAAGTTGCGTTCCCTCTTTGAGCTGAGCAGCAGGACGGATGCGGTATTGAACAAAGCCGTGAGATCCAGGTTCATTCACGGACGAATCGGGCAGTTGGATTCCAGGGAAGCTGAAAATCAGCTTTCCCGAAGGCTCCACAACCATGGCACAGGGATGGGATGTGGAACCCAGGACGAGAGAAGACAGATCGAACCTATCGGTGCGAATGGGATTTTCAATGCGCACACTGAAGGCCGTATCGGTTCCGGTATTCTGAAAGCGTATCAGGTATTCCAGTTCCTGGTTCTTTGCAATGTACTTTCTTTCTGTCAGGCCTACCGGATAACCCGCAATGTCGTTCGGATCAAAACTACCCCGGTTATTAAGGCACAGAATGGATTCAAACGGATCTGCCTCGTCGAGCCTGCTGATGCGGACTGGAGGTGATCCCGGCGGTAGCTGTATGCCGCAGGCTACGATCTCCGTTTGCAAGGGACCGGCATTCGGATAGGAAGGATCCTGGGCTGCAACAAACAGCAGGTGTGCCCGGGCTGGTGCCGTCGTCTCCCAGCGGTCCCCGGCGCTCAGTTGAAAAGATCCGGATGCAATGGTGGCAATGGATGTGTTCGATTGTTTGGGGTCGATGACATACCAGTTTTGCGGGGCAGTCATACCGGCATTTCCATCGTTGTGTAATCTGAGCCGAACACGGTCCCCGTCGCAAACAGCTTCCTGAACGATGTGTGCAAATGAGGGAGCATTACACAGGCTATCGGGGTAGATGTGCGCACGCACACAATGTTCCTGCCCTGGAATGGCGTCGCACCGGACCAAAACCTCGATGGAAAAATCAGCGCCCGTGTTGATATCCACATCGCCCAGGTCAAAACGGAGCGTGTTTCCGGAACGGCTGGTGAGGGGTCCGGTAGTGGCTTTGAAATCGAGGAAGGGATCGAGCTCCACTTCGATCCATGCGCCCTGAGCGGTCTGAGTGCCGGCGTTGTGATAGTTTACAAACAAATTGGAGGAAAAACAACGCCTTAAAAAGGCGGCCTGGACATCGACCTGCAGGTATGGACAGGTTGTTTGCACCTGGAGACCCAGTGTTTTCTCGACAGAAAAATCATTAGATGCCGCGTCAACCGTTTCTGTGCAGCTCAACCAGTAGTTAGTCTGCGATTGCACGCGCAGTGCATAATTCCCACTGTTCAGAGGGAGATAATATCGTCCGAGCCGGTCTGACAAGGCGAACAGTCGTTCGTTTCCATTGTCTGCTTCAACCAGAGCACCCGAAACCAGGTTTTCTCCTGAGGAGAACAGGCAATTCTTGTCATCATCTTTATAGACTACTCCCTGAAGTATTTTTCCGGCAGCCACTGGCAGAATTGAACGGTACAGACCTTTGTAATCTGTACACATATAAAGTTGCCCTCCGGGAGCCCGGAAGATTCCCCGGATGTTTTCCAGTAGGTCGCCATAGCTTTTAAAAGCATTCCCTCCAGGAGGGACCGTTTGTATTCTATCAGCAATGACATCCGTCGCAAAGAGCTGCCCGGTCTGGCTGGATGCAATTCTTGATGCCGGGTTCAACGGAAGACCCCGGTCACCTGATACCAACTGAGTATTCCAGCTCATGCCCCGATCGTCGCTTCGGTAGAGGATACTTCCTCCACCCAAACCAAACGCAGTAAAGAACACCCGGCTAAATCCATTCGTGGCCAAATTTGAGCTCAAAGAAATTTTGTCCTTAAAGACATGAATGCGATCCCAAAGATTTCCATCGTCGACCGACCTCATAATGGCAGACTCGGAAATGGCGATCATTTCGCCGGAGGGGAACGAATAAACCTGATGAATTCCTGCCATTCCAAGGTCCTGCCATTGGGTACCGGCATTTTCCGACCGGTAGAATCCGGCCTCGTCCCATGCAAACAGTGTGGACGTGAGCGGGTGTGCGTGCAAGGAAAAGCTGCGCTTTGTATTGAACAACGTCGCCGTAATATGGACGGGGATCGTTCCAGGCAAGTCTATGCGATACAATCCGGTTGCATCCAGATAATAGACCGTTTTGCCCCTTTCGTCAAATGCTACCCGCTCGCGCGGCACATCGTCGGCAACATTCCCCAAGAGCACAGCGAGCAAATTCCATTTCTTCCCTTTGTCGGAGGAGTGGAACAATCCGTCGCTGGTACGCGCCATTATTTCCCTGTCGCTGAGGAAATCCAGTTCGCGCACCCACGCCTCCTGGAGGCCAAAGGCGCTAAAAGCCCAATTGACCCCATTGTCGTTTGAGCGATAGAGGCTACCATTCTGGCGTATCCCAAATACAGTTCCGGAGCGACTTGAAAAAAAATATTTAAAATGAGCCAGGTCTATGCCTTGGTCAGAAAAGTCATTCCACGTTTTCCCATAATCATTCGAATAATGTGCAGTCTCGTGTTCAACAGCAAACAGCCATCCGCTTGTAGAAAGGGTCATTTGCACAGGCCCATTCGTCGTCTTGCGCACAGTTGTTTTTACCACCAGTTTTCCGAGGGAATCCAGGTGTAGGATAACATCCCTTCCTGAAAAAAAGAAACCTGCTTTTGGACTCTCCGCAAAATCCACCAAAGGTCCCAGGGAGTAGTCCCAGTAAAATTTTGACCAGGTTTGACCGCCATCCTTGGATAGAAATATTTCTTCCAGGGTAGTTACAAAGACCCACCCCGGCCGCTGGGAAGGATGGAAATCCACAAAAATACCAGCACCAAAATTAGTCAGCGTCCACAGTTGACCGTTGTTGGTGCTGCGGTAGATTAAAACATCGCCAAAACATAACAGGGTGCCATCCGACAAAGAAGTGATTTTTTCAACTGATGGCAACGGAGGAAGGTTGATTTTGCCCCAGGAAAGTCCATTATCAGACGACTTGAAAATTTCGTTAAAAAAAAGGAGGAATAAACTGCCGTCTGCACCAACAGAGAAAACGCCCGAAGTTACATGGGTTGGTAAGCTCGCAAGTTGCCAATTCGTCCCTCCGTCGAGTGACCGGTAGAACACACTTGAAGTACCGGAATATTGAAACAAGATTCCATTACGGCCTTCGTACATTTTAGCACCGCCTCCATAAGGTCCGCTAAGATGCTCGTACAACTGACCATTGACCGGAGCGGACAACATGGCCAAGAGGATAAGAGCTAAAAAACGGTTTGCGAAATTTCTCATAATTCGTAAGTTTAAGGGTGACTGGTCAAAGTTACGGGATTTGCCGGTACCGACTTACCGGCCGCTCCAAATTTAACACTCAACCACTATGGAAGAGTATTATGCACGTGTCTCAATCAGGAATGTACATTGATAAGGAGTGCATTTTGTTCAGGGTTTCTACTGATAGGATGCTTCCCGAACCTCCGGGGAATCCCTGATTTTTTAACGAATTGCCAAAAAGAGTTTGGCGGGGATTCAATTCAGGGCTTACATTTAGCAGTTGAATGCATCGCGTATGATCAAAAAATGTTTAGGAAGAGCAGGCTTGATGATTTTGGGATCCTTGTCTTTTACGTGGGCGACTGCACAGTTGCAGATCCTGGGAGGAGCGAGCCATCCCGAAATCGAAGTTTACTCCAGCGAGAACTGGCAACCATTTAACCGCAAGGACAGTTGCCCGGCCGTCGTCGCCTTTAACGGCGATGGTTTGATTGGTGCACAATGTGAAGCAAGTCGCTTCCTTTACCAGGCAACACTTGGTTCCACTTATGAGGAAATCAGAAGTTTGGCCGGTGCAGATTTCGGAAAATGGATAGACCGTCAGATGGCCCTTCCCTACCGGACGGTGCTGGAGGAGACGCGCGAGGTCCTTAAGGAAGTCATCGACTGGCATTACCTCACGGGTGGCGATTCCATCGATGCGCCGAACTATGCCAACTGGTTGCAGATACAGTACGCGTGGTGGAACCAGCACATGCTGCACAACGACAGACTAAGGCAACGGGTAGCTTTTGCGCTCAGCGAGATATTTGTGGTATCGATCGAATCGGATTTACAAGGATACGGAGAAGGGGTGGCGAGTTATTACGACCTTTTCAAACGCAATGCATTTGGCAATTACCGGGATCTGCTTCGGGACGTGGCGCTGCATCCGGCCATGGGATATTACCTGAGTCATCTCAACAATCCCAAAACCGATACGGTGGAAAATACCCACCCCGATGAAAATTTTGCCAGGGAGATCATGCAACTCTTCAGCATTGGCCTTTACGAACTCAAGCCCGATGGCAGCCATAAACTGGACTCTGCGGGGCGGTCGATTGCCAGTTACAACCAAAGGGACATCAAGGAACTGGCGAAAGTTTTTACGGGCCTGGGAATATCGAAAGTCGTGCCGAACATGTACCTCGACACCGCCATCTTTGGCATGGGAATTTATTTTGCCGACATGACGGTTCCCATGCGAATGTACGGGCGCTGGCACGAACCCGGGGCCAAAACTCTGGTCAACGGAGCGTTCATTCCTGAAGGTCTCAGCGGCATGGAAGACATTGAGCTTGCCCTCGATGCGTTGTTCCATCATCCCAACACCGGTCCTTTCATCTGCAAACAGCTCATCCAGCGTATGATCAAATCCAACCCCAGCCCGGAATACGTGGGAAGGGTCGCTGCGGTTTTTGCCGACGACGGTTTTGGCGTGCGCGGGAATCTCGGAGCCGTCATACGGGCACTCTTGCTCGACCCGGAGGCGCGGACCTGTGAGGCCTTGCAAGATCCGGCGAATGGTCAATTGCGCGAGCCCTTGTTGCGGTATACTCATTTCTGCCGTGCACTCGATGTTGAACAGTATTACGGACGGTTCTGGAATACGGGATACGATTTTTGGTTATCGACGGGTCAACTCCCCCTGGCTTCTCCATCGGTTTTCAACTTTTTCTCTCCCTTCTTCCATCCTCGGGGACCATTAGACCAGCTAGGGCTGGTTGGGCCGGAATTCCAGATCCACAATGCGCGGACCAGCATCGGATACCTCAACCTCGTCGACAATTGGGCTATAGACAACTATGTCATGTCGAGCTGGGAACCGGACGATCCTTATACCATCCTCAACATTTCCGAGCTCGAAGCTTTGGCTCAGGATGCAGAAGTTCTGATCAATCACCTCGACATGGTACTCACTCATGGCCAGCTCAGTGACAGAACGAGAAGCATCGTCCGGACGGCCATAGAAAAGTTTATTAATGGAAATTACCGCAGAGAACGCGTTCGAATGGCAATTTACCTGGTCATGATCTCTCCGGATTACGCCATTTTCAAATAGGGCAATTACATGAAAAAGAGTACTCGCAGACAATTTTTAGGTCAGGCAAGTTGCGCAGCACTGGGCAGCACCTCCCTGATCAATGCACTCCTGCATCTGAAAGGAATCAACGCCCTCGCATCGAGCAACCTCTCATACGACCCTTCTTACCGGGCGCTGGTTTGCCTGATGCTCTCCGGAGGAAACGATTCCTTCAACATGCTTGTCCCCATGAGCAATAAGGAACATGGCGACTACCAGAAATCCCGCGGCAACCTGGCCATCCCAAAGACCGAATTGCTTCAGATTTCGAACAACAATACGCCCGGGAGAACTTTTGGTTTGCACCCTTCGATGCCTCGTTGCCAAAGTCTTTTCCAGAATGACAAACTAACATTTGTTAGCAATGTTGGGACCTTGCTGGAACCTACCGAAAAGGATCCGTTTTATACCGGAACCGCCAACCTGCCCCTGGGCCTGCTGTCGCATTCCGACCAAAGCCAGCAATGGCAGTCATCCCTGGCAGACCGGAGATCGACCATTGGCTGGGGCGGTCGGCTTGCAGACCTCGTGCACGACACCAACAGCGTTGGTGAGATCTCGATGAACATTTCGCTTGCCGGCACAAATATTTTTCAGACGGGCAACGAGACCGTGGAATTTGTCATCGATCCCGAACGTGGAAGTCTTGGCATCGAGGGGTATGGTGCAAACGGGATGTACGACTATTTCAACCGCGCACGAGGTATTGCGCTGGATTCTCTGATCGATCACCGGTACGGCGATGCCTTCCAACAAACGTACATCGACGTCATCCGCAAATCGCGCGACGGTCACCGGCTTTTTTCCAGTGCATTGGAGCAGGCTCCCCCCTTGCAGACAGCATTTTCCGACAACTACATCTCGAAATCCTTTGAGATGGTGGCGCGCATCATTTCAGCACACGAAACCCTTGGATTTCGCCGCCAGATCTTCTTTATCGATTTCCAGGGGTGGGACCATCACGACGAAGTGCTCCAGAACCAAACGGAAATGCTGGAAGTCGCCGACGATGCACTTTGGGAATTTTACCAGGCGATGACAGAGCTCGGCCTGACTGACCAGGTGACCACCTTTAGCATGTCGGAATTTGGGCGTTCCCTGACTTCCAACGGCAATGGGTCCGACCATGCCTGGGGTGGAAATGCTTTTGTTATGGGAGGTGCGGTAAACGGAAAAAAGATCTACGGACAGTATCCGCTGCTGGCTCCTAACGGCGCGCTGAATGTGTACGACGGCGTCATCATTCCCACGACTTCAGCTGACGAATATTTTGCTGAATTTGCCTTATGGATGGGAGCCTCAAAAAGCGACCTGCCCTACTTATTTCCCAACCTCCAACGGTTTTATGATCCCCAGTCACCCAATGCACCAATAGGATTCCTAAAAATGTAAGCCATGTCCATGCGATCACTAAAAATCCTTTTCTTCGTCCTTCTCAGTCTTGGACTTTCTGCGCAGTGCTTCCCGGAGAGGCACTCCACCAATTGGTCTGACGCCTGGATATCGTGTTCTCCCAGGCCCAATCCCAACCCTTCAAGGGATTCCAGTCACTGGATCCTTTTCGACCTGAATAAGCATTACCGCATCCACCAGGTCAAATGTTGGAACCTGAATGACCCGGATCGTTTGGACTTGGGAATGAGGGAAGTTTCTGTAGATTACTCTGAGGATTCCCTGGTCTGGCATACTGCCGGTACAATTGAACTTGAGCGTGCCCCAGGAAATAACCGTTATGAAGGTGCCGCATGGGAAGACATACCCATTCCATCCGCGCGTTATGTCCTTCTTACCGCGCTAAGCACGCATGGTGGCAGATGTGGCGGTCTTTCCGAAATCCGCTTCGCTGCTGAAAAACTGCAAGACCCTGTGGGGGTAAAAGAACCACAAAAGGCAAATGTGTTCGCGGTCAGGATATCCCCCAATCCATTCACCGATGTTGCAAAAATAATTTTGGAAGCTCCTGGAACGGAAACGGTTGAATATCAAGTCTGCGATCTGTTGGGACAGGTCATCGATCGGGGCAGCGTTTACTCAGACAATGGATTTCACAGCCTCAGATTGCCTACCCGGCATTGGAAACCAGGTACCTACCTTTTCGTAGCCTCTGATGGCAAACGTCTTGTACACCAACGACTGATCAAAGTAAACGAACGCTAAATAAGTCAAAGAATCAGGTGGTGTTACGTCGAACCTGTTTTGGGCTTAAAGCCTTTTATCTTCTATTTCCGCAGGGGCCGAAGGATTTCAGACCGCAACCGATTCTTCGACGATGACGGGGTGTATCCAGCCATGGCGATCCTGGATCCTTCCGGACCGGATGCCATTAATCTCTTCTTTCAACGACCGCGAAAGTTCCCAGTTGCGCTGGTCGAGTAAAAGGTCTTCTCCTTTATATCCAATTCGGTCGACGTGGGCAACCACGGCTGCGGTACCCGCCCCAAACGCTTCAAGCAGGTCTCCCTTTTTGTAAGCAGCAAGGATCTCTTCCATGGTGACCGGCCTTTCTTCGACGGTGTATCCCTTTTCGCGCATCAGGGTGATGAGGCTGTCGCGGGTGATGCCCTTTAGAATGGTTCCACTCAGGTTAGGCGTTACGACACGGCCTTTTAGAACGAAGAAAATATTCATGGTGCCGACCTCCTGGATGTATTTAAATTCATGAGCGTCCATCCATATAACCTGGTCGTAGCCCTTCTCTTTGGCGAGTTTGGTCGGATACAGCGAAGCACCGTAATTGCCTGCCGCCTTCGCCTCGCCAACACCTCCGTCCACAGCGCGAACGTATTTCTCTTCTACCAGCAGGGAAACGGGTTTTGCATAATAGGGCCCTGAAGGCAGGTTCATGATCATCATTTTGAATGTATCGGAGGAGCGAACTCCGACAAACTCGTCGGTGGCCATCATAACGGGACGGATGTAGAGGGCGGATTCTTCGTTACGTGGTATCCAGTCCCGGTCGAGCCAAACAAGGCGACTTAAAGCCTCCACAAACAGGTCTGTGGGAAAAGCCGGCATACACATGCGCTGCGCAGAGGTATTGAACCTCCGGGCATGGTCTTCGGGCCTAAAGAGCAAAGGAATCCCTTCAGAGGACACCGATGCCTTCATACCTTCAAAAATGGCCTGCCCGTAGTGCCAGGCCATGGTGGCCGGATGAAACGGCAGGCGTTCCAATGGTCGGATTGAAAAATTATTCCATTGTTTTCCATCAAAGTCAGCAACAAACATATGGTCAGCGAAGACCTTACCAAATGGTATATTGTTAAAATCCACTTCCGCAAGTCTCGAGTGCTTGGTCCTTTCGATGCTGATTTTGTAGTCCATTCCTGGTGGTTTTTACAAAGTTATTAAATTACTCCGGGCCTGATTAATTTTAGCACCCTATTTATCATTAACCGAGGCCAAGATAAAATTGTTGTGAAGCGCTATTCAAGCATCAGGGTACATTACGACATCCCAGAAGCTGATGAGTTTGAGCCCTACGTCGCCGAGGGCATTGATCATTATTTCATACTACAGGAGGAGGAGTTAGAACAGGATCGGCAACTCGTGGAGAAAATCCTGGAATCTGTACAGCAGAAGGATGGTCAGAATGCCCGGGTCGTCGGATTGAAAAGCGGTAAACGGATTCGCTTTTGTACCAATTCGGCGGGAGCGCCTCAAATACTCTTGTTCATCGGGCTTCCGTTTTCGGCGCTCTCCTTCCAGGGGGATTTGAGGCTATACGAGGCTTATCGCCTGGGGAATCTGTCCTTTGCATTTGTTGAAGCACTTGCCCGGCAGGATACACCGGGGTATAAACTCAAGGTGTGGCAAACCCTGCAATTGCTCTACGGGATCAAGACAGTTCCTGAGCGCCCTATGAAGGCTTCCTGAACCCTATGGCAAGCCAAAGGTGAAGCAGACCCTTTTTTTTGCATCGGGAAATCCGGCTAAGGCGGCGGAAATCCGAGCGGTTTTGCCTGAGCAATTTGAACTGGTTACCCTGGCCGAACTTGGCTTTCATGAAGAGATTGAAGAAACGGGGACGACCCTGGAGGAAAACGCCTTCATTAAGGCAGCGTATCTTCATAAGCGCATCGGAGGACTTTGCATTGCAGATGACAGTGGCCTGGAAGTGGTGGCGCTCCACGGGAGGCCGGGGGTCCTTTCCGCACGTTATGCCGGAACTCCATCCGACGATTTAGCCAATATGGTTTTTCTGATAAAACAATTGGAAGGATTGTCGCGCCAAGCCCGTTTTCGCACCGTCATTGCCTGCATATTACCCGACTCCACGCGGTACTTTTTCGAAGGTGTTATCACTGGCCACATTGCTGATCAGATCCGTGGTCAGTTTGGATTTGGTTACGACCCTCTTTTCATCCCGGCTGGCTTTGATAAAACGTTTGGGGAACTCGATCCGGCTATAAAGCGTGCAAATAGCCATCGGACCATGGCCATTATGGCTTTGGTCAACTTTCTAGTCAGTCAGCAATAAAAATCGAGGATAACTGCTGCAGCAAGGGCGATGCTGGCCATTCCGTTGGTGGTAAAAAATGCCATGTTGACTTTGCTGAGATCACCCCGGCCAATCACGAAATGCTGGAACGCCAGCAACACGATGAAGAGTATGCTGCCAATGTAGATGCCGTCGTTGAGGCCATAGTCACGGTGGAGCAACCATGCTGCCCACAGAATGGCAAGTGCACATAAGGTATGCAAAATACCTGAGATCCACAATGCCCTTTTCATTCCGAATCGGGCTGGAATCGATTGAAGTTGTTGCGATTTGTCAAAATCGATGTCCTGAAGGGCGTAGATGATGTCAAAACCAGCGACCCAGGAGACCACCGCGATGGCGTAGAGCACGGGGAGCCACTCCAAAGAACCGTGTACGGCAAGGAAGGCCCCAACCGGTGCCAATGAGAGGCCGAGACCCAGGAAAAGGTGGCAAAGCCAGGAGAAGCGCTTTGTATAACTATACCCAAGGACGATGGCCAGCGCAAGGGGAGCCAGCACAAAACAGACAAAGTTGATCTGATAGGCCGAAACCAAAAAAACCGCTGCATTGATGGCCGTAAAGATCAGTGCGTTTCTGGCTGAGATTCTGCCGGAGGGTATTTCACGTCCCGTCGTCCTGGGGTTTTTAATGTCTATCAGACGGTCTGCCCAACGGTTAAAGGCCATCGCTGCATTTCGCGCGGTGACCATACAAAGGCCTACGAGCACCAGCAGACGAAGGTCGAGCGGATACCCGGCCCCCGAATGCAGTCCAATGGTAAACCCAATGGCAGCAAAAGGCAATGCAAATACCGTATGACTGAATTTTACAAGAGATAAGTATGCGTTCAGGCCAGCCATGGCTGCAAAGAAACAAAAAACCCGCACGGTGGTTGCGTGCGGGTTTTTGCTATGGATGAAAAGTTTTCAATTAGTTAGCAGGTGCAGACGCCGGTTTAGCATTGGGGTCCTTTTTTACGACACCCGTAATGGTAAGGTAGGTTTGGGGTGGATTTGTATTCGCTGTAACGGTGACCTTTTTTGTCTGCTTTTGGCCATCGTCACTGCCCTTGCCTTTAGAATCAAACTCAACTTTGATCTCACCGCTTGCTCCGGGTGCGATCGGCTCACGCGGCCAATCCGGAACGGTACATCCGCAGCTGCCCTTTGCGTCAGCGATTATGAGGGGTTCAGAGCCGGTGTTTTTAAATTTGTAGGCATATTTTACGTGTTCGCCTTCTTTGATCTCACCCCAGTCAAAAACCATTTCTTCGAATTCAATGGTCGTTGTAGGTCCGGTAGGTGCAGCAGCAGCATCCGCAGTCGGAACCGCAGAAGCTCCCGGATCGGTGATGCTCGCATCTGTAGTAGTGGATTCAGCAGCGTCTGCTTTGTCTGACTTACATGCCGTCAGAGCAAGGCCGGAGGCAAGCACTGCAAACGAAAACAACTTCAATTTTTTCATGATGGATAAATGATTTTAGTTTTTGTCAACAAATTAGAAGTGTAAAGTTAGGACGCCTCCTTTGCAAGGCCGTTTATTGTATTTCAAACGTAATGTTAACAATTATTAAAAGTTGCTCTTTTTGCCTATCCAAGAAATAAATTCTGATAGACTACGGCAATTCAAACATAAATTTTTCACCAATCCTCCCTTTCGGGCGGCGATCACGCCATAAGAGATGTCGCGAATGCCGCTGAGGTTATGTGCATCCGGATTGATCGAGATCAGTACTTTTCTTTCCATTGCCTCCGGGATCCAATTCCAGTCGATGTCGAGGCGCATTGGGTTAGCGTTGAGTTCAATGCAGACTCCGCGTTCTGCACAAGCCTCAATAATACTGGGGATGTGGAGGGGGTATCCGGGCCTCGAAAGGAGCAATCTTCCGGTCATATGGCCCAATATGCGCGTGCGAGGATGTCTGATTGCTCGCAGCAGGCGTTCAGTAGCCTGCTGTTCGTCCATCTTCATTTGGCTGTGAACGGAGGCAATGACGAGATCAAAACCATCCAGCACATCGTCGGGATAGTCGAGTGAACCGTCCGACAGGATGTCGGATTCAATCGACTTAAAAATTCTGAAGGGTGCCAGGTCTTTGTTGAGCTGGTCGATCTCGCGCCATTGCTGCTCGACGCGTTCTATGCTCAACCCGTTGGCATAAAATGCAGAACGCGAGTGATCCGATACGACCAGGTAAGTATATCCAAGCCGCATGCATTCCCGCGCAAGCTGCTCTATGCTGCATGCGCCGTCGCTGTATTTGCTATGAGTATGGATCACACCCCGAATCGCGTCCGCATCGACTAAAAGGGTCGCATCGAACTGCCCGTAATGATTGAGGTCGCGGCATTCCGGTGGTATCCATTTCATACCATTCGCCTCGAAAAGTGCCTGTTCTTCGAAGAGCTCACTCTTTGCAAGCGGCTGCAGGAAATTTTGCACAAAGACTTCACTTCCTGAAGTGCGTTGGGCAAGTTCGTATCCAAAATGCAATTTGTCGCAAACGTATATGCGAACAGGAAAGTACTCCTTCCACAGGTAGTTGTCTTCCTTTTGGTGGGACAGGTCCACAGGTAATTGCCAATCCGTTGATGCGATCAGCAGTTCGATGGCCTGCAGCGTCAATTCGGCGCGTCGCAGCTCGCCGCAGATTTCTATACTGACGCCGGGGTTGGCCGCTCGAATCGCAGAGATCAGGGAAGTTGCCTCTGCAGACAGAGTACTGTAGAGAAATTTGCCCGAATTCTCCAATGCGAATGCCAGTCCCTGACGGATGGTTTCCTGCAGTTTCTGCCCAAATCCCTTTGTCGCCGCGAGCCGGTTCTCCTCA
The DNA here is from genome assembly GCA_019187365.1 of Saprospiraceae bacterium. GTDB lineage: Bacteria > Bacteroidota > Bacteroidia > Chitinophagales > Saprospiraceae > Vicinibacter. Next base: position 39,041 of record JABARE010000016.1, on the reverse strand, counting down.
CAGGCATAAGCCAGCTCACCTGGAGTTTCGATGCCCATATCGCGCCAGATGCTTCGCACCTTTGAGGGGCCAATTCCTTTTACCTTAAGCATTTCCCGGACGCCCACTGGGGTCATGCTCCTGAATTTTTCGAGCAAAGCCAGCTTTCCAGTGTCTCCAATTTCATGAATTTTTGCCGCGATGGCCTTTCCTATCCCCTTGAGCGAAAGAAGCTCCTCCATCGACAATCCCAACGCAGGCGCATCCATTTTCCGGATTACCTGGCTTGCAACGGTATAGGATCTGTGTTTAAATGGGTTTTCGCCATGCAGCTCCATGAGTTCGGCCAGCTCATTAAACATGGATGCGATTTCCCGGTTGGTAGCTGCGTTCAATGCTCTTGAGACTGTTATCAGTAGCGCTCTTCCATGCGGCGCATGCGCAGGTTTCGGTTTTTACTGTGCCTGTAAATCCCATACAATACAACCAATCCGATGGGCAACAGAAAGTTTAGGTACTTCAGCGCAGTTCTTCTGGAATCGCTCAATTCTTCGATGGGCCGGGTCTCGACAGATTTTGTCCTGAGGTCGATCAGTCCGGTATCGTCGCTTAGAAAATCGATCCCGTTCACCAACAAGCTGATGTTATCTTCATTCTGGCGGCGCTGATCCTGGCCGTTCACCGCAAAATCGCCATCGGAAATGACCATCAGGCTTCCCCCACCCGGTTGTTTAGAACTCAGCAACGCAGCAAGGTGCACATTTTTTTCAGTAAAATCAGCGTCCGTCCAGTTGCGCTGGACTTCGAACTGGAGTGGAACCGCCTCGCGCGAGGCGCGCTCTGAACTCGTTAGCAAAGGAGTATAATCCCAATCTGGATGGCTGCCAAATTGCATTGGACTTGCGAATTCGAGTAGAATTTGCTCGAGTCCTTTGGTAACGGGGTGAGGTGGAAATTTTTGTAAAAGCGGCAGGTAAGGAAACTGCACCGGTGTGGAAAAAGAAAAGAAACCCTGCTGCTGCGTCACGTTTACCTGACCACAGCGAACATCCCGAACCAGGGCATCCTCTACGGTGAGTCCCTTTGACGCAAGCCAATTTTTTATGCTGCTGTTCGTAGCGTTCGCTACACCATATTGCATGTTTGCCTCTACCTGGTTGTAAGCCAGCAGGAAATGTCCGCCCTGGCCAAGGTAGCGGTCGATGCGGTCAAAAACATCAGCAGGAATGCTGTCCGTTGGGCGGATCATTACCAGGGATTTAAATAGACTGAGGTCGGTGGTATCTGCTATTGCATAAACCGGCGACACCTGGTATAAGATGCTCAATTCCTGATAGGCCTGGGCAAGTTCCTGCAGTGAAGCTGCTCCAAAACCCTGCAAAAAGCCAATGGCGGGTTTGTTTTTGCCAACGAGTTTTTTAACTCCCGTCGTAAATGCATATTCCATGGCGATGCCAGGTTGGATAACCGGGATGACCTCCTTTGCCTCTCCTGCCTTAATGACGGCACCCAGGTATGCTTTTTGTTGTCTGGCCTGATCCTTTTCACGAACGTTGATCATAACCGGGCGTATGCCTTCCTTGTTGGCTTCTTCTTCAGATGATGCACCGGAATTCGGATCAACAAAGCGGTAACTCAATTTGCCTTTAGACAGGTTGGCATATTCGTTGAGCAATTTGTCGAGTTCTTCTCGAGACTTGGCGATATCGACAGGAAGGTTTGAAGAAAAATAAGCAGTTACTTCAACCGGTTCTTCGAGCTCGCGCAGGGTCTGCTTTGTTGCTGGTGAAAGTGTGAATGCCTTGTTTTCCGTCAGGTCAAGACGCAAAAACAGGTATCGTCCCAGGTAGTTTATGCCTACAAAGGCGATGAGGACGAATGCGATCTGGTTGATTCTCGATTTCAGCATTGCACCATTTATTTTGCGCGTTTTGCGAGAAATAATTCAGCGAGGTAGAGTCCGGCAACCATCAGGCTGATAAAAAATAAGAGATCTTTTGAATCGATCACGCCCCGCGACAGGGAATCGAAATGCCGGCTCGCACTCAGCGAACTGAGCAGTCCGGCGATCGCGCCCCGAGAGCTATAGGCCATCATGTCAAAAAGAAAATGAAAAAATACACCCATAAGCAGGGCCAACAGGAATGCGATGATCTGGTTGTTGGTCAGGCTGCTGGCCAACAATCCTATTGAAATGTAGGCTCCGCTGAGCAGGAGCAAGCCCAAGTAGCCACTCAGAGTAGCACCATGATCCATGTTGCCAAGTTGGCTCACGGTAATGCAATAGCTTGCCGTAAATGCGAGGGTGATGGCAATCAAAGACAGGCAAGCCAGAAATTTACCGATGATGACCTGGCGGGGGGTGATGGCTTTGGTCAGCAATAACTCAATGGTTCCCGATTTATTTTCTTCGGCAATCATTTTCATGGTAATTGCCGGAATAAAAAAGAATAGAGTCCACTGGGACACCCCGAAGAAAACAGCGAGATCTGCCTCTTTGCGAAGGAAAATATCAGACCCGGAAATCCAGGTGAAGAAACCACTGAATCCCAAAAACGCAATGATGAGTATGTAGGCAGTGAGCGAATCGAATAATCCGTTCAACTCTTTCCTGGCGATGATTAGAACCGGAGCGCGCATATCAAATGATTTGAAATGATCAATTCAAGGTTAGGTCTCTGAATATATCTTCCAGCTTGGTTTCACCGGGAATCATCTCCAGTAGTACGAGGCCGTGGTCAACACATGTATGAAAAACATCACGGTTTGAACTCATGCCGGGTTTGCTTTGCAATTCGATGGGTCCATCGGGACCGTTCAGCCACCGAACGGCTTCTACTGAAGGCAGCGAAGACAGGATAGCGATCACGTCCTTTGCCGGATCTCGTTCAATGCGGAGTTGCAGCCATTGCTTGCCCTCGGACTGAGCTCTGAGCTCGGCGACGCTGCCATCGGCAACAATGCGTCCTTTATTGATGATGAGAATGCGGTCGCAGGTTGCTTCGACTTCCGGAAGGATATGGGTGCTCAGGATCACTGTTTTTTCCTTTCCAAGTTTGCGGATGAGTTCACGGATCTCAACGATCTGATTCGGATCGAGACCCGTAGTGGGTTCATCGAGGATCAGGATATCGGGGTTGTGTATGATGGCTTGGGCAAGGCCAACTCGCTGGCGATAACCTTTTGACAGTTCGCCAATTTTCTTGTGCTTTTCCACGTCCAGACCGCAAAGCCTCACCATTTCCCGGATGCGATCGGGGATTTCGGAAGCTGCAACGCCTTGCAGGGCCGCCATAAATCCCAGGTAATCGATCACCGGCATGTCTTCGTACAATGGGTTGTGCTCTGGCAGGTAACCTATACGGCGGCGGATGCCGGTGTCGGCGTAGGAAGTTCTGCCATACCAGATGCGGCCATCGTCGGGAGGCAGGTATTGGGTGAGCATCTTCATAGTTGTCGTTTTTCCCGCTCCGTTAGGGCCCAGGAATCCGACGATCTCGCCGGACCGGATCTCAAAAGAAATGCGGTCGACAGCCAACTGGGCGCCGTAGCGCTTGGTCAGGTTTTCTATGCGAACGTCCATGGGCAAATTTTGCAACAAAAATACGCCCGGCAACCATTTTCAATAACGCATTGCCCTTAGCACTTTCCCGATTATGCCGGTTTCAGTTGAATGTCAGGAGCTTTGAGACGGTCGTTAATGAGTGGGCACTCCTAAAAACTCCCTATTGCGCCGGTCAGCCCGCAAAAGCTCACACGCTCAATGAATTTAGCTTCACAATACTTCGTTGCAGCTCAGTTAGTTATAGTTCCACATAGCTTCCTTCGCTGCGCCTCGTTTTGTTTTACTAAATTCCTTCTGGCATCAAAATAGAATTTTTAGAAGCGCCCTAATTTTTAACATGACCCGGCGACAAGGCATGCTTCAGCGCCTTGCTTGTCCGGACTTCAGATATTCGCATCTTTGTGAGCCATGCCAAACGAGACGGGCAAAATTGCCTACATAGTGTCACACGGCTTTGCGGCGCGCATGTTGCTGCAAACGGGTCTTTTGGGTAAACTTCGGGCGCTGGGTAGGGAGGTCTGTGTGATACCGCCCGACGACAGCGATCCAGTGCTTAGGGAATACTGCGACCGACATGGAATAGGCCTGCATCCCTTTTCATCAGGAAAGTGGATCTGGAAAACAAATTACGGACTCTACCGCAGTTACTTTCTGGAAAACCTTCAGTCCAATGCCGCACTTTACGAAAAACATTACTACGAAGTCCACTTGCGGCATGGCGGGTTGATCTTTCGGATCATCCCGCGGTTTCTGATGGTACTTCAGTCCGTTTTTACGCGGTTACGCGTTCTTCAAAAAGCATTTATTGCAATGGAAAGCCTGTTATTGAGGGACGTGCGGGCCACGAAGTTGCTGAAGGAAATCCAGGCAGGCATGGTCGTATCCACCTACCCGGTCAACCATCGCGAAGGCATTCTGCTACACAATGCACGAAAGGGTAAAATTCCCACTGCCATTCATTTGCTCAGTTGGGACAACATCAGTTGCAAAGGTCGCTTCTACGCGCTGGCAGATCGCTACATCGCCTGGGGTCCGGTGATGGTAGAGGAATTCATCGCTCATTACCGCATCCCCGAGAAACACATCGCCGCCTGCGGTGTTCCCCATTTCGACTTGCACCATCAGATGCAAAACGATCCTGAACGTCTTGATCTGATCCGAAAAACAGGTATGGATCCCTCCAAGCCCTACCTGATTTTTGGGATGAGCAGTCCGCGGTTTGCGCCAAAGGAAATTGACGTCGTCGAAAGCATTGCCTCGGGAATCACTTCGGGCATTTGGGGCCCGGACATACAAATGTTAGTCCGGCCGCACCCGCAAAATGTTCTGGGCTGGATGGCAGATCCCGAATGGATCAAAAGACTTGAAAAACTGGAAGGACCCCGGATACGCATCTTTTACCCGCTGTTGGCCAAGAGCCATCTTCCCTGGAGTATGGAACTCGAAGATATGCGCTTGTTATCGGCTGCGCTAAGTGGCTGCCTGGTGTGCATCAATTCGTGTTCTACCCTCTCCATCGACGCCCTGATGTCGGGCAAAGGCAACATAGCCCCGATGTTCGACGGAAAGGAACAACTCCCCTACTGGCAATCGGCGAGGCGTCTGCTCGATTACACGCACATCCGCAAATTTGTGGCAAGCGGCGGTACCGAAGTTGCCGTCAATTACGAGGACCTTCAACACAAGATCAGCAGTTTTTTAGAAGAACCGGAAAAACACTACGCTGCAGCCCGCGCCGCACGGCAACGCGCATGCGGGTCTTCTCTTGGTGATGCAACAAACCGCGTAGCTCAGGCACTTGACGAATGGGTCAAAGAGCACATCGAATAAGCCCTTATTGTGTCAGTCTGCCCTCACAGGATCAATCGCGCAAGGAATTTTCAACAAGCCTTCCGGGAGCGGCGCCTTCAGGTCTGTGGAGTGAACTGCCGCAACCAGGACTGTATGGCCAACAGGGCGAAGATGGGGTAAGCCAGGTCGCGTTGCCCGGCATTATTTTTATCTACCAGGTTCCAGACTGCTTTCGGATCGAAGATTCCCTGCCGGATCAGATGCGCAGGATCAAATTCCAGGCTTACTCTTTGGCGCAAGCCTTCTTTCACCCATTGCCTCACCGGTCCGCCGAATCCGGTTTTGCTCCGGTAGATCACTTCCCTGGGAAGATAGCGCTCGGCGACTTTACGCAGGAGGTACTTGGTTGTCAGACCTTTCATCTTCATCCCATCCGGGATTCGGCAGCTAAACTCTACGAGGTCAGTATCGAGGAAAGGCACGCGAACCTCCACACCGTGCTTCATACCCATTTTGTCCGTATAATTCAGGTTATGGTCGGGCAGGTAAAATCGAAGTTCCAGATACAGTTGACGGGATAAAGGCGAGAGTGAAGGTGGGATTTCAGACAGCGCATGTAAAAATGTCGCGTGAACATCTTCCTCGCCCCATTCCGAATCATCCGATGCAGCAAAAAGACGTCTTGTCTCTTCCCCGCTGAGCCAATCATAGTAGCCTACGATGCGTTGGTCCAGCGATTGAAATTCGAGTCCGGTTGCGTAGCGCGACAATCTTCTGAAAGCCGGGCTGCTCCGTGGAAGTTGCCTTATAAGATTGCCGAGGACCCGTCTTGCGCTGGGTGGGATGTGCGAAACCACGCGATCAAAGACCAGGGCCTGGTGGCGCCGGTAACCGCTAAAAAGATCATCGCCGCCCGCCCCGCTCAGCAGCACAGGGACACCATTCAGTCTGGATTGTGCGGCGATGGACGACACGAGCAAAGGGGCCAGATCGGCCTGTGGTTCGTCAAGTGACCACACCATGCTGTCGATATCCACCATCATGGATGACTGTACGGATACCGGTACGAGATCAATGTCGAATTGCTGAGCCACCTTGCGTGCGAATGGCAGATCATCAGTGAAGCCCTCCGTGTTGCCGAACGCGTTGGCGACCGTAAAACCCTGGATGTTCAGACCGGGACGATGCCTTCGGACCATTGCCGCTATCAGGCTGGAGTCGAGGCCACCCGATACGAACAGGCCTACCGGTACATCAGAAAGCAATTGACGACCTACCGCAACAAACAAACGTTCGTCCAGTTCTTCCACCCAGGATTCCAATGATCTGTTACGCTCGTTTGCTGCGCCATAGGGCAAAAGATAATATTTTTGTGTTTTACGAACGAACGGATGTTCGCATTTAATCTCCATCCAGCTACCGGGAGTAAGCTTGCGCACCGAACGAACGGGTGTTCGTTCTCCGGGAGACCAAAGACATTGGATGTAGGCGGCCAGGGCGGCAAGATCGGGACTTGTATCCATGCCGGGAAGACCAATCAGCGCCTTAAGTTCCGAGGCAAACGCAAATCCGTTGGCCAGACTCGCCCAATACAAAGGTTTTACTCCGTATTGATCTCTGGCCAGAACGAGTTTGCGCTCCAGGCGGTCATAGAGCGCAAGAGCAAAAATACCGTTGAATCGTGAGAATGCTGCGGTACCCCAATGGATGAATGCTTGCAAAACCGTTTCTGTATCGCTCGTAGATCTGTAAAACAAGGCATCCGGAAGACACATGCGAATGTCGCGATGGTTGTAAATCTCCCCATTGAAAATAAGTACGTAGCGGCCATCGGCAGAAGTCATCGGTTGACGAGCGTTAGCGCTTAGGTCTTGTATGGCAAGACGAAAATGCTGTAGATGAAGGGTGTCATCGCGATAGGCTCCTTCGTCGTCTGGTCCGCGATGGCGGATGAGCGGCCCATCCAGCCGGTCGAGCACTCGCGGATCCTCGCTCACTATCCCTGCAATTCCACACATATCATTTTTCCAATTTGCATTAAGTTCTGTGCTGAGTGCCGGGTACATCCAAAAAAAGAAGCTGGTGAAGGAGTTTCTTAAAAACCACTTCCTGATCAAAAGGAGTCGCACTCTGCCAGGCCCGAAGGCTCATCTGCTTGTATCGGACCGAATCCATCCGGAGGATTTCATCATGCCAAACTTTTGGATCGCGACTTTCGATCAATATCCCATTGTCATCGTTGCGTATGATCTCACCCAGGCTGCCCCACTGTGATGCAATGACCGGAATTCCCTGCAACAACGCTTCTAACACAATTCCGGGATAGCCCTCCCCCGGATGGATCGTCGGAAAAATCAAAACGTCATAATTGCACATAACGTCGCGAACTTTTTCAGGCGAAAGGGTCCCTTTGTAAAAAAATTCCTGGCGAAGCCTCTCGTACTTATTTTCCAGTATTGGCCCGTAGAGGTCGAGCTGATATTCTGATGGCAGCATCGACCGCAACTCCAGCAAGAGATCAACGCCCTTCGCCTGGATGACCTGACCAATGTAAACCAGCCGCCTTTGGTAGTTGTCTCTCGGTGCAGTTCCATGATGGCGAGGCCTGCAGGTAGGGAGGAAAGCTACGTTCTCTGCCAATGGAGAAAAGTATTCCACGAGTTCTTTAGTCTGAAGAAGTAACACGTCGGCACGACAGACAGACCGTTCGAGGAAATACCGCTGCCAGGGCGGCAATTTGAGGTGATATTGGTTGAGATTGCCACCGAAGATCCGGAACGCGACTCGCTTACCCGTTAATCTTGCAAGGAGATAAACAAAGGGCCCTAAAAACATGGCGCCTCCCGGACTAAAATGTGCAACGATGATGTTTGTCCGGGGAAGGTGTATAAAAATATTCGCAAGGGCAGCGAAAAAATTGAAAACATCCGGCCGCAATTTCCGGAAATGGTTGGTCGCAACTACTTCGCATGGATAATCCGTGGCCTGCATAAAATTGCAGAACCGGTTAAAACTTATGGTCGTTCCTCCAATGTCGCGCATTCTTTGCCGGAAGACGGGGCCTATGAGCAAAAAACGAGTTTCCCTTCCCGCAGGGTGAGCAGGCGTCATGGCAACTCGTTGATTTCCCTTATTTTCCTACAGGGATTACCGGCAGCTACGCAGTTTGCGGGAATGTTGGATGTGACCACGGATCCTGCACCAATAATGGTATTGTCTCCGATGGAAACGCCTTTCAGTAAAATGGCCTTGTCGCCTATCCACACGTTGCTGCCTATGCGGATGGGGGCGGTTGTATATCCCTCAAAGACCAGGCTTCCCGATCGAAGCTCACTACTGTGGTCGTGATCGTAGATCGACACGCCTGAAGCGATGAGAACATTGTCGCCCATTTCGATGTGCTCATGGCAGACGATCCTAACGCAATCGTTGATAAAACAATGGGAGCCGAGCTTTACAGAGCCCAGTACGTGCACGTAAACCAGGCGACCGAATGAAGTCCGGTAACCGACTTCCAACGATCCTGCCAATGTAAAGACCGAACCAGGGCCGAGCGCATTCCAACCACCTGCCTTAAGCTTGTTACCTCTGAGCAGTTTTACGAACTGAAAGCGGAACAAATCATGAATAACCATCCAGCGCATAATACTAGTTTTCCGGGGCATGTTCTGCCAAAAACCAATCTACAAACTTTTTTAATCCAATGTTGAGTTCCGTGCTGGGAGAATAGCCAATGGCACGCTCAAGTTTTTGGATGTCTGCACAGGTTACTGACATTTCCCCGCGAGATCCGTCTACCATGTTAATTACAGCTTTCTTTCCCAGGCATTCTTCCAGTGTACGGATAAATTGCATCAATTCAACAGGCCGGTTGTTGCCAAGATTGTAAACCTCATAAGGTGGATTCTTAAGCGGAGGTGTGCCCAGCAACATGACCATCGCCTTGGTAATGTCATCGACGAACGTAAAATCGCGCTTCATCTGACCGTTATTGTGTACGTCGATGGGACGATCCTGCAAAATGGCTTTGGCAAATTTGTAATAGGCCATGTCAGGCCTTCCATACGGACCATAAACCGTAAAAAAACGCAATCCTGAAGTCGGGGTTCCATACAGACTCGCGTTGGCATACGCCAGCAATTCGTTTGCCCCTTTGGTTGCTGCATAAAGATTGAGCGGCTGCACAATGGAATCGTTTTCAAAAAAAGGCACCTTCTGGTTTGCACCATACACGCTGCTGCTGCTGGCAAAGATAAAATGCCTCACAGCCCATCGGTTAGCCCACTCCATCACGTTGTAAAATCCCGTCAGGTTAGAACCGATGTAGGTTCGCGGTGCATCGAAGCTATAGCGCACTCCGGCCTGTGCAGCCAGGTGAATGACCGCGTTTGCTTTCAATCTGCCCAAAGCTCTGTCCATAGCCGTCTCATCTGCAATGTCTACCCTGCAGAAATGAAGTCTGTTGGAGTATTGCGAACTCACCCACCCTGGCTCTGAAAAATCGGCAAAGCCAAGTTGCTGAAGGCGTTTGCCTTTGAGCGCAGGATCGTAATAGGCATTGAGGTTGTCAATTATGAAGACCTCCAACCCGGGATTTGCGATCAGCTTTGCCGCGAGATGGAAACCTATGAAACCGGCTCCTCCGGTCAACAGTAACGACTCCATGTATTCAATTGATTAACAATCAAACAATTGAAACAATATAAACCCGGACGCATTCGCGCAAGACACATAATAATTATATATAATGTGTAAAAATATGTATTTTTGCCAACATATGGAGATAACCACCGCCGGAAGTCCTCGCAGAATTCCTTGTTTGTTGCATATTCCGGAAAAAGTGTTTGGTGCCACTCAGAACCTGCGCTTTTCAATTGTGGGATTTTTACCAATTCCGCTGACCGGGTGTTGTTGCTAACGCTCAAGTAAGTCTCAAGTAAGTACAAACAGCATCATGTGTGGAATTTGCGGATTTACGGGAGCCCATGAAGCGGCACTGCGTGCGATGCTGGACCATTTGCAGCACCGTGGGCCGGACCACGAAGGGAGATACCTTGGGAATTATTCGATTGGTATGCGAAGGCTATCCATCATCGATATCGAACAGGGCAACCAACCCATCTGGAATGAAGATAAAACCATAGCGGTCGTTCTCAATGGAGAGATTTACAACTACCGCAAACTCCGCGAGCAGTTGCAAATGAGGGGTCACATATTTCGAACAGAATCGGATACCGAAGTTCTGGTTCACTTGTACGAAGATTTTGGAAGTGATTTTGCCGGTCAGCTCGAAGGCATGTTTGCCTTTTGTCTGCTCGACACAAGGTCAAATTCACTTCTGCTAGCCCGTGACCGGTTCGGAGAAAAACCGCTTTATTACTGGCACAAGAACAACCATTTCGCCTTCTCCAGCGAATTGCGCGCATTGCTGGAGTTTCCGGGCATTCCCAGGGTCCTGGACCTTGGCGGGTTGCAGGAGTTGCTCACGTTTGGTTATACGCTTCATCCCAACACCCTGTTCCAGGGGATAAAGGAGCTCTCCCCTGGCCAATGGGCCATTTTTGACGGAAGTAATTTGTCGATTCACAATTATTTCCGGATAGAGTATCCAATGGATCCCAGGCAGTGGACGGAGACCGAAGCATTGAACCAGACCAGCGTTGCCCTGCAAGCATCCGTTGAACGGCAAATGGCAAGCGACGTGCCCATCGGCAGCTATCTCTCAGGAGGGATCGATTCCGGACTCATCTCGGCCATCATGCAATCGCATTCACCAAGGCCCATCGACACCTTTAATGTGCGCTTTGAGGAGGCAGGCTTTGATGAAAGTCCGCAGGCCCGCAAGGTAGCAAAACACCTCGGAAGCCGACACCACGAAATCACGGTACCCAACCAGCAATACGACGAAGGGATCTTTCAGGAAATCATTCTACACACCGGCCAGCCTTTCGTCGACTCCTCCTCTATTCCCAGTTATTTGCTGGCCCGCGAAGTTAGCAGACATGTCAAAGTCGCATTGTCGGGAGACGGCGGGGACGAACTTTTTGGAGGATATCGCGATTTTCGATGGGGAATTTTGGTTGACAAATTGCGAGCATGGTCGCCGGTTTTCAGGAAGGCTGCACTTCATTTGCTGCGTGCCCTTCCGGATAACGTCCAATTCATGGCAGATCCCTTACGAGGCATTCGCAAAAGTCTGGAATATTCGATGCTCACCCCTGCAGAGTTTTCATACAGACTCTACGAGCTATTTGACCCAAAAGAACTTTCTCGACTTCTTTCCCTGCAGGATACACGGTATAAATCTCCTACCATACCCACGCCATTCCACCAGTGGTCAACGATTCGTCAGCTCATGTGGTTCAGGACCCGGTACATTATGCCAGGGGATATGCTGGTTAAGGTGGATCGCATGAGCATGCGGCATTCGTTAGAAATAAGAGCTCCATTTCTCGACAGTACATTGTTTGCCCTGTCGGCTTCATTTCCTGACCGCATGCTGGTCCGTGGAAAACAAACTAAATGGATCTTGCGCCAGCTTGCAAATCAATGGTTGCCTCCCGAAATAGCACAGATGCCCAAAAGGGGATTCAGCCTTCCACTCCACAAATACCTGAATGAAGATTTTTTTTCACAGGCCATGCACCTGTTGGAACGCGACCACCCATTCTACAAGATCTTTGACCGCAGGCAAGTTTTGGAGTTTGTGCAGCACCGAAGAGGGCAACAGCATTCTACTACCGGATTGAGCATTTACAAAAGCAGTCATCAGCTTTGGTTGATCGTGCAACTATTTGCCTGGTCCGATCTGATGCATGTTGAACTCCCTGCCGGACTGGGTTCGCGAGATGTTTCCATTCCCTGAGGCCTGTGCAAGCATGCTGCAGGTGAGCACAACGTACCATACTGCATGTGACTGGAATGTTGTTGCAAACAGGGAAAAGGCAAGTACGCAGCAAAACAGGATCAAGCCCACGCGGGATTCTTGGGTCATTGGCTTTCTCAACAGACTCCGCAGTATCCACAAACAGAATGCAAGGTAAAAAAAGAAGGCGAGCGGACCATATTCGTATAATACCGCAAGGTAATCGTTGTGAAGCACGAGTCCCCGTTGGGAAGCAACCACTGGGTTATGGGTGGTTTGCACGTAACGGCTGTAGTTTACAGGGTTTTTAAATTGTTCGATCCCAAGTCCCATACAACCGGAATCAATAAAGGCGACCCAGCCCTGTTTCCAAAGTGTTGTTCTTGCCTCTTCTCGATTGGACAGCATTTCTATGCGATTGAGGACGGGAATTACCGCCCAGTATTTCCTTCCGCTTTCCGTTTGGCTTAGCAATAAAAGTGCAAGGCCGGCGATTCCTAAGCCCTTAAAAATGGTTTTGAAATTACCCGCTGTGGCAGCAATTAAAAGAACGGACAGAGCCATAATGATCAAGCCTCCCCTTGATCCGGAAACAAAGAGACCGGCGAAGGACATTGCAATTGCTGCGATCCTAAGGAACTCCCGCGACAAACCCTTCCTTCTGTCGCGTCTGGAGAGCTCCAGAATAAAAAAAGACATGGATACAACAAGCGCAAATGCGGCATAATTGGGGTTATCCATAAAGCCACTCTGCCTTCCAATGTCCTGCGACAAAAAGAGCCATACCATATAACTTCCGTTTAATGCACAGGCAACACAAAAGATATTGAGTGTTTTATATACCTGTCCCTTAAAATCCGGAACATTTTTGATCAGGAAATAAATCCAAAATATGACGAACAGTTGGTAGCTTGTAAGTAAAAATGCGCCGGAATCAAGCCGGTTTTCGAACCAGGCAATGGCCGTCGGTATGCATCCTGCAAGGTACATCCCTGCAAGTCGCAGGTCATTGTTACTGATCCGGATGGAATGCAAAGGGCGGATGATGACTACCAGGAATCCACAAGCCAGAGCCAACAGGCGGTGAGGCCGGAACGGCGTGTCTATGCCCCAAACAAGTTCCAAAATATTTTCGAAAGGCAGCAGGAATACATACAGCATAAACAACTTCATGATCACGCGACCGGGCCAATCCGGACCTATGTTAACCTGAAGCTTGGTCTCTGCAAATTTTGCTTGCGTCATGATCTTGAAAACGTTTTTTTCATCTGATCACCGAGCCACCGAAGATCGGACCACTGCGCTACAAAGTAATGCGCAGGATGCAACTGGTAATGCCTAATGGCGTATAACCAGCAAACGACGCACATGGCAAAATAGCCAATCGAGGAGGCAACGGCCGCGCCTATGATGCCTTTAGCGGGAATGAAGATCAAATAGAGCAATGCGGCTATCAGACTGCCAGCGATGGTGATCTGACTTGTCCAGTGTACATTGCCTCCTGCAGAATAAAGCTTTGTTAAAACTTTTGTCGATATCAGCAGAACAGTACCTGGCATAAGCAAAAGAAAGGGCCATATGGCGAGGTGGAATTCCGGACCCAGCACGAATGGAATGAGCACCCATACCACTAGAGCCGCCCATGCTAACGAGACCGCAGTACATGCCGAAAACAACAAGCGATGCACGCGGCCAAGCATATGCAATTGCTGTTCTCCGGCTGGCGTAGAAGCGATTTTGTTGTACAAAACCGGACCTGTAGCATCCGGGATATACCAAATAAGTTCGGAGAGTTTGACGGCGGCGCTGTAAATCCCGAGCGATGAGATGGTCGAAACCGATCCGAGGATCAACTGGTCGAGGCGCAGGTTTGCACGAAGGGCCATATCCCCAAACCACGACTTGATTCCATATTGCAAAGCCTCCCGGACAAACCCGGCATTCCAGGCAGGTATCCACTGGATTCCCTTTACAAACCAACCGTTGGCAGCGAGCAACGAGACGGAATGGAATAACAATGCGTATAGAATGTAGTTCCGATCTGCGTTACCGGTAAGGTAGTAGAATGTAAGCAAACTGATTGGTGAAGAAAGACTTCCAAAAAGTTCTATGGCATTCAACTTCCTGAATTCGGAAAGTCCGGTCCACATGCGCCCGGCAAAATAACTGATGGTCTGACAAAAGGAACATACGGCCAGCAGTGTCCACTCCGATGCCGTCATTTGTGAAAAAAGAGCTTTGGGAAATTCGAAAAACCAGGCAGCCAGGAGGAAAACCGCGTTAGCCACACCTATGGCCGAAGCAACGAGGAGCTGTGAATGTACCGCATGTTCCATTAAGTATCGCCGGTTCGCAAGCAGGTAAATGAAGCCTGCGCCCAGCCCCATAGAAGTGAGTGGTATGAGGAACCCAATGATCACCGTCAGAAGGGCATAATAACCGTAGTGCTCAGACCCCATCAGACGAGGGATAAAAATTGACACTCCAAAAGCGATGGTCGCTACGGTGAGCTTAGTCAGAAAATTCCGTGCGGCGTGTCGGAAATGCGTCAAGGTGATTCATTTACCGGGCCTGTTTCCCCGCAATCAGCAAATAGCCAACGGAGGAGAAAGCATTTGTCCGGAAGGAAAAATCGCGGGATTTCCAGTTCCGAATCCATTCTGCCGTGCGATAGAAAGACAGTACCACTTTGCGCTCATAGAAGCTGTCGCGAACCACTTTGGGAAACGGATTGTAGTGCATGCATTCACTCCACGAAAATCCGGTGTCAATACACAAATTTTCATAATGGGTGCAAGGGGCAATAGTCCGCTTGATGTGATGTTCATCCGGAGCTACTCCCCTCCACCAGCGCCTGGCAAAAGAAAGAGGATTCAACGCACATCGCAGAAAGAAGGCAAGCGTAGGCGTTCTTTCCGGAAAAATGGGCATAAAAACGACTCCTCCCGGTTTCAATAAGCGGTAAGTCTCGTGCAGGACTTCTGCAGGGTCATCGAAATGTTCCAGCAACCCGATGTTATAAATGCAATCGAAGCTACCTGAGGGCAGGCCCGACGAACGTACGTCAGCGAGAATAAATGGGGGAAGGCGGAGGCCCATTTGATTAAAATTGGAGGCTGCCAAACGGTGAGCATCCCGTGATAGATCTACCAGAGAAATATTGCGATAACCTTTGTCTGCAAGGTACATGCTCGTAGTCGCCCGGCCGCATCCCAGCTCAAGAAATGATTCGCAGCCGTGCCTTTGGGCAAATGAAATAAGGTCCCTTGCATAAGCCCGCTGCCAGAATTGATAAAGGGTTCCTGGCTGGCTGCGGGTAAACAGACAGGAATCGTTCGAGCGCACCCGTTGCAGTTGGTGCCAAATCCCACCCCACTGCGAGGCACATCCCGGTACCGGGCCATTTGTGGCTTCTGCGTTTACCTTAGCTGGCATTCTCGGACAAATATAGGAAATTAATACATATACTATTTTATAATATGTTCTATCTTGCATTTTGTTATAGTGCTTCAAGGTGGAATGGAACAAAGCAATCTTCTCTCATTTGCATCTCAGCTCGTGCGAAAAGATGGGAAGCTTTTCGATCCCATTCGCAAGAAGTGGCTGGTCGAAACTCCCGAAGAGACGGTGCGACAATGTCTGATGCTGTGGTTGGTAGGCATTGGAATACCCGGGCCCAATATCTCCGTTGAGCGCAAAATCTTCATACTTGGCCGGATGCGGAGATTTGATGTCGTCATTTATTCCCGCGATCTCAGACCCTGGATGCTTTTCGAGTGCAAGGCCCCCGCCACCCCTCTGCGGCAGGAGGTGGTTGAGCAGGCCGGCGCGTATAATCTGGCTCTCAAATGCCCTTACCTCGGCATCAGCAATGGAATCCAGCTCCTTCTGGCTGAAATTGATTTCCAGACCAGCCATAGCCGTTTTCTAAATGCATTTCCGGACTACCCCTCCAGTCCGGGTCGCCCTGGCCAATGACTTTTGCCGATTCTGACTTTTTAGAGCGGCAAGTAGAAGCGATCAATTGCAATGTATTGAGGAATATTTACGATTCATTAAGAACCCGTTGCGGCCTTCCCAGTTACTTTTACACCTTACTAAGATCAAAAACCGCTGTGTTCGTCCATTCTACAAAAGGCAAGGTGGCTTCATAGCGCCATTTCCATCTTTAAGAACAATGCAAAAACTATGATTGCAAAAAGACTCCGGTTTTTTGTGGCTGTGTTTGGATTGATGATTGCTACCAGCGCATGCAACTCTAACCAGGAAGCTGGTGATCCCAGACAGGAATTGTCCTCGCTCCGGGAGCAGGCACGCCAGCTCAACCAGCAGATCCGGCAACTGGAAATACAGATTGCGGCAAGCGACAGTTCCGGCACGGGGAAGAAGTCCCGACTGGTGCAAGTCGATACCCTGGAAAAACAGAATTTTGCCTACTTCATCGATGTACAAGGCGTTGTTGAATCCGATCTGAACCTGCTGGTTTCGCCACAGATGCCAGGGGTCGTTGCCGCCATTTACGTTAGGGAAGGTGATCGCGTTGCCCAGGGGAAAGTGCTGGCCAGTCTCGACGCTTCTGCCTTGCGCAGAGGGCTCGACGAGGTGCGAACGGGACTGGAGCTGGCGACTACTGTTTTCGAGAGGCAGCAAAAGCTCTGGGAGCAGCAAATCGGTTCGGAATTGCAGTATCTGCAGGCAAAAAACGGCAAAGAACAGCTCGAACAAAAATTGAAAACCCTGGAAGCTCAGTTGGCGATGACTACCGTTCGTGCCCCGGTCAGCGGGGTTGTGGATCAGGTGTTGTTGAAACTCGGTGAAATGGCCAATCCGGGCATGCAGGGAGTTCGGGTGGTAAACAACCAGAAAATGAAAATCAAAGCCAACGTCAGCGACCGATACATAGCGGAGGTCAAGGGGGGAGATAAAGTCGTTGTTGAAATTCCGGAACGCGGTTTGGAACTTGCGTCTGGCATAAACTACTGTTCCAATTACATTTCTCCAAAAACGAGAACTTTTTCAATTGAGGTTGGCCTTCCTTCCAACGGTGTTACGTTTCACAATAACCAGGCAGTGCGGCTCAAAATAAATTCCCGCAATGTACCCGGAGCCTTGGTGGTTTCGACAAATCTCATTCAGACTTCCATTAGTGGGGAACAATACGTTCTGGTTGCAGAAGAATCGAATGGTTTTTGGATTGCGCGTCGCAAGACGGTCGTTCCCGGGATTGCTTACAAAGGTCAAACAGAAATTGCTGAAGGTCTTTCGCCCGGAGATAAAATCATTGTAAGTGGTTACAGCGAATTGGTCGATGGTCAGATGATCTCACTTTGACCCCCTAATATCAATACCCATGGAAACGCACAATAGAAAGAGGCTAGCATTTACTGAATGGTGCATACGCAATTCAACCAGCGTATACGTAATTATCCTTCTCATTTCCATTGCGGGGCTCATTTCCTACCAGCGCATTCCCAAAGAGCTCTTTCCCGACATTGTCATACCGACCATTTCGGTTTCGACCATCTATCCGGGTGCCTCTCCACAGGACATAGAAAACCTGATTGCCAAACCGATTGAAAAGCAACTTAAATCGATCAATGGTATCAAGCGAATTAAAAGCAATTCTGTTTCGGATTTCTCGCTGATCATAGCGGAATTCAATGCCGACATGGACCCTAAAATCTGCAAACAGCGCGTTTCTGATGCAGTTGACAAGGCCAAAAGCGATTTGCCCACGGATCTGAAAGATGACCCTCAGGTTCAGGAATTTGATTTTAGCGAAATTCCCATCCTCAACATTAACATAGCAGGAGATTTTCCTCTCGACAAGTTAAAGCTTTATGCCGAACAGTTGAAAGACCGCATTGAAAGCAACAAAGAAATTACGCGAGTTGACATCATTGGTGGCGTTGAGCGGGAGATCCAGATCGAAGTCGATCTTTATCGCATGAATGCCCTAGGCATTACCCTTGGCGACATCGAGGGGGCAATGGCAAGACAGAACCTCAACATTTCTGCAGGCGAGCTTCGCATCGACGAACTTCGCAGAAACGTTCGCGTAACGGGAGAATTCAATCGTCCGGAAGAAATTGGCGAAGTCATCGTCCGCTCTTTCCAGGGCCACACCGTTTTTCTAAAAGACATTGCGCGCGTCATCGACGGATTTAAGGAAAAGCAGGATTTTGCCCGACTCGACAACAAGCCGGTCATTACCCTGAATGTCATTAAACGCAGTGGCGAAAACCTCATCTCAGCCACAGACAAGATCTACGAGATCCTCGAGGAATACAAAGCAAACCGTTTCCCAACTGGTCTCGTAGTTGAAGTCACCGGCGATACTTCGGAGAACACTCGCGTTCAGCTTCACGACCTGATCAATACGGTCATTCTGGGTTTCATTTTCGTTGTGGTGGTACTCATGTTTTTCATGGGATTTACCAATGCCTTTTTTGTAGGAATTGCAGCGCCGCTTTCCTGTGCGATCGCCTTTCTGATTATGCCGACCCTGGACATGACCCTCAATGTGATCGTATTGTTTTCGTTGCTTCTGGCGCTCGGCATCATTGTCGACGATGCCATTGTCGTCATAGAAAATACCCATCGCATCTTTCACAAGCATCGCGAGATGAACATTGTGGAAGCAGCAAAGACAGCAGCCGCTGAAGTTTTTCAACCCGTTTTTTCAGGAACCCTCACCACCCTGATGCCATTTTTTCCCCTGCTATTCTGGCCGGGCATCATTGGAAAGTTCATGTACCATCTTCCGGTTACCCTCATCATAACCCTTGGCGCCTCTCTGCTGGTTGCCTTTGCTATGAACCCCGTGTTTGCCGTTTCATTTATGAAATACGACGACGCACCGGGTCATAAATCATCCCTGTATCACTACCGTAAAGTTCTTGTCGTTCTGGTCAGCATTGCCCTGATCGGCT
Organism: Saprospiraceae bacterium; assembly: GCA_019187365.1. Taxonomy (GTDB): domain Bacteria; phylum Bacteroidota; class Bacteroidia; order Chitinophagales; family Saprospiraceae; genus Vicinibacter. The sequence goes on along the minus strand of JABARE010000016.1, from coordinate 19,909 downwards.
ATTTCGGGATGGGGCGCGGGCTTGGCAATTTTGCGGTTTTCTGCATCCTGACCATACTCCTATACCATTATGCTCTGCAAAAAGCCATATTCGTTTTTCAAACGAGTTGGTGGCCATGGGTTCTCAATTCTTACCGTTCGTTGCTAAATCGACTCATCGCGGGTTACAGACCCCTTTTGGTCACCTTGTCGGTTTTTGTATTGCTGTTCCTGAGTTTTATCTATTATGCAACTACAAATCCGCAGGTAGAGACCTTTCCGGAATCCGAACCCAACTTCGCTTTTGTTTATTGCAAAATGCCCATAGGCACCGACGCCAGGGTCACGGATTCCGTAACCAACATCATCGAACAACGCGTTTACAATGTCATTGGTAAAGACAATCCGATCGTCTCTTCCGTAATCTCCAATGTGGGGCTGGGTGCGGGAGACCAGGACAATCCAGACCGGGTAGCCACTCCTCACAAAAGCAAGGTCAGCGTCGCCTTTGTTCGGTTTGCAGATCGCAATGGGCGCTCGACCGCAGAGGTATTAGATGCATTGAGAGAAGAATTTCAAAACGGGGTAGCCGGGGCGGAAATTGCCGTTGAAAAAGAACGGAACGGGCCTCCTGTTGGCAAACCCATTAGCATTGAGCTCAGCGGCGATGATTTCGACGTGCTGGATGGCATCGCAAAAAGCATTGTGCGCGGAGTTGAGGAAAATGGAATTGAAGGCATTGACGGCTTGAAATCCGATCTCCAGATCAGCAAGCCGGAGATCATCATTGACATCGACGAAGAAAAGGCCCAGCGCGAAGGGATCACCCTGGCGCAAATTGGTTCCGAACTCAGAACCGCCCTGTTTGGAAAAGAGGTCTCGAAATTCCGCGATAAAAACGACGAATACCCCATTCAACTTCGCATCCGGGAAGCAGACCGCAACCAGCTGGAAGAACTTCTCAATCTCGAAATAGCTTTCATGGATTTGTCATCCGGGCAATTCAAGCAAATACCAATTTCATCCGTTGCAAGCATCCGTTACGGCAATTCATTGTCCAGCATCAACCGCAAAAATCAAAAGCGCGTTGTAACACTCAGTTCCGACGTGCTCAGTGGCTTTAATCCGGGAGCCATAATCCAGGACATTCGGGAAATGACAGCGCAAATGGACATCCCCGAGGGATACGAAATTGCCTTTGCCGGCGAACAGGAAGAGCTCCAGGAGACCATTGATTTTCTTGGACTTGCGTTTGGCGCTGCACTCGCATTGATGTTCCTGATTCTGGTCACCCAGTTCAACTCGGTGGGTAAGCCCTTCATCATTTTTAGCACGGTGCTGTTTTGTTTGATTGGGATCAATTTGGGCTTTGGTTTCTTCAACATCACCCTGAGTGCTGTTATGACCGGCGTGGGTATCTTCTCCCTGGCTGGCATCGTCGTTCGAAACGGCATCATCCTCATCGAGTTCATCGATGAGCTCAGACAAAGGGGTGAGACCCTGGAAGAAGCCGTTGTAAATGGAGGGGCTACGAGGATCACGCCCGTGGTGCTCACCGCCCTGGCCACTATACTCGGTCTCATTCCCCTGGCCATTGGCGTAAACATCGATTTTGCAACGCTCTTCAGCGATCTGGATCCCAAATTTTTCCTCGGCGGCGACAATGTTGCCTTTTGGGGGCCCTTGGCGTGGACCATCATCTTTGGTCTGATCACGTCGACCTTCCTGACCCTGCTCGTCGTTCCATCGATGTACATCATGTCCTACAGACTCCGGGAAAGAATCAGAACCTGGTTGCGTTGATCCCTCCCAGACCCAAAGTCAGAATGTTCTCCAGCCAATCGATCCAATTACGACAGGGCTTCTGGCTGCTGTTGCTAGCTTCTGTTTTGGTCGTTGCCGGCTGGTCGCTTCGACCAAAAAGCGCTCCATTTCAAATCCCGGGTCCTGATGATAGAAGAGAAGTTCCGGCCAACAGATCAGATTCCAGTAAACTATTGGCGGGCGATACAGTTGCCTCCTATGTCTTGGAGGTTCTTCAGGTAATTGACCAGACTGGCCAGGCTCCAGCCGGGTATGTTGGCGGAAGGCCGTTTTTCAACCGCGAGCGCAGACTTCCTCTGGCAGAACCCAGTGGGAAACAAATTGAATATCGCGAATGGGACGTGCATCCCCGGTTTCCTGGTAAACCGCGCGGGGCGGAAAGGCTGGTCACCGGATCGAATCGCTCCGCATGGTACACAAAAGATCATTATCGAAGTTTCCAACGTCTGCGATGAATATACCCTCTTTTCACCTGCTGATGCCTGGACAAATTCCGGATGGTTCTCCATCCGAAGCACTCTTCCTGGCGAACATCGATGGCAATTCCTGTAAATCAATTGCAGATCTGTACACAAGTTTATCGTCAAAACTGTGTTTTCCAGATTATTTCGGAAACAATCTCGATGCGCTTTACGACATTCTGCTCGACCTGTCCTGGATCGAACAGAATAAAGTCATTCTTTTCATCGATCACTTTGAAACACTACTTTCCGCAAATCCTGAATACCTTCCCGGATTTCTTTGTGTGCTTCGCGATGCTTGCGCGTCGAAGGAAGAGTCTACACATTGGGAGGCGAAACAATTGGAAATTTACATTCGCCCTGCGGAAAGCGCGTCTTGTGCGTTGGACGCACTGGACATACCGTATGACTATCTTCCCTGACCGGTTTCAGCTCCTGCGTGGGACTATTGGCCTGGATGTCTTCATGACCATTTGAACCGTACTTTTAAACCGTTCCTCAAGCAGTACGATCTTTCCTTCTATAAGACCGGGGAGCATCGACTCCTGAAAATGCCGGACGGTCAGCAATTCCAACTCCGGATCAATGACCAATTTGAACATTGGATTCAGCTCAGTAGAAAAGTGCTGTATGCGGATGGGTTCATTTGTTACGCAAACGGTAAAAGAGATTGCCGAATTCCGCATCATGTTCACTTTGATCCGGTATTTGTCCAGCAGCCCAAACAAGTATGCGAGATGGTACTCAGCTATAAAGGACAGGTCGGCGGAGGAAAAGTGCAGCAATGCCTGTTTTCCCTCCAGGACAACAATAGGAGGATATTCAAGATCGATATCACCCGCTATTACCGTTCCTTCATCCTCCGGCTTTAAAAATGACTTTACGTAAAGCGGTATGCCTTTCAATTTGATCGGCTGTATTGTTTTCGGATGGATGACTTTACAACCGTAATAGGTCATTTCGATGGCTTCACGATAGCTTAGGCGGTCAAGTTTCGTAACATTTTCGAAAAAATCAGGATCTGCCGTCATGACGCCGGGAACATCCTTCCAAATGTACATGCCTCCGGCATCCAGTGCGTTAGCAAGAATGGCGGCGGTGTAGTCTGAACCCTCACGACCCAGGGTCGTGGTGTTGTTTTCGGGGGTAGAACCAATAAAACCCTGTACCACTGCGATGTTACCCGCTCGCAAGGAAGCAGACAGCCTGTTGCCGATTCTGCGGTTGGTTTCATCCCAGTTTATCCTTGCCTGCCGGTAGCTCTCATCGGTGATGATCAGATCGCGGGCATCGACCCATGTGGCATCAAGGTGTTCATGCACAAGCCAGGCGGCCAGGATGCGGCTCGAAACGAGTTCACCGACACTTACCACCTGATCATAGATGTAATCGACTTGCATTTCCCGCTGTTCCTCAATAATCCATTCAGCTTCCACAAAATGTTCCTGGAGGTGCAGATCCAGCTCCGCAGGGAGTTGACCGAAGAGTTCCTTGACTATGGTGAGGTGATGTTGGCGGATAGCATCGAGCAAAGCAAGGGCCTCTGTAACGGAATGATTCTTTGCAGCAACCACTTCTTCCAGTTTGTTGGTGGTCTTACCGGTTGCTGAGACCACAATAGCAAGCGGTTTGTCGTCGAGAAATCGCTGAATGATCGAAGTCACATTCCGAAACCCGGCCGCATCTTTTACGGATGCTCCACCAAATTTAAATATCCTCATAGTTCTGAAAGGCTTACCATATACCGTGCAAAATTACCACAACGCGGCCTCCCCTATCTCCATGGTTGATTGCTGAACCCCCTAATGAGCTAAATAACCAAGCTGTTAAATCGTATCTAAGCCCTGAAATTGCCGGCGTTCATGGTTTGCGAAACAGCTCTTCGTACCGACTTTTCAACTCGGCAGAGGAAGGCATTTCCTCACTGGATGGAGCATCCGGAAGTTGAAGTGTACTGTCTGTTTTAACCAATTCGCGTTTCTCCTCACCCAACAAACTGGAAATGCCTTCCTTTTCCCATTTTTCCAGCATTTTCAGACCTTCCTCCTCAAATACCCCATTTTGAAGGTCCACCGAAGCCATAAAGTTCTCAGAAACCTCCATAAACTGTTCCATTTCTCCCACCTTTCCACTGATATCGTCCGCAAGGACTTCCAGCGATTCTTCAAAAATTGCGCGTTTGTCCTTATCACCGGATATGACGCTCATTGCTGATTTCATCGCCGAGTGGCTGGCGCGAATGGCTGCCCGTTCCTGTTCTTTGATGCTCACCTGACTGGTGATGTCTTCGGCAAGAATTTCCGAATGCTCGTACATCCGCACCAAAATCCTGTAAAGAACCTGCATCTTAGCATACAGGTCTTCCAATCTATAGTTAGACTCTTTGAGCCGGCCGGCCTGCCTCGATTTTAAAACGAGAACTTTCTGTTGATTGCCTTGCCTTGCCCTCTCTGCTTCGCCGAGGCTATCGTCAATTTGACGGGTGTTCTGGTGGATTTGTTCGCGCAGTACGTGCATCTGGCTTCTCAGCCGTGTGATCTGGCGATTCATTTTTCCCAGATTATCCTTTAGATCGGCGACGTAATTTTTCAATATATCAATGGGGTCGATTTTGATAAACAAAGAGGTAATCCAGCGCATTGCGGATTTATATGCATAGAACATAAGCGCCCGCATTTTGGGGTCAAAGGCTACATAGAGGATGACCCCTAGCACAGCAAGCATCGCAGCAAATGACAGGGTGCTTGCCATCATGTTCACGATGAGCGGAATGCCTTTTGCCAGCAGAAAAGCGGTTCCTCCGATTAGTCCGCCAAGTACCAGGGCTCCGGTAACGCCTTCCGGTCTCTTCCAGAAACTTTTTGCCATTTTGCTCATACGTGTTGCAATATTGTTGGATTCATCAGCTCAAATAGCGCTCCATATTGTGAATGTCTGCCTGAATTTGGCTGGTAAGTTGCTGATAGACATGGGAGAATCCTCGTTTGTTGACCTCGACTTTCGAGTGGGCAGCTTCCAACTCGCCTTCAGACCCGGCAAGTTTAAGCTTTGCCTCTTCGAGTTCCTTTTTCAGGGTTTGGATGGCCGTTTCCTTTTCCTGGATGCTCGTACGCAACTGCTCTGCCAGCCGTTCATTTTTGCTTGTCTCAGTGGCCAGGAACTGCTGTGCGGTTTGTTCGAACTTTTGAAACTCCAGTTCAAGAATTCCTACATAGCGATTGGCTGCATCAATGAGTTTGGGAGCAGTTACATTGAGTGCCTGTGCCGCTGCAAAGGCAGTCCGGTAACTGGCGGCTTCGTCTAAGTTGCCTAAGGCCTGAACAGCACGCAGCGCTTTCCGGAATTCCAGGTAATCGAATCCAGGCTCGTTGTGCTGTTCCAGGGCATCCGACAGTATCTGAAGAAATCTGGACTGTGCGTCATCGGATAAAGCTGCCTGCTGCTCCGCTTCAGACAATTCCCTGGACGATGGGGAACGATTGGCCTTCCCGGCTTCCCCTTTTTGCATGTTTCCCTTGTTGCCTTCGGGAACGATGAAAACGGCTTTCAGTTTATCCAGAAAGGACATTGCACAGCATTTATTACCCAAAAATAGGCAGCCCGCTGCAATTCTGGTAATGGCAGCGGGCTAAGGCCCAAGAAGGACATCTGTGGAGGCCTGTTCTGAAGGCTCCCGCCCTACAGAATCAGCGCCTCAATAATTCGACTAAATCGGTCAGGTTCTCATCCCAATTCCCGTCAATAAAATCCTGATAGGCCTCTTCATCCGTTTTAAAGCCCCGGTAGTTGCATTGTGCGGCAAGTGCAGCAAAAGTCGTCAGGCCTACCCTTCCACTGGCAAGCAGCTCGTGCACGTCCCGATACAGCGATTGCCGTTCGCGGAGTACATCGTCAGGACTGCCCCCACTGTTGAGGATCTCGTCGACTTTTAACTCAATGCTCTGCAGTTCTGCACCAACCAATCGTTCAGCGCTTACAACATCAACCAATTCCGGAACCTTGCCCTGCTGGCCAATCGCAGGAAGCACAAACGACAACAGAACAAAGAGACATCCAACCCAGCTTTTCATAAACTTTATTTTACAATGGTCCAATTCAATAGATTCATTTGTGAAATTACTCAACGATTGCCATCCTCCGGGTTGCCGTAAATCCAGCAGCATCGAGTTGGTAATACATAACACCAGCGGCACCGAGTTCATCACGGGTAAGCTTAACCGTGTTGATCCCCCTGGTGCCCTGGAGCTCAAAGATCCTAATCACTTTTCCACTCACGTCGTAAACACTCAGGGTTACGGGGCATGCTTCCGGAAGGCGATAGGAAATTACCGTTTCGTCCGCAAATGGATTGGGAGCGTTCTGATACAATTCGAACATCCTGCTTTCGACCACTCCATCGCGATTGCGCACATTCAGTGAAACATCCATCGGTTGCAAATTCGCTTGGTAAGCTTCTGAGGCTGTCACCCCTGAGCCAATGTCAAGGACCTTTGCAGGATTTGCGTCAGACAAGGCCCTAAAGTACAGCACAAACAGTTCGTCGTTGCGAGTTGCACTCACAGGAACACTGCTGTTCCAACTTGTTGCCAGGTACCCCCTATCCAAATGAGTTGTTCCAAAATTCCCATCCTCCAATGCAAGCAAACCGGGAGCAAATCCTTCGTATTGCAGCATTCCCGGATCAAAATGCACAGTAAACTGGTAACCGGTAATTGCGTTGAAATCGGCGGCATGGAAAGCAATGTGGTGAACTTCTCCGGCTCTTAATACCTCGCCATCAATTTCCAGATGGAGTGACTCTCCGCTGCGGTTGCTGATACCCGACAGATTGCTACCCCGTGCATTGCTCGTCACATCACCTACTTTAATGGCAACAAAATTCTGTACGACATCAATTGCATCCGTCACCGGAACCACCGCTTGAGTCGGAGCATTCCACGGTTTTAACGGGTCGGGGAACGCATAATCCTGAGGAACGAAAGTCCAGCTGGGTGATGCGGTGAATTTCGCGCTAATGCCAAGGATCAGTTTGCGAATCTCGGAAATGTCTGCCGTGCTGATGGATTTACTCAAGTTGACATCGGCAGCAATCCGTTTGTAAGGACCGTCGAGCTCTTCAATACCCAGAATGTGTCGTTGGATTTTGACGATATCTGCTGTACTTACACCATTGAGAGGATCATCATCCCGGCCTGGTTTCACAACGTATTCCCTGGATGCACCATACGGGAGGTCTCCAAACAAATACCGGCCGTTTCCGGCAGTCTTCATTTGTTTCATCATGATATGCCGATCGAGCAACTGAACATCGGCGTTTGCCGCTCCGTCATTGCTCAAGGTCATAAGCTCGCCAATGATCCTGCCAGCTGAACCCACGTTGGGGCACACATCTTGAGGATCTTGCACGACCAGTGTAGTTTCGCAGCAGTCTTTATTCCCTTCTTCGTCTTCCACACAAATCACCACTGGAATAATCAGTTCATCGTTGATTTTGTTGTTTACAAAATCTTCGCAACAAATCGTAAGGCTGTCGCTGTCGTAATCGCCAAAGTAGATGCGGAGGTCTTCCTTCTCTGTACAGTTATCGAAACTGCCGGCATCGAGGTCTTTCGCCCAAACCGTAACGCATTGACTGGAAGGCATGACCGTAGTGACGACGCCTACGTGGCAATATGGGGTTGGCGCTTTGCAGTCCCTGATCTCAAACAACTGGCAGTTGATGCCTACGTTGCCGCAACCATCTTCAACATGCCAGCAGATCTTGTGAACACCCACCGGATACGTTCCACTTGCATCAAACGGATTGCCCGGGAAGTCGGCGAAAGGATTGTCGTTGAACTTCGGCAAACGACCGGCAGCATATTCCTTTTGTGTAAGAGGACCAACGATGAGGTCAAATCCGGGATACTTACCCTGACCATCGTTGAACGCATCGATTTTGTATTCGTAGAACAGCCAATCCAGCGGGCTGCAGTCGTCGGTGGCTGTAACAGTCAGCGATATATGACCATAACAGACATCATTTGTTTTAGCGGCTGGTTCGCAATCGCCAATGGTCATAGTGACAATTGGCTTGATTTTGTCGGTTACCTTGATGATCTGAAGGTATTCCCAGCGGCCTCTGGTCTGATCGAGATTCGGGTCGTACTGGCACCAGTCGATGACCGTCCAGTGGCGGAGCACCTTGAAGCATGCATCCGGCTCGATGGTGAAGGTCTCGTCTACGTATTCAATGCTGATCAGGGCGCATAAATCGTCGGCGTTGTTTTCAACCACCGGACGACCAAGCAGCGGATTGTCGGGGCTAAGGTCAGCACCGCATCCGGAAATCGTAGTAGCCTGACCCGTGCAGTTGCCCGGCCAGGAGATGTCGTCATCGCCATCGCAATCGTCTTCACGGTCGATATAGAAAGGATCGCAGTCGACCACCCAGATGGTCTGGGTTTGGGTAACGCTGATGTTATTGGGTCCCCGCGCAACAACGGTGCGCGTCAACTGGCCCTGTCCGCATTCGCGGTTGTCATTGACGGAAATGCTGAAATTGGTACCGCATGCACCCAACACCGTTCCGTCGAAGCCCCAGGTCAGTTTGTACTTGCGGTCGGCATGGGAAGTATCAAAGAGCTCCTGGTAGAATGCACAGGCCCGGTTCCATGCCGGTGGATTCGAAGGAGGTGCTCCTGGCACGAAGCCGGGATATCCCGTAATGTCGTTGCGCAGACAGTAATTGTGACACACCAAGTCGCGTGTTACCACCTTCTTTCTGGCGGTCAGGTCGTTTACGACCCTGCCGAAGGTCGGGTCGTTTGGATCGGTTAGTTTGTCAACATCAAACCAGAACCAACAACTCACCACGATGTTTGGCGGAGCTACAACAGTTGGAACGCTTTTATCCTGCACTTCCACTTCCACCATACAATCACTAAATCGATTGAACAGGTTGCCGCCCGGGTTCATTCGGTTGGGCGAGATCGGACCATCTCCGGGCTCGACATCAAAAACGCGCAAGACGACCATAATGGTATTGCCTACGTCGCTGCAGCAGAATTTGACGTGGTCATCAAAATAGATCTGGTTGCCTTCGATGACTGCATTGTCGTCGCCGTTGACACCGGCACAATTGGTGCCGTCATCAGCCTGGGCTGCATTGCTACCGTTATTGGTTCCGCGCAGTTGCTCCATGCGGATCACCTTAAAGAATACATGAGGGGAGCAATTATCAAAACTGCCCTGGTCAAAATATTGCGCAAAGACCTTTCCAAAGTTCTCATTCGGACTCTGGTTGCCGGTCAGACTTACGATCGTTCGTTGGTCACATACGGCATTAGGAGGTGTGTTGTCTGCTACATTGACGGCTACGCGCTTTTGGGTAACGTTTCCGCAACAATCTTCTGCAACAATAATGACTTCGTTCACGCCCCTTTCCATGTTGGATACGATAAAGCCATCAATTTCATTTCCGGTTACTACACCCGTAATGCAAACTACGCTATAGTGCAATTCGTTGCTGCAATTGTCCAGCAACCAAGGCTTGGGGACTTCCCATATTCCCAGGCAGCGCCAGGGATCCATGGAAGCCGTTACTGTATCCGGATAAAGGATTTCAGGTCCTTTGCGGTCCATGACTTTGATCACCTGATTGTGACCACCCACTTCGCCCGTGCACCAGTCCATTACGGTCCATTGGCGCAACAACTTATAGCAACCAATTTCTCCTGCATCGCATTCGGGCTTTGCAATGCTGGCTATGATATCCTGGAAGGTGATCCCCAGGTTGGAACAGCCACTACCAGTGGGGAAGCCAGTACCTTGCCATTGTATGATCTCATCCGGTCCCCAGCAAACGGGATTATTGGGTCTCCAATTGGGGTGTGCAGGCCAGTAAATCGGCCATGGGCTCGGATGTCCGATATAAAGACCGGTGTCCAGGCAATTCCAGCCCAGGGTCCGCGGCAAACGTTCTCCCGCCAGATCACCATTCGGACTTGGCAGGAAGCCACCTGTGGCAAACCAATGAGCAGAATCGAGCAGGTAGCCGTCTACACAATACGGGTATGGCAGGAAGTGCGGTGAGTAGTCTTTCGTGGGATTGATTTTTTCATCGCAGGCAAGAGCCGGAGCTTCTTTATCGTCGTAATCGAGGGGAACACCGATGGAATTCAGCGTGGCCAGACTCACCGTAATCACCTGTACACAGGTGTTTACGTTTCCTGAAGCATCCTCCGTCACCCAGGTGCGCGTGATGCGTTCTTCAAAACCGGCGCCACAACCACCCTGTTCGACTTTATCAGAGTAGTTTAATGAATATCCTCCACAATTCTCAGTTACCCTGGGGGTTCCCATAAAGATTGGCGAAGTACCACTGGTACCACAAACGATGCAGGTGTCCGAAGGACAGACCATTTGGGGTGCCAGTTTGTCTTCTACGGTGGCCATGGACCAGCAACTATTGCCCGTTACCGTATCGATCACCGTTACCTTCAATCTCCTTCCAATGTCCTGAGCGTTCACCTGGGATCCTCGCTGCCCCGAATTGCGATCAATGACCGCTCCCGTAACCCAATCTTCAACGAGGATTCGATAATCTTCGTAGCAGCGATACGGACCACCTGACAGCACTTCATCGGCCCCGATGGTGGCGGAGCAATTTTCGTCGAGGCTCACCTGGATGAGATCATGACATGCCAGTTCCTCATTCGGATTTGGAAAATCTACCAGGGTAATACAAAATTCACAAGTCGATGTATTGCCGGAAAAGTCGGTGGCCTCATAGGTCAAACAGGTGGTTCCTCTCGGGAAATAATCTCCGTTCTTGTATCCCGAATTGTCCGTTTGGGTGACCGTGGGCGGAGCCCCAACTATGGTTTGTTTTGAATAATTGATTCTGCCATTCCATATCCTGCTTGCAAAAGTAGTACCCGTAAAGGCGGGCGTGGCTTTGCCTACTCCGGCAAAAAGACTCAGATCGCCGTTGTTGTAAGTAGCGGTTCCGTTGGTATAACGCAATGCAATCGATCCTGCAGTGTAGTTGACCAGGTGGAAATAGATCCCATACGTTTCACCCGGATTCAAACTTAGACCGCCGATGTTGAATAAAGTTGGTTGGTTGATGCCTGCACAGGCAGCATTTGCCACGCCAAGTGATGTCCAGGCAGCAGGATTGGTTTCCTTTCCGATATAAGTAGTCGGTGTATAAAAAACCTCCACAATGACATTCGTTCCTACTGTAGCAGAAATATTTCCAGCTATAGAATTCATAGTGATCACCCCACCTGAAATGTTGGTAAGGTTGAACATGTTTCCAGCGAACTGATTGTTCGAAGTAAAGGTTGTCTGGATGCTTGCTGTTACAGTAGAGACGCTGATCTCACAGTTGTCTGTAGCTTCTGGTTCGTCAAAAACGATGGCCCGTGTGCATTCCCCGGGGTCGAGGTTTACAGTCCAGTCTTTGGGGCACCAAAGACTCGGCCGAATCGTATCCAATACAGTTACCGTTGCATTGCAAGATGAACTCTTCCCGCAAGAATCCCTCGCTGTAAGAGTTACAGTGTTAGTGCCAATATTTCCACATTCATAATTCTCTTTACTAAGCGTGAGAGAATAAGCAGTACTTCCATTGTCGATATCCGGTACGGTAAGCAGTGCAATGCCATTGGCGTCGAGATATAAGGTAGCGTCTTTGCATCTCGCTACCGGTTGCGGTAAAACTGAAATCTGAAAAGTTATAGGAGTTCCTGTGCACATCGTGCCTCCATTAATAAATACAGGAGTTACGGTGAATGTGCTGGTGATGCGCGTTGCTCCTGGGTTCGTCGTTGTAAAGGTGGGAACGGAGTTCGTTCCGCTTGTGGTCGCCAAACCAATTGGTTCAGGGGTCCGGGTCCAATTGTAAATTGTTCCCGGTGCACTGCCCGTGAAGGTGATTGCAGTCGTCAGATCGCCATGGCAGTATTGAACATCTGCAACCGGGTTGACCGTCGGCGTAGGGTTCACGACAATGACAAAGGTCATGGGTGTACCGGTGCAGGTTATGCCTGCGTTTGTATAATAGGGGATAACCGTAAAGGTCGAACTCAGGGGTGTATTGCCGCTGCTTGTTGCAGTAAAGCTGGGCACGCTTCCCGAGCCGCTGGTTGCTGCCAGTCCGATGGCCTCTGGCGTTCGCGTCCATTGATAGACCGCACCCGGCGGTGTTCCTGAAAAGACAATGGTTGAAGAAAGTTGACCGACGCAGAGGTAACGGTTGGCTACCTGATTTACGACCGGTACAGGATTTACTACAACCGACTTTGAAATCGCCTGTGTACAACCAGGATGCTCCGCCGTCGGAGTATCGTCAGCCGCGTCAAAGCTGAACACGACCAGATGTGTCCCGGGACCAAGTAATCCAGGATTAAACACAGTGGCTGAATTGCCATTGATCGTAAATGTGCCAACCCCTGATGCCGGGCCCGAGCCGTCTCCGAGTTGGGCATTTCCGACCAATGGAACGGCCGGATCATTGGCGCAATATGAATTGGCCAGTCCGACGATTGCAGGATTGGGATAATAGCAGGTGTGGGCAAGGGTTGGGCTCAGGTTGCCATTTCCAAACGTTACGCTGTACCCCAAGGCATCCACATGAACGCCCGTTAGCGTATAATTGCTCACCCCTCCTCCCAGGGCAGTTTCTGTAAGCAGGGTACCGTTGGGAATTGGTATGGGTGCCGCTGGAGGCGCTGGACTGCTCGAAAGGTAAAAACCACTGCTGCTTAACACTTGCCACGATTGTCCACTCGGTGCATTGATCGCGATGCCCTCATCAAATTGTCCGTTGGTCTGAGTGGTGGCGTTGTTCTTACAGGCACAGGGGTCGGAAATTTCCGGCGTACATTTCAGGACCAGGATGCTACTGGACGCAGATGGCCTGCAATTGATGCTGGGCGGGGTTGGTGTAAGAATTGCATAAAGGTAGTAGCTTCCCTCGGAAGGGATATCCGTTATCAACACAGCAGTCGTGCCCCCGTTGGTGAGTCCGGCATTGGGAACGATGCCCAAGGTAGTGCCACCGCTGTAGGGATCCATCAAAGGAGATGTCGAATATTTGAACAATACGCCGTATTGAGAACCCATCCCGGCCAAGCCTGTTGCGGTCAGGGTAAAATCGGTCGTCTTGCAGACAACCCCTGCGCTTACAAGCAGACTACCCATGCTGGGGCAACCACCGCAATTTCCAGGCCCCGTGAGCGATATGACCCTCGTGGCGGTGCAGTAATTGGCAAGGGAAGTTACCGTAACAAAGTAAGAACCTACCGACAGCCCTGTCTGGTCTTCCTGTCCGTTCACAAGTCCCGCTCCATCCGGAGTGCTCCAGTTGTAATAAAATGGAGCCTGGCCACTGACCGTGAGGTCAATGGAGCCGTCGAGTGAAAAACAAGTTGAGGGTTCAACATGGGTCTCCGCAATACTTACCCCGGGTAAAACAGTGATGGTAATGGAAGCATCATCCGTACACCCGTTAGCTGCCGTGACGGTTACCGTATAGGTTGTTGTGGAAGTCGGGCTAACGTCAATAGATGCATCAGTTGCACCTGTACTCCATAGATAGCTCACTCCTCCCGAAGCGGTCAGAGTGGAAGAATTTCCGGAACATATTACGGTGGAAGAAGCCGAGATGCTGGCTGTAGGAGCAGGCAGTACGCCGACACTGGCAACGGCGATGCCCGTACAACCGTTCGGTCCGGTTACCGTGACCGTGTAGCTGGTCGATGTTAGCGGTGTTACCATTCGAACGGGATTGGTAGAACCATTGTCCCACAGATAGGTAGTGCCGCCAGACGCCGTAAGGGTCTGGGATGCACCTTCACAGATCGTGCTCATTGCGGGAGTGATAGCAGCACTTGGAGCAAGCAACACTTTTAAGGTGTCGTACATGACTACGCGGCATCCGGGAACGACCGTGACGGTGTCATAATATATTGTTGTTACAAAGGGAGCTTTGGTGATGGCTGCCGTCGTTTCCCCGGTGTTCCATTTGTGTGAAGAGCCTCCACTTACGGTCAAGGTTCCAGACGATCCGGAGCAGATAAATTTGTCATTTGGCGTCCCGGACGTTTCCGTCACAGCGATGGTCAGGTCCTCTCCATCGAACTCGTCAGCGCCAATATCCGGATTGGTAAGGCTGCGCGTATCGCCGTCATAATCAACTGTTACACCTGATATGACCATGCCAGCCTGGTTCAGACATTCATTCTCAGGCAGCTCCGGAAGGTGCAGGTCCGTTGTGTCTGCAAATTCCGGCTCTACGCTCACTGAGAGAAGGTCTTTACCCGTAAAGGCCCTCCAATCTGCAAGGGTAAGCATATCAGCAGCCGCCGAATTCCTGCCGAGCACACCCTGTGGTCCACTTGCGTAGTAATCGTTGTTGTCGATGTTGATAAAAGCTGTAGCCGGTGCATCGGAGGCAATGGCATACGCCTTCGCCGTACCCGTGATATTGGAAATCTTGTTGATCAGGATGTTGTTCTTAACGTTCATCGAGGAGGCAGCGGAATGAAGGTAGAGCGCTGCGCTGACATCCGACGACGAGGATCGCGACACCAGATCATCGAGCAAAACCGAGTTGTTGTAGATGTTGATACCCGTTGAGGGAGATAGTATGCGGATCCCCACAATGGCATCTGATGTGAAGGTGCTCCAGCCATCGCCACGCATCTTGCTCACGAAATTGTTGCTGATGGTGACATTGGCATTTGCCGATGTAGCCACGTCTATGCCCTTTCCACCGTAACCACTTGAACCCGTATAAAATAGATTATGTATGTTGTTCTTGGTAATTGAGGAATTGACTATCCCAGCTTCAATCCTGATCCCGGTAGGATTTGTAACCGTTCCTACCATATTGAACACTTCGTTTCCCGAAATGAGGGCGTGGTCAGCTTCGTACAGTTGCATACCGTATTTGCCAATCTGCTCGGCGGTAACGTTGGCGCCAATGCTGTTCTTGAGAATTTTCAGCGAATCGTTGCGACCCGCTGCCGTCGCCCGTGCATAGATGCCATAGTAGGCCTTCTTGATGCTGTTGTTTTGAATGGTCAGGTAGTCGTTGTCGTCACCCGTTCCGCTGGTGCTCACCGTCGTTCCTGCCACATGTATTCCGAAAATGGACGAGACGGTTGTGGACCCTGCGATGATGTTGCAGTTGCGGATCACGTCGTGCGTAGCGCCGAGGGCTGTACCGAGGCTCTGCACACAGACAACAGCTCTGCTGGAACTCGTAGAGGTATTGGAAAGCGTCAGGCTCCGGTCTGTGCCCCCGGAATTCGAGCCGTCTATTATGACCCAGTCTGCTCCATTAAACCGGATGATGCAACTGGTCGAACTTCCGGAAATGGTGGCCACATTGCCGACATTGGGACGGATGGTGAGGGTGTTGGCTGCGCTTTGACCCGGAACCTGGTTGATGGTGATCGGGAAGGTTTCAGAAGGATAGGCCACATCCGTGAGCAGGAAGACGACGGGACCGGTGAGGCACTTGCTGTTATAATCAGCAACAGCTGCCGTAAGCGTAGTGTAATCGCCTCCGACCCCAACGGTAAAGGTTCCACTTATGGCGCCCTTAACACTTGCCGTGTATGGGGTTGGAGGAGGAAGAATGAGGGTGTTTACGTCGCTTGCCGTAGCGCAGGCAGGCGAGGAAGAAATATTCGGAGGACCGGAAACATCCTGGGCAAGAATAAAATAATCAATGACATCGCCAATCACAATTCCGCCAACATCAGCCATCACCAGATTAAATCGCCAGTAACCGTTGATCGCACTTCCCGAAGTAAGGATACCTGCACGTGAGACCCATGCACCCGCGTTTTTACGAAAATAGATCCGCGGAGCCAAAGACCCCATAACGGGAACTCCCGTTGCGTCGGTAATGTGAACGCCTGTTAAGGCCGTGTCGGCAGTACCGCATATGCCCTCCAGGGGTGTAATTTCAATTGAAGGACCCGATTGATCGAGAACCAAAAATACTCCGGCATCGGCTCCAATATCCACCGGCGATAGCGAAGCGCGGGGCTGACCATCGTAATCAGTGGTCTCCGAATAATCGGGTGAACCTGCGCTCTCAACAGGGGTCAACAACATGGTGGTGACGATGTGCAGATCGACCGTTGAAGCCGTGCCGTCGGGAGCAATAAAACGAGGATCCCCACTCACCGAATTGCAATCTTGTCCGGTGGCCGTGCGCCAGTCCGACAAGGTGAGCCGGTCGGCCAGGTCGTAATAGCCAACGTTCGCACCGGTTCCATTGGCAAAAAGATCGTTGAAATTGCTCAATAAGCCCGCCGGATTGACGCCGGTGCCTCCAAGCTTGATGGCGTAATGCTTTCCGGTGGACCCACTGTTCGAACGGGCATTGAAGAAAATATTATTTACATACTTTCTGTCGCCC
This sequence comes from Saprospiraceae bacterium, assembly GCA_019187365.1. Taxonomy (GTDB): domain Bacteria; phylum Bacteroidota; class Bacteroidia; order Chitinophagales; family Saprospiraceae; genus Vicinibacter. The sequence goes on along the minus strand of JABARE010000016.1, from coordinate 3,221 downwards.
GATGTCCGGTTACTGTTCATGGCATGGGTATTGTTGGTAAGGGTTGCTACGCCAGTCCCTCCCACATAAACAGAGTTGTGCACGAAGGTACTTACCGTTCCCCCGACTTCGTTGATGCCGTTGATGGCCAAGCCACTGGTGATGGAATTTCCTGCGGCATCGACTCCCAGGCGGATCATGTTGTTGGCAAACCGGGTCGAACCACCGTTGATGTAAATTCCATTGATCGTCGCGGTAGAACCGGTCCCGGAAATGACGAGAGAGTGGATGAAGTTCTTTTCAAACGTTAGCAGAGCCGTTGAGGAGCTAATGGTGATCCCGTTTACCCAGGAATTTGCTGCCGGGGAGGTATTCGACAACGAATGGATGGTGTTGCCCGAAATGAGTGATCCTGACGCCGCAGAGGAAATGTACATCCCCTGAACAGAGGAGGACGTTCCAGTGCCGGTCGACTGGTTGTTGGTCGTCAGGTTGCGGATGAGGTTGTTCCGGATCTGATGAATGGAAGACAATACATAAATTCCAATGACCGTATTTCCGCTTAATGAAGCCGTCGTCGAATTGTTTATGGTTTTCATTTCTGCGCCAGCGTTGCCAATCGCGTTGTCTTCGATAATCAGATTGTTAGAAGAGCTGCTTCCTGCGCGAAGTCCGACCAAACCACATGCCGCTGTGTTGCTATTAGAATGCGTAATGGCTCCAATGGAGTTATTGTTGAATGTGGTCACTGCAGCGATTGAAGCACTGGAGTAAATGCCATACACCTCTGAACTCGAAGTACTTGAATTAGCAATTAAAATGGTTTTGGTGCCATCAAGGCTACCAATGGTATTGCTATTGCAGTCAGACCAACCGCTTGAGATCTGAATGCCAATAAACGCTGAACTTGACGTCGTGCTTCCAAGGGTTCCCGAAAGTGAAATGTTCTGAATGGTATTGTTGGAAATGATGGTCTTTTGAGTCGATCCATGGGAAGACAGGTAAATCCCCACCATACGAGATGAGGTTGAAACGCCAACCCATTGGTACATGCCGGTGCCGGCAGCATTCGCAAAACCGATGGTATTGCCCGTGATCACACAACCATCCACGTTGGTGCTGCCAATTTGAATGGCCGCATGAATGGATCCGGTGGTTTGGGTCTTGGAAACGGTTTGGTAGAATTTGTTGTTGGTAATGGTCCATTCGGTACTTCCCGAAGTAATGTAAATCCCGGCGCTCTGCGCGGCTGTACCGAAGTAGTCATAGATCTCGCAGTTGGTCACCGTATTCTTGCTGTTGTACTGACCAGCGGTGGTCGTTGTACCATTGCTGTATACGCCTTTTGTTGGGTAGCTCGTCCCGACTGGGCCGATCTTACAATTGGAGATCAGGTTATTGTCCTGGCCCGTCGTAAGGGAAGAAGCCCCGAACCAGAAATTGCCACCGTTGGTGCCAACAGCCATGGTTCCGGCGCCATTTACGTTCAGATTGATAAAAGTGTTGAACGTTGCATCCCCCTGCAGATGGATCGTACTGGTACCCGAGGTCGAAGAAACGGTGGTGTTTTGAATGGTCAGGCTGTTCCCTCCTGCATTCAGTCCGTCAAAAGTGACGTAGTCAGCCCCATTGAGCTGCACCAGGCCAGTTCCCGCCGTCGCTGCACCGGAAATGGTGCGCGCTGCACCTCCCGATGGCTGGATCAGGATTGATCCGTAACTGGCTGACCCGGTCCCGCTGGCCTGCAGGATCGCCCCCGCAGCCGGCTCTGAAGTATTGCCTGTGACCAAGATGGAAATTGCTCCTGTGTGGGTCCCCGCATTGATGGCATCAAAAGCAGCGGAGAGGCTTGCATAAGAACCCATGGGCACTCCACCCGTAGAACTTACATCGATTTGTGAACTCGCCCGTTGGATGGTGAGAAAAAATAAAAAGATTACTACGGCAAAGCGCAAAACAGGTTTTAAGCCTGCGGCAGGGGACTGCTGGCGTCTTTTCATGAGATTTGAGTTAGGTTCTAATCAATGCCAATCCTGCTTCGTAAGGAAAGGCATCGCAAACATAAGCTGACAATATCGAAATTTATAGACGCGAATATTAAATATTTGGAATGCCCAATGTTTCGCTAAGTGGTTGAATATGAATTATTTTTATTTGAGTTGACCTAAAGGAAATTACAATTGGGCAAATTCTGTAATTTAGCGGCCTAATGCAGGCCACCCAACTCATTGGACAACTCGACCGCAACAGGATTCTGTTTTCAACCTTGCTTGATTTGCATCATGAGGTTCCCCCGGATTGGAAGCCGGAAGACCACAAGTGGTGTTTAAAAGAAATCGTCTGTCATCTGGTCGATGAGGAGCGGGAGGACTTCCGCTGCCGCGTGGACCAGGCCCTGCACCGGTCTTCCGACGAGCTGGCACCCATCGACCCCAAAGACTGGGTCATTTCCAGATCCTATATCGAACAGGATTACGAGCATAAATGCCGGGAGTTCCTCGCTGAGCGCACCAAGTCGATACACTGGCTGAGAAGCCTGAATGATCCCGACTGGGACTCCTTCCTGATCCACCCCGTGATTGGTAGGCTATCTGCTTTTTTTCTGCTGACCAACTGGCTGGCACACGATTACCTCCACATACGCCAAATCATTCGCCTTAAATTCGATTACCTGGCTCAGTCCACTACCATGCCCCTGCATTATGCGGGGGATTGGCCTTGATTCTAAGCACAATACACAATGAACCTCCACCAGGAGGTGATCGCGCCGCCGTTTGGCCAAAACGCGAAATTCCATTAATTTCGCCCCGAAATTCAAAGGTCCATTGGGGAATCGCACAATTGCCCAAAGTTTGCGGGCATATTTGTTTCTTGCATGCCAGTGCATTTCCCAGGGACGAAGTTCGGGGTGTAGCGCAGCCTGGTAGCGCACACGTCTGGGGGGCGTGGGGTCGCTGGTTCAAATCCAGTCACCCCGACTTGAAAATCAAGGAGTTAGGATAAATTATTTCTTAGCTCCTTTTTTATTTGCACATAATTTGCACATAAATTTAATATCAACCACTCTTGAGTATTGAAGCTATATTATTAAAATTGGAGTTCTGAATACACATTTGTGGATAATTCGGCCCATCCTGACCCCCCGTTTCGGTGGATGAGACCAGGGTGAAATCTCTCCTGATTTTCTGTCATTCCGTCAGATACTGACACCCTAAAGAAAGCAAGCGATCCGGATTTCGGAG
>JABARE010000001.1 GCA_019187365.1 Saprospiraceae bacterium | reverse complement strand
GATCAAAGAGGGGGGAGTTCTTTTTTTTGAATTGTTTTTGCGCAAAACAAAGGACAAATGATTTCAGTTGGGTACCCTCTTTTTTGCGTCAGCAAAAGAGAGGGTGGCACGAAGTGCCGGGTGAGTCCGTTGGGTACCCTCTTTTTTGCGTCAGCAAAAGAGAGGGTGGCACGTAGTGCCGGGTGAGTTAAAAGACGCGGATGGTCACATCTTTCTCAAATTTTTACAAGCCTACTGACCCGGGGGCTCTGCATCGTGTTGGCTTTAAGTAATACAGATTTTCAATACCTTTCATTAAAATGGTATAAGTACCGTTAAATAATGAGCTGACAGTAAGTTCAGACTTCTTCTCGCTTTCATTTGTTGCATACATTGATTCGCTCAATAGGCGCAACTGAATCTTGCCCTTGTGAAGCGCATTGGAATTTTAGCAAGACTGATCCGGAATCGAAGGCATTTTCAGTAGCACAAGAACCAACTGCCTATTGAATTTACATCCGCGGTGATCGACGTGAAGGGAACGCGTCCAGTGGCATTTGACTCCCTTCTTTGCCTGGTGGAGCTATTTTTTTAAATGAAAATAGGCAACAAAAAAAAGGGCAACCCAAATGAGGCCTTTGATCAGGAAGAACAAAAATGCAGCAAAGCCGAGCCGGGTCAGCCAAGGGTATCGGGCGCGCAGGGAGTTCAATTTAATTTTCCAATTCATTCAATAACAGCCTCTTGGATACGCATGAGCTCTGTATGTTCACCGGTAACAGTTCAGGCAGACCCAATGCTGATTGGTCAAAACCATGTTCCTCCGGCAAGCAATCCTGGAATAAACATGCTTCCAGTCAAAAAGTTCGACCGTTTAAAATGCAGCCTTTAAGCCCAGCGTAAAACTTCGTGGCATTCCGGGTCGCAGGCCGGCAGGCCTTCGGGCAGCAATGTAGACTTCATCCAATACATTGCTGGCACTTGCAAACAAGTCGATTTTTTTATGAATGGTGTAATGGCTGCTGATGTCTATGGTAAAATGCCCATCCGTTCGCTGGTTCAATTCAATTGCGCCCTGTCCTGGTTCGGTTCGCATTGCATCCACAAAACGGGTGCTGGCATCAAAACGGAAAGCGCCGTAACGAAATCCTGCAAGTAAACTAATCTGATGAGCTGGGAGGTAGGGAAAATGATCTCCCTTCTCAACACTTCCCCAGTCTTCGTATATGCTTTTAAAACTGCTTTGAAAACGGGCGACCGTATAGGTGTAAGAGATTCCTACAGGAACACTGTAATTATGAGCACCTTTTTGTGAAATGAGATCGCAGTTAATTTGGAATTCTATACCATGTGAGCGCACTTCACCCGCATTGAAAAGATCACCTGTTCCAGTACCGCCGCCAGCAGCCAGATCCGTTCCCAACAAATTGCTATAGTCATTGAGAAAAATGACGGCCTGAAGTAAGAATACCCCTTTTTGCCACCGGCTCCCAAGCTCGTAGTTGATGCTTTCCTCCGGGAGGGTCCCGTCCTGCGCACCAGGAGGTGCAAATCCTTTGTGAATGCCGATGAACACAGTGGAAAATTTGTTTGCTTGATATTGAACGCCAATTCCAGGGATAACTAGGGCTACATGGTTTTGTTTAAGCGATAACTGGTCACCCAACCTTTTAGGATCTCCTTTTCCGAAATCCTTTTGCTCAACAAAAATATTTTCGTAGCGCAGACCAGGAGTTGCAGTAAACTTTCCGTGGCGAAGGCGGTACTGCAAATAAGCTGCTGCAGCATCTGTCCTGATGATGCGATTGCTCTCGGTGCCGGGAATACCCGTCTCCAACAGACGCATGACCTCATCTTGGATGGCATAATGATCCTCCCATTGAAAGCGGTCTGCCCAATCCCGGTGAATCCGCAAACCCAGATCTATCCGGTGATCCCAATCTGAATGAGCAAACGAAAAGGACAGGGCAGATTGAATTCCCTTTGCTTCGTATGAACGGTTGTTCGCTTTGACGTAGAGTCTGTTGGAGGATCCGGTTGGTGTGCCTCGCAGCACTTCATACGCTTCCGCGTTGTTATCCGGGTCATCGACGACACTCCCTATGGAAAGTTTGGTGCCGTCCGAAATCCCTACCTTGTCGAGCTTATACCAATTCCGGGAAAATTCAGTTCGATAGGCAGTAGTCGACAATTGCAGGTCGCTGCCCAGTGAAACGGTGTGCATTAGCGACAAATGATTCTGCTTGGTGGACATGAGATCCTTTTGCGAAGCTGCGTACCTGCGATAGGGATCTTGATCAAAATCCTCCTGGGTCAGTCCGAGATAGGTCTCATCAGATTCCTCCAATGTGTGGCTGAAGCGGATACTGAGGGATTGGGGAATTTTAGCACCTGGTGCAGTCTGGAGCCGCAACTTCGCCAAATAGTCTTGCTTGTCAAACCCCGTGGGGCCGCCGCCGTCCAGCTTTTTAAACCCATCCGACCGGTATTGGAAACTTTCAACGAGGTAGGCAAGATGCTTTTGTTCATCTCCGACCCAGGCATGCAAAATGCGATTCCCGTAGGATCCCCCCAGCAAATGGAATTTCCCGGAAAAGGTGGAGGGGATTTGAGTGGAAAGAAGGTTGATCGCTCCGCCGGTGGTAAACGGGCCGTATTTGATCTGGCTGCTGCCTTTTACTATTTCGATGGCCTGCATCCTACCCATAGTCGGAAAATAGTACGCAGCCGGTTCTGAATAGGGTGCTGGGGCTGTGAGTACACCATCTTCCATCAGGGTAATTTTAGAACTTCTTTCAACGCCGGTCCCCCGAAGGCCAATGTTGGGGCGCAAGCCGAATCCGTCCTCTTCCTGTATGTTTATCCCAGGAACGCTCCCCAAGGCCCTGGAGACATCCGTGTAACTGAATTTTTGTATTTCTTTTGGGGAAATGAAATGCGCCGAGCCAGGTATGTTCCGAATTCCCGATAGTCCTTTTGTCATCACAACCACTTCCTGGAGTTCTGCTACCTGCTCAGTCAATTGAATATCAATGCGGAGAAGCTGACCGGCAACCACGGTTACGGGAATACGGTAGCTAACGAAACCAAAAGAACTTGCTGTCAGTTGATAGTCTCCTTCCGGCACATCGCTCAAAGCAAAATTTCCTTTGAGATCCGTCCGTGCATGAAAAGAAGTCGATTCGAGAAATACGTTGACATCGGAAATCGGAACTTCAGACTGGGACTGAACCACGCTCCCTTCAATCGTTAGGGTCTGTGAAAAGAGATCAGTTAACAGAATGGTGAATAATAGAATGAGCAACGGCCTCATGGTTTAGGAAGATTTGATTTTGTTTAAAGATTTAATGACAAGATGCTTTGGGAGTGGGATGGTCGCCCAGGCACGGCGGCACCTGGAGGCTACTGTCGAAAGCACAACAGTGTTCGCGGGAGGAGCTGAGTATGGACCTGGCAACATCGCGGGAAATCGACTGTGGAGGTTCGCCGCTGCAGATGATGGTCGCGCTGCCATCGTATGCTTCCACTGATATCAGGGTGAGCTCGCTGCCAATGCTAAGTCCAAGCCTTTGAATGTATTCCAGAAAGGCTTCACTGTGATCGCTGAACGCAGCCACTCTGCAGGATGTACCAGGAGGCATTTTGTCTATGGGAACAAAGCATTCCCCACGCATTTTCCCTTTCCGGTCTGGAATGGGGTCGCCAAAAGGATCAAATAGAGGATGGCCCAAAAGCTCATCCAACGAATCAACGAGGCGCTCGGATGGTATGCTCCCGAGTTGCTCCGAGTGAATAATCAGTTCGTCCAGCCCGAAATTCATTTTACTGAACAAATAAGCATTCCATAAGCGCTGCCGGCGAAGGGTCTTCAAAGCGAGGTTTTTGCCAATGATCGTCAGGCGCACCGGCTGGTAACGTTCGTAAGAAATACACCCCTTGTCGGAAAGACGGCGAAGCGCTTCCGTAACCGATCCGGGTTTCAACCCCAGCCGGTGCGCGAGGTCGTTGGTGTGCACCTCCGAAGAAGAGGATGTGGCGATTTCAAAAATGGCCTTTAACAGCTTTTCCTCTGCTGGTGTAACTATCATCATGGCGCAAAACTAAGTTCTGTTCTTATGGTCAAAAAGTAAAGTTAGGTGAACCTAAAATATATTTTATCCGATATATTAACCGTTCAGATTTTCGGAATTTAACCTGTAGCCCTGCGGTTTGGATGACGGCTTCCTACGCGGACTGGTGTATTTTTGACGCACCATGCACGCCTCAAGTGAAATTTTGTGGACCGCTTCCCCAAGGAGCGTACAGGAATCAGGACTCGTCCGGTTCCGCACCTGGGTAAATCGGCGCTATGGTCTGAATCTCAACACATACGACGAACTTTATGCGTGGTCTATTGCCGAATATGAAAGATTCTGGGAGACCATTTTCCAGTACTTTGAAATTGCTCATGACGGTGAATACAAATATGTTTGTTCTTCCGGAGACATGCCGGAAGTACAATGGTTTGAAGGCATTCGACTGAATTACGCTGAACACATTTTCCGAAAGAAGGACAGCCGGAGGCCTGCAATCATTGCCATGGCCGAGAACCTTTCCGATCGCGAAATTTCATGGGAGGAATTGGAGGGTGCTACGGCATGTCTCCAGTCCTTTTTTGACCTCAGTGGGCTGGTACAGGGTGATCGCGTGGTGGCCTATGCCTCCAATGTACCTGAGACTTCGATGGCCATGCTGGCGGCAGTGGCTTCAGGTCTCATTTGGAGCAGTTGCAGCCCAGATTTTGGGGTTTCGGGCGCCACAGACCGTTTCGCGCAGATAGATCCCGGCGTCTTGTTTGCTTCAACAGCGTATTCTTACAGCGGAAAGGTTTTTGACCGTAGGTCTGAAGTACTCGAGCTGGTCGGGAGGATCCCAGGCCTGAAACGCATCGTTTGGATTGAGGCGTATGGGGTGGTCGCTCCAGTTTTGGAAGATCCCCGGTTTGAAACATTCACGTCGTTGATTCAACGCCCCGGGGCTTTCCTTCGGTTTGTTCGCGTGCCTTTCAGCCATCCAATATGGATTTTGTATTCCTCGGGAACTACCGGTTTGCCCAAAGCTATGGTCCACGGTCATGGTGGAATGTTGCTGGAGCATTTGAAGTATCTCGTCTTGCACAATGACGTTCGACCAGGGGAGCGCTTTTTCTGGTATACGACGACCGGGTGGATGATGTGGAATTTTGTGCATGCTTCCATGCTTGCCGGAGCTACGGCGGTCCTCTACGATGGTAGCGCGGCATTCCCCACATTGGATCACTTGTGGAGTAGGGTGGGAACAAACACCATTCAACACTTTGGAACCAGCGCACCGTATCTGGTGGCCTGCATGAAGGAAAACCTTGTGCCTGGCAGGTCTCACCAACTTGAGGCATTGCGCAGCATTGGTTCTACGGGGTCCCCTTTACCCCCTGAGGCCTTTTCATATGTTTACCAGGCGGTAGGGAACCAGGTATGGTTGTGCTCTATGAGCGGCGGCAGCGACGTGTGCACTGCTTTTGTTGGAGGATGCATCGAAAGGCCGGTGCGCAGAGGACAGATTCAGTGCCGCACCCTCGGAGTGGACCTGGAGGCATGGGACGAAGCAGGTCAGGCCGTTTGGCAAACGGTCGGCGAGATGGTCATCCGCAAACCCTTACCCTGTATGCCGATATACTTTTGGAATGACCCCGGTTTTGCAAAATACCGGGCCAGTTATTTTGAACAGTATCCCGGGATCTGGCGCCATGGCGATTGGATAGAAATAACAGCTGAAGACGGCCTCGTAATCCATGGCCGATCGGACACTACCCTGAACCGGCAGGGAGTACGCATTGGAACCGCCGAAATCTACCAGGCCTTGGATGGAATTCGCGACTTGCAGGATGCCCTGATCGTCAACCTGGAGTGGGAAGATGGAGAGCATTTTATGCCTCTTTTTGTGAGGCTTCGCGATCAGGTAAAATGGAGCGACGCTCTGCAGCAGACCATCGTTCAAACCCTTCGCAGACAGTGTAGTCCGCGACATGTACCGGATCTCGTGGTTCCGGTACCCGATATTCCCTATACGATCAGCGGAAAGAAAATGGAGGGTCCCGTAAAGAAAATTCTAATGGGAATGGATCCTTTGAAATCGATCAATGCAGGAACCATGCGCAATCCCGATAGCATCCAGTTTTTTATTGAAAACCGAAAGCGGATCATCGAGCGAAGCAATCGATAAAATGAGCGTACTATAAGGTGTTCAAATTGTCACGTCAGCGTTGGCGTGCAAATTTCCGGGTGGCAGTGCGGCCGGAAGGATCGCTGAGCTGCAATAAATACATTCCATCCGGTAGGCTGGCAATGGAAATTTTATTGATGTTGGTTCCCGACACAACGTCCAATGCACTCTCGGATACGAGCTGGTTTTGATAGTTCAGTATCCTTACAGAACCAGCAAACGCAAGATTGCTTTCCATTCGCAGAATGAGATGATCGGCCGTGGGATTGGGAAATACTTCCAGATCGTCTAGCGCATTGAATTCAATCGTTGCAACAGGAACGTTCTGGAGCACGAGCAGGGTGGTGTCGATGATGCGAAGGAAGTTCGAATTCTGGTTGAATATACCAACCCAGTTGCCAGTGTTGTACCGGTATTCACAGCTTACATTTTTTGTTGCAAAATTTTCAACCTGGGTTCCTTCATAGCCAGCATTGATTTCTATTTTCTTGCCTCCGTGCCCGGAAACGTCGAACGGGTCCGTTACAAAACACACCACATTCTGGTCGCCGGTGCTCTCGAGGTACAGGTCGTTGTTGGTAGAGCGGGTGCGCACATTGCCGAGCATTTTTCCCTGAAACACCCCGATGGATTTATTGCCGGCATCCGTCACCGTATAACAGCGCGAACATCCGGAGCAATAGGTTGTATTGGAGTTGTTTTGACAGCCGTCTACGTAGATAAAATTTTTAAAACTGGTGCCTCCTGAAACACCCAGAGAGTAAAACGGATTCAATTTGGAAGATCCTACGCGGCCCACGCGCAGATAGTCCAGCCGCAAAGCACCTTTGTGGCGCTGGTCGTTGCCCTGATTGTCGGTGGCCGGTTCGACGAGGCTGGTTTTTCCACAAAACTTGAGTTGCATGGTCTGTGCCTGCAGGGCGTTGCCTGCGATCAATAAAACGGAAAACAGGGTGTAAACTTTATGCATGCATTTGGAGTTTTAGCAAAAATAATCAATCATTCTGATATATATCTATATATGTATTAATAATTTATAATTAAGGTTTGATGTAAATAGGCTGCTATGTTCTGTTGTGATTTCATTGGCTAAGTACAGCATCCAGTATATCCAGTGCTTTTTCGATGTCACGATTGCTGATACAAAGAGGCGGTGCAAGGCGGATGATATTGCCATGGGTGGGCTTGGCGAGCAGGCCTCTGTTCGCAAGTTCCAGGCAGAGCTCCCAGGCTACAGGACTGTCGGAGGGAACATCCATTTCAATGGCGTTGAGCAGACCGCGCCCCCGCACCTCCCGGATGCGTCCATGGCGCAGCTTCAGTTTCTCAAGGCCTCCACGGAACAACTTGCCCATTTCAAATGCATTCTCTGCGAGCTTTTCTTCTTTCAAGACGTCGAGGGCGGCAACAGCCACCCTGCAAGCGAGGGGATTGCCGCCAAATGTCGAACCATGCTCTCCCGGTCGGATGCTCAGCATGATTTCGTCGTCAGCCAGGACGGCGGATACGGGCAGGACTCCACCGGATAAAGCTTTGCCGAGAATGAGTACATCCGGCCGGATGTCGTTGTAATCGCAGGCAAGCATCTTTCCGGTCCGGCAAAGCCCGGTTTGGATTTCGTCTGCCATAAAAAGTGCACCGTGCTCACTGCACAACCGCCGGCATTTTTGAATGAATGCATCCCCGGGAAGGATCACACCCGCTTCTCCCTGAATGGGTTCGATGAGTAAACCAGCTATGTCGCCACCGGCAAAAGCCCTTTCGAGCGTTTCTTCGTTGTCGAAGGGGATTTTTTCAAAACCGGGAACAAATGGACCAAATTGGCCATAGCTGGAGGGGTCCGTCGACAAGGAGACCGCGAGCAGGGTCCTGCCATGAAAGTTGCGGTCAAAAACGATGATCCGAGCTTTATTTTCTGCCATCCCCCTTCGGGTATACGCCCATTTTCTGCAAAGTTTTACGGCCGTCTCGACGGCTTCAACCCCGGTGTTCATGGGCAACACCTTGTCGTAGCCAAAATAGTTGCAGATGTAGTGTTCGTAGGCGCCAAGCTGGTCGTTGTAAAAGGCCCGTGAGGTGAGCGTGAGACTCCGTGCCTGGGTTTCAAGGGCATCGAGGATTTTGGGATGACAATGCCCCTGATTCACCGCCGAATAAGCCGACAGGAAATCGAGGTATTGCTTGCCTTCGACATCCCATAAATAACTTCCCCGACCACGGGTTAACACCACGGGAATGGGGTGGTAATTGTGGGCACCAAACCGGTCTTCGAGGTCAAGGTAATGCTGTGAGCGTTCAGGTGCAGTAAGGGTTTCCATCGGGCGTATCATAATATTAAACGAAGTTAATGGTAATTTGCAACTCAGCTGGGGGGTAAATCATGTGGCTAAAAACATAGGGGGCAGGATTCTGTCAACTCTTTCGGCTGTCTCGCTCCACATCACCCAAAAGGGATTTGTGGATGGCAAGGCATTGAGCGATCAGGCTCTTGGTGCCATTGTTAATTACTGTGTAATCGGCCAGGTTGTGCAATTCTGTGTCGTTCAATTGCCGCGACATTCGCTGTTGCACCCGAGCGGGGTCCAGCCCGTCCCGGTGCCGGACCCGCTCAGTTCGAATATTGGCATCGGCTATGACCGCTACGATACGGAAAATTTGCGTCATGGCCATCGTTTCTCTGATTAATGCGGTCTCCATCAGCACATAAGGGCCCACTTGCTGTTGCATCCAGGATTTTATGTCGGCAGCAACGTAGGGGTGGACCAATGCATTGAGCTCCCGCAGGCAGGAAGGATCGGAAAAAGCCAATTCGGCGAGATAGGCAACATTCAGTGATCCATCGGATCTGTAAGAATCGCTGCCAAATTTCCGCCCAATTGCAGCCCTGAGTTTACTGTCATTCTCCATGAGCTGGCGAGCTTTCTGGTCTGAATGGTAAACCGGCACCCCGAGGATTTCAAAGACCCGGGCCACGGTCGTCTTTCCACTTCCAATGCCACCGGTAAGGCCTACGAGCTGCATGCTGGGTCAAGCGTTAGTGAATAACCTGGAAGTAAAGTATAGCCGTCCAGAGTGGCGGCTGGTTTTTTTTGCAACCGGGAACGGATGCGCCGAACCCATTCTTCCTGTTCCTTTTCCGGGATTGTAAAATGTAAATGTGCGTCGTTTTGCAGTTCGAACGCGTCGACCTGAATCCCAAGCTCTTTCAATACAGAATACAATACCTGGATTTGCGCGGCATCAGACCTGGCAATCAACCGGACCATCGGGGTGAAGTCCACCAGTTCTGCACGGGCGAGACCCGCCTTTGCGGCATCGCGGTAGGCCTTTGCCAACCCTCCGGTGCCCAGCAGGATCCCACCGAAATAGCGCACGACAATGATAACCGCGTTTGTCACATGGTGTGCCTGAAGTTGTTGCAGTATGGGCCTGCCGGCCGTTCCCGCAGGTTCGCCGTCATCGCAGGAGCGGAACTGCTGCCCAGCCCCGGAGCCGAGGATCCATGCATAACACCAATGACGTGCCTTGTGGTGCTGTTCCTTGCATTTTTTAAGATGGAACTCCACCTCGGCGATGTCGTGAACAGGCCACCCGTATGCGATGAATTTACTGCCCTTAACGGCAATTTCATCCTGGCAAGGACCCACCAGGCATTTGAAAGGGCCTACTTCTCGGTGCATGCCGCAAAGGTACAAAGTGGTCGCTGGTGACCACCGCTGAAGAGGGGAGCTTTCCAACGAAAATCCGCATATATCTTTACCCGCCAACGAATTAACATTTCATTGTAAGCTATTTACAACAAATTGCGGCTTATGTGCATTTCAACGGATACATTTGCTTAACATCCTTCAACCCGTTGAAGATAAAGTAGCTGAACTATGACCATCGTTACACTTTTTCTTATCGTTGCAGCCTTTGCCGCACTGCTGACGTGGTTCTTGTCCAAAAGGGCTGGTGACGGCGTGGCGTTTGCCGACAATTTTGTACAGAATTTTTCCGGCACCCTGTTTGTCGTTTCAGGATTTGTCAAGGCCGTAGATCCTTTGGGCACCGCTTACAAGATGGAACAGTATTTTACGGCATTTGAGGATACCTGCCGCGGTTCATTTCTCAAATTTATGGCTCCGGTGTTCCCCGTTTTTTCAGATTATTCAATCGCTTTCTCGGTGTTTATGATCGTCCTGGAAATCGTCCTTGGCATCATGCTCATCATCGGGTATCGCCGACGTTTGTCGGCATGGTTGTTTTTTAGCATCATGATCTTTTTTACCATCCTCACAGGGTTTACGTTCCTAACGGGCTACGTTCCCAATGACGCCAATTTCTTTGAATTTTCCCGGTGGACTGCTTTTAACAGCAACCAGATGCGGGTAACAGACTGTGGCTGCTTTGGAGACTTTATAAAGCTCGCGCCGCAGACCTCCTTCACCAAAGATCTCATACTGATGATCCCCGCCATTTGGTTCTTGTTGCGCTGGAGGCAGCTCAGGCAGTTGTTCTCTCCGGTGCTCAGGAGTTCAGTGACTGCCATTAGCACAGCCGGGCTGTTGCTTTTTTGTTTCTCCAATTTTGTCTGGAACGAACCCGTTATCGACTTCCGGCCATTCAAATCGGGAGCTAACATCCGCCAACAACTGGAAGCAGAGAGAAAAGCTCAGGCGGAAGTAGAAATTCTTGCATACAAAATCCGCAACAGGCAGACGGGAATGGAAATGGAGCTTCCATATGCTGCCTACCTGGACTCGTTTAAGTCCAATGCCCAATTCAAAGCTAGCTGGGAAACCCTCGATCAGATCAAGTCAACTCCAAGCATTGCCCGCACTAAAATTTCGGATTTCGACCTGGTGACCTTTGATGGCGAAAGCTACGCCGAACAATTGCTGGCCGACCCAAACTACAGCTTCCTCATGGTTAGTACGAAACTGAACTACACGGCAATTTCTGAGGATATAATTGTACGCGACAGTACGCAGATCGTTGATACCATCACCAGCCAGGCCGGCATCGCGGTAGTGTCTCGCGACACCATTTTGGAAAGGAAAATCAAGCGCAATAAATACACCTGGGATCCTGAATACCTGGAAATACTGAAGTCTAAATTTATCCCGCTACTGGATTCGCTCCGTTCGGAGAGTGTGTCCGTGCACGCGGTCTTCGGTGGATTGACAGAGGAGGGGGTTATTGATTTGAGCAAACAATCCGGAATGAGTTATCCGGTGTATGAGGCCGATGACTTGTTGCTGAAAACCATTATGCGTTCAAACCCGGGGCTGGTATTGTTCAAGGATGGAAAGATCATCCACAAATGGCATTATCGCCAGCTTCCTGATCGAAGCGAAATGAGGCAGAAATACCTCAACGAGGAAGCCAACAAAATTTATTGAAAGGTATGGAGATGACCACCCAGGTCTGTGCTTGTGGAGCCGCCATTCAGTGATCTGGGAGGGTATTCAGCCGTTTAGGCGGTTTCAGCAACAAATTTGCTGAAGACAGAACATATTACAATAATTTGATATTCAACCTCTAAGCGTCCGGGGGGGCGTTCAGGGTTCACCTTAGATTCGGCTTTGGCCGCCATCTTTTTAAAATTCATACCCGGCATTCCGGATTTCGACTATTTTTGCAACTCAATAAAGACAGAACACTACGATGTTGAGTAGGAGGAATGTTCGCGTCAAAGTGATGCAACAACTTTATAGTCTGGCCCAAGACCGCGATCTGAGCTACAATGAAGCCCTCAACGCTTTTCACAAGACCATTCACGATTCCTTCCGCCTCTACCTGTTAAATCTTTACTGCATCGCAAAGGTTTGCTCTTTCGCCGCCGAAGATGCCAGGCTTCGCCAGGGTAAACACATTAAAACCGAGGAAGATAAGATCTTCACGGATAAGATCTATTCAAACCCGCTGATCCAGAGCATCGAAAAGAATGCGTATTTACAGGAGCGGTTTAAAAAGGAGAAATGTGCAGAAGGTCTGGACGAAGACCTGTTCAGGAAAATCTATAAAGACTTTTGTAAAGAAAAAACCTACATAGACTACCTCCAGAAGGAAAGTACGCACGAGGACCATGTTGAAATCCTGTTAGAGCTGTATCGTTTTTGTCGTCGAAATGAATTGTTCAATGAAATTATGGACGACCGCTTTACCGGATGGTCTGACGATAAAAGTTTGGTGATTGGCGCGCTAAAAAAAACGCTTAAGGCACTTCCGGATGCGAGTGCATTTTACGAGGAATATATTCCCGATGATGAAACCGTTATCCATTTTGGCAAATATCTTTTTGACAACACCTACAAGATGGAAGCAGACCTGATGGAATTGATCAAACCAGTCCTTGAAAACTGGGATTCCGAACGCGTTGCACTCATCGACATGATCCTCATCAAGATGGGCGTTGTCGAAATGGTTCATTTTAAAACCATCCCCCCGAAGGTTACGCTCAATGAGTACGTAGAACTTTCAAAATCCTATAGCACAGATAAGTCCAAAGAATTTGTAAACGGCGTATTAGATAAACTGCTGAAACAATTAGAGGCCAACGGACGGATTGTCAAAGAGGGTAGGGGACTGAGTATTTAAAAAGGCTGACCGGCAACAGGTACCCGGCACATTCAATATGAAAAAACTTTTGATCCTGGATTTTGGTTCCCAGCTAACGCAATTGATTGCGCGGAGGGTTCGGGAACTCGGCGTGTACTGCGAAATCGTCCCTTTCCACACAGAGATCAATGCGAGTCAGGAATATTCCGCGATCATATTATCGGGTTCACCAAGTTCAGTCCGGGATGAAGGCCACCCGGAGGTCAACTTGCAAAGATTGATAGAAAAATTCCCGGTTCTGGGCATTTGTTATGGGGCACAGCTCATGGCACATCAGTTGGGGGGAGCGGTTAATGCATCTACCAAAAGGGAGTACGGTAAAGCTCAATTGTTGCATGTTGCGGACGATCCGCTTTGGGAGGGCATTCCCGACGCTTCTCAGGTATGGATGTCGCACAGCGATTCAATTGTGCGCCTACCCACAGACGGCGTCGTCATCGGTACGACCGAAAGCATTCCTGTGGCTGCGTTCCGGATAGGTGGAAAGGGAGCTCAAACGTATGGTGTGCAATTCCACCCGGAAGTGATGCATACCCTGTTCGGTAAAAAGTTGCTTGAAAATTGGCTGTTCGGGATTGCCGGTTTGCAGCCAAACTGGAGCATGGGATCTTTTATTGGCGAACAGGTTGAAGAAATGCGCAGGACCACACAGGGCGAAGATGTGCTGCTTGCACTCTCGGGTGGAGTGGATTCATCTGTGGCTGCTCTTTTAATGAAAGAGGCCATTGGCAATCGGCTTCATTGCTTTTTCATCGACAACGGCCTGTTGCGCCATGGTGAATACGAACAGGTACTTGCCACCTACAAGGCACTTGGGCTCGATGTTCACGGCGTGGATGCCAAGGATCGTTTTTACGAAGGGCTCCGGGGGGTAACAGATCCAGAGGTCAAACGCAAGGTCATAGGCAAATTGTTCATCGAAGTTTTTGAGGAAGAGTCGAAAGCACATCCCGAGGTAAGGTGGCTCTGCCAGGGAACCATATACCCGGATCGCATCGAAAGTGTTTCTGTTTATGGGCCCTCGGCAACCATTAAATCTCACCACAACGTGGGTGGGCTTCCAGAAAAGCTTCATCTAAAGATCATTGAGCCTTTGAAGTTGTTGTTTAAAGACGAGGTCCGTAAAGTGGGCTTGTCGCTAGGATTGCCTCAGGACATTCTGGGCCGACACCCGTTTCCCGGTCCCGGACTGGCCATCCGCATTATTGGGGAGGTGACTCCTACCCATGTTCAGCTTTTACAGCAAGCCGATGCGATTTACCTTAAGAATTTGCGCGACGCCGGTTGGTACGATCGAATCTGGCAAGCCGGAGCCATCCTTTTGCCGATACACACGGTTGGTGTAATGGGAGACGAAAGAACGTATGAGCGGGTGATTGCCCTCCGCGCAGTTCATTCAACCGATGGCATGACTGCAGAATTCAGCGAAATACCCCATGAATTGCTCGGTAAAATATCCAACGAGATCATCAATAATGTTCGGGGCATCAATCGCGTTGTATATGACATCAGTTCAAAACCTCCTGCGACCATTGAATGGGAATAGGCCTTCGGCGATTTTGCTGCTTCTGGCAGTAGGGATCATGGCGGGATGCTCGGTTTCGCGCAAGAATGCGGGCACTGTACCACCCAGGTCGCTTCCTCCTGTAGTCATACCCTCTAAGGAAGAGGCTAAAAAGCAAAGTGAAATTTTGTTTGACACCATCGTATGGAAAGATGTTACACCGGCTGAACTTCCCTCCAAAACGGCCGAAGATCCTGTCAAGACCCACGATGAAAGGAAAGGTGGGGACGACATAAACAGCCCGGCATCACCTTTTTTCGGCAGGGCTGGCAAATCCATCCGCATGCTGCTTGTCGCTCCTTTTGAATCGGAAGTTATGGATTCTGCTTCTCTCTTCGCGGGTGAACGCTTTGTGCAGTTTTATTCCGGAATGTGCATAGCTCTGAAGGAGTACGAGCAAAGGGCGGGCCTCGCTGCCAATCTGCAAGTCGTTAACGAAACCACCCCGGATGCTTTTGCCTTAAAGCTTCAATCCCTGTCTGGAAATCCTCCTGATTGCATCATCGGGCCTTATGGTGCCGAGGCGCTGAAGTGGGCTGGCGAATGGGCGCGAAGCAACAAAAGGGTGCTGGTAAGTCCCTGGATAAGCAGTTCGAAAATTGCGGAGTCCAATCCATATTACCTTCAAGTCAAGGCAGAGCTTGCCGTTCATTATCAGCAAATTGAGCAGCACGTGAGGACAAATTTCTCAGCTGGTCAGGTGTTCATACTCGCTAAGAGCAAAGATGACAGCCGATTGCGCTATTTTAACCAACGGGGACCTGCTGCCGGCGAAGAACTCATCATTCCCGCAACGGAAATGGCATCCGGAACAGAGAATCTGCTCGATCCATACTTCCATAAATCGCAGCCAACGGTGCTGATCGCACCTTTTAGCTCTTTCTCCGATGAAGATTACATCTACCATTTGCTGAGGAGAATTTCATCGGAAAAGGGAGATAGAAAAGTCATTGTTTATGGTACGTACCGGTGGCTCGATTTCAAACCGGATGTCCTTGACTACCTTAACCAGCTGAACGTTCGTTTGTCTGTTGGAAATTTAATCGATCCCCACAATGATGAAGTTCAGAATTTTCGGAAAAAGTTTTTTGCACAGTTCAATATGTATCCCTGGAATGACGCATACGAAGGATACGATTTGGCGAATTTCCTGCTGAGCCAATACAATTCAGAGAAATACGATCCAACGGTTCAGCCATTCCTTCAAACCAAATTCAAAATTGAGCGTAAGCCCCGTGTAGCAGATCCCGGTATGACCGAATACTATGAAAATACCTATTGCAGGATTGTGGAAATGAGCAATTACCGGTTCAACATGCTGGATTGAAGCAGCTCATCATTTTCATACTGATACTTTAGGAAACCTCGCCAGGCAAATTAAAACAGGTGCTTGTGCAGGGGGTAATGAGATGCGTAGGCCTTGCACACCGGATCGAAAGTTTGTCGCACCGGACAGCTTCAGAGCCTGCTAAAGCGCCCCTAGTGTACGGACAGTTTTCAGAAGTCCTTTTAATGGAGTAGTGCAAGCGCTTTCCGGATGCGCTCGACCGCTTCGGTAATTCGCTCTTCCGAGATGGAATAAGAGATGCGTATGCATTGGGGGGCTCCAAACGCAATGCCATTGACCACAGCGACGTGGGCTTCTGCCAAAAGGAAGAGGGCAAAATCTTCAGCATCTTTGATTTGCACATCTTTATAGCGTTTGCCAAAAAAATCGCTGACTTCCGGTAAAACGTAAAATGCTCCTTGAGGTTGATTGAGCCTGAATGCTGGAATGCTTTTCAGTTGTTCAAGCAAATGATCCCTTCTTAGCTCATAGGCGTCGCGCATTTTGTAGGTTTCTGTTAAATCAGAGCGAAGGGCGAGTGTTGCTGCTTCCTGGCTAAAACTTGCCGCTCCTGAAGTGAATTGACCCTGAATTTTTACGCAGGCCTCGATGATGGGCCTGGGCGCACCCATATAGCCGAGACGCCAGCCCGTCATGGCAAAACCTTTTGAAAATCCATTGATGGTGGCACAGCGCTCTTTCATACCCGGAAAAGATGCTATGCTGAAGTGGTTTGTTCCAAACTGGATGTACTCGTAGATCTCATCCGATATTACCAGAACATCGGGGTACTCGGCAAATAATTCTGCCATAGCCCGGAGATCTGCTTCAGAAAATACGGTTCCGGTTGGGTTGCATGGCGTAGAAAAGACAAATAATTTAGTTCGAGAATTTAACGCCTTGCGCAGGTCTTTGAGATCAGGTTTGTAATTGTTTTCGACAGAAGATTGAACGACAACGGGTTGAGCTCCGGTCAATTTCACGATTTCGAAATAGCTCACCCAATAGGGAGCCAGCATAACGGCTTCGTCTCCTTCTTCCAGCAAAGCAAAGCACAGATTGGCGAAACATTGCTTAGCCCCACAGGAAACCATGAGTTCATCGATGGAATAGGAGATGTTGTTGTCTCGCAAAAATTTATCGCGAATGGCTTCCCGAAGTTCCTGGTTGCCGGCAACAGGGGTATATTTTGTAGCCCCGGACCGCAAGCTTTTAATGGCCGCCTCCACAATAAATTCAGGGGTATCAAAATCGGGTTCTCCCAGGCTCAGGTTGATAACATCTGCACCGCTCTGTCGCATTTGGCGAGCACGATGGGCCATCCGCAGGGTGGCCGATTCTTCCATTTGGGCAATGCGCCCGGCTATCCTGAACATGGCGCAAATGTCTGCAATTATGTTCACATGCGGAAAAACAATTGCCTACGCGGTCTAGCCTCAAAACCGGCAATGATAATGGCTTGAGTACCTCCTACCGTCAAACTTGGGAGGCCAAGCTATTTCAAGTTGAAAAACTTGAGAACCCGGCTATACTCGTCCGATTTGACCTTTACAAAATACATGTCCGGGCTGATAGAGCCCAGGTCGATCTCCAACTCATATGGGCTGAGCTTCGAAAACTTTTTCGAAAGCAACCGGCCTTCCAGGTTGTAAACTTCAATCTGCAGGTCTGCCGGGAGCTCCTTTTCGGAGAAGAGTAAAACAGAGCGATCGCGATAATTGACCACCATGGATTTTAAGTCATTTCGGGTTGGAGCGCCTCCATTGCACTCGATCGATAAAAATTCTACCACTTGGCAGCATGAGGGGTTGTCGTTTTCGCAGATTTTGACGTAATCGTACAGGCGTCCGGTTTTCTTGAATTCCAAAAGGGTGACCGGAAGGTCAGAAAATGAAAAATACCCAATGATTCCAGTCCTGTCGAACACATCAAAGTGAGCATTGGTCGTTCCCAGATGCCGGAAGTTGAGCTTGAGTGCGTATTTGCCCGGCCCGGTACAGTACAATGGAGTAGCCTTAACATCGAGGATCTGACACGAGTCGGCTTTGATCTGGCAACAAGGCCTCTCAATATGGCGAACGATATAAGTGGATGAGTCCAACTGGTCGACGACTTGTAAAGTATAGATCGATTTGCAGTCCGCTTTCAATCTCGGAGAACGAATGGGCAGGGCGCGATAGGCATACGTACCGCGGTGACGCCCGTTGATGAAAAGTAAAAATGAATCGGAAACCTGTCTGTAGGCGAATTTAATGGAGAGGTCGAACGTGGAATCGTGGTCACACTCAGACCGTTCCATTTGAAATGTCGATAATTTCAGTTCGGCAGAATCGCAACAAACCCTGCCCAGCCCTGCGGCAGTCTTACAGTCCGTTTTATGGCAGTCAATGGCAACAAACTCGTATGGCGTATTGCAGTCGGCATTTAGCGGGCCAAGTTTTAGGGGTAGCGCGCTATAAGGAAATGTTCCATAATCCCGGCCATTTCCCTTTAGTCTGAAACAATCGGATGTGCCGGCGTGAGTAAAATTGATAATAGCATAGAACTGGTTCAGCGCATTGCACTCCGAGCGCTCTACAGACAGGGCCCCCAATCGGCAATCGCCTTCACAACATACCTTGCCCATAAAATGGGCTTTGCGGCAATCCGGATGTTCGCAATCCTGAACTACCCACTCGTATTCCGTTTGGCAATCGGCTTTGAATGGGCCAAGCTTGACGGGAACATTAGCGTATTTGAATGTACCGTAATCGTGGCCATTCCCAAAAACCCGGAAGCATTCAGATGTATTGTCTCCTGAAGGAAGCAGGAAAATGTAAAAGTTGCGGTTCGAATCGCAAGGCGTGCGTTCCACTTTGAGTGTGCGAATCGCACATTCGGACAAGGAATCACAACAAAAGACGCCAAGTTTCTTTTCGAGTGCGCACAGGGGCCTTTCACAATCCTTGATGAGCAAATTGTAGCTTGTGTGGCAATCAGCGGCAACACCATCCAGACGAACGGGTAGCTGGCCATAACGGAATGTGCCGTAGGAAGTTCCATTCAGAAACAGATTATAACATTCCGACGTGTTGCTGTGGTTAAAATTGACAAAAAGACTGACCTGGTCCTGGTCGTTGCAGTCTGAAACGTCATACCGCAGTTCGCTGAGGGTGCAGAGACCTGGAAAGCTGTCACAACATACCTTGCCGAGTTCTTTGATGAGTCGACAATCTGGAAAATGGCAGTCTTCCAAAACAAATTCGTAAGCCGTTTGACAGTCTCCCTTGAGGGGGCCTATCTTGACAGGTAGCTGGGAGTATTTGAATTCGCCATATTGCCTGCCGTTGCCCACTATGCGGAAACAGTCTGAATTGGACTGGTATTTAAAGTTGAAATGCATGTAGAACTGTCCCAGGGAATCGCAGTGAGTTTTTTCGCTGACGAGGTCGAACAGGCGACAGGGAGGCTGCGTGCTGTCACAGCACACCGGGCCCCATAGTGTGTCGGATGCACAGCCGGCAATTTTGTGATCTTTCAACAAAATGTTGAATTTCGTCTTGCAGTCTCCGGGCAGGGGCCCCACCCTGTAGGCAGCAGAAGAGGTGTTGCCGTACCGGAATTTTTCGAGAAACAAGTCATTGACCTTAATCCAGAAACTGTCCGAAGTATTCCTTGCCTGAAAGATAATGTGCGCATAAAATTTCCCATTGCTGTCGCAAGGAGAATGCTCAATGCGAATATTGGAAAATTGGCAGGGATCGTCACAGCAAACCTTTGGTGTACTGAGGGTGGCGTCGCAGTCGTGCTTTTCGCAATCGACTACGGTAAAAACCCGCTCGGTGTGGCAATCTGCTGTAAAGGGCCCCAACTTTACCGGAAGCTGATTGTAATTTAAGGTGTCATAGACCTGATTGTTGATCTTAAGCAGGAAGCAGGACGATGTGTTGCGACGTTTGAAATTCAAAATGGAGAAATATTGGTCATTGGTATCGCAGAGGGTATTTTCAACGACCAAATCAAAAATCTCACAGTCCTGAGAACAGCAAACGACGCCAAGCAGTCCAAAAGTCTTGCAGTCCGGATTTTCGCAATCGCGGATGACGAATTCGTATTTAGTAAGGCAATCGCCCTTGAGGCCATCGATGACGATGGGCAATTTGGCATAGGGAAAAGTACCATACGATTTTCCATTGCCCGTGACGGTAAAACATTCGCTGACACCCCGGAAATCAAAGTCAATTTTGACCGCGAACCGGCCTTCCACGTTGCAGTCGGTCCTGGAGAGGGTGGGGGCCCCGAGTTCACATTCCGCGTAGGCCGAAGTCCATCCTGTAAAGAGGAAGGAAAAAAGGAGCAGAAAGGAGAGTATGTTTTTCCTCATGGAGCGAGATTTTAGACTTTTCATCGACAATCCGGGATTATGGTCTTGTATAATGAGAATACGCTCATTCTGTTGCAAGGGTTGCCAGCCCAACGGACTTTATCAGACCGAACCTGGACCAATACATATAAATATTGCGTATATATAAAACATTTGTAAAGATACTCCAAAAAAATTGTGCAAATGTTTGGAAATCTATTGACTTCATCTATTTTTGCTGATTGAAAAGAAGTGAGGTAACGAAAACTCAAGGTTCTCGGACGAAGCAAGAAAAGCGAAGCGCATTCCTAAAATCGTCCAAGATTGCAACTTAAGGCGTTGAGCGTCAGAATGGTAGGGTTGGTTTAGCTTTAGGTTTTGCTAGACTTTCCACGGGTATGTGGACGCAGTCTGCGTGCTGCGGCCGGATGCTGTGGGGTAGCCTGGAGTTATGCGTTCTTGTGCTTTTTGTTGTAAGACCAATCTCTGACCTATGAAGTATCGCAAAAACTTTCCTTTCTTTTTCTGGCTGCTGCTCATTTGTGGCGCCACACATGTCAACGGGCAGGGCTATTCCTGTAGTTTTGCGCCGTTCACCCCGCAAAGCAGCAATTTGGGGGCTTGTCTTGCTCCCATCCAATTGGATTGTCCGGAGCTGATTGCTCCTGATTGCGGGTGTTATCCGGACCCGAATGCAGCGCCTCAAATCATCAACAGGCACTTTGACTTCCAGTTCGTAGAGTTCCCTCCCGGCTCCGGTGAATTCCACCTCGACAGCATGGCCATCGATTTTGGCATTGTGCCCGAGGCTGGTTGCGCAGACGTCACCATTAAAATGACGGCCGTAGGCGACCTGAGTAGCAGGCCTTTTGAAGACATTGTCCTGGTTGACGAAGACGGCAACATCATTTGTCGCGTTGGGGGCATAGACTGCGAAACGGTAACCAGCACCTGCACCATGTCATTTTGCGAGTTCAACCTGCAGGCACAAGGAGGACTCCGGTTGAAAACCCTTCCGAACTCACTGATTACCAATGGTACAGCCCACCCATTTTGTGGCGATAACTGGGTGGATATTGAACTGACCATTCCCCAGTCCAACCTGCGTGCGGTTAACGATCTGACTGGCCTTTGCGGCGGCTCCGTTGTGCTGCCCTATGGAACGCACCATATTGTATGGACCAGCTACAACAAATACAACTGCCAGGAAATAACAGCAACCCAGGAAATTACCATTGGAGACGATAATCCTCCCGTGATCATTGGCTGTCCTAAAGCAGTGATCATCAACCTGGGACCCGGCGAGTGCGAGGCAAGCTGGGATGCTCCGCCATTTATGGCTATGGATGACTGCCCTTCCGGTATTCTCCGTCTGGGAGCCGAGCGAATTTCCCCAGCCTGCCAGTCCACCCCCAATATTGTCTGGAACCCCGGATTTTATGGAGGGAACATGTTTGACATTCAGAACGTTTCGGGACAGGCCTTCGTTCTGCACGGCATCGACGTGGCGTGGAGAAACATGGACTCTGTACTCTTGTTTTACACAACAGCTCCCGGTAGCCACTTGCCGGTCCGCTTTAACTCGACGGCCTGGACACAATGCCCAACGGCGGTTTGGGCTCCCGGTGGCGGAGGTGCTTTTCCAGCCCCTGCACGCCGCTATATTGATTTCAGGACGTATACAGTGTTTTCTCAAACCACTTGTACGGGAACCATCACAGATACCGTTTCAGTCAGTTGCCCGACGATACAACCCGGAGAGGTCAGAGGCGTTTATTTTGCCGGAAAGGCGGGTGTAGGAGGCATGTATTGGAGTTCTAATGGCTGTACCACTGCCGGTGCTCCCTGGGGTGATGCCAACTTAAAAATACTCAAAACCCCAGCAATGTCTTGCGTTTATGGTACCGGTTACTTCGGAGTCGGTGGCGGTCTTGCTATTACTGGCAACCAACAATTCGTTGGGAACCTTCGGTACAGTTACCCCTCGTCAGACAATATGGTGCGCGTTGTGCAAACCTGCGGCCAGCCCTATGGTCCTGGATGCTATTTCCCCATTGGCTGCGTTACCCTCTGTTATGAGGCAACCGATGCTTCCGGCAATACCGCAACCTGCGAGTTTGAGGTCTGCGTAAACGAATACCAAAACCCGGTTGATCACCTGGCATGTCACGACCTGATCCAGGTGAGCCTCGATGAGAACTGCTTTGCCACCATTTCGGCTGACGAGATCCTGACCGGAGGCCCCTACCATTGTTTTGACGATTACACCATTGAATTGCGGGATTGGATTACAAACCTGGTTATTGACCGACAGCCCACCGTCCCAGGTGCCCAGGTGAGCGTTCAAGATATTGGACGCAAGATCATGGTTACGGTAATCGATACGGAAACCGGAAATTCCTGCTGGGGTTCTGCCATCGTCGAAGACAAATTGCCGCCCATTCTCACCTGTGCAAGAGATACCTGCGTCGTATGCGGAACTACCCCAACTTCGCCAGCTTATATGGGAATTCCCGGTGTTGACGAAAATTGTGGGGGCTATTCTCTTACCTACCGCGACAACGTGACCCAGGGAGGATGTGCCGCAGGTTATGAAGAACTCATCGTGCGCACCTGGACGGCCGAAGACGCCTACGGCAATAAGGATCAATGTGTTCAGACCATTACGGTCAGCCTAGCTACCCTGTCCTCTATTGATGTTCCGCTCAACTTCGACGACATCGAAAGTCCAGCCCTGGCTTGTGACGGAAAGATCAATACCAAGGATTACTCACCTCATTACCTGCCTTATCCCTACTGTGTGGATGGCTACCTGCTCGACTCTGCCCACTGGTTTGCCACGGGCGGTTTCCTGCCCAGCCCGACCGGTGATCTGGCGGGAGAGCGACTTCCCAGGACCCTGGGCTGGAATTGTCTGGATACGGGGCTCTACATTGGTCATCCAAGCCCATGGCCCATCTATTGGCCTGCGCACCCGAGCTGGAGACCCAATAACCCGGTATGCTGGGGCCCTGACGAGATCGTCCAGTGGCACGGCACGGGATATCCTACCGGCAGCGGCTGTTCTAACCTGGGAGTAACCTTCCAGGACATCATCATCGACATTGCGCGCCCCGGATGCGATGCTGGTCCCATAGGCTGTTATAAAGTTCTGCGCCAGTGGACTGTGCTCGACTGGTGCTCGAGCGATATCGGCGGTCACAATCAGGTCATTAAGGTCATTGACCGGGAAGGCCCGGAGATCCTTTATCCCGATACCATTATTGTCAACATGGATGTTTGGACGTGTACCGGGAAATGGGAAGTCCCCAAGCCATGGCTGATCGACAATTGCTCGAACGAGCTTCATTATTCGCTTGAATCCGAGACGGGAACCATACTGGGGAACGACGAAGCCGGATTTATTATCGTCGATATGGAGCCCGGCGAATGGAGTGTATACATCATTGCGGAAGATTGTTGCGGCAGCATCACCCGCAAGCGCGTTGCTGTAAACGTGCAGGACAACGTTCCACCTGTAGCCGTTTGCGACCAGAGAACAGTCGTTTCGATCAATGGGAACCAATCCCCCGGGGAGAATTTTGCCAAGATCTTTGCCAACGACCTCGACCAGGGCAGTTTTGACAACTGCTCGCATCACGTATTCTTTAAGGTCATTCGCATGGAGCACCTGCGGGGCACGAACAACGGAAGCAATACCGCCCAGCCGGATAATGGCACCAACTGTGCAGCCATCAACGGTGACGACAACGCAATTTTGGAAGGGAATCAAATTTATTTTGACGATCACGTCAAATTCTGTTGCACCGATGTGGGCAATACGATTATGGTGGTGTTGCGGGTATTTGACCGCGAGCCGGGTGCTGGCCCGATTGCCCCAACGCGGATGAACCCGGGAGGCAACCTGTTCAACCGGTTCAGCGATTGTATGATCGAGGTTGAGGTGCAGGACAAAAGCGTACCTACGGTGGTAGCCCCGCCAAACATCGTGGTGAGTTGCTGGTTCTGGTTCGATGTCGACAAACTGACGGATCCAAACGACCCGACATTTGGCAGGGTGGTAAACGATCTGTCAGCGAGAAAGAAGGTGGTAACCCGCGACCTCGTATGTCATAACTATTGCGTTCGCAACGACATCACCGGGTATCCGGGATTTGTACCCGGAGCACCTCCATCAAATCCTCCGGCCTGGAACCGTGCATGCGAATATTATCAGGTACTCTTTGATACCGCACATGCGGATCGCAAATATGAACTCACATGGGGCTTCGACGGAACCGTCCTCGGGGCCTGTGGCACCAACTTCAGCATTTCAGTCAACGACAATCGCGAATGCGGCCAGGGCCAGTTGACCCGTACGGTAGTTGCACGCGGTCCGAATAACATCAGCGTTACACAAACCCAAACGATTTGGGTGGTAGACTGTGATCCATTTTACATCAACCGCGAAGACAACTGCGATGCAACGGACGACATTTCCTGGCCAGGCAATTGCACGGGTCAGGCTACGACACTTGCTGGTTGTGGAGCAGACATTAGTCCCGACAATCCGGTGTTGGGCCGACCGGTGATCGAGAACAATGCCGACGACCTTTGCGCCCTGATCAGCATTGAGTATTTCGACGAAGTGTTCACCATTGAACCAGACGCCTGCTTCAAAGTACTCCGCCACTGGACGGTCATAGACTGGTGCCAGTACGATCCGAACCTCGATCCGAACAGAGGTCGCTGGGAATATCTGCAGATCATCAAGGTCTCCGATAAAATCAAGCCGGTGGTAAGCGTTAGCATTGGTGACTGTGAACCTGCTACCAAGACCAATGGAATTTGCTACGGTCACATGACGCTGACAGCAACGGCAACAGACGATTGCAGTCCGCTCGACTGGTTGTTCTACGAATATAAAATCGACGCGTTCAACGACGGAAAGGGTAAATACCCGGGATTTGATTTCATCGTTGGACCCCTAACGCAAAAGGAATTTGCAGCGGGTCGCGCTCCTAAATTCAATGACAATCCGCAGGCTGACTTCCCGGGCAATCCATTCGACGCAAGTGGTAACTATCCGGTGGGTGTGCATAAGATCTGCTGGCACGTTGAAGACGGTTGCGGCAACATTGGCATCAACTGTCAACTTTTCGAGATCAAAGACTGCAAAGCGCCTACGCCGTATTGCCATGTGGGTCTGATAACCACCGTAATGCCAGCAAATGGTTGCGTTACGCTCTGGGCAAAGGATTTTGATGCTGGCAGTTACGACAACTGCACAGCACCGGAGGATCTTCATATTTATTTTGGCGATTACGACAGCGACAGCCTCACCATTTGCTGCGAGGACTTTGTGAACAATCGCGTCAACGACGAACTCATCATTCCGGTTGTCATTTGTGTTGAAGACGAGGAGGGGAATGAGGATTGTTGCCAGACGACATTGGTCGTTCAGGATCCCAACAACGTATGCCCGGATGTCGGCTCTTACGGAAAAATCAGCGGGGAATTGCGTACCCAGAGCAACGAGGAAACACAAGACGCAGATGTTCAATTGTTTGAATCTGCTGTGATGACGAAACAAATGGTTACGTCCAACAACGGCAAATACTTCTTCGGAGAGCTTCTTTGGGGCGGTTCCAGAGAATACGTTGTCAAGCCTGGCCGAAACGACGACCCGCTAAATGGAGTGACCACCGCTGACATCGTAAAAATCCAGCGCCATCTGCTTGGATTGGAAGAACTGATCAGTCCTTATAAGTTGATTGCAGCAGATGTGAACGCCAGCAAAACGGTATCTACTGCAGACATATCTGAGCTCAGGAAGCTTATCCTTGGTGTTGTAGATAAATTCTCAAAGTCTGAGAGTTGGACGTTTGTTCCATCGAAATTTATCTTCGATAACCCCAGGGAACCCTGGAATGCTCCCAGACAGGCTGTTGTTCCTATGGCCGCCGCCCAGGAGTTTGTTGAAGACTTTGTGGCTATTAAAATAGGTGACGTAAACAATACCGTTCGGGGACGCAACGCTGTGGGCAGCTCAAGCCGCTCTGGAGAAAGGCTTTCACTGGAAATCGAAGATGGCGAGCTGGTTGCCGGAGAAGTCTACGACATGGCTTTCCTCTCCTCAAACTTCCAAGACATTGCTGCCTACCAGTTTACGCTCCGTTTCGACCAGCAGGTATTGGCGTTTGAAGGTTTTGAACCCGGTGTCTTGGCATTGGATGTTAGCAATTTTGGCACGCAACGCATTGGCAATGGCCTTCTGTCAACGAGCTGGAACGAGAAGGAAGGCAAATCCTGCCAAGGAGACCAGGTCCTCTTCACGCTTAAATTCAGGGCTCTTGCTGACGGCAGGGTTTCCAAACTGGTTACCATTAACTCGGAGATTACCCAGGCTGAGGCTTACGACGCCAGCTTGCAACCAAGAGACATTGGCTTGTCTGTTCGACGCGACGGAATTGTTTCTGAAACAGCCCTATTCGAACTTTTCCAGAATACACCCAATCCGTTTGCTAAGGAGTCGGCCATCCGTTTCAATCTGCCCGACGCCGGACCTGCTACGCTGGGCATTTATGACTTGACGGGAAAACTGGTGCGGTTGTATGATATAATGGGAGTAAAAGGCACAAACGAAGTGATCGTCAAGCGCTCTGAGCTTGGATCCGGTAGTGTCTTATATTACCAGCTTGATGCCAGCGGATACAGCGCTACAAAAAGAATGTTGCTCCTGGATTGATGAGTGCCTGGGTTACAAGGGCAATCTTCAAGATGCAGAAAACTCCCTAATTGATTGGGTTCAATCAATTAGGGAGATATTTCGGTGGATGGAGAAGACTCCGATGCCTGATGATTCCCGATTGTGTGTTTTTGTGGAAAGTTTAGGATTTTGAGGCCTTTATACCCCCGGACTTTATGAGGAGAAAATGTTATCTGACAAATCTTTTTTTGGTTATTAATCTGGAATTGAAAGACGCCGTTATTGAATGGTCAGAGATCTGTTGAGGGTGAAATTTTATTTCCTATGTATATTTTAGGTGTCTTTTCTAAGGGCCATACCTCGCGCTGAGCCAATTGTGGATATTATGGGAGGTACAAATTCAGAAACCGAATTTCAATGTAAAAAGTGTGGCTATTTTGACAAAGGCCTTTTTTGCAGTAACTGTGGCCAGGCGCATTATAAATCAAGGCTCTCCCTCGCTTTTCTATTAGATAAAATCATCACGGAAGTAATCAATGTAAGAAAATATATTCCAACGTTCAACGCTTTATGGCAAAGACCCATTGAGTTCATTTCTGAATATATACATGGGGATCGCGATAAATATTATACCCCGTTCAAGTACTTGTTTATCAATATGGGGATAAGTTTTTTTCTTTCACATTATAATTACACCTCTTTAGATACAGATATTTATCTAGATGAATCCGAAAGGTTGCTCGATCAGATCATCAATGAGTATGGCAAACTCTACTTTTTGCTGATCATTCCCATATTCACAGCTTGCACCAAATTGCTGAACCGGGCAATGAGTTTTAATGTGGCGGAAATTGTGACTGCTATTACTTTTTTATTAGCGCAGATGATGTGTCTGGTCATTGCGCTGCATTTGATCACCCTGGGGTTCCACGCCTTTTACCCCATTCAAAAGATCATTATATTTATTGCGCAGTTAACCATCATCTTTCTGTTAAACTATAAGTTGCTGAAGAATGATCTTTTTGCCTCCACGTGGAAGTCGTTGATTACTATTTTGGCTATTTATTTTGGCATGAAGTATGCAATTCTTCTTACTCATGAAGTTATTTTAATCAACCAGTCGACTTAACTGCTTTAATTATGAAAAACAGGGTATATATTTTGATTATAGGTTTGTTGGCCTCTTGCGTATCTGCAAAAAGGTACAAGTCGCTCGAAGCCAATCATGCCGGTTTGCAGGCTGAGTACCAGCTCTCACAAAAAGGCCTCACCTCCAGCCAGAATGTAATTGCTGACTTATACAATGATCGGGACAGTTTAAGTATTATTGTTTATAAGCAGACTCTGAGAGTGAAGGAACTTGAGCATACGGTTAATGATCAGGAACAAAAAATTGGCTCCAGTATCGTTGAGGTTCAGACATTGACTACTGAAGTCAGCAGGCTTACAAAATGGGTCGACGACCTTTCCCAGACCTGTAAGACAAATGCTGAGATTATGCGCCGGACGATGGATGATTTAAATACTCAGCAGCTTAAAGTGCTAAACCTTTCTTTGGCTCTTCAGCGATTCGACAGCATGCAGATCAGTTCCGTGAAACGGGCAAAAAAGCAGTTGTCTGAAGAGAAAATCCGAAGGTCTTTGGAAAAGGTTGGATTTGTTTTCTATTAATTTATATGTCTGATGCGATCGTGATTATTTAGTTGCATGCAAGGTGCACGCGTGCTTGTTTAAATTTATAGCAGGGGCTTTACGGCCCCTTTTTCTTTTGTTGCTATCAGGTTTCTAAAGCTCAGTCCGCTATTCTTATAATAATCTGACAGCGATCTCGGAGTTTTACTTGTCCAGGCACCGATTGGTTTGTTGGAATCATCCTCACGGCTCTGAAATTGGTCAGCTGAGGTATGTTGGATGAGCGGGCATGGATGGCTAATGTAAATGATACGTATTTTTTTTTTGCGCATACATCGATTTTTATAAGCATATGGAAATGTCTGATAAGTGTATATAAATAAAAAATATTATTAATATGATCACATGAGGACTGCCATGCATACTTAGTATGGCAGTTGGCTTTTTTGGAATATTCCTTGCACAACTGTGGTGTTGGCTTGGGTGAGTGCTATCGGCACCCGGGTTCAACTTCCCACCCCCCAACTGTATAGCACATGGATCATGGGCGCATAGGCGTCCTTTAGAATCTCTATTGACCAATGAGCAAAACCGAATTTTATAAACCATTGATTATGAACAAACCATTACTTGCGCCCCTGTTTAGACACTGCGTCTTGCGGATGGGCTTGCCAGGCTTGTTGTTGCTGTTCTCTGGCATGGGTAGCCTGAGGGCTCAGCCTTGTGGCAACCCTTCGCCGCTTGGCGGCGTCGGAACCCTGGCGTGCGAAGGCGAGACGGATACCCTGACCATCAACCCTTACAACTTATTGAGCACCTATTATCTGGGTGTTACTCCTGTTGTAGTTGGGGGAGTTACGGTGACCAGCCTGATTCCTGGCTATCCTGGGTATATTATTGATTACGGTAGTGTTCCGGGGAATTACCAGCTCATCTTCAGTATTGGCAATCCCGCAACGTGTACAGATATTTTTGACGTGCACGTTTCTGGCAGCTTTGCACCTCCAACCTACTGCAACGATACCATAAACCTTTCCCTTGACGAGCAATGTAACGGAGAGGTATTGGTTGGTCATATCCTGGAGGGGACTTACGACAGCCTCGACTACGTCGTTGTTCTAAGGGATCCCGTTACCGGGAACGTGATTCCCACCAGCCCTTTTGTTAATGGAAGCTACCTGGGGAAATACCTGATTGTGGAGGTGCACCATGTTTGTTCCGGTACCTATTGCTGGGGCTACGTTTTAGTCGAGGACAAGCTGCCTCCGCTACTGGTTTGTGATACGTTTATCGTTGCCTGCGATGCAGATTACGCTCCGGAAGACATTGGCTTTCCCATGCCACCCGGTGCCCCCGATCCAAGCTGGGTCAGTGGTCATATTTATACGTCTAACAGTTCCCTGGTAGACAATTGTGGCTCTACAACGATTGCGTATACCGACCGGATCGTCCACGTTGACTGTCCACCTCCGGTACCATACATCGATACGGTATTCAGACATTGGACGGCGACAGATACTTACGGAAACATTTTTGAATGTACGGACACCATCCTGATCCAGGTGGGTGACATAGGCGGAGTCCTCTGCCCACCCAATTTTGACAACATACAGATGCCAGCGCTCTATTGCGGAGACAACTGGCCCAAAGACAGTTTGGGGAACCCTCATCCTGACACAACGGGCTACCCAACTTTTTCGCGCTGCCGCAACATCAACGTTACTTATATTGATATCAGATTAAACGTTTGTCCCGGGAGCTATAAGATCCTCCGCGAGTGGATCGTGGTGGATTGGTGCACGGGAAGACAAACTTCATGCATACAGGTGATCAAAGTCCTCGATGACAGAGGGCCTATCTTGACCTGCGGTCCTGATCAACATATTTCCACACTTCCTAATTCATGCGAAGGGGAAAGTGTTTTTAAAGTTCCTACGGTAGTTAAAGACTGCAGTGCTGTTAGCTGGGAGGTTTGGGTAAAGCGTGCTGCGGACACGTCTTTGCCTCCATCTGCAATTGATGCCTCCCAAACGGGAATTATTAAACTGACGGACACTACCTATAAAGTGCTGCACTTGCCCGTCGGAACATCGTGGGTTCTGTTTATTGGAAGAGATCAGTGTGGCAATGTTGATACCTGCGCATCTGAAGCGTATGTCCACGAGCTCACTCGCCCGGTTGCAGTCTGCGACCTGGAGACCGTAGTAACCCTCACGGATGAGGGCACTGCTAAAGTGTATGCCATCACCTTCGACGATGGCTCTCATGATAACTGCGAAATGGGCGGATTTAAAGTCCGGAGAATGTTTCCTGGCGATTGCCCGGATCCGGTAAAAGATGATTCCCTCTTTGGCGATTACGTGGAATTTTGTTGTTCAGATATTCCGAATAACCCGTTGACCGTCGTACTGCAGGTCACAGACAAGGCCGGCAATACCAATGAGTGTATGGTTGAAGTGACCATTCAGGATAAAAAGCCTCCGGTAGTCATGTGTTTGCCGAACATTGTCATTTCCTGCGAGTTTGACTATTCCGATTTGTCGGTCTTTGGAAGTTACGAAACCCGGTCAGAGGACATAGATCCCATCCTGATCTATGATCCGACAAACAATACCCTTGCACAACCCCATCTGTGGGGATACGATCAACTCGTTATCGAGGACTGCAATCTGCACCATCTAAGTGCAGTTAGTTATGTTTTTGATAATTGCGGAAAGGGAACGATAACGCGGAGGGATACGTTTTTTGATGATTTTAATCCTTATAAGGTATGTAAGCAAACCATTACTGTTAAGGACTTTACATTATTTAATGGTTTGACCTCCATTGTTTGGCCACGTGACACCGTGATCACCAATGGATGCCACCCAAGCATAAGTCCTGATGTGACCGGAAAGCCCAGCTGGCCTTCAAATACTACCTGTTCCGGGATTGTAGCAACGTATGAAGACAAAGTGTTTAATGTAGTAGAGAATGTTTGCTTCAAAGTGTTGCGAACTTGGACGGTGGTCGACTGGTGCATCTTCAATAGCACCACGGGAGCTGGACGATGGTCCCGAACCCAGGTGATCAAAATCAATAATTCGATAAAGCCGACCATTCTGACGCCATGCAGTAACCTGTCGTTTGATGGTATCAGCGACGATTGCAATGGCTTTGCAACATTGACGTTGGAAGCCACAGACGATTGCCTTCCCGCGCAGTTGCTGTATAGCTGGGAAATTGATCTTGGCGACAATGGGTCTGTCGAATTCTACGGTACGGGAAATAATGCCAGTGGTACATATCCGGTGGGAACTCATCGCATCCGATGGACGGTTAGCGACCAATGCGGAAACACTTCGCCCTGCTCCTATTTGTTTACGATTGTAGATCGCAAAAAGCCTACTCCCTTCTGCAATACCGGACTCATCACGGTCATCATGCCGAGTACCGGTCAGGTAACCATTTGGGCAAAGGACTTCAATGCAGGAAGTAAGGATAACTGCACTGCATCGGATAAGCTGCGCTTTGCCTTTTCGAGTAATCCGTCGAATACGACCAGGACCTACACCTGTCCTCAGATTATCGGCGGAGTAGTGGATACTTTTGATGTTAGCATCTATGTATTCGACGATAATATCAACAGTGATTATTGTGATACCAAGGTGATCATTCAGGATGGCATCGGAAATGCGTGTCTTGATAACCTCGGCGGAGGAACGACCGGCAATCTGAAGGGATCCGTGTACAACGAGTCTTATTCAAAGGTGGAAAACGCACAGGTCCTCCTGGATGCCAAAATGCCTGGAATGCCTAAGGTCAATATTACCGGTGCTGATGGTAATTATGCCTTTGTCGGACTTCCATTAAACGAATCCTATACGATCAGTGCCCAGAAGGACGATGATCCCATGAATGGCATTTCGACGCTGGACATTGTGCTCATCCAACGCCACATCCTGGGTCTGCAGGTGCTCGAATCACCCTATAAGGTCATTGCAGCAGATGTCAACAATTCTCAGACCATTACAGCGAAGGACGTTTCTGACTTGCGACGTATGATACTTGGGCTCACTCAGCAGCTTCCTGCCGGAAAGTCGTGGAAATTTATTTCTTCCAACCAAAAATTTGCCAATCCTTTGCATCCATGGCCTTTTGAAGAACAGGGCCAGATTGACAAGATGGGTGGCGAATTGGTTGAGCAGGACTTCATTGCCGTCAAACTTGGTGATGTCAATGGGAATGCACGGACCAACAACGTTCAGGGATCCGCTCAGCGTAGCAAGGCAAACTTTGAACTTCATGTGGACGATCTGGAAGTCAGGGCTGGAGGACAAACCAGGATTCCTGTATATGCAGGACATGAGACTGATTTTTCTGGGATGCAGCTTGCCTTTAGTTTTAACACAAAATCGTTGAAGTTCTCCCAGGTCACAAGTGGTCTTGTCGATATCAGCGATGCCAATTATGTTATTGATCAACAAGCTGAAGTAATTCGGCTGAGCTGTGATCAAAATCTGGTGCTGACTCCCGGAAAGCCCCTCTTTTACCTGGAGTTTGAGGCGCTTGGATCGGTAAGGCTCAGCAATGCTTTGGTGCTGGCGAATGGCTTTGCTTCCGAAATGTATGACGCTGACCTGGAATCAAGGGAAATCGATTTCCGTTTCAGAACCGGCAACTCTCTGGTCAACGGTTTTTTCCTTTACCAGAATCAGCCAAACCCATTTGATCAGGGTACATCCATATACTTTAACCTTCCTGAGGCAGGCGACGCGGTTTTATCGGTCTATGACCTGGACGGAAGGAAAATCTACAGTCAGCGGGTTGCAGGCCTTGCGGGTTTGAATCACATAGCACTCTCGCGTGAGGACCTGAAGGGGACTGGAATCCTCTATTACCAACTCGAAATGAATGAAAATAAAGCAATGCGCAAAATGCTGCTCATGGAATAAAGTACACCCGTCACTTTTCTGACTGGTGAACCCCCCGCTTTGTTCTTGGGCATAAAATTGACAAAAATGAATCGAATCTCTATAAGAACCGTCTTCAAGATCTCAAAAATTGTCGCGAACATGAATCGTTTTACAACTCATAAATTATCCATTATGAACACGAACAACTGTAAAGGCAGGCTCTTCGGAATGCGGGAAAATTACCCGCTCGGGCTGGTCTTCAGTATGCTGGTTTTGCTGGTGACCCTAGCTTCTGTGCGGGTAGTAGCTCAGCCGGTATTGAATAAGTCTCTTGTATCCGTGGCTGCCCCGACAAGTGGTACTCCCGGGCATTTTGATGCTGTATTCAGATTGCAGGTACGTACTACCATTTTTGGAGGAGCTTTTGGAATCTCTACGTATGACCGATTGGATCTGCCATCCCGACTTGGTAGCGCATTTGTTTCCGTCGTCGGGGCACCTGCGATTGTGTATTTCTCTCCTACTTCTTTGCCCGGCGCAATAAACCCCGGGTTTGACGGAGTGCTTAACAATGTAGTGGCGTCGGGTGCTGTTATGCCTGCGAACGATACGGTGATTTATGAGATCCGTGTCGAGGTGAATCCATACGCAGTCGGGGCTCCGGCCATTCTGAGCAATAACTTTGCAGTTGGCTTCAATAATCCCCAGCAGTTCGTATTTTCAAATTACGTCGATATTCCAAACTGTTGGACGGATTGCCAGATGACCTGCAACAACCAGGTTCAGATTTCAATGAATACGCATTGCGAAGCAGAAATTCTACCTTCCATGATACTTGAAGGAGAGCCCGCAGCATGTGCCGATCTCGGTTTCTTTGAGGTAAGTGTTTATGATGGCAATACGCTGCTAACACTGCCGATCACAAGTCAATACCTGAACAAGCGGCTCACTGTTAGCGTGCGCAATGTGGTTTGCGGAAATCGCTGCTGGGGATACATTCTGTTAGAGGATAAATCTCCACCAACGTTGAATTGCAGAGTGCGCGATACAGTAAGTTGTTCGTCCGATGTATCTCCTCTGTTTTATGGATTTCCGGTTGATACCAAATATGTCAATCTTAACATATATCCATACATCGTAACTGGCATTGACTCCTGCGGCATCGTATACCTTACATACAAAGACAGCCTAGTCAGGTACGATTGTACAAACCCCGATCTGAGCGCTACCATTTATCGCAAGTGGTGCGCTACAGACCCCGGTGGTTATGTAGCCTGTTGTTACGATACCATTGATTTGCAGCGTGGAACACTTGGCGATATCACTTTGCCTCCACATTACGATGGTCAGCCGGGTCACCAGCCCGCACTTAACTGCAATGGGAACTGGCCAAAACTCCCATCCGGAATGCCGGATACCACCGCCCTGGGCACTGGCAAGCCCGCAGGTATATACTGTGGGAACATCCAGTACGATTTTAGTGACGATACCATTCAGATTTGCCCGGGTACATACAAGCTCATTCGCCGATGGCTGATACTGGATTGGTGTAACCCCGAGTTCCGCATAGACTTTCCGCAGTTGATCAAGGTGGTTGATACCTCGGCCCCAGTGGTCGTTTGTCCCAAAAATTACACGGTAAACACCAACCCCTGGAATTGTTCGGGATCCCTGATCCTGCCTGTTCCTGAAAATCTTACGCCATCTACCATCGTCAACGATTACACTCCATATGTCACTGAACACTGTTCCGGTTGGACCTACGACGTTAAGCACCTTCCGGCGATTGATCCTAAAAATTGTACTCCCGTTCCGGGTCTTGGAACGGATCACAACATCATCAGATTGCCCGATGGCAGGTACCAGGTTTTCAATATGCCTTTGGGTTGCAACTGGATCTACTACACGATAACGGATGGATGTGGGAATTCAACGCGTTGCCAATTTGACATTGAAGTGGTAGACCGCACCCCTCCGGTGGCTGTATGCCATGAAAAGACAGTTATATCGCTGGGTTCTACCGGTAAGGCTACCGTGCCTGCGTCGGTTTTTGATGATCACAGCCACGACAATTGTGGTGTCGTTAGTTTTAAAGTGAGGAGAATGGATACTGGCCCCTGCGGAAGTACGACGTTTAAAGACAATGCGGAGTTCTGCTGCCAGGACGTGCCCGCTGCGGATGGCATTACCGTTGTGCTTAGAGTCATTGACCAGAATAACAATTCGAGTGAATGCATGGTGCAAGCCATCGTTCAGGATAAACTTCCTCCGATCATTACATGCCCGGATGACGTGAGGGTTGATTGTGAAACCGACCTTTCTGATCTGAGTGCATTTGGCAATGCCAGTGCAACGGACAACTGTCAGGTGCGGATTGAGACCCGGGTTTATAACAATTTGAATACATGCAATCTTGGAGAGATCATACGCGAATTTATAGCCATTGACAACGGCGGACTCCGGGATTCCTGTCAACAGGTGATCACGGTATACGATGCCGATCCGTTCGAATGGGACGACATTGTATGGCCAGTGGACATCGTTCTGGATGGTTGCGTTGATGCAGCGGATCCAGCTGCCACCGGCAAACCGGAATATTTGAATCGCGATCATTGCAACCTTCCGGTAGCCACTTATGAGGATTTAGTCTTCAATTTTGTGGAAGGAGTCTGTTACAAAATTTTGAGGAAGTGGACCGTCATCGACTGGTGTACTTATAATCCATCCAATGGGGACGGAATATGGTATCACACCCAGGTCATCAAACTCATCAACAGCGAAGGACCTGATTTTACCAGTTCTTGTGAAGATAGAAACCTGTGCATTGAATCCCAATGCCAGGTGAACTATACCTTTGAAGCTACTGCGACTGACCGTTGTACTCCACAGTCGGAATTGCGTTGGAGCTACTCACTGGATCTTTACGACGATGGATCAGAGGATGTAAAGGGATCGCGAAACCGGTTTACCTATGGACTGAAAGAAGGTTCTCATCGCATTTCTTGGGTGGTTAAGGATCAGTGCGGCAATGAATCCCGTTGCAGCTACCTCATCCATGTCCGGGATTGCAAAAGGCCAACGCCTTATTGCAAAGACGGGTTGGTTACCGTTTTGATGCAGAATTCAGGATCCGTCACGGTATGGGCCAGCGATCTGGTAATCCGTGGTGAGGACAACTGTACTGATCCCGCAGATTTAAAATATTCATTTTCAGCCGATGTCGCACATACTTCGAGAGAATTTACCTGTTCGGATATTATGAATGGTAAAAGCGACACCATTGAGGTAACAATATTCATCACAGATAATGGAGGCAATAACGATTATTGCTTGACCAAGATCGTGTTGCAGGACAATCAGGATGCCTGTCCCGACGTTCCAGGATTCTTCTCTTTGAACGGCTATATCAAGGGTTACAATGGAAATCCTTCGCCTGAGGTGGTCGTAAATCTGATTGATGTACAGGGAGCACAGCGACAGATCAAGACCGGTGTGCTGGGTGAATACCTGTTCAGTGGACTTGACATAAACAGCAGCTACCAGATGGCTGCGAGCTACGATGCGGATCCTGCACAAGGGATCACGACGAAGGACATCGTGAAGATTCAGCGCCATATTCTTGGACTGGAACTGCTCGACTCGCCTTATAAACTGATTGCTGCGGATGTAAACCGTTCCGGCTCAATCACAGCAAGAGACGTTTCGGAACTCAGAAAGCTCATCCTTGGTGTGCAGTCTGAATTTGATAACAACCGGTCCTGGAATTTCATCGATGCAGAGATTCCTCTGAGCTTCGATAATTACATGAATTATGCGACGGATGTAAACATTTCGCAACCTAACGGGGATCAAATGGATAGGGATTTTGTTGCGGTAAAGACCGGAGACGTTACAGGAGAGGCCAACACCGGTTTCTCATCTCAGACATCCCGTCACCGCAACCGCGTGACGCTTCAATCGCAGGATGTTCGTCTGAATGCAGGTGAGATTTACTGGATGCCGATTCGCACCTCTGAAATGACAGGGCTCTATGGATTGCAGTTCTCGATGTCCTACGATCCTAAAAGGGTAGAGTTCGTTGCCATGCAGGAGGGGCTGATTGCGGTCCGCAGTGAAAACTATCTGGTGCAACCGGGTAGGATCCGTTTCAGCTGGAACGCTGACCGCCTGCTTCCGGTGGATGCTGACGCTGACCTGTTTTACGTTGGATTAAAGGTAAGGCACAATTCCCTGTTGTCGGAATGTGAATGGGACATTGCTACTGATGGGTTTATTTCAGAAGTGTACACTCCAGATGGTGATGCAGGTGTCGACTTCCGATTCAGCGATGAAGCCAATGCATTTGGTGACGGAGCTTATGCCCTGTTCCAAAATGTTCCAAACCCATTTGCCGGAGAGTCACGCGTGTACTTCCGGGTACCCAACGATGCAAAGGTTTCCTTGTCCCTTTACAATATAGCAGGTGCGACGATCAGAACGTATTCAGTTGATGCGAAGGCTGGAATGAACAGCATCGTGATAAAGTCAGAAGACATCGGTGAATCCGGGATACTCTACTATCGCCTGGATGCCAATGGCTTCAACGCAACGCGAAAAATGATTGTCATAAAATAAACGGTTCTTGGGTAATTAGGCTGATTCCGGGAACAGCAATGTTCCCGGATGAAAGCCAAACCCGGGTAATCCATTTCAAAAGCTGGTATAAATTGAACGTCATGTCAATTCTTTTACAACTAAATGAACAAATTATGAAGAAGGTTGCTCTATTTTCAGTTAGCCTTCCTGGTTTCAGCCAACTGGTCCGGAAGCCCCTGGTTATTTGCATTGCTGCCTTGCTGGTTGCCCTTACTTTCGATGCGAAAGGGCAGTACGTCAGTGGCGACACCAGTGTATGTCCGGGGCAGACCGTCACGTACAATTTTAGTGGAGGGCCTTTTCTGGTAGCCGTGCTGGGCGGCGGTTCGCTGAATCCTGTGCCATTCGGTCCCGTCAATAGTTTTACCGTTGATTGGGGCACTGTACCGGGCACTTATATCATCCGTTTGATCACTGCGGTCTTTCCTTTTACTCAGGTCTTTCAGCAGGTCATTGTAGAGGGTGATTATGCCATGGCCTGCGACGATCTGGTGCACGTCAGCCTGGACGGAAACTGTCAGGCGCTGATCACTCCCGGGGTCGTGCTGGAAGGAGACTATTATCCTGCCAGTTCTTTCCAGGTCACGGTATACAATACGAACAACCTGCCCATCCTTGGCAACATAGTAAATTACTCCCACCTGGGTCAGGTGCTCAAAGTGCATGTGAGGCATTTGTGCACCGGGATTGCTTGCTGGGGTAGAATACTCA
Source organism: Saprospiraceae bacterium (assembly GCA_019187365.1). GTDB lineage: Bacteria > Bacteroidota > Bacteroidia > Chitinophagales > Saprospiraceae > Vicinibacter. Next base: position 441,594 of record JABARE010000001.1, on the reverse strand, counting down.
TTGAAGATAAATACATTCCCCTGCTTGAGTGCAGCGATACAGCCTATGTGGTGGAGTGCGACCAGGACTATTCTCCTGATTCAATTGGTTTTCCTCTTCCTCCCGGAGATACGGTGGTTAAGCATCCGACAAAGTCTCAATGCTATATCGTGCGGGGTTTTGACCTCTGTTGCGATGTTGAACTGTGTTATTACGACATTTACCTGAAAAATGGTTGCAACGCAAGTTATTATGCTCAGGTTGAGCGCAACTGGACGGCGGTCGATTGTAAGGGCAACAAGACCTCATGCAAAGACTCCATCTACATTACACAGGCGAGCATTGCAGGGGTCGGATGGCCTCTGAATTACGATGGTTTCCAGCTGCCCCCATTGCAGTGCGACAGCATTGAACCTAAGGTAGGTCCTTATCCGGCTGGGTGGAATGCTCTCGACAATGGAAATCCTTCGCCCTACGACGAACTGGACAAGTTTGGCGGTGTTAAGTGGAAGGGAACGGGTTACCCGCTAAATGTACACTGCGACCACATCGCAGTTACCTACCGCGATGTGCGCATACCCATCTGCGGAAACTCCTTCAAATTATTGCGCACCTGGAAGGTTTTCGACTGGTGCACCGGAGAATTGCAGGAACGAGTCCAATTCATTAAAGTCATGGACAACAAGCCACCTAAGGTGGTGTGTGCGCAAAATTATCTGCGTTTCCCCATGGATTATTACCTGTGTTCCGGAACCGCTATCGTGCCTCCGCCACAGTTTATCGACGACTGTTCGTCTACTACCTTCACAGTAGATTATAAGTTGGCAGGGCCTGACGGGAAGCCTGAGGCAGGTGATTATCGCACAGATGGAGTGACCTATTCAGGAGGGAATGCAGTAATTCCAGGGCTGCCACGCGACACAACCTGGGTGCGCTACATTGTCACAGACGCTTGCGGAAATGTCACGGTATGCCGCACTGAAGTGCTGATCGAGGACAAACTCGACCCGGTTGCCATCTGTGATGAGCACACGGTTGTCAGTTTAAATGAGCAGGGTGTTGCTGCTCTTTTTGCGACCTCGGTCGACAACGGCTCTCTCGACAACTGCGAAATCGATTCAATGGCAATACGCAGAATGACGGATTGGTGTGGAATTCCCGGCAACACCGATTTTGGGCCAAAGGTCACATTCTGTTGCGAGGATCTCGAACACAACCCCCAGATGGTGGTGTTCAGGGTATGGGATAAAGCGGGGAATTTCAACGATTGTATGGTTTCTGTCACGGTACAGGATAAAATAGCCCCTGATATTGATTGTCCGCCCAATATTACCGTGGATTGTGGCACCGATCTTTCCGATCTCGGAATAGTGGGTGGAGCTACTGCAGTCAACTCTTGCTCAAATGTAAGAATTACCTATCGCGATGATACCATACAATGGAAGTGTGGTGTAGGTTCGATACGGCGCGAATGGAAGGCCTCTTCGCTCAGTGGCGCTTTCACTATTTGCCACCACACCATCACGGTAGTCGATGACGATCCCGTCACCATGGGTGATATCGGTTGGCCGGCTGACATAACCGTGAACGGGTGCCAGGCTTCTGATGCCCATCCGGAAATATCCGGGAAGCCGGTTCTCCCAAGGCATGGCTGTGCCAATCTGATAGCAGGGTACAGCGATGAGCGTTTTTACAACGTAGGTGGATATTGCATTAAAATTATTCGACACTGGAAGGTGATCGACTGGTGCCTTTACGATGTGAACAGCAACGATCCGGTTGGTATTTTTTCACGAGATCAGCTCATCTACGTAAGAAATACATCTGCTCCGATCATCGCCAACGAAACGTGTATAACCGTTGACGTCTGCGCAGACGATGTGAGCTGCAATGCCTACCTCGATTTGATCGGACTTGCAGACGACGACTGCACCGATGACGATAAACTGATCTGGACATATCGGATTGATATCGGTAACACGGGATTTGGAAGCACACAGCAAGGCAATAATGCCAGTGGTGTATTCCCTGCAGGATCTCATCGAGTTCAATGGACGGTCTCTGACTCTTGCGGCAATTCATCCAGCTGCATCCAGCAGATCCGCGTGAACGATTGCAAAGTTCCCACTCCATTCTGCAAAGTTGGGTTGGTTGCTGTGGTTATGCCCTCTTCGGGAAATATTGACGTTCCGGCACGCTTTTTCGACAGCAAAAGCCAGGACAATTGTACTGCCTACAGTGATCTGCGGTTCTCTTACAGCAGCTTAGTGTCCGACTCGGTTCGCCGGTACTCCTGTTCCGATATTGACAATGGCATCTCGGACACTCTGGATGTTACCATTTACGTGACTGACTTATGGAATAATCAGTCGTTTTGCAATACCAAATTATACCTGCAGGATAACATTGGCAATACCTGTTTAAACCGGTTTGGCAACGGTGGCATGATCAGCGGTCTCGTCTCTACGAGCAATCATGCCGTTCTGCAGAATGCACACCTCGATTTATTGCAGGAGGGGAAAGTCGTAGGCACGATTCGTTCAGAACGGTCCGGAAGCTATTCTTTCGTCGATCTGCCGGAAGGTGAGCGATATTCTGTTCGCCCCCGCAAGGACGATGATATAAACAATGGAATAACCACCGCGGACATCGTCCTCATTCAGAGGCATATCCTGGGTGTGGAGACCTTTCAGTCGCCGTACCAATTTATTGCAGCGGATGTTAATAATTCAAGGAGCATCACCGCTTCCGATATCAGCGACATTCGAAAGCTCATACTTGGCATCAGCGATCGATTTAAGGATGGTGTGCCTTCCTGGTCATTCCTGACCAAGGATCTCAAGTTTGATCACATTGACAATCCATGGGCGAATTTGCCCTGGGTAGATCAGTATGAAATTGATCAGCTTTCGGGTGAAATGCGTGATGTTGATTTTATGGCCATCAAGACCGGGGACGTGAACCTCAGCGCCAAAACTACGGAATTGGATGGTGGAGTTCAGGGAAGGGCATCCGCAGCATTGAACTTTGAACTTGACGAATTTGTTGAAGCAGAAGAGGGACTTGTTCGCATACCGGTCTATGGTAATTGGAATGGCAGCCTTTCCGGATTCCAGTGCAGTTTTGGCTTCGAAGCTGCGTTGGGAGAATTTGTCGGTGTGCAGAGCGGTGTTCTTGATTTTGACGAGCGCAACATCTGTATCGACCCGAAGAGTACCGGAAGACTGAATGTGAGCTGGAATTCCTTAGGCAGTGTCACACCTACCGATAAGGTTTTGTTCTACCTTGTTTTCCGTACAGCTCATCCGATATCTATTGCCGAGTTCATCATGATGCGACATGACGGTATATCGGCTGAGGCATATCTCGAGGACTTGAGCCTGCTTAGCATCCAGCTAAAAGAGCGTTCCAGCAAAGCTGAAATTCAGCGTGCCGCGCTCTTCCAGAACGAGCCGAACCCATTCCGGAACAACTCCGCAATCAAATTCCAGGCACCTGTCAATCAAAAGGTCAACATCAGTTTCTTCAATACTGAAGGCACTTTGCTTCGATCGGTTGATTGTATCGCCAAAGAAGGTACCAATGTTTTGCGCGTTGATGCAACAGATCTCGGTGGCCCTGGCATATATTATTACCGCATGGAAACGCATCGTTATACCGCGGTACGGAAGATCATTCTTACGCAATAAGAGACGTTTAGTTATTATATCGGTTTATGAAGGGAAAGTGCCTCTGTGATTGGAGGCACTTTTTTATTTTTACCGAATGAAAGCAATTATCCTTCCTGAAAAGAATGCACGTCCTTCCTACGTCGAAGTCCCCGAAGCGCCTAAGTCTGAAGGAATGGAAGTGCTTACCGTCATGGCCTGTGCTTTAAACCATCGCGACCTCTGGATCATGAAAGGGCAATATGCAGGTCTAAAATATCCGATCATACCCGGTTCGGATGCCTGTGCCGCTCTGGGCTCTAAACGCGTTGTGTTAAACCCTGGTTTGTTCTGGGGAGCGGACGAGTGCGTTCAGGGCAAGCATTTTCAAATTTTGGGTCTGCCGTTGGACGGAACCTTTGCAGAAAAGGTAAATGTTCCCGCAGAAAACATCTATCCTGCGCCGAAACACCTCGACGATATGGAAGCCGCTGCGATTGGGCTGGCTGGCGTCACTGCATATCGGGCCCTGGTCTCAAGATGTAAGCCCGTTCCCGGCGAACGATTGTTGGTAACGGGAGTTGGTGGGGGAGTGGCGTTGTTTGCACTCCAGATTGGACTTGCTTGCGGTCTTGAAGTGCATGTGACCAGTTCGAGACCGGAAAAACTTGCCAAGGCTATAGCCATGGGAGCTGCCGGAGGCGTGCTCTACTCGACCCCTGAGTGGGAAACGAAATTAAAGGAGCAGTGTTGCGACGGTTTCGACATCATCGTTGACGGATATGCCGGCGCATCGTTTGCAAAGCTCGTCCAGCTCGCACGCCCCGGAGGTCGCATCGCTGTCTATGGCGGGACGGGGGGCAAAATGTCTGACATTGTGCCTCAACAGATTTTCTGGAAGCAGGTTTCCATCTTTGGGAGCACCATGGGGTCTCAGACAGATTTTGCGGGATTTCTCGCACTGGTCAACGAGAAGAAACTCAAACCTGTCGTCGATTCTGTTTACGATTTGCACAATGCCGAAGCCGCTTTTCAGCGGATGGAGAGCCAGGATCAGTTTGGAAAAATTGTATTGCGCGTTTCAGGCAAATGACGGTCGGCATTCTTTCAGATACCCATGGTTTCCTCGACAAAAGGGTCTTTTCTCATTTTGAAAAATGCGACGAAATTTGGCATGCGGGTGACATCGGTTCACCTGAAGTGCTGACTGCACTTATGAATTTTAAGCCTACCCGTGCAGTCTTCGGGAACATTGATGGCAGGGAAATTCGATCGCAGATTCCTGAGTTTGCAGTTTTTATGGCAGATGGCATGAAGGTACTCATGACCCATATTGCCGGGAAATTTGGCACATATAACAGGGAGGTAAAGTCCAAAATCCTTGATTATCAGCCTGGTATTTTGGTTTGTGGGCATTCGCACATCTTGAAAATTGCTTTTGACCGCCAAAACAAACTCCTTTATCTAAACCCTGGCGCTGCCGGGAAACAGGGGTTTCACAAAACGCAAACGCTGGTCCGGATCAGGATAGAGCAGGGGAGCATTCAAGGGGCAGAGGTCATCGAATTAGCCAATTGACTTCTTATACCGCCAATGCCTGTTCTATATCCGCAAGGATGTCGTCGGGATGCTCCAAACCAACCGACATGCGTACCAGACTGTCTGTTATACCGTAGTGTTGGCGGAGGGAGGGATCAACTTTCAGGTGGGACATCGTGGCGGGGTGCAGTACCATCGTATCCGTTTCACCCAAAGAGGGTGCAATGGTGCAGTGCCTCAATTTATTGCAGAAGGTTTTTGCATCCATCAAGGAGTTTCCTGGCTCAAAACTGAGCATGGCTCCAAAATGTGACATCTGCTTCGAAGCAAAAGCGTGTGTGGAAAAATCGGGGAGTCCGGGATAGAGTACTCTGCTAATCCCTTTCATTTCGCGCAGTCTTTTTGCAATGTAGAAGGCATTTTCGCTTTGACGGATGATCCGCAACGCCAGTGTTTTAAGTCCGGTATTGAGTAACCATGCATCAAAGGGATTTGAATTGCAGCCCGTAAGCTTCATAAACGTCCAGGCCTTATTGCGCATGATATCCTCATCACGACCTATGACAGCCCCTCCTGTAGAAAGTCCATGACCATGAAGGTATTTTGTAGTGGAATGCGCCACCAGGTCAGCACCAAGAAGTAAAGGACGTTGCAAGACCGGAGTGGCAAAGGTGTTGTCGACAATAACCCTGGCGCCATAGGCTTTGGCCAGTTCGCACACCGCCTGAATGTCAAGGCACTGAAGTGCAGGATTTGCAGGTGTTTCTATAAAGATGGCCATGTTTCGCCTGGAATGTTTCGAGAGGATTTTGTCAAGGGCGCCTTCCTCAGCAAAATCCAGGGCAAGACACTGAATGTTTTCTGAGGGGAGTATCTTCTCAAAGAGTTCGGTGGTGCCCCCATACAGATTTTGTTGCGTTACCAGTACGTCACCTGATTGCAAAACACATCTGACCGCTGTGTAAATTGCCGCCATACCACTGCTGGTGAGCAGCCCGTAAGCACTTGTCGAAGACCCAAAAACTTCGAGCTGCGCGATTTTCGCTGCAACGGCCTCAATGCCCGGATTGCCATAGCGCGTGTACACATGCCCTCCCGGCTGGTCTTTGAAGATGGATATCCCCTCATCTATGGAATCGAAACGGAATGTGGAACTTGCGTAAATTGGATTTTTGTGCGCTTCTGTGGTTTTACTTACCTTTGGCTCTGCCGCACAAACAGACTCGATGTGAATTTTGCGATCGTTCATGGTTCCTAAGTTTGAATTTGTTGCGTAAGCAGGCAAATTTATGGAAGAATTTATTGATCCGTCTGATTCCTCTGATGAGTTGCTGGAAATAGTATTCATCGAGGTCGATCCGGGACAAGCGCCTCTACGAGTGGATCGCTATCTTGCCAACCGGTTAGCCAAGGTGTCGAGGAGCAGAATCCAGGCCGCTATTGATGCGGGCCTTGTTTTAGTCAACGGTAAGTCGACTAAGGCGAGTTTTCGCATCTCCGGAAACGATAGGGTGGAGCTTAGACTGCCCAAATTGACGGACAGTTCTGAAGTCGTTGCCGAGGATATTGCACTCAACATTGTGTACGAAGACGATGCGGTAATGATTGTCAATAAACCGCGTGGAATGGTCGTTCACCCTGCACCGGGAGTGCGCTCAGGGACTCTCGTTAATGCTTTGGCATTTTACCTTCGCTCCCGGCGGGCGGATCCAGACAATCGCTTCGGCCTGGTACACAGGATTGACAGGGATACCAGTGGTTTGCTTGTCATTGCTAAAACGGAATTCGCCCACGCCCACCTGGCACGTCAGTTTTTCGAGCATACCATCACCCGTGAATATTATGCTCTTGTCTGGGGTGAACCGGATCCACCTTCCGGAACCATTGAAGTAAACATCGGACGCGACCTCAAAATGCGTCAGAGGCAATCTGCCTTTTCAGACGGATTGAATGGCAAACACGCGGTAACTCATTACGAGACCGTCGAGGCCTTTTATTACACGAGTCTGGTGAAGTGCATGCTCGAAACTGGCAGAACACATCAAATTCGCGTCCACATGAAGTACATCGGCCATCCGCTATTCAACGACGAGAAATATGGCGGTAGCAGGATCCTTAAGGGTACGGTTTTTAATAAATACCGGCAATTTGTAGAGAACTGTTTTGCCATTTTGCCCGGCCATGCCTTGCATGCAAGATCCATTGGTTTCACTCATCCGGTCAGCCGGGAAAGGATGCATTTTGAGATTGATCCACCCTTAGCATTTCAACAACTTATAGATAAGTGGCGGGCATACACCCTTAGCCGGACTGATGCCCAACGCGAGCTGAATTGACCATGTCTTTTGTAAGCCGCTTCGTAGAATTTTGCTCTTCATGGAGGAATTATCTCATGTCAGAGCAGCGGGATTATCAGGAGATGCTCGAAAAGGCTGAAGTGCTAAATCCATGGTTTACCGAAAGGGAAATCAGACGCAGCCTGCGGGCGATCAGCGAGTGCTATCTGAATGAACGAATCCTTGCTCAATGGCTTGAGGAATATGGAATCTCTGATGGGACAAGGCGGAACGTCGTTGGAATTGTTGCTGCGGGTAATATCCCCGTCGTATCATTTCACGACGTGCTTTGTGCATTGGCTTGCAACGCCCGTGTCCGGATTAAGCTTTCGCATAAAGATCAGCCTGTATGCAGATACGTTTACAGATATATTGAACAGGAAGGGCTTGCTTTCGATTTTGCAGAGACTGGAGAGTTGCCTGTTGCTGACAAATTCATTGTTACGGGCTCTGACATAACACGCCGGGATTTGCAATCCAAATTGTCTCATGTGCCTGTTCTTGCAAGAGGTCACCGCAACGCCGTTGCGGTGCTCTTTGGAAATGAATCTGGAACAGAGCTCATGGCGCTTGGACATGATGTTTTCGCCTACTACGGTCTGGGTTGCAGGAATGTCTCAAAACTTTATCTGCCTTCTGGATTTGATCCCTGTGATTTGCTGGAGAACTGGAATGCTTCTTTTCCCTGGGTCCGTGAACATCCATTATATGTCCGTCACTTTAAATATGCTAAGGCCTTTCATACTCTTATGCGTTCAAAAGGTGTTTTTAGTGGTCCGGTAGCCTTGGTTCCGGGAAAGGCCGTTCCTTCCGCGATTGCCACATTGCATTTTGAGTACTTCAGCGATTTGGCCGATTTGAATCTTCGTCTTCGAGCAGATGTGGGTAGCGTTCAATGCATTTGTAGTGCAAGAGATTTGTCTGAATTCAAATCGGTTCGGATGGGACAAGCCCAATTTCCCGGATTGTTTGATTATGCTGACGGCATGGATACCATGAAGTTTATTCTTGAGTCATGAAAAAATCAGAGCGTGCGGAGATAATACTAGATATGCTGGATGAACTCTATCCGGAAGTCTATGTTCCCCTTCATCATCAGGATGCGTTTACTTTGCTGATTGCCGTTTTGTTATCTGCCCAATGCACCGATGAACGGGTCAATCGCGTTACTCCGGAGTTGTTTCAACTGGCACTTACCCCCCAGGTGATGGCTCGGATTCCGATTGAGCGCATAGAACAGATCATTCGGCCCTGTGGCTTATCCTCGCGCAAAGCATCTTCGATTCAGCGATTGTCGGAAATTTTAGTGGAAAAGCATGGTGGTCAGGTTCCCATGGGATATGATGAGCTTGAGGCACTTCCCGGCGTCGGGCACAAAACGGCTTCAGTGATCATGTCGCAGGTTTTTGGTATCCCTGCCTTCCCGGTCGACACCCATATTCATCGACTGGCCATGCGGTGGGGTCTGAGCAATGGAAGCAATGTTGTTCAAACGGAAAGGGATCTCAAGCGTGCGTTTCCGCGGGAACGCTGGAACGATTTACACCTCAAGATCATTTATTATGGAAGACAATATTGCCCGGCACGAGGTCACGACATTGGCAAATGCCCCATCTGCAAAAGACTTCAGAACGGATAATCGAGTGCCAGGTGGATGGTCGAGTTGCGTTGTAGTTTTGTAAAGCTCACCGGGTTGTCGCTTCCGTAAAGCCAGTATTTTCCCTGGTCATCGGGGTAGGGATTGCGAAGCTGAAAGCCGACATCCACGCGAAAGAGGAAATAAGTCAGATCAAGTCTCAAGCCAAGACCCGTCCCAACAGCAATTTCCTTGTAGAAATCTTTGCTCAAAAAACCGGCACGGGTATCCGGGTCAATGACCTTCTTTGGCAGGTACCAAATATTCCCTGCATCTAAAAATACCGCACCTTTCAACCGCCAGAAAATGTCGAACCGGAATTCCAGGCTCCCCTCCAGTTTAAAGTCTCCTGCTGAAAAGAAGGCGATGTTGCGGCTTTCACCGGTATCGGGTTCAGGCGGTGCAATGGCGCCAGGTCCAATTTCACGAAGATTCCATGCCCTTATGCTTTGCGGTCCTCCAACGTAAAACTGCTTGATGTAGGGCACAGTAGTGCTTCTGCCAAAAGGTACTACAATGCCGCTTGAAATTCTTAAAGCCAAACTGCTCTTGTCTCGAAAAGAGGTGTAATAGCGGTAATCTAAATCCGTTTTAATGAATTCTGAAAAGGTGAATTCACCAACGCGGAATGTGTCGCTTTTACCGGTTAGTGCGTTGGACAAGGAATTTGCGAGATTTACTTCGAGGCCGGACATATTGAATGAAGCGATTACCGAATAGCGCTTGTTTCTCTTTTGCGGACTTTGGTAGTAATAAGTTACATTGTCGAGAAACAGCGCACTCAATAGTCGCCTGTCGGAAAAACTTGATTGCAGCAACCTGTTTGAAATGAGAAGACTGTCAAATTCCGCGGTGGTTTTGGGGAAATAAAGCGAAAACCCCAATGTTTGCATGGTGATTCTCCGCCGTGGTCCGATTTGCCAGTCATAATCTATTCCGGTATTTGCGGACGTATATTTGTAAAGCGATACCAGGTTTTCATAATTTGCCGACAAACGAATGTTTGTTCGTGAATCTGGATTGAGAACCCCTGCGCCGAAAGGACTTGACAGCATTTTAAAAATTGCCCATGTACCGGTTAAGTCGTAAAAGGATGCGAGCGACAAATCGTTACTGAAATGAAGGCTGAGGGAGTTGAATTTTCTTATGTCTAGCAGATTTAACTCAGTACCTATTTCGAATTTGATGGAATTGCTTGCGGCACGTCTGAAAAGGTTCCGGTTGCGCAGATTGGTGTATCCAGAAATGCCAAATAGGGTGGCTGCATTTTTTTTGATTGAGGTATAGTTGAAGTCGGCACCAAAATCAAATATCCATTTCTTGTTGGGGCTAAGCTGTATCTGATAATTGATGTGATCTATGGCAAGACTATCCCGCTTACCTTCGATGCTAATAAAACGATAAGTTCCCAGGTGGTAAAGGTTTGAATACGTGTTGTCGACCAGATTTTTTGAGGCTGTCATTCCAGGACGCAATAGAATTTTTCCAGCGAGCACCTCGTCTCGAATAAACGAACGATTCGATGAAGAGGTAAAGTCAATCGAATCATAACGGGAAGGGTGCGGCGTTGCTTGTGCAGTGCCGGGTCTGAAATCCGTATTTACGCTAACCCGATTGATGCGAAACCTTGTATGGGCCGATTTTTCGTCTGGGTTTTTGATGTTCAGGACGAGCTTTGCGCTTAATCGGGAAGAATCAGCAACCAATGGGTCAATGAACACGGGGCTGAATTCGGCATAGCCGTGATTAAAAAGCAATTCACTAAGACGCGCCTTTTCGCTCTGAAAAAGACCGTAATCGAGTGGAGCTCCCGGATACAGCAATGCGGAGCTGCGTTCTCTGTTTATGATCTCCTGTATGGTGCTGTCTTCCGCAAGGTAATCTATTGACTCAATCGTGTATCGAGGCCCCGTATGGACATGGTAGCTAACCCGGGCCCTTTTATTGCGCACCTTAACCCCATAGGATGTGGTAACGGTAAAGTAGCCCATGTTATAGAGAAAATTCTTAAAGTTTGTGGCAGTCGCCTTGCAGGCATTCGAGTCAAGGATTGCCGGTGCTTCGCCCATCTTTTCGAAACTCTTGGTAAGCCAGGAATCCTTGTTTTTTCGTTCCTTTGCCTTCCAGTAGTACCACTCTCGTGGGAACAGGAGGAGGAAGTTTTTGTTGGGTTTTTGTTTTACCAGGGGATGCAACTGATCCTTCAGCCGGGAGTTGGCTTCATCGGAACTGATTCCACTGACCTTGATGCGGTAACTCGACAGCAGGGCCTCTTCCTGAGTGAGAAATCGCGAAGTCTGGCAGCTGGTGAGCAAGACCGCGAGCGCTGGGAATAATATACTTTTGCAGACCCGCATTGTGCCGACAAAGATGCTAACTAAATCAGAAAAAAACTGGATCAAAAGCCTCCAGCGACGCGAAGAACGCTACCGCCAGAAACTGTTCGTTGCCGAAGGGGCAAAATTGGTGGGAGACCTGCTTGTATCGAAAGGACTCCGGTGCAGGATGCTGGTTGCCAGTGTAGCTCGTGCCGGAGAACTCGATCCCATAATGCATAGCGCAGAAGAAGTGAGGGTTGTGGACGAAAGTTTCCTTCAGGCAATTTCTTCCCTTAAAACGGGCGGTGGCTTCCTTGGCATATTTACCTTTCCTGAGTTTGATAACCATGAGCCACCAGAAGACTATAAGTTAGCGCTTTACCTGGACCGCATTTCAGATCCCGGCAATTTGGGGACCATTGTACGATCAGCGGACTGGTTCGGCTTGAAAAAAATATTTTGCTCTCCCGACTGCGTGGATCCCTATAACGCAAAATGCGTACAAGCGAGTATGTCCAGCATTGCCAGAGTAGAGCTTGCACAACGGGATTGGGAGTCAATGATATCCCTCTTTCAGGGTGTCGAAATCTATGCTGCGGATGCTGCAGGAAGACCCTACTCGTCTATTGAAAGCAATCGGGTAAGGATTTTATGCATTGGTAGCGAATCTCATGGCATTTGCGACGCGATACGGGCTTCGTGTACGGGTATGATTTCCATACCTCGCGACAAGGACAGCAAGGCAGAATCCCTTAATGCTGCAGTGGCAGCCTCTATTTTACTTGCCTGGAAATTCTCCTCCTGAATTTATTCCGGCCTCACCTACGCAAATTCGTCCGGTCAGTTAAGGTACTCGTGATTATAGGGCTTTGACGATTTCCTCTTCAAGATTTTCTCTGGGATTGACGGCCGCTATTTTACCGTCTTTTCCAATGAGAAAGGTCCGTGGGATGGACTGCACTCCATATACTTTGGCCGGTTGGCTATCCCACTTTTTTAAATCGCTCACATGGCATTCCCAGCTGAGTTGGTCCTTTTCGATGGCTGCCACCCAAGCCTGTTTTGAGCGATCCATAAACTCCTGAATCTGGCTCTCGCTGCTGAGTTGGGACTTGGTCCGGCCGTCAACGCCATCCAGCGAGACGCTGAATACGGTAAAGCCTCTGGACTTGTATTTATTGTAAAGTTCGACCACATGCGGATTGGCCCTGCGGCATGGCCCGCACCAACTGGCCCAAAAGTCCAGCAACACGACCTTTCCTTTGAGATCCGACAGGGCATATTTCTTGCCATCGGGGGAAGGCAATTCGATATCCGGTGCGTCCATCCCAATTTGTATGGTCTCCGCTGCCTGTTGCGAAGCTAACATCTGTTCCAATTGAACCAGCATACTTTCATAGGATCTCGTGAACTCGGAAGTCGGAAAGCTCGCCTTGAGGCGATCGAGGGACGTTTTGTGTATGGCTGCAAATTCGGGCCTCAGCCCGAGAAATTGTATTGCCATCAGGCTCCCGGCAAGTGGACTTTTTGTTGCCTGGATGGCCCCTTTGATGTCTTCAACGGTTGGGCGCTCCTGGCTAAACTTCTTATTGGCGGCATATACCTCTTCAGAGGCCGGACATCCGCTCACTTGCAATACGCCTTTGCCCAGATCAGCGTAACTGCCGGAAAAAGCAATTTGCGTCTCAGTTCCGTCCAATACAAAAATAATAGATTGCTGGCCCAGTTGGATCCGGTACAAGCCGGCTGGCAAAGGCTCCTTAACATCAAAACGGAACTGTCCCGACTTCATATCCGCCCGGTCAAGCGAGGTCGTCGTATTATCAAGGGCAATGCGCTCCAACTGGACGGAAAGATCCGGTGCGCCTTCAAAACTGCCACTGATGAAGTTACCTCGGTTACAGCCGGAAAAGAGCAGAAGGGCCCATGCTAAAAGCAGTGCCGGAAACTGGACTGTTCGGAGGTCAATGCTGGTTTTGTAATTGATTTTCAATTGCGTGAACATATAAATGCAAGTTTTCATTCAGATTTCCATGATAACAGCCGTCGATGGTAAAACCATCCGACACGACCGTTCCTAAAAAATAAAAAGGCTGTCCGTTTTGTTGAAGAAACTGTTCAAAATTATTCTGTGCTTCGGGCTGAATCGTCACCATCGCCCGCCCTTGTCCTTCCCCAAAGAGGGCAAAATCTTTTCGGAGTCCCTGCGGCAGATGGACATCAAAGCCAAATGCTCCTGAGGCAAAGGCGGATTCGGCTAAAGCCACAAACAAACCACCTTCGGAAAGGTCGTGGGCGCTGTTCAGAAGGCCAGCCCGTATGGCCTTTTGGAGAACCTTTTGCAGGCAGGCCTCCTCTTCCAGGTTGATGCGCGGAACCGGGGCAAGACGGGTGCCATGCACCAGTTCCAGGTAAGTACAGTAGCACGGCTCATCGGTGACATTGCCGAGCAGGTAAATCAGATCTCCGCTTGATTTAAAACCCATAGTCGTCATCAGGGAGCCGTCTTCCATTATGCCCAGCATGCCGATCACCGGAGTTGGGTGCACAGGTACGATTCCATCCTTGCCAGAAGATTGGTTGTAAAAACTGACATTTCCTCCCGTGACGGGGGTTTCAAATTTTTCGCAGGCTTGCCCCATACCTTTCAAAGCAAGGACAAATTGCCAATAAACTTCCGGATTGTAAGGGTTGCCAAAATTGAGGCAATTTGTAATAGCTACGGGAATGCCTCCTGTGCAACTGATGTTTCTGGCCGCCTCGGCCACCGCGATCATACCACCGGCTTCCGGGTCGAGGTATACGTAATTCGAATTGCAGTCAACGGACAGGCAAAGTGCCTTTTGAGTTCCCTTTACCCGAACAACCGCCGCATCGGCGGATTCTACGGAGGTCATCGTGCCGGTTCGCACCATTTTGTCGTATTGCTCATAGATCCAGCGCTTCGAGGCAATGTCCGGATGCTGGAGCAACATGCGTCCAATGGATACCAGATCGTGAGGAACGGGGACGGAAGCAGGGTCGAATGCCTTAATTTCGTCAATATAAGTGGGTTGCCGGAATTCTCGCTGGTAAACGGGTGCACCCCCACCCAACACCAGGGAGGATGCCGGGATGTCTGCGACGAGCTCTCCGTGAAAATAGTAACGCACCTGCTGCGAATCGGTCACCACCCCGATCTGGACACATTCCAGGTCCCATTTTTTGAATACTTCCAACAGCTGGCTTTCTCCTCCTTTTCTACATATTACCAGCATGCGTTCCTGGGATTCCGACAACAGGATTTCAAATGCCTGCATATTTTTTTGACGCGTCGGCACCTTATCGAGCCAGACATCCATTCCCGTTTCTGCTTTGGCAGACATTTCAGAACTCGAACAGGTGATGCCCGCAGCCCCCATGTCCTGCATCCCGGCTACCTGCCCTGTTGCAATCGCTTCCAGGCTTGCTTCCAAAAGCAATTTCTCCTGGAAGGGGTCCCCAACTTGTACTGCAGGCAAATCCTTTGCAGCGTTTTCTCCCAGGTCAGCCGAAGCAAAGGTTGCTCCGTGTATTCCGTCTTTACCGGTTGCGGAACCAACGATAAAAACCGGGTTGCCCGGACCGGCAGCCGTTGCGGACACCGTTTGATGGTGGCCAACGATGCCAACGCTCATGGCATTGACCAGAATATTTTGATTGTAACAAGGATTGAAATACACTTCGCCACCGACCGTTGGTACCCCAAAGGCGTTGCCGTAGTTGCCGATTCCCCTGACTACGCCTCTCATCAGGCGCTGGGTGTGACCAAGTGACAGCTCTCCAAAACGGAGCGAGTTCAACGCAGCGATTGGCCTGGCCCCCATGGTGAATATGTCGCGATGGATCCCGCCCACACCGGTTGCGGCTCCCTGGTAAGGCTCAATCGCAGAAGGGTGGTTGTGGCTCTCTATCTTAAAAGCACAGGCCAAACCGTCTCCGATATCTACCAGACCGGCATTTTCCTCGCCGGCTTCGGCAAGTAAGCGACTGCCCTTGCGCGGTAATTTTTTGAGGTAAAGGATGGAATTCTTGTAAGAACAGTGTTCGGACCACATTACCGCAAACACGCTCAACTCGGTAAAATTGGGCGCACGTTGTAAGATCTCGACAATTTTATGGTATTCATCTTCGGTCAACCCAAGTCTGACCGCGGTTTCCAGGTTCGCTATGGCCACGTTGCAATTTTTGCAATGCAAAGATATTTAATGATTTATATATGATGTTCTTTTCGGCTTTTCTAAACTACTGAATACAGGCCATAAGCAACCTCCCCGGCCTGGTCTTTAATCAAATTTAATTATTTATTTACTGAAAATCAATTAGATAGATAGAATATTGACAAAATTCCAACGACCTGATGGGGGCTGCCAGCCAAGGCAGTTTGACTACGGCTACCTCCTGCCGGCATTCCAAAAGCTAAGCCTCAGCCATCGTTTCCTTAGTTTTGTCCGTTCTATATTATATCGCACCATGAGAGCAAAAGTTTTGGCAGTCATCCTTCCAGTCTTCTGGATTCCCTGTCTGTTTTCACAGGGACTCCCCTGGATTCCAATACCCGTTATCGATGGTGCGGGAAGAGTTCTAAGGCATGGGGCAGTTGGTGGGGCCGACAACCTACAGGTAAACACGATCGACCTAGACGGCGATGGGGTGCAGGATATGGTATTGTTCGACCGTGCAGGGGACGTACTCCTCCCTTTTCGTTACGATCCGGCCTCCAGGGATTATGTGTTTAGCCCCCAGTACAGGGCAAATTTTCCGAGACTAAAAGACTGGACTCTTTTCAGGGATTTCAATGGCGATGGCATTGCCGATTTATTTGCAAGCTCCTTCAATACTGAAGGCATTCCCGGCATTGAGTTGTACAGGGGTTCAAGGGGCCAAGCCGGTCTGGAATTTGAAAAGTTCGACATGGGCAAGTCATTCAAAGTCCTCTTTTTCTCTCTGGGCAATAATTCAACTCAGATCCCCATCGATTTTACCGACATACCGGCTATCGAGGACCTCGATGGAGATGGCGACCTGGATATACTGCTTTTCGAACCGGGAAATAATCGGGTAAGCCTGTTCAAAAACATAGTAAAAGAACGGGCTTTTCCAAAGGATTCCCTGGCGTTTGTGCTTGCTGACCGCTGCTTTGGCGGCTTTGTAGAAAGTGGTTTTACCGCAGAGATCACCTTGAGCGGTAGTCCCGACAGTTGTGCTTCATTCCGCAATTCCATCCCCGTTCTGAGACACTCCGGCTCGACCCTGCTGTCGCACGACCTGAACGGAAACGGCCTTCCGGATCTGCTCGTTGGAGACCTCACCAACAATGGTTTGATCGCTCTTTTCAACGGCGGTAGTCTGGAACGTCCCTATATGAAAAGCCAACAGACTAACTGGCCAGGCAGCGCCGATTCCCTGGACCTCGCTACTTTCCTCGCCGCATTTTTTGCTGATGTTGACTACGACGGCTTACAAGATATATTGGTAGCACCAAACCAGCGATCCATTTCAGAAAACATCAACAACCTGTGGTACTATCGGAATACGGGCACACCATCGGCTCCCAAATATCAGCGGATTACCCGCTCTTTCATCGTTGGTGAAATGATGGATCTAGGCTCCGCAACTGACCCCTGCTTTGTCGATTTCAATCAGGATGGCAAAATGGACCTCCTTGTTGGAACGGAAGGGTTTTTTATCCGGGGTACTAACTTACGGGATGCCCGCCTGGTTCTATTCGAAAACGTGGGAACAGAGAATGCACCCGCATTTGCTTTAGTAGACAGCAATTATCTCGGTTTTAATGATTTTGCCCTCAGCGCAGATGCACACCATTCTTTTACTCCTGCGTTTGGAGACATCGACAACGATGGAGACCTGGACATGCTGGTGGGAGAAAATCAGGGTCAATTCTTCTTCTGTGAAAACATCGCCGGGGCAGGAAACCCTTTCCATTTTAATAAACCAGTTTACCCCTACCAGGAACTGAGCGCTAAATCGTACAGCTCGCCGTTTCTCATCGACCTCAATGGCGACGGGAGACTGGATATTGTCAGCGGATCGCGACTTAACACCAACGATCTGTCTGGGAAAGCATGCGGTAGCTTTTATTATTTTCAGAACCAAGGCTCGCCGGAGGAAGCTGCCTTCGATCCGGATTACTTTAAAGCACCCAACACCAACTGTCTGGGCAACATTATCGTCAATGGCATTTCTTCAAAAGTTTATTCCTGTCCTGAATTTTATCGACATCAGGAAAGCCTTAACCTTTTTACAGGAAACATTTTTGGCGAAATCAAACGAATAGGGGGCATTACCAAGGAACCCGATGCTACCTATGAAATGCTGAACGCACATTACGGAGTCATGAAGGAAGGGGAACGCATAACGCTGAGCCTTGCAGACATCGACTCCGACGGAGTACTAGAAATGGTTACCGGAAATGCACGCGGCGGCATCTCCTTTTATAAAACGGACCTGCTGGGTCCAACGTCATCTGAAAACCCACTGCGGCAGAGTAGTTTTACGGTAATTCCCAACCCATCGGTTGGGTCACTTTCGATTCACTTTAGAGAAGAGGCGGAGTACACCGTGCAGATCTTTCAAGCTTCGGGCAAATCTATGACAACAACCAGAAGCCGCAGCAGTAACATCGAGGTGTACGAAGCACAGCGGTGGTCCCCGGGAGTTTACTTGATTGCCATATCAGACGGCCTCCATCGTTGGGTCGAAAAGTGGATTAAACTATGAAATACCCATGCTTGTTTATTGTTGGGAGTATTTTATTATGGCTTTCTGAAGCCCACTCCCAATCCTACTCCCTCATTAACCTGACCGATACCAATTTCGCGTTGTTGCGCGTGGTTGCTATGCACTCAACATCAGGGATTGGGACCAGTCCGGGAGTAAAGTCCATTGCCTGGAACGCGACTGACCGCACGACAAATGGAAACGGCATCATACTCGCACAATTTTCAACCCCAAGAGACCTGAAAAGGGCTATGTTCCTCTACTTGTCCGGAGGCGATCTCGAATTGGTTAAAATGATAGGAAACGGGGAAGTCGAACTGGTGATGCTGGGGAATTACTCCCATCCGGCAAGTGGCCGTTTTCCATTTCTCGCTGTTTACAATGTGAGACTTGGGACATTTTCAAATTTTGTGTTGTTCAGCCGCATGAGCGATCCAGACAAACCTCTGGTTGCAGTTGATATCGTTTTGGAAGGAGACCGATATTGCGTCCTTGCAAGAACTGAAGTGGACTACCTCTCCGGTAAACAGGATAAAGTTGTGGTTTTTGAATACGACGGTCAACAAATTTCATGGGCCAATATATACAACTCCGTTGGCCCAATACATTCGGAATACCCACATGGGATTGCGTTTGATCCATCCGGAAGGCTTGCGATTGGCGGAATCATTCAGACGAGTGGCGACAACTACCACAGAATGATGTTGATGGATATCGCGCCGGATGGGACGCCAGGAAAACTGCGCAAGGTAGAGCTGATGGCGCCGAATCAAAGCTACAGTAACCGATACGGCTGGACATTCATTCGTTCAAATGGGGCCAATCTGCATTTGTTCTCCCAGGCATTGCTGGGAGGTTCAGAGCCTGGACAGCTTCTGGTTACCTTGTTTGATGTCAATTACGCATTGCGTACATGGCGCAATTACACCATGCCAATACGCGTAGAGAATGGATTGATCGATGGCAATGTATTTTATTTCGGAGGCCAGGCACCATCTTCCATCCTCGCGGACCGGGGTTATGTCACCGTAAAGATCAATTCTGCCAATGCGATCGTTGAGGCCATCCGGCTTCATCAAAAGGGCTTGGAGTTTCTGGCGGGGAAGGGAAGTTCTACGGCTTGCTTTGAGCGAACCGGTTCGCGATTCTGGACGGCAGTCATTGCCGACGGCATGTCCCCTCAGAACTGCGTATTGATCGAAAATGACATCCAGTTCCAACATAAATGCTCAACCCCGCTCAGCTCAGCGGTAGACAGAGATACCATGCGGATTGCGGAGCTTGGTTTGTCAGCAAAAGAACTGGACCTGATCTCGGCAGACGTCGTTTTGGAGCAAAAGGAACTGAGCTTGGGCGCTACGGAGATTTGCAATGCAACATCCGCAGATCATACTGAGGAAACTGGCTTGAAGGTTTTTTACAATGTGGCATCGTCGAGACTTGAAATTCATTCGTCAGGTTCAGTCCAGAACGTGGAGATTTATGGGTTGGACGGAAAACCTTTGTTTCCCCAGTTGTCGCAATCCGGGCACTTTGCCCATTGCTCGATCACCAATAGTGGAATGTACGTTGTGCGTGCGATTGAAAGAAAGGGCAGGCAAATTGTACAAAAAATCTTTGTTCCCTAAGATTGAAAGAGTATCGATCCAATGCGCAGCATCGTTGAGCCCTGCTCCAGCGCAAGTTCATAATCTCCTGACATGCCCATCGATAATGTATCAAAATTACTACAGCAATTGTAGTTTTTGTTCAGAAAGGCATAGAGTTGACGCAAACGCGAGAACTCTGACGATATTTGCTTGCGATTTTCCGTAAAAGTTGCCATGCCCATTAACCCACTTAAACGCAAGCCTGGAAAATGATCAAATTTGCCCTTATCCAACAATTCAAGGAGTTCACTTTCCACAAATCCGTGTTTGCTATCTTCTGCTGCGATCTTCACTTCGAGTAGGACAGGTATTTCCCGGTTGTTGATGCTTGCATGTTCATGGATTTTAGCAGCCAGTTCAAAGCTGTCCACCGATTGGATGCATGCTACCCAATGTGCGAGCTGTTTGACCTTGTTTTTTTGAAGGCTGCCAATCATATGCCACTCAATATCTTCAGGTAGTGTTTCCTTTCGTTCGAGCAGGGCATCAACGCGATTTTCACCAAAAAGGCGGTGACCTGCTTCGCATAGTTCCAGGAGGTCATTTTGCTTTTGGTATTTTGTGACAACCAGCAGGCGGGCATCATGCCTTTTTGCCAACTCACTGAGTTTGAGATATTGATTCATGTTGACCATGATGTTCTATTTGCGCGATCGAATGCTTTGAATGGAATAGATGGGGGCTTCCTCTAAATTGTTCATGGCATTGATGCATTTGAAATGGCTGTATTTCGACAACCCGCTTGGTGTGATAATACATTCCCGTACTTTCCCGGCATCCAGCAGTTGTGCACGCATCGTGCCTTTCAGCAATGGTTTAGACGGGGTATACCAATGGTTCCCATCCCAGAACGCAAGGTTGGAATAGGAAGTATCTGTTATTTCGCCGTTCTTCACAATGATAACTTCAACGTCCTTTGCGAGGCCATCTTTTAATGAATTGAGTTCATCTCGCCTGGTCGATTTGAAGGGGTAGCTCAGACCACAGTTCGTCAGTACAAAATGCGAATGGATCAATTGTAAATATATCTGAACCTGGGAGAAGTGCTGCGCCGATGAATACTGCAATTTCCATTTGACTCGGTTTGCTGAAAGTTTGCATGATTTGGGGATGAGATCTTCTAAATGAAGGGGTGTATTGCCCGGAAAAAAGTGTTCAATTGTATCGAAGACCCGCTGCTGGTGATATTGCAGATTGCGCACGTTGCCGTGAACGATTGCAATGCTTTCAAAAAACGGGAACATAAATCTTTTGTAAGAGTTCCTGGTATTCCTTTTCCGGATCAGACAGTGCCGTTATTCCCCCGCCGCTTTTGTAAACGAGGCCGGTTTCTGTCTGTTCAATAAATCGTATCATCACTGCTGAAGTAAGGGTTGCACCATCGAACAAACCAAAGACACCGGTATAATAATTCCTTTGGTACCCTTCAATCTCACTGAGTATGTTTACCGTTTTTAATTTTGGGGCTCCCGTAACGGAGCCTGCGGGAAGGAGTCTGTCAAAAAGGCTGCCCAGATCATTGGCATATTCTGCCCGGATGTTCCCACTTATTTCCGAACTCATTTGCAAGAGGTCTCCCCGCATGGTTTTTATGCGCTCACAATATTTAAGCCTTTTTACATGTACGTTTTTTGCAACGATGCTGAGGTCGTTGCGCAACAGGTCTACAATGGTGTTGTGTTCGGGGCTTTCCTTGTGATCTTCCCGAAGGGCCGCTTCTGACCCTTCATCATCGGCTCTGGCGGTACCTTTCATAGGAAAGGAAGAGATTACGCCTGTCGATAACCGGATAAAGGGTTCCGGCGAGAAAACGACAAACCGGTCTCGTACCCAGAGCTTATAGGGTGCAGCACTTGTTTTATAAATTTTCTTGAGGTCTGCATGTGCAATGATCGGGGTTGGTTGGGTTAGGTTGCATAAATAGGTGTTGCCTTGGCGAATGTGCTCCTGCACCCGCAAATATTTTGAATGGTAATCGGGATAGGGAATTGGATGAGCAGCTAGATCAATCGGGGCCCTGTCGTCCGTGGATAAAACTGGGTTCGGCCCAATATGGTACAGTATCTGTTCAGGAGAAATCTGGTGCGTTGGCAGGCAGAATCCTTCGGTTTTGTCATAGTTTACGGCAAATAGAAAGGGGATGCCCTCACGGTGTAAACGGGTCATTTCCCTCAGTACAATGGGGTAGTCCAAAAAACCGTTCACGGCAAGCAGCTCTTTTTTAATTTCGTTGAAAGTTAAACGGTTTTATGCACTCGGGAGTTCAGAAAGTACTACTGGTTGATAACGAGGACTCTTTTACGTACAATCTGGTCCAGCTCTTAGAAGAACTTGGGACCGAAGTGTTCCTGGTTCCTGGTCGGTGGGAGCACATGGAGGACCAATTCATCGCAACAGGCATCGTTTTTTCTCCCGGTCCCGGCATTCCTTCAGATTTCCCCATGATGAAGCACTTGCTCCAAACGGCCACTGAGGTTCCGATTTTGGGAATTTGTCTGGGCATGCAGGCAATTGCTGAATACTGTGGAGCGCAGCTTTTTAAACAGCAGCATGTGCAGCACGGACAGTTGAAGAAGGTGCACAAATTGGCAACGGCTACCCGGCTGTTATCTAGCCTTCCCGATGAATTTGAGGTCGGCTTGTACCACAGTTGGGCTGTTTTCCCAGAACTGCCAACCGCTGTTCTTGAGCCCACCTGCTGGTCTGAAGATGGAGTTCTGATGGGAATACGCATGAATGACCGGCCTGTAGAGGGCCTCCAATTCCATCCTGAGTCATTCCTTACGAAGGTGGGAAGCCAAATAATGAGCAATTGGCTGGCCAGCCTGCAGCACTCCTCCAAATAGATCAAAGTCCGAGAATGGTGGCGAGTTCGATCAGCTCAGGGTCCGGCAAATTGCGCTTTCCTATCGCTTGGTCAAAAGGGGTGAGTGTGATGGTGTCATTCAATAACCCCACCATGCAATCGCGAGAACCGCCCCGCAAGGCTTCTATTGCTTCGTGACCGAGTCTGCTTGCGAGGATCCGGTCCGCCGCACTTGGAGAACCACCCCGTTGAATGTGCCCGATTACGGTCACCTTTACTTCATATTCATGGATGCGCTCCTGAAGTTTTCGTGCGAGTTCTTCTACGGAGCCAAGCGGGTTTCCTTCTGCTACTATGACCAGACCGAACAACTTCTTCCGGTTGATGGCACCCTGAAGGTCTGATATCAGCCAGTCCAAATCCACTTCCCGCTCCGGAATGACCATCGCGGATGCACCGGAAGCAATGGCCGTGTAAAGGGCTATGAAGCCCGAATGGCGACCCATTACTTCAATGAGGAACAAGCGATTGTGGGCATCCGCAGTATCACGGATCTTGTCGACTGCGCCAATCGCCGTGTTGATGGCCGTGTCAAAACCAATGGAGTTGTCGGTTCCGAAAAGGTCGTTGTCGATGGTGCCCGGAAGTCCAACTACCGGAATCCCATGCTCCAGGTAAAGCAATCGGGCACCTGCAAAAGTGCCATCGCCCCCAATGGCTACCAATGCATCAATGCGATTTTTGGCCAGTTGATCAAAGGCACATTTTCTGCCTTCTACGGTCATAAACCGCGCGCTCCTTGCCGTTTTGAGTATTGTGCCACCCCGGTGAATGATATTTCCGACATCTCTGGGCGACAAGTCATTTATTTCTCCGTCAATCATCCCCTCGTAGCCGCGGTAAATTCCACTGACCTTAATCTCGCGGTGACAGGCACTTCTCACGACCGCCCGCAAAGCGGCATTCATACCCGGGGCATCTCCACCAGAAGTGAAGACCCCAATCCGTTTAATCTCTTGCATAATGTATATGGTATTCTACAAGGCCATCCAGGGGTTTCTGCAGGCAAATTCCAGGCGTAAATCCCTGCATGCTAAGTTGTTGTGAAAACTTATCCCATAAGAGGGCAGCTACGGACCCCACGCAATGTACCGGTAGTTTGCAATGGTTTTGGTAAACGCTGAGCCGGCGGGCGATGAAACAGGAAAAGGATTCGTCAATGAGGTCCGAAATCCCCGGCTCATCCTTATGAGAGATGACAAATGCCCCAATAGCAGCAAGTCTTGCAGCCTGATCTTGACATTGGTAAAACGTATAAATAAAGTCAGCGTCGAGCTGCGGCAGCACTTGTAGTACCTTTTGTGCTGCAGATTCGGGCAAGCCACCCAGGTAATACTTTTGAACCAGTAAGCGACCCAGGTGGACTCCGCTGCCTTCATCCCCCAGGACGTAGCCCAGGGAAGGAAAATGATGTTGCAGAACATGACCGTCGGACCGTGCGGCGTGTGACCCGGTACCAAGAATGCAAACGATGCCTGAAGTTCCTTTGCATACGGCCCTTGCTGCTCCCAGCAGGTCGGAGGTGAGGTGAAGCTTGCTATCTGGAAAAAAGTTATGGTACAGATCCGACAGCTTCGCGCGTGCCCGGGCATTGGAGCATCCTGCTCCGTAGTGGTAAATGCTGTCGAGGTTTTTGGTCGTTTTTACCTTTAAATGCTCCAGGACATCCGAGAAGGCTTCCCCGTCCTGCGTGGTAGGATTGAACCCTTTTGTGGTAAAGCGATCCAGAATCTGGCCATCGAGCAAGGCCCAATCGGCTTTTGTGGCTCCGGAGTCGACGATTAATACCATGCCGGGAGCCAATATAGGATATTTTCGCTCAGCGGCATGAAACGAAATACGGGCGGGAACCATACCTTTGCCGCCTCAAAAGAATTCGATGAAAAATATTGCTGTAATAGGTGCCGGAACGATGGGAAATGGGATTGCACATGTATTTGCACAAAACGGTTTTGATGTGCACCTCTTTGATATTTCCAGCCAGGCCCTGGAGCGGGCTGTCCAAACCATTTCAAAAAACCTGGACCGGATCATTTCCAAAGGAGGGCTTGATGAAAACCAAAAGCAGGTCATTCTTAATAGGCTAAAATGCTCTACGGAGCTGAAGGTGGCAGTCGAAAAGGCTGACCTCGTCGTCGAAGCCGCAACGGAAAGGGTCGATCTCAAGCTGAACATCTTTTCTGATCTTTCCAGGCTTACCCGTCCGGGTGCCATTCTGGCCTCGAATACTTCTTCAATTTCCATCACGCGCATTGGGGCTGCGACAAACGACCCAAGTCGCGTTATTGGCATGCACTTTATGAATCCGGTTCCGGTAATGAAACTGGTAGAGATCATTCGCGGTTACAGCACCAGCGAAGAAGTGGTGCAGCAAATCGTTGAACTCAGCAGGCAGTTGCAGAAAATTCCGGTGGAAGTAGGTGATTTTCCCGGATTTATTTCAAATCGCATCCTGATGACCATGATCAACGAAGCAATCGAGAGCTTACACGAAGGTGTTGCCGGGGTGAAAGAGATCGATGCCATCATGAAACTTGGGATGGCCCATCCGATGGGGCCACTTCAACTGGCCGATTTCATTGGCCTCGATGTCTGTCTGGCCATTTTGCGGGTGTTGCAGGAAGGTTTTGGCAATCCCAAATATGCGCCTTGTCCTTTGCTCGTAAATATGGTCACCGCAGGAAAACTTGGTGTCAAAACGGGTGAAGGATTCTACCGGCATGACCCCGGTTCTAAGGATGTTGCGGTTTCCGCTCAGTTCCTCTCTCGAAGCAGCAAGTCATTTGACTAAACTACGATGTTGATCATTCGCCCGGGTACGAGAATGATCTTCTTTGGAGCGACACCGCTCAACCATTTCTTGATTTCCGGCAATTCCAGAACCCCTGTGCGCAGTTCCTCTTCGCCCAGGGATTTTGACACAATCCATTCGTGCCGCTTTTTGCCGTTGATGCTGACGGGGTAATGCACCTCAGAACGCTCTGTAAGGGCTTCATCCCAGCGCGGATAACAACTGAGGTGAATGCTGCCTTTGCTATCGCTCAATCCCCAAATGTGCTCTGTTATGAAGGGCGCAAACGGGGCCATAAGTTGCGTCAAAGGGAGGAGTACCCCGCGTTTTGAACACTGAAGCCGGCGCAATTCATTGACGCAGATCATAAATGCGCTCACACAGGTGTTTAAACTGAGGCAGTCGATGTCCTGACTGACTTTTTTGATGCACTGATGGAGGATTTGAAGTTCCTCCCGCGTCGGCTCGGCATCAACCAGATGAAAATGGCCTCCCTCATCGAAAAACATAGCAAAGTACTTTTTGAGGAACTTGGCTACGCCGTCGATGCCATGCATATCCCACGGCTTTGACTGCTCTATGGGGCCCAGGAACATTTCGTACATCCTAAAACAGTCCGCTCCGTATTCGCGGATCACATCGTCGGGATTGACCACGTTGTGATAGCGCTTGGACATCTTGCCTATTTCTGAGTGGGTCTTTATGGTGAAACCGGGAGGGAGTCCTCCGAGGGCACCACCTTCATGTTCGTTGAGGAAATGGCTTCCGGCAAATTCGGGCCTCCACCTGAGAAATTTTTCAATGCCCTCCAAAGAAAGATGTGCAGCAGGTGAATTGGCATCTTCAACAAAATCCAGGTGTACGGGTATTTTGGCCAGTTGTTCGACAGGGTAGCGGTCTGCGATGGTAGCAGAAATAAAAAGGTTGTTGGCATTTGCACCCTCCTGCTTTAAAAGATAAATCGATTCAATCACTCCCTGGATCATTCCCTGGTTTACCAGTTTCTTAAAGGGCTCGAATGTAGGGACATAGCCCAGATCGAATAAAAACTTATGCCAAAAGCGACTGTACATGAGGTGTCCTACGGCATGTTCCGTTCCACCGATGTATAAATCGACATCCCGCCAATACGCTAAGGCTTCCTTTGAAGCAAATGAGTTGGTGTTGTGTGGGTCCATATACCGCAAAAAATACCAGGAAGAACCTGCATAGCCGGGCATGGTATCGGTTTCGCGGTCGCCCTGGCTGGTCTGAACCCACTCCTCGGCTCGCGACAGTGGGGATTTTCCCCCTCTTCCAGGCTCCAGGCTCGTGAGATGGGGTAGCTCCAAAGGCAGCTTACTTTCATCAAGAGGCATTGCACAGCCTTTGTCATTATACACGACCGGGATGGGTTCCCCCCAATATCGTTGACGGCTGAAATTGGCGTCACGCATTTTATACACCGTTTTGCCATAACCCCTGCCCACCACTTCTATCTCAGCAATGGCTCTGTCAATTGCATTTGAAACTTCCAGACCGTCGAGAAACCGGGAATTGACCATCACTCCGGCCTTTTCTTCGATGTCGGCGCCTGCGTGGCCTGGAAAATCAATAACTTTCAGGATGGGAAGGGCAAACTTTTTGGCAAACGCTTCATCCCTCAGATCGTGGCCAGGAACTCCCATAATGGCTCCTGTGCCATATTCAATCAAAACATATTCGGCAATCCAAACAGGTACACGCTCGTTGGTAAACGGGTGAAGGGCGTACTTTCCGGAAAAGAATCCGCTGGGGCTTTTGCGCTCGCGATCGGCAGGCGAATTTGCCAGCTTGCAGTATTCCTGTAAAGAATGCATCAATCCATCGGCACACAGTTGCTCGGCCAAGGGATGCTCTGGAGCCAGGGCAAGAAAACTCACGCCAAAAATGGTATCAGGCCGCGTGCTATAGACTTCAATTCTTTCACCGCCAACCTCCAGATCAAAAAAGATAGCGCATCCCCTTGATTTGCCAATCCAGTTGCGCTGCATGGTTTTAAGGGCTTCAGACCAATCCAGCGATTCCATGTCGTGGAGTAATCTTTCCGAATAGGCAGTGATCCGGAGGGCCCATTGCATCATCGGCTTTTTTTCTACGGGATGCCCCCCGCGTTCAGATACGCCGTCTTTGATTTCATCGTTTGCCAGCACAGTTCCCAGTGCTTCACACCAATTTACATGGGAAATCCTTCGGAACGCAAGCCGGTAATTCATCAGCAATTCGTCGCGTTCCTTTGATGTCATGTTTTTCCAGTCTTCTGCCGAAAACCGTAGGGGCTCTGAACAACTGGCATGCACGCCCTGACTGCCACCCTGTTCAAACCGTTCAACGAGTTTAGCAATGGGTAGCGCACGATTCGCTGCGATGTCGTAATAATGGTGGAACAGTTGTAAAAAGATCCACTGGGTCCACCGGTAATATTCAGGCTGACACGTGATGACTTCCCTGGACCAATCGAAAGACAACCCGATGTTTACGAGTTGCTCCCGGTACCGGTCTATGTTCTGACGAGTCGATACCGCAGGGTGAATTCCGGTCTGTATGGCATATTGTTCTGCCGGCAAGCCAAATGCATCGAACCCCATGGGATGCAAAACATGGTACCCCTCCATCCGGCGCTTTCGGGCGACGATGTCGGAAGAAATGTATCCAAGGGGGTGCCCAACGTGCAACCCCGCCCCTGATGGGTAAGGGAACATGTCCAAAACATAGTACTTAGGCTTGTCTGAAAGGCCATCCGTCCGGTAGATACCGGCAGAATTCCAAAATTGCTTGCAGGCTTGTTCTACGGCAATATGTTCGTATTCCACGGGATTCATCAGCACAAAAATAGAAATTAATCTAAGGGACAGTCGGAGGCAACTTCAGCGCGGGGTTCCGGAGGTGAGTTGCCGGACGCGGTCGTCCATGCTGGAGCTCATGCCGGGAGCATGCATTTTTTCAAACAGCTCCATGACATCTGACGGGTGAGGCGCGGACTTGCGGGTCGAGAGTGCGACGTGCACCAGAATCGTGTGTAAAAGAGCCTTGGGCTTCGTCAGGGTTTCATCCCACATCTGATATTCGACCTTGATTTTTTTGGGGTCGTAGTCTATGAGGTACGATCGCATGATAACGCACTCATTTCGCATGGCCTCAGCCAGATAGGCAATTTCATGCCGGACGATTACCCATGCATGGCCACGCTCAACCATGTACTCGTACAAATTAAAATGGTAAACCTCCATCAGCATGTCCTCACGCGATTCGAGAAGGTATTCAAGATAACGGGTGTTGAAAAGATGCCCCAGAGGATCACAGTCCTTAAACCGGATTCGCTTTTTTTGAACCCAATCAGATGACATATCGTGATGAGAGTTGGTGAACCATCCGCAAAATTTTAGCGTTAAGGTACAGTTACCCCGTTAAGGAATTTGCCTGTGCACTGCCTAAAGCGCGATTTCTTTGCAAACCGTTAACAAATTAAGCCTTACGTGAGCATCCTGATTCTGTTACTCTGCCTTTTTGTTCTGGATTTCTATGTGTTTCAGGGGCTAAAGAGCCTTATGGCCGATTTTGACCCCTCTGGCCGGAATTGGATAGCCTTCTTTTACTGGCTGCTTTCGGCAAGCTTCCCTTTGATGTGGTTACTCTTTCCGGATGAACTGCGCAAACCCTCCGGCGCTCCTCAGTGGCTTTCCCTGATTACCAACGCATGGATGATCGCTGGGATCTCCAAACTCATGCTCGTCCTGAGCTTTTTTGGAGAGGACCTCTTCCGTTTTGGCGAAGGAATTGTCAATCGGGTTTTGTCTACCCAAGCAGACGAATCATCTTTCTTGCCCTCCCGCCGGCGATTTGTTGGCCAGACAGCCCTCGTTCTGGCTGCCTTGCCTTTGGTGTCTCTTACCTATGGGATGGTTCGGGGTCGCTACCAGTTCAAAGTTCACAGAAAACACATCTATACCCCGGATCTTCCGGAGGATTTTGATGGATTTACAATAACGCAAATTTCCGATTTTCACGCCGGGAGCATCGACAGTCCTGACGCAATCAGGAAGGCTTTTCAGACCATCCAGGAACTCAATAGCGACCTGCTCGTTTTTACGGGGGATCTTGTTAACTCACAGTCATCAGAAGTAGAGCCCTGGCTTGACGATTTTCGTCAGTTAACAGCCCGGTTTGGCAAATACTCTATTTTAGGCAATCACGACTACGGACACTACTTTGAATGGGCCAGTCCCCTGGAGGAGGAGGCCAATTTTAATCGCCTGTTGGGTCACCACCGCTCTATGGGCTTTGATCTCTTGATGAATGACAAAAGAACCATTCAATGCAATGGTTCAGCCATTCACTTGCTTGGGGTGGAGAATTGGGGCGTTGGTTTCGGACAACTGGGTGATCTGGACCGTACACTCGGCGATTTAGGAGCTTCTGATTTTAAAGTGCTGCTTTCTCATGACCCGACCCATTGGGAGCAGGTTGTGAAAGATCATCCTGGCAATGTGCAGCTCACGCTGAGTGGGCATACGCATGGAATGCAAATGGGAATTGAATTCCCCGGCTTCAAATGGAGCCCCATCCAATACCGCTATCCACGCTGGTCTGACCTCCATACCGAAAACGACCGGTTTCTATACATCAACCGTGGTTTTGGTGTGCTCGGATATCGGGGGCGGGTTGGAATATGGCCGGAGATCACGCACATTACCTTGCACAAAACCAAAGACGTCTGACCGATTGCTCGGAGCATCCGGCACTTTACAGTTCTGGTTATAAGGGCATATTCCCGCAATCCCATGTAAGCCAATCACGGGCTTTACTATGCTGCTCTCCTTACGTAGGGTAGAAATATGTTCATTTTAGGTGCCCTTGAATGTGCTATATGGTTTGTGGCCCGACGGATTTCCTAATTATCTTTGGCACAAATAGCTATGCGTGCACGAGTTCTGGTATAACGTTCGCCATGTGATCAAGCTTTCACTGCCTATGATGATTGGCAGTGCAGCACAGAACATCATCGCACTGACAGACAGCCTTTTCCTTTATTATTATGATGTGAATGATTTTGCCGCAGCGGGATTTGTTTCTGTGTTTTACCTCATTGTGGCAGCCATCGCTTTTGGATTTAGTAAGGGAGGTCAGATCCTAATTGCCCGCAAGTTTGGAGAGCGGAATTACGATTTTGTTAAAAAGTATTTTTATGCTATTCTCATATACGAGTTTGCACTTGGCCTCATTGTATTCCTGACCTTAAAATTTGCTGCACGACCCATTTTATCAGCATTTGTTCAAAGCGAGATCATTCTGAGCAAGTCTTTGCAGTTTTTAGAATTCAGGATCATTGGATTGGTTTTTGCCTACGTAGGTCTTGCCCTGGTTTCATTATACATTGGCATTCGACGCCCAAAATTTATACTCATCGACACCCTCGTTTTGTGTTGTGTCAATATCTGGCTTGGTTATTCATTGGTGTTCGGCAAGTTTGGATTGCCGGAAATGGGCATTGCCGGCGCAGGACTTGCCAGCGGCATTTCAGAAATCGTGGCCTTCGTCGTATTTGTCGTTTACATGCTCCTCGATAAAGAGATTCGGGTTTTTCAGCTGTTAAAAATTCCCAAGATTGAGTTTTCATGGATCCGGACCATCAATTCCATCTCTTTTAATATTTTGCTGCAATCCCTGCTCGGCATTTCTGCCTGGTTTTTATTTTTCTCCTTTATTGAGAAAATGGGTGAGCGCGCTCTTGCCGTTTCCAATTTATTGCGCATCACCTACCTCGTATTGGCTATACCCTGTTGGGGATATTCGACGGCAATCAATACCCTGGTTAGCAATGCCATTGGAAAAGGAAGGAGCAAGCGGGTTTTGAAACTCGTTCACCATTCTTCGCTGATCGCCTTTGCTTCGACGGCCATTTTATCGATTCCTTTCCTTCTGTTTCCAGGCGTTTTTCTGGAACCGCTGCTTGGTCACCACGAGACCGGTCTCATCGAGGAATCGACACCCTACTTCCGGATCATGCTATGCATTCTATTGGTTTATTCGGTTACGACCATGTATTTCAACGGACTGAGTGGGGTGGGCGAGACGTTTAAGGGTCTTCAGATCCAGTTTGTAGGTTGTGTGGTGTACCTGGCTCTGGCCTACTATGCGGTGAAAGACCCTGAAAATGGACTTGCCCTTGCCTGGTCTTCCGAAATCGCGTACTGGCTCGTTCAGGGATTGTTGTCCTACAAGGTGCTTCAATCCGGCAGTTGGAATTTTCTAAAATTATAGCTTTTTTTTGCCAATCTGCCTCACAGCCAATTCCTTGATATAGCGCGACGAAGATAGTTTAAAAATATATATATAACTGAAAATTAGTTAGTTATATAAGGGTGGTGCTGATATATATGAATATTTTATATTAAAGAAAAATCTAATTTTGCCGCATGAGACTAAAGGAACTCGCCATTAAGGGATTCAAGAGTTTTGCCGACGAAACCGTAATCCACTTCAACGAGAACATCACGGGCATCGTTGGCCCGAATGGTTCGGGAAAATCAAACATCGTCGACGCCATACGATGGGTTCTGGGTGAGCAGAAGGGCCGCGAATTGAGGCTGGAGCAAATGTCCGACGTCATTTTCAACGGGACCAAAAAGCGCAGGGAGGCCCCTGTAGCCCAGGTTTCCCTGCTGTTTGAGAACACCAAGAATCTGCTCCCCACGGAGTACAACAACGTGGAGATCGAGCGACTGCTTTACCGCAGCGGGGATAGCGAGTACCGGCTGAACGGGGTCAATTGTCGACTCAAAGACATAACGGGCTTGTTTCTTGATACCGGAATCGGTTCCGATTCTTATGCGATCATCGCCCTCAACATGGTGGAAGATCTACTCTCTAACAAGGAGAGTGCCCGCCGGAAGATGTTCGAACAGGCGGCAGGAATCAGCAAATACAAAGTGCGCAAACGCGAATCGCTCAATAAGCTCAAGGCGACCCGGGAAGACCTGGCACGCATTGAAGACCTGCTCTTCGAGATCAACAACAACCTCACCGAGTTAGAAAAACAAGCCCGGCGCACAAAGCGATACAACGAACTCAGGGAGAAATATCGTGCTGCCGGATTGCTGGTCCAATACCTGACGGCGCGTTCCCTCCAGCAGCAGATGGCGTCGATCGAATCACAGATTCAGGCTGAGTTGTTGCTCGTCGGCCAGGAGGAGGGTGCCATTCGCCAGGTAGAAGCGAGCATCGAAGCCAATAAGAAAGCCCACCTCGACCAGGAGCGCAACTTGTCTGATTTTCAACGGCGAGTCAACGAAATCCTCGACGAAATCAGGACCTTGGAAAGCAGCATTCAGATCAAAGAACAGCAGTCTGGCATGCAGCATAGCCAACAGATGGTTTTGCAGCAAAACATCGCCCAGCTCGAGCAAAAGCTGGAAAATTTTTCACGGGATCTTACCCAATTGACTTCCGAATTGGAAGCCTGCACCCAAGACCTGCACCAGGCAGAGGCATTTCTCCAGTTACAGGAATCGCAATTCCTTTCGCAACAAGATGAATACAACCGGATTAAAACTGGGGTAGACCTCTTTCAGCAGGAAAAGCAGCAGTTGGAAGCTTCCTTGCACGCACAGGAGAAAACCGCTGCCATTGCGGAAAACCAAATGGAAAATCTTAGGCTTGATTCAATCCGCTGCGATGATGAGATCCGGTCAAGATCGGGCGAATTGGAACGGATCGAAGCCAGCGATGCGGAAATGTCTGTTATGATCGGCGAGTCGGAAGCGATTCTGCAGGATTTATTCAACAAAGAGGAGGAAAGGCAAAACGCCCTGAAAGCTGTCCAAATTGAGTTGGAAAAATGTGCTTCGGATGTTGCAGCCGTCAACCGACAGAAAGACGCAAAAACCAATGCATACGACCTGTTGAAAAGCATGGTCGACAAACTGGAAGGTTTCCCTGAATCCGTCAAGTTCCTCCATCACAACTGGCGCAAGGACATTCCCATTCTGTCGGACCTGATCTACACAGAAGAAAAGTATCGCGCAGCCATAGAGTTATACCTGGAGAATTATTTGAACTATTACGTTGCCAACACCGAAGAGGAGGCGATTGCTGCAATCCGCCTGCTGTTTAACAATGCCAAGGGAAAGGCAAACTTTTTTATACTCGATAAATTCCGTCAAAACGCTGGGGGGAATCGCCAAATACCAGGTTGTTTACCGGCTTTGTCCTTAATTGAAGTATCCGATAAATACCGTCCGCTTTTTGCAGCTCTGTTGGAAAATGTCTATTTGTTCGAAGCCGAGCAACATCTGGAGGACATCAGCCGGTTCCCGGACGACATTTCGGTGATCAGCCTCAGCGGGTCCATTCTCAAGGCCAACCGGATGATCGTTGGGGGATCTGTCGGGCTGTTTGAAGGAAAGAAGCTGGGCAGAAAAAAGAACCTTGAAAAACTGGAGGCAGAGATCACAAAACTCGATTCCGAGGCTGCCGAAATGAACCGCAAACTTGCAGAACTCCGGGATCAACAGAAATCGTTGGAGCTGGAGGACCGGGGAAAGCATGTTGAAGAAGCCCGAAGGCAACTCGCGGAGTTGACCCTTCAGGCGGCCCAGACCCAGGCCAAAAGGCAACATCTCCAAAGACAGGAAGAGGAACTGCGAGAGCGCATTCGTCAAAATGGTGTTCTGCTTGCCGAACAATCGGACCGGCTTGCCCAAAGTCGGAACGAAATGGCTGGGCTTGAGGAAAAGCTTAGCTTGTTGAGTGGAAACCTGGTCGGGTCTGATGACGAATTTAACCGGGCATCCGCCTCCTTGTCCGATGCCGCCAACTCCTTCAACCAGGCAAAAATCGAGTTGCTGAGATGGCAAAATCGCTTTGAAAACTGCGAACGCGATCTCAACGCCAAACGATCCATGATCGCCGAAGCCGGACAAGCCATGCAAGTTGAACGGACGAGGGTAGAGGAGCTTAGGCTCTCTATCGAGCAACTGGGAGTTGAGGTACAGCAGGAGCGCGAAAATCTCCGCATCAAATTGGAGAACCGCAAGGAAATGGAGCAGGACCTGTCGGAGTTGGAGCGCAGTTATTATGAAATGCGAAACGAGATTTCTGAGCTCGAGGCCAAGGTCAAAATGCACCAGCGCAATTTGAGCGAACTACAATCGAAGGTCAACTCGATTAAGGACCAGAAGGCTGAATGGAAATACCGCTTGCAGACCGCCCATGAAAAGGCACGCATTGAGTTCCACGCCGAGCTCGAAACCTTGATGGTTTCAGAAGAGGAGGCGGAAGAGGCAGACCTCGATCAGCTCCAGGAAAAGGCCCAATACTACAAATCCAGAATTGACAACTATGGCGAAGTGAACCCTTTGGCACTGGAAGCCTACGAGGAGATGAAGGCGCGGTTAGATAAGATCACCGAGCAAAAGGAAGACATCATCCGGGCTCAGGATAGTCTTCTGGAAACCATTCAGGAAATCGAGTCAACAGCGACCGCCAGCTTTATGCAGGCATTTAACCAGGTTCGCGTTCATTTTCAGGCCGTATTCAGAAGTTTATTTACCGATGACGACGACTGCGATTTGGTGCTCGTCGACGAGGCGGATCCGCTCGAATGCGATATTGATATCATAGCCAAGCCCAAAGGCAAACGACCCAAATCCATCTCGCAGCTTTCAGGGGGCGAGAAGACCCTTACAGCCATTGCTCTTTTGTTTTCACTGTACCTCTTGAAACCAGCGCCTTTTTGCATTTTCGACGAGGTCGATGCTCCCCTGGACGACATCAACATCGAAAAATTCAACCTCATTGTCCGCAAATTTTCCGGCGACTCCCAATTTATACTCATTACCCACAATAAGCTTACCATGGCCGATGTGGATGTATTGTATGGTGTATACATGGAAGAACCGGGCATATCTTCTGTCACTGCCGTCGATTTTCGCAAATTCAGCCACGAAATCGAGTTAGAAGAAATGGAAAACTAGAACTTCTCCTTCCCGGTCGTTTCAGCAGGATGGGCGACAGGCTCATGGCCTAACACATTCATCGAAAAAAAATATTTCAAAAGGTGGGCGGCTATGAATTGAGTTATTTCATATTTCGGATATTGCGCCCGAATTCAAGCAAAACCTAAGACTGAAGCCGCCATGTTTTTCCTTTGTGTTGCCTCGGCTGTACTGAGTTTCAGTGCTGCCGTCATGTTTTGGCACAACAGGGGATCCTCCGCAAGAAGGATCTGAGTAGGTGCCTTTTAACCAAAACTCAACTCAACCATTGCCCAGGAACCGTTGTTTTGAGTTTTATTGAATGAAGCTGAGTTGAACCGTTCAACCACGTCTGCCTTATTGCCCACCGAAAGGGGATCCTTTGAGATTTTCAGCTTTCCCGTGGAGGGTCGCCCGGAAGCACCTCCGGATGTGGCTCTTTTGGCTATGAATTCCGGGATGGCTGCAACACCCCTGGTTCGCATTCATTCTGAATGCCTTACAGGAGATGTATTTGGGTCCATGCGCTGCGATTGTGGTCCTCAACTCGAGATGGCCCTTGAGCGGATTGGCCATGACGGGGGGCTTCTGATCTACCTCAGGCAGGAAGGTCGCGGCATAGGTTTCCATTCGAAAATCATGGCATACCGCCATCAGGACGCAGGGCTCGATACCGTTCAGGCGAACGCAGAACTTGGGTTCGAACCGGATCTGAGGGACTACACTGCCGCTGTGCGCATCTTGCGCCATTTTGGAATCGCTTCCTTGCGTTTGCTGACGAACAATCCGGCCAAGGTGGAGGCCTTGAAACAGGCTGGCATCACGGTAGAACAACGCCTGCCACTGCTCGTTGGCAGAAACCCCTACAATGACAACTATCTCTCCACCAAGCGGGATAAATTGGGCCATATCCTGCCTGCTTTCGAATGATGGATGCTACCGCTGCCGGCTTTCTGCGACTTCTGTCCATCATGGATGATCTGCGAGAGAAATGTCCCTGGGACAACAAGCAAAATTTTGAAAGCCTAAGACCGCTGACCCTTGAAGAATGCTATGAAATGCTGGAAGCCATCGAGCAGGGCCAGCCGGGTCCTATAAAAGAAGAGCTGGGAGACGTCTTGCTGCATATCGTCTTCTATGCGCGCCTTACAAGAGAACAATTTGGCTTTGGGATGAAGGAAGTGATGGAGGCGCTTTGTGAAAAACTGGTGCGCCGCCATCCACACATCTATGCAGACCTGAACCTCGATGACGCCGATGCGGTAAAACGGAACTGGGAGAAACTAAAGCTTGCCGAAAAGAAAAGGGGATTGCTTGACGGAGTGCCAGACTCCCTCCCTTCACTCCTGAAAGCCATGCGCATGCAGGATAAGGCGCGACAAGTCGGATTTGACTGGGAACATCCCAGCCAGGTCCTGGATAAAATACACGAAGAACTAGGCGAACTCGAAGCTGCCATCCAGAGCGGAATCCAGTCCGGCATCCAGGAAGAGTTCGGTGACCTCCTTTTTGCAATGGTCAACTATGCCAGATTTTTGGGATTAGACGCCGATTCCGCCCTCAACAAGGCAAATGCCAAATTCCGAAGCCGCCTGAATTATATGGAGGCTAATGCAGACCAACCGCTTAGCGAACTTGGAATCGATGAAATGGAAAAGCTGTGGCAAAAAGCTAAAAATGGTGAAAAGCATTGAATGTCAATAATATAAGAATATATTAAAGTAATAATATATTAATTGTTGCACCCTTTTACCTTGTCTTGAATTATTCCTGTCGAATTCGCGAAATACTATATCTTTGCACCGCTAATAAAAATCTTCGCGATTTCATTTGGTAATTATTTTTAATTGTTTTATGAGCAATTCTCCATCAAAAGAACAAAGAGCTGATATTTTTAAGCAATTCGGTGGTTCCGAGGCCAATACAGGCAGTACGGAAGGCCAGATTGCACTGTTTACCGCCCGGATCAAGGGCTTGTCGGAACACCTGCAAACCAACCGCAAAGACCATTCCTGTCGCCGTGCGCTGTTGCAACTGGTTGGCAAGCGCAAACAACTCCTGAATTACCTCCACCACAAGGACCTGGGTCGTTACAAGGCAGTACTCGAGCAGCTTGGACTCAGGAAGTAGCAATGGGGATCCCGCATGTTGGTAATTGTTTTTCGGTAGCAGCCATAATTTATGGCTTTTGCCGGAAGCCATTCTTTGGTTAATGTTTAAGTTAAAATAGTATGGGTTTAAAAACGCCATTCTCCACAACCTTTAATCTTCCAGATGGGCGTGAAGTCACTCTCGAGACTGGAAAGTTGGGTACTCAGGCTCATGGTTCGGCCGTTGTGCGCATGGGCAAAACCATGTTGTTTGCGAGTGTCGTGTCGAGCGAGGAGAAGAGGGAAGGACTATCCTTCTTTCCTCTTTCAGTTGATTACCAGGAGCGGTTTGCTTCGTTTGGAAAAATTCCGGGCAATTTCTTTCGCAGGGAAGCCAAACTTTCCGATTACGAAGTATTGATTTGCAGACTCGTTGACCGCGCAATTCGTCCGCTGTTTGACGAAAGTTACCGGTACGAAACCCAAATCATCATCAACCTCATTTCAGGAGATGGCGAGACCATGCCGGATGCCCTGGCCGGTTTGGCCGCATCGACCGCTTTGGCTTGTTCCAACATTCCGTGGCAGGGGCCTATGTCAGAAGTCCGCGTTGCAAAAATCGATGGCGCATTTGTCGTTAATCCCGAGCGCACTGCACTGGCAAATGCCGAAGTTGACCTCATCATCGCGGCAACATTTGATAACCTGATGATGGTCGAAGGAGAAGGCCGGGAATGTGACGAAGCGGACCTCATCGAGGCCATCCGGATTGGCCACGATGCCATCAAAGTTCAAATCCAGGCTCAGCTCGCCCTGGCTGCCCAGCTCGGAGAAGCGGTTGCAAACAAACGCGAGGTTCCCGCGGTAGAAATTGACCAGGAACTTCAAACAGGCCTGGAGGTATTTGCTTCAGCCAGGGTCAATGAAATATCCGGTATGGCCCTTAACAAGACGGAGCGAAAAAAGGCTTTTGACAAGGTGCTGGCGGATTTTATCGAGCGGATCGAACAGGAAAAGGGAGAAGAATACCTCGAAGAGAACACGGGCAAGATCAAGGATTACTTCGATAAACTCAAAAAGAAACTGGTCCGCGCATTCATGCTGGAGACCGGTAAACGACTCGACGGCCGTTCGGGCCGTGAAATTCGTCCCATTTGGACGGAGATCGAGTACCTGCCTGCCGCACATGGCTCAGCAATCTTTAATCGTGGGGAGACGCAATCGCTCACTTCTGTAACTCTTGGAACCAAAGACGACGAATTGCTGATTGACAATGCCCTGGAGTACTACAATGAGAAGTTCATCCTCCATTATAACTTCCCGGGATTTTCAGTCGGTGAAGTGAAGCCTCAGCGCGGTCCCGGCAGAAGGGAAGTTGGTCATGCCAACCTTGCTGCCCGCTCCATTCGCAAAGTACTTTCAAAAGAATTTCCCTACACCATTCGGGTGGTTTCTGATATCCTCGAATCCAATGGTTCCTCATCCATGGCTACCGTTTGCGCTACCTCTTTGGCCTTGATGGACGCAGGGGTGCCTGTAAAAGCTGCTGTTTCGGGAATTGCCATGGGCTTGATCTCGGAAGGAGGCAAAACAATCGTACTGTCTGATATTCTGGGTGACGAGGACGCCTTGGGAGACATGGATTTCAAGATTACGGGCACGCGCAAAGGAATTTGCGGTACCCAAATGGATATGAAGATCGACGGTCTGTCTTATGAATTGCTCGAATCGGCGCTCATGCAGGCCAAAGAGGGCAGACTGCACATCCTCGACCGGATGGCCGAATCCATCGAAGTATCTAACCCGGATCTGAAACCTCATGCTCCGCGCATCGTTGAAATGGTGATCGAAAAGAGTTTCATCGGTGGGGTCATCGGACCCGGTGGAAAAGTGATCCAGGAGATGCAGGCAAAAACGGGAACCAAGATCAACATCGAAGAAGTCGGTGACAAGGGCATCATAAACATTTTTGGACCCGACAAAACCGGTCTGGACGCCGCGGTGGCAATGATCGAAGCCATCACCTTTGTTCCACAGGTGGGCGATGTGTATGATGGTAAAGTCGTTTCGATCTTTCCTTTCGGCGTTTTTGTGGATTTTCGAAACAAATCCGGTCTGCTCCACGTCAGTGAGATTTCTCACTCCAGGATTGACAACGTAGAGGATGTTTTCAAAGTCGGAGACCCGGTCACAGTCAAACTCATCGGACTGGATCCCAAAACAGGTAAGCTTCGTCTGTCGCGCAAAGCACTGATGTCCAAAAAGGAGCAATCCTGACGCTGGGACCATCCCCTCGACCTGCAACCTGACCACCTTCAAAGCCCACTCATGCTTGAGATTTGGGCTTGAACAGCAGTAATTTGGAATTTCTTCGGCAGCCATTGCCCTATGAGCCCGGTTCAGCTTGAGCCTCCCTCTCAATTTGTCGCTCCAGGAAACTTTTTCGGAAGTTTTTCAATTGATTGTATAGGATCATTCTGCATGCGCCAACTTAAAATTACACAACGGATCACCTCAAGAGAGAGTCAGGCGCTCGAAAAATACCTCGTAGACATTGCCAAACTCGATACCATCGGAGCAGAAAAGGAGGTCGAACTGGCCAAGCGCATCAAGGCAGGCGATGACGGGGCTTTGGACGAGCTGGTCAGGGCCAACCTGAGATTCGTCGTCTCGGTTGCAAAGCAGTATTCAAATAATGGCTTATCACTCAATGACTTGATCAATGAGGGCAATGTCGGGCTGCTCAAAGCCGCACGTAGATTTGACGAGACCAAAGGATTTAAGTTCATCACCTTTGCCGTTTGGTGGATCCGGCAGGCGATCCTGACTGCGATCATCGAAAACTCGAGAATGATCAGGCTGCCCTACAATAAGTTTCACAGCCAAAAGCAGATTGTAGACACTTACCAGGTTTTTCTTCAGCAATACGAGCGGGAACCCAGCCCGGAGGAGCTTTCGGAACTTTTTGACATGAAACCCGAAGATGTTTACCTGCTCATTCAGGCCAACAATAAGCCCCTGTCACTGGATGCTCCCGTTGATAGCGAAGAAGGAGCCTACAGCATGCTTAGCCTAATGGGCGACGAGTCGGTGCATGCACCGGATGAAGGCCTGTTGGATCTGTCAGAAAAGCAGGAAATCAACCAGGGTTTACTCCACTTGTCCCCCAGGGAGAGAGAAGTGCTCACCAAGCTGTTCGGACTCAATGGACAGTCGGTGATTAGCGTTGAGGAGCTATCCGGTCAGCTTGAATTGTCGGTAGAACGAATCCGGCAAATTCGCGACCATGCCGTCAGACGGATGCGGCGGTTTTTCCACCGTTTTAAAATTCACCCGAATTTGCGCTGAAGCTTGTTCCCGGGTGGGAAGTGCACACCGTTTTACCACTTTTGAGCCTCGTTTTATGCCAGAAAGAGCGCCAGACATCCTTCCTTACCCTTTGAAAAGGTTTTTAGTGCATGTTGCAACCCACGCATAATTAATTTGTTCTATTGCACGTATATAGATAACATTGGCTAATTTGTCCCGCGAATGACTGTAAGGAATCAAATTCGATGCATCGTTTACAGGATCCATGAAAAGGGCCTGGAGGTCCTGATGCACAAATCCGCCGACCGCGATGAGTTTTGGGCACTTTACCAGGCCAGGTTGGTCGAAGAACAACATGTCAATCCAATGATTGAGTTGGGGACGGCTGATGAGGGTGGGGTGCAGGCATTTGCCATTGAGGCGGACTGGCACGATCTGCCCAGGGTGCGCAAAATGTTGCAAAGCGACATTGAACTGGTAACCGAAGCGGTCGCATCCAAATGGCCAGATCTGGAGGGTTCTGCCTATGTACTGGCCAAAGAGGCCATCAAAAAGCTAATGCCCCAGGAATATGCCCTTTTGAAGGAGTTGAAGGAAATCATTCTCGACCGCAATACCTTGAAAAACCTTTAGCCGCACTGCTCGTCTGCACTTGTGAAGCGCCTACCTGTTGAACAGCGACCCGAAGCATATTGCGTATGCCATACCAATTTTCAGTTTAAATCCCAATTTGGAAAGTACCAGGGCAAGGTGCGCGATGTCTACGACATTGGCGATCGCCTGATTGTGATCACTACGGATCGCATCTCGGCTTTTGACCACGTTTTACCCCGCCCAATTCCCTATAAAGGTCAGGTTCTGAATCAGATAGCTGGTATGTTTCTCGACCAAACGAGAAGCATTGTCCCAAACTGGCTGATCGAAATGCCTGACCCGAATGTTGCGGTCGGCTGGAAGTGCCAACCCATTAAAATTGAGATGGTCGTAAGGGCTTATCTGGCTGGACACGCCTGGAGACTTTATTCTGGCGGCCAGCGGGTAATATGTGGGGTCAGGCTCCCTGATGGAATGGTCCAGAACCAGGCTTTTGAAAAGCCCATCATTACACCTACTACCAAGGCGGATGCTGGTCACGATCAGGATGTATCTCTCGAGGAGCTTCGAAAGGCTCGGGGAATGAACGTTTCTCTACTCGACGATATGTGCGAAGTCGCTCTCAGATTGTTTGAGTATGGCAGCCAGTGGGCATCCGGGCAGGGGCTGCTGCTCGTCGATACCAAATACGAATTTGGCTTGCGTGGAAATGAGCTTATGC
This sequence comes from Saprospiraceae bacterium, assembly GCA_019187365.1. GTDB lineage: Bacteria > Bacteroidota > Bacteroidia > Chitinophagales > Saprospiraceae > Vicinibacter. The sequence continues at coordinate 399,368 of JABARE010000001.1, read as the reverse complement.
TCATGGACGAGATACATACTCCTGACAGCTCGAGGTACTTTGAGAAGGATCCCTACGAGCAACTTCTTACTGAGGGACTGCCACAAAGGCAATTGTCAAAGGAGTTCGTACGCGAGTGGCTCATGTCTAAAGGGTTTCAGGGACTTTCAGGCCAGCAAATGCCGGTGATGCCGGATGCTATGGTTTGGATGGTTGCCGAGCGTTACCTGGAATTGTACGAGCGCATCACCGGGAAGTCTTTTGCACCACCACCTGCCGAACCCGCGGAAGCTCGTCTATCCCGCAATTTGGCCGGCTATTTCTAAAGCCGGGGAACCTTTGATGCCTCCTTCATGTTATCCCTATTACGCAATTGCGAATGCGCAAAGGCTTTTACTTGACGAACAGCAAAACCGCTGATCGACCGTAACATAAAATTGGGGTTGATTGGAATCGACAGGAAATGCAAAGGGTCGGCAAGCATGCCGTAGGATGATAGCACGCTACGTAAAAAACGGTTATCGAACCACAAATGGCAATACTTCTTTTGCCGTTGCTGCCTAATTCAGAGAATTAGTACGCAACTGTGCCTGAGACCCGGAGCCTGGTAAGGTCTCTAAGGCGCATCAAAACTGCAGGCTGGCTCTGGCGGATTCCGGACGTTGGGGCGAGATTTTCGGAATAAGCGTCCATTAGCTCGTTTTCCTAGCTCACTGGTCGCCGAAAATTCAATGGGAAACTAAGCATGTAGAAAACCTGCTTTTTCTTTCGCTGGACGCGGGTTCGACTCCCGCCAACTCCACTTCTGAAAGTCCTTGCCAAACCGGCAGGACTTTTCTGTTTCTGCCCGGAGCATTTTAGTCTAAGCGGGTTTTTCAGGGAAGAGGATGCTGCGATATGCACGGTTCATATCATCAAAAATTGTTTTAACCCTATCCAGAAAATCCACCGTTACCAGCGCGGCCAGGTCATCAAAAGACCTCAATTGATCCGACTCCAGAAATTTATAATGCTGTTCAAAGGGACCCGCCTCAATCTTCAGAATGAACTTATTGTTGGACTGAAATGCGGTAATTCGAAACCAGGCGTGTGGAATTTGACCGATGGTCCTCATGATTTTCTGAAGGTAAAAGAAATGAGCTCCGAGTACTTTTTGTAAAGTGCCCGGTATTGAGGAAAGTGACTGACTAACAAGCGTATGTGCTTTTCAATTGTGCTGGAATCCGATCGTCTGGCAGGACCGGTTTGCGCGGCAAATGGTCCAATCCGAAATGCTTTGGACACGGTTTCTTCAACCAGAGGGCAAATCACATCAAAGGGAACATCGCACTGGGAAAGGATTTGTTGCGCGATGTACAGGTTATAATTGCTGAAATTGTTTGCAAAAACCGATGCCAGGTGCAGGTGTGTTCGAATTTCAGGCCGCATCTGATAAACGCGATGACTGATGGTGTGCGCCAATTGCTCGAGTATGATCAGGGTACTGCTATCGCCTTCTATGAAAAAGGGTATGCGGGACCAATCGGGAGTAATGCCGCGGCTGAAACTCTGCAATGGATAAAAGAGGGAGCGTTTTTTAAAATGGGGATCTATTAACTCCGGGCCATTGACTCCGCTGGTATGCGCAATGAGAACCTGGGGGGGCAAGTGTCTGGAAAGCTGTTCGCTAAAAGCGGGAATGGCGTCGTCTTTCAGGCACAACAGGTAAAATCCTGCGTTTGGTAAGATCTCTTCGATCCTGTTGGTATAAGCCGTTCCCAGTTCAGAACCAAGTTTCGCGGCATGCTCATGTGTGCGTGAAAAAAGTTGGAGAATGCGGTGTCCTCGCTGTTGCAATGCCGGGCCAATGCTCGCCGCCACATTTCCCGACCCCACCAGTACAATGTCAAGCTGCATGGCCCAGGGCGTTTCGGTTCACAAACGATGACACCAGTAAGCCGGCCACCATCATGATGGCTCCCAGCCATACCAGGCTGATCCAAGGGAAAGTGATCACTTGTATCACGATAAAATCTGTGCGCGGCCCATTCTCTGCGATGTCAAGCGGGATGGCTACCTGGTCGGAAGAAAGGTCGAACAGAGCATATTCAAAATGCATCCGCTCCGTGGCGGGATCAATGCGAACAAACCGGATGCTGAATCCCGGATGGATGCAGCTGGCGGGTGGCGATATTACCTGGTTCCCGCGAAGCACAAACCGAGGTTTGAGGGGGAAGTGTTCCTGTCCACTCTGCAGTTGTATATCAGCAATGACTTGAAATGCCATTTTGGATTCGCTGCTATGGGTGCTGTCTGCGCCTTCACGGTGAACGTTGAGCAACTGGAGCTGCATGCCGTTTGGAAGTACAATGCTGTCTCCAATGTGCATCTGTATGTCGCTCCAGTTCACGTCTTTAAATGCGGGGAGTTTTGCCTCAATGGCGGTATCGGGTATTTGAATCCGGACGCCCATGGCATCAATGCGGGCCGGGAATCGGTAGACCAATTCGTCCCGGAAAAGAATGGAAGACGTCGTACGAAAAAGTCTGCTGTCGTCATGACGCTTCACCAGCAAATCAGCGGAGATGACCTGGTCGCCAGGTTTGCGTTCAAAATCGGTAACGGGCAAATTATGGTGCTGCCTGACCAGTTGGTAGCTGGCCAGATCTGTCGCCACAGAATCCTCTTGTGCCAGCCAGACCCTGCGGTAACGCAAACTGTCTTCCGCGCGTTGGGCAGATTCAATGTCCACCTGGGATTGTGGGATCTGCGCTACCAGCGCGAAGAGGTCGCCTTCAACTTTTCTGCGTATGCTGGGGTTGGCAGCAGCAACCTTGCTCACTTTGTTGTCGTACTGGATTTGGGGATGGAGCGTAAATGAATCCGTGCGGAGGCCGGAGCTGTCTTCTTTCCAAAACTTCAGCGCGTAGTGTCGAATCGTATGTACAAATGTGTCGCTGGTGTATTCCACCCAATAATCCTTCATATACATCGGCTCTTGCCGGATCAGCGTAAGGTATTTACTGAGGTCTTCTCCTTCGCCTTCGTTCCAAAGTCCCTCTTGTGCAAATTGGTTAGTCGACAAGTACCGCTTGTTGACTCCCGTAAATACTATTCCCAATAGTAAGATGCCAAATCCTGCGTGGGAAATGGCCACGGCGCTTTTGCGAAGCAGTAGGCCCCTGGCGGTTGCTAAGAACAATAGTGCGGACGCCACGCTGAAAAAGGATGACCAAAGCAACAAGAGGTGACTCCAGTGCAATTCGGGGAAGGCCAGCCATTTTAACAGCCAGGCCGCCAACACAGACAGCACCAATGACGTTGTCAGCAATTTGAAAAAACCATTGACATCCCCTTTGGATTGGCCGCTGCGATAACGTAGAAAAGTCGAAGCACCCGATAACATGGCCATAAAAAGGGCTGTCCAAAGCTGGAATTGATTGTGATGTGCTACCGGGTCCAGAGGCATGCTGCGGCGAAGATTACTCAGGTCATTTCCCGAAAGGCTTCCCACAAGGTCAAGCATCTTGTTATAGACTGGAATGGACGTGGTAAACGTCATGAGCAGTGCGCTAAAAAGCAGAACCAGGCTGCCGATGTACATCCAGAATTCGCGGGAGCGAATGCTCTCTTCTTCTGGAAGGCTGGGGATCCCACGGCCAAATCGTATAAATAAGATTATCGGGAGCAGGCAGGCAACCAGGCAAAGCAATACGAGTTGTCCTTCCAGCCCCATTTCCGTAAAAGCATGAGCAGAGCTGTCTCCAAGGACTCCACTGCGGGTTAAATAGGAAGAGTAACACACAAAAACAAAACTCAGGGCATACAGCCAAAGGGTTGCCCGGATCGAATGTCCGCTAGCCCTGGAAACGAGGTTTGTGTGCAATCCGGCCAGAAGGATAAGCCACGGAGCCAGGGACATGTTTTCTACGGGATCCCATGCCCAATAACCTCCAAAACTCAGAGCTTCGTAAGCCCACGCAGCCCCCATCAGGATGCCGGCCCCCAGCGCGAAGGCAGATCCTGCCGCCCAGGGAAGGGACTCTTTTATGAAGGCTTTCCAGTCCTGGTGGATCAGCGCAGCACAAGCGTAAGCAAAAGGGGCCAGCGTAGAGGCAAACCCCAGGAAGAGAACCGGGGGATGGATGGTCATCCAATAGTTTTGCAACAGTGGGTTGAGCCCATTCCCTTCAATCAAACGGGCATAATCAGCGTTGTTGAACAGGGGAAGGTCCATGCTATGCCTCAGCAGCAAAAACGGACTGCTTCCAATTTTGAAATCGCCAAGGTGTATGCCCAGCAGCATGCTGGTGAGCAGCGCATTCACTCCAAGCAACACCACCAATACGGTGAGACGAATCGGACGGGTCTGCCGGACAAAGTAAATTCCGAATGCACCATTCCAGAACAACCAAAGAAGAAAACTGCCTTCCTGTCCCTCCCAGAATGCCGCCAGAATATACCGTAGAGGCAAATCTGCTGATGCATGTGCCCAAACGTATTCATATGCAAAATACTTTTTGTAGAGTATGAATAACAGTAAGGCGATGGCAAGGTAAATGGAGGCAAGGTGCACCCAGAAGGCGACGCGGACGGCATCTTTCCAGTTCAGTGCATGGCTGCGAATGGAAAGAACATGCGCAAAGACCGCATAGAGTGCACTCAGAAAGGCCGTTAAGAGTAAAAAGTGGCCGGTGTAATGGATCCAGATATGCTCGTTGGCATACTCAATGCCACTCATAATCCGGCTGAGGATTTTATGTAAATCTCTTCATCCTTGTATTTGGAGGGGCATTTGAGGAGCATTGTCTTTGCTTCGAACACATCCCCGTTCATCTTGCCCGTGAGCACAATCTGCTCTGACAACTCAAAATCCTGTGGTTTAGGAGATTTCAGTATCACTTTTTTGGTCAATCCGTCCTTATCCGTCAGGTAAAAACTAAAAAAGTTGGCATCCCGCTCAGGTTCGTAGTAGATTTCCTGGTCTTTTGCCAACTGGCCAACAATTTTGACGAGTTTGCCCGTTCGGCTTGCCTCCTGGAAGCCTGAGTAGGTAGAAAAGTCATTCGAGGCATATATTAAAAGGCCTATGGCGATGGCAATAAATGCAATGGACAGGAAGTAAATGCGCTTCATAATGCAAATTTAAGGGAATCGAGCCGTCCTGGATAAATAAGAAAACTGAGGCGTTTTTGTTTAAATGATGCATTCGGAAGTCTTGGAAGGCAAGGCGGGTCTAACTTTGACCATCAAAATTGAGCTTGCCTTTGAACGCAATAAGAGCTTGCCGTCTCCAAATTAACAGGGGCAGCCGCCCCCTGCTGCAACAGTTGGAATGGGTGGTTCCCGAAGGAGCCTGGCATCATCTGACTGGGCCTCCTGCTTCGGGCAAGAGCAGTTTGTTGCAAGCCCTGGTTTCCTTGCACGATGAGTGCGAAGGCCAGTTGGAAGTACTGGGTTACTCCCTGCTCCCGATTGCCCGCGAGAATGCACTCATTTTGAGGAGGAAAACGGGATTTGTGGATCAGGGAGGGGGTTTGCTGCTGCAAAAAACGGTTCGAGTGAACCTGTTGATTTCACTCCAATCATCTAACAGGACCTGGGATCAGGACGACGATGATTGCGTTATGGAAATGCTCGGCAAATTCGGGGTGGAGGATCTCATCAAAAGGGAGGTCGCGTCCTTGTCTGCCACAGAACGTTGGCTGGTTGCCGTGTTGCGGGCCCTCATCCGCAAACCCAGACTGCTTTTACTGGACAATGTTTTGGATTATTTGGGAGATGTGGAGCGCAACCGTTTGATTGTGAGTATTTCTGAAACCGTTGTTCGGGAAAAAACGACTGTTGTTTCAACGGGCTTGTCGTCCTCCCGGTATGACCTGCCTGCGGACCTTCGTTTGCGGTTAGAAGGGATGCAACTGCGCGAAGAGGTCTGAACGACAGGGGCTCAGCTTAAGGTCCCGGATACCCTATATTTGCGAAAAATTTCAGCATGTTTTTGAATCTGAATGAGCGCCTGGAGCAGGCTTTTCGATCACTTCGGGGCAGTGGACGCATTACGGAACTGAATGTTGCCGAGGCCATTAAGGATATCCGCAGGGCTCTTGTAGAAGCAGATGTCAACTACAAGATTGCCAAAGAGTTTACAGATAAAGTCAAAGACAAAGCACTTGGAACGGAAAATGTGCTAAAATCCGTGAAGCCGGGTGAGCTCATGGTCAAAATTGTCTTTGACGAACTGGTTGAGCTCATGGGCAGCCAGGCTGAGGGCATCAACCTTTCCGGCTCGCCCGCCATTGTCCTCATCGCGGGTCTTCAGGGATCCGGAAAAACAACGTTTACCGGCAAGCTGGCCAGTTTTTTAAAGAGCAAGCGAAACAAGAGCGTTTTGCTGACGGCCTGTGATGTTTACAGACCTGCTGCGATTGAACAGTTAAAGGTGCTTGCAGAAACGGTTGGCGTTCCGGTGTTTGCCGATTTGGAAAGCAAAGATCCGGTTTCCATAGCCAAGCGGGCCATGGAGGAAGCAAAATCGACGGGTGTTGATGTTGTGATCGTCGATACGGCTGGCCGTACCTCGGTTGATGAGGAGATGATGGATGAAATTTCCAGGCTGAAGGAGGCGATTAAACCCTCAGAAACCTTGTTTGTAGTGGATTCGATGACGGGTCAGGATGCCGTCAATACAGCACAGGCTTTTTATGAGCGAATTCAATTCGATGGGGTGGTGCTGACCAAACTCGACGGGGACACCCGCGGGGGAGCAGCCCTTTCGATTAAATATACCGTCGGTAAACCCATCAAGTTCGTTTCCACCGGTGAAAAACTCGATGCACTGGACGTCTTTTATCCGGATCGCATGGCCCAGCGGATCCTTGGTATGGGCGATATCGTCAGCCTGGTAGAGAAAGCGCAAGAGCAATTTGACGAGCAGGAGGTCCGGAAAATGGAGAAAAAGATCCGGCAGAACAAGTTCGATTTTAACGATTTCTTCGGACAGATCCAACAAATCAAAAAAATGGGGGACATCACCCAGCTCATGGGTATGATGCCAGGGATGGGCCAGCTCTCGAAAAACGTTGAGATTGACGATAAAGCCTTTGGCAAGGTCGAGGCGATCATTCAAAGTATGACCCCTCAGGAGCGTACAAACCCCGATTTGCTCAACATGGCCAGAAAGACGCGCATTGCCAAAGGAAGCGGGCGATCTTTGCACGAGGTCAACGCTTTTATCAAGCAGTTTGAAGAAATGCGAAAAATGATGTTCCTAATGTCGAAGGGACAGGGAATGGGAGCTATGATGCAACAAATGAAGAACTTCAAAAGGTAATTTTGCACTGGCTCCGTAGCTAAAGATTTTGTTTTGTTTTTGGAAATAATGCTTAGTTTTACTCAAAATTCCCCAATATGAAATTGACTTTCGTTGTTTTTATCCTTTTTCTGCTGAATTCCCCTGCTTACTCCCAGCTACAGGACGGGTCCACCGCTCCCGATTTTACGGTTACTACCATCGATGGTAACAGTTATACCCTGTACGATATGATGGGTGCCAACAAGGCTGCCTGCCTGGACTTCATGGCTACCTGGTGTGGGCCTTGCTGGACGTTTAAAACCAGCGGCGTCTTGGAGCAGGTTTACAACAATCTTTCTGCTGAAACCACGGCAATCATGATCGAGGCGGATTGGAACACCAACACCAATTGCCTTTATGGCCCCGCAGGGTGCAACAATACCACCCAGGGCGATTGGGTCACGGGTACACCATACCCCATCACAGATCTTTCGGGCACCAATGGTTCAGGCGTTAAAAGCGACTACTCGATTGCCTATTACCCTACACTATACGTTATCTCCCCCGATAAAAGGACATGGCTGATCAAATCACGTTCCTATCAGGAATACGTAAATTGGATTACCAAAAGCTTTAAATTGAACGCCACCGCCAATGTTGTCCATTCCCAATGCGGCGACAATGGAAAAATCACACTTTCTATTACCGGTGGATATGGTGCGCTGACCTACAAATGGTCGAACGGAGCCACGACCAAAGACCTCAACAACCTGCCAGGTGGCAATTATTCCGTGACGGTCACAGACCAAAATGTCTATTTTAAGTCTTATGGTCCCTTTGAAGTCGAAGGTCCTTCCAAGCGGGTTGCCATTACGAGTTCCCAGGTAACCCATGTGGCATGCTTCGGTGAACCGAGCGGCAGCGTCACCACCCAGGTAGATTTTGGTACTCCTCCCTACAATTTCTCCTGGTCTAACGGGCAAACCGGACCGGATTTATCGGGGGTTAAGGCCGGCCCTTATGGTTTGACGGTTACCGATCAAAACGGATGCACCACCACCAAATCCTTTACTCTAAACCAACCCACGCTGTTGAATTTGAGCGCAAGCTCTACAAAAGAAACCTGTGACCAGGTGAACGGGGCCGTCCTGGCAAAAGGGAGTGGCGGGGTTGCTCCTTATGAATACGATATGGGCTTCGGAAAGCAGTCCAGCCCTTATTTCGAAGATCTTTATGGAGGAACGACATACGGAGTCACTGTAACGGACGCCAACGGGTGCGATGAGCAAACCTCGGTTTTTGTTGATGTAACGCACAAACCGGCTGCGAGTGCCGGTGGAGACAAAGACCTCGATTGCATTCAGGACACTATTTGGCTCGATGGTTCCATGTCGGAAACCGGAACAGACATTGAATATCTGTGGACCTCAAAAAACGGGCGCATTGTCCGCGGCGCGGATGAGATCATACCGGATGTCGATTTGCCCGGTCTGTATACGATCAGAGTGAAGAACAGTACAAGCCAGTGTGTCGCTTACGATTCTGTCGAAGTCATCGACCAACGCGTATTTCCCGATAAATCGGCAGTGGGCGATACGGTGCTAAATTGCCTTATCAAAGAAACGTCGATTTTGGGCAAAAGCAAAGACAAACAGGTTAATTTCTTCTGGCTCAAAGTGAAGGATACTGCGTTTGTGCAGAAGGGGGAATTGTTAAAAGTCGGTGATTCAGGAAAATACATACTCCATGTACTTGACACCATCAACCTCTGCATCAGTAGGGATACCGTAGAAGTAACATCTGACACGGAGAGGCCTTTGGCTGAAGCTGAACCGGAAGGGTACCTTAATTGTACAATAAAGGAGATCGCGATTGATGGTAACGCATCGTCGCAGGGGGCTCAATTTTCTTATTTGTGGACTACCAATAACGGACTCCTCCTCAGTGGGGAACATTCCCTGTTCCCAACGGTTGGTAAAGCTGGCGAATACGTTTTAGAAGTGAGCAACCTCGTCAATTTTTGTAAGGAAACAACATCTGTTACGGTGGAAGAACAGGCTAAGCCCGAAGCTGTATATAGCCAATCGATCGATGTGCGCAATGTTCAATTTCAGGACCAGTCCGTTGGAATTCCCGATCGCTGGTTATGGCTCTTTGGCGACGCGACGACATCCCAGGAGCGAAACCCCACTCATACGTATGCAGCCGACGGTGCCTATGAGGCCTGCCTTGAAGTTGAAAACAATTGTGGGAACCACCAGATTTGCAAGACATTGCTGGTTGGCATATCATCCGTGCTTGCCCTCGCCAACTGGGAACTTAGACACGTGCGTTGCCACACAGGCAATGACGGCCAGATTTCGCTCACCGTTCAGGGAGGATTGCCCCCTTACAATTACATCTGGTCTAATGGCGCCCAGGCAGATAAAATCACCTCGCTTGAAGCTGGAATTTATTCTGTTACGATCAGCGATCAGCAGGGAACCATACTCGAGCGCAGCTTTGAGATTCGTCAGCCAGCTGCACTTGCCATGCGGGATGTTTCCGTCGTGAATGCAACAGCAGGAAAGGCTGATGGCAGTATTTATCTTGATGTTGTAGGCGGGGTCAGCCCATATTCTTTCCTGTGGAGCGATGGGCAAACTACCAATCCGGCAAGCGGGTTGGCACCAGGAAATTACTCCTGCACCATTGAAGATAGTAACGACTGCCAGGAAGAACTTGGCCCTTATGAAGTAAAGGAGCTCGTTGCTGACGAACAGGTTCATTTGTTACGTGAAATCCTATTGCAACCGAATCCTGGCCGGGACGCTGTTCTTAAATTGCAATTGTCGGAAACGGCACCGGTGCGGCTGAGCATCTTTGATATGCTTTCGGGCTTACATTACCGCAATGAATTCTATGGACAGGCTCTTGAAATTCCCTTGGGAACCTTGGGTATGAAACCGGGAATTTACTTCCTTGCCATTGAAGTCAAAGGGGAACAAAAGTCCCTGCGTTGGATGGTGACCGATTAGGAGTTACACCCACTCTCAGGGCGTATTGCGTTATACACAGCGCAGGTCCGGGAAAGGGATCATTGGTCGGGACGGATGGTGTGAGTGTTTAACTCTATGAGGTGTTGAATCTCTGCCAGTTTCATCATGCATTCTATTGGAGTAAGGGTCTCCAGCTTGAGTTGGCTGATGCGCTGAATGATTTCGGCATTGATGCTGTCTTCCGGGGCCCGTTGAAAGGCATCGGATATGGGTGGAGCCAGTGATGCAGTGGATTTTGAATCAGCAGATCCTCTTTTCTGTTCCAGTGCGTGAAGGATATCCTGGGCGCGCAGAATGACCTCTCGCGGCATACCTGCCATTTGAGCAACGTGAATTCCAAAGGAATGTTCGCTACCTCCTTTTACCAGTTTGCGCAAGAATACGACGCGGTCTGCAAGTTCCTGGGTGGCTACATGGTAATTTTGAATTCTTGGAAGAAATTCAGCGAGTTCGTTGAGTTCATGATAATGTGTAGCGAAGAGTGTTTTTGCTCTTCGTTCGGGTACGTTGTGAATAAACTCCGCAATGGCCCAGGCAATGGAGATGCCATCGTAGGTGCTGGTTCCCCTGCCAATTTCGTCTAACAATATCAGCGACCGGTCAGACAGGTTATTCAGTATGGAAGATGTTTCATTCATTTCAACCATAAAGGTCGATTCCCCGGAGGAGATGTTGTCAGTTGCACCAACGCGGGTAAAAATGCGATCGACGATTCCCAGGCGTGCTTCCCGCGCAGGAACATAGGATCCGACCTGGGCAAGCAGACAAATCAATGCGGTTTGACGAAGCAAGGCTGATTTACCCGACATATTGGGACCGGTAATCATAAGGATCTGGTGGGTGTCGCAATCGAGAAATACGTCGTTGGCAATGTAATGTTCACCATCCGGCAACTGGCGCTCGATAACAGGGTGTCTGCCGGATTTGATGTCTATGATCCTGCTGTCGTCAACCTGGGGCTTGTTGTATGAATTCAATAAAGCCACGGTGCAAAAAGAATGCAACACATCCAGGCTTGCTATGTGTTGTGCATTTTGCTGCAGATTCAGCAAATAATCCTGCATTTCGTCGACGAGCTGTTCAAACAACTCTTCTTCGATCTGCACAATGCGCTCCTCCGCCCCCAAAATTTTGACTTCAAGATTTTTGAGCTCTTCAGTGACGTACCTTTCACCAGTGGACATCGTTTGCTTGCGGATCCAGTGGGCCGGTATCAAGCCCTGGTTTTTGTATTTATTGGTGACTTCGAGGTAGTATCCAAAAACCGAATTGTAGCCTACTTTAAGATTGGAAATGCCCGTATTCATTGCTTCGCGAACCTGTATTTCGACCAACAGGTCCTTGCTGTTGGTCAAAAGAAATTTAAGTTCGTCGAGCTCCTTGGAAAAACCAGAGCGGAAGATACCCCCTTTGTTGGTGTGGTTCGGGGCATCCTCGGCAAGGCGGCTGCTGATGATACCCGTGAGCTCCTCACAGGTCTGGAGGTTGGTGCCAATGGTGCGAAGGCCAGCATTGGACTGATTGCAAAGCAATTCTTTGAGCGGTTTCGTAAGCAATAAGCACTTCTTGATGTGGTTGATTTCCCTTGGCGAAATCCGGCGAAGTGGAATTTTCGAAACGAGGCGCTCCAGATCTCCAAACTGTTGAAGCAGTCCATCGAGTTCATCGTTTAGGGGGTCATGCTCAATGATGCTTTCAACCATATCCAGTCTTGCCTGGATCTTTGCTGCATCGAGCAAAGGGAGGACGATCCATTTTCGCAACAGCCTCGAACCCATTGGAGTCAGGGTATGGTCGATGATTGATAATAATGTCTTGCCCTCGGGATGAATTGACTCAATGAGCTCCAGATTCCGTATGGTGAAGCGATCCATCCAAACGCAATCCTCATTGGAGAGCCGACTTATTTGCGAGAGGTGAGCGGGATTTTTGGTTTCGGTTGCTTCGAGGTAGTGCAGAATGACTCCGGCTGCCGTCTGACCGGCTGTATAATCTTCGATCCCAAAGCCTTTCAGGCTGCTGACCTTGAAATGCTCCAACAGTTTATTGCGGGCAAATACTGGTTGGAAAATCCATTCTTCCAGGGCATAGGTATAGTATTGGTCACCAAATAACTTCTCAAATTCCTGTGTCCGGCTTCGGCAAAGCACAATTTCCGAGGGGTTGAAACTCTGGAGCAACTTTCTGATATATGGGACGTCGCCCTCCGATAAAAAGAATTCTCCGGTGGAGACATCTGCCAGGGCGATGCCAATGATGTTGTTGCCGAAGTAAACGGCGGCGAGAAAATTGTTTTTCCTGACGTCGAGCAACTTATCGTCGGTGGTCACCCCGGGGGTGATCACGTCGGTAATACCCCTTCGGACTACTTTTTTTCCTTTGACGGGCTTTTCGAGCTGCTCGCACAGGGCAACCCGGTAGCCCGCTCTCACCAGTTTGGGGAGGTAGGTGTCCAGGGCGTGGTGGGGAAACCCTGCAAGCTCCACGTCAGATCCTCCATTATTGCGCTTGGTGAGGACGATGCCCAGTACTTTGGAAGTGATCAACGCATCTTCGCCGAAGGTTTCGTAAAAATCTCCCACTCGGTAGAGTAAAATGGCGTCCGGATGTTTGGCTTTCATGGAATAGTACTGCTCCATTAAGGGAGTAGTCGCCGTCAGGTCAAACAAAAGGAGTGGTTGCTCTTTCAATCGGATATTTTGGGCAAAGATAAGGACGCTGAAAGCTTGTCGAATGCCCGATTCGGATATTTGGTCAGATGAAGATTCGTATTAAATTTGTAGTTCACAGGGAATCCTATTATTCCGATTTATGAACTACCAGTTTAAAGATTTGTCAGCAGAGGAGTACCAACAACTCGTCGATGCTGTTCCTATGATCGCTTTGCTCATTGCCGGAGCGGACGATCATGTGGACCTAAAGGAGCACACTTGGGCGGAAAAGATTGTCAAGATCAGAAGCTACCATAACGCTTTTGATCTCAAGGCCTATTACAAAGACGTCGACTCCCAGTTCAGCGGACTGTTTGAAAGGTTGATTGCCGAAATGCCCACTGATGCAAATGTGCGATGCGAGGAGTTGAGCCGCCGCTTGTCTGGCATTAACGCCATTATGAAAAAGTTGCCCATGCGCACTTCCAGCCAACTCTACAATTCTTTTTTATCCTATGCAGACCAGATCGCACGCAGCAGTGGCGGCTTCCTTCGAATGATGGCAGTGAGCCGTGAAGAAGTTGCTTGGGTGGGTCTGCCCATGATCGATCCAATATTTTTCGACGAACTGGAAGACGAGGAAGAGGAATGATGGCAATGCCGCCTTATTAGGGGGTCCTACCGAAATGATTTGGCAAAAAGGACTCTTTGTGGTGCCGGAATGATGCTGCTGTTGTTAATGCAGCACGACAATTTTCTGCACTGAAGGATAGCCGTTTATGCTGGAATGGATCCAATATACCCCGGGTAGCATCCGGTCTGGAAGTACCAGGAGGCCGTTTCGTAAAGACTGCTGATCCAGGAGCAATTTACCCGAGGCATCAAAAATTCGAATGTTTTCCGCGTTAGACCGATTGTTGAGAAAGGGGCCCGAGATGGGATTTGGATACCAGTAATTGGTGTCATCAAATGAAGATAGGTTTGCCGAAGCACAATCCTGTTCGCTTATCAGGGTGAGTATGTATTCCCCGGGAAAGGCGGAACCTGGATATTCAGTCGTATAGTCGAAACTGATCCCTACGTTGACGGTAAGTTTGAGTTTAATGATGGGTTTGTATTCGCCGGGGGCATTCACATCCGTTGGCGTTCCATTGAGCAGCAGACAGCCAATTTGGTTTTTATTGAAGACGCAGTTCGGCGGGTTGCAGCGGTAGCTCAATCCTTCGGGGAGATTGCTGATGGCGCCTGCGGTATCAATGGCAACTTTTTCAAGGGGGATCGGTGCTGGCAAAATGGGAATTTCGACGGTATCCGGGACCACAACAGTGAAGGTGAATTCATAAGGCTTGTTGATGCAGGCCTTTTTTTTGATTCCACCATTTGGATTGCTCTCCGTAATTGGTTTGGGGTAAACGCCTGCCGACGAATCCACAAGTGTGCTATCGGGCAGGCAAGCCTGTGCCTGCAATAAGAGCGTCATGCCTGCAAATAGAGCCGTGAAGTAGATGTGCTTCATGTTTTGTAGGTATTTTGTGGCTCTAATATAAAGGTAATTGTGTTTGTACTGCGTTTCGTTTCCATTCTCTTGGTTTTTTCCTCGCTGGAAGCAATTTGCCAGCCAGTTCTCACCAACCTGAAAGGCAGGGTGAGCGATGTTGAAACGTCCGAGCCGCTCCCCGGTGTAGAGGTCCGGTATTCAGGGCGTTCTGTGCAAACCAATGCAGATGGGCAGTTTAGTTTAATGGCAGATTCCGTAGCGGGAGAATTGTTCTTTCGCTGTGTAGGATACAAGGACCTCCGCATTTCCTTCCCATTTGTGGGAGAATTTGCATTGTTGGAGATGGAACCCAATTCATATTTGCTGTCAACCGCAGTGGTCAGCGCTTCGAAATACGAACGCCCAATTGCCGAAAGCGCGGTTTCAATGAGCGTGATCAATGCAGAGATGCCTTCCCGACTGAATTCGCTCAGTGTGGAAAAGGCACTCGACCGGATTTCCGGAGTCCAACTCATTGACGGTCAGGCAAACATTCGGGGTGGATCCGGCTACAGTTATGGTGCCGGGAGCCGCGTTCTGCTGATGCTTGACGATCTCCCCATGATGCAGTCCGATGCCGCTGTGCCATACTGGGATGACCTTCCAGCCGAGAACCTTCGCCAAATTGAAGTGATCAAAGGGGCATCCTCCGCCCTGTACGGGAGTGCAGCTATGAACGGGGTTGTACATTTCAGAAGTGAGGAGCCTTCGACCGAACCCTTTACCGAAATTGTTTTTTCGCCGACATTTTACCTCGATCCGGGCAATGGCAAAGCTTGGTGGCCCCGTGACGCAGAAGAAGCCCAACCCTACGAGGCCTACATGTCTTTAGCCCACAGGCAGCGGTTCGCACACACCGATATTTCCCTTAGCGCGAGCTACCGGGATAAAATGGGATATAACAAAGGCAGCGATGCTTCTTCTTTCAGGATGGGAGGGCGCGTGCGATGGCACCTAAGTGACAGCTTGCTGTTAGGCCTGGGAGCAAACCTCAATACGGGCACCAGCAGCGATTTTTTTTATTGGGAAGACAACGGGTTGTTTGAAGGGGCTGAGGGAGCTACCACCTCGACACAAAAAACGAGGCTGAGTCTGGATCCAACACTTCGATGGCAGAACCGGAATGGCTTTCTACATAAGATCATAGGTCGATATTATTTCATCCAGAACGGAGCGGATAATGACCAGGACAACAGCAGCCATTCCGCATACCTGGAATACCAGCTGCGTAAGCACTTTGACGGACTTGGCCTGGATGCCTTCATCGGGTTCGCCGGTTCGGCATCCTGGACCAGAGCAGCACTATACAGCGATACAACATTTCGGGTGCTCAGTCCTTCGGCTTATGTCCAGCTTGAAAAACGCCTTTTTGAACGATTGAGCATACTCGGCGGTTTGCGTTTCGAGCACTACGGGTCCCTGGGACCTGGAAAGGTTGAGGGCAGAGATGTTGAGCAAAATCAATCCGACTCAAGAACGATCTATCGCCTGGGCCTCAACTGGCATGTCGTTGGGGCGAGTTATTTGAGGGCTTCCCTAGGTGAGGGATTCCGCTTCCCCTCCGTGGCAGAAAAATACATTTCGACTACCGCCGGTGGTCTGCGCATCGCTCCCAATCCGGAATTGCGATCCGAATTCGGTCGCAGTTGGGAAATAGGCCTTCGCCAGGGCTATAAAGTACTGAGGGCCAAAGGCATGATCGATGTGGCTTATTTCGATTCGCGGTACTTCGACATGATGGAATTTGTCCTGAACAACCAGCTTCAGTTTCAATCCAGGAACATTGGAAATACCAAGATTCGCGGGCTGGAATGCGAACTTCAGTTGCAACGGCCTTTCTCCTGGGGCAGTGTTTCTTTTCAATTTGGATATACGCGGATTAACCCGCAGTATCTGGAATTTGACCTGTTGGGAAAGGATCTGCCGATCAACGAACGCGAGAACGCCCCGATTGGCCAACAAAATGCGGCCAATTCAAGTGCATACGAAAACATACTAAAGTATCGCTCGCGCGATTTGCTTAGAATGGACCTGTCAGCACGCATGGGCAACTTTTTCGCCGGATATTCCTTTCAGTACGCCTCTCACGTGGAAGCCATCGACTGGTTGTTCCAGGTCACTCTGTTTATTAAAGGCATTGCCGATTTTAGAGCTGAACACGACCACGGATATCGCCTTCATGACTTTAGGTTTGGCGTTGACCTGGACCAATGGACCTTACAGTTGAATCTTTTCAACGCGCTGAATGAAGCATATACCGTCCGTCCGGGGCTGATGGAGGCCCCTAGAAATCTTAGTTTTAGAATAAATTATAGATTATAGTAACTTATATATTGCTGATATACAATGTAATATATATTTTGCTAGAATGGATTCAGAAGGTTCTAAATTGAAAGGGTCCGGTTTGAAATCCGCCGAACGCACTATATTTGCG
This sequence comes from Saprospiraceae bacterium, assembly GCA_019187365.1. GTDB lineage: Bacteria > Bacteroidota > Bacteroidia > Chitinophagales > Saprospiraceae > Vicinibacter. The sequence goes on along the minus strand of JABARE010000001.1, from coordinate 382,459 downwards.
GAGTTTTTCTATAAAATTAAGTAATACCCAAACTATGTTTGAGAAAGGAATTGTCAAATGGCTGCTGATTTCAGTCGTTTTTGTCTGTCTGTTACAGTTTATCTACTATTTGCCTACAAATAAGGTCGAGCGACAGGCCGATGAATATGCACAGACGATCACCTCAGCCATCGGGGACGAGACGGCACGCCATGCTGCTACAAAAACGGCCAGGGCCAGATTCCTCGATTCCATTTCGGGTGATAAAATTTTCAGCATTCCTCTCATCAAGGACTACACCTACCCGGACCTCAAAAAGCAGCAGCTCGCTTTGGGATTGGATTTGAAGGGGGGCATGAGTACTATTTTGCAAATTGACCTGTCTGACCTGATCATTTCGCTTTCAGGCAACAGCCAGGATCCAGCCTTCCGAAAAGCTTTGACGCTTGCCAATGAGCGCTTAAAGAATAGCCAGCAGGACTTTATCAGCCTTTTTGTTGAAGAATTCAAAAGGGAGTCAGGAGGTAAAAAGCTAGCTACCATATTTTCCAGAGGGGCTTCTCTGAAGGAAAGGATCAACTTCGAGACTCCCGACATCGACGTTTCACGCGTCCTTCGCGAAGTTGCAAATGAAACGGTTGACCTCACGTTTAAGAGGCTCAAGGACCGCATTGATAAACTGGGTGTCGTTCAGCCCAACGTCTCTCTGGACAAAGCCCGTGATATGATCGTTGTTGAGCTTCCAGGTATTGACAATCCCGAAAGGGCCAGACGTTATTTGCAGGCAAGCGCCAAGCTCGAATTTTGGGAGGTTTATCGCAACACAGACCCGGGCGTTTTTGATGGTATTGTAAATGCCGATAAAAAACTCTCTGCCATACTTAAGGGCGATACTACGACTGCCCAGCAGGACTATACCCTTGTAAACCGTTACGATTATTCCCGCGACTCATTGGGCAACGTGCTTGATTCCACCTTGGTGGGTACGGATACGGTTCGCACCGACCCTCTTGCGGACAAAGGGCCACTCATCAGCATTTTTGCACCTACCAGCCCTGCTGCCGGCCAAACCGCGATCATTGGGTCGGTCGAAAAATCCAACCGAGGCCGATTTTTGGAGCTGGTGAACAAGCCGGAAGTACAGTCGAGTTTCCCGACAGACCTGGAATTTCGGATCGAAGCCAAACCCTATAAGATTCAGGGTGAGCAAAAACCGTCAAACAAATACAACGTTTACGCAATCCGGAAGAAGCCGGGTGCAACGGCTGCTCCTCTTGATGGAGAGCGGATTGCGCGGGCTTCTGCGAATCCGGATAACCTGACCGGAGAAGTCGTGGTTTCGCTGAGCATGGACAATAAAGGGGCAAAAATCTGGGGGGAGATGACAACCCGCGCCGCCAACGACAATAACCGCGAGATAGCCATTTTGCTTGACGACGAGGTCGTATCCTGCCCCAGCGTCCGAGGGCCCATCCTGGGGGGCAATTCACAAATCTCCGGGAACTTTACCATCGACGAAGCAAAGGACCTGGCCAACATTCTCCAGGTGGGAAAACTGCCGGCTAAGACGAGGATCGTTCAGGAGTCCCTCGTTGGCCCCTCCCTTGGGAAAGAAAATATTAGCAAGTCTCTGTGGTCCATCATCGGAGGATTTCTTCTGGTGATGTTGTTTATGATCGTCTATTATACCACCTCGGGTTTTGTTGCCGTGTTAGCGCTGTTCTTAAATGTTCTGTTCATTCTGGGAACACTGGCCTCACTGGGAACCGTTTTGACTTTGCCAGGGATCGCCGGCCTCGTTTTGACCATGGGTATGGCCGTGGATGCCAACGTCGTTATTTTCGAACGGGTCAAAGAAGAACTTTCGGCCGGACGAAGTCTGCTGGAAGCCATCCGCGAAGGATTTGCACATTCCTATTCTGCCATCATCGACTCCAATGTCACTACCATCCTCACATCGATCGTGCTCTTCATTTATGGCGTCGGTCCCATTAAGGGCTTCGGCATCGTGCTCATCATCGGTATCATTTTCTCATTGTTTACCGCAGTGTTGGTTTCGCGCCTCATTCTGGAATGGTGGGTGGGAACCAAAGGAAATGCCGTTGCTTTTGGAAGTACTCTTACACGTCGTGCTTTTAAAAACGTCAACCTAAACTGGATGGGAATGCGCAAATATGCTTATGCATTTTCTTGCCTGCTCGTCCTGGCCAGTTTTATTTCATTTTTTACGCGGGGGTTTGAATTGGGCGTAGAGTTCAAAGGCGGCTACTCCTACAACGTAACCTTTGACAAGGCTGTCGATGCGGAATCCATCCGGCAGATTCTAGGAAAGACTTTTGGCAGCAGCCCGATCGTCAAGAGCGTCGATACCCGCAATACTTACAACATTACGACGTCCTACCTTATAAACGACAACAGCCCGGATGTCGCCGATCAGGTGAACAGGAAGCTGCATGAGGGATTAAACGAGCTTTCCGGCGGTAACCTCAAATACGAAGACTTTGTCAACAACGAATCATCAGGAACCCACATTATATCCTTTAGTCAGGTTGGCCCAGTCATTGCCGATGACATCAAAGACTCTGCCGTAAAGGCGATCATCATTGCCCTGATAGTGATCTTCGTGTACATCCTGTTCAGATTTTACAAATGGCAGTACAGCGCGGGTGCCGTTATAGCCCTCGCACACGACACAATTATCACGCTCGGAGCATTTTCGCTCTTTCACGGTCTGTTTGGATTTTCCATGGAGGTTGACCAGGCACTGATAGCTGCTGTACTGACGGTCATAGGTTACTCGATCAACGATACGGTGATCGTTTTTGACCGCATTAAGGAAATACTCGGTATAGAATCGCAAAAGACTGATAAGGAATTGGTCAATGACGCCATTTCGCTGACCTTGTCGCGTACCGTCAATACCTCTTTGGCTACTTTGCTGACCATCATCATTCTGTTCTTCTTTGGCGGAGCCAGCACCAAAGGATTTTGTTTCGCATTGGTAGTAGGTATCCTTGTAGGGACCTATTCTTCCATTTTTGTCGCAGCTCCCATTGTGGTCGATTTGTCCAAAAACCTGAAATTCGCTGCGAAAAAGACGCAACAGAAGGTGACCCGGCAACTGTCAAAGGTATAATCCTGGTAAGTTTGTCCATGGGTATGGCCCTCGTCGCAAGACTTGATTTGGATTGAGATCACCCAACATTCGGGTGGGATTTTGCGTTGCAAATAGGCATATTCCTGTATAATGCTTTGCAAATTTTGCACCCTGTCTCTGACGATGTGCCTGTTCATAGCAGCATGTTCCCCTCAATATAAGTTGTGTACAGGAGACCAGGCATTCGAGCTAAAGCACTATGCCCGGGCGGCGGCTCTTTACCAGACAGAATACCTCAATCTTTCAACTCAGGAGGAGAAAGCCAGATTGGCTTACCAACTGGGGAAGTGCGCTAAATTTAATGGCGATTATGCGCAGGCTCTTCGTTGGTTTCACCGGGCATACGAGGATAACTACGGCTTGCCTGCCCTTCTTGAATATGCCCATTCGCTTAAAATGAATGGGGAATACGATGCCGCTGCTTCGGCTTTTACACTGTATGGAGATGAGTCGGGAAGAAAGCAGGAAATGCGTCGTGAAATCAACGTTTGCAAACTCATGGTTGAATGGAAAAACGTTCCAGGATCTTATGTTTATGATTTAAAAGAGCTTGAATTCCCCGGACTCGAAGGCAGTCAATACGGGTTTTTGCGACTGACAGAAGATTCATGGATAGGTGTGTTGGAGTGGAATCGGGATGACAACCCAAAAGATAACAGGTTTGGGTGGACAAACAGACCGCATTCCCTTCTGGTTGAGATGGAAAATGGATCGGTAAAGCCTCTTGAACTGGACAAAAAAATGGAATTGCATCCTTTCGGCGCGTTTTCCTACTTGCCAGAGCAGAATAAGCTTTACTTTACTTATTGTGGTGAAGTCCAGGGTGATGAATTCTATTGCAGAATATACTCGTCAACCCGGGAAGGTGGCGGCTGGTCAGTGCCAGAAATTATTGATCTGACGGAGGAACCAGTCAATTGCATGCATCCTGCGGTGAAATCAGGAGACTCAGTATTGATCTTTAGTGCGGATTTCCCGGATGGTTTGGGTGGATTTGATTTGTACCGGAGTATAAAAAGTGAGGGGGTCTGGAGCAAGCCGGAAAACCTCGGCAGACCGTTGAATACTCCAAACAACGAGGTGTTCCCTGTTTGGCACGGGGATAGCCTGTACTTCAGCAGCGACGGTCATCCTGGAATGGGAGGCCTGGATATCTTTAAATCGCATCAGGCTTACTCAAATGACTGGATCCCGCCGCATAATTTAAAGTTCCCCATCAATTCCGAGGCCGACGATTTTTTGTTTTTAACTCAATTGGATACCTCAAAAGAAGATAGGGTCGTTCTCAAAGCTCAGTTTTCATCAAACCGCGGCTCCAATGGTTTGGACCGCGTTTATGAAATTGCGGTTAGGGAGCGTCCCGGGTTACCAAAGGAAGAACAAAGCAATTTTGCGTTTGATGTCTTTGCAGAAATTCAGCTGGTGGAACATGGGCGGGAACTTCGAGACAGGGACAATGGCCTCGACAGCATTGAGATTGTCGATCCCACGTCAGGATTCCGCATGTTTAAACGAACATCTCCTCCATTTAAACTGAAGCTGCTTCCGGGTGAAGAATACAAATTTGTTATTGGCCGAAGGGGATATTTGAAACGCGAGATCCGCTTTCAGACTCCATCCCGGCCGGATGGTCTAAAGGCTGATTCTACGCTTTTGTTGCCTCTTGTTTACGAAATGGTCCCCTTAGTGTACAACCGGGAATTTGTGCTACGCGAGTTGTATTACGATTTTGATAAATGGGAAATTAGGGAAGACGCTGTGCAACCGTTAAAGTTGCTTCTCAGTATGATGAACCTGAATCCCGGTTCAAAAGTGCTCATCGGTTCACATACCGACTGTAGAGGTGGGCTCGAATACAACGCTGTTCTCTCGGAGCGACGTGCTCAGGCAGCAGCAGAATGGTTGATTCGTGCCGGGGTTGACTCCTCGAGAATCGAGTTTCGGGGTTTTGGTCACGAATTTCCAGCAGTGAACTGTTTGTGTGAAGAATGTTCGGAAAGTCAGCACCAGGCAAACCGACGCTCCACATTCCAGCTTATTCCCTGAACCACTCTTTGGATTGCCGGGATTTTGGGATATTTGCAGCTATGATGGTCTTTCTTTCTTTTTTCTTCAAAACCTTGCTGATCTCGGCACTGATCCTTTTGCGTGAAGGTTATCTCTATCCTGATTTTAAGGAGTTTGTTGGAAAATCGAGCATGCTGAACGCACTCCTGAGTTTCCTGATTTTCTGGCTTGGTTTGAATTTGCTGATCCGCTTTTCCCAGTTTATTTACAGGAAAAGGAAGAAACAAGGCCGCAAATATTCCGACAACGTCATCATCGGATTAAAAAACATTTACTACATGCTTACGGTAATGGCATTAGTGGCTATGTTTTTTGGGTTTTTTGGTTTGCATATTAAAGAGTTGTTTACGGCGCTTAGCATTGTTGCAGCGGCTATTGCCATCATCAGCAAAGAGCTGGTGCTCGACGTAATTTGTGGAATCAATTTTAGTTTTAGCAGGGATATCGCCATTGGAGATTACGTCCAGATCGGTGACCAGCAGGGTAGAGTAGTTGATCTGAATATCCATAAGATCGTGTTATTCGAAAATGACCGGCTGATCAACATTCCCAATTCAAAGGCCTACTTCAGCGACATTGCCAACTATAGCCAGGGAGACATGCATGTCTGCAGGTTTCAACTAGAGATCCCATCGAGGTATGGAGTTCAACTGGATGATCTAAAAGAGATAATTGCAGCGAGTGCACGGCTATGTCCGGGCGGAGAGCGGATAGTCGATATTGAGGTCAGGATTGAACAATTGCGGGCAGACCTTACGACGTACTCAGTTGAACTGCGCTTTCAAGATGCCGTTAAATACTTTTCTGTACCTCGAATCAGATCCATGATATTTGAGGTCGTTGTGGCACGTATGACGGAGAAACTATGAGGCTTCACCTTGCTAGAGATATTGAAAGAACCATTGAAAACTACTCACTGTATTCGACAGCTTCCCATTGCCTGGCAGGACATAAAATCCACTTTATATCAGGATCGTTCTGACACAAGCTTAAATAATAATTTACAGTACCCTGCAAACGATGACTTGTAGTCACTCGATGGGCACGCAAGGACTAGTCCGTTGTATATCTGATTTTTGCCTGTCTCCCTTCGTTAAGGTACGCGTACGCTGCGTGCATGGCAATAGCCGCCTCTTGGAAACCACTCAAAATGAATTTTAGTTTCCCATCGTAGCTACACAAATCGCCGATGGAATAGATGCCCTGAAAGTTGGTTTGACAGGTTGTTGGGTTTACGCGGATGCACCCCTTATCCATTTCAAAGCCCCAGGTCGATATAGGGCCTAGTTTTGGACTAAGTCCGAAAAGGGGCAGGAAAAAGTCGCAATCCAGCTTGAAAGAACGATCGGGAAATTGAATTTCTACGTACTCCAGCACATCTCTCCCACCTAACCCTGTGACGTTCGCGTTCAGGAGTAACTGTAGTTTCCCGTTTGCTGCCAGCTGCCTGACGCTGCTTGCGGTGGCCGGATTCCCCCTAAAGTCACTCCTCCTGTGGACCAGGCTGAGGGTGCAGGCAATCTCCGAAAGCTGGATGGACCAATCCAAAGCGCTGTCGCCCCCTCCGGCGATCACCAGGTTTTTATTCCTGTACTTCTCAATATCGCGAATGGCGTATTCGACCCCTCTGTTTTCGTAATGCTGGATCCCTGGTAAGTCCGGCTTCCTGGGATTAAAGCTGCCTAAGCCTGCCGCCAGTATGATGGCGCGACAGATCAATTGGCTACCGGCCGAAGTTTGTAACTCAAAGGACTTATCGGAGTGGAAGCTCATGGTTTCCACGCGCTCGCCAAGGTGCATGGGTATATTATATGGCTCTATTTGTTGCATGAGCTTGGTGACGAGACCTTTGGCTTCAATACAAGGGATTCCTGGTATGTCGGAAATGGTTTTGTAGGGATATAGCTCGACGAGCTGACCGCCGGGGTGAGGAAGAGAGTCTATGATTTGTGCACTCAACCCGAGCTGACCGGCCTTAAAGCCCGCAAACAGACCGCTGGGGCCTGCACCAATAATGAGAATATCGGTGCTGTTTGGCATATTTCAACAAAGTTAAATCAATTGCCCTTCTCTCGCAAATTGCATGGTTATTGTTAGCGTGTGTGGGCTCAACGTAAGGCTAAATTGCGAGCACAATTGGCGGAATTGCATTGCTTGCTTGAAATTATTCGACTTTCCTTGGCCGGCCGGACCATTCCGGCATACCCCCATTAAAGATCTATTTGAGCGCGAGTTCTATGGTGGGACTCAGTCATTCAGGTTTGCTGAACTGCATTATTTTTGTGCGAGCAATTAAACCTATGGAAGGCAAGGATCCTGTATTGTTGGTACTGGCTGCTGGAATGGGCAGCCGTTATGGCGGACTGAAGCAACTTGACGTCTTTGGTCCCAACGGCGAAATGATCCTTGACTTTTCAATTTATGACGCCATTCTGGCTGGATTCCGCCGTGTCGTGTTTGTGGTCAGGAGCTCTTTTGGGGCAGAATTTCGCAAGCGTATGGAGAAGAGATGGGAGGGGCGCATACAAATGGATTATGCCTTTCAGGAAACGGATATGCTGCCACCCAATCATCCGGCTAATGTGCAGGGTTCGCGTGAAAAACCCTGGGGTACGGGTCATGCTGTTTGGGTTGCAAAGGATAGGGTAGACGGCCCGTTTGGGGTGATCAATGCGGATGACTTTTACGGACGCAATGCCATGTGCAGCTTGTTTGGCGCATTGAACCCTTATCGCGAAGATGCGCTGGTGGGGTACTCCATTGTGGACACGCTTTCCGAGAATGGATCTGTTAACAGGGGCGTATGCAAGGTGGATGAAGATGGTTACCTCATTTCTATCAGAGAGTGCAAAAATATTACTGGCGGGGAACGCATTTCATATCTACACGATGACAGAGCAGTTTTGATCGATGCCAATGCTCTTGTATCAATGAATATGTGGGCATTTGGGAATGATTTCTTTAATAAGGCAGAGCAATACCTGGTTGATTTTTTGAGGCGATCAGGCGGAGATCCATCTGCTGAATGCTATATCCCGGAAATTGTTCAACACCTGATCGACAAAGAAAGCAGGAAGGTTCGCGTGATTGAAGCAGGTTCGCAATGGTACGGTGTCACCTACCAGAAGGACAAAGAGGCGGTCAGCAAGGCATTTTCAGAAATGGTCGGAAGAGGCCTCTATAAAGGGCTTTGATTCTTTTGATGGTCATTTGCCCCGTTTGAAACGTCGACACGGTTTTTTTGCTCACCCAAGGCAGGCCACCCGTAATGAATGCGGATTTTGTTTGGCGCAATTGAATAACTCAACCTTCTGGGTGAAGGATCTACAAAGCCGAGTTTAAAAGCTGAGGATTCCTGGGTTTACCAGGAAGGTTCATCTTTCACTTCGTCGTTGTGACTGTTTTGCCATTCTTCTTCACGCCGTGCAAAGGCGTCGTAATCAAAATCGGGAAGGTATTTGACCTTGATCTCATTTACAACTTCCTGCAAATTTTCCACGAATCGGTTGAAGTCTTCTTTGTAAACGAAAATCTTGTGACGCTCATACCCGTCCCCTTCGAACTTTTTAGTGCTCTCGGTTATGGCAATGAAGAAATCATTCGACTTTGTTTTGCGAATGTCGAAAAAGTAGGTTCTCCGTTTGCCTGCTTTGAGCTTTTTGGAGTAAACGTTGTCGTTGTTTTTGCCGCCTTCCACCATTATTGTATTTAATTTCCTTAGTAAAAGTAGGCTAAAATTACCGGAAATTGCTAAATATTTTGATTTTCAAGGTCGTAAAGGGTCTTAAACAGTCCCGGGTGGCTCACCAATTCCTGGAAGCTGCCTTCCTGGACAATATGACCCTGTTCGAAGACATATAGGTAATCCAGGTAGCGGGTCTGTCGGAGTCGCTGGGTAATGAATAACAGGGAGCGACCTTTTAGCGTCGAATTCAGCTGATCCAGGAAGGCCAATTCAGTTTGTGCGTCGACCGCCGACAGGCAATCGTCCATGATGAGTAGAGCGGATGATTTTGCAAGCCCTCGGGCAAGGCTGATGCGTTGCTTTTGTCCGCCCGATGCATTGACCCCCCTTTCTCCAAGCACCGATTCATAAGCTTCTGCAAAACCTGAAATTTCATCGTGGATGCAAGCATCTTTTGCGGCTGCAACGATTTCGTTTTGAGTAAGCCTGGCGTTGCCAAAACGGATGTTTTCGGAGATGGTATCTGAAAAAAGAAAAACATCCTGGGGGATATAGGAAACCGATTCCCTAAGCTGTGTAAGCGATATTTGGCGTATATCGACGCCGTTAACGAGGAGCGTCCCGGAGTCTGGTTCGTATATCCGGAGCAATAAGTCAGCAACGGTTGTCTTCCCGGAGGCTGTCCGGCCGACAATACCCACCTTTTGACCGGGAGCAATGCTCAGATGAATGTCATGGGCAGCAAGTATCCCGCTGTCCGGATACCGAAACGTCACTGCCCGAAATTCAAAAGAGGGGCGCTCTGGCATGGGTAAACATTCCGGGGCTTCCACAATGGAAGCTTGGGTATGTAGAAAATCGTTGACTCTTTTCTGCGAGGCTTCTGCCTGTTGTATGATCGAAGCAACCCAGCCTATGGCCGAGATCGGCCAGGTAAGCATCGTTACATAAATTACAAATTCGGCGATGTTCCCGGGTGTTACGCTGCCGTCCATGGCATGAATCCCACCCATGTAGATCGAAATCAGCGTGGACAATCCGATCAACATCAACATGGAGGGGAAAAAGAAGGCATCAATGCGTGCAAGAGCCAGGGTATGTGACTTGTAGTCTTCAGACGCCCTTGCAAAATCGTTCGACCAAAAATTTTCCAATGCGTACGACTTTATTATGCGAATTCCGCTGAAGGATTCCTGGCTTTTGGTTGTCAATGCCGCAAGTTGTCTCTGAATGATCTCGCTTTTGATGTTGATCTGATTGCTGACTACATATATGATGTATGAAAGTGCCGGAAGCGGAAGCAATGTGTAAAATGCCAGCTTTGAATTCACCTGGAACATGGTAAAAATGACGATGATCACCAGACTGATGAGGTTGATTCCGTAGAGCATAGCAGGCCCCAGGTACATGCGTACTTTGTTGACGTCTTCTACAATGCGAGACATCAGGTCACCGGTCTTGTTTCTCTTATAAAATGCGGCATCCAGCCGGAGATAATGGGCAAATACTTCCTCCCGTATGTCGCGCTCGATAAGCCTCGACATGACCACAATGGTTTGTCGCATCATGAACATGAATAAGCCCATCAAGGCAGCAAAGGCGAAGAGAATCAGACCGAATTTCATCAACGATTGCCCAAGGGCTTCAGGCGTTCCTGAGCCGGGGACCTTATTGAGGTACAGAAGTACCTCATCCAGGGCTTTCCTTATGACCTGTGGCTGAAGTGCCCGAAAGATATTCGACAACACGACAAAGGCAATGCCCAGCATCAGTTTGGACTTGTATTTCCAAAAAAACCGGTTGAGTGTGAATAGCTCGCGCACGGGGCCTTTAAGTGTTTTGCGCAACAAAGGTAACGACTCCCGGCTCTGCGTCATTTACTACCTTTGCAGTAAAATCTCCCCATGCATACTAAGCGTACGTTAGACGAGTATATCATTGAAAATCAAAATAGTATACCTGATGCTGCCGGCGAATTCAGCGACCTGCTGAGGCACATTGGCATCGCGGGCAAGATCATCAACCGCATCGTCAATAAAGCGGGGCTGCTTGATGTATTTGGTAATGGAGGTAACCTGAACGCCACAGGCGACGAAGTCCAGAAATTAGACCTGTACGCCAACGATTTGATGATAGAATACCTTCAGAATACAGGAGTTTGTGCTGGGGTGGGTTCCGAAGAACTCGAGCAATATGTGGGTTTCGAATCCCGGCACAATCGACAAAGAAAGTATGTTGTGGTCCTGGACCCCCTGGATGGATCGTCCAACATTGACGTAAACATCAGCGTTGGGACCATATTTGGCATTTATAAGAGGAAATCCGCAGTTGACGATCCGGTGGATATCGACGACTTCTGCCAAAAAGGGGAGGCGTTGTTGGCTGCCGGGTACATTCTATACGGTACTTCCACCATATTGGTATACACAACCGGGAATGGCGTCAACGGCTTTACCTACGATCCCGGGATCGGGGAGTTCTGTTTAAGCCATCCGTCGATGGTGATTCCGGAAACGGGAAAAACCTACGCGGTAAACCAGGCTTACTATTCTCAATTTTCTAATGAAATGCGGAATTTTATCGACAAATGTGCCGGAATGGGGCTAGTGCTTCGATACGCCGGGTCTATGGTTGCCGATATTCATCGTGCTTTATGCCAGGGCGGAATATTCCTTTATCCCTCAACGAGTAAAAATCCCGACGGCAAACTTCGCATGCTTTATGAATGCAACCCTCTGAGCTTTGTCGTTGAGCAAGCCGGAGGATCCTGTGTAGATGAACGGGGCAGGCGTATTCTGGAAATCCCCATAACGCAGTTGCATCAGCGTTCGACAATACTCATTGGTTCAGCCGCCCTGGTAGGTGAAGCTCTTTCGCAGTATCGATGAATGCGGTTGTGCTGAAATCGATATAGTCCAGCACTTTGCGAAACGACGCGGTATCGTTCCCGTAAAGATTTTTCAGATGGTCCTGTGTTAAGGACTGCCCGTTTTTAAGGCGATATTCTGCGATGGAACGCGCTTTCTTATAACCGATGTATGGATGTGCCTGAAGTCGCTCGGCGCTTGCTGTATTGGGATTAAGCCGGCGTACCGCACCTGTGAGTTGAACACGGCTGCTTAGCTCATTCATCGTGCTGTCCGTCATTCCAGAGACCTCCCTCAATTGGTTGATGTGTGTGAACCCACCAAGCCGTTCGCGGTAATTGACGGTGCGGTAGGCAATTTTATAGTCCAACGACAATCCACGCATTAACTCTTTTGGACTCGCTGTCTGTAAATCAACATTGAGCGGTATGGTTCTTCCATAGGGGTGTGAAATGACTTTTTTGTGCTCCTCAGGCAATTTAATATATGGCGCCAGGTTACTCCATGTCGTTTCTGTCATGCCATACAGCGATCTGAACTGCTCCGCGCTGCGTATTTTGCCTCCCGCCTGCAGGTATTTCTGTAAATTTGAATATACCAAGTTAGAAAGCCCCAATCGTTTGGCATCTGTTGCCGATAACTGATTTGGATCAAAGGGAAACAAGGAATCCGGTCGGCTCTCTGGAAAATTTCTATATTCGCTGACTCGGTTAGGCCGTGCTGCTCTCCTGCTTTCAGGAGTGTAATCAACAAATGAAGTGTCTATTTCTGTTTCCTGACTACTTTTCCACCGGGCGGGTTGCAGAGTAGTTGCCTTAGGTTTGACCGGAGGATGTAACAAGGCAATGATATAGGGTACCAGTACATAAATAAATGAGAGTATCAGCAATAGCAATAAACCTCTTCGCTCGGCTGCCGATATTATATATTTTGCTCGCATGTTTTTAATGTATGTCCTGGCTTAACTTGTAAATTTTAGCCGGCATCGGAATGGTTTTACTGCCAAGATCGCCGGTGTATAGCTTTAAGGTAGGGTCCTGCAAGGGTGTCAGGGTCGCAAGAATATGCCTGATCTGATCGGGCTCCGCAGCGTAAATGGATCCTGTCCGTTTTCGGAGGCGATAAGCTGTCGCAACTTTTGAGTCAGGAGCAGTGCTCCAGGCCTGATATTGGTAGTACAATTCGCATTGCAGCTTTCCGGACTTGGCGAAGACAAGGATTTCCGGAGCAGCGCTAAATGCCAACTCGCGCACGCTATACATGATGGTAAATAACACCGCAACCATGCTGACTCGTAAAAGCCCGTGGCAAATTGTACGGGATACCGTAGATCCGATATACAAGTATCCCAGGTAGTAGAGCCACAAATCCTCAGCTTCCAGGTATATGCATTTCAGGTTAGAGAATGGCAGCTCATTCAAAACCAATAAACCTTTAATTCCGGCCTGGACAGCAACACTGGCTACCGTCATGACAATGGCAGCGAGTTCGTCTGCATGCAGTAACTGCGCACCAGCTCCCAAAATTCCTGCAAACATGATCGCAGGAGTTAACGGCAGCCACAAGATGTTTGTTAGTGAAAAATGAACTGGAAATGAGGAAAAGTGATAAAGACACAGTGGCATGATCAGCATCTGAACACTGAGTGATACGGCGGAGGCTTCCCATAACCATCGCAACATCCTTGATTTGGGATACAGTATCCTTTTTATTGATGGGTAAATGAGAAAGATTGCCAGAACTGCCACGCACGACAACTGGTAACCTACGTCGAATAAATTGTCAGGACATCCGACTTGCAGAGCAAAGGCAGTCGCAAACAGAACATTGACAGGGCAGGTATTTCTTCTCGTCTTCTTTGCCATCAGGAAAAGGCTTAACATTACAACTGCCCTGAAGGCAGCTACTTCGCAACCTGTAATAAACACAAATGCCCATAACAGCAATAGCAGAATTGCGTTCTCGAATCTTAGCAAAGAGCGAAACGGCTGTTTTCGAAGCGGGATAAATGCCAATTTCAGCATTCCGTACAAAATGCCCAAGTGCATTCCGGAAACGGCCAGAATATGCGACAGCCCTCCCTCCCGAAAGGCCTCTTTCATCTCACGATCCATCCCGGATTTATCACCCAGAAGCAGCCCGGTTATGAGTTGAGTCGTGCGTTCGTCTTTAGAGCATTTCTCCAATGCTCTTTTGAATTTTGTCGCCAGAATTTGTGATATTCTTAATCGCCTCCACGAATTGTTCCCTGTTTTTATTTCCGTAAGCCCTAACATCTGTCCTTCGTATTGGAACCCTTTGTGCTGGAGGTAGCGCTGGAAGGCCTGAATATGCCTTGAGTTGGTTGGCTCCAATTTGAGTAGACTCAATTTAGCTTTTAGCGTATCGCCATGGAAAAGTACATGGGTAAGCAGCTGGTTCGGCGTCATTATACTTGCCCTGGCAGAAAGTCCATTGATCAAGCTTCCCGAGATAAGCGCGAAACTGGGGTATTGGCGCATCCGCTCGACGACGATTGTGTATTCCCCTTTCAGAACAGGAGGGAGTTCCTGCTTTAGTTCAAGTTGCTTCAGGCTGTGATTGGCAGAATGAAAGGTGAAAGCGGCTGCAAGGGCTGGCATGACGGTCCAGAGGCTTATTTTCCTTCGCAAGGCCATCCATGCCAGCAAAATGCAAACCGCTGTTAAACATAAGGCGCAAAGTAAACCCAACATGGCCTGGTCTGAATTCCGAACGCAAAGATTTGCCACAGTCATCATTGAAAAAATGTAGATAAAAGGTCTCGCCAATATATATGCCATAGAATGGTTTCATTGCGAAGGTATCATCCCATGGTATGGTAGTTGTTTGAATTGATTGAATTACCCGTTATGGTTTATTGCCATCGGGCATTAACTGATTGCCTTGGCAGCAGGGGAGTATAAATTTGTCGGTGTGGCGAATCAATTGCCGAATGGCAAACGTGGATGTGTTCCAACGGACAATCGCTTTGGAGCTTGTGAATTAAGAGCATCTCGAATAACCCAGTTTTGCTGCCAGAATGAAAAGGGCTGCCTCTCTTCACTCCCTGTTGATGCCAGAAGGAATTTAGGGAAACAAGACGAGGCGCGGTGAAGGAAGCTATGTGGAGCAATAACTGACTGAGCTGCAACGAAGGATTGTGAAGCTAAATTCATTCAGCGCGGGAGCCTTTGCGGGTTGGATGGCGCAATGGTGGGTAATTCGAGGTACCCTAAAAACACATTCCTGGTAAGTGGGAATTAATAACTGCCCCAGAACCGGCGCAGGAACCATTCAGTCGCAAAGAGTATAAAGATTGCCACAAACACCCATTTGATGTCAATGAGTGGAATGAAATCAATATTGAAATACATAGTCGATTTGCTTTTAGGTTGCTGCAGGAGCACCGAAGTCAGCTGCTCGAGTTCGCTGGCGGCAAAGGCTTGTCCGCCAGATTTATCTGCCAGATTGCGAAGCAGCTCAAAATCGGCAGTTGTCTCAGCTCTTTCAAGATCAAATGAGCTAACCGAAAACCGACCACCCTTCCGGTATTCTTTCTGGTTCCAGTTGACTTTAGCCGAATATTGGTATGATCCGGGACTGAAGGATCCTGCGCCAAGCGTATAATAGTTTTCCGTTTTTGAGAATACAAAGGGATACTGACTTTTTCCTTCGTCAGTGATCTCAAGGTGCAGGTCTGGCTGATTGATGCGTTCGAGGTTGTCGTTGTAAAATTCAGCCGTAAAAAAGACCTGCTCACCGGAAGGATAAATGGACTTTGAGCTGTTGACCCGAAGCCTGCGGTCATCAGATTTTGTAATTGCGTAGTGAACAGTTTTCGAAATCAGTTCATCGAAAACCTGGGTTCGGTTGCTGCTGCCAAATTCCGATAGCCTCCACTTCCAAAGTCCGGTTCCGAGTATGAAAGCGCGCCGCTGCCCAGCCATATCGGATAGTACCCACAAAGGATATTGGGTTTCTACTTTGCCAATTTTTTGATATAAAAAAACCGTGGCCGATGGATGCGTTTCATATGTGCCGAAAAGGCAGTTTAACGGTGCAGAACGCTGTAAAAAGGAAGTAAGACCCTCGGGTTGGGTAAAGGACTTGAAGTCAGGATTGGTGTGCGGGGTTACTTCATTCACACTTCGGTTTCCATTGGAGATTCGAAGGACACCCTGGAATGCATTGAATTGTGTAACATCGGTGGCTTCGCCTGTAATGAAAACAGATGGGATTTTGCCTTCCTGGATTGAATTCATTAGCGCTGATGATATTTTTGATGACGAAGGCATCTGATGCAAGATCACCAATTGATAATTGGCTGTCTCAATATTCTTGTTGTAGCTGTAAAGAACATCGACAGAATAGCGGTTTGTCCCGGATAGGGCATTCCGGATCGCTGCGACATCGGGATGTGGTGAGTGGGCCCAAATGAGCACCCGGGCTTTAGTTTCGAGTACTTCAATGAAGAATTCTCTGAAATTGTTGGCAGTGTTTTTCTCCCCGGCCAATTGAGTGGCTTCGAGCCGGTAGCGATAAATGCCCGGCACTTTGCTCTGAAGAACAAACTCAGCCGTTTGAAAAAAGACAGTGGAGTTAATAGTGAACTGGGTGACTGCGACTTTTTTCCAGGTACCCTCCGAATATTCAGATACAGCCAGGGTAAATGGCTCTCCTGAACAGTTTCTTGCCTTTACGTCAACCTGCACGGCAAAAGGATCGCCGGAATGAATGATTTCACTGTGGTACAGATTTGCCAGAGAAAGATCTCTGAAAACAGAGGAGTCTCCCAATAAGACTGGGAAAAGGGGAAGCTGAGTCAGTAAGGGATGGTAAAGGGGATTCTTTCCCTGATTGTAAATGCCGTCACTGGCAAAAATGACCCCGTTCAATGTGCGAAGGTCCAGATTGTTCATACAGTGGTCAAGAACCGAACTTAAATTGCTGTATGACGAAACAAAACTGTCTGAACGAGTGGTTTCAACGCGTTCACCGAATTCCAGTCTGACCAACTCGTATTTTTCCGACAGGGCAGATTCCATTGCATTCCGTGCTTGCAGGTACTCCTGCCGTTTTTCAGAGCGCATGGTCTCAAGTGATTTGCTTACGTCCTGCGCAATAACCAAAACGGGACGACGAAATTCCTCCCTGAGTAGTTTGAAAATCGGGTTAAGTAAAAGAAGTAAGAGCAAAAATGCTGCCGTCGCCCTCAAAGCAAATAGCAGCCATTTTGCACCAACGCCTTTGTCTGCAAGGGCTTGCGAACGTTGGTAAACCAAGGCTGCAATACCCAGGGCAAGCAATAAGCATGGGACAAGCATCCAGGCCGGGTAGCTAAAACTAATTTGCTCCATTTTTCGTTAAAATCAGTGCAAATATCCAAAAAATGGAGGGCAAGTGATTTGGTGTTGGATTTATTAACTAGAATTTAGTATCTTTCAATATGATGTGCATACGAGTTGGATTTGGGATGCCCCTGATGCGAGTTGTGGTTCTATTGCTTTTTATTGTTGCGACCAGGCAGGTTTCCGCTTCTTTCATCTTTATTCCCATGGACACCCGTCAAGCCAACCATCTAAAGGCATACGGGATCACTTATTGGGTTCTGGATCAAGGTGTTGAGGCATATTGGCTCCTCAATCACCGGGGGGGGAGCTTCGTCCTTCCCAATACCGCTTCATTCGAAAGAGAATGCAAGATCCGCGGTGTCAGCTATCAAATTCTCTCCGCCGGCGAATTTGTGCAACTCAAATTGACAATTGCCGATCCAGAGCGAAACGAAGAGGTCATCAAACTTGAAAAGCCTCCCAAAATAGCCGTCTATACGCCCGAATTTAATGAAAAGGGAGAGCGAATTCAACCTTGGGACGACGCGGTGACCTTAGCGCTAACTTATGCTGAAATCCCTTTTGAAAAGATCTACGACGGCGAAATCCTCAACGGCTTATTGCCGAAATACGATTGGTTACACCTTCATCACGAAGACTTTACAGGCCAATACGGAAAGTTTTACAGAGGTCAACACACGCAAGCCTGGTACATTGAAAATCAGAAGCGTGCCGAACGCCTAAGCCGGGAGCTGGGTTTCGACAAAGTGAGTCAATGCAAATTGGCTGTCGTTAAGAAAATCAGGGAGTACGTAGCAGGTGGCGGGTTTATGTTCGCAATGTGCTCGGCAACGGATACCTACGACATAGCCCTTGCGGCCGAAGGAGTGGACATTTGTGCTGTCGTGTTCGACGGTGACCCGGCCGATAGCAAGCCCGGCTCCCGGCTACGCTTTGAGCCCACCTTTGCCTTCCGGAATTTCACTCTGGTTGAAAACCCCATGGAATACGAATTTTCCACCATCGATAACACCTACCAGCGCCAGGTCATCCCGGAAAATGATTATTTTTCTCTATTCGATTTTTCGGCTAAATGGGACCCCGTACCTACCATGTTGACACAGTGCCATACGCGCACGGTAAAGGGCTTTATGGGACAAACGACCGCCTTCAAGAAGGACCTGGTGAAACCGGAGGTCCTCATTTTGGGGGATAATAAAGCTGCTGATGAAGTCCGCTACGTGCATGGGTCGTTTGGCTATGGTACGTGGACTTTTTACGCAGGACATGACCCTGAAGATTACCAGCACCTCGTTGGTGATCCTCCAACCGACCTCAACCTGCACCCGAATTCACCGGGGTACCGCCTTATTTTAAACAACGTGCTCTTTCCCGCCGCCAAGAAAAAGGAACGAAAAACGTAATATTTGCCTCAAGAGGAGGGCGCGGACAAAATTTGGAAGCTACCAACCGATGGTGCCCTCATTTCGAAAGCGCTCCGGAACCCTTCAGGAAGATCAAGGGGTGAGCGCCTTAATGTGTTGCCTATTTCGCTGTGATGCTTAATTTTGTAGCGCTAGGGTGTGGAAATGCCATTGGATCCTGCCGGCCGGGGGCGTTTCCGCTGGCACCTGCCCAGATAAGCGCATTAAATCATGGGAAGTATTAGATCTAAGATTGCTGGTTTAGGGTACTATGTTCCGGAGACGGTCGTATCGAATAAAGAACTTGAAAAATTGATGGATACTACCGATGCCTGGATCCAGGAACGGACGGGCATAGTCGAACGAAGATACGGTACGCCGCACCTTGAAACGACAACCACCATTGGTGCCAGGGCAGCAAAGAATGCCATCGAGATGGCAGGGATTCAGGCTGAGGAAATTGACTTTATCATTTTTGCTACCCTTTCTCCGGATTATTATTTCCCGGGGTGCGGCGTTTTACTCCAACGGGAATTGAAAATAAGTGGGAGCCAGGTGGGAGCCCTCGACATTCGCAATCAGTGCAGCGGCTTCATATATGGCCTTTCCATAGCAGATCAGTTCATTCGCACCGGTCAATATAAAAACATCCTGCTCGTTGGTGCCGAGATGCACTCTATGGGGCTCGACTACACGACACGGGGACGCAATGTTACGGTTATCTTTGGCGATGGGGCAGGGGCAGTCGTATTGCAACCCACAGGAGAGGAAGAACCCGGAGTGATCAATACTGTTTTGCACGCAGATGGAACGTATGCTGAAGAACTTGCTTTTATCAATCCCGGCTGCCACGGAGGATATCATCAACAACAGACTGACCTGGGTTACCCGGAAGGCGGATACGGAGGACTTTTCCTCACACAGAAAATGTGGGAAGAGCAATTGATCTTTCCTAGCATGAACGGACAACTGGTTTTTAAAACGGCCATACAGAAATTTCCTGAAGTGATCGGCGAGAGTCTACACAATGCCGGTTTGAGTATCGGCGATGTGGATATGCTCATACCACATCAGGCGAACTTGCGCATCAGCCAATTTGTTCAGAAAAAACTTGGTTTACCTGATGAAAAAGTTTGGAACAACATCCAGAGATACGGAAACACCACAGCAGCCTCCATTCCGATTGCACTTTGCGAAGCGTTTGAAGCTGGCGCCATCCGTCGCAATGACCTCGTTTGCCTGGCAGCGTTTGGAAGTGGTTTTACCTGGGGCGCTGCACTGATGCGTTGGGCTATCTGATCTCATGGAAATTCGCACCAACTTTTTACTGAATGCACCGGATGTCATCGACATCCTTGCATTTGGCGTTCACCCCGACGATGTCGAACTCTGTTGCGGTGGAACGCTCTTGCGGCACATTGCACTTGGTTACTCGGTTGGCCTTGCAGACCTTACCCGTGGTGAACTGGGAACGCGTGGAAATGCCGATTTGCGCACTGAGGAAGCTTTGAGTGCCGCCAATTTCATGGGGGCCAGGTTTCGAGTTCAGTTCAACCTTCGCGACGGATTTTTTTCGCAGGGGGAGGAGGAGTTGATGGCGGTCATTCGTTTAATCCGGGAATGCCGCCCCAGTCTTGTGCTGGCAAATGCGGTGCGCGACCGCCATCCCGATCATGGAAGGGCTGCCAGGCTGGTTGCAGATGCAGCATTCTACGCTGGTTTGTCAAAAGTTGTTACTACAGGTTATCACGGACAGAACCAGGAAAGATGGAGGCCTGCAATGCTTATGCACTACATTCAAGACCATCAATTAGAGCCGGATATCGCCATTGATATCAGCGAGTATATGGATGACAAAATCAATTTGTTGCAATGTTATGCATCCCAATTCTATCAGGAGCAGTCCCCTGAACCGGCTACTCCAATATCAGGCGCAGACTTTTTTGAAACCATTCGCGCCAATGCGAAAGTCGTTGGACGCCCTTGTGGGTTTTCTTATGGAGAGGGATTCCAGCTGCCGGTACACGCTGGAATTCAGGATGTCTTTCAATCTTTTCCTGCTCTGGGAAGAACGAAAAATAATTCCTGATGGACATTCGAAGTCGGGCCGTATTCAAGCTGATGAGCATACGTATGATTTCCAAGCCGGAATGAAAGCGTATGCCGGCTTCCCGGGTTTATCCAATTCTCGAAACGACAAAACAACGGACTTGGTTGCTTAGGCAATAAAGAACCGGGCAAATTGGTGGTCGTTACCAATGCACGGTATTGAAGATCTGGTGCCAACCTGTAAAAGGGAGGTCTAAAAGTTGAATCCATGGTTTGACCGGATCCTGCATGAGCGTATAGCATAAAACATACAAAAACCGTCAGCTTCAGCAGTACCCGCAAATTGAGCGTTGACATGATGCAATTATACCGCGTTTCAGGTTTGAATGACACCCGGATTGAACTTGGAGATGTCCGCGAAGCTGCTTGCCTGAATTCCCATGATAAGCCAATCACGGGTCTGCCTTGGATCGATGATCGCATCTACCCACAACCTTGCTGCGGCATAGTAGGGGCTTGTTTGGTGGTTGTATTTATCGTTGATCTGGTCAAACAGCGTTTTTTCCTCTTCGGGAGTGAGGGATTTTCCCTTCGACTTCATCGAACTGAGCTGGATCTGCAAAAGCACATTTGCTGCCTGCGAGCCACCCATGACTGCAATTTTGGCACTGGGCCAGGCGAGGATCAACCTCGGGTCGTAAGCCTTGCCACACATTGCGTAATTGCCAGCACCGTAGGAATTTCCGACTATTACGGTAAATTTTGGAACGGTTGAATTCGCCACAGCGTTTACCATTTTAGCACCATCTTTAATGATTCCACCGTGTTCGGAGCGAGTGCCTACCATAAAGCCGGTGACATCGTGAAAGAAGATCAACGGTATGCGCTTTTGGTTACAGTTCATAACAAAACGGGCAGCTTTGTCTGCTGAATCTGAATAAATGACTCCCCCCATTTGCATTTCGCCCTTACCTGATTTTACGATCCTCCGGTCATTGGCTACGATGCCGACAGCATAACCTCCGATGCGTGCATAGGCGCAAAGCAGGGTCTTTCCGTAATGTTCCTTATACCATAAAAGTTCGGACCCGTCAACGATGCATTCCAGGATTTCTGACATGCTGTAGGGTTTCTGTCCGTCAACCGGAAAGAGTTTAAGCATTGAAGCCGCTTCGCGTTTGGGTGGCAAAGACTCCCTCCAATCGAAGCGCACGACGGGTTCGACATTGACCTTGTCGATAAGGTCTCGAATGGTTTCGATGCATGCAACATCGCTTTTCATTTTGTAGTCGGTTACTCCTGAGATTTCGCAGTGCGTTGAAGCCCCTCCAAGTGTTTCAGCATCTACCTGCTCCCCGATGGCCGCCCGAACCAGGTAAGGGCCAGCCAGAAAAATAGAACCGGTCTTTTCCACAATCAACGCTTCGTCCGACATGATGGGCAAATAAGCACCTCCGGCTACACAACTCCCCATGATGGCAGCAATTTGAGGGATCCCCCTCGACGACAAAATGGCGTTATTCCTAAAGATCCGTCCAAAATTTTCTTTATCGGGAAAGATCTCGTCCTGGAGCGGAAGGTAAACGCCGGCACTGTCTACGAGATAGACGATGGGAATTCTGTTTTCCAAAGCTATTTCCTGGGCTCGAAGATTCTTCTTGCCGGTGATGGGAAACCAGGCACCTGCCTTTACCGATGCATCGTTGGCAACGGCAATGCATAGCTTTGAGCGTATGAACCCCAGCATGACAATGACTCCGCCTGCCGGACATCCCCCATGCTCCTCATACATTTCAAAACCAGCGAGTGCTCCAATTTCAAATCGTGGACTTCCATGGTCAAAAAGGTGTTCCAGCCGCTCACGTGCGGTCAACTTGCCGTCTGCTCTCTGGGCTTCCAGTTTTTTTAAGCCACCACCTTCTTCAATTTTAGCTACGGTCTTGCCCAATTTTGATAACAGGAGCTTATAATGGTCTTCGTTTAGGTTCTGTTGTACGTTTTCTTTCATTTGCATGGCCATCGTTTCAAAGGCTGGTTGGTGTCTTCATAAGGTTGAGTGGTACATATCGTGCGCTCGGAATCCATCTTAAAGCTTGTTCAGAATGACGGATTCTCGTTTTTAGGTTCCCGTTCGGGTTCATTGCGCCAAAAATAATGCATGGCAGCGAGATTGAAACAACTCAAACCCCATTCTACCCGCTACAGGTATACCTAAAGTGGCATTCGCAAGCTGTCCGATTCAGGCTAACCAGGGTTCAGCAACGAAAAAATTACAGGCAGGATGCGTTCTTTCGGGTATGTTTTGTTAGCGGCTCAGGTAGAATCGGTATGGATAATTTCCTTCGTAATTTTCGTAAAACCCGTTGAGCACCACTTCGTTCCCTGAATCCTGTAATTCTTTCAAAAGTTCTTCTGTTGTTCGAATGCGTTTCCCGTTTGCTGAGGTGATGATGTAATCTGGTGCCATGTTGGTCGCTTCGATGATGCTGTTTGAGTAAATGCTGGTCACCTTCACACCCTTGCGTTTCAATTGTAAAGATTCTTCCGGAGTCAGGTCCCTTACCTCCATTCCGAGTTCAAGGAACAGGGGGTCCTGGCTGGTCATGATGGCCGATACTGAATTGACGTGATTCTTCAATACGGCATCTGTGTCCATTCGCTTATTGTTGCGCCAATAACCAAGCCTGACCTTGACACCCGGGCGCATCCTGCCGATAATTTCCTGCAGCTCGGGCACAGATTTGATCGCACGCCCATCTACGTTGAGGATGATGTCTTCAGCCTTGAGACCGGCTTCAGCCGCCGCTCCTCCCGGTGTTGTACTGGTAATCAACACGCCCTCGACTTTTGTCAGACCGTACGCCTTGGCTCGCTGATCATCGAGTTCCTCAATCACAACACCCAACAAACCTCTTTGAACCGTGCCGTAGTCCCTGATATCAAAAATGACCTTTTTGACGAGGTTAGAGGGAATGGAAAAGGAGTATCCTTCGTAACGTCCGGTCTGGCTGAGAATGGCGGTATTGATGCCAATGAGCTCTCCCGACCGGTTGACCAGTGCCCCGCCACTGTTACCGGGATTGACGGCTGCGTCCGTCTGAATAAAGGATTCTATGCGGTATTTTTGATGGTTGAGAATGTTGATGTTGCGGGCTTTTGCGGAAATGATTCCTGCAGTGACCGTAGATTGCAACCTCAACGGATTTCCGACCGCGAGCACCCATTCTCCAACCTGGGCAGAATCTGAATTGCCAAATCTCAGGTAGGGAAGCTGGTCGCCTTCGATCTTCAGCAATGCAAGGTCCGTTGTAGGGTCGGAACCAATCCACTTTGCTTCAAATTCCCGGTTATCGTTTAATACAACGCGCAATCTCTTGCTTTTTTCTACAACATGGTTGTTCGTTGCGATGTGCCCATCCGGACTGATCAGAACCCCGGAACCCGTAGAAACGCCCGTTCTGGGCATAAAGAATACGGTTTCGTCAGATTCTGTAGTACTCTCAATAAATACTACGGCCGGGGTCGAGCGCGATGCGGCCAGAACAAAGTCTGGCAGACCCGCAGCTGCCGGGGCTCCGACTGACAACGGCCAAGGCATGGACTGGGTTTCTGATGTCTCCACGACCAAGGACCCACCTCCAATCCGGTGTCCTTCTATGCCATAGAAGTCCTTCGACGCTCTAAGCACGAACCAGCTGGTTGCGGCCGAGACAAGCATTGCCAAAATTGCTATTAAAACACTAACTCTTAGCGACATACGTATTATTAATCATTTTAATAAATTAAGGAACTGCAAAAACTGTGCCTTGCAGCGAAGAATGTGTATTCTTGCCATATGAAACGCACGCTCCCTTTTGAAAAATATGAAGCGGCGGGCAATGATTTTATTTTGCTCGATTTTTTAGAGCACGCTGGCATCGACACCCAGGACGTTTCCCTGCTGAGCAGGATGTGCGACCGGCATTTCGGTGCAGGGGCTGATGGCATACTGGTACTCCGATCCAGCCCGGAGGCGGATTTTGAAATGCTGTATTTCAATTCTGACGGTCGTCCTTCCAGTTTCTGCGGGAATGGTGCACGGGCAGCGGTTGCGTATATATCTGGTAAACAAGGAAAACAGCACTTGAGTTTTCGCGCATTCGACGGAATGCACCGGGGATGGGTGGCTGCCGGTCGAATAGGAGTGAGCATGTGCGATATGCACTCCTGGAAATACCTGAGCGAAGGCTTTTTTGTCGACAGTGGCTCTCCTCACCTCGTTGTCAGATCTGCAAATCCATGGGAAATTGATCTCGCTAAAGAAGGTAGGAGGCTGCGAGATCTTTTCGGGATTGAAGGCGTCAACGTAAATTTTTTTGATCAGGACGACTCGGGATTGCGCATCGCCACTTACGAACGCGGCGTAGAGGCGGAGACTCTGGCCTGCGGAACGGGCATCGTTGCAACGGCCCTTGCCGATAACCTGGAACGCGGTATCAGGGGCACGATCCGGACTCCGGTCAGGGCAAAAGGCGGTCAGCTTGAAGTGACCATGCAACTTTCCGATTTGATGGCACAGGGTGTCGAGCTCGTGGGACCTGCAAAGTGCGTCTATTCAGGGTTTTACATTTTGTAAATACCCTCCTCTTTATGAGCAATCCAATTCCTCTAGGGCACCTCTTAGTTCCGCAGTTGCATGAAAATCTCCTTGTGCTGTGGCACGTTCAATTCCTTCTCTGAAAATCCCTTCCGCTTCGGGAGTCCTTTCCAAAGCGCCCAAAAGCTTACCGTAATGGTAGTACAAACCAATGTAATCCGGATGGTGCTTGGATAGCTTCTCATAGAGTTCCAGGGCCTCCTGTATTTGGTGCTCTGACTCGCATTGCTTGGCCAGGGCGAAGAGAAGAAAGGCGTCATCTGGACTGTCTTTCAATAAGTTGAGCAGTGCCTGCCGGCGATCCATAGGGCTTGATGTCTGGTGCTTCTTATCGGTAAATATATATCTTTGCGGCAAATTGAGAAATCGATGAAATTGTTGGTCTGCCTGAGCAAAACGGCCGATACTACGGCGCGCATCGCATTTGACGCAGCAGGAGTGAAATTTTCTGAAGAAGGTGTTCAATTCATTCTCAACCCTTACGACGAGTGGTACGCTTTGGTGCGTGCCATTGAGTTGCGCGACGCCCTGGGCGGACAGGTCGACGTCGTTCACGTTGGGTCATCAGCATCCGAAATGTTGATTCGAAAGGCGCTGGCCATTGGTGCCGATGCAGCCTTTCGCATCGATGACCCGGAGCCGGAAACCCGGTCAGTAGCAGAGCAGATTGCCCGGTTTGCGGAAGATAGAGGATATGATATCATTTTTACCGGAAAGGAGACCATCGATTACAATAGTTCAGAAATGGGTTCAATGCTGGCTGCATTGCTCAATCTGCCCTTTGTATCCCTTTGTTCTAAGCTCGACTTTGCCGATGGCATATTGCGTTGCAGCACGGACATTGAAGGCGGTACTCAGATTGTGGAGGTGAGACCACCTGCGGTTATTTCTGCTGCAAAGGGTCTGGCTGAACAGCGCATCCCCAATATGAAGGGCATCATCGACGCCAAGAAAAAACCACTCGAGGTATTGCCTGCCTCATCCATCTCTGCATTGACAGAAGTGGTCCGTTACGAATTGCCCCAGGAGAAACAGGGTGTCAGAATGATCGCTCCGGACGACATTCATGAGCTGGTAAACGTATTGAAAAACGATCTGAAGTTAATCTAATGGGAATGCATGTAGTTGTTTGCGATCACAAGTCGGGAATGCTTACCAGCAGCAGTCTGGAGGCTCTGAGTTTTGCGGATGATCTTGCCCGGAAGGGTGGAAAGGATCTGGTAGCGCTTGTGCCGGATGGATTGCAGGATAAATCGCTTCACGCCTATAATCTCCGGAGCGTGTATACTTTTCCTGCAGCGGGCGACAATGCAAGGGTCGAGGAATACCTGGCCGCCATGACGGCACTGGCTGGGAAGTCTACACCGGAACGCATCATTTTTAGTTACAACAGTCTTGGTAAGGCCCTTGGAGGCCAATTGGCTATTCGTCTGAACGCCGGACTCGTTTCAAACGTTTGTGGATTTGAGTGGGCAGAAGGGAAGGCGCTTTACAAGAAAAGCGTCTTTTCTGGAAAGGCCTATGCCTGGTGTGCTATTCATTCAGAGATCGGCCTGGTGGCTATCCTTCCAAAGGCTTACGGAGTAAAGCAGGGGCAGGACCCAAACTCCCCGGAGTACATTGAATTGGGCCCACTTACCATTGATGCGCGCATGCAGGTGGTTGAACATAGGATGTCTTCCGGAAAAACCCCTCTTACTGAAGCCGACGTCGTCGTTTCCGGAGGCAGAGGGCTCAAGGACCCAGCGAATTGGGGTTTGGTAGAATCACTGGCAGAATTGCTCCATGCGGGAACGGCCTGCTCCAGACCAGTGGCGGATGCCGGGTGGCGGCCTCACCATGAACACGTCGGTCAAACCGGAACAGCCATTCGCCCCAAAGTGTACATTGCTATTGGAATTTCAGGTGCCATTCAGCATCTGGCCGGTGTTAACAATTCGCGCACGATCATTGTTATCAACAAAGATCCGGAAGCTCCGTTTTTTAAAGCGGCTGACTATGGTGTCTGCGGTGATCTTTTTGAGGTCGTCCCCAAACTCATACAAGCCATTCAAAACGGTCAATAAGCATACATGGCTGGGCAGGAAAATAAAATTGTTGAACTGGAGATAACCGCTCTTTCGCATAGCGTATCGCAGTCGCAGAACTATGCAATCGTGCTGGGTGAACTGGAAGGCAACCGGCGGCTGCCTATAGTGATCGGTGGGTATGAAGCTCAAGCCATTGCCGTCGTACTTGAACGCATGACACCAAACCGCCCGCTCACGCATGACTTGTTTAAAAATGCCTTGTCATCTTTCGGCATCGAGATCAAAGAAATCGTCATCAACAACCTCGTCGATGGCATTTTTTATTCTCAACTGATTTGCGAAAAGGATGGAGAAGTGCTTAAGATCGATTCCCGAACCTCCGATGCACTCGCGTTGGCGGTTCGTTTTGACTGCCCTATTTACACCTATGAGTTTATCATGGAAGCAGCTGGGGTCGTTTTAGATGAATCAGAGGAGGAGGCTGCGCAAATAGTTGAAAAGAAGGAAGAGCCTGCAAAACCATTCAGCAACTACAGCGTTCAGGAGCTGGAAGCAATGCTTCAGAAAGTGTTGGAGGAAGAAAATTACGAGAAAGCCGCACGCATTCGCGACGAAATTAACCGTCGCAAATAAGTTCAGGGAACCAGAATCCCGTTTTCGAGAACATGACACACCTCTTCTATCATTTCATCGGAGAGGTCCAGATGGGTTACAAAACGAATTGATTGACGGCCGAAGGCCGAAGCTTGTATGCCATGCAGCCGGAGCTGTTGCAGAAATGAGGCTGTATCAAGTGCCTCCTCCAATTCAAAGATGAGAATATTGGTTGGTGCATCCTTGACGGAATGCACATACGAACACTTTAGCAGGCTTTCCCGTAGTTTACTAGCGCGCCGATGATCATCGCGTAGCCGTTCGATGTGGTGATCGAGTGCGTACAGGCCGGCTGCGGCCAGTATTCCAGCCTGCCGCATTCCGCCTCCCATTACCTTGCGAATTTTTCGGGCGCGGGCAATAAATTCTGCAGTGCCAAGAAGCACAGATCCGACAGGCGCACCCAACCCTTTTGAAAGGCATACGGAAATTGAATCCATCAACGGACCAACTTCCTTTCCCCCATAACCGCCAGCCACCATGGCGTTAAAAATTCTGGCTCCGTCGAGATGCAGGCTAAGTCCGGACGAACTGCAAAAAGCAGAAATTTCTTTGAGTTCACCCAGAGTATAAAAAAGGCCTCCGGCCCTATTACCGGTGTTTTCGACCACAACGAGGCGGGTGTTTGGGAACCAGTCCTGCGCAGGCCTGATGTGCTCAGATAACATTTCAGGACTGAGTTTGCCTTTGGGGGAATGAATGGGCGTAACGGCAATGCCACTGTGGAAGGCATACCCCCCAAGCTCGTATTGGTAAACGTGACTGCTCACGTCGCAGAGCATTTCGTCGAGTGGCTGGGTATGTACTTTGATCGCAATCTGATTGGTCATGGTTCCCGACGGACAAAAAAGGCCAGCTTCCTTGTTGAAAATTTCCGCCATCCGACCTTCGAGTTCGTTCACGGTGGGGTCCTCGCGAAAGACGTCGTCGCCGGTCTTGGCAGACATCATTTGAGCGAGCATTTCCTCCGTTGGTTGGGTAACTGTATCGCTTATGAGGTTGATCCTTATTTCTGGGAGCATAAAGGTGAGTTGCAGGAAATGCAAACCTGTACAAGATTCATAACAACAAAGGTATTGAATACCTCAAATTGTGCGCCGCAGAGTTAACGCATGAAAGGAGGGTGTCACTTAAGCACAAACACCTTGCCGTCTGACGTCCAGATGTGGAAACCAATCAACCTTTCGTAGGATTCAGCAAGGCTGTGAAAAAATTGATCGAGCTCAACCTCGTTCCAGGAATAGCTGTAATAAAAATTGCGATAGCCGCCAGCTAGCCCCGGATCTTCAACCCAGGTAATGGAATTTCCGGCACCGAGATAAAAGTATGAGTAAAAACCCTCGGGGAGCCAATGGGTAGTACAGTCGTATTCAATCTCCTTAACGAGTTTTGTCAACAATTGCTCATTTGCCGGATCCGTTGATTTCACATAAGCATATCCCCATAACAGTTTGTCAGGAATCTTCCGGGTTTGTGGGGTTTTCAGCGTCAGTCCGGTTCCGTCGATCAACTCCAGTTTGTAAAAGTCCCGGTTGTCGGTCAGCAACAACAGGGCAGTGGTAGCTTTTCCAAAAGCAATGTGCAGGAACATGCTGTCAGAAAATCCTTTTAACTGAATGCGGCAGTCAAGTGAAAAACGTTTGGAAAGGCACTCATTTGCTTTAAAGGATTCGAGTACGCTCACATTGAAATCATAACCGTTGGATGCAGTGTTGTATACCAGGGAATCGCCCAGGCAATAGGTTGCGCTGATGGAGGCAAGGTCGAGATACAAACTGCGGGAACCGTCTTCAAGAACGGCTTCGGCAACCGACACCTGAAACTCCGATGGGATGCGGATGAAGTTTTCTTCGGGCTTGGTACAACCCAAGAACACCCACATTAAGCCGAAAGTAAAACAATGGAATATTTGCATTTTTTATCTACTAGCCTAACGACTGAGCCAGCCGAATGTTGCCTGAGCAACTTTTGGGCGTCGCCCAGGTTTGTCGTGTGGGACAGGAACTGGCAAAAAACGAGGAATCCTGGCCTTAACCGCTAAATTTCAGGTATTTTCGCGCAGTTTTTCACTATGGACCACATCCGGAACTTTTGTGTTATCGCCCACATCGATCACGGGAAAAGCACCCTGTCAGATCGCCTGCTCGAGCATACCAAGACCATTTCAGCAAGGGATATGCAGGCACAGGCCCTGGATGATATGGACATCGAGCGCGAACGAGGCATTACGATCAAGGCCCATGCCATCCAACTTGAATACGAACACTTCGACGGCAAGAAGTACATTTTGAACCTGATCGATACCCCGGGGCACGTGGATTTCAGCTACGAAGTGTCGAGGTCAATTGCAGCCTGTGAAGGGGCACTTTTACTGGTTGACGCGACACAGGGCATCCAGGCCCAAACGATTTCTAACCTTTACATGGCCATT
This sequence comes from Saprospiraceae bacterium, assembly GCA_019187365.1. Taxonomy (GTDB): domain Bacteria; phylum Bacteroidota; class Bacteroidia; order Chitinophagales; family Saprospiraceae; genus Vicinibacter. Next base: position 352,150 of record JABARE010000001.1, on the reverse strand, counting down.
GACCATGACCTTGAGATTATTCCAATCCTCAACAAGATCGACATGGAAAGTGCCATGATCGACCAGGTAAGCGACCAGATCATCGACCTCATAGGTTGTGACCGCAGCTCCATCCTGCTTGCCAGTGGCAAGACGGGTCAGGGGGTTGAAGAGCTGCTTTCTGCCATTGTCGCTCGCATACCTGCGCCCAAGGGCAATCCCACCGGGCCACTACAGGCCTTGATCTTTGATTCGGTATTCAATTCTTTCAGGGGCATTATTGTGTATTTCAGGATATTGAATGGCGCCCTGCGCAAGGGCGATAAAATCAGATTCTTCAATGCCGGAAAGGACTATGTTGCGGAGGAAATAGGCATATTGAAGATGAACCTCGTCCCCAGGCAGAGTATGGGATGCGGAGATGTTGGCTACGTCATTACGGGCATAAAAGACGCAAAGGACGTCAAGGTTGGGGATACCATCACCCTTGCCGAAAATCCTTGCTCTGAAGCCATTCAGGGGTTTGAAGAGGTGAAGCCGATGGTCTTTGCCGGCATTTATCCGGTTGAAAATGAATATTTTGAAGATTTGCGTGACAGCCTGGAAAAGCTGAAACTGAACGACAGTTCGCTGATTTACGAGCCGGAAACCTCCCTGGCCCTGGGTTTTGGTTTCCGGTGTGGCTTTTTGGGTATGTTGCACCTGGAGATCATTCAGGAACGACTTTCAAGGGAATTCAACCAGGAAGTCATTACCACGGTGCCCAACGTCTCCTATCATGCTCTAACGACGCAGGACGAGTTTTTGGTGATCAATACGCCAAACGACCTGCCGGAGCCCAATTTTATACAATACGTTGAAGAGCCCTATATTTCCGCACAAATTATCACCAAGCCCGAATACATTGGCGCCATCATAAAGCTTTGCCTCGACAAGAGGGGCATCCTCAAAAAGCAACATTATCTGACAACTGACCGCGTCGAGTTGCAGTTTGAAATGCCGCTGGCTGAAATCGTATTCGACTTTTACGATCGCCTTAAGTCTTCGACCAGGGGATATGCCTCCTTTGATTATCATCCTCTCGATTATCGCAAGTCAGACCTCGTAAAACTTGACATTCGCTTGAACGGAGATAATGTCGATGCATTGACCGCCTTGGTACATCGCACCAAGGCTGAATCAGTTGGACGAAGGATGTGTGCCAAACTCAAAGAGATCCTACCCAAACACCAGTTTGTCATTGCAATCCAGGCTGCCATTGGTGGGAAGATCATAGCTCGCGAAACGATCAGCGCCATGCGAAAAGACGTCACAGCAAAATGCTATGGTGGAGACATTTCCAGGAAGCGAAAACTACTGGAAAAGCAAAAGGAAGGCAAAAAGAAAATGCGCCAGATCGGCACCATTGACGTTCCGCAAAAGGCATTTCTCGATGTGCTCAAGCTGGACGAGTAATTCCTGCAGCGGCAAACAGCCCATGCTGCTTCACATTTGAATTTCCCTGTACCGTCAAAAAAGAAGGAATCGCACTTCTGCCGGTTCGGCTTCGGAAGTTACCCATTCGGGAAAGGTTATATTACATTGAAAGCCAGGTGCCGGCCAAATTCAGTCACCCATGCCTGAGAAGAGGGCCTCTACAAATGCCGTTTTGTTGAATACCTGGAAGTTTTCCTTAGACTCACCCGTTCCAATGTATCGGATGGGGATTTTAAACTGATCGGAAATGCCCAGAATCACGCCCCCCTTTGCTGTTCCGTCGAGCTTCGTCAGGATCAAACCCGTGACTTCTGCGCTTTTGGTAAACTGACGGCACTGTTCCAAGGCGTTCTGGCCTGTTGAGGCATCCAATACCAACAACACTTCATGGGGTGCACCGGGAAGGGATTTTGACAGACTGCGACTCATCTTTGATAGTTCTGCCATCAGGTTGGTTTTGGTATGAAGGCGTCCTGCGGTATCGATGATGGCAATGTCGGCGTTTTCCCGTAGCGCCATCTGCCCTGCCTCATACGCAACCGAAGACGGGTCTGCTCCCATTCCTTTGGAAAAGAAAAGACAACCCACCCGTTCAGCCCAGATCTTCAATTGGTCGACGGCTGCGGCCCGAAACGTATCTCCTGCCGCAATCAGGACCTGCTTTCCCATTTGTCGGTACTGATAAGCCAGCTTTCCAATGGAAGTCGTTTTTCCGACACCATTGACGCCTACAACCAGGATGATATGCGGAACGGTCTTCCCAGTATAAAAGTTTTCGAGGTCCTCCGTCGCGTTTTCCGCCAGCAGAGCGACGATTTCCTCCTTAAGCATGAGGATTGCCTCCTGATCCGTGAAATACTTGTCCCGTTCAATTCGCTTTTCGAGTCGCTGGATGATTTTTATGGTAGTATCCAGTCCAACATCAGAACTGATGAGCGCAGCTTCCAGAGCGTCGAGAAAATCTTCATCGACCTTGTTTTTTCCTACCAGGGCCTTGGCCAGCTTACCAAAAAAACCTTCCTGGGTTTTGACCAAGCCCTTTTTGAGCTCCTGTTCCCGTTCCCTGTTGAAAAAGCGGTCAAAAAATCCCATGCGTTACGGACTAATAGAAATAAAAAAGAAGCTTTCCCAAGAAAGCTTCTCCATTTTTAGCATGCACTATCTCTTTGAGGATCGCTACTTGGACTGTTCAAAGAATTCTTTGACTTTGTCCTTGTGCACGATCATCTCTTTGTACGTGTACTTACCGGTAACAGGATCTTTGATGGATTTGATCACCTTGACGTGATCCCTGCCGGAGCCAGCGTTGGCAGCACGTTGAGCAACACGGGCGTTTTTAGATACCTTGGCCATGACTACTTAATTTCTTTGTGAACGGTATATTTTCTCAACACCGGATTGTATTTTTTAAGTTCAATGCGATCCGGGGTATTTTTTTTGTTTTTTTCCGAGATGTAACGCGAAGTACCGGGCATGCCACTTGTTTTGTGCTCGGTGCATTCGAGAATGATCTGTTGCCGGTTGCCTTTGGTTTTCTTAGCCATGGGTTTAAGATTTAGCTGCCAGTTTCTTGATGTAGGCGTACAGGCCGAGTTTATCTATAGTCCTCAAAGCCTTGGCGGTGACCTTCAACTCTATCCATTCCTGCGTTTCCGGAACGAAAAAGGATTTCTTCTGCAGGTTTGGGTTAAACCGTCTGCGGGTCTTCCTGTTTGAGTGGGAAACCCGGTTCCCATACATGGGGCGCGTGCCCGTCAAATCGCAAACTTTAGACATATTGTGCTGTTTTGCAATGCTTTGTGACTCCGTAAGGATTCAAACCTTAAACCTCCTGATCCGTAGTCAGGTGCTCTATTCAGTTGAGCTACGGAGCCTGTTAAAAACAGGGGGCAAAGATAGTAAAAACTTTATGACTAATTACTCGTGGAATTTTGCAAAAGGTCGTGAAAAACTTTGCCCTCCTCCTTCAACACGCAAGTAATAAATTCCACTAGGCCAGTCACTTGCATCGATCTCCAGTTCACTGGGAACATCCGGAGCATAGGACAGATCCTTCGAGTAAATGCTGCTGCCTGCCGCATTGAATCCGCGAACCTGGTAGTTGCCAAAGGATTTTGGGGCGAACTTAAGACGAAAAATGCCCAAGCCAAGGGTGGGGAGAAGTTCAAAAAGCGGGTCTTCAGGCAGGTTGCCCAGACAAAATTCATTGAGAGCCGCCAGGGATTTGAATGCGTTGAGCCGGCGACCGGAACTCGTTAATCCCGCCAGGGTTGGAAGTGGATCCCCTCCCTCCAGGATGAATTTTCTCATCTGAAGTGCAGCGGCTGAAGGATCCTGCTTGTTTAGTAAAGTCAATTTTGGACAGAACTGATAAAGCTGAGCGATGGCTCCGGCGACATGTGGACTTGAAAAGGAACAACCGGACTCTTCTTTTAGCTCCCCAAATCGGTTGTACATGAGGATTTCCTCGCCACATGCGCTCAGGTCAACGTGTATGGCGTTGTAACCGGCTTCAAATACCTTTTGGTCGAAGCGATCTGAGTTGGTAACGGTCAGCATAAAGTTGCTGGGACAAAGGCCCGGAATGTCGCCTGCTACGGCAATGTCCATGTTTTCATTGATCGTGGCAACCGGGCTCAGGATGCCAGCCTGGCCGAGGCTATCGTACACCTGGCATACCAGAGGCAGGTCATCTGGAAAATAACCATCGAAACCGGCAGAGAGATTGCTGCTGACCATAAATGCCCCGCGATCACCACCAGACGAGAGGTATTCGCGTTTCATCCGTATGAAATAATAATAACATTTGAGCAACTGGTCAGAAGTTCCGGCAGAGCAGAGCAGCATCCGGATGTGCTGATTTGTGCCCGTGATGCCTTTCTGGTTGTTTCCCCTGGCGCCTATGACGGAAAGGACCTGGGTACCGTGGGAATCCGGGATGTGGTCGTCTCCCTCATTGGAGGAACGTGCGTTCAAGCCATAGTAATCGTCCAGGTAACCATTTTGATCGTCATCGAGGCCGTTGTCCGGCACTTCGGCACGGTTACAGTACACATTCGGATACAACTCTTCCAAACCAAAACTGAACCCATTGTCGATCACCCCGACGACGAGTGTGTCACCCAGCGGACTGATACCATCTGTTTTATAGCACCATACTTCGTCAAATTTCATAAGTTCCATGCCGTATTGCCCGAAATAGGCGCTGTCGTTTGGATTGCACCCTCTGGTTTGCAATGGGTAAACTGGCTGCCTGGTTTTGATCCAACGGCGGTTTTCAAACCAGCGCTGTTCATCTAAGGCAGTCATTCTCTCCTGGAAGCGAAGGGTGTATAAACCGGCAATCCGGTCGATGGTCTCAAAATATGCGAGTTGCTCATCCCTGCGCAATGCTTCCAATAAGGGGTCGTTCAGTCGAGCCTCAGATGAAATTTGGATGGTGTATTGGTGGGCAAGCCTTCCTCCCTGCCCAAAGACATTCAAGACGGCAAAACAAAGAGCCGCTGAGGTAAAAACGAACAACTTTTGTCTCATGGCAATCGGCATTGTCAGTCCGGAACGGAGGTTCAAAGTACGCATTGGTCACTCAATTGTATGATGTTCAATGGATTATATATTCGGCTATCTACCAATGCTTGGAGGCTTACTAAAATCTGGCACATAATGGAACGGCAAAGGAAAGCAGAATGTTATCAAAAAATGCATTAGGCCTAAGCCTTTGACTACTAAGCTTATAAAGCATCCCATTCACTCAGGGTGGTTCACAAAGGCCAATAGATTGCCCCGGATGGCGATTCGGCGTATATCGCGCAAGCCTGCGGTGCTCAGGTCGATCAGTTCATTCCACAAACCGTTGGCATTCAACCGAAGTATTCTGCCCTTGGAGGCACAATAAATCTGTTCAGAGGCGTCTAATGCGAAATCCTGAGTTCCAGCGGGCATGGTACCTAAAGTTCGCGACCGCTGGCTGTTGGGATCGTATGATTTTAATAGCCAATGTGCCTCCAACGATTTGTCGACATAGAGGATCTGCCCCGCACGATTCACTTCAAAGCACTGTCCGGGATTAGAAGCAAACATGCGCTTATATCCGTGGGATTGGTCGCACAAACCCAGTTGATGGCTTCCATCGAGCAGGTAACAGACAAATAGTTCTCCGGATAATTGACGGTAATAGGCTACAGTGCCAAAATCCCTGAGCAGATAGCGAAAGTCGCTTGCTCTGAAAACGGGTGAAGCGACCAGATCCTGAACCGTGGTGTCATTCGCGGGCACTCGGACATAGCTGATGCTGTCCTTACCACCATGCAGTGCCTTCGGCGAATATTCTGCTGAGAGGCTCCTCGTTAAGTTCCTCTTTGTCTTATGCTTCAAATCGAATGAGTAGATTTCGGTGGCTTTGTATGGATCCGTTTGCAGCGTCGCGAGCAAGGTATTCTCATCCAAGAAATGCGGCTGGTTGTTGTAACCATTTCCGTTGAAGGCGGTGAGATAGGAAACCTTTACATCATACCACGGGGAATCAAGTAGCGAGGAGGCATGCAGGATAAAGAGTTGGCTCGGGGGCAGTCGCCTTTGGCCGTGAAGCGCACCCGATAAAAGAACCAAGGCTGCCAGGTACCTGAGAGGCATCAATCCATTCTGTTGGTGGAACGGAAAATCCGGTCCCAGTTGACTCCGTTGCCGAGGCTGCCGTTTTTAAGGCTGAACCAAATGAAAAGCGGTTTACCCACCACATGGTCAAATGGCACAAAGCCCCAGGCCCGGGAATCCTCGGAGTTGTGGCGGTTGTCTCCCATGGCCCAATAATAATTCTGCTTAAAGGTGTAGGAATCCGATTTGGCTCCATTGATCAAAATGTCATTGCCTTCGACCCGAAGGTCGTTGCCTTCGTAAACCGATATGATCCGGGAATACAAGGCTATGTTTTTCCGCGACAGCGACACCGTCATGCCTTGACCGGGGATCCAGATTGGCCCATATTGATCGAAGCTCCAATTCGAAAAATATTCAGGGTCATGGGGAAAAACCTTGTTTTCCTGATTATTGAAAGCTTCTACAGCGACGTCGGTTCCCATCGATTGTACCTGGTTAAGTTGGGTTTCGTCGAGAAAGTAAAAGCCTTTTTTAGCATAGGCATCGTATATGTTGATTCCCCACGAAGCCAGCTTTTTTTTATTGAGTTGGGTGGTCGTTGAACGCACCTGATAGAGGTATTGAAGGTGCGCCGGATTTTCTGCGGGCTGGCCATTGACGAACAACTGGCGATTGATGACCTGCAACGTGTCACCCGGAATGCCAACGCATCTTTTGATGTAGTGGTCTTTCTTATCGGTCGGCCTTACGATCAGCGGCAAGCCCCGGCATTCGAGTGCGGCATCCTCCTGGGTCAGGGTTTGAAAATGCGTCCATGAACGGGTAGGGGTTACGTAAACGCTGTCTCCAACCGGCCAGTTGAACACAAAAGGATCGTTGCGTTTCACCTCAGTGATTGCAGGCAGCCGGAAATAGGGGAGTTGGGGTTTTGAAAAATAGGACTCCCGGTTGATCCGCGGAATTCGGTTGTGCAACAAGGGCAACATGGCAATGGTCATGGGTGTGCGAATGCCGTAATGCGCCTTGCTTACAAAAAGAAAGTCCCCCACTTTAAGACTGCCTTCCATGGAGGGTGTAGGGATGACGTAGGCCTCAATCAAAAACATTCGGATAAACGTGGCAGCAAACACTGCGAAAATGATGGACTCGGTCCACTCCCTCAGCGTGCCCCTGGCGTATTTGTTTGTCGTTTGCAGTTTGGCAACCAGGGCGTTGTCGCGGTTTTTCCTGGCCAGGTGCAACTGCCGGGTGTATTCGCGCTCTTTGGCGTAAGCAGGTTCAATGAATTTTGCCGCGGGGTTGCGGCCAATCAGCCAAAATGCCAGTGGAGGGTATACCACTGCAAGTACGGAATCTGCAAAACTCATTTTTCCGAATGATTTCACCAAATCGATGCAGAGGGCAGCGAAAATAAAAATATTGACGATCGGGAAAAGCAGCCACCAGGCATGCGAAGGATGATGCCCAACGATGCGACTCCAAACGCCAAATTGGATTCCAGGAATCCAAGCCTTTGATGCCTCTTCTCCAGCCCTTTTGAAAAGCGGTCCAAGGGTAAAACAAAGTAAAACGTAACCAACGAGCAAAAAGGCAAGCATTCCCACAGTTTATCGCGATTTGATGTTGTGCAAAGATAGCCATATTGCCATGGAGCCTGTTACTTATTGACCAACCACCCGGTTTGATCGGCCAAGCTCAATGCCGGATCGGCAAACAGGGGTGTCGGGGAGTTTAATTCCCAGCTCTTTCCATGGGTCCGGAGGGAGAGGCTTAATTGTGCAGATGACTTCTCTTCCGGCAGCCCGCGTCGATGGGTGAAGTGCGCGAAATTTCCTAAGACGAATGCTTGGGCCAGTCCCCACAGATGTTAAAGCATTAACAAGAGTTCGGCACAAGGCGTACTTTTGCAACTCCATTTATCAATTCTCATGCGCATTTATACATTACTCTTTTTCATAATATGTCTGTTGGGGGGGCTTAATGCCCAAAAGGCCAGCATTCGGGGAAACGTTTACGATAAGGCAACGGGGGAGCCCCTTAGTTTTGCAACCGTTTTTCTGGAAGGGACCAATTTTGGAGACGTTACCGATGACCTCGGTTTTTTTGCCATATCCGGCATGCCGGCTGGAGAGTACCGCCTGGTCGTATCTTATTTGGGCTACGACACCTTTAGTGTATCCATATCGGTCAGGGGATCGCAGATTCTCAATAAACAGATCCACCTGTCTGAATCTTCTACCCTGCTCGGGGAAGTGAGCATTTCCGGAAAAAAGCAACAAGCAAGAACAGAAGTTAAGGTCTCTGCACTGACCGTAACTCCAAAGGAAATAAAAGCCCTCCCTTCGACAGGGGGAGAAGCAGACATTGCTCAATACCTTCAGATCATACCCGGCGTCATCTCGACAGGCGACCAGGGTGGGCAAATTTACATTCGGGGAGGATCTCCCGTTCAAAACAGGATTCTATTGGATGGGATCACCGTTTTTAATCCTTTTCACAGCATCGGACTTTTCAGCGTTTTTGAAACTGAGGTGATCCGCTCTGTGGAAGTACTTACAGGTGGATTCCCTGCAGAGTATGGTGGAAGAATCTCGGCGATTGTGGATATAAAAACCCGGGAGGGTAACAAGACCCGCCAAGCGGGTATGTTGTCGGTGAGTCCGTTTATGGCAAAAGCGATACTGGAAGGTCCCATTTCCCGGTTTAGCGATGAATCGAAGGGGAGCACTTCCTATCTGGTTACGGCGAAGAAGTCGTTTATAGACCAGACTTCCGAAAAACTTTACCAGTATGCGCTGGACGAAGGAGCAGACCGGCTTCCTTTCCAGTTTGAGGATTACTATGCCAAGATAAGCACCGTTTCTGGGAATGGGAGTTTCCTGAATGCCTTTGGGTTTAGTTTTAACGATGATGTTAGTTACAGCAACCTGGCTGCTCTTGACTGGAATGCATTTGGTATGGGTTCCAATTTTAAACTTGTCCCTGCCAACTCGAGCCTCATCATTGGCGGAAATGTCGCCTATTCCAAATACGCCATCGAATTGAATGAAGTCAATGAAGAACCACGTTACAGTGAACTAAAGGGTCTCCAGGCCAATTTCGATTTTAGTTATTTTGGCCGGAATTCAGAAGTTCGATACGGAGTTGAATTCAATGCCAACAAAACGGTATTCAATTTTACCAATTTCCGTCAGATTCCGATCGATGTTGAAGAGAACAACACCGAACTGGCAGGTTATCTGAAGTACAGGGTGGTTCTTGGGCGATGGGTACTCGATCCAAGCCTTCGCCTTCAATACTATGCCACGAATAAAAAGACAGCGCTTGAACCGCGTTTTGGTCTAAAATACAATGTTTCCGACCGGCTGAGGCTCAAAGCGGCCGGTGGATTGTATACCCAAAACCTGATGAGCTCTGTCAGCGAACGCGACATTGTCAATTTATTTGTAGGCTTTATCACCAGTCCCAATCTCGTTGAAGCAGCCCACGCGGTTGCAGGTTTTGAACTGGATGTCAATGATCACATGGATTTGAACATCGAAACCTACTATAAAGATTTTAATCCGCTGGTGGCCTTGAACCGTAGCAAGAAAACGGTTGCAGAATCTAACTTTACTACGGAGACGGGAGATGCTTACGGGCTGGATGTTCTTCTAAAGTCGGCATGGAAAGACTGGAACGTATGGCTGGGCTACAGCCTGGGCTTTGTGAATCGCGACGATGGCGTTCAGGAGTTTCCCGCTTTATTCGATCGCCGACACAACATCAATCTTGTTTTGGATTATTCTTTTGGAAAGGGCAAACTTTGGCAGACCGGTGTCCGGTGGAATATGGGTAGTGGATTTGCCTTCACGAAGATTCAGGGATTTTTTGAGGACAACAAAATTCCGAATGGCCTGGAAACCGTCTTTCCAACTGAGAACGCGCCCATTGGCGTCATTTACTCCGACAAAATCAATTCAGGCAGACTGCCATACTATCACCGTCTGGATTTTTCCATCAAAAGGAAGATCACATTTTCAAAAAACATGCACCTTGATCTGACGGCTGCGGTGACCAACGCGTACGACAGGAAAAACATATTTTACTTTAACGTAATCGAAAACAGGCGAGTCAACCAATTAAGGGTCCTTCCGTCGCTGGTGGCTGCTTTTCACTTTTGAGTGCCTTCGCATTGAGTGAGCCAATGCCTGATCTGATTTAATTGGACCTCCGGTAATTTCCAGTGCAGTGAATTGAGGTAATTGAGTACATTAGAGATTTCGACGTCTGTCAGATGTGTTAGGGCTGGCATCTGCATCAGGGAGTCGCCTCCATTTATCGCTCCGCTTCCCAGGCGGATCAGACAGGGGATTTCGCCAATCGATGTGGAGAAGGCGCTCAGATCGGTCAGAGGAGGATAGAGGCTTCCAAGGCCTTGTTGATCGATGCCATGGCAGCTGCTGCACCATTGTACGTATATGCCTTTGCCTTCCTTGTAAACATTGGTTGACAGCTCACAGCCCCCGTGGAGCAAAAAGCATATTACAAAGACTGAACAAACGCACTTACTCATCGAGCAGACGCCGGCCATCCTGGATAAATTTCTTTACAGCCTTTTCATCGGTGCCAAGACAGAAAGCTCTTAGGTGCAATTCTTGGTCGACCAAAAGAAGCCAGCCGCTGTGGTCGAATCCGCCCGCTGCTTCCGGATTTTCTGTCGCGATGCTTAGGTATTTTTGAGGTACGCGCCGCAATTCTTCCCGGTCCGGTATGCGCAATAAGTGAAAATTTGGTAGATCAACGCCCAGGCGATCGTAATACGCCTTTAGTCTGGGAACGCTGTCGCGTCGGTAATCAATGCTAAAATTGATGTATTGGATGCGGGGATCATTCCCAAAGTACTTTGCGATTTCAACCATACTGCGAACCGTTTTGGGGCAAATGGTGGGGCATGAGGTGAAAAAGAAATTGGCAATGTGGATTTTTCCCTTCAAATCAACGCTACGAATCGTTTGGCCATCCTGGTTTTGGTAAGAAAACTCAGGAATTTTTGCGAACGTTGGTTTGCCATCGACGATTTCCTGGTAGCCGATGATCGGCAATTTGTCTTCCCTGCAGCCTGTATAAAGAACTACGAGCAAGGCAAACGAGAATGCCATACTGAATCGGAAACGTTCATTCGACAATTTTCCCATCTTTCATCATTATTGAATGATCCGCGCGTGCTGCAACCTGAGGGTCATGTGTGACCAGTAAAGTCGTCATTGGCTGTTCCCGCCGCAATTCAAAAATCAACTGCAAGACCTGCCTGGCATTTTCCTGGTCAAGATTTCCTGTTGGTTCGTCTGCAAGTAAGATTCGGGGCTTGTTGATCAACGCGCGTGCCAGGGCGACCCGTTGTTGCTCTCCGCCGGAGAGCTCGCCCGGGCGGTGGGTCATCCTTTCTGCCATGCCAAGCCTGTCAAGTAATTCTTTTGCCCTGTTCCGGCTCGTTTTTTCCGACTGCCTCCCGATTGCCGAAGGCAAAAGCACGTTTTCCAAAGCGGAGAATTCGGGTAAAAGGTGGTGAAACTGAAAAATAAAGCCGATTTCCTGGTTTCGCAAGATGGCGAGCTGTTTTGCATTCATTTTTCCCACATCGCGTCCATAGAGCAATACCATGCCCCCATCGGCTGAATCCAGGGAGCCGATGATGTTGAGCAAGGTACTCTTTCCAGCTCCTGATGCACCAAGTATACTGACCAGATCGCCCTCCCGGATCTGCATGCTGACGCCCTTCAGAACGCGCAGTTTTTGATAGCTCTTCGTTATGTCCTGACAATCAATTGCATACATATCATGGGTGCGCTAGAGCACTGACTCATTCTTCTGGCGAAGGTAGCCAACGTCGATGATTTGGAGGCTGCCGGTTGGGCTGGCAGGAAATCTCTCGGCCAATGAGGATTCAATGCTTTCCCCGTATCTTATGTGGACCGCGCAATTTCTACAGATCGCAATACTAAAATACTGTATTGGGTAGTTAAAGCATAGATACCGTTCGGCTATATAGCAGTGAAAGTGTAGATTTGTGTGCGCCAATAAAACCATCTCAAGGCATTCCCTATGAAGATATTGCAGGTTAGCAAGAAATTTCCACATCCTCCAAAGGACGGGGAATCTGTTGCAATCCTGCAGATGAGCAAGTCCCTGGCAGCTGCCGGTTGTCAGGTTAGTTTGCTGGCGATGAATACCACGCGGCATTTCGTCGACATCGGCGAAAACATTGCGGAGGAATTGCATTATTACCAATTCATTCGATGTGTTAAAGTTGACAATCGAATTCACTGGCGCGGAGCCTTGCGCAATTTGTTCAGCACTGCATCCTACCATGTTACGCGGTTCGTATCAGAGGATTTCAGGAAGGCACTCGTTGAGACCTTGCATAGGGAGGAGTTTGATATCATTCAGTTAGAAACCCCTTACCTTGCACCATACCTACCTGAAATCAAGGCAAATTCAAATGCGCTTGTCGTCTTGCGTGCACACAACATCGAACACGAGATCTGGATGCGCATCGCCAACCAGGTGAAATTTTTGCCAAAGAAATTTTATTTAGCTCATCTTGGTAAAAAGTTGCGAAATTTCGAATTGTCTATTCTAAATGATTACGATTTTTTAGTCGCCATTACAGATCGAGACCTGGTTCAATTCAGGTCGCTCGGTTACAAAAATGGCTGTGTAGCCAGTCCGGTTGGATTGAATTTTCAGCAGTACCTTCCCGATTACAGCGCTTTTCAGCGCACATTGACCTTGTCATTTATCGGGTCCTTGGATTGGTTGCCCAATGCGGGGGCAGTTCGATGGTTTCTGCAAGAAGTTTGGCCCGAAGTTCATGCCGAAATGTCGGATGTCGAATTTCATTTTGCAGGGCGCAATGCGCCGGCAGATCTCATTCAACTCAACAATCCGGGAGTGCATTATCATCCTGAAGTGGTGGATGCGCGTGCTTTTATGCTGGAGTACCAGGTGATGGTTGTGCCCATCTTTGCAGGATCCGGAATGAGGGTGAAAATTCTTGAAGCCATGGCGCTTGGGAGGGTAGTGATCACAACGAGCATAGGTTTAGAGGGCATAAATGCCCGCCACAAGGAAGAGGTCATTATAGCCAATTCCGTTGCGGATTTCATTGAAAGCATCCGCTATTGTAAAGAGAACCCCCAGGCTATGCAAAAAATGGGAGAGCGGGCTCATCGGTTTGTCGTACAGCACTTTGATAGTAACAAGCTGGGGACAAAACTCATGGCTACCTATCGCAAGGTGCTTTCAACGCATGCCAGGGACAATCAAGAATTGTCAAGGGATGCACTTTCTTGAGGCGGCTTTCGTTTTCTTTGGCTTTATACTAATCTATCCATTCATTCTCTATCCGCTGTTCGTATACGCCGTATTTCTGTCCTCAGCTATTAGGACAAAGAAGCCGGAGAAGACGGGTGAATTCCACCGTGACGTTTCGATCATCATTGCGGTGTACAATGAGGCACAGGTAATTGCGCAGAAGCTGGATACGATATTTGATTCTAAATACGTATCCGGCGAAGTGATCATTTATTTAGGGTCGGATGGGTCAAACGACGGGTCCGTTGAAATCATTCAAGCTATTGAAGCCGGACGCAGCGACGTTCGATTCTTCGCATATGCCGAACGAAGGGGAAAAACCAGCATCATCAACGATTTATGTGCAAGCGCTTTACAGGAGCGACCCGCTTCAGGCGATCACGTGTTTATTTTTACGGATGCAAATGTTTATCTTGAGCCAAATGCAATCACAGAACTTTTGGCACCGCTCTCAGATTCCTGCATTGCCCTGGTCGATTCAAAGATCATTCAACGGTCTCAGCGACTGGAAGGGATTGCCGGCTCAGAAAGGGCCTACATGGGTTTCGAATCCCGGCTGAAGTATATGGAAGGACAGCTATGGGGTTATGCCATGGGGGCTTTTGGTGGGTGTTACGCTTTGCGGACAAACTTTTATCAGCCCTTACCACCCGGATTGCTGGTTGACGATTTTTATCTTTCAATGCGTGCCATGTTGGCTGGTGGCCGTTGTATAGTCAACCCTGAAGCGGTTTGCTATGAGGATATTCCTACTAAAATGTCGGAGGAATTTCGCAGGAAAAGAAGAATTGCGTCAGGAAACTTTCAAAATCTTCGACAATTGCTGCCATCCCTGCTGAGCATGCCTGCCGGACTGCTCTTTGTTTTTATATCGCACAAGGTTTTGCGCTGGTTGCTGCCATTGAACCTTATCATGTTCGCCATTTGTACCGCCATTCTCGCCATGGCGGGGTCGTCGTTACACTATGCCATTTTGTGGTTTTTATCGTTTGCCCTGATAGGGTTGCCAATGCTTGACGGTTTGCTACAGCGATTTGGCCTGCAGTTCTCACCGTTGCGTTCGTGGAAGTATTTTGTGGCAATGAATTTTGCGGTATTGCTTGGTTTTTGGGGATATTTGCGGGGCATCAGACAAAGTAGCTGGATTCCGCCAAACCGGAACGTTTGATTATGACAACTTTTAACACCATCGAAGAAGCCATACAGGATTTTCGGCAAGGGAAAATCCTCATCGTTGTCGACAACGAAGACCGCGAAAACGAGGGTGACTTCATTTGTGCAGCCGAAACCATTACCCCTGAGCTCGTCAATTTCATGGCCAGCCATGGAAGGGGCTTGCTGTGCGCGCCTTTAGAGGAAGCTAGGGCCGATGCTCTGCAACTTCCACTCATGGTCAGGAAAAATACCTCCTTGCATGAGACTGCCTTTACCGTTTCGGTTGACCTGATCGGAAATGGTTGTACAACAGGAATTTCGACCCGGGACCGGTGTTTGACCATCCAGGCTCTTGCCAATGAACATTTCCAAAAGGACGATTTTGCACGTCCTGGCCACATTTTTCCTTTGAGGGCAAAGCCTGGCGGGGTGCTGCAGAGGGCTGGGCACACGGAGGCGGTGATCGATATGGCACGATTGGCCGGGATGGCTCCAGCGGGTGCCCTCATCGAGATTCTTAACGAGGATGGCAGCATGGCCAGATTGCCGCAGCTTTTCGAAAAATCCGGAAAATTTGATCTGAAAATTATCTCAATCCACGATCTGATTGAGTACCGTTTGAAAAGTGAACGACTCATTCAGCAGGAGCGTACCATGACGGAAAGCATCGGTGGTACTTCCTATCGCATTGTTCAATTCCGGCAAACCAACACGGAGGATATCCATCTGGCTTTTATTAAAGGCACTATTGATCCTTCCGTCCCGTGTTCAGTCAGAGTGCAATATGCAGATCTTTATGTTGAATTGGTCGATGTACTCGTCCAGTCAGAGAACAGTATGTTGCGACGGGCATTTGACGTTATTGAAAAGTCAGCTTGTGGGATACTGGTATTGCTATGCGGCCAGGAAAGAACTGATAAGCCATTGTTGCGCCTGGAACCAGCGCTTCCCGAGGTTCAGCGCACGGAATACGAACAACGCGAAATTGGCATCGGCGCACAAATTCTTAGGGACTTGTCCGTTGGCAAGATGATCGTACTTTCCAATTTTCCGAGAAAACACATCTCATTGGAAGCCTATGGGCTGGAGATTGTTGGTTATGCACATTACTGACCTCGTGGCTGATTTAAAAAGCTGTTGTGGTTTGCCGACGACGATCGTAGTCCCCTGCAATCCTCAAGCTGAGCTCAAATGAGTGCGTTGGCGAATTGTATTTGCTTGCATCCCGGATTCCAATGTCGTATTGAAGGCCTACTGTTACCTGGTTAATCTCAAATCCGAGCAACATTCCCAAGTCTACCGGCTCAAGGCTGCTTTCGCGATTGCTCCATCGGCCGGAAAGCCCGGCATAGATGGCCGTAGCATTCTTCTGAGGGAGGAGCTTGCGGTAATGAACGCCCGTTTGTAGCAGCCGGTGTGGTCCTTGTGCAAAAAAGTAGATTCGTGGAAACAGCGCATCTACGCGTGTATATGCATATCGGAGGTTGGCGATTGCAACAAAATTCCTGAAGGCCGGCGCTTCGCGGGTCCCTGTATAATCCGGGTTATCGTATCCATTGAAAAATGAGTGATCAGCCGCCAGTAGCTTGTCGGCAGAGAGCCCCAACTCCAAACCCCAGCTTCTGCTGAACGAGGTTTGGTATCGCAACCCGATTTTTAAAACAGGTACCGCATGTATGTTGGCTGGCAGCAATTCTCCAGTTGGCCGGCTATAGGCATCAAGACCGTCGAACTGGTCCTCGAAATACAGATTGTCGTAATTCACCGAACGCTGGACGAGCCCAAAAGACAAACCACCTGATAGATAACTTTCCGATCTTTTATCAAGCAATTTGTGGTAAGCGAGATGCAGCACCATCTCATTTTTGTTCCAATCGAACAATTGAGAACGATCTGTTGCAAAATAGACGCCTGCTCCGATGAAATCTTTGTTTATTAGGCCGTCACCATTGAGGAATTTGATCTCACCCGAAATGGCCAGCTGCACGAAAGGCTGATCCTGCAGGCCAACCCACTGGTTCCGGTAAATGCTTCCGACCTGGAAGTTACCTCCAAAAAAACCGGAAGCTGCCGGATTGTAATATGCACCAATGGCATTGTACTGCGAAAACTGAATATCCTGCCCTGTGATTCCAAACGAAATGAATTGCAGCAGTAGGTAAAAAGTCAGTCTGGATGCCATATTTTTGATTCCGGTTCTTATGGGTAAAGTTAAACCCGGAACACCACATTTTAAGAATGGATGTTTTTACTTGCAGGGTTTCCTGCCTTCCGCTTCGCCAACAACCGTCTCACCGTTCGGAAATGGTCAATCAGGTTTTGTTCGGAGAGCGGGTAGAGCGATTAGACGAACGAGGCAACTGGGTGTTGGTCTCAACAACCCATGATGAGTATATTGGGTGGGTCGATTGGTGCGAAGCCTGCTGGCAACCCTTTACTAAGTTTGAACACACCGCGGTCATTAGCAGTGTTCACGCAATGGTTCGCGCGGAGAACACCATAAGAAAAGTGCTTTTCGGCAGCCTGGTCGAAAAAGACCGGTGTTCTGTCATCGAGGGGACAACCCTTAGCCAGCTGGATGAGAGTGCTGCGCTCAACCTGCTAAGAAAGGTGTTTGATGGGACACCATACCTCTGGGGTGGACGAACTCCCTACGGAGTTGATTGTTCCGGTTTTACACAGCTCTATGGACGTCTGATAGGAATGAATTTGCCAAGAGATGCTAAAGATCAGGCATTTATCGGCGAAGACGTCATAATGGGAGCTTATTTGCCAGGTGACCTATTGTACTTCAGCCAGCCCGATGGTGAAACCATCACCCACGTCGGCATTGCCTTGGATGAGTCGCATCTGCTGCACGCTTCAGGCTTGGTGCACATTGGAATATACAACGATCAGGGAATACGAATGCCTGGCCACAACCAATTTAGCCATCGCCTGTGTCTGGCAAAACGCCTGATTATTTGAGGTGCCTTTGATCTTTATAGCCGAATCGACATGGTGAAAACGAGCTAGCTAGATCAGAAAAATCCGGTTGGTTGCTGGTAAATGAGCAGGATTTCATTGCCCGACCCAATCCAGCTTATTACAGGGCGCGGATGATGTCGTATTTGGTTACAACATGATACTGGCCCGTTTCGTCGCGTGCAATGACACCAGGACACCTTTCAGTGAAATATTTATTCAGCGTACTCATCGGCATGTCAAGAGAAACCAAGGGCATTGGTTCCGACAGGATGTCTGAAACAGGCATTTCGGGATGCTGTTGGGGGTCTTCAAGAATGAAGTTTAATAGACTGTTTTCAGCTACGGTGCCAATGATCTCGTTGCCGGCTAGAACGGGGATCTGCGAAATGTCATGCTGTTTCATCATCGCCAGGGCATTTCGAATGCGTTCTCCCGGAGCAACGGAATAAAACGTTTTGTCGATTTTGGAGCGCAGGAGGTCGGCCACCGTTCTGTCTTTGCGTAAAAATCCCCGTTCCATCATCCAATCATCGTTGTAGATCTTTCCAATGTAGCGGCTACCGTGGTCGTGAAAAATCAGAACGACGACGTCGTCCGCATTTAACCTGTCGCGAAGCTGATGGAGGCCGGCAAGCGCAGAACCGGCAGAATAACCAAGTAGCAATCCCTCCTCTCGGGCCAGTCGCCTGGCAGCAAGCGCTCCGTCTTGATCGCTTACCTTTTCAAAAGAATCGATCAGCGAAAAATCTACATTTTTAGGGAGAATGTCTTCACCAATGCCTTCGGTAATGTATGGGTAAATCTCCTTCTCGTCAAAGATGCCGGTTTCTTTGTATTTTTTGAAAACGGAACCGTAAGTATCTATCCCCCAGATCTGGATTTTTGGGTTTCTCTCTTTAAGATAGCGGGCAACCCCTGAAATGGTGCCGCCGGTACCAACGCCAACGACGAGATGTGTAATGCGGCCATCCGTTTGTTGCCAGATTTCCGGACCGGTGCTAAGGTAGTGAGCTTGAGCATTCGACAAATTGTCGTATTGATTGCACCAAAACGAGTTCGGAATTTCTTCGCTGAGCTTCCTGGCGACTGAATAATAGGATCGTGGGTCTTCCGGACTAACGTTCGTAGGGCATACGATAACATCAGCGCCCATGGCCTTCAGCATGTCGATCTTCTCTTTAGACTGTTTGTCGGAAGTCGTGAAAATCGATTTGTAGCCACGTACGCACGCAACCAAAGCGAGGCCCATGCCCGTATTGCCACTGGTACATTCGATGATGGTGCCACCAGGGCGCAGTTTTCCCGAGCGTTCGGCGTCATCCACCATCTTTACCGCCATCCGGTCCTTGATGGAGTGTCCGGGATTAAAGGTCTCCACCTTGGCCAACACAAGGGCGGGGACACCTTCGACAGATCGCCGCAAACGGATGAGGGGCGTATTGCCGATGGTCTCCAGAACGTTGTTGAAGTATTTCATAAAGCGCAAAATTACAAATAGGCGACGAGCCTAAGGGCTGAATGTAGGCATACCAGGCTGCATATTCATCCGGCTGGCATAAGTTGGGGGAGGGATGGTTGAGTTCAGACTTAGTCAGTTGAACGAGACAATTCCGAAAAAGCGATTGTCTGGCACCCCCAATGTGCGGGCAACGGCAGAGGAGACAATAACATTTACCGCTGATTCGTAAACGGGGGGGATTCTTCCTATGACTTTAGCTTTAACTCTCCTGCCGTTCAGAGGATTATATACTTCAATGCGGGAATCCATTTGGGCGGTTGCATGCAAGGCGAAATACCGGCCTTCGCCGAAGCCGGAAGCTTCAACATGGACCACACTTCGCTGAATTTGGGCAAATCGAGGTTCAGATAACAGATGTTCTGGCTCTTCGCCTGGGGAAGTCTGGAGAGGTTCGGATTCCGTTCTGATGCCAGGATCAGACCTGGACCAAACTTCTCCAGGCAGGAAGTACCCAAGCCTGAGGGTGTCGCCCGGCCTAAGGGTGCTTCCTTCCAGAGTATTCAAACCGTATAGCTGGGCAGGCGGTATTCTGAACAAGCGGTGGCACAGATCATAAACGACGTCTTTGGGCCTTACAAGGTAATAGAGCAATGCAGATGCAGGCTGTTCAACGGCAGATAAATGGCGGCCTGCGATCGGGATAAAGACCGTATCACCGGTTCCAGGAGGCACTCCCGCTTGCAAGCCCTGTTGGTTGAGAAAAGAAGAAGCTGGAACCCCGTAACTCCGGGCAATTCCATACAGCGTTTCGGATTTTCTAACTTTGTGGACGATACACGGGGCAATACCGGAGCCCGGGCACCGCACCAGCTCTTGTTGAAGCCTTTGGGCCTCAAGGGTGTAGGGCAAAATCAATGCAAACGTCAAAATGCTCCACCGGTGTAGCCGCTTCATCATCCGGAGTATCCCACGGGTTCCTTGCATATCAGCCACAAATATATTATAAATATTATTAATATGAGTGATATTCTGCCCACAGTCCTCGCCGTGATCCCCGCCAGGCTGTCTTCGAGTCGTCTGCCGGACAAGGTTCTTCTGCCCATTGGAGACAAGTCGATGCTGCAGCGCGTTTACGAGCAGTGTTTGCAGTGCAAGCAAATTGACAAGGTCATTATTGCCACAGACCACCAGAGGGTTTTTGAACACGCCCAATCCTTTGGCGCCGTGGTAGAAATGACCTCTGCGGATCACCCGAGTGGTACTGACAGGGTTGCGGAAGTGGCTGAGCGGAATGGGAACTACTCGCATGTGGTAAACGTGCAGGCTGATGAGCCTTTTCTGGAGCCCCTCGCTGTTGATCTGCTGGTAGAAGTCTTACTGGAATCCAAAGCCCCTATTGCCACATTGGTCAGCTTCCTTGATGATGAAGAATTGCTTAGTCGCCCAAGCGTGGTGAAAGTCGTCCGGGATGTGTTTGGAAATGCTCTTTATTTTTCGAGAGCCAAAATCCCGCATCGGCGTGATGAACATTCTGGTGAAAGCAGATGCATTTTCTTCAGGCATCACGGAATCTATGCCTTTGAAAGGCAAGCACTCTTGGAGATGCGGTCGATGGTTCCCAGTGCACTAGAACGCTGTGAGCAACTGGAGCAACTGCGCTGGCTGGAAAACGGACTGCGCATCATGACGGCAGTGATCGATAGCAACGTACCCGGAGTGGATACCCCGTCTGATTATGAAGCGGCACTGCGCTTTGCCAGGGAAAAGGGGATTTAACGCAATCCCAGACGCCATATTACCGGTTTATGGTAAAGGGAAGTTGGTATATACCTGTTGCCGAACTCAACTGCAGGTAATAGCTTCCGTTTTTTAATGAGGAAGTGTAAATGTTGTATGTATTTTGGCCAGGCCTCGCATAATAGGAGTAACTGCGCAGACTCTTTCCGCTTGCATCCAATATCCTGACGGTGATCCGGGCAGATGTCCCCGTGTCATGAAAGTATTCAAAGGTGAGAACGCTTTGTGTTACCGGGTTGGGGTATAATTTCAGAACAGTATTTTGGGGTTTTGGAATATCGATTTTTACCATGGGAGAGTAGACAGACGCTCCGCCAACGTGGATGGCCTGAACCCGGTATCTTGCGGTTTCGGCTGAAGGTTTTGCCAGTTGAGCAATGTATTGAAACGATGGCAAGCCGTTTCCTTTTGCAGGAATGGTCTGTATTGTAGAAAACCCTAATTCATCCAGTGCCTGCTCAACAACGAAGTGTTTACATCCCTGTTCTTTGTTGGTAGTGAAAGCAAGTTTGACTCCTCCATCGTGGATTTCAGCATGAATTTCACCGAATTGGATAAATTCGACAGATGGCACAAGCATGCCAAAACCAATATGGGTCAGTTTCCTGGTCTTGAACTCCAGCAGGTAATTGCCATCGCCAGACTCCGTGACGTTGAAATGGGAATGGTCGGCGGTGGAACCATAGGTGTATGTGGAAATATTTTGTGCAGTTGCTCCACTAAATTTTTCACGCGGATCTGCGGACCCTGGTGCCTGCACCTGGTAAACAACAGCGCGCTCCCAGGAAAATGCTGTGCCATTGCCAGAAAGGTCTTCCAGATCTTTGGCAGAAACGGGTATGAGGACATGAACTTCCTGGTCAGGAGGCATTGTGCCGTAGATGTTCCAATATCGGTTGGCTGCCAGAAGAATGCTGCCAGGGAAGATCTCCTGTTTATCGATCTCAATTGCCTTTCCCAAATGCAGCGATTTGGTAGTTATCAGCTGAATGCCGAGGCTTTCATCTGAAAGTGATCCGATGTCTTTACCAAATTTCCGGATACCAGCTACATATACGTCGTCATTTGGAGCAGCGCTGTAATGGTCTAAATAGTAGTGGGATATTTCTCCTTCGTCACAAGAAACATTGGCCATTATCGCATCGTCAGGTTCAGAATATGGCGATTGTAGAGGACTCTGAGATTCAAGACAGGACGCTTGTTGTATGCTGGTTCGAAGTAACTCTCCCGGTTCCGGTCCGAATCCTTTCAAGAAGTCTATTCCCGGCATGGAGCTGAGATAGCAATAGCTCATCATTGTACCGGAAAAGGGAATTCCAGGGGATGCGCAACTCCCTTCGAGGGGCGCACAATGGTCAATCGCAATATTTTTTTGAGGCCCCCATGCACATGCATGTGTATGCCTTGATCCTATCACGTGTCCCAATTCATGGCTTGTGGAAAAAACATCCCAGCTGTAGGTCATGCCTGGTGTATAGGTTCCGGAAACGTTTGCGTAGGCGTATGCATACGATTTCATGCAAAGCGTATTGATGTATGCTTTTCCCCCAAGAACTGCTTGCCCGTTTTTTGTGTAGCCGCATAGAAGCAGACGAACAACATTCTCCTTATTGGGATACTTTTTGCGAAAATATTCCAGATCGGCCGTAGAACTGCTATGACGAAAATAATCTTCTGCGGTATGAATGTTTAATTTTGCCAGGGAAATCCGTATGTTTTCTCTTTGATACAGCATATGAACAACATTGAAAAGCCCCGTTGCATAATTGCTGATCGCCTGCAGGTCTTTATTGAATTTCACGTAGAGATCGTAGTCGATGTCTATTTCAATTTTCACGGTTTTGCAATTGCCATCGGTCCTCTTTCCGATGTCCGGGGTAAATCCAAAATGGTCATCCCAGTCGTTGGTGGAGCAAGCTGCCTTCACGGTTGGCCACGCAGCGGATTGGCCTTCGGAGAGGATCAGTTTTTGCAATCCATTGCATGCTGTCGTATCCGGAACCAGGCTAATGATTTTTCCTCCCGGCATGGCGAAGAGTCCATAAGCCTGGTTGTCTGGAAACAGCGAGATAGCAGCAATGCCTCCCTGATCGTTTCCGTCGGTTGCCATGAAGTGTTGCCCCCGGTCTGGCGCCACAATGGACTGGCCGTCTTCTGAAGCCAAAGTGACTTTGTATTCCGGCGCAAAGAAATTGCATAAAACCGGTTTATATTCTGTGACTCCTGACGATTTGGACTGGAGCATTACACGGTCACCAATTATCACCTGCTTTGCTGTGTGTACAAATGTTTGTGTATCAAGCATTACCCTGGTTGAAATTTCATTTCCATTCGTTATAATGATTTCATCGGTTGTCTTTTGGTATAACAACGAGTGAGTCTTGATTGAAGCGGTCTGGATTGGTTTTTTTGCAGACGGGCAATGGAGTGACTGACCTGAAACATTAAACGACCAAATTGTAGCCAGGACAAACTGGAACAGAAACAAATAGCGCATGATATGTAATTTAGCGGGTCTCTGATCTGATATCCGGATCAGATCATATTGCAACAAGTTTTAATAGGAGAATGGAACAAACACTGTGCCATTATTTGGAAAGGCGTCTTTTCAGGAACTACGGGTCGCGTGAGATTTTTGGCATTAGCAGGTATTTTGAAGACGAGTGTCGCAAGCGCAAGCTGCCCACAGATGTGAATTTGCTTAGCTGCCTTAAAATGGCATGGGTCGATGAATGGATAGATCGTTTGATCGAAGGGGAGCCAATCCAGTACATTTCCGGTTCTGCGCCTTTTCACGAGTTTGACCTCATAATCCGCCCTGGGGTGTTGATCCCGAGGCCGGAGACAGAGGAGTTGGCTTACAGGGTCCAGAGCGAAATGAGGGCCTGTCGTTCGTTGCACGTGATCGATGTCGGGACCGGGTCCGGCTGTATTGGAATTTATCTCAAATCCCGCAATCCGAGTTGGAAACTTACCTGCATCGATATTTCCGAAAATGCAATCAGTTGTGCCCGGGAAAATGCCTGTAAATTTGGGCTCGACATCGATTTTAGGTGCATTGATTTCAACCACTTTTTACCGGAGCCATCAGGTAAATGGGATGTTCTTGTGAGCAATCCTCCCTACATCGGCAAAAGCGAAGCAAGCGCTATGGATTCATCGGTGCTGAACTACGAACCACACCAGGCGCTGTTTGCTCCAGATGCCGATGCCTTGCATTTTTACAGGCTCATTGCTGAATTCGGCCGCAAACACCTGCGGGCAGACGGGGAAATTTTTGTGGAGATCAACCCGGCGTACCTTGAACAAACCCGTAATGTCTTCAAGGATGCAGGCTATGATAGCTCGGTTTGCTTCAATGACCTTCAGGGTCGACCTCGCATACTTTGGATATCCTGCTAATTCAGGGCGCAACTATGGTTTGAACCCGGCTACGCGCTGTTGGATGCATGATGAAATACAGTCCCTGAGCGCTGCTCTCCAGGTGTATTGCATCCATTTTTATACTGTAAGCTTGACATCTTCCCACCACATCGCAAACCAAGAGACGGGTGCTGCCCGAAGGACCAGAAACGCTTCCAATCCGAATCCCACCTGAAAAAATGGAGATTTGTTCGCCTCCTGTATATGCGTTGCTATCTGATGAAGGAATGCCAGGTTTTGGGCGATCGCAGGCAAAAGCGCCATGGCCATGGGTAAATAAAACCAACCTATCCGAATGAGGATCAGCCAGTATGTCGTAAACTGCTACGACATCGTATGGATGTGAATTGCTTTCCTCCCAATTGCTGCCGCCATCGAAGCTGACGAATAATCCAAGGTCAGTGCCAATATAGAGCACATCCGGTTTTGCAGGATCAGCGAGTATGCAATGGCAGGGAATATCCGGAAATGCAGTGCCAACCAGCTTAGACCAGTTGAGACCTGAGTTTATGCTGAAATAAATTCCCCTATTGGTAGCGGCATAACATCGGTCATCTGGCCACGGAGACATTGCAATGTCGCGGATAAACAAGTTTTCGTCGGGGAGCATTGCCGGACGGAGCGATTGGCCGTAGTCGTCGCTGATATAGATCTTTCCTATGCCCTGCACGGGATTGAAACTAGCTGCGACAATATCAGAAGGGGAGTCTGCCGCTGTCGCAAGGGCCGTAATTTTCTCATCGGCGGATTCCAAGGATGTTAAAGACCAATTCTCGCCACCATCAACAGACCGGAAAAGTACATCCCCTCCTGAAAACAGTAGCTTCCCTTCAGAATCACCCAGTGCAAAGGGCGCCACAAATGCGGCCAATTTATTTGGCTCGATGAGCTCCTTCCACGTAATGCCTCTGTCTGCACTTCTATACAGATTCTGGAATTGGCTCGCAACAAATAAAACGCTGTCGTTGTATGGGACAAAGGCATTGTAGGTCCCGTCTCCCCAGTGAATTGAACGCCAATCGCCATTTTCAAAAAGTGCAGATTTATTGTCCTGCAGTCCGCCTATCATGCGAAAGGCAGAAGGAGAAATGCTGCCCGAATAAAATTGTGCACTTAAATAACCTTCGTTTGTGGGAAACACTGACCGGCAAAAATCGATCGAGCGGTAGATTCCACCGTCTGTCGCCAGATACACTTTATCCGGGTCAAGCGGATTGGATATGATGTCATGAAAATCGGCGTGGATCCGGATTTTTTGATGGACGAGGTTGATCAATTTATTGCCGGTACCACTGGAGTCAAAATAAAGGTCAACACCGCCAATTAACAACTTTTGTGAATCATCGTCTTTAAGCAGCAGGGACTTGACATACCAGCCCTGATAGCTGCACACATCTTTGGTTTTAGTATAATAGGAAGTAGATTCGAAGTCGTCGTCGGTGCGTAGAATTCCGAACGATTGAAAAGCATCAGAAAATGCTGCAACCACCCTTCCCGGTTTTACCTTTGAGATGTGTACCATGACCCGGCCCTGGGCGTCATCGGGTACCGGGCAGGCAATGCGATCCCAATGCTGGCCCCGGTCAATTGTTTTGTACAAACCAAATAGAGGACTGCTTATTCCACCGATACCTGCATAGAGTATATTTGGGCGGAAGGGATCGATCGCCAAATCCGTAGCCGCACCAGGAGCGAGTAATTCTTGCCAACTCAGTCCGCTGTTTTCTGAGCGCATTAACCCATAATTGGTCGCCAGGTAAATGCGGCGTGGATCCAGCGGATCAACAACAATTTTCCAGATGCAACTGTTCGGACGATGGCTCCAGTCGAGTAAAAGAGTCCAGTTCTGCCCTGAATCTTCTGATTTGAGCAGGCCCATACCACGACTTCCCCTCAGGGTACGTGTGAGGAGAGGGGAGCCTTCCTGTTCGAAGGTATAATTTTCCCCGGTGCCGGCGTAGATCACGTGTGGGTTCTCCGGGTCGATGGCAATGGAGGCGATGGCCATAACAGGGAAACCGGTGCGAATGTTTTCCCAGGCATCTTGGCCCAAACCTCCATTTCGGGATCTCCACAAACCCGATCCGGCCGAACCCATCCAGATTGTACCCGTGTCAGACGGGTGGATCGCAAGGCAAAGGCTCCGACCGGCAATTTGATTAGGGCCAAGCGATTCCCATTCTCCGGCGGAATGCCGCTGTTTGGTCCAGTTTTTGTGGCTTTTTAACACACCATACCATCGGGAGAATAAGTCGTTCGCAGGGTCAGATTCGTACCAGGACCTGTAAACCAAAGCATGATAGGCAGAAGAGGTCACTGTAGGCTCGGAAGGATGACCACAAGCAGAAAGAACCATTGAAATCAAAAACCAAGCTCCTGAAAAGGGTAGCAACCGGGAATTTGGATAATAATGCGCGCTCATGGATTATCCACCGCTGCGCTTGGTATCAGGGTACCCATTGTCTTTCAGCCAAAGTACGAGTTTGTCTGTGCAGTCGCCCTGAAGGATAATTTCACCCTCCTTTGCGGATCCCCCGACACCACATTTTTGCTTCAAACTGCGGGCTAAACCCTGGAGTGTTTCATCCGAACATTGAAACCCACGGGCAATGCTTGCCAGTTTCCCCCCCTTTAGTCTCAAGAGATGCACCCGAATGCGATCTGGGTTCACCTTTGTGTGCAAAGCCTGGGGTTCTTCGAATAACGACCCAATGCTCTCATTTGAGAGTGAGTTCGTCGAATAAACCATTGAAAAGTCCTCCGAGGAAATCCGCCTGGATTTTTTCATGGAGCTAAGTTAAATGGTCAACCTGACTTCCGCCAAGAGACTGCTGAATTTGTATGTCCATAACCTTATGGGCAATTGCAGCGGTTTCTCTATTGAAAGCATCAATTGAATGTTGAAGCGCCTCTGCATCTTCCGACCCGGCAAGGGCATCCATTGCTGCTAATTTTTGCAAGATGAGCTGTACCTCTTCCGGGAGCAGAAGGGTTTGGTTGTTGTTCAAAAATTTCCTGGCGTTTTGATCTATATAGGCCGCCTCGTTGCGGGCATCAATCAGCACCTTGTTTTTCATGTCGGAATCTGCGAACTGAACGGACTCCTTCAACCTGGAGATAATTTCCTCCTGATCCAGTTTGAAAGCTGACCGGATTTCTAATTCCTGTTCCTGGTTGCTGCGGAGTTCCCTGGCTTTAGCCGACAAGATGCCATCTACGTCAATTGAAAAGACAAGTTCAATTCTTGGAAGACCTGCAGGCATGGGTGGAATTCCTTTAAGAATAAACTCGCCAAGCAATAGGTTGTCCTTTACCAATTCCCGCTCCCCCTGGAATACGGAAATGCGGATATTGCGCTGCCCGTCGCGGCTGGTAGTGTATTGTTTGGCCAGACGAAGCGGGAGTTTCGAATTCCGGGGAATGATGGTGTCCATAAGTCCCCCCATGGTTTCTATGCCAATGCTCAAAGGGGTAACGTCCAGGAGCAGAAAATCCCTACGGTTACCTGACAAGATATCTGCCTGCACCGCGGCACCCAATGCTACTACCTGTTCGGGGTGAAGCGTATCGTTGATGTGTATTCCAAATTCATTGACCAACCGTTTTATGACCACTGGCAACCGTGTGGATCCTCCGACGAGCACGATTTCGTCCAGCTCCTTTACATTTATCCCACTGTCCTTTAGCGCCATTTTGCAGCATTGGATGGACTTCTCTATAAATGGTTCAGCCAGTTCTTCCAATTCCGTTCGCGTCAGCCTGAGCACAAGGTTGCGGAAGGGAATTTCACATTCTGTAACCTCGCTCAAGCGAATTTTAGCATTTTCGGCAGCCACGCGAAGTTCACCCAGGCTTTGTTGGTCCTCTTGTATCGCATATTGCTTTAGCCAATGACGACAAATGGCCAGGTCGATGTCGTCTCCACCAAGAAAATTGTCTCCTTGTGAAGCCAGCACATCAAATATGCCATCTTCAATACGCAAAATGGATACGTCAAAAGTGCCTCCTCCGAGATCGTAAACCATTACCGTTTTGGCCTCCTCTCTGCTCAAGCCTATGCCATAGGCCATGCTGGCAGCGGTTGGCTCGTTGATGATGCGCAAGACCTCAAAGCCGGCTAGCTCGCCGGCCTGTCGTGTGGCCTGGCGTTGCGAGTCCGAAAAGTATGCAGGCACCGTAATGACCGCTTTCCGGATTTCCTGCCGCAGCAGAAAGGACGCCTGGTCTTTTAAGTCTTTGAGAATGTAGGAGGACAATTCCACAGGAGAATAGACGCGCTCGTCGATAACGATGTCAAGAATTCCTGTTTCGGGCCGGGATATGACGGTATAGGGTAGTTTGCGCTGTTCTTCGGTCAGATCAGAAGCGGTCCTTCCCATGAGCCGTTTTACAGAATAAACGGTCGATTGTGGACTCGAGACCAGGCGGGCTTTAGCAGCATGCCCCACGACGATACCGCCCCCGATGTCAAAGTGGATGGCGGAGGGCAAAATGCCATTGGACGCATGCCCAACGGGAATGATGCGTGGCTGTTCGCCGTCGACATAAGCGATCATGCTGTTGGTTGTGCCCAAGTCAATCCCTACAATGATTTCCCGTTGGTCGGTGACCTTGCCTGTCTTGATGTCAATTGGAATGCGCGCCATGGTTCCGGTATCCCACTGGGGTAAACTTAATATTTAACTGATTGTTCAGGCTTTATGAAAAATGCGGGCAAAAATAAGGCGAATGTGCTTTTTATTGTGCTTTCTGCTCTCTTCCTCACAAATGCTTTGATTGCTGAGTTCATAGGGGTTAAAATTTTCAGCCTGGAGCGAACTCTTGGCCTCGAACCAGCATCATTTACATTATTTGGGCAGGAAGGACTGAGTTTCCAATTGACGGCTGGAGTATTAATTTGGCCGGTTGTTTTTATTCTCACTGACGTAGTGAATGAGTATTTTGGCAGGAAGGGGGTGATCCGGTTGTCTTATTTAGCCATCGCTATGATTGCATATGCTTTTCTTGCGGTATTTCTGGCAATGCGGTTGGCTCCGGCTGATTTTTGGATACATTCTCACCTCGAATTTGCTGAAGATGAGTTAATCCAGGAACAACTGCGTGGCGAGGTTGGCAACTACAATACGGCTTTTCGTCTCGTTTTTGGGCAGGGACTCAAAATTATTTTTGCCTCACTTGTGGCCTTCTTTGTGGGACAGGTCCTGGATGCAGTCGTTTTTCGCAAAATAAAGGCTCTCACAGGCGAGCACGGAATCTGGTTGCGGGCCACGGGATCAACCCTCATTTCACAGTTATTTGACAGCTTTATCGTGCTGATGATCGCCTTTTATTATGGAGCGAACTGGCCAATTCAAAAAGTATTGGCAATTGGAACGATGAACTACATTTACAAGTTCAGCATGGCAATATTGCTTACACCTTTCTTGTACCTGATCCATTGGATGATCCGGAAATACCTCGGGGAGGTATTGTCTGCAAAATTGCGCACCAGCGCAATGGGCTAAATACTCGTCCGCGTCTTCCCGCTTTCACTAACTTTGCTCAATGCTTAGCAGGCAATTGACAGATACGGTACTGATGATCCGGCCACGCCACTTTGGATTTAACGAACAGACGGCGGGAAGCAATACATTTCAGCAGGCAGCTGCTGAGCACGAGCGATTGAGGATTGCAGACATGGCGCGAAGCGAATTTGATGCCATGGTGGAGGCCATGCGGGTTCACAACCTAAAGGTCCTTGTATTTGAAGACCTCGAAAAGCCTGTATTGCCCGATGCCGTTTTTCCCAATAACTGGTTCTCGACCCACGAGGGTGGAATCGTCTTTACCTATCCCATGTATGCTCCGATCCGAAGGCTTGAGCGACGAGACGATATTATAGATTACCTCACCTCCCACTTCAACGTCCAGAAACGCTATAGCCTGGAGGCCCTTGAACCGCTTGGGCAATACCTCGAAGGGACAGGTTCCATGGTGCTTGACAGACTGAATCGAATTGCTTATGCATGCCTGAGTCCACGAACCGATGTACAAGCCCTTCATAAATTTTCCCTGCTGAGCGGGATGGAAATGCGCCCTATTCATGCGTTTGATGCGATGAAGACCCCCATCTACCACACCAATGTTCTAATGGCTTTGGGTTTGGACTTTGTTGTGTGTTGCATGGATGCAGTTTCTCCTGATGAGCAGGAGAATCTGATGGACCAGTTTAACACCACGAGAAAAGAACTCATAACGATTGACCTCGATCAAATGAATGCCTTCGCAGGGAATATTCTCGAACTGCGCACCCCAAAAGAGCAAAGGATCATCGTCCTTTCAGAAACTGCTTACCTGTCACTGAACGCTCACCAAAGACATAGCCTGGAATCCAGGGCGCTCCTTCTACCCGTTGCCATACCCACCATTGAAAAATACGGAGGGGGGAGTGCCCGGTGCATGATTGCAGAGATCTTTCTGATTCCTGGTTGAGTAGGCTATTTTATCAATTGCTTTACGTTTTCTTAATGTATTAAGAATTTAAGGTATGTAATTTTGCCGCAGAAAAAGCAGCAAATATGTATCACTTCAAACAAATCCTAAAAAGTCATTTTGAATCCAAACTATTGTTAACAAAAATTTTATGGATTCTACTGGCCTTTACTTCAACTCTTAGCGCCCAGGGGGTTACAACCTCATCAATCGGAGGCAGCGTCCGCGACGAACAAGGGCAACCACTCCTGGGAGCAACCGTCAGAGCAATCCACGTCCCTTCCGGTACGATCTACGGCGCCATAACCAATGACAACGGGAGGTTTTTGATTCAGGGAGTACGGATCGGTGGTCCCTTCCGAATCGTTGTCACTTACCTTGGCTTTGAGGAAAACGTATCCGAGAATTTAGTGACCAACCTCGGCGTTACAACCAACCACAACGTACGCATGTTACAGTCAAATGTTGGCCTTGAGGAGGTTGTTGTCACCGAGGTACGCGGTGGAATTTTTTCCAGTGAACGCACGGGTGCCTCTACAACATTTGGCAATGAAATTGTCAATGCTCTTCCCAATTCCGGAAGCCGATCCATTACCAGCATCACCAAATACAATCCCAACGGAGATGGAAAGTCTTTTGGCGCTCAGGACAGTCGGCTCAACAATTTTACCATCGATGGCTCGGTCTTTAACAACGCGTTCGGCCTCGGTTCTGAGTCACAGGCTGGGGGGCGGACGGGATCAACTGCCATATCGCTCGATGCCATTCAGGAGATCCAGGTAAACGTAGCCCCTTTTGATGTGCGCCAATCCGGGTTTGTCGGTTCCGGACTCAATGCGGTCACGCGTTCCGGAACCAACCGCTTCCAGGGATCAGCCTTTTACAATTTCCGGAACAATGATTTACAAGGCGCAAGAGCAGGCGACAACAGGGTGGCAAGTACCCAATTTGAAGAAATTATCATGGGCCTACGCTTAGGAGGCCCCATCATCAAAGACAAGCTTTTTTTCTTTGTTTCTGCCGAGACGGTTGAAAAAACGGAGCCGGCCACCAGCTATGTTGCCAATGGGTCTTCAAATCCGGGTACGACGACGAGGGTGGAGAAGGCGGATCTTGACAATCTCAGTCTCTTTCTTAAGGAAAAATACAATTATGTCACCGGTCCTTATGAAAACTTCAACAACGCTACGACTTCAGAGAAATTTTTGGCTCGGCTGGACTACAACCTCAATTTGAAGAATAAGTTATCCCTGCGATATATACATCACGATTCACAATCCGATCAACTCATCAGCGATTCAAGATCTTTGGGGGCAGGGGACCGCAGAACCAGGATTGATGCCATGGCATACCAAAACAGTGGTTATGCCATTCAAGACAACACCCGATCCATTGTAGGAGAATGGAATTCATCTTTGACAAATTCATTGTTCAACAAACTGGTCGTTGGATACGATTACCAGAATGAAGATCGAAAGACCAATGTTGATGTCTTTCCGACGGTAGACATCCTTAAAGACAACAAAACCTATATCTCTTTTGGTTATGACCCATTTACGCCTTCTAATAACTTGAATTACAATACATTGCATCTAACCAATGACCTTAGCTATAGTAGGGGCAAGCACAACTTTACGTTCGGGGTGAACTACGAGCATTACAAGTCGAACAACCTGTTTTTTCCCGGGTCAAATGGCGTTTATGTCTTCAATTCGCTTGAAGACTTTTATGCTGCAGCCAACAGCGATGCTGACACATCACCGGTTACCATCAATAAATTTCAATTCAGGTATTCTGCGTTAGAGGGCGCCGCAGATCCGCTCCAGATACTCCAAATCAATCGGTTTGACGCTTACATACAAGACGAGTACCAAATCAACGACCGCTTTGTCGTTTCAGCAGGCATCCGCGGCAATTACATTGTTTTTGATCAGACAGCCCTCGAAAACACGGTTATTTCAGGGCAAACCTATGTTGACCCTCTGGGAAGCCGGGACTACAAGATCAATACTGGAAAATTGCCTGATGCAAAAATTTTGCTGGAACCGCGCTTAGGCTTCAACTACCGAACGGGGAGTGACAATCAAATACAGGTGCGCGGAGGTACAGGAGTATTTACAGGAAAACCGCCTTACGTCTGGGTTTCCAATCAGGTTGGGAACAATGGCATCCTTACCGGTTTTATACAAGCCGACAATTCAAGAGCCTTCCGGTTTACACCGAATGTTAGCGAATTTATTCCTTCCACCCCGACGCTCCCAAGTACATTTGACATAGCGGCCACCGATAACGATTACAAATTTCCGCAAGTTTGGAAATCAGACTTGGCATTGGATTACCGATTGCCCTTTGGTGCCATCGCAACCGTCGAATTGATGTATAACAAAAATGTAAACGCAGTTCGATATTTTGATGCCAACCTGGAACCTGCCGCAGACACTGCAAAATTTAAAGGCCCCGATACGAGATCGCGTTTCCCGGGGTCCTATGTCAGCGGATCTCAGGTAAATGCTGCCACAAGGGTAAATGACAATGTAGCCCGTGCAGCGGTCATGACCACTACCGACGAAGGTTTCTATCGCGCCTTGACCTTGAAACTTGAATTGCCCAATTGGCGGGGACTTTCAGCCATGCTTGCCTACACGCGAAGTGAAGCAAAAGATTTGATGTCTGCCGGATCAATAGCCTCCGGATCATTTACCGGCCTCCGTACCGTCGAGGGAAATAATAAACCAGAGCTTTCCTGGTCTAATTTTGACATTCCTCACCGCCTCATTGGGTACCTTGGATACCGACTGGAATATGGGGGTGAGCGGGGTGGTGCCACCCAGGTATACTTATCCTATGCAGGGGCGCAATCCGCGCGATACTCCTACGTGTACGCAGGGGATATGAACGGCGATGGCATTCAAAACAACGACTTGTTGTTTGTACCTCAAAAGGGATCTGATTTGAGCTGGGAGGAGTACACCGTTACCCAATCCAATGGCACCAAAACGACGTTTACGGCTACAGACCAGGCGGCAGCATTTGATGCATTTATTGAGCAATCCGATTACCTGCGTGAAAAAAGAGGTGGATATTCTGAGAGGAATGGATTGTTGTACCCCTGGTTACATAGATTCGATTTGTCGTTTGTACAGGAATTCTATCTTACGATTGGTGAAAGAAAAAATACGCTGCAATTGCGGCTGGATATGTTCAATGTTGGCAATTTTATCAACTCTGACTGGGGCGTTGGGAACACATTGATAACCGACAGGCCCTTAAGTTTCAGAAAGGTCGTTGATGGAGTACCTGTCTACAGGCTTGCCACCCAGAACATCAATGGAACTACCTCGCTGATCCGGGACGCATTGGTCTCCAGTGCTTCGGGCTCAGATGTTTGGCAGGCTCAGGTTGGGATCCGCTACATCTTTTAAGCGTAGCGAATTCTGAATTTTGATTGAATGCGCCACGCACAGACCGGGTGCAACTCATATGGCGCCACAGGACATCAGGTTTCGCGATATATCCAGGAGGGATGGCAAGGGATGTAGCAATTGTTTAATTTTGCAAAAAAAACATGCGCAACATTATATGCTCAGCAGCCTTTTGTCTCGCCAGCACGGTGGTATTTAGCCAATTTGTGATCAGCGAGATCATGTTCAACCCTCCGGAAAGTGGAACCGATTTTCTGGAATACATTGAAATTCAGAATGCTGGAAATGTCCCACTGAATGCCCTGGATTATTCCATATTGGATGCAGTGGTCTTTACTTTTCCCGATACCATGGTTATGCCAGGGGGCTTTTTGGTGGTCGCAGTTGACAGCGCGCGATTGGATTCCATTACGGGTGCAAAGGCATTCAAGTGGCGCAGCGGAGGCTTGCGGAATACAGATGAAGTCATCACCTTGCTTGACTCTGGTGGACAGTTTGTTGATAGCGTGCATTACTTCAGCAGCTGGGCATCCGAAACCAATGGTAATGGGGCAAGCCTTGCCCTCTGTCGATCGAATGCAGACAATAGTCAATCTGTGTACTGGCGAGCCTCGACTGCCGAAACCGGTGCCGTCGTCAACGGTAAGGCATTGAAGGGTACACCCGGAACCCTAAATAGGGTCGAATGTGCAGAATACACGATTTATGCGCAGTCGTCATGGTTTGACCCAGATGATATAGAGATTTTTGCTGGTGAACGCGTCGAGTGGATCAATTCTTCGGGAACGCACAATGTGAATGGAGGAACCAACACCTTCCCGGCGAATCCGGCTTCATTTTACAGCGGTGCTCCGTCAGCTTTGGCCTGGTCATTCATTCACAAATTTGACGTACCAGGCGAATACGATTACCAATGCGACATCCATGCCGGAGCCGGTATGTTAGGCAAGATCAAAGTTCGCATGCGGGATCTGAACTATCCGCTCATCGACATTGCCTCGTTGCGATCGACTGACCAAAATGGTGTGCCGGATTCGCTCGACAGGCGCTTCACCATTGAAGGAGTCGCCTATGGGGTCAATCTCAGGCCTGCTGGGCTCCAATTCACGGTTATTGATGGTCAGGGCGATGGCATTGGCGTGTTCAATAGTGCTGGAAACCTGGGTTATGATGTTCTGGAGGGGGATATGCTTCGCATCAAGGGAGTAGTTAACCAATTTAATGGTCTTACCCAAATACTTCCCGATAGCATTTTGCGCGTATCGACAGGCAATTCACTCATAGCTCCTGAAGGGGTGATCCGCTTGGATGAATTTTCAGAATCGAGATTGGTTAGGTTGGAAAGCGTCGAGCTGGTCGACCCTCAGACCTGGACCAACTCTCCTTTGGGTTTCACTGTCAAGATCACCAATGGTACGGAGGTGTTCGATATGCGAATCGACAACGATGTCGACATACATGGTACTCCTGCTCCGGATGGTAAATTTAACGTTACGGGCATCGGCTCCCAGTTTGATGTAACCAGCCCTTATTTTGATGAATATCAAATTATTCCGCGGTATTTGAAAGACATAGTGCGCATCAGCGCTAACCAGGATGCCGTTTTGGAATCAGCAACACTCTTCCCCAATCCGGTCAGCGATTACCTTTTCATTGAATCGGAGCAGCCCTTTGATTACCTGGAAATATATGATGTCAGCGGAAACTGCGTTTATCAATCCGGTTTTATATCGACGCTGCGTCCTGAACTTCCAAAAGGGCTGTACCTACTCCGGTTGTCGGGGGAAACAACACAGGTATTTAAGCTCGTCGTTCAATAGCTCTTGATGTTGAATATAGGTCTGGCCCTATCAGGCGGGGGAGCGCGGGGCATTTATCACATTGGAGTCTTGAAGGCATTAGAGGAGCATGCCCTCCGTCCAACTGTCGTATCCGGTACCAGCGCAGGTGCTTTAGTCGCTACGCTTTACGCCCATGGGTTGCCAGCCGATGAACTGAAAAAGATTGCCGCTTCCACGCGTTGGTTCAACTTCCTCAAGCCAGGACTTCCTTCCCGAGGTCTGATCGGTATGGAATACATGGAACAGGTGCTGCGCCAATACTTACCGGAAGATCGATTTGAAGCTCTTCAGATACCCTGTTATGTGACCGCTACCAATGTGTCGTGCGGCATACTCAGGATATTTAATACCGGAGAGATCATACGGCCTACTCTGGCATCCGCTTCTGTACCCATGCTGTTCAAACCCATCAAAATTGACGGCGAACTCTATTTGGATGGAGGGATCATCATGAATCTTCCTGCCCAGGTGCTGCGCGATCGCTGTGATTTTCTCATTGGGGTAAACTTGACACCAGTCGTTGCGCTTGCCGATGCAGATTTAAATTCGGGTCTGAAAATCCTTACGCGAGTATTAGAACTCTCAATAGACAATGTTTCTCAAAGTCAGAAGCAGCTTTGCCATTTGCTCATCGAGAGTCCGGAAATTGCAAGGATCTCCAAATTCGACCTCAAAGAGCACGAACAACTTTACCAAATGGGATATTTAAAGGCGACCAGCGCGATCAGGAATTCAGGGCTGCTTGCCTGATCACGCTTAATGCAAATCTACCGTCCAGTCTTCGCCAGAGGAGGTCTGTACCTCAATGTGGTCCTTTAGGGTGGTCGCGAGCCTCATTCCATAGTAGCTGATCCCGACTGGAAATCGCTTATGCATGCGTTCCACCAAAACCGCCGTTTCTATGGATTTGGGCTTGGCATTCATCAAACAACCCAAAGCGTAGAACAGGGTTCGGCCGGAATTCGAGACATCGTCTACCAATATGACGGACTTATTCAGAAGTTGCGCAGGTTTAAAATTCAGCTCAACCAATTCGCTTACAGGGTCCTTCTTATTCATCCGGATCTGTCCAATGGAACATTGAATTGAACTCAGTTCCTTCAATGCGGTCTTCAGCTGGTTTGCGACATTCGTCCCCTTGTCCAGTATTCCAATGAGAACCAGCTCATTTTCGTCAGCATGGCGCTCAACCATCTCGATGGCCATGCGCTTGAATTTTTGACGGATTTGATCTTTGTTGAGAATAATCATATTTTTAAGCCTCGTTGTACCGGCAAAATTCTCAAATTTGGCGGAATTGACAGCATAACATTATGTTTCAAGCGCTTGTATTCATTTTTGTCACTTCTATAGTTGCCTATTTTTCCATCCCAAAATACCGGGATATTGCCAGGGCCATTTCCTTGGGAAGGATGGCTCCTGTAAATGGCTCAGTGGGTCAAAGGTGGAAAAATATGGCCCTTTTCGCACTTGGGCAGAAGAAGATGTTTTCCAGACCCATTGCAGGCATATTTCATTTGTTCATATACGTCGCTTTCCTATTTACCCAGTTGGAGGCCATAGAAATATTCATCGATGGCATAAGCGGGGGACACCGATTTTTTGCTGGCAAGATCGGGGTACTTTATCCCTTATTGATCAATCTGGTCGAAGGGCTGTCGGCTTTGGCATTGGTTGCCACAGCTGTCTTCCTGATACGTCGCAATATTCTGAAAGTCAGAAGGTTCCATAAGCCCGAGCTGACTGGATGGCCTTTTCGCGATGCCAACATCATACTTTTTGGAGAGATTGTTCTCGTGATCAGCATCTTGATGATGAACGGGGCTTACCAGGCACTGTCACTGACGCTACCGGATATATATCCGGACGGAGGGAAGTTTTTCCTCTCAGCCTGGCTCACCCAGCCTGCATTTGAAACCCATTTGACCTCTTATGCGGGCATGTGCGAACGAACGTTCTGGTGGTTGCACTACCTGGTGATACTGGGTTTTGTGGCCTATCTCCCACATTCCAAGCATCTGCATATTTTTCTGGCTTTTCCCGCCAGTTACTACGGGAATCAGCATGCCAGGGGCAAAATGGAAAAAATTTCAGGTGTCGAGAGGGAGGTACGAGAAATGCTCGGCATGGATCCAGGTTCTCCATCGGATGCAGAACCCCAGTTTGGCGCTGCCGACATCCATCATCTTGACCGCACTACCTTGTTGCAGGCATTTTCTTGTACCGAATGCGGAAGATGCACAGCAGAATGCCCAGCAAATCAGACCGGAAAACGTCTGAGCCCACGCAAAATTATCATGGATATCAGGGATCGCTGCGAAGAGGTGGTTAAAAATTCAAGTTATCAGCGCAAGGAAAATGGAGAATTGGAAATCGCTGATGGAAAAAGTTTGTTCGACCGGATAAGTCGTGAGGAGATCTACGCTTGTACCACCTGCAACGCATGCGTCGAAGCCTGTCCGGTATTGATCAATCCACTTCAAACCATCCTTGAAATGCGCCGATGGGACATTTTGATGCAAGGGGCTGGTCCCGCCTCCTGGAATTCCTTATTCAACAGCCTTGAAAACAGCCAGGCAGCCTGGTCAATGTCAGGCACCCGCACGGACTGGATGCAAACGAATTGACATGAAACCCGAATTGATGAGCGAACTTGCCGCCAGCGGCAGAAAGCCTGATGTGTTGTTTTGGGTCGGGTGTGCAGGAAGCTATGATGCGCGTGCGCAGCGCGTAACAAGGGCTTTCTGTTCCATACTCGATGCAATCGGCTATTCCTATGCAATCCTGGGGGATGAGGAAAAATGCACCGGAGATCCCGCCCGGCGCGCCGGTAATGAATTCCTGTTCCAAATCCTCGCAATACAAAACGTAGCGACCCTGAATCAATACGAGGTAAAACGAATCGTTTGTACCTGCCCGCATTGTTTTAATACGTTAAAAAACGATTATCCCGATTTTGGTGGCCATTACGAAGTCATTCACCATGCAACTTTTTTGGATCAGCTAATTGCTGAAGGAAGGATACGTCTGAAGCCAGGAAGTGAAAGGGAAACGGTCAGTTACCACGATTCTTGTTACCTGGGACGGGCGAACGGCATATACGAGGCACCGCGAAATGTCTTGCAGGCACTAAAGAAAGACATTACAGAAATGGAGCGGTCGCGAGAACGCGGACTGTGTTGTGGGGCAGGGGGCTGCCAGATGTTCAAGGAGGAAGAAACTGGAGAAAAACGCATCAATTTAGAGCGAGCCGAAGAAATCGCCGGACAAAATAATACCACCGTTGTGTCAAATTGTCCATTCTGCCTGACCATGCTTGGCGATGGGCTCAAAGAGGCGGATCCCGCAGAACGCATCATGGTTTACGACCTGGCCGAATTGGTATTACAAAACTTGCAGCGATGAAGCTTTTTTCCGATTTTCCCGATGGTTCCAGGGTATGGATCTATGCAGCGGATCAGGAAGTGCCTGGTCACCTGGAAAACAATGTACAGGAGCAGATCAAAAATTATATAAGACACTGGCACAGCCATCAAATGCCACTTCGGGCAACGGGGGACCTGCTTCACCGGCATTTTGTTGTTATGGTTGTCGACGAGACCAGCAATGCGGTTGGGGGTTGCAGCCTTGATGACAGCTACCGTTTTTTGAGGGCCCTTTCTGATTTTGCAGGAGTTGACTTTCTAAGTCGCCAATATGCCTACTTCCAGGATGCCCAAGGCCTTGTGCAATGCATTACACTCGAGTCGCTGCGGGAAAAATACCGGCATGGGGAAATAAATGAAAAGGATGCTTTCTTCGATACCCTTGCAGATACCCTTGGCAGCTTAAGGCGGGAATGGGTCAAACCCCTGGGCTCAAGCTGGCTTTGGCGTTATGTATCTGCGTAAGCAATTTATTGCGCTTTGTTTTTATCCAATATCTCCTGAAGAATTTCCTCTTCTGATTTACCCAGATTTCTCAACAGGATCTCTGCATCATCTGCGAATTGACTTTTAGGGTATTTCCCCAAAAACTCCTGGTAATACTTACGCGCAAGGGCGGTGTCCTTTAAATCGTTGTCGAACAAAAAGCCCTTCATAAAAGCAGCACTTT
This sequence comes from Saprospiraceae bacterium, assembly GCA_019187365.1. GTDB lineage: Bacteria > Bacteroidota > Bacteroidia > Chitinophagales > Saprospiraceae > Vicinibacter. The sequence continues at coordinate 312,113 of JABARE010000001.1, read as the reverse complement.
CCGCTTTGGAATGATTTGGGTATTTTTCAACGATCCAGTCAAACAAACCCAGGCATTTGTCGTATGTCTGCAACAATTTAGCCGTTTGTGCAGCACTGAACAGGAACTCAGGACTTTTTTCGTCTTCGGGCAGAACAAGCGCATAGGCTTCACAGGCATCAACGTATTCGTATGCCATGTCTTTATTGAAAGAACCGGCTGTGTCAGGGAACATCGCATTGGCCAATTGATCGAGAAAGTTTACTGCAGATTCCTGGCGCGGCAAGGCAGCCATGAGCTCTACTTTGGAGGGATGGTTTGGAAAAGCATCTGCAAAACATATGGTTAGGATATCTGCAGCATAGTTTTTTCCGAGCTCCCGCATGCACTGAATCATTTCAACCAGATCGTCAGGGGTTTCCTTTCTCGAGTAATTCTTGCGGACCAGGTTGTTCAGGAAAATCACCGATTGTTTGCACAAGCCCATTTGCTTACTGGCTCTGGCCGCTTTGACCAGCATTTCCTCAACGAGCGCTTCGTCATCTTTGAACTCCTGCATAATCTCAAGGTATTGCGTGATCAGGGGATCGTAGGTCGAGTCCGATGGATTTGTCGCAAATGCGCTCTCAAGGGCTTCGAGGGCGGTGCGGTCTGGTTTAGCGGACTTGTTACAGGAAAGGGCTATCAGCAAGGCAGCAAGGCAAAAGATAGGGTACTTCATGTAAGGATCTTTGCCGGCAAAGGTACAACATCTGAAGGCTTGCTCCTTTGCAGACAACCTGGAATGCATGTCGGCGTGCTGAAGGCCTGTTGCAAAGCTTCAGCAACTTGGAAAGCCCAATTTTGTAGAATTTTGAACGATTGGCCCATTAAGGCGTTGACTCGGTGTGGAATATTGCGTATTCTGGATGAGGCGCGACCTTCGGCTTGAGGATAACACAGGCCTTTTTAATGCACTCCGGTCCGGGAAACCGGTAATTCTCTTTTTTGTCTTCGACCGGAACATTCTCGAAAAACTCGATGATGCCAATGACCGACGGTTAAATTTCATTCACAAACGACTGATATACCTAAAGAAGCAACTAAAGGAGCTTGGCTCGGATGTTCTTGTTAGATATGGAGATCCGGTTGAGGAGTGGAGGTACTTGCTCCGGAACTACAAGGTATCAGCAGTATATTGGAACCGGGACTACGAATCCTACGCTTTGCAGCGAGACGGACAGATAAAGGCTATCCTGTTCAACAAGGGAGTTGAAGTTTACACGTTCAAGGACCATGTTCTCTTCGAAAAGGGAGAGTTGACCAAAGTGGATGGAAAACCCTACACGGTCTTCACACCCTACCTGCGAAAGGCGTATGAAAAGCTTGGGTACGATCCAGCCTGGCCGGATAAGCCATTGCAAATCAATTCATTTCCTTCCGAAAAACATCTGGAAATGCTTTGGAAGACCGCGCAAAGGCCAATCCCGACCTTGGAATCCATGGCGTTTCGGGAGCAATCGTGTCCGGATGTGGTTCCGGAGATGCCCTCGTCCCGGATGAAAGCTTATGCAGACAACCGGGACTTCCCATCGATTGATGGTACGACCAGGATGGGGATACACCTGCGCTTCGGGACCCTCAGTATACGGATTGCAGCCCGCAAATCGGCAAAATTCAGCCCTGTTCTGCTTTCTGAATTGTTGTGGCGGGATTTTTATAGTATGATTCTTCAGGCATTTCCCAGTGTAGAGTCACATCCTTTCCGCAAGGAATTTGAAGAGATGGCATGGGAAAACGATCCGGGCAAATTTGCGGCATGGTGCAACGGCTGTACCGGTTTTCCTATGGTGGATGCCGGAATGCGGCAACTCAACGCCACAGGCTTTATGCACAACAGGCTGAGAATGCTCACTGCGAGCTTTCTGGTCAAGCACCTGTTGGTTGACTGGCGGTGGGGTGAAGCCTACTTTGCCTCAAAACTCCTTGATTACGATCTTGCAAGTAACAACGGAGGCTGGCAGTGGGCTGCAGGTTGCGGTACCGATGCAGCGCCGTATTTCAGGATATTTTCTCCAGATGCCCAGCAACAGCGGTTTGATCCCCAATTCAAGTTTGTCCGCAATTGGATCCCCGAATACGGTACAAAAAACTATCCTCAACCCATCATCGATCATGCGTTTGCACGGGATCGATTTTTGCACCTGGCGAAGGCAGCATTTAATAAGAAAACCTAGGAAAGAAGTTCGTCGACTTTCTCTATCAGCCACTTTTTACTCATTGCCTGTGAGCGTTCTATTTCTGATTTTAGCTTTTTCAAGGCGTCCTTATTGTTGTGAGAGTTCGATAGAGCATAAGTATATTGAATCAAAGAAAGATAACTCTTTTTTCGTTCCTGGGTTAATGACTTGTTTCTTCGCAGGAAGGTTTTAAACGTTTCCATATGGGAAATCAAAGGATCAAATTCATCGAGCTCATAATAGCAGGCTAAAAGAATTGATTTTGCTCCCAGACCATAATTAATCTCATCAAATTGTACTTTCTGCAACAAAGGGATTGCTCTATCGTATTTCTTGCGATAAAAATGAAGGGAAGCCAGGTTGTAATTGACCGCGTTTTCGCGGTACTCTTCAACGATTTTAGGTCCAAAGTCGGAAATAAATAACTCGGTCCAGTCGAAACGGCCCAAACGGAGCGCGAGGGTTACGATATTTTTAAATGCCCAGGGGGAGATCTCGTCATGGACCAAAATGACTCCGGTATCAAGGGCGTACTGCCAAAGTTCGAAGTTGTGTTCAGCATACTCCAACTGGCCACGGTTCTGCCGCTGGATCGTATAATTTATGGCGGCGTTGATGATGTCGCGGGCTTCATTTGCAGGAAATAAATGAAGATGTTTGCGGATCAGCTCTTTAAGGCGGATAAAGTGCGCATCGAAGTCTGGTTCTGCGTAGGTAAGATAAATCTGGTAATAAATGCTGACAGGGGCTATGTCCCTGTATTCATCCCTCTGTGCCATCTGCAACACCTCGTCGAGTAAGGGTATCTTCGTATCCATTTCGATCATCTTACTCCAGCTCAATATGAGGCAGTAATTGCGCAATTTTTCCGATAGAAAAAATGTATTGAGGTGGTCGTCGATTGCCCCAAGGTTTAATCGCTGTATGTTGCTCTTGCTGACGCGGGCCGACTCAACGTCGGCAAGTACGTATTTGAATTTCTCGATGGAATACAGGTCGTAGTAGAAATTTCCATTTTTATTCTGCTCCCGTTGCAGGAGCGCCATGCCGGACTCTATGGCATGAGGCATATAGGATTCCATTTGTTTTTCTGCCAGGAGCTGGAGCAGATAATGGGAATGGGCTGCGATGGAGACATCAAAAACCTGTTGCGACAGAAACGCGTAGGCGTGCTCCATCAGAACGTGGAGCAATTTTCGCAATTTGTCGTACTCAAAGGGTTCGTTTTGGTGAATGCATTCCCAAAGCTTCTCCTTGGAAAGGTCGAGCTCAGGGTCCGTAAGTCCTTCTTCCAGGCGGTCGTATAAACGAAGCAGTTTGGCATGGGAATTGAAATACGGGGATTCAAGGTACTTGCGAAACCTGCGCCGCTCTTTGGGTTGCAGGGCACTCAGGAAACGGAAGACTTTCGAGTCGCGCATTGCAGGTTAAAGATACGCCGGTGTCTCAATTGACCTTCAGGCAGATTGCGTCTGCTGGCTGATTCAGCGAGGTCCCCAATATCGCCCTATGTTACATATTAAATAATTTAATAATGCGTAACAATAAGAGAGCTAATTTATTGCAAGACGCATTCGCAATCAGTTCTATATAAATTAAAAATATTTAATTCAAAGTTTGGCAATGTGGAGATTTTGACTACTTTTGTAGCACTGGTTATGGGAAAAAACAGGACTTACACGATTCTTGTTTGGGCATTTTTTTGTGCTATGGGCATTCAGGCCCAGGAACAGCAGGGGCCTTACCTGTACTTCCTGATGTTGAAGAATAACGACATCACGTATTATCCCAATAATTACCAGGCAAACAAGATCATTTTCGACCCTACGGATCACGGCAGCTTTGTTCTGGGAGGCACCAAGTACAATCCTACCGTCAGTTATACTCCGGATGCCGGATTCATCGGGAGGGATACGGCAAGCTACGAATACAAAGATCTGTCGGGCAAGTTCAAATACATTAGTTTCGTTTTCGACGTTAGAAAATCGGTGATCGTTTCCAGGGCTGATGTTTTTGCTGTTGATCAAAACAGCGGAGACATCGATTACCATCCGCTTCTGAACGACAGCAGCACAATTGATACCACTCCTTCCCATCTGGCGCTGCACATTTCCAATTTTTCTGCAGCTCCGCATCTGGTTGTTTCCACACCCAACGACACCACGCTCCGGGTTCGCCCGGATCCCGGTTTTACAGGTCAGGCCACAGTCAATTACACCATTTGCGACTCCGAGGGAGCATGCATCGATGCCAGCCTGATCATCAACGTGGTAGAATCGTCCAACCTGGTCAGCGACAGCATGTACTTAGGTACTCCCAAAGCTACGCATAAGCTCGTTGTCTTGCCTCAAAGCGGTTATTCAACCCACGAAGCTCCTGACCATGGCGTACTGGAATTCAATACGGATTTCAGTGTACTTTATAAGCCCGTATCTACCTTCACAGGCAAGGATACCTTTATCGTCGTCAGCAACGGCATCTACCGTACCGTCTTTATGGAAGTATATCCCATGCCGGTCGTTAACAAGATCGTTGTCAATGACTATTTCTTCGTCCCAAAAGATTCAAGCCTTGCCGGTACCGTAGCCACCAACGACATTGTCGATAAATATCCCTTTTTGAAGGCACAGGACCCTGTCAGGGGCATCTTGACGCTGAATACAAATGGCAGTTTTACTTACGTTCCCGAAGCTGGGTTCGAGGGGGTCGAAACGTTTGTTTATAAGGTGTGTCCCCAGGGCAATTGCGAATACGGTACGGTTAAAATGTTTATCGGCAACTGGGAACCCGATACACGTACCATGTACAAATTCAGTACGCCCAAAAACGTTCCCATTGTAATCAGTTACCACATACCCATTACCGGGTACACCTTTACATCCCAATCGGACAGTGTGCGGTTTTATCCTGGCTTCGACACGATTTACCTCGATTACAAGGGCTGCAAGGATACCGTTTCCGGATACAACCTGCTCGTTTATTATACGCCGAAAGATTATGCGGGGATCAGGACCTTTGAAGTAGAATATTGCATCCCAGCCACCAATGAATGCGTTATCGCCGAGGTGGAAGTAAGCATTTATGACGAAGGCAAAAACTGCAGCCTGCACTGTGCAGGTGACTGCGTCTGGCCAGGTGATGTGAACCTCGACGGGGAGGTAAGCATGATGGACATGCTGAGTCTGGGTTACCATCTGGGCATCCAGGGGCCCAGTCGCGTTCATAAAAGCACCACCAACTTCAGGGCTCTCCGCTCATCTGACTGGGACAGTGAACTTACGAACGGATTTGCGAACCTAAAACATGCAGATGCCGATGGCGACGGAACCGTTGATTACCAGGATACACTCTACATATCCAATTTCTACCGCAAACAGCATTCCCTCGTTCCACGTCCTGTTTACGATAGGGGCGATTTCCCGTTCATACTTCACGTCGTTGACCCGAATGTAGGCATTGGCGATCTGGCCAGGATCGAAGTTCAACTTGGCGACGAAACGTATCCCGCAATCAACCTCGCCGGATATGCCTATGAACTCGATTATAATGTGAACGTCGTCAACGAGGCTACGCTGGAAGTGGGCTTTTATTACCAGGAGTGGGCTGCACAAAATGCTTCCGTGCTTCATATGTACAAAAAGCCATGGGACGGCAGGCTGGAAAGCGGTTTCGCTCGTGCCAATGCAAAAAAAGTCAGCGGAAGGGGAGGAACTGAATTGATCACGTTTATTGTCGAGGATGACCTAGGTGGTTTCCGAAATGGAACGCTTAAAATACCCTTCTTTTTCAGTGGTATTACCGTAATAGACTCTGAAGGTCGTTTGTACAGGCTCCCCGACCAAACCGTTTATTTGGAGATCGAGGATGATTCTGACAGGGAGCCCCGGCTCGATGCTGATAAATTGATCGTCTATCCCGTACCTGCTGATCACTACCTTAAATTATACCTCAACGGAAGAAACTCGATCCATTCGGTAGATCTTGTCAGCATGTCTGGACAAAACTTGCGCAGTTACCGCAACATTGACGGAAAACAGGTTGAGATGAATTTGGAGGGACTTGAAAATGGCATTTACCTTTTGCGCACGGAGACCGAGCTAGGGCCCATTGTCAAAAAATTTGAAATCTTGCGATAATCCCTGTTTTTATATAACCAGTTTAATCAGTCTAAATTATTTAGAATAAATGAGCCCCTTCCCTGGGGCTTGTTTATTTTAGGGAAACGGGGCTGGTCGACGCACAATCAGGAAAGGACCCCGGACTATAACTTTCTGCGGTTTACGAGGCGCTGGAGCTTCTCAGCATAGTTGCTGCCTACGGGAATCTGGCGTATCTTATCTTTTACTACCATCTCGATGTCGTCAGAATGTATGGAATGAATTTTATTGAGGTTCACGATGAAGGACCTGTGAACCCGGAGGAATAATGATTCCGGCAATTTTTCCTCAAGGGTTTTCATGGTTTGCAGGGTGACGATTCTTGCTTGGCTGGTGTAGAGAATTACATAGTCCTTCAGACCCTCGATGAAGAGTATCTCACCGTATGACAGTTTGATGAGTTTTTTGTCTGATTTGACAAAAATGAACTCATGACTGGGATCCGGTCCTTCACCAGTGATCGCTGTAGGCTGAGCGCTCTTGCTCATTACTTTGCCAACCGCTCGCAGGAACCGTTCAAAAGATATGGGCTTCAACAGGTAGTCTACGGCATCTAGCTCAAACCCCTCGACTGCAAATTCAGGAAAAGCCGTTGTAAATATGATCATTGGGGGGGAGTCCAGGCTCTTTGCAAGAGATATGCCGGACAATTGCGGCATCTGGATGTCGAGGAAAAGCAGATCGGGCTTTTCTAAAATGATCTTCTCGTGTGCTTCGACCGCATTGCCGCAACTTGCGACCAGAGAAAGTTGAGGTACCTGGCGGATGTAGGTATCCAGTATTTCGATTGCAAGGGGTTCGTCATCGACGATCATGGCCTTTATCATGTCAGTTTTCATTTAAGTCTATGCGGAGCCTGGCGGTAAAACGATCCGGGGCGTCTGAAATTTCAAGATGGTAGTGATCCGGGTAAAGCAAAGCAAGTCTTCTCTTAACATTTGACAGCCCTACGCCTCCCTGAGACCTTGGGCTCGCTTGTCCCGGTGACGATGGAGGTTTAGAGTTGACTACCTCAAAAAGCAGTTTTCCATGGTCGTTGACCGCTCGGATCCGAACAAAACTCTCGCTCAGGCTCGTCTGCATCCCGTGTTTAAAGCTGTTTTCAACGAACGGAATGAGAAGCAGCGGTGCAATTTGATGATCCAGAAGGTCGTCGTCTATTTCGATTGATATCTGCGATGGTGAGGCATATCGCAACCGTTCCAGTTCGAGGTAATTGTTGATATAACGCATTTCCTGGCCTATGCTGACCTGTGATTCGTTGCACTCGTACAACATATAACGCATCATATCCGATAACCGCAAAACTACCTGAGGTGCCATATCCGATTTTTTCAGGGTCAGCGCATAGAGATTGTTTAAGGTATTGAACAGGAAGTGCGGATTGATCTGATTTTTGAGCGACTGCAATTCAGTTTCCACATTGCGGGTTTGAAGCTCTTTTTTCTCAGCCTGGACCCGGAGCCAATCAACGGGAATGCGAACCAGAGAACTCAAGGCGGTGATGACCACCAGGTTGATAAAATGAAATTGGGGCAGCGTTAGCCAATGGGAACTTACCTCTTGAAATTCTTTGGCCATCCAGCTATTGAAGAGCCAGGTAAAAGGGGTCAGAAGCAGTGAAAGTCCAACCAGAAGACTGAGGTAAGGCAGAATTGAGGGCCGGTACATGAACCTGGGGATAAGGAAATAGAGGTTGACGTGAATGGCAAATGCATAAAACAGCGTGTTCCCTGTAGACCACAAGAGCGTGTTTGAAAAACCCCAGGGCAAGGGTTTGATGTAGAACCCAATCCCGATGAAGAGCAGCCAAACCAACCATTGGGCCATGGCCGGTGTATTATTTGAAAATGGGGTCCTGATGCCCGGTTTGATGTTCATCCCTTTCCTCAAAATTAACTGCTCCGCGGCACAGCCGGGACCCTTAATCGACCTGGGGCATTCGAAAATGGACTAAATTACAGCCGGAACCGACTAAAATTAAACCAATGTCGTGGCTGGCCGTTACCTAAACCAAATTTAGACGTATGCAGGTTTTGAAAAACCAGGATTTGAAAGCGGTTTATGGAGATCTCCTCCGTGGGGTAGGCGAGGATCCAATGCGCGAAGGACTGGCAAAAACCCCCGAAAGAGCTGCGAAGGCCCTGGAATTTTTTACCCAGGGGTACAGTCAGGATGGAAGTCAGGTGCTGCGATCCGCCTTATTCCGGGAAAATTACAGTGAAATGGTCCTGGTCAAAGACATTGAACTTTACAGCCTTTGTGAGCACCACATGCTTCCGTTTTTTGGCAAAGCGCATATTGCCTATATCCCGAACGGCTATATCGTAGGGCTGAGCAAGCTGGCCAGGCTGGTTGACGTCTTTAGCCGACGCCTTCAGGTGCAGGAACGTCTCACCCATGAAATCCTTCATTGCCTTCAGGATAACCTTGAGCCCATGGGTGCCGCCATTGTCATTGAGGCAAGGCATATGTGCATGATGATGCGGGGAGTTCAAAAACAAAATTCCATTACCAAGACCTCCGCTTTTACTGGTATATTTAAACGCGTGGAGACGCGCAACGAATTTCTTAAATTGATTCAGTCCGATACGCGCTGATATGGAGAAAGCAGCTTTTTTATTCCCTGGACAGGCCAGCCAGTTTCCAGGCATGGGAAAGGAACTTTACGAACAAAATCACGAAGCAAGGGAATTGTTCGACAGGGCAGACTCCCTGCTCGGCTATTCCCTTTCAGAGACGATGTTCAGTGGTTCTGAGGAGGTACTCCGCCAAACCCGCATCACCCAGCCCTCCGTTTTCCTTCACTCCGTCATCAACGCGTTGGTTAATGCACGTAACCTGACACCTGCTGGTGTGGCAGGCCATTCACTGGGCGAGTTTTCTGCACTCGTCGCCGCGGGTTCTTTGAGCTTTGAAGACGGCTTGAAACTCGTCAACATACGGGCACATGCCATGCAAGATGCCTGTGAACAGAATCCGGGAACCATGGCCGCAGTACTTGGTCTGGACGACGAAAAGATTGAATTGCTGTGTCGTCAAGTAGAAGGAGAAATCGTTCTTGCTGCAAATTTCAATTGCCCCGGCCAAGTGGTCATTTCCGGTAGTCTCCAGGGGATAACCGAAGCAGAAAAAGTACTCCTGGAAGCGGGCGCTAAAAGGGTTATACCCATTTCTGTCGGAGGTGCATTCCATTCCCCGCTAATGGAGCCAGCCAGAAAAAAACTCGAGGATGCCATTCTTTCCACCCCATTTCTAAATCCAATTTGTCCGGTTTACCAGAATGTCGATGCCGAAGCGTCCGTAGACCCTGATGCCATAAGACAAAAGCTTGTCGCTCAGCTAACTTCCCCGGTCTTGTGGTCGCAAACCATGAAAAATATGTTTCGGGACGGCTTCAACCGCTTCATTGAAATTGGTGGCAATGGAACAGTCCTTTCCGGTTTTCTCAAGCGGATCGACAAAAATATTCCGATCAACGCCATCACAGGATGAAAGCGACCCAAGGCACTCAATTGCTGGTTACAGGCAAAATGCTGGTAGCTGAGCCCTTTATGTTGGATCCCAACTTTAAACGTACGGTGGTCCTTGTCGCCGATTATACGCGGGAGGAGGGAACGGTAGGATTCATTCTGAACAAACCACTTGAGGTTAGGCTTCCGGAGCTAACCTCTGACTTTGGAGACTTTGAAGCACCGGTACATTACGGGGGGCCGGTCGACAACGACAGCATGTATTTTATCCACGACGCAGGGGATCTGTTGGAGGGTTCGATTCAAATTTCCCGCGGTGTATACTGGTCCGGCAATTACGAAAAGCTCCGTTTTCTGGTAGAACACAAGCTCATACTTCCGCATAACATTCGCTTCTACATTGGATACAGTGGATGGTCAAAAGGCCAACTGGAGAGTGAAATGATGACCCAATCCTGGATCGTTTCAGAGCTTGAGCCCAATTTTGTTTTTAAGTCCAATCCCCGCATGCTTTGGAAAGAGATACTCGAATACAAGGGTATGCATTACAGCGCTTTGTCGAAGCTGGAGGGAGACGAACTGATGAACTAGGATCGTGATTGCCTTCAACAACGTTTCGCTGGCCTTTGGCGGTCAACGCATTTTTAATGGGCTGAATGCATCAATTTCTCCAGGCGAGAAAGTCGCATTATGTGGTAGGAACGGATCGGGCAAGACGACCTTGTTTAAATTGCTGACCGGGGACTTAAAGCCGGACTCCGGAACCATTGATGTTCCAGGGAACTGGCGCATTGGCCTGCTCAGCCAGGAAATCCCCCTTTATAAAGATCATACCATTCGTGAAGAAGTATGGAGTTCACAAAAGGATCTCGTCGCGCTTCAAAACGAATTGAAAGACCTTGAATATGCACTTAGTGGGGGAGAGGCCTCTGCCCATTGCATTGATCAGGCTGTTCACCGCATGGCTGAAGTCAGGGAACGACTGGACTATCTCGAAGTCGATAAGATCAGCGGAAAAATGGACCGCATTTTGGCTGGCCTCGGCTTTTCGTCCCAGGACCTGAGCCGTTCGCCAAAATCATTTTCTGGAGGTTGGCGGATGCGCATTGAGTTGGCGAAATTGCTTCTCTGTGCCCCGGATGTACTACTGTTGGACGAGCCAAATAACCATTTGGATATCCTTGCATTGTCTTGGCTTGAAAGTTTTTTAAGCCGTTATGAAGGAACCGTTATGGTCATCTCTCACGACCTTTTCTTCCTTGACAGGGTGGGGAAGCGCATCATAGAAATTGATCGTGGAAAGATATACGATTATAAGGGGAGCTATTCCGCGTTTCTCGCCTACCGCAAGGAAAGAAAGGAAGCGGAGTCCAGGGAATATGAAGCCCAGCAGCGCCTCATCCGGCAAAAGGAGTTGCTCATCGACCGCTTCCGTTACAAAGCGTCCAAAGCGGCATTTGCACAATCGCTGATCACCGAGCTTAACCGGATGGATAAGCTCGAGCAACCCGAAGGGGAAGCCGCTACGCTGAAGTTGCATTTTGAAATGGCACGCCCCAGTGGCCGAACGGTGCTAGAAGTAACAGATCTGTCGAAGTCATTTGGGGACAAGCTGGTTTTGCAAAATGTTCATTTGACCCTGGAACGAGGTATGAAATGGTGCTTTGTTGGGGCAAATGGCAACGGCAAGAGCACCCTGGTCAAGTTGATCTGCGGTGAACTTGCCCCTACTCAAGGAGCTGCCAAACTCGGCCACGAGGTACGCATAGGATATTACGCACAGGAAGACCACAGCGCGCTTGATTTAAAACTGACCCCGGTGCAGTTACTTGAAAGTGAATGCAGGGCTGAAATGCGTTCACAGGTGAGACACATACTCGGGGCATTGGGTTTGCGTGAGGACCATGCAGATAAGCAAATCGGAGTCATGTCTGGAGGTGAGCGCGCTCGCGTCCGGCTAGCCCTTATGCTGGTTCAGGAGCACAATTTCATTATTCTTGATGAACCCACCCACCATCTGGATATGCCCTCCAAAGACCAATTGAAGCAAGCATTGAAGAAATATCCCGGAACCGCAATCATCGTATCACACGATCGGGATTTCCTTATGGGACTTGCGAATAAAACGCTGTTTTTTGGGCAGGGCTATGTTAAATTGTACGAAGGCGACATCAACTACTTTTTGGATCAACACGATGGCGCAATGCCGGGGTCCATGGGCCGATTGGAAGAAAACCGGGGAGACGATTTCGCCCGTTCCGCACCTCTGCCCGAGAAAACAGACAGGAAGAAACTTCAGCGACGGATACAAAATCTGGAAAAGCAAATCTATGAACTCGAAAGGCTTCTGGTCCAATCGGAAAACGAAATGCAGCGACCCGAGTTTTACGAACGGGAAGATCATGTATTGAAACTGCAGACCTATGCTGAAGACAAGCTCAAATACAGTGAAATCCTGCAAGAGTGGGAAGGCCTGGTGGATTCCCTCAAATAAAAAAAGGCTTTAAACAGCGTTCAAAGCCTTTGGCGTACACATCATGATAAAACTAAGACAAAACTCTATATCTTGAGTTGATGGATTGCTGAATAAATGGCCAGGAAAGGACTATTGCTAAAGAGTCGATGAAGCAAGAAGTCGCCAGTAGCGACGAAAGGTCAAGGAATTTGTTAAGTCAATTTTTAGTCCCCGAAATACATAACCAAACCTAAGCCATTGATAACAATAGTCCTTTTTCCTGGTTCCCATTCTCACATTTTCAATATTCTGAATCAAGCAGCAGCGCCATTAACGTTTTAATGTAAACTGCATTACAAAGGTGCGTTGAATTATGGCCTTCCACATCGGTTAAAACCCTGATTTTTAAAAATCAATGGAAACCCTGAGCGCTCTAAGGGTTTTCCCTGAGTACGGCATGGAATCAATCCCAATAAAAGTTCTTCCTAGCGGAGGGGGAGATGAATGATAAATGCAGTTCCTTGATAATCAGATGATTCTATAGTCAATTCTCCTCTCAAGTAGTTTACGCGGTTTTTGATGTTCTCAAGGCCCATGCCTTTGCGAACAACATTTTCATTAAACCCTTTACCGTCGTCTTCGACGCTGATGGTAAGCTGATCTCCAATTTTGTGCAATTGGACGAAAATTTCATTTGCTCCCGCATGCTTTATTGAGTTATTAACCAGTTCCTGGATGATTCTGTATATGTTCAGGGCAATGCTGGCGGCAATTTGTCCGCCACTTTCGAATCCATAATACTGGAAGACAATTTCGGGACCTTTGTCCAATTTGTATCGGTTTAGCATATCCTTAATCGCCTCCAGCAAGCCCAACTTTTCAAGCGATCCGGGTTTGAGATCGTTGGCAATGTAACGCACTTCATCGCAAGCTGTATCGATAAGATTATTTAAGATGACTGCCGAATCTTTGTCCGAAAAATTAAAGTCATGGGCCATTTTATCAAAGCGAAGCTTGATGGTAGAAAGAACGCCTCCCAGACTGTCATGGAGGTCCTTTGCTATTCGTTCGCGCTCGGATTCCTGGCCGTTGATCATGGCTTGCATAGACTGCAACTGGAGTTCATTCTCCAGTTCTTTGATTTTCTGATCGTTGATCTGCTCTGATTGCTTATGAATGATTACACTCGTCTCAAGCTTCTGTTGATAAAACAACACGATGAAAAAGCCTGCCAGCAGAATGGCTACGATAGCAAATACAAGGCTGTACAAAGTAAAGTTAGATCGTCTGGATTTTAATTCAAACAAACGTTTATCTTTTGCAAATTCAATTTTTTCGGACTGGATTTCCTTTTGTTCGTATTTGGAAATCTGTTTTAATAATTTTTCAGAATTTTTTATTTGATTTAATGTGTCACTGAATTGTATAAACCGTATTAGGTACTCTGATGCAATTTTGTGATTCCCCAACTGGTTAGAACATTCGTAAAGCCTGAAACTGAATTGACGGCTATAATCCAGATAACGGCGTTCCTCCGTTTCTTCCAGGGCATCCCGATAATAGGATTCAGCTTGCCTATACTTTTTATTTAGATAATAGTAGTCGCCAAGTGTTTCAAGTGATTTAATGAGAAGTTCGATGTTTGGAAGGCCTTTCGCGTAATGATAAACATTTTTCAATTCTGTAGCGGATTCAAGCCTGTTGATAAAAACATAAGACTCAATCAGCTCGTGTTCATTTTTACAAAATAAATTGTATTTATCTGCCTTACTTGCGGCACATTGTCCTAAGAAGTAATGTGCCATGTCTATATTGCCAATTTTCTTATACAAGTAGCCTAGCGCATGTTGTGTACGTACAACATCCAAATCTCGTTTTTCCTGCTTAAAATAAATATGGCAAATCTCATAGGTGCTTGCTGCCTTTTCAAGCATGCCGAGGTAGGTATATACCCTGGCAAGCACAAAGCGGTAGTAGTACATTTGATTTACCTCATTCTCCTGTCTGAAATATTCTATGGCCGTTAGTAATGAACTCAAAGCAGCCCCGTAGTCGTGTGCGTTGATCTTTTGCTCAATCTCCTGGCGCACACTGGCCGCATCCCATAATGTCACTTCAAATGAATCGCGTTTGTCTGCTTCCGGGTTGGTTTGCCCCGTGACAGGCAGCAGGGACATAAAAAAGATCAAGATCGGTAGAGCCGTGCGAAACATTAATCGATAACGGATTTATCGATGAGTTGCAGCTCAATGGCAGCCCTGACCAAACCAGCGGTATTTCTCACATTTAATTTTGAAATGAGGTTGCTTCTGTGAGTTTCCACCGTCTTTAAACTGATAAACAAGCGTTCTGCGATTTCAGGAGTGGTGTATTCTTTGACAATAAGGGCAAGTATTTGTTTTTCTCGATTTGACAATTTTGGAACGAGAACAAAACTTTTTTTAGTGCCAGGCTTTTTTGCCAGGGATCCCATTATGGTCTCCGTTACATCCTTGCTGAAATAGGTATGGCCTGCCGCTACAGCCTGGATGGCTTGGATGAGTTCGTGATGGCCGGTATTTTTGAGAATATAGCCGCGTGCTCCATTCTTGAGCATTTCACTGACAATACTCTCTTCATTGTACATCGATAGGGCAATGACTTTTACATCAGGGAATTCTTCATGAATTCTTTTGGAGACTTCTATTCCGCTGAGGTCGGGCAAGTTGATGTCGAGAAGAAGCACGTCTACAGGGTACTTGCGCAACATTTCAAAGACGGAATTCCCGTCAAAGCAGCGCGCGACGACCTGAATGGTGTTTTCATTGCGTAGGATCGATTCAATACCGTCGACGAACATCGCATGATCGTCGGCAATGGCGATTTGCAGCATTTGGATGGAGTTACAGGTAATAAAAGGAATACCGAAAATGAGCGAGACAAATATACTTCAAAAACGTCATGACAAACAGGGGCCCCGTCTGCCCAAGACAGTTTAGGAAACCCTTATCGATCCCATTTCTCGAGTTGTGCCAGGGTTGCGTGCATGTCCTTTGGCAAAGGGGCTTCAATGGCAAAAAGGACATCGAACAACATAAACTCAAGCTTTTGAGCGTGAAGCGCCGGTCTTGAGAGCAACGGCCTGGGAGGTTCGCCATCCCTGTCAAGTCGTGCATTTTTCTTAATGTCATTGATAGTCAGTTCTTTGCGATATCCATACCAGGCATCTGCCACCAAGGGGTGGCCTGCATGTGACAGATGAACCCTTAGCTGGTGGGTTCTGCCGGTTGAAGGGAAAGCCGCCAGAAGTGCAAAATGGCGAAACCGCTTTAGTACGATAAAATGGCTGAGGCTGGGTTTTCCTTTAGGGTGAACTTCCATTCGGCCTGGATGCGCTGCCTGCTGACGCAATGGTGCGTCAGAAATGAACTCGTCAGAAGAAGGGTTCCCTTCAACTATGCACCGGTATTCCTTTTTTATCTTTCGCTCGGCAAACTGATCGTTCAGAAATTTGTGGGACTCAGGGTTTTTTGCAAAACACAACACTCCTGATGTATCCCGGTCAATCCGGTGAACTACAAAAATTTCGTTTGTCTGCCCAGCCAATAGGCTAAAAACGGAAGGCAATTCCTTATTATATCGATCCGGAATGCTCAGTATCCCCGCAGGTTTGTTTACTGCCAGAAAATCCTTGTGGTCCAAGAGCAGTCCAATGTTGGCTGGCGTCACCTGAAATATTGTGTAGGAATCCTGGAAAAGAGCTTATTTCCAGCGATATAAAACTGTAGAAAAATGGAGGACCGCAACATGCCCTTGGGCCTGAATGGTCCAATGCGAAGCTCAGACATCAATTGATCCGTGTGGGTCTTCTTGTGAATAAGGTAGAGGGTATTGATTATGGAAACCACGTAGGCCTGAACGATCTTGTAAAAAACCTGCCATCGTCCCTTTAGCAAATAACTCAGCGCTATCATCATGTCTAAGACGAGACGCATTGGGATTATATAAAGGAGATTGATCCAGTTTTCGTTTTTAAACAGGGTCGAAAGATTGTTCCTAAAATTGAGGTAGACTTTCCGGGGATGATCATAATCCAGCGTACCCCCTCCAAGATGGAGAACTTCGGAATCAGAAGAGGACAAAATTTTCCCACCCAGTCGCTTCATTCTCCAGCACAAATCGATTTCCTCCTGATGGGCAAAATAATCATCGTCAAATCCACCCAAAGCCTTAAAGACAACACCTTTGACGATCATTGCTGCACCGCTTGCCCAAAAAACCTCTTCCGTTCCGTCGTATTGCCCCTGGTCCCTCTCTATGAGGTCTATGATCCTGCCCCTGCAAAAAGGGTAGCGCAAAAGATCCACGAACCCTCCTGCACCGCCGGCATATTCGAAATACTCCTGGGAATTCAGCGCTTTGATCTTAGGTTGTATTGCAAAGACCAGTGGATCGTTCCGCATGATATCCGTCAGTGGGGTAACCCAGTCAGACGTCACGTGTACATCAGAATTGATCAAGGCAAAGTAATCCGCATCAATTTGGGCTATACCCTTGTTGTAGCCCGACGCAAAACCATAATTATTCAGCAGTTTGATTACCGCTACTTCTGGGAAATAATGCTGAAGATAGACAAGGCTGTTGTCGGAGGACCCGTTGTCAATGACGTATAATTTACTGCCGGTGGGTAAGTGTTTGCACAACCCGGGGAGAAACTTCTCCAGCAGTTTCTGGCCATTGTAATTCAGAAGGACTACGGCTACACGGGGGGAGGAAGTCGTCGTTCTCAATCGTTCCTTCAAAAGCGCTTTACGTGTATTTTTTTCGTCCAGGCGAATGTTTTTTACCAGTTCCGCCTTTGACTGAAATACCATATCCTCCCTTAAAAAGGACACAAGGTCAACAATCATCTCCTGGCCATAGACATCCTGGTTGAAATCGAGAATATGAACTTCGATGCTGCGCCGTGACGAATTTCGGTCAATGGTTTCTCGCGTACCAATGTAGAGCATTGCTTCGTAAGAAGTACCACCAAGGTGGCAAAAAACGGCGTAGCTGCCATTCGGCGGCAGCAATTTTGAGTCGCCTTTCAGGGTAAGGTTGGCGGTGCGGTAGCCTAGTTCCCTGCCAACCCGGTCTCCTGGTATGACAGATCCCGTGAAAGAATACGCCCTGCCCAGCAGCTCGTTGGCTTCTTCGATGCGGGATTCAGAAATCAGGTTTCTGATCCTGGTTGAGCTCACAGGCAGACCCTGGTGTCGATGGTGGCTAACCTCTTCAAACAGGAAATGACCTTGTAGTGCATAGTCTGTCAAGACTTTACCGTCTCCAGAGCCGTTTCGCCCAAATCGGTGATCTTCTCCGGCAAGCAGTTTATATGGCCTGAACCGCGAAATCAAAAATTCTTCCACATATTCCCCCGGCAACATCATTGAAAACGAATAATCAAATGGGGCAATGACCAAATAGTCAAGTCCAGTCTGCTCCAGGAGGGCAATCTTTTCATCAGGAGTGGATAAAAGGGCAAACTGTCGATCGGCGGGATCCAATACCAGCCTGGGATGGGGGTAAAAAGTTAGCAAAACGCTTTGCCCTCCCAACTCACGGGCAGAATCAAGCAGTCGAGACAACAGCTTCTGGTGGCCTTTGTGAAAGCCGTCGAAAGCGCCAATGGCTACGACCGGCTTGTGGAATTCGGGCAATGCTGCCTTGCCTAGATAAATTACCTCCATGTATGTTGCCCGCAAAATTATCATTTTTAGAAATATGTTCTGTCCTGAGGATGTAATTTTGCGGGGATATGAACGAGCGGACAGAACAGATTGTCAATGCCTTGCGCAGCGTACTGGAACCGGTGCGGAAAATCGATATCATTACCCTCCGCATGCTGCGGGACCTCAGGGTCGATGCACAGGGTGGCATCCACATGAACATTTACATTCCTGGCAAGGCATATTCTGAGCAGGCCGTTCTCTATCAGCGGATTCACGAAGCCCTGGCTGCTATTTTCCCACAGGCCACCGTGCACGTTCATTTCATCAATTCAATGCCTTCAGCGGAGGCTCCCAATCTTACTGTCCCTCAGATCAGCAACATCATTGCTGTTGCATCAGGTAAAGGGGGAGTAGGAAAATCCACCATTTCGGCCAGCCTGGCATCAGCACTCATTCGTGCTGGTTATCGTGTGGGGTTGATGGATGCTGACCTTTACGGGCCTTCCATCCCTGCAATGTTTGGGATAGTCGGTCAAAAACCTGCTGTAACTCATGACGGGCCTACACCAAAGCTGGTACCTATCCAAACCGGCAGATTGCATATCGTATCACTTGGTAACATCATCGATCCTGAACAGGCAGTGGTTCTGCGCGGACCCCGACTGGCGGCGATCATCAAACAATTTTTCAACGACACCGCCTGGCCGCCCCTTGACTACCTGGTCGTTGACCTTCCTCCTGGAACAGGAGACATTCAGCTAACCCTGGTTCAGACCATTCCGCTAACCGGGGTGGTCATGGTCACCACTCCTCAGGAGATAGCCTACATTGATGCTATTAAAGCTGCCAACATGTTCCAGATGGAACAAATTGCTGTTCCAGTTCTCGGAGTTATAGAGAATATGTCCTGGTTTGAGCCTCCGGAACTTCCGGGCAAGCGATACTACCTGTTTGGGCAAGGGGCAGGAGCACGACTAGCCGACTACACTCAAACCACATTGCTCGGTCAACTTCCGATCGTTGAAGAGCACCGCATGTCTATGGACACGGGACAAGCGCTTTCTGACGGACTTAGGCTCAACGACGACTTTGATCGTATAGCCTCTTTGCTCATCAAGAAAGTCGATTTAAGAAATGCCATATTTAGCCCCGGATTGGCCGTGCAGGTGCAGTCCTGAATGCTGCTATGAAAGACTATAATTTTTTGGTAAGTCAGATTAAAAACAAGAGCAGCTGCTTATGTGTCGGTTTAGATCCCGACCCTCTTAAAATGCCCGATGATTTTGCGCAGAATGCCTTTCCACTCTACTACTTCTCGACAGCGATCGTCGAATTGACTCATGAGTTCGCTGTTGCCTTTAAGATCAACGTCGCGTTTTTTGAATCATACGGTCCTTCCGGCTGGGAGCAATTGGCAATGACCCTGTCGGCCATTCCTAAGGAATGTCTGATCATCCTCGATGCCAAACGAGCCGACATCGGCAACACATCTGCTCAATATGCGCATTATTTCTTTGAAGACCTGAACGCAGATGGAGTCACGCTGCATCCGTACATGGGCCTGGATTCCCTTCAACCCTTCCTGCAATACTCCGACAAGTGGTCTGCCATATTGGCACTGACATCCAACCCTGGAAGTGCTGATTTTCAATTGCAGCGAATGGCAGAAGGGCAATTTCTTTATGAAAAAGTCATCCACACCTACACAGCACACCCAAATCCCCACATCATGTTTGTGTGCGGAGCCACACACCCTGAAGCATTTTCTTCGATCCGCAAATTGTGTCCCGATCGATTTTTGCTTGTCCCTGGAATTGGCGCTCAGGGTGGAGACCTAGAAGAAGTCATCTGTCGGGGTCGCAATGCCGATGTAGGATTATTGATCAATGTGAGCAGGGGAATTTGCTATCCTGATGGCAGTCGCCCATTTGCTGAATCCGTCAGGGAACTTGCTTCCGGATATCAGCGACGGATGGCACGGGTCGCATTTGATTCCTGAGAATCAGGCAGGTTGATTTTGATTGGGTAAACCAGACAGTCCTCAGGTTCTTTGCTCAGGTAGTTTTTTAACATGCGGTTGGTTTCAGCGTTTCCTTCAAAAGCTGCCAAATGTTCAATTTGTTTTAAGTCAGGTTTTTGATCCGATTGCGATATGAGTCCAAGCCTGCGGACGAACCCGTTCTCGACAACGATTGCGTATTGCTGTTGTGCGGCTGAGGCCTTGGTCACAACGATAAAATCTTCTGAAAATACTGCCTGAATCTCGCACCTCGCTTCGTCGAAACGCACATTGTATTCCTGCGGACTTTCTTTCCGTACACACGCGCCGCCACATAAATTGATGTGGTACATTGAGCAAGGGCTGCCTCCGTCAATCCCAGAATTCACATTGGTACAAAGTTCATGACGCGCAATAATCCCATCGATCACCTTTTTAGCCGCTAGCCTGGTAGGATAATGAGACAGGATGATGTCATCCTGTTCGAGCCAAAAAGCCTCTTTTACAGAGAATTGCATGTATTCCTGAGCAGATTTCGAACAAGTGAGCAGGAAGGAATGCGTTTTCTTTCTCAGTGCTTTATTGATTTCGGGTTTGTGCTGTCTGATCAGCTGGCTTTCCAACAAAGAGGCCACCAGTTCATTTCCGGTTATCTGATATTCAATCTTGCAAACTGTTTGGAGCATTTTACTCAACTTGGGACCTTCTCCGTTGAAGTGCTGCATAACCCGCTCGCGTATGCGTTTGCTTTTACCTATATAGACGGGGTAAGATGCTTTATCGAGCATTGTATAGATGCCTGGTTCATTGGGAAGTTTCCCTATAACATCCGCAGACAGGGCGGCGGGCAGTTTACTTGCCAAAATTCCTGATTTTACCAAAATGCCGGCATCCAGCCCGGAATCGCGTTGGACTTCAATGATTCGTTCCAGCAAAAAGAGCGTTGCCCTGCAGTCTTCCAGCGCACGATGTCTTGCAGATACAGAAATGGAAAAATGTGCGATGAGATTGCCAAGACTATAGGAAGACAGTCCTCGAAAATATCGCCTGCTTAACTGAAGAGTACACATTTTTTGCCGGGTGAAAGAATAACCGAGTTGCTGAAATTCGGCCCGTATGAATTCGTAGTCAAAATGGACGTTATGCGCCACAAACACGCAATCCTCGGTGCGCAATATGATCTCCCGGGCCACTTCATAAAATTTGGGGGCAGACTCAACCATTTTATCGGTAATGCCCGTGATGCGGGTAATCTCAGGAGGGATGCTCCGTTCGGGGTTTATAAGGGTGGTGTATTCACCAGCGAGTTGGCCGTCGAAATACTGTAAAATTGCAATTTCAGTAATTTTGTCCCGTCGAGCATAGCCGCCCGTCGTTTCTATATCAATAATGGCAAATTTCTTCTGGTTCACAATCATTTCAGCAGCTCTGGTCAATCTGTTTTGTCATCCAAAATTATCCAAAATCGATTGCCATTCAGAAAATTCACGCATAATTCTGCCTGGAGCAACGGAGATTGATTCAATCCTATCAATGACCACAGGACGTTCAGTTGGCCTTGTAGCAAACCACGCCTCATTGGTATATGGCGTTCACCTGGCTGACACCTTGTTGCGCAGAGGAGTCAGCCTGAAAGTGCTCTTTACGCCGGAACATGGTTTTCGTGGACTGGCAGATGCGGGCGAAACCGTGGTCGACTCAGTGGATGAAAGCACCGGGTTACCACTGAGGTCTCTTTACGGAAAGAATAAAAAACCCTCGTCCGGTGACCTGAATAATTTGGACCTCATGATTTTTGATTTGCAGGACGTTGGCACGCGATTTTATACCTACATCAGCACACTTCATTACGTTATGGAGGCATGTGCCAGGCATGGTATAAAACTGATTGTGCTCGACAGGCCTAACCCCAATGGGCATTACATTGATGGGCCTGTACTTGACCCCTCCTTTAAGTCGTTTGTCGGCCTGCATCCTATCCCCGTCGTGTATGGAATGACGATCGGGGAATTGGCCAGAATGATTCAGGGTGAATGCTGGATCGAACAATGCGACAAACTCGAATTGCAGGTTCTCAAATGCCGGAATTACCGGAGAAATGAGCTGGTTTCGCTCTCTACACCCCCTTCGCCAAATTTGCGGGATGATCGCGCCATTTTACTTTACCCTGGACTCTGTTTTTTTGAAGGTACGGTAGTGAGCGTAGCACGAGGCACTTCCTTTCCTTTCCATGCATACGGCCACCCCAAGCTGAAGGGGCCTTTTAGTTTTCGACCCCTACCGATGCCGGGTGCTAAAAATCCTCCATGGAATGGCACCTTATGCTACGGCACCGATTTGAGTGTTCATCCAATTGAATCCTTGTTCACCAAGGCTCAACTCGACCTAAGTTACCTCTTTCAGGCATACCATGAGCTTTCGATGGGCGCATCCTTTTTTTCAAATCCCAATTTTTTCGACCGCCTGGCAGGCACCGATGCTTTGCGCAGCCAGGTAGAATCGAAAGCTACGGAAGAGGCCATTCGCGAGAGTTGGAAAGATGAACTGAATGCTTTCAAGATCATCCGCTCAAAATACCTGCTCTACCCGGAGAAATAAATAGGAAATTGAGTCTCTGAATTCATCGCGTTCAAATTCTCAGCGCACATTAGTGCGATCGTACCATTCAATTGAGGCGCTGAATGATGCCCAATGCGTTAAACGTGAAAGTGCCGCACTCCTTTTTGGGAGCTTTCCCGTCAGGCTGAAACTTGTATTGCTGCATTTTAGCAGTGGCCTCCCTGATGAACTGAACGTCTTTGGTTTTAGACATTTTGGCGTTATAACGGATGTAGGTGACGTTCCCTTCGCGATTGATGCACATGTTGAACACCACACTTTGTGCGTTTTCGCGAGCCA
Source organism: Saprospiraceae bacterium (assembly GCA_019187365.1). Lineage (GTDB taxonomy): Bacteria > Bacteroidota > Bacteroidia > Chitinophagales > Saprospiraceae > Vicinibacter. The sequence continues at coordinate 289,240 of JABARE010000001.1, read as the reverse complement.
GGTCTTTGAGGTCTGGTCTGCCGATGACTTTGCGTTTCAGGGGACCGATCTCGTTGAAGTCAACTCCTGCTCCGTCGCCCGTGCCTCCTCCGGTTCCACCTCCCGTTCCGCCGCCTCCGCCAGTACCGCTGCCCGAATTACCACCTCCTGAACCCGACCCGGTTCCGGATCCTGTTCCTGACCCGCCACTTCCCGGGGCATCGTCGTCTCCGGTGCTTGCCTTTCCCTCACTGCCGTTGGCTCCCGAGGATCCTCCTGATGGTTTAACAACTGGGGGCTTTTGGGGCGAAGGATTTGGAGGAGCAGGACGAACCGGTCCAGGAACTTCCACCTTGGGTGGGTCCGCTTTAACGACCTCGGGTGTTGGGTCTACGAGAACAGGCTTAGGGCTGGGCTGGGAAGGAGTTGGTTTTACAGGCTCTGGTTCGGGATTTGGTTCAACCTTAACGGCTTCTTCGGGAATCCGTTCCCCTGGAGCCTCACTTCCCGGAGACCCTCCCTCTTTTGGCTCCAGATCCTCCGGACCTTCGGAACCACCTCCGCCAGGGTCCCTCTCAACCGGGGCCGTATATTGAGGTACCGGCCCGAGCAATTCTATAGCATATTCAGCCGGAGGTTCGGTTGGCAATTCCAGGATCTTCATGAGGATGATCAACAGAACGAGCGCATGAACAATGGCAGAAACGAGGTAGCCGATCCGCTTATTTCCGCGTTCTACTTTGTGAGCATCGAAGTGAACATATTGTGGCATTTTTCGCCGGATTTGCTGCGATTTGGACGCAATTTTAACTAAAAAGTTTAAAATGAAGCGTTAAAATATTATTGTTGTTCTCTATCCATGGAACCGAGGTAGGCCAGGACGAGTCCTGAAAGGAGGATAGCCAATTTTGTGATCAGGTTGAATGGGAAGCTCAAAACCTCAATCCATTTGAAAACGACGAGTTCCACCCCAACCATGCTCAGTATCAGCGAAAGGCTTCCGCACACAAAGAGGACAAAACCCAGCAACAATAAACCGCTGCTCCTGTTTGATTCATTTTTGGTAAAGGGATCCATATGCGTATATTAACGCTTCCTGTACTAATTTTCGTTCAAAGTCACCATGACCGACAGAATTACCTTAGTTGAATGCCCGAGGGATGCTATGCAAGGGCTGGCTGACTTTGTCCCTACCAGCCTGAAGATCAAGTACTTGCAAAAGCTGATCGATGCAAATGTCGACGTACTCGACTTTGGAAGTTTTGTATCCCCGCAGGCCATTCCCCAAATGAGGGACACAGCCCAGGTGCTTGAACAATTGCGGCTCGACCATTCGCAGACCCGCCTTTTGGCCATTATTGCCAACGTGAGGGGGGCAGAAGCGGCCATTGCTAAAGAAGCCATCTCATACGTCGGATTTCCTTTCTCCATTTCCGAAACCTTCCAAATGCGCAACACCAATGCAAGCATCGGGGAGTCGTTTGAGAAAGTTAAGGTTATACAGGATCTCTGTCTTCGGACCGGCAAGAGACTTGTGGTATATCTTTCCATGGCTTTTGGCAATCCTTATGGAGACCCCTGGAATGCTGAAATTGCCCTTGAGTGGGTCAGTTTGTTAAACGAGTTGGGCATCAGGACGATCGCCTTGTCTGACACCGTTGGCATTGCACACCCGGAAAGCATTCGATACTTGTTTTCCCATCTTGTGCCGGTTTACCCCGAGATGGAATTTGGTGCTCACTTTCACACCCGTCCAGAAGTATGGGAGGAAAAGATTGTTGCAGCTTTTGAAACGGGATGTCGTCGATTTGATGGTGCAATCAAGGGGTATGGTGGCTGCCCAATGGCAAAAGACGAATTGACCGGAAACATGCCAACAGAAAAAATTGTTGAGTATTTTCTTCCAAGGAAGATGCTACCAGGAATCCGGTCTGAGGCTTTCCTCAGCGCCATTGCCTTTTCTGCCGAAATTTTCGACCATTACCATTGAATCTTTTCAGCCAATGTGGTTTATCCAGCATGATTTTATGAGTCCCGGGTACGATGAACTCGTCAGTTTGCGCACCGCAGAGTTGCGCATACCACTTGGTCTTGAGTTTACTGCAGATCAACTCGAAGCAGAGTCAGACCAGTTTCATTTTGGTCTTCACTTGCTGGATTGGCAATTAATCGGCTGCCTCAGCTTTCGCCATCTTGGCGGGCAAAAACTGGCTATGCGCCAGGTAGCCATTTCAAGGCAGTTTCAGGGACGTGGAATGGGAAGAGTTCTCGTAGAACGCGCAGAGAACTGGGCTAAGAAACACGGATTTTTTCATGTTGAACTTCATGCACGCCAATCTGCCCGGCCATTTTATACAAAACTCGACTATCGGGCTTCAGGGGATGAGTACGTAGAACTGGGTATCGCACACATCAACATGTTTAAGGAATTGCTCTGAGTTTCTTTCGCAACGCCGCGCATAAATTCAACAACGCCTTGGCTGCGCATAACAGAACAAATCAGGCGCATGCTTATGCCTTTCTCACAAATGGATTACCTCCCCGAAGGCAGCTGCAGCCGCTTCCATGATTGCCTCTGACATGGTAGGGTGGGGGTGAATGCTTTTAATGATTTCGTGTCCCGTCGTTTCCAGCTTCCTGGCGACAACCACTTCTGCGATCATTTCAGTTACGTTCATTCCAATCAGGTGGGCACCGAGGAATTCCCCATACTTCTTTTCGAAAATGACTTTTACAAATCCATCCTTAGCACCTGCCGCACTGGCTTTACCAGAAGCCGAGAATGGGAATTTGCCCACAGCCAGATCGTACCCTGCCTCCTTTGCGGCAGGTTCCGTTAGTCCCACCGAAGCGATTTCAGGTGTACAATAGGTGCAGGCTGGAATATTTTTGTAGTCAATCACTCCTCCAGGCAGACCGCAGATGCGCTCGACGCAATGGATGGCCTCCGCGCTTGCCACATGGGCAAGAGCAGGGCCTGGAACAATGTCGCCAATTGCATAAACGCCTTCGACGTTCGTACGGTAATCGCGATCGACTACAACGTAGCTCCTATCCGTTTTTACCTTCAGCGATTCCAGGCCAAGATTCTCTGTATTTGGCTGAACCCCGGCAGCCGACAATACAACATCGCAATCTAGCTGAACCGTTTTTCCATCGGTTCGATTTTTGGCAGTGATCGACATGCCACCTTTGATGCGATCAACTTTCTCAAGTGCAGTGTTGGCATAAACCTGAATGCCCTTTTTCCGGAATATTTTGGTGAGCTCCCTGGAAATATCCGGATCCTCGCGCGGAACGAGACCCTGTTCGAGGAACTCAATGAGGTGCACCTCGGTTCCCAGACTGTTATAAAAATAGGCAAACTCAACACCAATCGCGCCAGCACCCACAATCGCCATTTTTTTAGGCACTTTGTCGAGCACCATAGCCTTGCGGTAGTCGATGACGTACTTGCCGTCAATGGGCAAATTGTCCAACTGCTTCGCTCTTCCGCCGGTTGCAAGGATTACATGCTTGGCCAGCAATTGTTCGGATTTCCCATCCGGGCCCACCACCACTACCGATTTGTCTGCAGCCAAACTTGCTGAGCCGCTGTAAACCTGAATCTTATTTTTTTTCATTAAAAACTGGATGCCCTTGCTCATTCCGTCTGCTACCGAGCGGCTACGTGAAATGATGGCTCCAAAGTCAGCATCGTAACTTTTTACCCGTATTCCGTAATCCTGGGCATGGGAAAGCGTTTCCAAAACCTGTGCGCTCTTCAGCAAAGCCTTGGTAGGAATGCAACCCCAGTTGAGGCAAATCCCTCCCAGTGCCTCGCGTTCAACAATTGCGACTTTTTTGCCGAGCTGGGCGGCACGTATGGCAGCTACGTATCCTCCTGGACCTGCGCCGATGACAACAATATCAAATTGCATAAGGCCATATTTTGCCCAAAAATACAGTCCTGCCGCCAATGGATATCTATTGCCTTCAAAATATCCCCGGAGTCTCACCAAGGATCACAGCATACTGGAGAGTTTGCTGTGAAAAAGCGCTAATTCAGGGAAAGCTGGTGTAACTTTGTGACGCTAAATCATGAAGCGGATTGCCGTATTTCCAGGTTCCTTTGACCCCATCACCAAAGGGCACACGGATGTGGTTTACAGGGCTTTAGATCTATTCGACGAAATATTTGTTGCCGTTGGGATCAATGCTCAAAAAAAAATCCTGTACCCCGTAGAAACTCGGGTTAAATGGATTGAACGAATTTTTGAGGATCAACCTTCTGTAAAGGTCAGGGTCTTTCAGGGACTGACAGCCAACTTCTGTGCAGAAATCGGAGCGCGATATGTGCTGCGGGGAATTCGGAATGCGACGGATTTTGACTATGAAAAGACCATCTCCCAGATCAATCATACTCTAAAAAGTGACCTGGAGAGCATTTTCCTCATTGCAAGACCAGAATTGTCGCATGTGAGCAGCACCATAGTTCGGGAACTCATTCTCGCAAAAGCCAATGTTGAAGCCCTGGTGCCGCATCAGGTATTGAAAGATTTGTATAATTGAATTTATGGAGAACAGAATTGTAATGATACCGGAAGTTCAGAACGAAGTTGTTTTATCTTATGCCCCGGGAAGCAAAGAGAGAAAGTCGCTTCGTGAGGTCATTGCGTATCTGAAAGAAAACCAACAGGAGGTTTGCATGAGGATAGGAGGAAGCAAGGTGCGTTCAGAATCCTCCAAAGCCATTTATGCTCCCCACGACCACGCACTCAAACTGGGACATTACTTTCGTGGCACTGCCTCCCATGTTGAAATGGCCATACGGGCCGCAATGGATGCTAAAGAAGGATGGGAGTCAATGCCCTGGAAGGACCGCGCGGCAATTTTTCTAAAAGCTGCGGATCTGCTTTCGACCAAGTACCGGGCGAAGCAGAACGCCATGACTATGCTGGGCCAATCGAAAAATATATTTCAGGCTGAGATTGACGCGGTTTGTGAATTCTGTGATTTCCTGCGATTTAATGTGAAGTATCTCACAGAAATATACGCACAGCAGCCTTCTAGTTCGCCGTTTGTATGGAATCAGCTCGAATACCGGCCTCTCGAAGGATTTGTCTTTGCGCTGACTCCTTTTAATTTTACTTCCATTGCAGGTAATCTTCCCTGTGCTCCTGCGCTCATGGGAAACGTCGTTGTCTGGAAACCAGCAGAGACCCAGATTTATTCAGCCTCACTCATCATGGATATACTTGAGGAAGCAGGTTTGCCTCCGGGAGTCATCAATCTGGTTTTTGTCGATGGCCCGACCGCAGGAAACGCCATCTTTTCCAATCCGGATTTTGCCGGATTGCATTTTACAGGTTCGACCGGTGTTTTTAAGTCGATCTGGAAAACTGTTGCTGCAAATTTGGACATTTATAAATCATTTCCCCGGCTGGTAGGGGAGACCGGAGGAAAGGACTTCGTGATCGCGCACGTCAGCGCAGATCCCAAAGCGCTGAGCGTAGCTCTGGCGCGTGGGGCTTTTGAATTTCAGGGGCAAAAATGCAGCGCGGCATCCAGGGCATATATACCTAAAAGCATTTGGCCTCAGGTGAAGGCAAACCTGATATCCGATCTTTCATCGATGAAAATAGGAGGACCGGATGATTTCGAGAACTTCATCAATGCCGTAATTGACGAAAAAGCCTTCTTAAAAATTGAAAATTACATCGAAAAATCCAAGAGTGACCCGTCGATAGAAGTCATCTTTGGCGGGCGATGCGACAAAAGTAAGGGCTATTTTATTGAACCGACTGTCTTGCAGACAAACAATGCAAGAAGTTTGACGATGTGTGAGGAGATCTTTGGGCCAGTTTTGACGATTTTTGTGTACGATGACGATCAATTTGATGAAACGCTTACACTCGTTGACACGACTTCGCCATACGCGCTCACGGGTGCAGTTTTTGCAAAGGACCGCCAAGTCATCCTTAAGGCTTCAGAAAAGCTGAGTAATGCTGCCGGCAATTTTTACATTAACGACAAACCGACAGGGGCCGTAGTTGGTCAACAACCGTTTGGTGGCGCCAGGGCTTCAGGTACAAACGACAAAGCCGGATCTGCGCTAAACCTGTTGCGTTGGGTGTCTCCAAGGACAATCAAGGAAAATTTTTGCCCACCGCATGAATACGGCTACCCATTCTTGGAGAAAGATTAAGCATCTTCATCCTGCAACCCCAAAGCGGATGATTGCTCCTATAAGCAAGCCTGCAACTGCACCGTAGTAATGAGCATCGTGATCAATATGATCCTCACTCCGCGATGAAGCCCATTTTGAATAAAAAAGGTAAAGCCCTCCAAAAAGTATGGCGGGAATTGGAACAAGACCCAAAATGTAAAGCAGGTTCATCGGAAAATACACCGTATATATAAACAGAATGCCTGAAACGGCTCCAGAAGCACCAACGCTTGAATAATTAGGATTATTTCGAAATTTAAGGAAAGTTGGCAATCCCGACATGAGTAGGATAACAAAATAGCAGCCAAGGAAAACGATCCCTCCCGTAAAAAAGCCAAAGAGCGATTTGAAAACAGTTTCTACGGTTCCACCAAACTGATACAACACAATAAGGTTAAGGCCCAGGTGTAACAAGTTAGCATGTAAAAATCCTGAAGTTATCCACCTGTAATAGCTCTTATCTCTTTTCTCGAGATATGGATAATGCTTACTCGCGTTGAAAATGGACTCGTTGGCAGAGGTCATGACGTAGACTGCAATGTTTGCAAGGACAAGTGCTAATGTCATTGAAGTATTTCCATCAATCATTGTGGTACGGGTGGTTGTGAATGATCGTGAAAGCCCGATACAGTTGCTCAAGCAAAACAAGCCTGGCCAGCTGGTGACTAAAGGTCAGTGGTGATAGGGAAATGATCTCAGCGGACTCTGCCTTCAGTTCCGGGCCAAAGCCAAAAGCGCCCCCAAGTACGAAAGTCAATTTGTTGCCATGCAGCACAAGGCTTCGCTCAAGCCAGGTGGCAAACTCACGGCTATTCCGATGAACGCCTTCTTCACTAAGCAACACAACATGCCTTCGTTCGCGAAGAAGACTTTTCCTTAAAAGCAATTCATCTTCTCGTACAGATGAATCCGAAGAATTACTGATCTTTCTTGTTTGCAGTTCGGTAATTTGTATTTTTACGAAAGCAGCAAGTCGCTTAAGGTACATAGCGTTTAAAGAGGCCAAAGAATCAGGCTTGGTGCTTCCAATCCAAATGATCTGCATGATAACGATTATAAAACATTGCTAAACAAAAAAGCCTGGTAAGGTCCGATGTTCAATGTCTTACCCGCTGGAAAGGAGACAGGAACCTTATTAAACAAATCATAAGCATGCAGGTAATCTTTGGTCATTACAAAAGTTTGCTGGCTTGGGCTGAAATTGAATATTCCGGTGCAATAAAAGGTGTCGCGTGATCTTTCCAGGCCAACAACCGGGAAATTGCCAGCAATAATTACAGGCAGTGCACATTTGCCATCGTTCCAAAGGGCAGGATTGCGCCTACGCTGCAAATTCAGGCTGCGATACAAATCGCCGTTAAAGTAATACTTTCTATACACAGGATGGTCCCTAAAGGCATTTACAGGAGATACGAGCGCGTATTCCTGGCCTCCAAGCATCCAGGGAGTGCCCGGAATAAAATGGGCAAACGCGGCGAAGTAGCGATATGCATTAGGGAAACTCATGTAATCTGTGCCCTTGTAAAAGTTGGTGTGGTAGTCGACAAATGCGTTGATCCTGCCCTGGGGTGCCATGTCACCAATCAGAGAGTAAAGGAATAGAGAATCAGGAGTATTGTTATAAACCCCTTTGAAAAATTCAAATAAAGATCTATCTATTGAATGTGATAACCCTTTAACTTTAACACTTTCTCCGTTGATCAACAACCGGTTTGGGCCACAGATCTCCCTTATTTGAGAGACAAAATCTTCATTTGAAGAATCAATTCCAAAAACGACGTAGCCATCGAAGTTATAGGAATTAACAAATTTACCGAACGATTCCGATTGTTTCGAGGCAACGCGCTTGTCTGAGATGTTTAGAGTTACAAAATCAGGATTGTAACGGTTTTCCTTTAACTTATCAGATGAAAAATAGAAATCCGGATGCTCTTCCCTGAGTCGGTGATGGGGCCCCGTTTCTGAAAAATGCCATTGGTAAAAAACCTTAATTCCCAAACTATGGGCACTATGAATGAAACTGATCAGCTCTTCAGCACTTCCCAAGTTGGGGTCAATCACAGCATAGTCACTGATCGCAAAAGGACTCGCCGGGTTAAATGGATTGTTGGCTTGATCGCGAAGCTGAACCGGCTGTAAAACCAATGAATTCACAAAAAGACCACTAAGACGTTTCAAGTCGCGCTGAAGACCTTTAATCCCTCCTGAGTCTACGTATTGCCAGGGGGCAACTTCATAAAGTACCAGATCTTTTAACTCTGCAGGTTGAGACGGGGAACTCTTTTCGGACGGAGTGCAGTGCGTCAAGGAGAGCATAATAAAAGCCCCTGCATAAATGAGCATACTCCTCAAAATTGGATCTCGTTTGGTCATACAGCCGTTATATTTTTAAATAGGCCCGGAGGCAAATGGGTGCGGTAATGGGAATCCAGATGTAGCAGCAATCGGCGAACTTCACGCTTTGCCTTCGGTCCCGCATTGTGCAGTCTGTAATCCGTTATGTGGGTTTTAAACGCAGAGAAAAGCTTCAGTCGGAGTGCGGGATCGATGCGATGGTCGTATTGCATTATAGCATGTATGTTCCCTGATTCTATCAGCCTGTCGACAAGCTCCTGGTGGAACGCGCCATGATAAAGCACTTCATACTTGAGTTCGTTTCTGCTATCTATATTGTCCAATCTGTCATCAATTGCTTGCAGCAGCCACTTCCCCTTTTCCTTACGGTTCTCTGGAGAGGAGAAGAGCCATTGAAGAATTCCTGGATCAGGAAATTTGGCATAGAGCTCTGCAGCAAACTGAAATTCATGTACACTTATTGGTTTATAGCCTATGAACGGAAAAATTTGAGCCAGCATTTTCTGCAGGCCATCGTTAAGTCGGGGAGTCAAAGAGCGAATCAGTTCAAAGCACTGCGATCCCGGAATTTGAGCATAGTGTGTCGCGATAAATCCGGCAACGTTGGGAGCCAGCATTTTCTTATGTTCCGGAAGCTGAATAAACAAGGCAGCAAAGCCTTCAGGATCAAGTCTCAGGCAGGTATTCCACGAAGCTTCCACGTACGCGTCAAATGGAGCTTTGAGACATTTCTCTTGTAACAATGCCTTAAGGGATTCGCGAGAACTACTTTGCTGCACGATAGAGAGAAGGATCACAAACAGGTTGTTGCTCGCGTCATGTGGGAAGTATTCATCTTTTGAAACCTCCTCTGAAAGACGTGTTATGAAGAATTCTCGGGATTCTGGCGCGATGATTCCCTTAAGGACTTCATCCAGAGCGTGACACGTCTGTGAAGCCAGCTGGGCAAACCGGGCCGGGTTTACCGGCTCAAAATTTCGAAGCAAGTATAAAGCCAGACGATGGGTAATGATCAGCAACACCGCCGCTCTGGCTAACTCGCCTTTTGCAAATTGCTGCAACGCAAGCTGGTAATAAGTCTGACCTAAAAGCAAATACTTGCGTTCACGACCGATTTTAGACTTTATCTGGAGGTTTAGTTGGCGTAAGAAATCAGTGACCAGAGCCCACTGCTGCTCGAGCTCCTCAGGAGAGCTGTCTGAAGCCTTTATGAAAAGAGCGAACCAGTCCTTCAGGCGCTGGTCATATTTCAGTGAAAGTTCTGTCAAGAAGCATAGATCTTCCTGCTTGCTGTTACGAAGGGATTCCAGTAGTTTGGAAGACACATCGGTACGAGGCGATTGCCTTTGGTAGATGCGGGTAATATGCCATAATGCCAAAAGTTTTGCATGCCGGCAAAGTTTGGTCGTGCCCCGATGACCACACGCACACAAGACAGACTTGATGGTTTTCGTGTTGAAACCCAATTCACATTCTAACTGAATGCCGTCCATTCGAAGCAAATAATTCCATAAATTCAGCCTGATTTGGTTCGCTCTCATAACCGCGCCGGCATCAATGAGTTGTTTGAACTCGAACAGTTCCTCCTCGCTGAACAAATAGGAATAATGGTCGAAATCGATGGCCATGATTAAATCGGTTCGGACAGATGCATTAAACCGGCAAATTTATATAATTTTGCCCAATATTTCAGTGTCAATGGCTGGCAAAGCAGTTGCATTTATCCGGCATGCAAAATCTTCCTGGTCGGATGCCACCTTATCGGATCTCGAACGCCCGCTGAACGACAGGGGCCTGAGAGATGCGCCCCGGGTTGCACAGCATCTGGCTGGTTTAATTGCAGCACAGCACATGGAAATGGTGTGTAGCCCGGCACTTCGGGCGCGTCAGACGTGCGAACTGTTTGCTCGGCAATTCGAATTTCCTCCTGGCCAGGAACGGGTTGACGAGGCGCTCTACTTCGATGGGGTCGAGGCTTATACAGCTTGCCTTCACGACTGTTCCCCTCAAACAGAAATCTGTCTGGTATTTGGCCATAACCCGACCATAGAGGCGCTTGCGGGCATTTTTCGCCCACCTTTTATTGGGCATATCCCAACTTGTTGTGTCCTGCTCTGCAAATTGGAATCTGTTCAATGGAAAGGCGCAACACCTTCCCTGCTGACCATTGAACAAGTGATCATACCCAAACAATTAGACCGGGGATGATTCGAAGGTGTACCTTACTCGTTTTGCTCTTTTCCTGCAGGACTACGGAGCAGGTCAGTTTTACAGCCGGAGAACTCGAAGCCTATAAAATGATCAGCTCTGAAGTATTTTACCTAAACGAGCATTTAAGCGCCCAAAGCAGTTATTACCGAGACAGTGCCATTAAGCTTGCCCTGGTTGATTTACTTGCCAAGTACCAACTCGACACATTGACTTTCCATGAAATTACGCAAATGTATTACACAAACCAAAAGCAGTATGAACAGTTGCTCAAGGACATCCAATCCATGTCAGATTCCAAGAGGGTGCCATTTCTTAATAAATAGATAACACGTCAGGCGTGCTAAACATTTAGCCTAATCGTTATACACTAAATTTGACCATGAAGTACAAACTCCTGCTTGTTGACGACGACCCGGACATAGTGGACATTCTGAGCTTCAACCTCAGGAAGGAAGGTTTTGAAATAAAAACAGCGGCGAATGGTAAGCTAGCTCTGGATGTATTAAAAGATTTTGCGCCAGATCTGGTCCTTTTAGACATCATGATGCCTGTAATGGATGGATTGCAATGTTGTCGCGAATTGAGAAAGGACTCGAAATTCGAGAACGTCAGCATCTTGTTCCTGACGGCAAAGGGAGATGAGGACACTCATATAGCAGCCCTTGACCTGGGTGGCGATGACTTCGTGGAGAAGCCGGTTAGTGTGAAGGTTCTGCTTAGCAGGATCAAAGCGCTCATCAGAAGAAAGATCAGTCCACTAACCAGCGAAGGCAACAACGAAATATTGAGTTTTGACACGCTGACCATAAATCCCATGAAAATGGAAGTTCAATATCTCGATAAAAAACCAGAATTTGCAAAAAAGGAATTCCTTTTGTTATACCTGCTTGCCTCCAATCCCGGACGCGTATTCAAGAGGGAAGAGATTCTTGATAAAATATGGGGAAAGGACATCATCGTTGGCGACAGAACGATCGATGTGCACGTGCGCAAGCTGAGAGAAAAGCTGGATGATTCGTTCATAAAGACTATTAAAGGAGTTGGCTATAAATTTGAAGCTTGACGTTCTGAAAAATATTGGCCCCAAAGGCTTGGCATTGCTGATTAGCTCATGCTTTTCAGTCATTTCGCTCCTATTTTTCCTGACAATCGGTGCCGCTGGGTTTCGCACGACATCTGCCATTACGCTGATTATTCTGTTCGTCGCCATCTCAATAGCGGCCTACCTGATGTCATTTTATCTTATTAGCTATTTTCTCTACCGGAAAATTAAGTTGATCTATAAAATCATCACAGATAGAAAATTGGGAGGGGATGAGGGAAAAGAACATTTGCAACTATATAATCAGGACCTTAACACGGTAGAACGCGACACCTTTCTTTGGGTTAAAAAGAAGAATCAGGAGCTCGATCAGATGAAGGAGATGGAGCGGTTTCGAAGGGAATACTTAGGCGATGTTTCGCATGAATTAAAAACCCCGCTGTTTAACATTCAAGCGTATTTGCAGACCCTGGTTGATGACCGATCGCTACCGGAAGAACAACAGGCTGAATTTCTGGCAAAAGCACTGAAAAATGCAACGCGGTTACAAGAGATCATCAACGACCTTACGATCATTCATAAAATTGAATCCGGGGAAAAGGCGTTGTTGTTTCAATCATTCAGCATCCGGGACCTGATTGCAGAGGTATTTGAAGAGCAGCAAGATATCGCAGCCAAGAAGAACGTCAAGCTCCTGTTTAAAGAGGGAGCAGATCAGGATTACCCGGTAAATGCGGATCGCGAATTTATCCGGATTGCCTTAAGTAACCTGGTTAATAACTCCATTAAGTATGGGAAGTACAACGGGTTCGTCAAAGTTTCATGCTACCTGATGGAAGAATCCGTTCTGGTGGAAGTAAGTGACAATGGGATAGGGATAGGTGAGGAACACTTACCCCATGTTTTTGAGCGATTTTACAGGGCAGACAAAAGCCGTTCCAGAGAACAGGGTGGATCCGGACTCGGGCTTTCCATCGTAAAACACATTATGGAAGGACATCACCAGACCCTACACGTTCGCAGCAAAGAGGGGGTAGGATCCACCTTCGGATTCACACTGCGAAAAGCATAATACGCTGTTATTCAGCGAAATGAAAATTGAGCCCGGGGCCAATGACCAGTATGGTAAGGCTGGATCACCCATCCGGCTCAGGAGCTCGAAAGCAGTCTTTAGGAGCGGTTTTCTTTGTTAAGTGCTGTTTCGCTGTCGATGTCGTCGAGGACTTGTTGCATCGCAATGCGATGCTTGAAGAAATCCTGTAGCAAATCAGAAGGAAGGGGTTCCGGTGATGGGAAATGAAGTCTCCGGTGGTCTACTTGTCTGCCATCCTTCCAGAACCGGAAACAGACGTGCGGACCGGTTGCCAAGCCGGTAGATCCTACATAGCCAATGGTTTGACCCTGTGTTACATGTACCCCTCTGCGCATCCCGGAGGCAAATCTGGACATATGCAGATATTGCGTCTGATGACTGTTGTCGTGGCGAATTTTGACGTAGTTCCCGTTTCCGGCAGTATAGGAGGCAGCTTCAACCACACCATTTCCTACGGCCATGATGGGAGTGCCATAAGGTGCTGCATAGTCGGTACCCAGATGAGGCCGGTGGTATTTAAGCACAGGGTGATAGCGCTTAGCCGAGAAACCAGAACTCACCCGTGAAAAGCGCAGTGGCGCTTTAAGAAAACGGCTTTTCATCGGTCGTCCTTTTTCATCGTAGAAGCCTGTCTGGCCATTCACCTGATAATGGAAGGAGTAATGCTGCCTGTTCCCGGTGTCAAAAAACGCAGCCAGCAACTTGCCTTCGCCAGTTGGCTTTCCTTCAATGTACAAACGGTCAAAAACCAGTTTGAAAACATCGCCCTTTTGGACGTGGTAGAAATCTACTGCCGAGGCAAGCGCATCTTCCATTTGGTCGATCAAACCCAGCGAAATCTGATCCGCTTCGAGAGCATGCCAAAGACTTTTATCGATATAGCCGTAGGCGACCTCTCTGGTATAGCCACGGTCGCGCTCAATGATTTGTGAACAATAGTCACCCCATAACTCACACTTCAGGTAACGGCTTGCATCCAGCTCGTAGCAAAAATAATCGGGGTCTTGGCACAAATCTGAGCGGACAAATGCTATTCTCTTTCCGGCAATAAAGCGATGGGCTGGAACAAATTCATTGGCATTCGCCAAGGCCAGAAAGGCGGCATTCTTACCGATCCCGGCAGTTTCCAGCACGGACGCGATGGATTTACCCTCTAAAAGCTCCGAAGTTTCAATGTGAAACTGCCTTGGATCGAAACCAAAAACACCATCCCCCTTAGGCAGGGGCTTGCAAAATGGCAAAGAGGCATCGACCTGATCGATGGGGGTTCGAATTGCTATTATTTCATTGATTATGAAAGAATTAATAAAAATAGCCCCCACCAGAAACCCAATGAGTACGAATGCCTTGTAATAGCCGGAACCCAACATTGACTCAGTATTGAATGATTGTGATTCTGCAAATTTAGTCGTTTTTATGAGTTTCTGCACCTAATTAGCGTGCTGATTCAGAATAGCTTAGATAGCAATACGCGTTACACAATCATGCCATATCGACGGAAGGTGTAATTTTGGTCAGCTTTTATGGCTAGCAAATCGGAAATTCTGAAATCCGTTTTCCAGGAAAGAGGGGGAAGTCCTCTGGTAATGGGCATAGTAAACCTGGATCCCAACAGCTTTTACGCTGCGAGCGTGGCCGTCAGCATCGACGATGTTCTCAGGCGGGTCGAACGCATGATCTCCGATGGCATGGATTTGTTGGATCTGGGTGCTTTCTCCAGCCGCCCAGGGGCAATTTTGCCGGATTATGAGCGGGAGGGCACCATATTGTTTCCTGCAGTAGAAGCCGTATGCAAACGCTTTAGCGAGCTGGTGGTGAGCGTTGATACCGTTAACGCTTCGTCTGCGGCTTATTGCCTTGACGCGGGTTGCGAATTCATCAACGACATCTCCGCGGGCAGTTATGATCCCGGTATGCCATCCACCGTGGCCTCCAGGCACAAGTCATTCATTGCCATGCACATGCGTGGAATACCGGAGAATATGCAGCTTCAGGAAAATACGCATTACGAAGACGTCGTTTCGTTCCTGATTGGCTATTTCGCCGAAAAACTGGAAACGCTCGCTCGTGAAGGCCTTTACAATGTGGCGATTGATCCTGGTTTTGGATTTAGCAAAACCTTAACGGATAATTATGAAATACTGAGCAAGCTGGAAGTGTTTCAGATTCTAGAGGCCCCTCTTGTAGCGGGGCTATCTCGCAAATCCATGTTATATAAAGTATGCAATGCCGACGCAAACAATGTGCTGCCGGCCAGTCTGGCAGCCGGTCTGCTGGCAGCTCTTAAAGGATGCAGGATCTTGCGGGTTCACGATGTCAAAGAAACGGTACAGGTTTTAACCATCCTCAGGCAGGTTAGGTCATCTTCCATTCATACGGATCCACACTGAAATGAACCAGGCAAAAGTTTCAGGTTCAAGTTTACCGGTTCGATGGACCCGATTGGAGGACATCCTGCTTTCAATCGTTTCATTTTTTCTGTTTCTCTTCATATTCTGCATACTGCTTGTTCAGTTGCCATCGGTTCAAAATTTTCTCAAAACCCGGATTATTCACTATATCAACGATAATTATAAACAGGAAATCAGGGTCAATTCGGTGAATTTTGATCTGATGCAGGGCCTGCAGCTGGATGCACTGATCCTGGATCATCACAAAGATACCCTGCTTTATGCAGCCTCACTCCGCATCCACGGCAGAAATCTGCTGACGGCTGTAATTCAAAAAAGGGTACAAGTCGAAGGGCTGGAAGGAGATCATATCCTGTTAAAACTCATAAAATACCACGGTGAAAGTCGCAGCAACATCAATGTATTTTTAGACAAATTCAAATCAGATACACCGTCCTCAAATCCCTTAACTTTTGATATAAAGAGTCTCAAAGTCACTGATTTTTCGTTCAACATAGACCAGGACAGCCTACTTTCAAAAAGCCATTTCGGGAGAATTGCTGTCAGGGTGGATTCAATGCACCTTCCTTCCGGCTATTTCGATTTCAGGTCTGTTGTGCTAGATGAGCCGGAAATCGATATCAGCCTTTCAATGTTGAAGAAGTCAAAAAACGATTTAGCTTCAAATCAAATTGGTCAGGACAGCAGTTCCACACACTCTGCATTCAATTTTAGTTTTATAAACTGCAACAAAGGAAACATCCGCATTACCCAAGCAAAACAACAGCGTGTATATGAATTGAATGATGTGCACTTCACGGCAACGTATCTGACATGGTCAGAGCAGTTAAAGAAGCTCGAATTTCTAACGCTGAATGCACTGGGCAACAAGGAATTTAAAATTCAAGACTTGCACGTCCTCGATCTGCTTGCGGATACTTCCGGAGCATCGCTGCGCAAATTAAAACTCCGGACGCCACGTTCTCAGGTAGAATTTTTCGGTCAGTTGACTTGTCCGTCGGGGAATTTTTTTCAAAACCCGGTAAATTTATGGGAAGGTAACTTTTCCATTTCCAGAGGGGACATTCACCCGGCAGACCTTAGATACCTCCTAGGAGATCACAAGTTATTCCGCAATTTTAGCCCTGAAGCGACCCCTCCGCTTTCCCTTCGGGGCGATTTCCGGGGTACGGCACAGAATTTTCAGGTAAAAGATTTTAGCGTTCAGTATGGAAGCAACTTTTCGTTCGCGGGTAGCGGAAGGGTTCGCAACATTCGGGCAGGAAACAAGGCATTGATTAACTTTAAATGCAGCACTTCAAACATCAATTCTGAATTTGCCTTTGCTTTGCTGAATAATACCAGCATTCCAGCCAGCTATTCCCGTTTGGGCTTTGTAAATTTCAGTGGTTACTTCGATGGATTTTTATCGGATTTTGTTGCTTTTGGTACATTCCGGACTGATCTTGGCGTATTGAGTACAGACGTTAAGCTCTCGCTTGCAAAGGACATTCGCAACTCTACATACAGTGGATCGCTGAATGCGAAACGCTTTGACCTTGGTAAATTCTTGGATATTCCAAAGCTTGGAAAACTCGACGCCTCCGTCAGCATTGCAGATGGTAAGGGTCTAACCGCGAAATCCGTTCGAGCACGACTCACAGCAAAACTCGCACAAATTGAATGGGATACCACTTCCCTTTCCTCAGCAAATTTTTCAGGGTCTATTGAGAATGGCAAATTTAATGGTGAGCTTTCTCTAGAAGATCCGAGGATCAGGGCGGTTTTGAATGGTGATGTTCATACAGGAGAAAGGCTTACAGGCAACCTGGATGCAAAAGTGAATCACCTCGATCTTAACCTTTTTCAACTTTCTCGGCCAGAGGCACAAATTAGATTTTCGGCGAATGCGCGCTTCGAATTGGGAAAAAACAATTTGTTCAATGGCTTTGTAGATGCCTCTGATATCCATTACTCAGACAGTTCACACCGCGCTGTGATTAGGCAGTTGCTATTCTCACAGAGCGATAGGGGAGAATTGAGAAAGATGAGCCTTAAATCAGATGTCGTGGATCTTGAAGCAGTTGGTACCTATGATTACAATACGCTACCAGATCAGGTCGTTGCATTCCTTGAATCCAAGCATCCTGGATTATTTGCTTCATGGAGATCAGTGAACCAAACATTTGATCGAAAGACCTGGATTAATGGAAATTTTTTAATAAAGGATGGGCGGGTGCTCAATGAAATTCTTCAGCAGGATTATTCCATAGACAAAATTAACTGCGACGTTAATTTAAATATGTTGAAGGGTGAATTGGATGTACGCACAAACTCCTTTGATGCCCGATATAAAGATTTTACCTTACGGAAAGCTGTGCTCAAATTGTCGAGTTTAAACACTCTTTCATTTAACCTGCAATTTGACAGCATCAGAAATAATCAAAAGCTCCTTTCCGGAAAGGGCGTTCTTAACTCGGATTTTTCAATTAATGAAGGACTTCTCAGACTTGACATATCAGATCCTTTAAATGAGATTAAGCTGGCTGTACTAAACATTGGTGCCCACTACACTTCTGACAGCCTTCTGCTGCACGTAAATGACGACGCATTGGTTTTCAATAATGTACCCTGGAAAATTCACGACAAGAACCTCATTCATTTTAAAAAACAACATCTGACCATTCGAAACTTTGAATTATCGGATTCTCTGCATTTTATCAGTTTAAGAGATTATGATCATAAGGGCATAGTACTAGAAACAGATGGTTTTTCACTTCAGTTTGTCAATGATTTATTTCAGAGTGAAAAGGTTAAATTTAGAGGGGTTTTCAATGCTTTGATCACCATTCCTGATCTCAAAGATTTAACGGGCAGTCATGGCAAAGTCACGATTTCAGATTTTATGTTGAATAAAAGCAAGTTTGGGACTTTCATTGTCGGATTCTCCGTGCCAAATTTATCTCTTCCGTGGGAACTAAGTGTGCAAAATAAATTTCAAGAGCATAAAATCGCAGGAACAGGGCAGATAAATATACCCTTGTCAGGAAAGGAATATCTGTATGCTCCATATGATTTTAGTGTAACATTCGATGTTGTTCAGTTTCCGCTGAGCTTTGTTGAAAATTTCTTAGAAACAGTTTCCGGTTCTACAGGCGGGGGAGACGGGTCGCTAAGGCTATATACCGAAAGCAGAAAGCTGAATCTTGAAGGAAATATATTTGTTACGAATGCAAGCACGTTTGTCGATTATCTGGGTGTGCCAGTTACCATGTCAAAGCAAAAAATTGTATTCAAAAAACGCTCTATTGAATTTGACAGCGTCAGACTTGGAGACAAACTAGGAAACCCATTGTTGGCCAATGGAGCTATATTTCATACGAATCTAAAAGACTGGAGCATTGATATGAGAGTGGTATCTGATTATGCTCTTGTCCTGGATACCGACAAAAACCATGGCGAAGACTATTACGGGTACGGCATAGGAAGTGTTGATGCCCGGTTTTCTGGAAGTTTCGATTTACTACAAATGGATGTGATCTGTTCTACCGCTAAGGGATCCAGGATCTTCCTGCCGATGACAACCGTTTCAGAAACTGAGCGCGCTGATTTTGTGAGCTTTATTCAACATGGCAGTGATGCCCCCATCAATCCCCAGGAGAAGAAAAGTCGGGCGCCTTTAATCAGCGGTCTAAACGTTCACATGCAGCTTGGATTAACAGAAGATGCAGAAGTCAATGTCATATTTGATGAACTCACGGGAGATGTATTAAAATGCCGGGGGCGTGGTAATATGCTTATTAAAGCTTTGCGGTCAGGCACATTTTCGGTAAATGGAGATTTTGAAATTGAACAGGGACAATACCTTTTTACCCTGTACAACTTTGTCAACAAGCCATTTACGCTAACGAGAGGGGGACTGGCTGTATGGACCGGTGACCCCTATGATGCCAATGTCAATATAGAGGCGGTTTATGAAGGGCTTGCTGCAGCACCGTTCCTCCTGTTACAGGAATACATCAGCGACAACGATGTTCTTACAGAAGAAGCAAAACGCAGAACTCAGGTAAAACTTAAAATGATGTTGACAGGAAGTCTGTTGCGACCCAACATCCGCTTCGACCTTGAGCTACCGGAACTTACGGGGTCATTAAAGAATTATGCAGATAACAAGATTCAATATCTTAAGTTAAACCAGGAGCAATTTAATCAACAGGTATTTGGGTTACTGGTATTGGGAACATTTTTAAACAGCAATAACCCCTGGGAAGGCGGCTTGATCGGCAATATTGGAACAACGACAATCAATACCATGAGCGAAATGCTATCGAACCAGTTTTCGTTGTTTGTCACCAATGTACTCAATAACGCATTGGGCGAATCCAATTTTATCTCTGGATTTGATTTTAACATCGGGTACGATATAGATAAAACCAATGTTGGAGGAACTGATTTAAACGAAAGCGAGGTCGTTTTCAGCTTAAAAAACCGGCTTTGGAATGATCAGTGGATCATCACACTTGGTGGAAATTACAAATCTAATTCGCAATTGCTGGGTGCAAGTTATTTCAATCCCGAAAGTGTCATAGAATGGAATACGCCTGTAAAGGGATTAAAATTGCGGGTGTATTACAGAGGTGACGAAACCATTGAAGGACTTAAGCAGAAAGTGGGCGCCGGGGTGAGTATCCGCAAAGAATTTGATCGTCTTTTCGGCGTTCCAGAGAACTTCAATTGAATCATGGGCAATCTTGGAGGTAAGTCTGCAGGGTTTAAAAGTTGGTCTGACCTTGGCTTCGATGCACTGCTGGATCAGGTGTGTCAGTTTGCCCAATTTGGTGAGAGCGGACAACGGATTTGGGTTTTTCCCCGCAAAGTCGATACAGCGGAAGTTAGACACATGCTTCGGTTGGTTGAACAAATTCTGGTGTCGGGTATATTAAATAAATTGTCCTTCGAAGATATCCAGAACCCAGTTCCATTGGACAAAAAGCTGGCGGTGGATCAATTTATATTGGACATTCAGGATCTCCTAAATCTTCGCAACATTGGTCGCAATGCTACTGCCTTCAGAGAGGCTGCCCATCATTGCCAGAAGGGATCATTTGCCGAATTGCAGGCTTTATGCAAGGAGGCTCCAGCATTTGACGGGCTGCTATCCCAGTTCGAGCGGGTTTTTGATGAGCACAACAACATTCGCGATGGCGCGACTCCGGAATTATGGGAATTGCGCAAGCAGATGCATAATGTAAACCAATCCATTTACCGGGTTTTCAAAAAAGCACTTGATTCATACAAAAAGCAGGGTATCCTGGCACCAGAAGAAGAGTCGGTATATCAAGGACGTTATGTACTTCGTATTTTGTCGGAGCACAAACGGAAGGTTCGTGGAATCATTTGCGGAGAGTCGGAGAGCGGACGAACGACATTTATTGAGCCCGAAAGTTGTGTTGAGATGCACAACGAGCTGACCGAACTAGAGCATGCATCAAAACGCGAAATACTAAAAATACTCCGGTCGTTGACAGCTCTTTGTGCGGAGCAATTCATCTCATTGTGCAATGCATACGAACAGCTTATATCGTTTGATGTTTTATCTGCAAAAGCACGGTTTTCAGCTAGAATTGGTGGAGTAGCTCCATTTATCTCAGAAGTGCCCAGAATGCATGTTATAAGTGGCTATCACCCACTCCTTTTACTTAAATTCCAGGAGCAGGGTGTGAAGCCTGTTCCGCTGGACATCTCCATCAATGAAGATCAGCGGATGATCGTCATTTCCGGACCGAATGCAGGCGGGAAGTCCATTGTGCTTAAGACCATCGGTCTTTTTGTGTGCATGCTGCGACATGGGATCCTGATACCGGCCGACCGCAGAAGCGAATGCTTCTTATTTGACCGATTGCTTGTCGACATTGGTGACCACCAATCCCTCGATAACGACCTGAGTACCTACACAGCTAAACTCAAATTTATGCAAACGGCTCTGGCCGTTGCTGACGGGCACACACTCGCATTAATCGATGAATTTGGAAGCGGTACTGACCCCGCTATCGGCGGTGCAATTGCTGAATCCGTTCTGGAAGAGCTTGCTAACCGGAAATGTATGGGAGTCATTACCACCCATTACGGAGACATCAAAGCGCTGGCCCACAAATTACCCGGTCTGGTCAACGCATCGATGTTATTCGATGAGCAGGAGCGAAAGCCCGTATTTAAACTGATGCAGGGTGTTCCTGGTAGTTCGTATGCACTTGAAATGGCTGAACGCATGAGGCTTCCTGCGAAGGTTATCAGGCGTGCTAAGTTGAGGATGGGTAAGGGCATATTGCGAATGGAGTCCCTCATTGCTGACCTTGAAACAGAAAAGAGGAGGCTTTCAGCAGATAACGGATTGCTGAGTCAGAAAATAGCCAACCTCAATAAATTAATTCAAGCTTACGAACGGATGAACCGCGATGTTGTCCTTAAAAAGCTCAAGATCAAACTCGCAGACAAAATGAAAGAGTATGACGACCGTGCAGAACTTTTTGCACGCCACAGTGCTCTCGTCCGTGAAATTGAAGATAAGCTGGATGTCATAGCTGCAAGAAAGCTTGCAGAGGCCAGCCGCACATCGTTGAAGCAGGCAGAGGCGGACTACCGGGCCGCATACCAGTCCGTTAATGCAATTGAAAGGAATTTAGACGATATAGCGCCCATTGCCGAAGGAAGCGAGGTGATTATGGTAAGCAGCGGTGTACGCGGGACGGTAGCACGTGTGAATAACGAAATGGCGGAAGTGACTACTGAAAAGTTTACGCTCTTTGTCCCCGTTTCAGAATTGGCCCATGCCAAGCCAGGTAAATCCGTTGCCAATATCCTTTCAACAAAATCTGTTGCGTCACCGTCTGAATTGGCGATTAAACCTTTGCTCGATTTGCGGGGCATTCCCGTTGAAGATGCCTTGAAGGAATTGGAAATCTACATTGACAAAGTTATCCTTAGCAATTTTAAAGAGGTTCGCATTTTGCACGGCAAGGGAATGGGCACCTTGCGCCGCGCCGTATTGCAGTGGGTCAGAAAGAACAAGTTCATAAAATCCTTCCGTCACCCGGAAGATGCCGATGGAGGAAACGGAGTGACTATACTTGCGTTTCAGTGACGGGAAACCTCGCCAATGCAGGTGTCTCAAGGCCAGAGTATTCTCTGCGGAGAAATTTTTTGTAACCCAGGCTCGCGATCATGGCCGCGTTGTCTGTGCAATAGGCCATTTTAGGAATGTACAACTTCCAACCTCTTTGCTCTGCCAACTCATTCAGTTCCCTTCGCAATCCTGAATTCGCACTGACACCTCCAGCCACCCCGATGTTGTTTACGCCATATGCTTCAGCTGCCTGGAGCAATTTTGCCGTCAGCATTTTAACAATTGCCTTTTGAATCGAAGCACAGAGATCATTGCGGTGTCGCTCAATGAAATCCGGAGAAAGAGCGAGTTGTTTCCTCAAAAAATAAAGAACACTCGTCTTTATCCCGCTGAAACTGTAGTCATAACGCGGAGTCTGCGCAAGTGGAAAGTCAAAAGTTGCAGTTCCGAGTGCGGCATATTTATCCACCCATGGACCGGCGGGGTAGGGTAAGCCCAGTAATTTCCCTGTTTTGTCAAAGGCCTCCCCTGCTGCATCGTCCAGCGTCTGCCCCAGCAACTCCATTTCAAATTGATCCCGCATCAGCAGCAACTGAGTGTGACCACCGCTTACCGTGAGACAAAGCAGGGGAAACGAGGCATTTTCCTCAATAAATAATGACATGGCATGGGCCTGGAGGTGGTTTATGGCGATCAGGGGAATTCCAAGCGAGAGGCATAAGCCCTTGGCAAAACTCAGGCCAACGAGCAAGGATCCCATCAATCCAGGACCGTTGGTGACGGCAACCGCATGAATCTTTTCGACGTTGAGCTGTGCGGCATTTAACGCCATTCCGGCCAATTCTGCTATGGCTTCCACATGAAAGCGCGATGCATATTCTGGCACAACACCTCCAAATTTTTCATGAATCCATTGACTGGTCGTTAAGTTGACCAATACGGCGCCATTACATACAATGGCAACCGAAGTGTCATCGCATGAAGTTTCAATTCCAAGTACGTAGATCTTTTCGCCCTCCACCAAAACCATTGGATTTGTGGCAAAGGTATTACTTTTACCACGGCAAGATCTTGGCCTTTAAGACAAAGCATTATGGATTCCCGCGATTATTGGTCATTTACTTACAGCAAAAAGGGCCTTCGGAATGTCAGTTATACCAGGGATTACATCTTCCTTCCGTCTGACGGGATCATTGAAGAAGGACACCTGATCCATAAAGCTCCAGGAAGCAACTGGCTGATTCATTCAATTCCCGGGAGTGATCAAAAACTCGCATTTTTAGTCAGGGGAGTCTCTGCCGGCTCTGACCGGATTTTTGAGGATCTGTCACACGTCTTTGAATGGTTGCCTGAGGTCAGGGCAAATTATGGGAATCCTGTGGAAGCCCAAGTCTGCGGCATTGTCGACGGGATGCGTCTAGCCTGCTTTTCGCATAGGGCCGACGATTTGTTGTTCACGAGCATTCACAGCTTTGAGCGGCCGGAGGACGTGCTTTACCATTTGTTACAAGCGTATGCCCATTCTGGCCTGAACCCGGAAACGGATCCTCTGTACATCAGCGGCGAGATATTCCCGGAATCCTTGTTGGTTCAGTTTCTGAGGCGATATTTCCCAGGTCCCAGGGTTCAGCCCTTTAACTTTTCATCGTAGTTGCGATGCGCATTTGTGGAGGAAAAATGCGCGGGAGGACTTTCTTTCCTCCTGTAGGAAAATGGCCAACCCGCCCAACTACCGACATTGCGAGACAGGGCTTGTTCAATATCCTGACCAACCACCTTAGGTTTGAGAACATCTCAGCGTTGGACCTGTTCGGCGGCAGTGGCGCTCACAGTCTGGAACTTGTCTCCAGGGGCTGCGAGCGGGTCGTATACGTTGACCGCCACCGGCCCTGTGTAAACTTTGTGCGCAAAATCATCACAGATTGGGGAATTCCATCATCCATTGAAATTAGCCACATGGACTACCTGTCTTATGTACAGACATCCAATGAGCTTTTCGACTACATCTTCGCCGGTCCGCCATACGGCCTGGCAGGTCTTGACGACATTCCCGACCAAATACTGCAAAGCCGCCGGCTCAAGCCTGGAGGCCTCTTTGTCCTCGAGCACAACCCCCATCATGAATTCACAAAACATTCAAACTACTGGAAATCAACAAATTATGGTCAAACCATTTTCAGTTTTTTTACCGGATAGTTTTGTAAATTTGCGATGTCCATGGCTGCCTTTACGACGCGCTTTCAGGATGCATTTAGGGATCTTTTTGGCATTGCAACGGAAAACGGCGATCTGATCCTTCAGGTCTGCAACCCGCAATTTCAGGAAGACTATACACTCATTTTATTTCCCTGGGTAAAAAAACTGGGCATTTCACCAGAATTGCTGGGGATTCGCCTGGGAGATGCCCTTAAAGAAAAGGGGATTATTGTTAGTTATAACGTCGTCAAAGGGTATTTCAATTTTTCATTGCCCGACACGCACTGGCTGGAGCATTTTGCCCAATTGAAAAGCATCCCTGTTTCGGATCGCATCAGGCCCGCTGCGCCAAAAGGCAAAGTGCTCATAGAATACTGCAGCCCAAACACCAACAAACCTCTGCACCTGGGGCATATTCGAAACATCCTGCTTGGCTGGTCAGTATATAAAATTGCCCAAGCTGCGGGCTACGTTTCCGAGACGGCTCAGGTGATCAATGACCGAGGCGTGGCCATCTGCAAGAGCATGCTCGCCTGGAAAAAATGGGCCAATGGTAAAACCCCACAAACAACAGGAATCAAACCCGATCATTTCGTAGGGGATTACTACGTTCTCTTTGAATCCAGGTTCAAAGAGGAATACGACGCCTGGCAACAATCCGAACAGTCCCAAAACATTTACAGGGAACGAATGACATCATTGTCGGCAGCGGACTTTTTTTCGAAGTTTAAGAATGAATATTTTAATGCGCACAGCCTACTGGGCAGGGAAGTACGGCAGCTCCTGCTTCAATGGGAATCCGGGGATCCCGAAGTCATTGCCCTTTGGTCTATGATGAACCAATGGGTGTACGAGGGCTTCCGCCAGACTTATGAAAAACTTAACGTCCGTTTTGATCATACAGATTACGAATCGGAAACCTATCTCTTTGGCAAAGACATCGTTGCTGATGGCCTGTCCCGCGGAGTCTTCGAGAAGGATGAAAGCGGTGCGGTCTGGATCGATTTAACTTCTGCCGGACTGGATAAAAAAATCATCATGCGAAATGATGGCACCAGCCTCTACATCACACAGGATCTGGGCACTGCACGGGAACGCCATAGCAGACATCGTGCAGATCGTTATATATATGTAGTTGGTGACGAGCAGGACTATCATTTCAAAGTCTTGTTTGAGACGCTGCGACTCTTGGGAGAACCCTATGCTGAGCAGTTGTACCACTTGTCATATGGCATGGTCGATCTTCCTGAAGGCCGCATGAAATCGCGCGAAGGCAACGTAGTGGACGCAGATGATCTCGTTGAATCCGTTGTTGCCGAAGCGCGCCATGCTGCCGCAGAACGCGGTGAACTCGCTGTATTATCAGACGAGGAACAGGAACGCATTTGCCAACTCATCGGCAAGGCTGCGTTGAAGTATTTTATCCTCAAGGTGCATCCCAAAAAGCGCATGTTGTTTGATCCAAAGGAATCAGTCGATATGCAGGGGCATACAGGGCCTTATATCGTTAATGCCTACGTTCGTATACAATCCATACTGAGAAAAGGCCGGGAAATGCCACCCACAGACGCAGCAATGGTCAGTCTCTTACGTCATGAGCGCAACCTGATTCAGGTTTTGCTGTCGTATGGAGAAGTCATCCGGGCCTCAGCAGATGAACTTGACCCGTCGAATCTTGCAAACTACCTTTACAACCTCGCCAAACAATTCCATCGCTACTATCACGATCATAGCATATTGAGTGCAGAGAGTCCTGCAATTATAGCGTTCAGGATAGAACTTAGCCGTTGTATAGCAGAAACGCTGAAGCATGGCATGGAATGTCTCGGTATAGAAATGCCAGATCGGATGTAATTTAAATTCATGGAAGATTCAAAAAAGACACTTAATTTTATAGAGGAGATCATCGAAGAGGATATCCGGAATGGCAAACATGGTGGAAGGGTACATACGCGCTTCCCACCTGAGCCCAACGGGTACCTGCATATTGGTCATGCAAAAGCCATCTGTCTGAATTTCGGACTGGCCGTAAAATACAAGGGAAAAGCCAACCTCAGGTTCGACGACACGAATCCTGTTACGGAGGACACGGAATACGTAGAGGCGATTAAAACCGATATCCGGTGGCTGGGGTTTGATTGGGAAGACCGTGAATATTATGCTTCCGATTATTTCGAACGCCTGTATCAGTTTGCTTTGCAGCTCATTGATACCGGTAAAGCCTATGTCGATGACAGCTCATCGGAAGAGATCGCAGCGATGAAGAAGGGACCGACTGAACCGGGAATTGAGAGCCCGTATCGCAATCGTTCGGCTGATGAAAACCATCAGCTTTTTCTGCGCATGCGCGCTGGCGAATTCCCAGAAGGCAGCAAGGTTCTTCGCGCAAAAATCGACATGACTTCACCGAATATGCACCTCCGCGACCCGTTGCTCTACCGCATCTTGTACAAAGAGCATCACCGCACCGGAAACAAGTGGTGCATTTACCCGATGTACGATTTCGCTCACGGACAGTGTGACTCCATTGAAGGAATAACTCATTCAATTTGTACTCTAGAATTTGAGAACCACAAGCCTCTTTACAACTGGTTCATACGGGAATTGGGCATTTTCCCTTCTCAACAATATGAATTTGCAAGACTGAACCTGAGTTATACCGTAATGTCCAAGCGCAAGTTGCTTAAAATTGTAAACGAGGGGTTGGTCGAAGGGTGGGATGACCCCCGCATGCCTACCATTGCCGCATTCCGACGCAAAGGCTATACACCAGCATCAATCCGAAACTTTGCCAGTTTAGTAGGCGTTGCTAAAAGAGACAATGTAATCGACCTGTCGCTGCTCGAACACTCGGTGCGGGAAGATCTGAACAAAATTGCTCTCCGGATGATGGTTGTAAAAGATCCATTGCCTGTAACTTTGACTGATTACAAGCTTAACGGAGAACTGGTTGAAATTGAAAACAATCCTGAAGATGAAAGCCAGGGTACGCGCCCGGTGACATTCAGCCGCAATTTATTGATAGAACGCGAAGACTTTATGGAAGATGCCCCATCCAACTTCTTCCGACTTAAGCCAGGTGGCATGGTTCGCTTGAAAGGAGCCTACATCATTTTATGCAATGAAGTTGTCAAAGATGCTCATGGGCGCATTTTAGAGTTGAAATGCTCACATATACCTGAAAGCCGGAGTGGAAACGATCATTCTGGAATCAAGGTTAAATCTACCATTCATTGGGTGGATGCCGGAACCAGCATCGATGTAGAACTCAAACTTTACGACCGGTTGTTTCGTGTGGAAGACCCTAATGGTGAAGATGATTTTATGCAATTCATCAATCCGGAATCGCTGGAAATTGTAAAATATGCCAGAGCAGAAGCCGCCTTGCAGAAGCCTGATCCTGGGAAACACTACCAATTTGTACGTCTTGGTTATTTCAAACTGGATCACGGCTTCCGCGATGGAGTACCCGTTTTCAACCGCACTGTGACGTTGAAGGACGGATGGGCCAAGTCAAAACACAAGAGCAACTAGCCAATGCGAAAAAAAATTAAAACCCTTTTGTCAGAACGGCAATTCAACCTGGTGATTGACCGGCTATGCCACCAAATTATGGAAAGGCACGGCCAATCATCCAATACCTGCCTGATCGGCATTCAGCAAAAGGGAGCCCTTCTTGCTGGAAGGATACATAAACGCATAAGCGAATTGAAAAATGATTTTCACATGCCATTTGGCAAGCTGGACATCACTTTCTCTCGAGATGATTTTCGCCTCACCAAGAAACTGCCTTCCGCTCACCGAACTGACATTGATTTTCTGATCGACCACAAAAACGTATTGCTCGTCGACGACGTGCTTTATACCGGGCGGACCATCCAGGCAGCGCTTTTAGAATTGCAGAATTTTGGACGACCAGACAGCATAGAATTAATCGTGCTGGTAGATCGCAGGTTCAACCGGCAACTTCCAATACAAGCCGACTACTTTGGCGTATGCGTGGATGCCGTAGATGAGTCTTATGTAAAAGTCGATCTGGCAGAAGAGGGGGGAATGGATAAAGTATTATTTTACGAAGCACCAACCACATAGCATTTGCATATGTCCGAGCCACAACTAAATTTCAGACACCTTACGGGAATCAAAGATCTTCGTGTTGATGATGTCCGTCTCATTTTAGATGTTGCCCGCCAGTTTAAAGAAGTGCTACAGCGCCCCATTAAAAAAGTGCCCAGTCTTAGGGACATTACGATTGCTAACCTGTTTTTCGAAAATTCCACTCGCACGCGAATGTCATTTGAGCTTGCAGAAAAGAGACTTTCGGCAGATGTCATTAACTTTTCTGCAAGCGGGTCTTCCGTTTCAAAAGGAGAAACATTGCTGGATACCGTTCAGAATATCCTTGCCATGAAGGTCGACATGATCGTGGTACGCCATCCGCAGGTGGGTGCAGCCCAATTTCTTGCATCAAAAGTTCCGGCTTCTGTGATCAATGCAGGAGATGGTACTCACGAGCACCCGACACAAGCCCTTCTCGACGCTTATTCCATCGAAGAGGCTATGGGAAAGATCAAAGGCGTCAAAGTGTTACTCGTCGGCGACATTCTACACAGCAGGGTAGCGCTTAGCAACCTATTGTGTCTTCGCAAAATGGGGGCACTGCTTCGCGTCTGCGGCCCTCCAACCATTATTCCTAAATATATTTCTTCGCTCGGTGTTGAAACCATGTATGACCTTGACGAAGCCCTTCGCTGGGCCGATGTCGTGAACGTTTTGCGCATACAGTCAGAGCGGATGGAATTGCAATACTTTCCTTCTATCCGCGAATACTCCCAATTTTTCGGAATAGATCGCAGACGCTTAGATGCGATCGGCAAGGAGCTCGTGCTGATGCATCCCGGACCTATAAACCGGGGAGTCGAACTTCATTCAGACGCAGCCGATTCGAAATACTCGATTATCCTGGATCAGGTCGAAAACGGCGTTGCCGTTCGCATGGCCGTTTTATACCTTCTGGCCAATTCGCGAACCAATGCGGTAAACTAATGCGTGAACCCTACGTGTTGCACCTTCCAAAGTGGTATCCCCATCGGGGCGACCCTTTGGATGGAATCTTTGTCAAAAGACACATCACGTGTGCACATCGCGAGATTCCCGCCATGGTCATCTATTTGCGTTCTGAGCCTCTGCCAGGAGCTTTGCTGTGGAAATCAGAATGGGAACAAGGGGATGAGGACACCCCCATTGTAACTCTCAGGGTTTACTACCGGAAACATCTTTCTGGCTTTTCGTTTCCAGACCGATTGCTAAAATTGTTGTTGTATTACCTGCTGTTGTTTACATATGGGGTCAAGGTTATCATAAAAAGAGGCCGACCCTGTATGGTCGTCGTACACGTACTCTTGCGCAGTGCACTGCTTGCTGCCACCTTGCGCCTGATTTGCCGGATTCCCTTTGTCGTAGTAGAACATAACACCCGTTTTCTTTCAAAAATGAGCGGATGGCATGCCCGAGTTGGCCTACCACTGATCAAAATGATCTTGCGCTCTGCAAGTGCCGTTATCACGGTTTCGCAGGATTTAGGCCTCGCTATGCGACAAAACGGTCTCGTTCACCGGAACTACCTGCGCATTTTTAATTCTGTGGATACAACGATCTTTCATCCCGCTGATCCCGCCCCTGCATCTACGGAGAAATTTATTGTGCTCCATGTTTCTGAATTTAAAAATGATCACAAAAACATCACCGGACTGATCGATGCGTTTTCCATTGCATCCGGGTGGGCAGAGAACATGGAGCTCCACCTGGTTGGCTATGGAAGAGATGAGGATTTGGTCAGCCAAAAGATCGCAGAGAGTACTGCTGCCTCAAAGATCATCATGATCGGAACGCTAACCGGGCCCACTCTCGCCCAGGCATACTGCAATGCCAAGCTTTTTGTGCTTTTCTCCAACAGAGAGAATATGCCATGCGTCATTGCCGAATCATTATGTTGTGGCACACCGGTGCTAAGCACAAGGGTAGGGGGCGTAGGGGAGGTCATTCACCCTGGAAACGGAATGACCGTTGGGATAAATGCTGTGGGCGAACTGGCAAAGGTTATGGCAGATTGTGCAAATGGAAAGATCCGTTTTGATCGCAACGCGATCGCTGATGAAGCAGCCCAACGGTTCAGCGATCGTGCAATCGGCGAAGAATGGGTCAACCTATACCGGCGCCTAGGCAGCTGGTAAGGCCAAACGTTGAAACTGCACTGGGAAATCCCGGAAAGCATCGCCCAAAGAACCTTACCTCGCCCGAGCCGGCATCCGCGATGTGCCCCGGGTTGCGTCTACGGGTACAACCGGATGGATTGCGGAAACAAACTAGCTTACTAATTGATTTACAAGACCATATAGTTTGCAGCTACCCATTCAACACCCCTTAAAGAGCCGTATTGGCCGTCTCTTGAGGCAACTTGGGGGCTCGAAAATGCTCAACCATTTGGTTAAAAGAATGTTATCTGTCGGGCACCAAATCAACCTAAAGGCCAGGAACAATAATTTTATGCATTAATGCATTAAGCTCCTGATGAATACATTACTTCTTCCTCGATTTACCCTGTATTTTGTCATCTCCCTTTTGCTAAGTTCCGCTACGTCCGGGATCGCACAGGAATACCGCATTTCCGTGAAGATCAACGGTTATGAAAACGACACCCTGCTTCTGGGCTACTATTTCGGAGATAAACAATACATCAAGGATACTGCTTACCGTATGAAAAACGGGAGCTTCATATTTAAACGAGATACTACCTTACCAGCAGGGATGTATCTGGTGGTCACCAAGCCAGACCACAATTTCTTTCAGATTTTGGTCGATGAAGATCGCCAGAAGTTTGGTGTAGAAACTGAATTTACCGGGCTTAACGAAAAATTGAGCTTTAGCGGCAGCAAGCTTAACTATGAATTCAATGCATACATAGACTTTCTAGGAGCACAGCGGAAGCTGGCAGATTCTTTGTCTGCACTCCTTCGGGATTCGTCCCTGCTTGCTTCCCATGCCAAGTTCAGGCAGCAACTTGATGAACTCGACGAAGGAGTTCAGCTTCGCCAACAGGAAATCCTTAAAACCAATCCGAAATCACTGCTGAGTCTGATCATAAGGTGGAGCCGGGATGTATCGATGCCCGATTTCAGCACCTGGCCCGACGGCGAACGCGAATCCCGGATGTTTGCTTATTACAAAACGCATTACTTTGATGAGGCTGATTTTAAGGATGACCGGATCGTCAGACTGCCTTTGTTTTTCCAGAAGGTCGATCGCTACATTCAAAATCTTACGGTTCAGCATCCGGACTCCATTTCTGCCTCACTGGATGACATCCTGAGTCGCCTGACGCCAGGGTCTGAATCCCATAAGTTCATTCTATCGCATTACCTGAACAGCTATGCTGCTTCCCGCTTTGTTGGCATGGATGCAGTTTACGTTCATCTGGTTGAAAACTATTACGCCAAAGGCCTCGCTCCCTGGATTGAAACTGAGCAACTCAGCAAGATGATAAAAGATGCCAAAGCGCTAAAGCCCCTTCTGATCGACAAACCTGCCCCGGATATCCGCGTTTTTCGATTGGATGATTCCACTCCTGTTAATTTGCATGGCATCTCAAGTCCATATACTGTTTTGATTTTCTGGGCGCCTGACTGTGGCCATTGCAAAAAATCCCTGCCAACCGTAAAGGCATTCCATCAAAAGTTCAAGGACAAAGGGGTAGAAGTCGTTACCGTTTGCACGCAACTTGGTTCCGATGCCAAAAATCTTTGTATGGAGCAGGTAAAGCTTCTGGAGATGAACAGCGTCATCAATCTGTACGATCCAACTCATAGTTCGAAATTCAAGTTGATCTACGATCTCAAAACGACGCCTCAGATTTATATCCTTGACGAGCATAAGAAAATTTTAACAAAAAAAATCGGAGCCGAGCAATTGGGCGAAGTCATGGATAAGTTGCTGTCTATCAAGAACGAATAAAAATTGCATTTATATATAATAATTAATTATAAAGCATAGAGTTACACATTAAATAATTTTATAATATATTTGCAGGGGACGGAATTCCGTTCTCTGATTAAAACCTTTGAATATGACCTACTCTGGATTCTCCTGGAAGTCCTTTGCTTGGATGACCCTGTTATTGGGAGCCCTCTCCTGTGCAAAACCCGACAGGGAAGCAGCACCAAAGTTTCCACTCAATGCTCGCGATGCCGGCATGGTTGAAGACTGGTCGTCCCTGGCTTTGACGCTAACTTCACAGTGCAACGGTTACAGCGATCCGGTAGCCAGCAGGGCCATGTTTTATTTAGCCGTATGCATGTACGAAACCCTATTGCCCGGCTTCGACAATCATGTTTCAACTCAGGTGCGGCTGCAGGGGTTAAATACAACCTTGCCACAACCAGAACCCGGACTAAGTTACAACCCGGTGATCGTGGCGAATCAAGCTTTATATCAGCTGGTCTCAGAACTCTACGGACCTGCTGGACCCGCGAATCTGGAGGCCGTAGCCAATCTCAAAGACAAGTACATCCATTTGGAAGGTGCCACTTTGGAAGAAGACATCATCCTCCGGTCAAAAGAATTAGGCAATTCCATCGGATGGAAGCTGATTGAATACAGCAAGGCAGATGGGCTGGCAGAAGCCTTTCTCGACCGCTATCCGCCGTACTCTCCGCCACAGCAACCTGGCTTCTGGCGTCCGACCCCACCAGACTATTTTTCTAAAGCCCTTTTGCCCTACTGGGGGAATGCAAAGCTCGCCTTGAAAGCCAACGAAACGTTACTCAATGCGCCTGCTGTACTCGAATATTCCGAGTCACCCAACTCCATCATTTTTGCCGAGGCGACAGAGGTCTATAATTATTCCAGAAATCTTAATTTGGAACAGCGAGAGCAACTTGCGTATTGGGATTCCGATGCAGATTACCATGCATCCCCGTTTCAACACAATTTCCTGTTGATGCGTCAGTTGCTTAGCGAGAACAATGTCTCGCTCGACAGAGCATGCAGATTATTTTTACGACTCGCCATTGCGCAATTCGATGGCAACATCGTAGCCTGGCACCTAAAGTATAAATCCAACCTGCTGAGACCGGCTACTTATATCAAATTGCACATTGACCGCTATTTTGTCCCGGAGTATTCTGCGCTACCCGTTCCCGAATACGTTTCCGAACGCGCGCTTATTTATGGTGCCTGCTCGGTTATTTTCAGCGAGGAATTTGGTTATCGCATTCCCTTTATGGATTATACTCAGGAAATGCGGCAGGATTTGCGCGACAAACAGAAATCCTTTGGGTCATTTTCTGAAATGGCTCATGTGGCTGCACTGGCTGACCTCTATAATGCAACACAATTCAGAACCAGTATTGAGTCCGGGATTTCAATAGGACAAAACCTTGGCATCCAGGTACAAAAATTGGAATTGGAAAAGTAGCCATACTACTTCTTTTCCTTTTTAAAAGGATTCCAATCTTTCAGTTTTGTTTTGATGCTATCAACCGCTTTTCCCGGTTCCTTCAGAATTTTTCCGGTAAGCGAGTCCATTGGCTTTTTGAGTGCATCACTGGCCTTACTTCCCACTAAGGTGTCAATTTTTTGTCTGACTTTACTTTCAAGATCTTCTTTTGCCTGCTCAAGCTTTTTTCTGGCAATGTCTTCTAAGCTGTCTGATACAGCCCGGACCTTGTCTTCAACTGCAGTTTCGACTTTTTCACGAACAGCAGTAGCCTCGCTTTTCAGGGAATCTACTAATTTCTCCTTCACGACATCGGCAAGCCCATCTTTAGAGGATCCATTCTTTGAATCTCCTGCAGGCTGCAGCCGCACCCTGACATCAGGACTCAAAACCGTTCCCTTCAACCCGATCAGTAAATCCAGTTCAGCAGAAAGCGTTTTATTCAATCCGGCCTTTGCCATAAACTCATTGTACAATTGCATTCCTTCATCGATTCGTGCCGCTTTTAGATATTGGCTCGTCTTACCCTGTGGAAGATCGATGAGTATCTCGTAATCCATCGGCCCGGAAATGCGATGGGTGCCCTCCACTTCGAGGCGTATATCTCCGATTTTTTTGTCGAACTCTTTCACCTGAACGATACCCTGATCTATGTTAAACCAGTTCCTGGAGTTTGCAATGTTTAAATTTCCAATTTCCCTCAATCCAGTCTTTTCCGCTATCCGCTTCAGCGGCTCGAATCCCTTTATAGAACCTTCAAGCGTTTCGATAAGTCCGTTTACGGAAAGACTGTTGAAGTCCGGAAGTCCGGATGGTGCAAGTTTACCCTGAAAAATCAGGCTGCTGTTAAAGAATCCTTCAATGTACCGAAACAAAGGTGCAATAACAGACAAAGTGGAAAAGGACTCAAAAGCCTTTTTAAATTCGAGGCGGTTTATGTCGTACTTTAGATCGAACACGGGAGACTGACCTGGAGGGGTTTCAAACAAGCCCTGCAACGTCATTTGGCCACCTGCCGCTTTAGCAGTAATTTTTTCCATGATAAAACGCTGTCCGGACAGTTTGGAGCTTAGCAGCACTTCATTTAACTGAAGAGGTGAATAAATCACTTTGTTGGCGCGACCGCGGATGTCCAGGTCAAAACCGGATGGCAGGGCAAAAGAACCGTTTGATGAAGCAGCTATTTGGCCGCCTGTTCCCATAAGCTTGTCCAAATCAATCATCGTAGATTCAAAATTTACAATCCCGCGCAGAGGGAATGTATCCAGCGAAAAATCAAGTATGTTTTCAAAAGTTACATTGCCGGTCAGAGTGCTTCCATTTACGGTCGCCTCTACAGGAGCGATCCGGAGCGCATTGCCTTTCAACTGACCGCTGCCCCGTATGTTGGTACAGGAGTATGTTTCAAAATTCAGTTCACGGATGGTACTATTAAAATCAACAGAAAGACGATCAAATAAATCAGTGTTTATGGAAGTCGGGGCAGAAGCGGATGGTGCATCTGAAACCCCCATCAGCTCATCGGCGTCGATTTTCTCGGATCGGTGAGTTAAGTTCATCTCCACTAAGGAGTTACCTGACATCACAGCAAGCGGATTGCGCATACTCCCTGAAACCGCGAAATCACTCTTGCCAAAAATGAGGTTGGCATTATCAATACTCAATTTGGAGGGTTGAAAATCGACCTGTGCTACCGGTACTGATAGAGCTGGCATGCCTGGTTGTGTGTAGCGGATACCATTACATTTCAGAAACCCATGGAATAAGAGTTCGTTGTATCGTTCAAGCTCGATGGCAGATTGTCTTGCATCAAATTTCAGGTCCAGGTCCAGCCTCCCCTCGAGAACAGTGCCAGGATCCAACGGATAAAACTCGCCAAAGTGAACCAGGTCGAGCCTTCCGTTGATGTCGCCGCGAAAATGAGGATCAGCCGCCAGCTTGTCTGCATAGAGCCTAGCCGTTACGAGATCGCGATTGAGCAAGAACACGGCCGTATCAACCGATATAAATGCGTCGCTCATATCTCTTTGGGTATTGCGGCTCAACACCCTGACCTTTACATTCGAAATACCCATTGACTTTCCTGGATAGATGAAAGCGCCTTCATCGACCCCAATAGCAACATTCCATCCCGGATACGATCTTCCATCGGGGAGATACAAACCATCCACTGCCCCTTTAAATGAGAAGGATCCGGACGATACGGCGCGCTCGAAATCGGCGGTATATGCATTGGGCAGCAAACTAAATAGCTCTTTAAACTGCGTTCCCGGCGACTCAAAACGAAGACCCAGCAGGAGGCTGTCCCCTTTCATTTCAACAGATCCCTGATACTTAAGCAGAAAACTGTTCAGTTGAATCTTTGAATCTCCAATATCGTATCGGGTACCCTGGTCCTTTATTTTGATGTGGGAATCAGATGCAATTTTTGCTTCATTTAATATGGTAAATAAGCCTGAAGTCACGGTAAAGGAATCGATTTTCAATTCTGAGTGGACCTCCTGATCGCCGGAAATTTGAGCAATACTGCCTGTATGATTGAGGCCCCTGACTACCAATAAAATGTTGTCGGGCATCGATTCCCAACGGATGGATGAACCAACAATGGTAAAATCCTCAAGCGAAAAATCCATCATCGAGGATTTTGGTTCAGCAGTCGACTCAGCCCCGTTTATAAGCATGTAGTTGGCGTGAAGGCTGTCGTATTGAACCAAATTGACCATTGCAGACTCAATGTAGAGCCCTTTAACAACAAGTTTTTCTTTGCCGAGCAATACATTCCATGCGTTTACAGAAACCCTGACGGACTTCGATCTGAATAATTCTGTGGTATCGCTCCCTACAAAACTGTAACATGCCGGATTTTCCAGATGGAGGGAGAGATAAGGGAAGTCGCTGAAAAGGCTCAGTTTAAAATCGCTAAAATCTAATTTACCATTGATGTTCGAATTGATCGAATTTTTGACTTTTGCAGCAACTGCGTCGCTAAAGAAAAATGGTATGGCAACAGCCGCTGCCAGTATTATAACGAAGGCTCCAGCCAGGAAGATAAAAAAGCGTTTCTTCATATATAGAAAACAAATCTAGCCGGGGATTGGTTTTCGGCCTTTGCTGTTTCAGAATTAATTACTTTGCAACATGAATCTGCTCGAAATCCGTCAATTATCGGTAGGATTTGGACAGGACCCAACATCAGACGCACTGCACGGGGTCGAGTTAACCATCCCTCTTGGTGGGACGACCGGGCTGGTCGGAGAAAGTGGTTCAGGTAAAACCCTGACCGCATACAGCATCCTGAAATTGCTCGATCCGGCTGCCTGCATCCGCGGTGGCCGCATATTGTATCATGGCTCAGGAGCCCCCAAGGACTTGCTACTGATGCCTGAACGGGAAATGAGGAGTATTCGTGGACAACAAATTTCCATCGTATTCCAGGAAGCCATGTCCGCCCTTAACCCTGTGTTGAAGTGTGGTTTTCAGGTCGAAGAGGTTATTCGTGCACACAGGAGGGCCGGCACCCGGGAGATGGAGGAACTTGTTTTAGATACGTTGCGCAGGGTAGGCCTCGAAGATCCTCGCCGCGTATACCGCTCCTACCCGTTTGAACTCTCCGGTGGCCAGGTTCAGCGGGTTCTCATTGCCCAGGCCATCATTCTATCCCCCAAGCTGGTCATAGCAGACGAGCCGACAACGGCCCTTGACGTGAGAACCCAGCAAAAGATCATGGAACTCTTCCAACAGATCAACCAGGAGCTCGGCTGTTCGATTCTGTTTATCAGCCATGATCTTGCTCTGGTCCGCACACTGTGTTCGGAAGTTGCCGTCATGAAAAATGGGGCTATTGTAGAACAAGGGTCTACCACCCAGGTATTCAGCCATCCCCAACACCCATATACCCGGGGCCTACTCCACTGCAGGCCACCCTTATATCAAAAAGTTTCAAAACTGCAAACGCTGGGTGATTTTGGGGAAAACGTGGATGGCTTAATCCACACTGTGCCCAGGCTGATCACGACAGAGGAATTGCTGGAACGAAGGAATCTGCTTACAAATTCGGAAACGCTTTTAGAGGTCGAGGGGCTGGATGTTTACTATAAAAAGTCGGGGCAGTCCTGGTTTGCT
Source organism: Saprospiraceae bacterium (assembly GCA_019187365.1). Taxonomy (GTDB): domain Bacteria; phylum Bacteroidota; class Bacteroidia; order Chitinophagales; family Saprospiraceae; genus Vicinibacter. Next base: position 251,028 of record JABARE010000001.1, on the reverse strand, counting down.
GCTTCTCCTGGACTCCATGCCGTCAAAGGAGTGAGTTTTTCGATCCGGGAGGGGGAAGCCCTTGGCCTGGTCGGTGAATCAGGGTCGGGAAAAAGCTCCATCGGCAGGAGCATCGTTCAGTTGATACGGGCTCAGAAGGGCTCTATACGCTTCAAGGGAGAGCAGCTCAATGGTCCAAGAGGCAGGATGAAGTACTTCAGGAAGGAAATCCAAATGGTCTTTCAAGATCCCTTTTCTTCTTTGAACCCCCGACAGCGCATTGGGCGGGCTATTGTCGAGCCGATGGAAATACACCGGCTCTATGGCAGCGACGCTGAGAGGCATGAGCACGCCTGCGAGTTACTGCGCATCGTTGGACTGGAACCCGATCACTTTAACCGCTATCCGCACCAGTTCTCCGGTGGCCAACGGCAACGCATTTGCATTGCGAGGGCTCTCGCAGTAGGCCCGCGACTGCTCATTTGCGACGAAGCGGTTTCTGCTCTGGATATATCAGTTCAAGCCCAGGTGCTGAACCTGCTGAAAGAACTCCAATCCTTGTATGGGTTGAGCTATCTTTTTATCAGCCATGACCTTTCCGTTGTCCATTTCATTGCAGACCAGATCATTGTACTAAAAGACGGTGCCATTGTGGAAACCGGATCTTCTGAGGAACTGGTGCAGTCTCCCCAAAATCCATATACCCGCGCCTTGCTCGAGGCAGCGCCTAAATGATTCTTCTTTCAACGGGATATCCGTTCGCAAAGGAGTGCCCATCCATAACCTGTTTCCCCGGTGGTTTAATCCGCAATAATTCAATGCAGCCGTCGGCGCAGAATGCATACAAACGTTTGTTGGCAATAAACAAGCTTCCAGGCATTCCTTCGCAGGGCAGGCTGGCAGGCCGGGCCGTGATGATTTTGATTTCGAAATCATTCCAGACAAACCATGCGCAAGGGTAGGGCGAAAGAGCCCTGATTTGGTTTAAGACAGTCTTGGCGCCTGTCCCCCAATCGATGCGACAATCTTCCCGGAATATTTTAGGAGCAAAGCTGGCTTTTGAGTCGTCTTGCGGAAGGCAGGACAATTTGCCATTTTCATAGTCTTCCAACACAGAAAGCAGGAATGGAGGTCCCTGCCGGGCCATGACGTCATGAAGTTCGCCGCCGGTCATTTCTGACGGAATGGGAATTGGAAGCTGACCAAGGACGCAACCCGTGTCTACACCTGAATTGAGTTGGAAGACCGTCAATCCGGTAAGGCTTTCTCCCGCCATGATGGCGCGCTGGATCGGAGCAGCTCCCCTGTATTGAGGCAGAAGGCTGGCGTGGACATTGACGGACCCAAGTCTTGGAATATCAAGGACCGCTAAAGGAAGGATGCGAAAAGCAACCACGACAGCAACGTCAGCGCCGGATGCGCGAAGTTCTTCTTTAAAGTACCTTGTCTTCAAACTTGCAGGCTGCAGCACCGTTAATCCCTTTTCCAGAGCCCATCTTTTCACAGCGGTCATTTGCATTCCATGGCCACGGCCTGCAGGCTTGTCCGGAGCGGTAACAACCGTGACCACCTCATGCCGCTTTTGCAGCTCCGCCAGAAAGTGAACGGCAAATTCAGGTGACCCCATGAATATAATGCGCAATTTGAAGGGATTTGGCCACAAATAAAGCCTAATTTTGCCAGATTCAACAACAGCAATTCACTTCTTAAATGGCATTGTGCAATTGGCTATGCATTTTGATTTTTGCATTCGGGGGGAGTCCACCCGAATTGCCCGCTCATCGGTTCTACCTGGTCCATTCTGAGCCAACAAAACCTATTATGTCGGTTTGGTCTGCTCGACGCGACCTTGACACCCTGGGACCCAAATTATACATTGTCAGCGGAAGCTTTCTTGTTCCACAAAATGCTGAAAAAAGAATCCGCGAATTGCATAAGTCAGGCTATCGTCGCGCCGGAATTGTAGTATTTCCCGAATCGGAATTTTATGCTGCGGTTATAGATAGTTTTGCAGACGAGGCTTCGGCAAACAAGCTTGTGGCAAAATTGCAATCCGCGCGGATTCCTTACTTTATCAAACGTGGCACGAACTAACTTCAACCTGTAGAACAGATTTGCCGGTATTACATCTCTTTTCCAAATTCAATGTGCTCAAGCGACTGGATGCAATGCTGGTCCGCGGATTCATTCCCCCCTTCCTGGTATCTTTTCTTATGGCTTTGTTCGTTTTGGTCATGCAGGTTTTCTGGTTGTACGTAGACGACATTCTCGGTAAGGGAGCCAGTATTGCTGTTATCTTTGAATTCCTCTTTTACCTCTCTTTTTCACTTGTGCCTCTGGCCCTGCCAATCGGCGTCTTACTTGCCGGTGTTTTTCAATTTGGCAACCTCGGGGAGCGATACGAACTCTCCTCCATGAAATCTGCCGGCATTTCTCTATTCCGCATTATGATGCCACTGATGTTGCTCGCCGCCGGAGTGGGATTCTTTTCTCTCGTCTGCTCAGAACACATCATACCCAAGTCGAATCTCAAATACATCAGCAGGTTGCACGACCTGAAACGTCAAAAACCAACCTTAGGACTTGAAGAAGGCATATTTAACAACGACTTTTACGGGTACTCGATACGCATTGCGGAAAAATCGGACAACGGGAAGGACATTAGCGGCATCCTGATTTACGATCAAAACAAATCTCCAACCGGAAGGGACGTATCCGTCATATCCGCAAAAGACGGAAGGATGTACGTTACTCCCGAGCAGAGGTACTTGGTCATGGAGTTGTTTAACGGATACGTATATCAAAATCCCGAGCGGCCGTCATCGCGCAAATCCGAATTCCCCTTTGTGATCATAGGTTTTGATAAACTGACTAAAATATTCGATCTGAGTGAATTTGAGCTCGACAGGACGGATGAAGAGCTCTTTCGCGGTGATAGAAAAATGAAGAACAGCCGCCAGCTTCAAACGGAGATTGACAGCCTCGCCCTGATCGCAGGCACGCAAGGGGAGGGTTTCCTCGTCAGCAATTTGTTTAAATTGGCCAACAAACAATCTCCTTCAGGAGCGCCTCCACCTTCCCAGATTCCTGGTTTTCTTGCAAAAAAGGCCTCCGAAATCGATAGTTTGCTGAATGTATGGAGGCATCGCGATGCTGCTTATTATAAAAAATACCGGTCAAGTGTTTTGAGAAGCATTGAGATCGAAAAAAACAGGCTGGACTCTAAAAAATCAGAAGACAAGCAACAATACAAGTTGATTGCAAAAATCAATTACGAATTGAAGCTAAAAAGGGCGCTCGCATTTGTATGTTTCCTATTCATTTTCATCGGAGCACCACTCGGAGCCATAGTCCGCAAAGGTGGTTACGGTTATCCACTGATACTTTGCATACTCGTTTTTGTTGGCTACATTCTCATGAACACCTTTTGCAAGAGACTGTCGGAGGGACTCAGGATTGACAGTACCCTGGGTGCCTGGCTGCCTGTTGCAATCCTGGCTCTGCCGGGAGTATTCCTCACCTGGAGTGCCATGCGCGACCGGAATGTGCTTCAGGATCTGCGCCTGCTGATAAAATCTCGCAGCACTAAGGGTACAACAAAATGAAGAAGGCTGTTCAATCCTGTAACAGAGGATCATAACTCCAGACCGGCTCTACCGGGTCTTCGTAGTAACTTTGGCTCTCTGTCTTCCTGCTCACCGACAATTTGATGGCCAAGCTCCAAGCGACAAGGAGAGGCGGGTACACGGTTTATTTAATGAGTTCAGCGAAAACCAGGTTTTCGAATGACTGCATGATTGAAGATGCGGACGTCGAATTATTCCAGTCTACGCATACCCTTGAATACGTCAACCTTCCATTCCCCATGCCTGACTTCCGGAATCCGTTTAAACTGCGCCTATCATTCAAGTCCGGCTGAATTTCATCTCCAGGCTCCAGAAATGCAGCGTTTTTGAAAACATCCAAACTGGTTTGCCCGTTGAATGCCCTCGATTCAATTGTTTTTTTTGGGGAACGTGATCCACTCGCTGATGTCATTCACAAGATTATATGAGCGAGCCGGATAACAAAATTTGTAATTACCCATATGGATTCAGCATGCTGACTCCCTATCACGGGGCACAGGCCTGTAGAGGCCCTTGTGTATGTATTATTATCCGCTTTATTCCGACAGTACGGATTTGACCAGATCCGCAGCATCCTGAAGCGCAATGGCACTATGAACTTTCAAGCCGGACGCATCGATCATTTCCTTCGCCAATTCAGCATTGGTTCCCTGAAGCCTCACGATGATCGGAACTGAAATATTGCCCATATTCCGGTAAGCATCGACGATTCCTTGAGCGACGCGATCACAGCGAACAATGCCTCCGAATATATTAACCAAAATGGCTTTTACCGCCGGATCTTTTAAAATGATGCGAAAAGCCTGTTCAACTCTTTGCGCGTCGGCAGTACCCCCGACGTCTAGAAAATTTGCGGGATTTCCACCGGAAAGCTTGATGATGTCCATAGTGGCCATGGCAAGACCGGCGCCATTGACCATGCATCCAACATTGCCATCCAGCTTTACGTAATTCAGATGGTATGAACGCGCTTCGAGTTCTGCAGGATCTTCTTCCGATTCATCCCGCATGGCTTCCAGTTCGGGATGTCTGTAGAGGGCATTGTCGTCGATACTGATCTTACAGTCTACTGCAACAACTCCTCCTGTAGCATTGATTAGGGTAGGGTTGATTTCTGCCAAGGTCAGATCCTTTTCAACAAAGAGCTTATACAGAGCCTTGACGAAGGCGCCCATTTCTTTAAAAGCCTTTCCTTCCAGCCCCAGGCGAAAAGCGATTTTACGTGCCTGGAAGTCCATCATTCCAATTGCAGGATCGACAAACTCTTTATAAACCAGTTCAGGTGTTTCTTCGGCAACCTTTTCGATGTCCATCCCACCCTGAGGCGAATACACGATGACATTCTTCTGTGCACCTCGATCGGTCAATACAGAAAAGTAAAATTCTTTGCACTTGTCAAAGTCCGGAGCATAGGAGTCTTCGGCGAGAAAGATTTTTCTAACCAGTTTCCCTTCGCCTTCCATGCCTCCTGGTGTCTGAGGTGTTTTGAGCTGCATACCGAGAATGCTTGCCGCGAGCTCGCTCACTTCCAGGCTTGATTTTGCCAATTTGATGCCGCCTCCTTTCCCGCGCCCACCGGCATGAATCTGTGCCTTTACGACTACGTAGTGGGTATCGGTCTCCGCTACCAAACGATCGTAAGCTTTTTCAATGTCGTTTACCTTTTCAACGAGTACACCTCGCTGCACCGCTATGCCGAACTGTTGAAGGATTGATTTTCCCTGATATTCGTGAAGGTTCATTGATTGTTATTGACGATGAGCTTAATCTGAGTAGGTCCTGATGATGTCTTAACTCTTAGTATGTACATTCCCTTGGCTGCAGGAGGAATTTGTATATAGCAAGCTTCGCCTTGCCAAAAGGGACTCATTTTTGCAAAAACATTGCCCTGAAGATCTATGAGTTCCGTGGGACCCGTGTTTAAATGGCGATCATCCAGCAGGATCTGCAGATAAGAACCGGAGGCAACCGGGTTTGGCGAAACGTTCAGGCGATGAAAAACATCACCATGATCTCCAACAGACACCGGAATACCTTCTGTTGAAAAAGTTCCAGCGGACGATTGAATTCCGCAAAAATAAAACTCATTGTAAGCCCGGACCCTCCACCAAAAGTCTTTGCCCGGAGTGAGGGAGTCGATTATTGCTGAATTTGTGTACAACAACAGATTTTTGACAACGACAGAAAAATTGCTTGTCCTGCTGATCTGGAGTACGTAATACCTGGCACCGGTCACCTCATCCCATTTCAACTGAAGCTTTTTACCTTCGACCGTTTGCCCTTCCCCGGGAAAAACCAGATTAACCGTATCTGCCCCAAGGGAGCGTGGTATAATGTCCGGTCGCTGCAATTCAAATCTCGAGCCATCAATGCTTTGATGCATAGCACCCATTTGTTCATCGCTAAAGCGGCTCATACAAACATCATTGGAATACGACATAAACAGAGATCCGTCAGCCCTGAACGTACTGTCGAACAGGTCGCGCATAATGATCTGGCCAAATCCATCAGCATTGCATGTCCATCGGTTGGAAATGTAATCGGGATAGGTATCACAAAACTGGTCGGCCTGCTGTCTACAGCGAACCCGCTCCTTATTTTCAATTTGTGTAAAGACCCTGGATTGATATTCTGACGTTTTCTTGCCGTTGGAATAATTGATGCCCTCCCAACCGAAAAACGTATGAGGCAGGGAAAAGAAATGGCCTAGTTCGTGAGCCCACGTATGACTGTTTTTGCCAAGGCAGGATTTGTTGAGGGCAACACCATCGCCTGCATATGTAAAGTATCCGCAATTTCCTGCGGGGTCTGAAACAATATAACAATTGGCCATCCCATGCACATTGTTTTGAATCATCATCTCTTCTCCCTGCTCATATTCCGGATGGTGGTTCCAGGCTGTATTGGCGATGTAATTGATATCTTCTTCCAAAAAAAACTGGATCCCGGAGGGGAGGAAATCCGAATTCAAGGTACATAGTGATTCAAACAATGACCAGGCCGCAAAGTGGGACGAAGATCCATCATTCGTAAGACTGTGCACCTTCAACGGGATGTAAACAGTACCCTGATCCCCGCGACCCGCCCCGGCCTGGAATTGAACATCATCCAGCATGCGCTGCTGGTCAGAGGAGCTTGTGCCACAAAAAGGCAACTGAGCAATGGCCAATTCTGCCAATGCTATAAAATAAGCTACAAATAAGAAACGCATGTTGAATATTGCTTAGTGAATGGCAATTTTACCGGAAAGAGCTTTGCTGTTACCCGCTTCCTTCCAATGCCAGAAATAAATGCCCGGAGCTAAAGCATCAAGCTGCACAGTATTTATACCAGGGTTTGCATACAGAGTTGCAGTCCTCACCGTTATGCCTTTCACATCTACAAGCTGTAACGAAATGGTTTGTGCATGTTCGGAATTGAAACGAACCGTGGCGGAGCCGACCTCGTTCAAGACAAACTGAGGTTTCCCGCTTTCATTTCCGGCATCGTCAGTAGCGACCGTCCAGTTCGGATTTTTAAAAGTGATCAACCGCGGCACCAGGCAAAAGCTATTGCTGTTGTACGGTGTGACTTTCCAGTGGTAGGTTTTGTTTTTGACCAGGTTGGTCAGTACTGTATCCGAATGTGTGAGCCTGAATGACTGGTAGTTTAACGATAACCCTGTGTTTTCTGCGATCTCAAAAAAGTAAGTTGTTGCGTTTGGCACATCCTCCCAATCAAACTGCACCTTGTCGAAACCGGGCGGAGGGTTTGTATTGGTTGGGAAATTATACACCAATTGCCCAGTGATCTCCGGAAGGGGCGAGTATGCGGGTGTTCGGCGAAGATAGTTGCGATCCGAGCTAAGGTAATCTTTGATGACGGCGTCGCGTTGCTGCGGGGTAAAAGTGGAAATGCAATTGAGAAAATAGCTCATCAGGTTGGTCTCCATAGGATCCAGTTTTTGGTCGTCAGGGTCCTTCGCACAACCATCGTAGTTGCATCCACCTGTCCACCCAAGTCCCAGATTGTAATCTGCAGGAGTGTCGCAAAAGCCGTCGGCTGACTGCTCACACAGCATTTTGCCGCCCGTACCGGGTTTGTCACGACTTACAAACTCTACATTCACCGTGCCTCCAGCAAAACTCACCACAAGCGGTGTCGGTTTGGAACAATTAGACGTGATCGAGTTATAATCTGTACCCTCCCATCCATAGAAAGTGTGCGGCAGGGAGAAGTAATGGCCTAATTCGTGAGCCAAAGTAGTGCAATTGGAATTGACGTAATCTTTATTGGTTACGATGTAGTCTCCCTGTGGATTGTAAAACGCCAAAACATTGGGATCTGAGGCCCGGGCAACCTTGCAGACGAAGATGTTGATGGCATTTTTGTTGGAAAGCATGTAAGAGCGGATATAAGCTTCTCCAAGTTGGCTGCTCGGATCATCGTAAACATAAGAGCGATTCTCAAAGAAGACCTTGTTCAGATAGAACTGAAAATCCATTTCATTGTAAACGCTTTTGTTAAGGCAACAAAGAAGGTCAAGTGCGCGAGAGATGGAAAGCCTTCCGACACCGTTGTCATTGGCCATCAGCCAGATGTTCACCGGTATGTAATTCACGGCTCCTCCACGAGGCAACAACCTGTCTTGCCAATGCTCCCGGTTTTTCAACATCCGTTGCTTGATCAGGGCATTATCCTCTAAGCCACTGCCACAGCTGCCACTCGATTGAGCCTGAATCTGGGTTCCGGAAGCCAAGAGGAAAGCCAAAATCGCGCAGTTGAGTATTCTATTCATGTAAATATTTTGAATGTGTTCCAGTCGTAAAGCACGCAAAATTAAGGTTTAGCCCCTTAGTTTTGCAATTTAAAACTTATAACGTACAAAATATGAGAAAAGTTACGGTAGTGGGCGCTGGTAATGTTGGCGCAACTGTTGCCAACGTGTTGGCTCACAAGGATTTCGTAAAGGAAATTGTCTTAGTTGACATCAAGGCCGACATGGCCAGGGGTAAGGCTCTGGACAGTTTCCAGCAGGCGCCAATCGACCATTATTCTACCAGGATGATGGGAACGGAAGATTACCGCGATACGGCGAATTCGGATGTGGTCGTCATTACCGCAGGCCTTCCCCGCAAACCGGGCATGTCCCGCGACGATCTGATCAGCACCAACGCAGGCATCGTCAACGCGGTGACGCGGTCTATCATGGAATACAGTAAAAACCCCATTATCATCGTGGTCTCCAATCCGCTCGATGTCATGACCTATGCCGCCTACAAAGTCTCCGGCCTTCATTCATCCAGGGTGATTGGTATGGCTGGTATTTTGGATACTGCCCGGTACCGGGCCTTTCTGGCTGAGGCGCTTGACGTATCTCCCAAGGACATACAAGCTCTCCTGATGGGAGGTCACGGTGACTCCATGGTCCCCTTGCCTCGTTACACGACCGTTTCCGGGATTCCGGTAACGGAGCTTATTGACGAGGAACGCCTGAATGCCATTGTCGAACGAACCAAAGTAGGCGGAGGCGAACTGGTCAAGCTCATGGGAACATCTGCCTGGTATGCTCCCGGCGCTGCGGCTGCTCAAATGGTTGAAGCCATAGCCAAAGACGAAAAACGCATATTTCCCTGCTGCGTCAGACTTAAGGGGCAATATGGCCTGAACGATGTATTTGTTGGCGTTCCAGTCAAATTGGGTGCAAACGGGATTGAACAAGTCCTGGAACTCGATCTGGGAGCCAGTGAACGGGCCATGTTGGCAGCTTCGGCAAACGAGGTGAGAAACACCATGGATGTTTACGACCGGCTGTAAACAGAATACGTACTCTTTCCATTTGATCCTCAAAGACTTTAGGGCACCTCTAATAACCCACACTTGCGCCAGTCAGCCCGCAAAGGCTGCCATGGCGATCCTGTCTATAAACCTTTGCTCCTCAACGGTGTTTTATCTTCATGTTGCGTTTGCGTGAGTTCATGGCCGAGATGGTCGACCAGGATGGAAAAACCCTTTGGCAGATCAACCAGGAGGGTGAGGTCATGCTCGTATTCCTGAGGCATTTCGGTTGTACCTTCTGCCGGGAAGCCATGCAGGAGTTGTCTCGCATGAAAGCCGACATTGCGAATCGCGGCGTCCGTCTGGTTCTGGTGCACATGGCCAAAGATGACCTTGCATTCAAGTATTTCCAAAAATACGACTTACTCGATTGCCACAGGATCTCCGATCCCGATTGCCGGTTTTACCAGGAATTCGGCCTTGTTAAGGGCACTTTCAATCAATTGTTTGGGTTCCGCTCCTGGTTCCGTAGCATCGAAGCTGGCCTTATCAAAGGACACGGATTTGGTGCTCAATTGGGAGATGGCTTTCAGATGCCAGGCGTTTTCATCATTTCCAGGGGGAAGATCATTTCTGAATTCAGACACAAATTTGCCTCGGACAAACCTGACTACTTAAACATGGTAGAATGTCCTGCAAATACTAAAGCCTGATAGGCTTAGCGTTTTAATTTCATGCGCATTTCATTTTTAAAAATTCTTGCCTTATCCTTCATTCATCCCGCACTGTGCACCGCACAGAACGAAATCGACAGCCTTAGGTTTTGGGGTGACGCCATGATCTCACTTTCCTCTCCGGAATTGCGCGAATATGCAGCAACTGAATTCAATAAAAATTTACGGCGCAAAATTCGGGGAATAGAAGATTCGTCGCGCATGAGGTTTCATCCGTCGGTTATTCGCATCGATGCTCCAGACAATTCCTTTGTGCTCTACACCTGGCAACGGGAAGCTCAAGCCGGGAACTACCGGTATGGATTTTGTATGCTCCGCGAAGGCCAGGACCCCGTCATCGGACAGTCTGCTCCGCGGAATTATCGAAAAGTTAATTATGAGCGCTTTGACAAAAACAACTGGTATGGAGCGATCTATTACAAGCTGCTGCCGGATACGTTCAATGGCAACTACATACTGCTTGGGTACAGTCAGTCCTCAGACGGCACGCGCCACCGCATAATAGAGGTGCTTGGATTTGAAGGAGGAAACATTTTTTTTGGGGCGCCCGTATTCGCCAAGGCTAACCAGGGTGGTCCCTTGGAAAAATATTATCGCGCCATACTGCATTATTCACCGGGGGCTCAACCGGTTATTACGTATGATCCCTCCTTGAAACAGATTGTATATGACCACATCTCAAGCTTCAGCGATCCGAGAACCGGGGAAGTCATCCTGGCTCAGGACGGAACGTTCGAAGCGTACGATTGGTCAGGAAACTTATGGGTGCACAACCCTTATTTGCAAGGGCATCCACTTGACCAGGCACCCATTGAAAAACCGGTACTGGATAAAGACCGGCCTAAAAGAGACTTGTTCGGAAGGCCCCAAAAAAACTGAGCTTATTTCTTCTGCCATCGAAGGCAAATGACGTTTTCCGATTCGGCGTTGACAGGAGCTCGGTCTGAGCGCACCAGACCGGGGATCCAAAGAACTTCGCCCAAATGATCGCATAAAACCGGTTGTACCGTTTTTTCCGGGATGGTCAGTTTGTGGTCAGAATAAATGTCCTGGACTTTCCTGTGATGGCCTTTCATTCCCATGGGCCTGACTTTGTCGCCTGCTTGCCAAGATCGGATGTGCAGCGGCAAATGCAATTTGCCCTTATCAAAGTAAGCCCAATTCAGATCAGTGGGTAAATTCCCGCAAACATCACGGCCATGGATGTTTTCAAGGCTGAGGTACCCCGTTTCTATACCAATTAATGCATCGTCGCATGAAATGCTCACGGCTACCAGTGGCGCCAATGGCTCCGCCACATAAACAAGGCAATCCTTGTGGGTGTAAAGGTTTGCGCCACTCCGGCTGATGAACATGCGACCCGGTTTATCAAGGGAATTTGTGATGTTGGTGATGACCGTGGGATGAAATCGGAGATCCGCGAGGAACTGTCTCACAAAGTGAAAACCATTGTCGACGACGATGCGGACACTTTTGTCGTCAGGACTTTCAATGAGGGAATTCCGTTTCCATTCTTCGTATTGTTCCATGTACAGACTATAGTGATCTGAAAGAATGCGCAGACTGTGCATGGCGCTTTTCCGGAATCCCGTAAAACGCGAGATCAAAGACGGTATGACGGAATGCCGTATAAAATTCCGGTCGTATTCCTGTGTTGCGTTGCTGGAATCATCTCTGTACGAAACATGATTGGCGATTGCATATTCCACCAATTCTGATTTCCACACCTCGAGCAGGGGCCTGACGATATGGCCGGTGACGGGCTCCATGGGTTTCAAGCCTTTCAGGCCGGCTCCTCTTGCAAAATGCAGTAAAAATCCCTCCAGAACGTCGTCTGCATGGTGAGCGGTCAAGATGAGATTATACCCAGACGTAGCCCTGACCGATTCGAAGTAGCGATACCGGGCCGTTCGAGCATTCTCTTGCAAGTTGCCTTGCAAGGGAAGGGCAATGCGATTGACAAAAATTTCAGTTTTGAACTCTTTCGAGAATTCCCGGACGAGCTCCTCGTCCAGGTCAGATTCAAAACCACGCAAACCATAGTTCACATGAACGAGTGCAAGGTCATGGCCCTCAGCACAAAGGGCATGGGCCAGCACCATGGAATCCACCCCTCCGCTGACAGCAACCAGCAACCTTTCCCCTTTCGTGAGGAAAGGAGATTTTTGGATAACTTTGCGCACATCAACCATTGACGGTTCATTATGACGAATAAAGCCATTGCCCTGTTCTGCCTCACTTTATTTATCGCCTCTTGCAAAGATAAGGTGGAGCCAGCCACCGAGACCACCTTGCCCGAGGAGGCTGTTACCCAGGAAATCGTTCCTCCTGCCCCCGTTATGAATAAGCCTGACCCTGAATTCATATCGAAGTCAAAAGCCCAAAAGGAAAAAACTGAGGTCGTAGATCAGATATGGCACTACTATTTTGCGCTTTCCATAAAAGACCCTACTCCCAAAAAGAACATTTATGAAGGTCAGTGGCTCGATCTGCAACCCGGAGGCACTTTTGCACGTGGACACTACCGGGACACGACTGAAAAGGGATTTTACCTTTATACAGACAATGAAGCGGACGGCCTCTTGGAATTGAGATCGGACACTGCCGCTTCCGAATGGAAAGTCAAATACGATCCTTCCAGCATGCTGCTCATTGGAACCGCTAAATACGGCAACAACCCCTGGCAAATCAAGTTGAAGCGGTCCGACAAGTTGCCTGAGGGATTGAATGGCGAAAAATGACCATCTCATCACTTGACCAACCATTCTTCATTCTTTTGTGTCATTCCTACAAAAGCGGGTCTAGATGCCTGCTTTTCTGAACCCTGCCAAATCTCAACAAACCCTCCTTTCGTCCCTGCAGCATGATGAAAATCGGTACATTGGTGTGCCCATTCTTTGCCGATGGCCATTCCATATTGGGGGTTGCTGCACCGGATGGAAGGTGCTATTGCCTGCAGGGGAAGGTGTAAGGGATCACCAAGCTGAACAGGGCCTCTTGAATTTCAGCGAATTCGTTCTTTATCAAGCCATTTTCTGTACTGCGATGCATTTTGTGCATGGCCCCTCAGCGTTTCTGCAAAGGCATGTCTGCCTTCATAACCCGGCTTTGCACAAAAAAACAGATAGGAGTGAGTAGGGCAGCGCAAGACAGAATCTATGGTGGAAATGGAGGGCATATAAATGGGCCCGGGTGGAAGTCCGTCGTACAAGTAGGTATTGTATGGTGATTCAACACGCAGGTGTTCGTTCAGCACGCGCATGATTTCTGTCGAACCCAAGGCAAATACCACCGTTGGGTCAGCCTGGAGTTTGATGCCCTGCTGCAGGCGATTCAGATAGACCCTGGCAATTAGCCCCTTTTCGTCCTCTACCCGCGTTTCCTTTTCAACAATGGAAGCCAGTATGTAAACCTCCTCCGGCTTCAAGCCGAGAGAATCTGCAAGTACCTTGCGGATTCCGCCCTCCCAAAATGAACGGGCTTCTTCGCGCATTCTTGCAAGCAAGTTTTCACCAGAGATGGTCCAATATACCTGGTAGGTATTTGGAATAAAACTACAGAGCAGCTTTTGTGGTTCAATTCCCTTGGTCTGTAAGAAAGCACTGTCGGCGAATGCTCGCACCCATTCCGTAGAATCAACCATCAATTGCCTGCCAAACACTCCGCTCAGTTGATAAACATCTCTGACGTTGTTGAAGGTGAGCTTGACTGGGTCCTGGTGGCCCCGTCGAATTTTGTTGAGTATGGCCAGGTTGCTCATTCCTTTTCTCAAAAGGTAATGCCCAGGTTTCCAGGATTTGACGCCCATTATGCGACGCAATCTGTCAAAAGAGCAAGGATCCTTTAACAAAGTGTCCATGGCGGTGGGAAGACGGTTGGAGCCTTCTTTGGCGGTGAGGAATAGCTCAAAGAATTCCGCTCCGGATCGGACATTCGGTTTAAACGCAGCGTAATAGGTAAGAAAAAGCAGGGCTGCCGCACAAAACGCCAGCAGAAACAAAAACAGGCGTAAGGCCTTTCTCAATACCATCAATACTGCTCGTTGGAACTTGGGAAATTTCCCGATTTCACATCGACGATATACTGCTTAACAGCCGAGTCGATGATTTCATGAAGATTGGCATACCTCCTAAGAAAACGGGGGTGGAACTCATGGTTGATGCCAAGCATATCGTGGCTGACGAGGACCTGGCCATCGGTACCGGCACCGGCCCCGATGCCTATGGTCGGGATCGCCAGGGATCGGCTAACTTCCTCTGCCAGCGATGCAGGAATTTTTTCCAAAACCAAAGCGAAGCAGCCGGATTCCTGTAGCAAGAGAGCATCCTGTTTTAATTTATCTGCCTCGGCGTCTTCCTTGGCCCGTACCACGTAGGTGCCAAACTTGTAAATGGATTGGGGCGTGAGACCGAGGTGTCCCATTACGGGAATCCCGGCTGTTAGGATTCGTTTTATCGACTCCTGGATTTCTTCACCTCCCTCAAGTTTTACGGCGTGTGCCCCACTTTCCTTCATGATGCGAATGGCCGACTCAAGGGCCAGGCGGCTGTTCCCCTGGTAAGATCCAAAAGGCATGTCAACCACAACGAGGGCCCGTTCGACGGCTCGCACGACTGACTGCGCGTGGTAAATCATCTGATCCAGGGTAATGGGCAAGGTCGTCTCGTGTCCAGCCATAACGTTTGATGCCGAATCGCCAACGAGCAGAATGTCGATTTCCGAACGGTCCAACAGGCGCGCCATAGAGTAATCGTAAGCCGTAAGCATGGCAATCCTGACCCCGTTGCGTTTCATTTCATGAAGCGTGTTGGTGGTTACTCGCCGGATGTTTTTATGGACGGACATGCCCCAAAGGTATGCGAATTTAAAATCAACTGGTTGAGGGCTTTACATCTTTTAACGGAGTCCCCGTTGGACAATTCGCTCACAACATCACTATCTTTGCCTCATGAAAGGACTCTGGATGCCTGTATTGTTGGCGCTTGCGGCCAGTATATTCACCACCTGTACGGAGGATTTCCAGCTAACTGAACCTGCGAAGCCCATTCCGGTGGTGTACGGTTTGCTTGACCGTACTGACAGCGCCTATTACATTCGCGTTGAAAAGGCCTTCGTGAGTGAAGACATTGCAGCCTCCACCATTGCGCAAAATCCCGATTCGCTCTACTATCCACAAGCAGACGTTCGCCTTTATAACAAAAGCCAAAAATTGGAATTTACCCTCCTGAAGGTTGATGGCAACCTCGAAGGGTATTCGCGCAAGGCGGGGCCATTTGCACAGTCTCCCAATTACCTTTATAAAATTCCCTCAACTCTCGTAAAGCTGAATGGGGGTGACAGCCTCCAGCTGAGAGTAGATGCCCCCAGCCTTCCTGGGTTGGTCACGGCCGACATTGCCGTCGTGAGCGACCTCCGGTTCAGTTTTCCGGACGACCTCACCCGTCAACTCAAGTTTTTTACCGTAAACAGCTTTGATTTCCAATGGAAGCACCGATCTAATGCGCGGGTTTTTGATTTGAAGGCGCTCGTTTACGTGGAAGAAGTCGATCTGGTTTCAAACACCTCCACTTTTAAAGTGCTGGATATGTCCATCGCAAAAAATCTACCGGGGCGAGAAGGCAGCGGTGAGCTCTTCACCAGCACAAAGGTCTTTGGTTCGAGTCTTTACAATGTATTGCACGACCAGCTCCAGCCTGCTACCGGGATAGAACGCTATTTGCAAAAACTCGAATTTGTCCTTACGGGAGGAGGCCCAGAACTTAAGGAATATTTTGATGTGCTCAACGCCAATACCGGAATTACCGCTTCTCAGGAGATTCCACGCTACACCAACCTTTCTCATGGATTTGGCATCTTCAGCTCTAAATTTACGGTTGTCAAATCCATCAATCCCGAGCCGCCAACCCTGGATTCAATTCAGGCGCACCCCCTGACAAGGGACCTCAATTTTAAGTAAAAGCTGCCTAAATGGCAGATTTCTTTCCTAACTCTGCCATAGTTATGCTTACCAAGCCCCTCCTGCCTGACAGAAATGTTGATTTCGCCATGTGGCATACAGATTGACGAACAGATTTAAAAAAATATGATGGGAAAAATCATTGGGATAGACCTTGGAACGACAAACTCATGCGTGGCTGTTATGGAAGGGAATGAGCCCGTTGTCATAGCGAATGACGAGGGACGGAGAACCACTCCATCGGTCGTTGCTTTTTTGGATAATGGTGAACGCAAAGTTGGTGACCCAGCCAAGCGCCAGGCCATTACCAATCCAAAGAGGACCATTTCATCCATCAAGCGATTTATGGGCGGTCGTTACGACGAATCAACAAAGGAGGCGTCGCGGATGGCTTATAAAGTGGAGAAAGGCGACAACAACACGGTCAGGGTCAATATCGACGGCAGACAATATACACCTCAGGAATTATCGGCCATTGTACTTCAAAAGATGAAAAAGACCGCAGAAGATTTTCTCGGGCATGAGGTGACAGAGGCTGTAATCACAGTGCCTGCCTACTTTAACGACTCACAGCGCCAGGCGACGAAAGAGGCTGGCGAGATCGCCGGCTTAACGGTTAAGCGCATCATCAACGAACCTACGGCAGCCGCACTGGCCTACGGGCTCGACAAAAAGAGCAAGGACATGACCATAGCGGTCTACGACCTTGGCGGGGGGACATTTGACGTTTCCATCCTCGAACTCGGCGAGGGCGTATTTGAAGTAAAGTCTACCAATGGTGATACCCATCTCGGTGGAGACGACTTTGATCAGGTGCTGATTGACCACCTGGCGGAGAGTTTCAAAGCACAGGAAAACATCGATTTGAGAAAAGATCCCATGGCGTTGCAGCGGCTTAAGGAAGCAGCAGAAAAAGCCAAAATTGAGCTATCGAGTTCCACCGAAACCGAGGTCAACTTACCTTATGTCACTGCGGTTGACGGAGTTCCGAAGCACCTGGTGCTTAAAATTACCCGGTCCAAGTTTGAGCAACTGTCCGACGAGCTCATTGCCAGGACCCTCAAGCCGTGCGAAGATGCCGTCCGCGACGCTGGCATCAGCAAAAGTGCCATTGACGAGATCATCTTGGTGGGTGGATCCACGAGGATTCCTCGCATCCAGCAGGTTGTTGAGGACTTCTTTGGCAAAAAGCCCAGCAAAGGAGTCAACCCCGATGAAGTGGTAGCCATTGGAGCAGCCATCCAGGGAGGGGTCCTCACCGGCGAAATCAAAGATGTGTTGTTGTTGGATGTCACCCCGCTCTCCTTGGGCATTGAGACCATGGGAGGCGTTTACGACGTGGTCATTGAAGCCAATACGACCATCCCGGCAAAAAAATCAAAAGTGTATTCCACTGCAGCAGACAACCAGCCTTCTGTAGAAATCCACATCCTTCAAGGAGAGCGCCCGATGGCCAAGGACAACCGATCTGTTGGGCGATTTATCCTCGACGGCATACCTCCTGCTCAACGCGGCACCCCTCAAATAGAAGTCAGTTTTGACATTGATGCCAACGGAATTCTAAATGTAAGTGCCCAGGATAAGGGGACGGGTAAAAAACAAAACATTCGCATAGAAGCATCGACCGGACTCAGCAAGGATGAGGTAGAGCGCATGAAAGCAGAGGCGGCCATGAATGCAGAGGCCGACAAAAAGGAGCGGGAACGCATGGATAAGATCAACCAGGCAGATTCGATGATCTTCCAGACCGAAAAACAGCTTTCAGAGTTTGGTGACAAGTTGCCCACCGAAAAGAAAACGGCTATAGAAACGGCATTGAATGGCCTTAAGGAGGCACACAAATCCCAGGATTTGGGAGAAATGGACAGGCAGACCGAGCTGCTCAACCAGGCATGGCAGGTAGCAAGTCAGGACATGTACCAGGCACAGGCGGACCAGTCTGGCCAGGGTACTCCCAACCAGAATGGCAACGATGAAAAAGTTACCGATGTCGAATTTGAAGAAGTAAACAAGAGCTAAGGGTCTGAAATTTAACAGATTGCAAACTAAAAAACTCCGGTCAAGGTCGACCGGAGTTTTTTTTTGTTGGAAACTTAAAATAAGTAATTTTACCAAGCTAAAATACAGATTTTATGCCCAACATCAAATGCCTGACGGGCGGTTTGCAGGAATACGTTCCCAGTCCGTCCAAGCCCTGGAATGACAAGCGCATACATCACCTGTTCAACAAGCTGAGCAATGGTGCTCCTCTGACCCTGATTAACCTTGCCCGTTCCAATTCGCCCTCTGTACTCATTGACTACCTGTTTACTACCGCGGCAGCACATCCCTTGCCCGGAGAAAAGAAAACCGGGGTCAAGACCATTGATTACACCTATGCGTGGAAAGAGCAGAGCATAGCAGAAGACACCAACGCTTATTACAAGTACCTCGAGCTTGTACACATGTGGTTTAGCGGAATGATCAGCGAGGGGCTCAGGCACAAACTGGTGCTATTTTGGTCAAACCATTTTGTCACCGGCGCCGATGAAGCCGGTAACCGGCCAAGCTGGGTATTCCAGTATTATTACCTGCTTCACAAGCATGCCCTGGGCGACTTTAGGGATTTCGTAAAAGCCATTGGATTGACCCCTTCCATGTTGATCTACCTCGATGGCCGATACAACACCCGTACTGCCCCCAACGAGAACTATGCCCGCGAGTTGCTCGAGCTCTTTACAATGGGGGTGGGCAATTACACCCAGCAGGATATCGCTGAAACTGCGCGTTTGCTTACGGGTTGGTACATACGGTATTACGAGTCTCCGGCAGGCAGCGGCAAGTATTACATTGCTCCCACGAAAGTCGACGAGTTTTACTTCAACCGGAATAACCACGACTGGAAAGGCAAATTCATATTTGGGCAGGCCATTGGCAACAATGGTGGCAAGATCCCCCCAACGGATGCCGAGGCCATACAAAAGGCGCGCACAGAATACGAGTTGCTGCACGACGAGCTGATCTTTAAAATCAAGAAGAACGAAGTCGCGCGTTTTATCTGCCGCAAGCTCTACAAATATTACGTTTACCAAAACCCGCCAGATGACATTATTGATGGCCTGGCAACGGTGTTCATCAACAGCAATTTCAACATCAGCACCGTTCTGAAGACCCTGTTCAAGAGTGAGCATTTTTTTGACGACGCTACCATTGGATTGGGCATTAAAAGCCACATAGAAAACCAGTTGTCTTATTTGCGCAACCTCGATATGGAAGAGGGAAAGGATTATTACCGGTACAAGTGGCTAAGCAACAGTTTCAAAGCGGACGTTTTGGATCCTACGAATTTCCCAAACACCTTAAACCGGGATACCCTCAGCAACATTTATAGTTCGAATACCAATCTGGGCCAGCGGTTGTTCAACCCGGTAAATGTGGCGGGATGGCCCGGGTACCGGACCTGGTTGAACGAATTTACCCTGGTAAATCGCTGGAAATACAACAGGGATCATTTTACCTATTACCTGCAATACGACCGCACCAAAGAGAAATTTCGCGAATTCCTGAAGACCATCAGTCAGAACAGCCAGGATCCCGACGCCATTGTCAGAGCGGTGGTTACCTATTTCCTTGCGGTTGACATACCCGAAGAATACATCCAGACCGCGGTTGGAGTTTTCAAGGCACTCGTTCCTGAAAATTATTACCAAAACGGCACCTGGACACTGAACTACACGACCGTCCCCAGTCAGTTCATCAACCTGATGAATTACCTGATCACGCTGCCAGAATTTCAATTATTGTAACCGTCTAAACAAGCTACCATGCGCACGTATAATAAGACCAAAGGGATGCTAAAAGAGGAGTTGAGTGCAGCGCACCAGGCAGATCACCTGATGTGGAGCAGGCGGCATTTTCTCCTCACCGGCGGATTTGCCGGTCTGGGTACTATGCTGCTCAACGGCATGCCTGTCAATTCGCTTTTTCCCACAAGCCTTCCGGCGGCTTTCAGCCCTGGCAACAACATCCTTGTCCTGCTGAAGATGTTCGGTGGGAATGACGGCTTGAACATGATTTTCCCGCATTCTGAATCTGCAGGCAATTCCGCGTACCTCAGCTACCGACCCACCATCAGCCATAAATTCGGCACAGACTACACCGACAATACCTTGCTGGCAGGATTCGGGTCTACTGATTTTGCGATGCCCTCGGTAATGTCCTCGTTGATGCCGTTGTGGAATGAAGGCAATATGGCCATACTCCACAATGTGGGATATCCCAAACAGGATTTCTCACATTTTTCCAGCATCGACAACTGGGCAAGTGCTGCAGACAACGGGTTTGATCCGCGCATCAACTCCGGTTATATGGGCCGTTACCTGAACCAGGATTTTCCTGCATTCAATGAGACCCCGCCAACCGTGCCTCCTGCATTGCGCATTGGGTACAATGCGGATCTCGTTTTTAAGTCACCCGATAATCAGCAATTCGAACTCGTTTTCAACGACCCAAATGAATTTTACCGCCTCGCGCAATATGGTAAATTATACCCGACCGACGACCTCGGGGACTGCCCGCGGGACGAAGAGGTCGAGTTTTTGCGCCAGCTCACCAATAATTCCCTTCGGTATAGCCAGTCGGTCACCCAGGCTTATAATGCTGCAAGTTCAAAAGCCACCTATCCCACAAACACCGTATCCCGCCTTGCCGATCAGCTCAAAATTGTTGCACGGCTGATCAAAGGCCGACTTGGCACAAAAGTCTTTATGGTTTACATCGACGGATTCGATAACCATGCCAACCAGAAAAGTGCGCACAACAGGTTGCTAATGAACATCGCCGAGAGTGTCTCTGCTTTTTTCAATGACCTTAAAGCCGATGGATTTGACCAGGGAGTCAGCATCATGACGTTCTCAGAATTTGGCCGCACCATCCGGGAAAACGGGTCTGCAGGAACAGACCACGGCAATATGTCTCCTATGATGCTGTTTGGTCCCGGAGTTAAAGGCGGCTTTTACGGAACTCCAATCAACCTGGACGATCCGGGATTAAGGGGTGGAAGTACCCGCGTTTATTTCGAGCAGCAGGCTTCGATCGATTTCCGGACCATGTATGCCAGCGTAATGGAACAGTGGCTTTGCATGGAAAGTGAACTCGTCGACTACTGCCTTGGGAAGCCTTACAGTCGTTTGCCATTATTCGATAATCCCTGCCTGGGAACCCCATCGGGATCAAATTACCACACCATCCTCGTTGGCCACGAGCCCAATCCCTCAAACGACAAAATGGTCGATATCAAGTTCACTCAACTGGGATCAAACCAGGTGCGGTTATTCATAAAGACCCTGGATGGCAGGCTGCTGGCAACCCTCCACGATGCCTACACTACCAAAGGTTCTTATACCATACCTTTTGATCCTCAGAAATGGAAAATCCATCCGGGCGAATATCTGTATCAGCTCGAAAGCGCCGGAAAAACCTTCATTCGCCGCATTAACATTTTCTAAATCCGTCCTATGAAAAACCTAATTCAACTTTTCATCGGTTTTAGCATATCCTGTATTGCTGCGCACTCTGTCGCCCAGCCCAATGGGAAGGCTCTTTCAGGAGCTGACAACGATGATTGTTCAGAGGCTGTGTTGCTCCTTGCTGGTGAAGCCTGCACCTCCGGTTCTGCTCTGGGAGCATTGCTTACCGGACCGTCTGTTCAATGTCCCGGAAAATACATTCAGGGCATCTGGTACAAGTACGAGAGCGATTTTGACGGACAAATCGCGGTGATCACCAATGCGCAATACAACGATGCACTGACTGTATTCGAAGGCAGTTGTGCAAATCTTGCAGAAATCCTTTGCGACAACCGGGATGAATTCGGCTTTGAAGGTGAACGTTCGTATGTCAACGTTACATCGGGCAAGACCTATTATTTACGCATCGCAAAACAAATCGAATATTACGGTCGCGATGACCAGCAGGGACTTTGCATTGCTATAGAGAAGCGCGCACCCGAATATCCGGTAAACGACGGATGCATGAACAGCAAGGTCCTCACCATCAACACGGCTTGTGTCGAGGGGAGCAATTTGCTGGCCCATTTTGACCAGCCAATACCCAGTTTGAACTCCTGGTCGCGTGCTGACATTTGGTTTAGTTTTACACCAACGAACAACAAGCATCTCGAAATCGTTTCAAATGCAAATTTTGCAGATGTCCTAACGGTTTACACGGGCAATTGCACCAACCTGAATGAAGTAAAGTGCGAAGATCTGGGCGGACGAATCGTGTTGCAAAACCCAACGCCGAATGCAACATACTACCTGCAGGTGACGGGGTATTTTGCTTCCCTCGAAGGCAATCTCTGCATTGAAATTCTTGAGCGAAGCGATCAAACGCCAACGAATGACGATTGTATGCAGGCGATTTCTCTCGAACTGGGGCGTGAATGCACGAGGACGAGCAATCTCAATGCAAGAGCGGGAACGATCAAAAGCAAGTGCATGGTTTACGCTGCTCCAGACATCTGGTACAGTTTTATTGCACCCCAGGAACGGGAAGTGGCCGTATCCATAGAGAGTGGATTTTTGTACCAATACGGCTTGTACGGGGGAAGTTGCGCGTCGCTCGCAGAAATAAGCTGCGGCCCATCTCCTGACCCATGCCAGGGCCCCCTGGTTTTTCGAAATCTGACCGCCGGAGCTAAATATTACCTGCAGATAGCCAACCTCACCAGACCCATTCATGCGGCTGAAGCGGAAATTTGCCTTCGCGTTGACGCGTTGAGTCTTGCGCCTGCGTTCGAGGCATTGTCGCTCGAAATCGAAGAAGAATGCCTCCACGGCATCCTGGGCAGGATCAGTTATAGTGTAAGCGGTGGAAAGGCTCCCGTCGTTTATACAGGCCCTGCACCGGAAGAGATCTTTCTGCCCGGAACAGAAATTCTTGCCTTTGTTGAGGATGCCTCAGGCTGCCGCGACTTTCAAAGCAGGCGCATTTCATGTACTCCCCCTTCCCGTTGTGCCAAAAGCGACCTTGGGCTTCAGATTGAACGGGAATGTCTTATGGACTCCATTGGCCGGGCAACAGGGGAGGTCCTTCTCCGCATTCGTGGAACGGGTGGCAGCGGAGCTTATTTTTATTACGGAACAGCAGACAGCACCGTGCTAAGCCACGGTGACCACTATCAGGCCGTGATCATCGATTCCGATTCCTGCTACGTTGTTGAAGAAGGCCAAATTGACTGCCCCCCATTCGATTGCAGCCAGTCCAAACTGAGTATTACGGCTCAATACGAATGCATCGACACGTTACTCAGGGCACGACTGGAGGTAGATATTACGGGTAACTTGGGGAATTATAGCATTCAGGGCAATCGCAGCGGTGATCTGTTGGAGCAGGGAGCTGCATATTCAGTAAACGTAACCGACGATGCAGGTTGTTCTACGTCGATCAGTGGCATCATCAACTGCCATTTTGATTCATGCGCCTTTGCAAGGCCGGAACTTTTGGTTGACTATACCTGCGTGACCGATACGGCGGGCAACCGCACCGGCCTTGCCATCCTAAGCATAGACGCAAGCAGCTTTGCCGGTGGCATCGTAGTGTCCGGCCATCAGGACGGTGACACCCTCAAGCACGGGGAAGGCTTTCTCGTCACGATGGCAGACAGCTTCGGCTGTACACTGCAAGATTCCGGAACGATCGACTGCGTACCCGTTGTCAACGAAGGCGCCATAGCTCATTCCAAAGCATTTCTTTACCCCAATCCGGCGGGGTTAGCGCTAAACCTCTACCTGCCTGAAGCGCTTGGGGAAAAATGTTCCATAAATCTGCTCGACCATCTGGGTAGAACGCTTTCCCTCCCCAATCACCTGGAACATCATAGAAATGGCACCGTACGCGTATTCGACACCGGTTCACTTCAACAGGGGCTATACCTGGTCAGAATTACTAAAAATGAATTTTATACTATATTGCGCTTTATTAAAACCTAAACGCAAATGCGCAATTTATTCATCCATGTTTGTCTTATTACTTTAATACAAACCTCTTCCTCCCAAGTCTACCGCCCAAGTAACTTTGAGTCCCATATACGTCCATCGACCTATATTTGGCAAGATTTGTCGAAGCAGCTCCCCGCTGCTGATGCATTTTTGACTGCTCAGCGCAATGCTTTTGCAGAGCCTTCAGACAACGCCCTTCAGCTCGTTGCGAATTCTTCGTTTAGCAGCGGGCTGGAACATTTAAAATATCAGCATCAATACAAGGGGATTGAAGTCGTTGGCAGCGAATGGATGATCCATGTGCGCGATCATCGGGTAGTATCTGCGAATGGGAATCTATCCTATGCAATACGATTGGATGTCACCACATTCATGTCAGCCGATGATGCGATCCGCGCTGCGATGGTCAGCCATTCATCAGGTGTAGAACAACTACAACTCCATACGGAACAGCCCCCGGCTGCACGCCTGGTCATACTCGATGCCGCTTACCCGGAGCAAAGTGGTCAGTATCATCTCGCATTCCAGGTCGACATCTACAGCACACATCCTCTTGCAAAGCGCAGGTATTACATCGATGCACGCGATGGCGGGGTGCTGCTGAGCCACGATTTGCTCATGAGTTGTTTCGGATCCGACGGAATCGGAGAAACACTTTACCACGGGCAGCGTACCTTATCGACTGCTTCCTCAGCTTCGGGTTTCGAATTAAATGATGCCACGCGAGGGAAAGGGATCGAAACCATATCTGCTACCGGCAAGAAGTATTTCGATGAAGACAATTTCTGGGAATCCGGCAGCTTCGCCCAAAGCAAGAGTGCGCTCGACGTTCATTTCGGAGCACAAAGCACTCTCGATTATTACAAGTCACAGTTCGGCCGAAATGGAGTTGACGGCAATGACGGCAAGTTGCTCAACCGGATCATAGACACTACTTTTTATGTAAATGCCTTCTGGGATGGCGCTGCTACGAATTTCGGGATCGGCGACTCCGTAAACACAAAACCTCTGACGTCTCTCGACGTGGTTGCCCATGAGATCACGCACGGGCTGACACAACATACCTGCGGTCTGGAATACCTCTATGAATCCGGAGCATTAAACGAGGGCTTCTCAGACATCATAGGCAAAGCCGTTGAATTCGAATACGATTCTGCTCAGTTTAACTGGCTATTGGGGCAAAGATTTTTCGTACTCCCCGATACTGCTTTCCGGAGCATGTCTGATCCCCTTCGGTTTAAGAACCCGAAAAACTACAAAGGATCCAGGTGGATTACCAACGCCTCGGATAATGGTGGTGTGCACACCAACAGTGGTGTGATCAATTACTGGTTTTACCTGCTTTCAGAAGGTGGTAAAGGAGTAAACGAGAAAAACATTGCTTTTGACGTTAAGAAAATCGGAATACGCGAGGCCGTAAGCATTGTTTATGAAGCCATGTCGGGCTACCTGGGCAAAACGTCAAAATATTATGACATGCGCGAGGCCACTTTGCAAATCGCTGAACAGCGGTATGGCAAATGTTCGGCTGAATACGCCAACATCGTAGAGGCATGGGTTGCTGTTGGAATGGGTGCAAGGCATTCAGATCCGGATATCATGCTCGTCAATGAAAAAATCCCACAGCTCGTTTGTAAGGAAGCCCAGTTTCCTGTTGAGGTCCGCGTTGTAAATCTTAGTTGTGACAAACCTGTAATTTCAGGAGCCGCGCTCACTTTTAGGATCGAGGTTCCAAGAAGAAATCCCATAATTGAAGTGTATACGCTCACAGAAGACCTGCACCCTGGCCAGTCTCTCATCTATTCTTTCAACAAGCAAGCCTACGTGGATCGCACCAATACGGTGATCCAGGTCTCAGTAGACATGGACGCCGACGCAGACACTACAAACAATCGCTTGCCTCTCCTCATCTCCAAGAGCAACAACGCCGAACACGATTTCAGGGTGAACTCTCTCAACATCAGGCGGTCGCCCTGCGAGGGAACTCAAACAACAGCGCAGGTTGTATCGACCTACCTGGGATGCGATCCGGTTGAGGTGGGCACTGAACTAAAATTGTTAATGGTCTACGGTCAGCAAAATACTGAGCAAAGCCTGATTGTAAACCGCACCATCTATCCAGGAGCCAGTTATCGTTCGGACTATTTTCCGGTAGCCAGAGACTTTCGGGGCGTTGGAACCATTCAGGCCATTCTTTCGTACGCCAAGGATACCAATACAGCAAACAACAGCACTTCTTTCCAGGTCATTTTTACTGACAACGTTAGTCTGGGGTATCTGGAACCTTTTGACAATTTTGAGTTTGATACTTCTCACTTGGCTGTTTATGCAGATTCCTCGATTCACTGGGCTATAGATGACAGGCCGACTCAATCTTCCGGTGTATTGGTTAGTGGCGGCAAGCTTTTCAACTCCAATGGGTCAACCGCATTTATCAATTCAGCCGATCTGGCCACCTATTTTTACGCCAACCCGAAGTTTACGTCGCAGTTGTACAATTGCCTGTCAACAGACGGCATACAAAAGGCATATTTTTCTTTTGATTTCCTGCAAAAAGTCGGCAATCCGGGATACGACACTCTGCTGACCGATATTTCCCAGGCAGCCGTAACCCGCGTCCTTTTTTCCGATAAAGACGGAAAGACAACTGGTGGCCCATTCTATATTCAACAAGGAAGTTTAACGCCAATTCCCGGAAAATTCCAGGAGGAAATTCCACTGGAGAACGGCCCTGTCACCATTCTCGTTGAGAACATCGTACTCGAAGGGGTTGTAGACAGCTTGAGTGGCCAGATTGACCTGACCAAGGATTTCATTCACATAGACAACCTGCGTATTTCCGCAGAACCATCGGCAACTGATGATCCGGGCGTCAATTATAGTGTGGAAGTGCATCCAAATCCATTTGATGCTAACATTTACATTGACTGCCGCAATTCCGGTTATCAACCAACACACCTGGAATTATTCGATTTCCTGGGCAACTCCATCTACGATTGTCCAATTCGCGAAAAGACGCATGTATTTGAATCCCGGGAACTTGCAGCCGGGAGCTACCTGCTTTCCGTCCGGTTCGACAACGGCCACCGATTCAACAAAAAGCTGGTAAAAATTTAGGAAAGCGGGAAGGCATATATGCCAAACCGGACCGAACCGCTTAGGGTTCGAAATTTTGAAAGCCCCTCCAGAAAGGAGGTGTCCGCGACTGTATTTCCGGGAGCCAAATTAACCATAGAACAACGCGAACAATCTTTGATTTTTCTATAAGGCTGGTTTCCAATGTAAAATTCTTCCAAATTGTCTTCCATTAAAGGTCCACCTGTACGAACGTACAGGTTGGCCCTGAATTGAAGGGGATGGAAAGCTTTTCCGGTGGCAACCTCAAGCCAATCTACTGAATCCAGGTTTGCGATGTGCACTGGACAACTATCCTGAAATCCCAGGACGATCCTTTTGTTTTCTTGTTTCAAGCGTTCATCCTGTGGTCGTAAAGGCCTCATGACAAATGAGACCCCTTCCCCTAAAAATTCAGAAAACCATAGGGAATACTCCAGAGGACCAATTGACACCGGGAAATTGGATTGCCAGAGGTTTACCACCAGGCTTTCCTGGATTGCCGGCGAAAGGAATGTCTTGGGTATAGCCAGGGAGTCCTGGTCGTAAAAAAACAGGAAATGATCGCCCTGGTCCCTAAGCTTCAATTGGTTGAGTTTGGGCTGCAGCCGTTGGGAAACAAATTTTCCTTCCGGCCCAACGAGCATCCACTGCCGGTCATACCGCAAGCATGCATGATCAAATTGTAAATCAAATACTTGTAACGGAGGTCCGGACTTGAGTGGGTAAATGTATGCGCTATCCAACAATAGGTCAGGAGTCTTCATGCTATCAAAATTCTTCATACCTTTATGTCCCGTAACGCAAACAAGTCCTGAGTATGGCTGCAAAATACATATTTGTTACGGGAGGGGTGACTTCATCCCTTGGAAAGGGAATCATTTCGGCCTCTCTTGCCAAGCTGCTTCAGGCACGCGGATTCAACGTAACCATCCAGAAATTCGACCCTTACATCAACATTGATCCGGGCACATTAAATCCCTATGAACATGGCGAATGCTATGTAACCGACGATGGAGCGGAAACCGACCTTGACCTTGGACATTATGAACGCTTTCTGAACAAGCCGACCTCTCGGGCAAATAACATTACCACCGGAAGGATATACCAAACGGTGATCGACAAAGAGCGTGCCGGCGCCTATTTAGGTAAAACCGTTCAGGTCATTCCCCACATTACGGATGAGATCAAGCGGCGCATTTCCTTGTTGGGGAATCAGGGCTACCAGATGGTGATCACCGAACTGGGTGGAACCGTAGGCGACATTGAATCCCTGCCATACCTGGAGGCATTGCGCCAATTCAGAATGGATGCCGGCCCATCCAACGTTGTTACCGTTCACCTTACTCTGGTCCCATACCTCGCAGCCGCAAAGGAACTCAAGACCAAACCCAGCCAGCATTCCGTAAAGGAATTGTTGGAGGCGGGTATTCAGCCTGATATACTTGTTTGCCGGACAGAACGGCACCTATCAGATGAGATCCGAGCGAAACTGGCGCTGTTTTGTAACCTCCAGTTCGAAAACGTCATCGAATCAATTGACGCGGATACTATCTACGATGTGCCCCTGCTGATGCTCAAAGAAAAGCTCGACCTCAGGGTTTTAGAGAAGCTTCAATTGCCAATCAAGTCAGATCCGGATCTGAGGTCCTGGAAAAAATTTCTGGGGCAGTTGAAAAACCCCAGCGAGGCCGTTCAGGTGGGGCTCATCGGCAAGTACAACGAATTGCCAGACGCCTATAAATCCATACACGAGGCTTTTGTGCACTCTGGTGCGCACAACGAATGCAAAGTGGAAATTCACCCAATCCATGCCGAAGATTTGGAATGTGCAGATGACGCGGCCAAAGCCATCCGCGATCTGGATGGCATTCTCGTTGCTCCCGGATTTGGAGAGCGCGGCATTGAAGGTAAGATACGTGCTATCTGCTATGCCCGCGTGCAACAAATACCATTTTTCGGAATTTGTTTGGGGATGCAATGTGCAGTAGTCGAATTCTTTCGCAACGTGGTAGGGTTGAAAGACGCCGCCTCGACGGAGGTCAACCCCCAAACGCCTGATCCGGTCATTGACAAAATGGAGAGCCAGAAATCCATTGAGAACAAGGGTGGAACCATGCGCCTCGGTGCATATACTTGTGTGCTTGCAGAGAAATCCATAGCACGCAAATGTTATAAAGCAGAGAAAATTTCCGAGCGGCACCGCCACCGTTTCGAATTCAACAATAAATACCGGGAACTGGCACAATCCAATGGTTTGATGCCTGTTGGGATCAACCCTGAGCAGGATCTCGTTGAAATCATTGAATTAAAAGGTCATCCTTGGTTCGTGGGCGTTCAGTTTCACCCTGAGCTTAAAAGCACGGTTGAAGTGCCACATCCACTATTCAATGCCTTTATCAGAGCATGCATACAGAGAAAGGCGAAAAAAGCGAAAGCCTGAAGTTTCGTAAAAAACAGCCTTCCGAACTCAGCCGGCTGACTCCTGATGCTTTTGCCCGCAGTGAAAAGCATCCTATAGTATTGTGTGCCGACAACATCCGTTCCGGACACAACATTGGGTCCCTTTTTCGCATCGCTGATGCGTTCAGTCTGGAGTCTGTATTGCTTGGACCCCAATGCGCATCGCCACCACACCCGGAAATTCTTAAAACCTCGCTGGGTGCGCACCAGCACGTACCGTGGATACAGACAGAAAAAATGAGCGAAGCTTTGTCGCAACTCAAGGACAGGGGCTACAGCCTGATCGGGATTGAGCAAACCGCAGAAAGCGTTGCACTAGACCACTTCATACCCCAAAAGGATGCTAAATATGCATTTGTATTCGGGCATGAAGTATACGGAATCAGCCAGGAAATCCTAAATTGTATGGATACCTGCCTGGAGATTCCCCAATCCGGAGTAAAACATAGCATCAACGTCAGCGTGGCAGCCGGCATCGTCGTTTGGCATGCCTTGTTTGCGAGTCGCTGAGCAGATTAACGCCTTTTTGCCGGATAGTATAGATAACGGACAGACGCACCCACGGTAGTGAAGGTCCCTGATGTCCTGGCAAACCTCTCTTCTTGCAGATCAAGACTCAGATATTCTCCAAAATGTGCAGCAACACCAACGGCCATCCGCAGTGTAGATTTCCGGTTTAGCCCAAGGTCGAAGCCGAGGCCCAGCTCGCCATCGTAGGAAACGGGTGCTTTCCGAAAGGGGTCACCGTTCCCTTCATAGCGCTGCCAGGACTTGCGAATCCCCGGGGCCAGATAAATGAAGAAACCTTTCCGAAAGCGCTCGCCCTGCTTGTTGAAGGTTGGGCAGTTACAACTGTTGTCAAAGTCGAGAGGGTAGACCGACAGTGGAAATTGCATCCACAAGCCCCATGCGTCAAAACTTCCGGCTTCAGGACTGAAGCTTCCTTTACGGGCATACGCGAGTAGGGTGGGATGACCTTCAATCCGGCGGTTTCCGATTGCAATACCATAGGAGCCACCAGCTGCCAAATCGCCAAATGAAGTAAGGGCCGGTTTCATGTTGGCGTTTTCGACAAAACGCGTCCCTGCACGAAGGACAAAAGCATATTGACCCAAAGCTGAATTAGAGCTCAGAAGGACTAATAGAAAGTACCCGGTGGCAAAACGCATGCTATAACAACATTCCACATTGCACTTTGTTATCTTTGCCAAAACAAAATTTTGCGAACTAAATCCCACAAAGACAAGCAGATACAAGTTGTAACCTTGGGGTGCTCCAAAAACTGGGTCGATTCTGAAAACCTGATTACACAGCTCATACACAGCGATTTTGACGTTGAACATAACCCCACGGATTACAGCGCCCCTACCGTCATCATCAATACGTGTGGATTTATAGAACGCGCAAAAGAGGAATCCATCCAGACGATCCTCGAATTCGCCAAACTCAAGAGCCGGGGACATATCGAGCAGCTATATGTCAGTGGATGCCTTTCGCAGCGCTACAAAGACCAGCTGGAGGTGGACATCCCCGAAGTCGATGCCTATTTCGGTACGTTGGAGATGCCGGCATTGCTCCGTCGCTTGAATGCAAATTACCGGGCTGAACTTCTGGGAGAGCGGCAGATCAGCACTCCCGGGCATTATGCTTTTCTCAAAATATCGGAAGGATGCAACCGCACCTGCAGTTTTTGTGCGATCCCGCTGATGCGGGGCAAACACATTTCCGTTCCGGAAGAGCAATTGCTGCATCAGGCCAGGCAACTCGCCGCCCAGGGAGTTAAGGAACTCATTCTCATCGCCCAGGAGCTCACCTATTACGGCCTTGACCTAAACAGGAAGAGACTGCTGCCCTCACTTCTGGAAAAACTTGCCAATGTCGAAGGCATAGAATGGCTCCGTTTGCATTATGCCTATCCTGCCGGTTTCCCTTTGGAACTGCTTGATGTCATGCGGGAGCATCCGAAGGTATGCCGTTACCTGGATCTGCCACTTCAACATATATCTGACCACGTACTAAAAGCGATGCACAGGGGCGTCAGTTCCGGGGAAACAAAAGCGCTCATCGAGAAAATCAGACGGGCTGTTCCCGAAATTCACATTAGAACCACCTTTCTGGTGGGGTTTCCAGGTGAGACGTCTTCAGATTTCAAAGAACTTTGTCACTTTGTCGAGGAGCAGCAGTTCGACCGGATGGGCGTATTCACCTATTCGCATGAGGATGGCACGGGCGCTCACAGTCTAGAAGATTCAATTTCACAGGAAGTCAAAGACCAACGTGCTCAGGAACTCATGGATTTACAGGAATCCATCAGTTTAAAGAATAATCAACTCAAGGTAGGAGCGGTGTTCAAAACGCTGATCGACCGAAAAACCAGAGATCACTACTATGGCCGGACGGAATTTGACAGTCCGGAGGTTGATAACGAAGTGCTAATACCTGCCACGGATCAAAACTATTTGCGAATTGGCGATTTTGCTCATATCCGCATTACTGCAGCAGAACCTCACGACCTCATCGGGGAAAGCCTTCATCATGTTTAAATTGAAAATATTAGAAAATCCATTGTCCAATGGTGCATTCCAGTTCGCATTTTGCACAGGAATCTATCTGGTAATCTGTCTGTTCATTTTCATTTGGCACTCCCTTGCGCCTGAAGCAAAAAATTCACTTGATTACTGGCTCATTTCAAATGCACTGGTGTTTTTCTATTCACTCTTCAATAGCCTGGGATATTTCGCTTCCAAAAACAAGGAGACCCATTTTCAAAGAGGGATCGGTGCTTTTGCCCTGCTGGCTCTTGTCGTTTCCCTTTGTTCCTGGTTGTTCAGCGGAGTAGCATTGACCGATGCCAAAAGCCATTCATGGATCCTTCTGGTATTGACAATTAGCTATCTCGTCTTTATATCCATCGTAACCCTGGTGCAACGCGTTGTGACGATATCCATGATGAAGGAAGACAACAAAAAAAACAAGATATGAATAGACTTATCATTCTTCTGGTCGTGTGCTCTTCGGTGCAAGCGGCTTGTCAGCACAACAAGCCAGAACAGCAAGTTTCCAGACCTGGCTTGGCCGCAGCTTCCGGAGAAACTACATTCCCTATCCCCGACGTAATAAACCCACTAAAAAAAACAGATTTGGAATGGAAGGCCGTTCTCGATGAGCAGTCCTTCTATGTGTTAAGACAGCAGGGTACAGAACGTGCCTTCACGGGGGCATACTTCAATAACCACGACAAGGGCTTATACTTGTGTAAAGCCTGCGGTCTTCCCCTGTTCAACTCATCCGATAAGTTTGACTCAGGAACGGGATGGCCGAGTTTTACCAAAGCGGTTGATGCAAAAGTCATAACAGAAAACAAAGACCACAGCCATGATATGGTTCGGATAGAAGTAGTTTGCACCCGCTGCAATGGGCACCTTGGTCATGTATTTGATGATGGCCCACGACCAACCGGTTTGCGCTATTGCATTAACAGTGCCTCACTGGAATTCGTAAAGAACGGGAGCATACGCTAATACCTGATTGCATTTTTATGAATCCCGACCTTCCGGGTACCAGCGTGGGGGTATTCAGGCATCCCAAGCGAATAAAGCGAATTGGGTATTTTAAACGGATGAACGTTTCCCATTCCTGAAAAAGCCTTGTAAAATCGACCTCTCCTCCGGTATCAACATTCAGCTCAGCAAGAGCATAAACTTATTTTTTCTTCCATTTTCGAGCAGAAGATATTTGCCATGAATGAAGTCACCACGTTGAATACCGTGATCGAGTTGACTGATCTTAATTTTATTTACACTGACTGCATTCGACTGGATTGCCCTGCGCGCTTCAGACTTAGAAGGGAGAAAGCCTGAAAATTCTGTAAGTACATCCACGAGTTTTCCACCATCGGCAAATATATCTGAGGGTACAACCGCGTGCGGAATTTCTCTTCCCAACTGATCGAGTGCATCGTCGGACAGACCCAATAAATAATGAGAAGAGCAATCCTTGTTGAACAACAGCTCTGAAACCTGACGTGCGCTGTCCAATGCCTTCGTTCCATGCACCCGCAGGGTGATCTCTTCAGCGAGCAAACGCTTTCTACTTCCCGGATCGTCGGCGCATTTCTCTTCCATAGCTGCAATCTCTTCGATGGGCCTGAGGCTGAAATAGCGATACAGTCTCGGCAAATAGGCGTCGTCTGTATTGATCCAGAATTGGTAGAATTTATAAGGGCTCGTCATGGATGGGTCGAGCCAGACATTGCCTTCTTCCGATTTGCCGAACTTCTTCCCGTCAGCTTTTGTGAGCAGGGGAGTCGTCAGGCCAAAGCCTTTGGCGCCTGGAATGCATTTTCCGATAAATTCAGTTCCCGTAGTAATGTTTCCCCACTGATCTGAGCCGCCCATCTGCATCCGGCAGTCGAGTTGGCGGTACAGGCAATAGAAGTCATAGGCCTGGAGCAACTGGTACGAGAATTCCGTATAGGAAATGCCTGATTCCATTCGATTGCGCACAGAATCTTTGGCCATCATGTAATTCACGGTAATGTGTTTTCCTATGTCCCGCAGAAAATCGAGCACATTCATGCCTTGGTAAAAATCCAGATTATTCACCCACAATGCGCGATTGGGTCCTTCATCAAAATTGAGCAATTGGCGAAGTTGTTGCTCCTGAGCCTTTATGTTTGCATCCAGCTCTTCAACCGGGCGGAGTTCCCTCTCCTTATCTTTTCCGGAAGGGTCCCCAATTCGCCCCGTAGCCCCGCCCATCAAAACTACAGGCTGGTGGCCGGCACGTTGAAAAAAATCGAGCAGCATTATTTGTACATAATTGCCCAGACCAAGTGACCTTGCGGTTGGGTCAAAACCGATGTAGGCCCGCCGGATGCCCCCACTCAAGTAATCTTCAAGGCCGGGCGTCACATCCTGCAGGATATTTCTCTGTCTGAGCTGATCAACGAATTCCAGTTTTTGCATAGCGCTTCATGTGTCGTAAGTTTGCAAAATTACGCCTATTGATGAATTTATACCCTCTCCCCCGCTGCTGCGGAAATCCATGAGCGCCAGTGAGTTCATAGCTTCCAGGTCTTTTTATAGTTTTAAAAAGTCTTTTACGCGCAGGATCCTTTACCTCTCGGTTTTGGCCACCAGCCTGAGTCTGGCCGTCATCCTGATTGCTCAAAGCATATTCAATGGCTTTCAGAAGGAGATCGCAAAAAAAGTTTTCGGGTTCTGGGGGCATATTCACATAACAGACCTGCAGTCTTCTCAGCGCCTTGACCCCATTCCCATAAGGTTGGACGATTCCGTTGTTGCCCGGATGTACGGTGTGAAAAGCAGCCAGACCGGGAACCCACTCGTTGAACATGTACAATCCTTCATTGTTCTGCCCGGCATTCTCAGTGCGTCGGGACAAAGTGAGGGCTTGTTTTTCAAAGGGGTGGGCCGCGATTTTCGTTGGAATTTCTTTTCGGATTTTCTGGTAGGTGGACGGGTGCTGCATCCGGACGATTCTGCTCACCACCGGGAATTGCTTTTGTCGGACGAGACTGCCCGGCGTATGAAAATCAAACCAGGAGATCCCGTGGTCCTCAATTTTGTTGTTCGGGGCGAGCTCCTGAAAAGGCGGCTGATTGTGGCAGGCGTTTACAATACCGGACTTGCCGAATACGATCGCAAATTTGCCCTTACTGATGTGAGGCTCCTGCAGAATTTGTTAAAGCTGGACAGTTCAGAGATTACAGGCATTGAAGTCTTTTGCAAGGACGTCCTGGAGGCGGAAACGGCAAATCGCATTTTGTATGACGAGGTTCTCCCGGAAAACTGGTATTCAGAAACCATCCGCGAAAAATTTCCCAATATTTTTGAATGGCTCTCCCTCCAAACGGTAAACAAGGTCTTCCTGTTATCGCTCATCCTGGCTGTATGCATCATCAATATGGCAACCACGCTGATGATACTGATCCTCGAGCGGACGCATATGATCGGGGTGCTGACCGTTCTTGGCATGCCTTTGCGCGAGCAGCGAAAGATTTTCCTCTGGTATGCAGCACGGATTCTTGGCTGGAGCATGGTCATTGGGAATGGTATCGCCCTTCCACTTTTGTACATTCAACACCGCTTTCAGGCGATCAAGCTGAGTGAAGCGGATTATTACCTCGACCATGCCCCGGTAGACCTAAGCATTGGACCGGTCGTCCTGATCAATGCCTTGTTCTTTGCCATTGTGCTGCTCAGCCTCATTCTGCCCAGCTGGCTGGTGTCTTCCATAAAGCCGGTGAAGGCACTGAAATTCAGGTAGCCTCACCAAGTGAAATGCATGTTTAAATACAGGCAATTACAAATATGTAAAATTAAATATTTTCATTTTCCGGATCATTTAACATTTGACGACAGACACCAACTGCGTTGGTCCGAAAATTGCTACTTTTGCTTCCGAAATGAAGGAACTGGAAATACCATCACTTTCTGAAGATCCGCCGCCGGATGATCAGGTATTTTTCGTGTCGGAACGCACTCTGTCAGGAGACGGAACACCTGGACCAGGCTTCCTGGGTTCATCTTGCACCGCCATTTGCCCCAGGTGAACTCGACGCATTTTCCCGACAACTTCAAATTGAAACGGATTTTCTCACAGACCCTTTAGACAGCGAGGAGCGCGCGCGGTATGAGCGCTATGACGATACGCGAAGCATTATCCTCAATACGCCGGTCATCAACGAAAGGGAAAAGGAGAACGACCCCATTTTTGTAACCATCCCACTGGGCATCATCCTTTGCCAGAATAAGATCATCACGATAAGCAGCGTTGAGAGTCCGGTAATCGAAAAATTTCTTGATCGCAAGGTCAAAGGCTTTAATCCCGAAGATGAACGATTGTTTGTTCTACAGATCTTCGAACAAACAGTGCATCTATTCCTCGAATACCTCAAAAAGCTAAACCTTCGTCG
Organism: Saprospiraceae bacterium; assembly: GCA_019187365.1. Taxonomy (GTDB): domain Bacteria; phylum Bacteroidota; class Bacteroidia; order Chitinophagales; family Saprospiraceae; genus Vicinibacter. The sequence continues at coordinate 214,480 of JABARE010000001.1, read as the reverse complement.
AAACCTGATCGAGCAGGAACTCTACCATTCAAGCCGCTCGGAAGAACTTCGAAGTCTGCTCAGCATAGAAAAGTCCCTCGTTTACTTTGTAAATTCTCTCAACGCCAATGAGTTGTTGAAACTTAAAATTAAACGTACAGATTTTCTCGGAATAAAGGATCACGAAGAATACAATGATCTGTTCGAGGACATCATCATCGACAACAACCAGGCGCGGGAGGTTGCACAATTGTATACGAATATCCTAAACGGAACGATGGAGGCATATGCTTCGATAATCTCCAACAACCTCAATACCGTTGTGCACAGGCTCACTGTAATCACCTTGTTACTTATGGTCCCAACGGTCATTTCAAGCTTTTTCGGAATGAACGTCCCCATGCCCTTTGATCTCGGAAGTTATAAAGGCGCATTCTACTTTCTGATTATCACATCGGTGATCTTCAGCTTTGCCATTGCCTGGATCTTTAAAGAGCGGAAATTTTTCAACTGAGGCCAAAAGCTTTGATTTGAATGGACAAAAGTTCGGAAAAGTACCTGCACGGTTTTAGCAGCGAAGAACAAGCAAAGCTCCATTTGCAAAATGACATACTCGGGCCTCACATCTATGAATTTATCCGGTTGGACCAGGTTTCCAGGATGCTCGAAATTGGGTGTGGCACCGGCGCCCAGATGCGTTATGTCATGCAAAACTACCCTCAGGTGCACATAACCGGCATTGATCTTTCAGCCGAACAACTTTCGAGTGCCCGGGTGCATCTGGAGGCCGAAACTGCCTTCACAAATCGCTATGCATTGAGACAAGGGCAGGGGAACGAGCTTCCATTTGCAACGGCATCCTTTGATTGCGCGCTGATGGTCTGGGTTTTGGAACACGTCCAGAATCCTGAAGCACTGATCGCGGAGACCCACCGGGTCATCGCCCCCGGGGGGTGGCTGTACCTGACAGAAGTTTTCAACAACAGCTTCCAGCATTACCCGCAATCCCCCGCACTGGAAGACTTTTGGAGCAAAATGGGAGAGTTTCAAGAATTCCTTGGCGGCAATGGAAATGTTGGCATCCGCCTTGGCGCAATGTGTGCCAAACTGGAACACACCACTCTGGAAACTCGTGCAAAGACCCTCTATTTCGACGCCGCCTTTCCCCGCCAACGCACAGAAATTTGGAATTACTGGATCGACCTGACCGAAAGTGCTTCAAGGCAAATGATCGCAGCAGGTAAAATATCCAGCAGCTACTGGCAAAAAGTTAGGCGGGAACTCGCTCAATTGCGGGATGATCCATCGTCTGCATTTTATTACAGTTTCATTCAATGTCGCCTTCAGCGCTAAATTGAGGGGAGGGAATCTCCTGGCTTGAACAAGCCGTGTACATTTGCATTTACCGCGTCGATGACTTCAGCCAAATGCTCAGGGCGATTCATAAAATCGAGTTCGTCAACATTGATGATTGCCAACGGGCTTTGCCGGTACTGATTCACCCAATCCTCATAACGCTGGTTCAACCGCTTTAGATAATCCAGACTCATGTTGCCCTCGTAATTTCTTCCACGTTGCTGAATGTGCTTTACGAGTGTGGGGATGGAAGCCCTTAAATAGATGATGAGGTCAGGCGGCTGGATCGTACTCATCATGATCTCAAACAGGGAAAAGTAATTTTCAAAATCCCGGCGGGTCATAAGACCCATTTCATGAAGGTTGGGGGCAAAGATATGGGCATCTTCATAGATGGTTCGATCCTGCAATACCGTTTTGCTTCCCTGCTGGATTTCTACGATCTGGCGGAAGCGGCTGTTGAGAAAATACACTTGCAGGTTGAACGACCACCTGGGCATATCGTAATAGAAATCACTGAGGTACGGGTTGGTCCCTGCCTCCTCGTAATGGACCTCCCACTGGAAATGCTTTCCCAGAGCACCACAGAGACTCGTTTTCCCTGAACCAATGTTACCTGCAACAGCAATGTGCTTCATTTCCGGACGCGGATCAGTTGTAAGTCGCAAAAATACGTTTTGTGGCGATTCATCGGCGTTTATCCGCTCTTTGTCTGGCTGAAAGGCCCTGACGACTAAATTCGGTATGCGCTCTGCTGGTTAATGTCTAATTTTACCAGCGTTCTATGAAAAACGCGATCATCGAGCTACGCGGCATCCGCAAAGTTTACCAAATGGGCGACGAACAGGTAGAAGCCCTGCGCAATATAGACCTGGACATTGACCGCAATGAATTTCTCGCCTTGATGGGGCCTTCCGGAAGCGGCAAGTCTACTCTTATGAACCTCATTGGGTGTCTGGACACACCAAGCTCGGGTAGTTACATGCTCAATGGGAAGGACGTCAGTTCGATGAATGACAATGAGCTGGCAGAGGTCCGAAACAAAGAGATTGGCTTTGTGTTCCAGACATTTAATTTGCTTCCCAGGATCTCCGCACTTGATAACGTTGCCATGCCCCTCGTTTACGCCGGGGCTTCCCGTACGAATCGCGAGCAGATCGCAAAAGAGCGGCTGATCGATGTAGGGTTGGCGGACCGGATGCACCACAAACCAAACGAATTGAGCGGGGGACAGAGGCAACGGGTCGCCATCGCCAGAGCATTGGTAAACAACCCTTCGATCATCCTGGCAGACGAGCCCACCGGCAATCTGGATACAAAAACCAGCGAAGAGATCCTAGCCATTTTTCAAAAAATCCATGAAATGGGCAACACGATCATCCTGATCACCCATGAAAACGACGTTGCTCAAAAGGCCTTTCGCATTGTTAGAATGCGCGATGGCATGATTGAGTCCGACAAATCGATCCATCGTGAAAATATATACCAAAACCGGTGACAAGGGCACAACCTCCCTCTTTGGAGGCAAGCGGCTTCCCAAGGATGATCTGCGAATCGAAGCCTATGGCACTATAGACGAATTGAATGCTCAATTGGGTTTACTTGCCGTTTCCTGCAAACTTCCGGAATGGGAGATCCGTCTGGCAAACATCCAATCCCTGCTGTTCACCATTGGCGCTCACCTTGCTGCCGACCCCGAGAAATCCGACCTAAAGTTGCCTCCTATTCCCGAAGGGAATGAGCTGGAACTGGAATCGCTGATCGATGAGATGGAAGCATCCCTGCCTCCATTAAAAAACTTCGTCTTGCCCGGAGGCAATACAGCCAGTGCATTGGCCCACGTTTGTCGCACCATTTGTCGCAGGGCCGAACGTCGCGTGGTCAGCCTGATCTCACAGGAACCCGTAAACCCTATAATCGTAGTCTACCTGAACCGATTGTCTGATTTTCTTTTCGTATTTGCCCGGCATTTGTCCTACCATGCTGGCGCCAAGGAAATTATCTGGAGACCATAGTCCCATTCCCAGTAAACCCAGAAGTCTGGTCAAACGATTAAATTTCTTGGGCGATCTGCCAACCCGCTGTGATTTCTGGAAGCCCGAGAAATGAAATGTGTGCGTCAGCCTTTACTGATCGTTGCGTTCCAGTCAGGCGAGCTCAGCCAGTATAGCCCAAAGATCACAGATGAATAAAATACCGTGCCGGCCAGTTCATTGCCAAAGAAGGGTAAGGCCGCAACATAACAGGAAAGAAGGCCTTCGGCTGTTTGAGGATACATCGACCCTCCAGCCCAGACTGCGAGGTTGCTTACGAGAAAGAATACCACGGAGCTGCTGAATGCGCCTTTTAGTATCTGAAGAGGTTGGGCCCCCTTAGCCAGGAGCCAATGTGCATTCGCAAAGACCAGAAGGTAGGCCACAAGAAGCTGAATAACTCCAGGGGTAAACCAGGTAAAACCCATACCGGAAGGATATATGAGGTTGTTGATCGCCAGGTCACCCAGCCAGTAGGCGCTCAGCAGCACGATCCAACCCCAACGCGTTTGCAAGTATGCTGCCCCGAATAAAATACAGGCTATGGTTGCCGTAAAATTTGGAGGGTGCGGGAAAATGCGACTAAGCACAATGATTGCCGCCAATGCCAGCACGGTGGCGAACCTCTTTGACACACGTATCTGTCCCATGAAACAAAATTAGCCGATTTTTGCAAATCCACCTGTCTAGTGTGGCAATTCTATACACTTTGAAAGTAACGCGGATTCACCATAATGGCTTTCTCTCTGGGGGGATCGAGGGCCCAAATCCAGTCCTCCGCGCACTCCCGACCATTGCCCTGTTTCTACTATGCCACCTGTTCTTCTCGGTGATTGCAAGGTCTGCCACAACCCATGCTGCTCAATCAAATCAACATCCTGGCAGCCTTTTGGCAAATTCAGTTTCCCTGGCTTTGTCGGTCCTTTGCTTTGCCATTTTGTTTACAGGTCTGCACAAAATCAATCTCGGTGTACTGGTGAGTCAACGTTCCAGATTTCGATTTGGTCACTTCGCCATTTCCTTTTTCCCTTATCTGACTCTGATTGGGATAAGCGCTGTTTTTCTTCTATCGGATTGGAGGGAAGGCCCGGACTTGTCCAGGGGTATTACGTGGTGGAGCATGTCCATACTGCTGATACACACTACTTTACTTGCAAGTTTAGAGGAGTTGCTGTTCAGATCTTACCTGCCTAAGGTTTTATCATCGGCATTGAACACGCAATGGCTGGCAATCCTATTCACCAGTTTGGTTTTTGCCGTTGTCCATCTTCCAGGCAAACAGATGAATTCTACCGGCGACTGGTGGACGATGGGCTATTTGATTGCCATTGGCTTCTTTTTATGCTTGCTGGCAGAGGCTTCATCCGGGATCGAGTTTGGGTTAGGCATTCACACCGCGAATAACTTTGGGTGGCTGGCATTGAATGGTGTCGGGCTCACTTCAGGCCCAACCTCCGAGTTGCCAGATGTCGGGCCATGGTCCATCATATCGCCCTTTGTAGCCATCTTTATCCTCATTTTTTATTCACGAAGAAAACGAGACGAAATTCAGATATGACCCATTGCTTCACAAAGATCGCATTAGCCATCCTGCCCTTTTCCCTAATTACTCCCATCGTCTACTGCCAGGCTTCTGACTGGCAGCAGGAAGTGGCCTATTTTATTTCAGTAAAAATGGATGTTCTCGAACATCGATTTTCCGGAGCTCAGCAAACTACCTTGTACAACCACAGTCCGGACACCCTGAATGAATTGCATTTTCATCTGTATTACAACGCGTTTCAACCAGGTAGCGACATGGATGTCAGGTCACGTGAGCTTCCTGATCCGGACCCCCGCATTGGTACCCGAATCAGCCAACTGAAGCCCGATGAATGTGGATTGGTCGACGTTCGGTCTGTCCGGCAGGAAGGCCTGGCACTTGACTACTCCGTTTCGGGTACTCTGCTCAGTGTTTTTTTAAAGCGTGCCTGCCTGCCTGGTGACAGCGTGCGCGTTGAACTCAACTATCAAACTCAGATTCCCGTACAGATCCGCAGGGCGGGTCGCAACAATCGCGAGGGCATTGACTACTCAATGGCACAATGGTATCCCAAATTGTGTCAATACGATAAACGGGGCTGGCATACTGATCCCTATATCGCTCGTGAATTTTATGGAATCTTCGGCAATTTTCAGGTGGAAATTGAGATCGATAGCAGCTATTGCCTGGCGCATACGGGGAACTTGCAAAATCCCGGGAATGGACCCTGCAACAAACCGGTGCAGCTCAACCCGGGTAGCCGGCTTAAATGGGTGATCCAGGCGGAAAAAGTACATGATTTTGTTTGGGTTGCCGATCCTGGCTTTATAATGGACAGTTATCATCGTTCAAATGGTTGTACGCTGGAGGCATTTTACCTGAGCGATCCTTCCCTTAGATCAAGCTGGAGTCAACTACTCCCCATTATGGACAGCGCTTTCCAGTTTATTGAAGCCCGTTATGGAGCCTATCCCTATCCAAAATATGCTTTTATACAGGGAGGAGACGGGGGTATGGAATACCCTATGGCAACCCTCATCACAGGTAAGCGGCCATTGAACAGCCTCGTCGGAGTTGCTACCCACGAGCTGCTCCATAGCTGGTATCACGGGGTGGTTGCAACGCACGAAGGACTGTTTCCGTGGATGGATGAAGGGTTCACTTCGTATGTTGAAGCGGAAACCATCGACCATCTGCGCCGAAAGGGACTGGTGCCCGGCCAGCTGGAAGATGACCCTCACCGGGCCAATCTGGAAGCTTTCGTCAAGCATGCAGCAATCGGAGAGACAGATCCCTTGTGCACACATGCAGACCACTACCGGACGAACCGCGGCTATGGGATGGGGGCCTATAGCAAAGGTGCATTATGCCTTCAACAGCTCAGCTACCTTATGGGGCGAACGACTTTTTTGCAAGGAATGCTCCGTTACTATGAGCAATGGAAATTCCGACACCCGGAACCGGAGGATTTCTTCAGAACGATGGAGAAGGCATCTGGTCTGGAGCTCGATTGGTTCAACAATTATTTCGTCCATACCACCAGGCGCATTGATTATGCCATCGATTCACTGGATGCAGTAAATGGCTTCGTCCGTTGCCATCTATCCCGCCGCGGTGAATTTCCAATGCCAACCGAAGTTCTGGTGCTTAAAAATGACGGATCGGTGACTCGCTATTACATTCCCCTCAACCTCATGCGGGGTAAAAAGAACTTTCCCGATGAATTGCAGGTCTTAACGCAGCCGGCCTGGTCCTGGGTTAACCCCCACTATATACTTCAGCTCGATTGCCGCTCTGAAGAAATAGCCGCAATCTGTTTGAACCCAGACAGGCAACTGGCGGATACTGACCCATCAAATGATTGTTATTTTACGCATTCGGAATGATCCTCCAGAAAATATCAAGCCATGACAACCAAAGAATTTCTGTTGCAACTACCCGAAAAAGTCGATGTAAATGCGTTGACGGGTATGTCAGCCTGTTTTCATTTCGAACTTACAGGTGAAGGAGGAGGCAATGTAACCGTAAAACTTGAAAACGGCCAAATGACGACTTCCGATGGAAACACGGGGGAAGCAAGCTGTGTCATAAAGGCTGATGCGGGTGATTTAAAAAGGGTATTTAAAGGTGAGCTCAACCCGATGCTGGCAATCCTTACGGGCAAATTAAAGATTAGCAATCAGGGCGAGATGATGAAGTTTGCCAAATTGCTGGGATGGATGTAAATCGCTTCTTTCAAAAGCGAAATGACAGGGAGAGAGTAGGGGATCCGGTGCTGCCGGTTTCCTGGATCTGCAAACTCAGGTCGCCAGAAATATCAAATTCCTTTAAATGTGCATCGACAAACGCATCTACCCCATTGAGCAGGTAGACAAAAGCCAGACCAACATAGCTCAACTGTAAGTTCTTATCGTAATATTTCCGGTAGCTGTTAATGCCTGCATCGCTCAGGATGCCAACAAATTCATCCTGCGGATCGGCAGGATGGTCAACGCGTTCGCGCAAAGCGCGGTCGTAGCGCTTAAATTCGGTCGAGTTGAAATGGATGAAGTAGGCCATGGTTCCGAGCCCGGCATATACAATGGGTACTTTCCAGGCGCTCCGATTGTAAACCTGCCCAGCACCAGGCAGCAAAAGCGACAATCCCAGGGCTTTACCTGGCTTTCCCGCAAACAAGAGTGGAAGGATTCCCTTGCCAGGCTCTTTCTCTTTTGGGAGAGCAGCCAGGGTATCCGTTTGTGCGTAGCATAGCACTGCAGTGTATACGGCGAAAAAGAATACAAGCAGGTAGTTTCGCTTCACGCTTCGTCAATGCGATCAAAAATGTCGTTTAACTGGTTGTCGTTCTTGAAACGAATGACAATTTGACCCTCTCCGTTGTCCTTTCGGAGGATGCTTGCTTTGTAGCCAAAGAACTGGCTCATGCGCTGCTCCAGCAATTCAATTTGTTTGTCTGAAACGTTCGGGTTTTTTGGATTCAAAGGTCTGCGGGCCTGCTTGCGCGAATATGCCTGAGCGGATCTTTCGGCATCGCGAACCGACATTTCTCTCTGCTGGATGTCTCTGAATAATTGCATTTGCACCATGAGGTCATCCACTCCGGCAATGACGCGTGCATGGCCCATGGTCAGTGACTTTGCCTTGAGCGCATTTTGGACTTCCACAGGCAATTTCAGAAGGCGGATGTAATTCGCTACCGTACTGCGCTTTTTGCCAACGCGTTCTGCGAGTTGCTCCTGGGTATATCCGCATTCATCGCACAGGCGCTGATATGAAATGGCAATTTCCAGGGGGTTGAGGTCTTCGCGCTGAATGTTTTCTACCAGGGCCATTTCCAGCACGGCATTGTCGTCTGCAGTGCGAACATAGGCGGGAAGCATTTCAAGCCCGGCTAATTTTGCTGCACGCAACCTCCGCTCCCCACTGATAACCTGGTATTGGCCAGGTGCGGTTTGACGTACAGTCAGTGGCTGAATGATGCCGTAGGTTTTAATGGATTCTGCAAGTTCAGCAATCAACTCTTCGTCAAAAACATGCCTCGGTTGCTGGCGATTGGCATAAAGTTGATCGATCGGGATCAGGCTAACGCTGTTGACAACAGTCGATTCTGGTGCCTCAGCCCGTGCAACGGGGTCAGTGTTAATGCTCGTGAGCAGGGCTTTTAAGCCTTTCCCAAGTTCACTTTTCTGTTTCATAGGCACCGGCTTTGTTCTTGCGTAGGAATTCGTCGGCAAGGTTTAAAAAATTATGGCTGCCCTTACTCGCGGCATCGTAGAGAACGACGGGCTTTTTCACCAATGGCGCCTCTGAAATGCGTGAGTTCCGATGGATTATGGTTTCAAAAACGGGCAATTGGATGTTGGATTTTATGTTTTCGACAACCATGGTCGAAAGCCGCAGACGTTTATCGTACATACTGAGCAAAACGCCCTCAATTTCCAATGTGGGATTGAGCGCCGCACGCACCAGTTCAATGGTGTTGCGTATCTTGGACAAGCCTTCCAATGCGAACAACTCGCATTGAACCGGAACGAGTACAGAATCAGCAGCGGTCAACGCGTTAATGGTGATCAGGCCGAGTGAAGGCAGACAATCGATGAAAATAAAATCGTATTCGCCCCGAACCTGGTCGAGGACCCGTTTGAGAACCCTTTCGCGCGAGGGCATGTTAACCAGTTCGATATCGGCTCCCACAAGGTCAATGTTCGACGGAAGCACGAATAGATTCGGAGTGTCGGATTCTACAATTGCCTCGTGGGGATCTGTCTCGTTGATCATGCAATCGTACAAGCTCGGAGAGCCTTCGGTGGAGACAATGCCCGTTCCGGAAGTGCTGTTTGCCTGGGGATCCGCATCAACCAGCAACACCCGGTATTCAAGAATGGCAATACAAGATGCGAGGTTGATGGCCGTTGTCGTCTTGCCGACCCCACCTTTTTGATTTGCTATGGCAACGATCTTTCCCATCAGAGCGTAAACGGTTGATCAATCTCCGGAAGTATGATGCTTTTGCCCCTGTCGGAAAATGCCCGCCGTACCCGTTCCCGGTCAATTTTTATGGGTGGAAATGTGTCGTAATGACACCCAACGATCCTGGAACAGGAGATAAAGTCGCTGGCCAGCAGGGCATCCTCGTAGCCCATGGTAAAATGATCGCCAATGGGCAGAATGGCAAAATCCAAAGGAGGGCACATCATGGGAATCAATTGCATATCCATGGTCAATGCCGTGTCGCCGGCAAAGTAAAAGCTGAACCCATTGCCATAGAGGCAAAATCCAACGGGATTCGCTCCATAAGCCCCATCGGGTAGTTGGCTAGAATGTACTGCATTTACGAGGCGCAGGGTGCCAAATGGAAATTCCCGTTTGCCTCCGGCGTTCATCCCGGTGCCGGAGACCCCGTGGGCAGCCAACCAATTGACGACTTCGTACGTGCTGATTATGTGAGCGTTGTGTTTCCTGCCTAATTCAATAGCATCTCCCACATGGTCTCCATGCCCGTGTGAAATGAGGATAAAATCGGGTCTAAGGGCATCAATATCCACACCTGAGGCCAGCGGATTGCCGGTAATGAATGGGTCGAACAACAGACGCTTACCCTGAAGTTCAACGGCAAAGCAGGAATGACCGTAATAACGCAATTCCATTACCCGAATTTTACGCAAACCTACACTAAAAGTAAGTATCCGCAACGAGCGCCTCGGATTGCATTTCCAAACGACAACCGCAAGGCAGTTTATCGATGGGCTTGCCACCAAGGAATTCTCCGAAAGAAAGAAATAGATTTGAGGCGGATAACGGGAAGCGAATATGCAGCATAAAATATATGCCATTGCGTTTAGCCTCAGCCTGGGGGCTGCATTTTCTGCCTGCACGGAGCGGGGTGTAAAAGGGGATGGCATTTCTCAGATTTTTCATTACAACCAGCCCAATGTGATCACTTCTTTGGATCCGGCCTTCGCAAAGACTCAAAACAACCTCTGGGCCGTCGACCATCTTTACAACCAATTGGTAGATCTCGACGACTCTCTGAACCTCATCCCCGAGGTGGCCGTTCAATGGACCCTTTCCGAAGATGCCAAGATTTATCGTTTCAAACTCAGAGAAGACATCCTTTTTCACAAAAGTCCTTGCTTTGGCCCAGATAGTACGCGCTATCTGGTTGCTTCGGATGTGGTGTACAGTTTTAGTAGATTGCTCGATCCGGCGGTACATTCCCCGGGATCCTGGATTTTCAGGGATATTGTTGCGGAAAAAGAACCTTTCCGGGCGATTGCTACGGATGGTTTTGAATTGCACCTTCGCAAACCCTATTCTCCATTGCTCAAGCTTCTAACGATGCAATATTGCAGCATTTTGCCGCATGAAGCCGTATCCCATTACAAAGGAGATTTTGCCTACAACCCGGTAGGGACCAATGGATTCAGACTAAAAAAGTGGTTGGGCAGGAAGGGCCTGTTTCTGGAACGCCACGAGGCATACTACGGCACTTCTCCCATCGTAGATGGAATCCGCATCAGTTTTATTGAAGATAGAAGTACCGCTTATCTGGAGTTTCTCAATGGATCCATCGATTTTTTTTCGGGGATCCATGCGGGCTTTGCGCACCAACTGCTCCATCGGAACGGCACACTCAAAACTGAATATTCCGGACAGATGAAACTGTTAAAGGGGGACTTCCTGAATACGGAATACATCGGTTTCAACCTGGAGCTGGTTCCCAAAGATCATCCCTTGCAAAACCGGGCATTCCGACAAGCGCTGAATTATGCAATTGACCGGGAAAAACTGATCCGGCACCTTCGCTTTGGGCTGGGTACTCCGGCGACATCCGGATTTATTCCCAAAGGTCTGCCCGGATTTGATCCAGCCAGGAACCCCGGTTACGAATACAACCCAGCAAAGGCCAAACAGCTGCTTGATCAGGCCGGATTCCGCGATCGAAGCTCTTTGCCCATCCTGACACTTAGCACCAACAAAGATTACGTCGACATGGCCACCTTCATCGGCAAGCAATGGGAGGAGCTTGGCATTCCTGTCGCCATCGATCTCGTTGAAACAGCAAGTTTGAGGGAACAAATGCGCGCCGGTACGGTAATGACATTCCGCGCTTCATGGATTGCTGACTATCCGGATGAAGAATCTTTTCTCACTGTATTTTATGGAAAAAATCCTGCACCCCCAAACTACACCCGGTTTCGCAATGAGAACTACGACTTCTGTTATGAAAGCGCAATCCAGGAACGCGATGAGGGGACTCGCAGGAAACTTTACCAAAAAATGGACAGTATTCTGATCGCGGAAGCGCCGGTTGTCTTTTTATTTTACGACCAGACCGCGTGGTTTACTCAACCCTGGGTATCAGGGCTTCAGGTCAATGCCCTCAACTTGTTGCGCCTCAACGAGCTGACGGGCCATCCGGCTAAATGAACTCTTTGCTCCGGTTGCTGCCGGAGCGAATCAATCAGATTCGGCTATTGCCAGCATCCTCGCAACGACGGCCCCGTCTGCATACTGCAGTTTCATGGCATACATGCCGGGGGGAATGCCTGTTATCGGTATTTCATGGATATTTCCCGTCAACGGGCGACCTGTTTGCAGTGGTTTGCCTTGCAGGTCAAAAAGCTGTGTGCTGGCAAGCAATCTGGGAGATTGAATCAAGACTTTGCCATGAATCTGGTTCATCCAAAGCTCGCGTTGATCGCGTGCTTGCACCCCCTCAGATTTCAGGCGCAGAGACGTAGCCACAGAACCATCAGCGTAAACCATTTCCTGATGAAAAGCGTCGGATAGCTTCCAGTCTGCAAATTGTGGATCTTTGAACATCACCGTAAACAGGGCAGATTTTGCCGGAAGCTGTTCGCTACAGTTAAAATTGCTCACCAGCAGCACCCTCAATTCTCGGGAATTCTGGGATACCACCCATTCCGTTTCAAAACAGGATGATGAGGATTTTACATCGACAATGCTTGCATTTTGGATTTGAAAACCAAGCTGTGCGCCTTCGAGCAACGATGGATCCTCTGCAGAAAACGTCGATCGCAGAAACCCTCCAGGCAGGGCTGCAGTTGAAACTTCAATAATATTGGTCGCTTTGTTTCGGTCAACCTGTTCCCTGTCCCCGTACATTTCGGCGCCACTGACGTCACCGTACTTGCCAATGCCAAATTCATTGACTGCCGGAGGTGTGTCAAGAAGGCTTTCAAGAGACACCTTATTGTCAATGGTCGTTCCGTTTTTCGAACCGGGATCATAGACCACTTCGAACTGACCCGGCAATTTTTTAAAACCGTTACTGACCCCAAGGATGAGTTTGCGGATTTCAGCGACGTCGGCCGTTGTTATACTCCATGAATTGTTGACGTCGGCAAGTTTTATCTGAAGCTTATTGAATGTCTGCAATTGCAAAATGTACTTCTGGATGCGGACCACATCGGCCAGCGAGATCCTGTCAACTGGATTTTCTGTGAGATTTATTTGGGGAACAACGTACAATCCGCTGAGATCGGCTGGCAGGCTAAACTCACAATTATACGATCCTGTGCTGAGCTCCCTCGTCGGATTTCCGTTTTGATAATCAACGAGAAAATAAGTGTCTGGCTGCAAAGGGGTGACGGTCTTTACACTAAATGCGTTAGGACAGCCTCCGCCGCCTGTATTTCGCAGTGCACGAGCAATGGCGGTATCGAGACCATAGGGATTGCCCAGGCTCATATTGACATTGTAATCCACGGTCCCGTCGGGGGCAATGACCACAAAAGTTGGCGTTCCGTACCAGGTCCCGAAAGTGCCGGACTTGTATGGCTGTAGTGCTGCCTGGGCTCCTCCATCGGACCCGATACCGGGAAAGGAAAGCCCCTTCGACTGATGGTAAGATTTAACGGTGCTGTTCTTGTCAGAAGTAAGGGTGGTTATCTGTAAAAATTCGGCCTTTCCTGCCCCGGAACCCCAACGCTGGTAGGCCTGCTCGACGTATGGTGCGATATTTGCGCAGGGAGGGCAACCGACAAAAAAGAACTTAAGCACTACAACTTTGTTTTGGTTGAGATAGTCTTCGTAGAGTTTGTGGGTCTTGTTGTTAAAATCGGTAACGGAAAAGTCCGGAGCTTTCTGAGCCTGGACAAGCTGCAAAGCCACAAAAGCGAATGCACAACTCAAACTCCTATTAAGCATAGCTGTTATTTTGCTCCAAAATTATGGTCATTTGAATGATTCTCAAAGGAATTTAACATTTCATCCACATGGCGTTCGGGTTGAAGACCTGGGCTTGGTTGCCTTCGACCACGCCTGGGAATACCAGACCAAAATCCATTGCGACCTGATTGAACGCAAACGAAACGGCGATCCATTTGAACACCATACTCTAATACTTTGTGAGCACCCGCATGTCTTTACTCTTGGCCGCTCAGGCAAGGAAGAGCACCTCTTGAAGTCGTCCGACGAGATGAAAGCCATTCAGGCAGAATACTATGCCATCAACCGGGGAGGAGACATCACCTACCACGGCCCCGGCCAACTCGTGGCTTATCCCATACTTGATCTGGAAAGGCTGTTTTGCGACGTCCATCGCTACATCCGTAGCCTGGAGCAGGTCATCATCGAGGTTTTGGAGCAATATGACGTGGAGTCTGGCCGCATTGAAGGCTTGACAGGGGTCTGGGTCGACCTTGGCAGCGATAAACCGAGAAAGATCTGTGCCATCGGAGTCCACTTGAGTCGCTGGGTTAGCCTGCACGGCCTTGCTTTCAATGCAAATACCAACCTCGATTATTTTGGTTACATCGTACCCTGCGGCATCGACCCCAAGCAAAAGCCGGTCACTTCATTGGCAAAAGAGACCGGAAAAGAAATTGATATGCCCGAACTCAAAGAAAGATTTACTCGCCAATTTTTAAAGACCTTTCAACTAGAATTCATACCATGAACGATTCTGAAAAGAAAGTCGCAGATTCCGTGACAGAAATGAACGAACTGGTCATGCCCAACGACACCAACATTCTGGGCAACCTCATGGGAGGGAATCTGATGCGATGGATGGATATCGCATCTGGAATTTGCGCAAGCAAGCATTGCGAATCCCATGCCGTAACCGTTTCGGTTGATCATTTGACCTTCCAGGAGCCCATCCGCCTTGGCGATGTGGTAAACATTGTTGCACGGGTCACCCGGGCATTCCACACTTCCATCGAAGTCCACCTCGAAGTGTTTACCCGGGGGGTACTGGAAAAAGAGGCTCGCAAAACCAACCAGGCATTCTTTACTTTTGTAGCGCTCGACGCAGGAACCAAAAGGCCCAAAGCCATTCCTGCAGTCATTCCGATTACAGATGCAGAGAAGAAATTATTCGAGGAGGCAGCAGTACGACGGGAGATGCGCCTGGTTCACAGTGGTCGCATTAAACCCTCCGAAGCTCGTCATTCCAAGGACTTTTTAAATTCATAACCATTCAACCCAGTTGAACATGTTCAAAGCTTTCCTTGCCTTAACATTTGGCTTAACGCTTATGCAATGTGCTCCCGGAGTTCCTGAAGGGGCTCCCGGTTTATCAGACCCAATCCCACCGGATGATCTGCACCTTGTTGATAAAATGGGCATTCCCGATAAAGCATTTTTGGACCAGGTTGCCCTGGAAATTGAATCTTTTAAACGCGAAGCCAATACTTACCGTGGGCCGTCTTCGGTCTATCCTGGAAAATGGTCGGTCGAAGGGCCTGGGAACCTCGGAGGGCGTGTCAATACCATCGCAGTGCACCCTGAAAATGAAGACATCCTGTTCATTGGCTTTTCACATGGGGGCGCTTACCGTACGCTCGACGGAGGGAAAAACTGGGCCCCGGTTTTTGACCAGGAAGCCAGCCTGTACGTTTCAGATATCGCGTTTGACCCATCCGATCCCAATACCATGTACCTGGGCACAGGCGATCACAGCGGTGGTTTCTATTGCGGACAGGGAGCCGGCATATACAAAAGCACAAATTTGGGTCAGAGCTGGTCTTATACCGGCTTAAAAGAAACCCGGGTAATATCCGAAATTGCCGTTCACCCCTTCAAATCATCTGTTGTCTATGCATCTGCAATCGGGTACAGCTACGGCAAGGACGAACATCGTGGTTTGTATCGTTCAGATGATGCGGGGAAGACCTGGACCAAGGTCTTTTATCTGAATGACTCGACGGGCGTCACAGATTTCGAAATCCACCCGACCCATCCGGATACGCTGCTTCTTGCAAGCTGGAACAAGCTCGGTCTGAATCACCGCAGCATCGTCAACGGGCCGGACGGGCAAATTTTCAAAAGCACTGACGGCGGGAAACAGTGGAAAAAGCTCACCCAGGGACTTCCTTCCGACAGCCTCAACGGTCGCATTGCCCTCGCAATGGTCCACAGTCAACCCAATGTGATTTATGCTCGTTACGTACGCTATTTCACTTGCGGCAGAAGTGCGGGCCATCATCTTTACGCAATCTACCGTTCCAATGATGGCGGAGAAACCTGGACCGACATCAAAGCCGTTGGTGAAAACACAGGGCTCAATTGCAACTGCATGGGCGGCTTCGGGTGGTATTTTCACCATATGGCTGTCAATCCCAATGACCCCAATGACCTTTTTGTCCTTGGGGTTGATCTGTTTCGCTCGCGTGATGGTGGTAAGAACTGGGAACCGGCCGCGCCATTTTGGGACAGCTACGAAGTCCATGCCGACAAACACGACCTGGTTTACTTAAACCACGGAGACGTTCTGTTGGGGACAGATGGTGGACTCTACCGTTACTCCAATTCATACGACCTTTGGGCAGACATCGAGGACATCCCAACAAACCAGGTCTACCGCGTAGCCTACAACCCAAATAATCCTCAATTGTACTACGGCGGTTTGCAGGATAATGGCTCGACCGGTGGCAATCGCTCTTCCATCAGCACCTGGGAGCGCATTTTTGGAGGCGACGGATTTCAGATGGATTTTAAGCCCGGAGACCCCAACATTTACTATGCGGAATACCAGAATGGAAATATTTGGCAGTATGCAAAAGGAAGCTGGGATGCTTTTAGCAACGGGATCAAAGGAAGCAAAAACTGGGACTTTCCTTACATGCTCTCACGGCACAACCCCTCGAAGATGCTGGCGGGATCCAACAGGGTTTATGCAAATCCAAGCGACACCGGCGCACACTTTGTTGCCATCAGCCCCGACCTTACTGTGCCAGCCCGCTATCCGTCGCGCTCCGGCCCCAGCATTACCAGTTTGGACGAATCACCTCTCGATGATAGGGTGATCATTGCAGGCACCATCAACGGCAACGTATGGCGAACCTACAATTACGACCAGGAATGGGAGGACGTCTCCTCTGGTCTTCCGGTCGCCTATATCAGTTCCGTTAAATGCTCATACGTCAACAGCACTCATTTTTATGTGACCCTGAGTGGGCACCGGGGCAATGATTTTAATGCCTACGTTTACAAAACCACCGACGGAGGAAAAAGCTGGAATAGCATCCATGGGGACCTCCCGCGGTTGCCGGTTTACGACATTCTGGTATATCCACACCGCAATGATTCGGTCCTGATTGCCGGTAACCACCTCGGAGTTTACGCCACAACAGACGGTGGCCAACACTGGAGGAGGGTTGGTGATGACATGCCCTTTATAGAAGTCTTCGATCTGGCAATCAACGAAAAACAGAACACCCTGGCCGCCGCCACCTACGGCAAATCCATCATGAGTTTTCCGATTGGTAATATTCTGCGAACGGTCGTTAGCACAGACCCATCCGAAGAATCAGTTTCGTTTACAGCCTTTCCCAATCCAGCTTCAGATAAATTGCACATCAGCCATTCCTGGCCAAACAGCAAACAGGAGGCCTTGCAATTTCAAATCATCCGTCAGGATGGCAGGCAAATGATGAAAGGGATTCTGGAAAATCGCACCGGTTCGACCATTGTCATAGATCACCTGCAACCCGGGAGCTATTATTTGTTCCTTGAAGGAAGGAAGCAAGCCTTTCGCTTTGCTAAGCTTTAAGGGCACCTCTTGTGCGTTATGACCTGCCTGACCGGTGAATAAGGCTGGGAGATGCCTGCTGGGAGGACATAACCAGGACATCCTGTATGTTCACATGGGGTGGGCGCGAAACCATGAAACAGATGATTTCGGCGACATCCTTGGCTTTGAGCGGTTGAAAGTCGCTGTAGATGTTTGCGCGTTCCGCGTTTCCGTCAAACCGGGTTAAAGCAAATTCTGTTTCTTCGACATGACCGGGCGCAACCTGCCCAACCCGTACGCCATAAGTGTACAAATCCTGCCGCAGCGCTTTCGTCAAGGCATCTACGGCGAATTTTGTAGCACAATACACATTGCCCCCGGGGTAAACTTCCTTACCTGCCGTAGAGCACACATTGATGATGTGCCCGCTTCGGCGAGCCACCATCCGGGGTGCGATGATGCGCGTGATGTACAGCAAGCCCTTTACGTTTGTATCGATCATCGTTTCCCAATCGGATAGGTTTCCTTCATGTACGGAACCAAATCCTTTGGCCAATCCTGCATTATTGATCAGAACATCGACTTCATCCAAATCGCGCTGGAAAGGTTCGAGTGCTGTTGAAACGGCGGAATGGTCCCGGATGTCGAAAGCTATGGGAACAACAACAAGCTCTTTATATGCAGAAAGTTCTGCAGACAGCGCCTCCAGACGATCCCTTCGTCGCGCGCACAAAATGAGTTTTCTCACACCCTTCATTGCAAAGAGTCGTGCGGTGGCCTGGCCTATGCCTGAACTGGCACCTGTGATCAATGCGACGCTGTTCATAGTCGTTTCAATTCTTCCAGTGTGTTTTTAAATTCAGATTCGAAATTTGCATAAGCTGAAGTAGCCGGTCCGTCAAAGCCCGTGTGCACTTTATAAATTTGGTTGTTGCGATCGACAAAGAGCATGGTTGGAAATGCCAGCACTCCGGAAATCTGGGGAACCGCGGCTGCTGCAGAATCGCGATTGGCCCTGCCACCGTAGGCGACGGGGTAGGGCAAACCCAGTGATCCTGAAAAGCGCCTGATGCGCGCCATGGCCTTCTCCCGCTCAGGATAACGCTCAAATGCCAGCCCGACAATGGCAATTTCAGGATCGGGATTCCGGGCAAAATACTCTTTCAAAAAGACGGCCTCGTCCATGCAGTTCGGACACCATGAACCCAAAATCTGGACGATTTTGATTTTCCCGGCGTAAGCGCTATCACTAAAGTGAATCGTACTTCCTTCAGGCGTTTCAAACCCAAATTCAAATGCCCTCCCATCGCTTGGGAGACTTAGGGAGTCGGGATTTCGCAATATTCCGCGTTCAACCTTAGTGCCATGCCAGTTGGTCTGATAATGCACACCCGAATAAAATATTCCGGTAAGAGTGTCTGCTCCAATCTCTGCCGTGAATAAAAATGCATGTGCCCCGTCAAAGCACGAAAGCTTCATGTAGTCACCATCAATATCGCCGGAGAGGTAACGGAAGTCGCCGGTCTCCGTACGAAAGGTTCCCTCCACTTTCCATTCGTTCTGGACAAATTCGCCAACCGCTGAATAGGCATCCGCACTGTCGGGACTGAACACGCACTGGTAAATGCTGCCAAGCTTTGCGGGGGTAACCTTACCTCCGGTCTTTTGGTAACGATGATCCTGACCGAAACGCGCTTCAAAAGGCATTGAATAACCGGGCTTATCCAAAACCTTCCAGCTTCCCTGCATTTTGTTTGCGTCGTAGATGCCACTCAAACAGGCATCGTAAGGACTCAGGTCAACATAAAAACTGTCCTCCGTTCCGTTTGCATTTTTACCCGTATAGACAAAGTTGAACTGGAGGGTTTCCCGGCCATTTTTTACGACCATCTGGTGCTGTCCTGCCGCATCAACCTGGATATCAAAAAGAAAAGCGACAAATGTCGATTTGTCTTCATAGCGGGTATCGCGTTCGACAATTTTATCCTTGTTTTTGGTAACGACAATCTCCTCGTGCTTATCGATAAACAACAGTCCACGCCACGGACCTGGCGCCAACCCTTCGTGGCGATTCGGAATCTGAACGCATGAAACAATGCACAAGAGTATGCCTAACCCAGCAATGCCCTTCAGATGCCGACTAAAATGGGTATCCCAAAACTCCAAAGCAAGAGGCACCATTATCCATCTGTTTTTTCGCCAACAAAATGCTGTTCCTTGTTGCGGAACAGAATGTTGAATGTTGTCAGACTACCATAAATTCGGGTGATGTATTGCTGAAGATTCACCTTGTCTTCGTCGTCGAGCTTGCTGCTATTAATGCGCTGTTCCATGACGCGCAGGCGATCCCTCACCATGACAATTTTGTGAAAGAATTGATCGATGGGTATTTCTTTATCTTTAAGGCCTGTCTCTCCCGGTTTAAGGACCATCATCCCGTTTTTCCATTTGTCTCCAAGCGGGACAACTTCAGTGATATCCGACCAGGCCCGCAATATTTTGGCCAGCGCCTTTTCAGCTTCTCCGAAGGTGATCGCCTCTTCGGGCTCGACCCGCTCAACAATGCTCCATTGTGAGTAGTCTTTGCCAACCAGTTTCAAACCAAACTGAATAAAGCATACGCGGTAACCCGCTACGTCGACGCTGACGATGACACCATCTCCAAAAGCCGGATGTTTTACCCGGGATCCAGGTCCCAAAAGCTGTTCAGTGCTCATATAATTTTTTTAGCAAATATATTTGAAAGCTGGCTAAATCGCCGTAGCAAGGGTCATCTCGCGCTTACCCGGAGGTCCGGGAAGCTTCATCACGTCAAAACCACAAGCCCGCAAGGTTCGGCGGAAACTGCCTTTGGCACAATAACTGGAAAGCAGCCCACCGCAAACCAGCAAATTCCGCATGGCTTGGAGGGCCTCATGCGTCCACAACTCAGGCTGGTCGCCAGGAGCAAAAGCATCGAGGTAGAGAAGATCGTAGGATGCATCAGGGCTCCAGCCCAGAAAATCAGCACCAATCTTTAGGAAACTGAAGTTCGGAAGAAGCGAAACGGACTTTTCCCAGGGAGCATGATGGATCCGGTAAAACAATTTTTTTGCAACATTCGTTCCCAGAAAATCCGGGTAGTTCAGCTTTTCAACCAAACTGGAAGGTATTGGCCAGGCTTCAATTGCGTGGTATGTAACCATCAAGTTAGAATGATCAGCCGCCAGAACGGCGGTTAGCAAGGCGTTTAATCCGGTTCCCAAACCAATTTCGAATATGCGAATGGCCTCCTTTCCAGGGGCACAGCGATCAAAGCCGTTGCGAATAAATACATGTTGGCTTTCCGTGTAGGCGCCGTTCATGGAATGGTAATGGCAAGCCCGTTCGGAATCGAAGACTGTATCAGAACCGTCTGCTGTTCTAAAAATGGTTTTCACACAAATAAAAAAACCAGCATCTGTAAGGAAACTGGTTTTTTAGCCCATAGTGCTATGTTCCCCGTCAACGCAAGATAGAGAACAGCCGGAATGCAGATTCTGCCATTCCGGAAAGGACTTCGGCTGCCGAAAAATCGTACGGGCAACCATAACCCCTGCTACAGGAGCTCAGCGCAATTGCGAAAAGCATTCCCAGGAGGAGTAAGGTTTTGCGATGCTCAGTTTTTTTCATAATGCCGCGTTTTAGTGTAATTATCATCCCTAACGCCGTGCAAAGGTAAATTATTTTCAACATTCTCCCTTATGTTTAGCCCCGGAAGAACGCTCTATGGGTCATATTCACCTCATCGCAATTGGGGGCAGCGTAATGCACAACCTCGCCCTGGCCCTGCATCAGGCCGGGCATACCGTCAGCGGGAGCGACGACCAGATCTTTGAACCCGCGCGAACTCGCCTGGAAGCTGCCGGCTTATTGCCAAAAGCAGAAGGTTGGGATCCGGAGCGGATCCATTCCGGAATCGATTTTGTCATTCTGGGTATGCACGCAAAGGCAGGAAATGCCGAGCTGGCCAGGACTATGGAGTGCCGGATTCCTGTCTATTCTTTCCCTGAGTTCATCAGCAAGGCTTACGCCGGCAAACAACAGGTCGTGGTAGCCGGTAGCCATGGCAAGACGACGACCACATCCATGATCATGCACATCCTGAGAGTGGCGAACAAATCCTTCGACTACCTAGTGGGAGCACAGCTCGAGGGTTTTTCTACCATGGTCCGCCTCAGCGACGCTCCCATAGCCGTGATCGAAGGCGACGAATACCTAAGTTCCTGCCTCGATCCCAGGCCCAAATTCGTCCATTACCTGCCCGACATCCTGATCATTACCGGGATTGCGTGGGATCACTTCAATGTATTTCCAACTCAAGAATCCTACGAATCTGCCTTTGCGGATCTCATCCGTGGATGCAAACCGGGTACAAGCTTGATCTATGCCTGTGACGACCCCGTTTTGACCCGGCTCGTAAGGGAAAACGGCAGCGAACTGGAGTGCATCGGCTATGGCCCTGCAGAGCATGGTGATGTTGGAGGTGTTCCCCAATTGGTTTATCAGGGCACAATTACCCCATTGAAGGTTTTTGGACGCCACAATCTTGAAAATGCCCAGGCAGCGATCCTTGCCTGCGAGCAACTGGGCGTTTGCCGGGGTGATGCCTGCAGATCCCTTGGCAGTTTCCATGGTGCGGCCAAGCGTCTGGAATGCTTGTATTCGTCAGAGGCCCAAACGGTTTATCGCGACTTTGCGCACGCTCCATCGAAGTTAAAGGCCAGCCTGGAAGCCCTGCGTGCCCGGCATGTCGACAAGAAAATGCTTGCGGTGGTTGAACTTCACAGTTACAGCAGCCTCAACGAACAGTTTATACCCAATTACGCAAAGACCTCCGATGCCGCAGACCGTCTCATTGTTTATTATGATTCTAAAGCATTGGATATTAAAGGGATGAAAGCTCCTGACCCCGAATTCACCAAGGCTGCATTCGACCATCCCAACTCGATGGTTTGCCGGGATTCCGTCGAATTGAGGTCCCTGCTGAAAATAGAATTTGGCCGTTACGGTGTAGTGGTATTTGCCGGTTCCGGCAACTTTGGAGGACTGCATTTAAATGAATTTCAACCTGTCTCTTTAGAGTAGGGCAACTCGAATGATTGCCTATTTTACCAGTCAGCCCGCACAGGCCCAGGCACTCAGTGCATTTAACAAAACGGGACAAGGCGCGGTGCTGGAAGCCATGAGGAACAATAACCAACTGAGCTTCAATGAAGTATAGTGAAGCTAGATTCATTCTGGTGTCAAATGAAGACATTCGAGGTGCTCAGTAAATTCAACCTCCGGCTGGTTTTCGCTACATTTGCTGCGAGTTTTCCCTATGGCAAGAACGGCGACTTTGAGAGATGCATTGCGGGAGGCAATGTCGGAGGAGATGCGACGCGACCCCTCCGTTTTCCTAATGGGGGAGGAGGTTGCCGAGTACAATGGTGCTTACAAGGTCAGCAAAGGGATGCTGGATGAATTTGGCCCCGGTCGCATAATTGATACGCCCATTTCGGAGCTGGGATTTGCGGGAATCGGCGTAGGTGCTGCAATGAATGGACTTCGGCCGGTTGTCGAGTTCATGACTTGGAATTTTGCCGTTCTGGCATTCGACCAGATCGTAAACAATGCTGCAAAGACCCTTTCTCAGTCAGCCGGAGAGTTTACCTGTCCGATCGTTTTCCGGGGGCCCAGTGGCTCAGCAGGACAATTGGCTCAGCAGCATAGCCAGACTTTTGAAAGCTGGCTGGCAAATTGTCCCGGGTTAAAAGTCGTTTCGTGCATAGATCCTGCGGATGCCAAAGGCCTGCTCAAATCTGCCATCCGGGATGACGACCCCGTATGCTTTATGGAATCGGAACTTTTTTACGGCTTGCAAGGCGAAATTCCGGAAGGTGAGTACCTGGTCCCCATCGGACGTGCAGCCATCCGGAGAAAGGGCTCCGACGTCACCATTGTTGCCTACAACAAGATGGTGGAACTCGCTAAAAATGCAGCAGTAGAGTTGGAAAAGGAAGGCATCCAGGCTGAAGTCATCGATCTGCGGACCATCAGGCCACTTGATTATGACTCGGTGATCGCCTCCGTCCAAAAGACCAACCGGCTGGTAGTAATCGACGAAGGGTGGCCCTATGGCAGCGTATCTGCCGAAATCGCTTACATGGTTCAAAAGCGCGCTTTCGACTACCTGGATGCTCCCGTAACGCGCGTCAACGCTGCCGACACCTCCCTTCCTTATGCGCCCACGCTCGTGCAGGCCTATCTTCCCGACCTTGCAAAAATCGTGCAGGCTGTAAAAGAGGTGCGGTACATGCGTTATTGAGCTCCTCCCAATCGGTTCTTACCCTGGAATGCATTATGGTCGCCGGAAGCCTATCGACTGGAAAAATTCGCTGGCCTTAAATTCGCGCAGTTCTCCCGGCTGCATGGTTCCCAACTGGAGTTTGCCAATGCCAATCCTAACCAGTCGCAAGACAGGAAACCCGATCGAAGCCAGCATTTTGCGCACCTGCCTGTTTTTGCCCTCCGTGATTCCAATTTCAACCCAGGAAGTCGGGATGTTCTTTCTGAATCGGATGGGTGGATCTCTGGGTGGCAGGATAGGAGTTTCCGCAAACACCCGGGCGGAGACTGCCTGAACGAAGTGCATTGTCCCTTTTACGTTCAGGTTAAAACCCGATAGCAAGCGCTGCAGTCTGGCATCGTCGCAGTTGCCCTCCACCTGGCAACAGTAGGTCTTCACCAGTTTTTGTGCGGGACTCAGGATGGCGGCATTGGTCTGAGGATCGCTGCTGAGCAGCAACAGCCCCTCGGAATCCTGATCCAGCCGACCAATGGGGTAGACATCCTTGGGTAATTCGGTCAGGTCGGCCAGGCAGCTTTGTCCGGGCTGGTCTGTTGTAAAACGGGAAAGGAACCCGTACGGCTTGTAGATGACGTAATAACGATATCGGTCTGTTGAAGTTCGCAAATGCCTCATGCAGGAATACTTTAAGAGAAATTTTAATACATCACCCATTGGTTTGTAAGGTATAGCAAATGTAAACTGCGCAAAATTCGGATGATTTACTCCTCAATGCGTAAGTTTTGGAAACTCACAAACTTACCTTGGTTTTCAACATGCTGTTAAAAATTTATGCTCTTCCATTGCTTGCAAAAAAGTTAGTTTTGCGGCAGATATCACAAAAACATTTAATATGTTTTTGAAAGGGATGCCAAACCAAAATTCATGGTATCTCATTCATAGAGTGATATTTACACATTGCCTTTTAAAATATATCGTTTTTTTTATCATATAAAAGCCGGCAAGTAATACATTTGTCGCCTCAGCACACTTCACCCGTAACAACGCTTATGAATACACAACTGCAAACCGAACCCATACTCGTCGAAAATCCAAACCGCTTCGTCATTTTCCCTATACAGCACAGCGACATCTGGCAGTTTTACAAAAATTCGGAGGCGTGCTTCTGGACTGCAGAAGAAATTGACCTCGTTCAGGACATGGAAGACTGGGAAAACAAGCTCAGCGGGGACGAAAAGCATTTTATCAAACATGTGCTTGCCTTCTTTGCAGCCAGCGACGGGATCGTGAATGAGAACCTCGCTGAAAACATGGTCCGGATGGTACAATATCCCGAAGCCAAGTTTTTTTATGGCTTTCAGATCATGATGGAAAACATCCATTCCGAGACCTATTCGCTGCTCATTGACACCTACATCAAAGATCCGAAGGAAAAGGACTACCTGTTCCATGCCGTCGAAAACCTCGAATGCGTCAAAAGGAAAGCAGACTGGGCCTTGCGGTGGATCAAACACGGCAGCTTCTGCGAGCAGCTCATCGCCTTTGCCGTCGTAGAAGGCATTTTCTTCTCCGGTTCGTTTTGCAGCATTTTCTGGCTTAAGAAACGCGGCCTTATGCCCGGATTGTCGTTCAGCAACGAATTGATATCCCGGGATGAGGGCATGCATTGTGATTTTGCCTGCCTGCTCTACAACAAACACATAGCAAACAAGCTCCCAAAAGATACCATCGAGTCCATCGTTCGCGATGCGGTTGAAATTGAAAAATTCTTTATCACTGAAGCCATACCGGTCGCCCTCATAGGCATGAATGCCGATCTGATGTGCCAGTACATCGAATTTGTCGCCGACCGGCTGCTCGTAGCCCTGGGTAATCCCAAGATTTACCAATCACAAAATCCTTTCCCCTTTATGGACATGATCTCCGTGCAGGGGAAAACCAATTTCTTTGAAAAGCGCGTTTCCGAATACCAAAAGGCTGGAGTGAGCAATTCCAATTCGCCTCAGGTATTTTCCATTGACGAAGACTTCTGATTAAGTCTGTTTCACCAAAGCCAAAGGAAATATGCAAGTCGTAAAACGCAACGGGAAGCGTGAGGATGTCAGTTTCGACAAAATTACTGCACGCATTCGCAAACTCTGTTATGGCCTCGACCCCAATTTTGTCGATTCCATCGAGATTGCAAAAAAAGTCATACTGGGTCTGTACGACGGTGTAAGCACCTCGGAGCTGGACAACCTCGCTGCAGAGACCGCTGCAACGCTGGCCATCGTACATCCCGATTACGCCACACTGGCCGCCCGCATTGCGGTTTCAAACCTTCATAAAAATACGCTGAAGTCGTTCTCTGAAACGATGGAGCGCCTTTACCAATACATCGATCCGGTTACCAGTGAAAGAGCAGGACTCATCGGCGATGAAACCATGAACATCATCCGCGGGAATGCCGACCGGTTGGACTCGGCGATCATTTACGACCGGGATTACCAATTTGATTATTTTGGATTTAAAACCCTCGAGCGGTCCTACCTTCTAAGAACCAATAAACAAGCAGCAGAGCGTCCTCAACATTTGCTCATGCGCACTGCAGTAGGCATACATGGCGAAGACATCGATGCCGCCATTGAAACCTACCACCTCATGTCCGAGCGATGGTTTATCCATGCCACGCCTACGCTATTCAATGCAGGAACCCCAAAACCTCAATTGTCTTCGTGCTTTTTGCTGAGCATGGTCGATGATTCCATTCCGGGAATCTTTGAAACGCTCAGCCGGTGTGCTAAAATTTCGCAATCCGCCGGCGGCATTGGTCTGAGCATACACAACATCCGAGCGAAAGGCAGTTACATCAAAGGAACTGGTGGCAGTTCGAATGGCATCATCCCAATGCTGCGCGTATTCAACGACACTGCCAGGTACGTAGACCAGGGTGGCGGCAAGCGCAAAGGCGCTTTCGCGGTCTACCTCGAACCCTGGCATGCCGATATCGAAGACTTTTTGGAGCTCAAGAAAAACCATGGCAAAGAGGAGATGCGCGCAAGAGATCTCTTTTATGCCTTGTGGATATCCGACCTGTTCATGGAGCGGGTTGTCAACGACGGAAACTGGTCTCTGTTTTGCCCGAATGAGTCCCCGGGACTGTGCGATTCGTACGGGACTGCATTCCGAACCCTATACGAACAATACGAAGCCGAAGGGAAAGCACGCAAAACCCTGCGAGCGCAGGACCTTTGGCTCCAGATCTGCCAAAGCCAGATTGAGACGGGGAACCCATACATTCTCTTTAAAGACGCCTGCAACGAAAAATCAAACCAAAAAAATCTGGGCACCATTCGCTCTTCCAATTTGTGCACAGAAATCATAGAATTTACTTCGCCCGATGAAGTCGCGGTGTGCAACCTCGCTTCGCTTTCCCTGCCCAAGTACGTAACGGAAAACGGCTTCGACCACGACAAACTGGCAGAAGTTACCCGCGTCGTCACACGCAACCTCAACCGGATCATCGACATCAATTATTATCCCATCGAGGAAGCTCGCAGGTCAAATTTCCGGCATCGGCCCATTGGCATTGGCGTGCAGGGTCTTGCCGATGCGTTCATTCTGCTAAGAATGCCATTCGACAGCGAAGAGGCAAGAACGCTCAACCGCGATATATTCGAAACCATTTACTACGCCGCTGTCAGTGAAAGCTGTGAACTGGCCAAACGCTTTGGTCCTTACGAAAGTTTTCCCGGATCGCCGATGAGCCAGGGGCTGTTTCAGTTTGACATGTGGGGTGTCCTACCTCAATCTGGTCGCTGGGACTGGGCGGCTCTACGCAGCCAGGTGATCGAGCATGGTATCAGAAACAGTTTGCTGCTGGCCCCCATGCCTACAGCAAGTACATCCCAGGTTCTCGGCAACAACGAGTGCTTCGAACCCTATACCTCAAACCTTTACACGCGCCGCACCCTGTCCGGGGATTACATTGTGGTCAACAAACACCTGCTCGCTGACCTGGTTGAGCGCAATCTTTGGAACCAGGAAATGAAGGAACTTCTGATGTTCCACAACGGTTCGATACAACAAATAGACGCCATCCCTTCCGATTTAAAGGCTCTATACAAAACAGTCTGGGAAATTAGCCAGAAGTCCCTCATCGACATGGCAGCCGATCGCGGAGCCTTCATCTGCCAAAGCCAGAGCCTGAACCTGTTTCTCGAAAGCGCCTCCCCCAATAAAGTGGGATCCATGCATTTTTACGCCTGGAAAAAGGGACTAAAAACAGGGATGTATTACCTCCGGACCAAGTCTGCGGTAGATCCCATTAAATTCACCCTCAGCGAGAAGCATCAACAGAAATTTGTTTCTAAACAGGATCGCCTCGCGGAAGAGACCGTCGAGATGATTTCCGGAACCGTCCCCTCCGCAGATCTTCAAAATGAAGTCCGGGAAATGCTCTCCGCCACTGAGCTGGATGCCCCCCAAACAACGGGGTTGGTATGTAACATGGACGAGGGTTGTATATCCTGCCAGGGCTAACAATTCGCCCGAAATTTCAAGGGTTCAATCGAGCTTGCGCCGCCGCAATTAACACCGATCCGGGTAACGGTTGGAATATATCCTTAACATAAATTAAACGAATGTTTAACTTTGGGGTCAAATACAGGATAAAAGACCCATCGCTTCCACCCGTCCAAGTTTCAAATGTTCGATTTCTCCCTTACGGATATCAATGCTGAAAATCCATCACCGCTGTCTCTGCTCTATGCGTTTTTGGTGAGCTTCGCCCTTTCCGTTCTGGTAGCATTCACCTACGAAAGAACATCGAAGCACAACTCGGCTCCGGGGCATTTTCAGCAGGCTATGATCCTGGGCTCGATCATGGCCTGTATAGTCACTATTGTTATTGGCGATAGCATAGGCCGCGGACTGGGCATGCTTGGCATAATGGCCATTATACGGTTCCGGACGAATATCTTCCAGCCACGCAACATTGTGTTTCTATTCGCTGCGTTGGGCGGTGGGATTGCCTGCGGCGTTTTCGCCTTCAACGTGGCCATTTACGGGATCCTCTTTTTCTGCGCAGTGGCGGCGGTGTTGTCCTTCTCCCCAATGAATGTTCATACCCGGAAAATCAGCAGGCTCCGCCTGCAATTTGACGATGCAACCCAGACCGGTGAATTGAGGATAAATGAAATCCTTAAAGAACATGGTATTCAGGCAAACCTCGTGAGAAAAGAAATGGTTTATGCAGGTAGTTCTTTGCGCACCACCTGCACATGGGAATTTACTGAACCGGAGCCAAACTCACTCCGGTCGCTATGGGAAACCCTTGCCGAAAGCATTCCTCCGCAGTCAATCCGCATCACCCAAAGAGATTCAGAACAAATCATCTGACCATCCCGCTATGAAAAAACACTTTATCCTCGGTCCCTATCTCATACTTAGCGGCTTATTTGCCCAATCACTCCCGCCAGAGATGCACATTTCCGACGATGGCAGAAGATTGGTCGCCGGAACCAAACCTGTTGAAGGCTTTTACAGTCTGGATGCCATCCGCGAAATAAGACTCGAATTCGAACAAGCTGATTTCTGGAATCTGCTCACCCAAAATTACAAATCCAAGATAGACATCCCAGCCACCCTCAAATCGGAGGGAAAGAGTTACCCAAACGTCGGCGTACGTTTCAAAGGTCAGACCTCCTATCAGCGGGTAACTTCACAGAAAAAGTCATTCAACATCACGATGGATTTCGAAGATGCAAATCAGGACATTGAGGGATATGAAACCATAAACCTGAATAACTCCTACGAAGACAACAGCTTTATCCGGGAGGTTCTGTACGAACACCTGACCCGGCCGTTTTGTCCTTCGCTGAAGGCGAACTACGTTCGTTTATTTCTTCAAAATGAAGACTGGGGGCTATATCCCTGTGTACAGGCGCTCGATGGCGATTATGTAAAAGAATGGTTTTTGAGCAATGAAGGAACGAGATGGCGCTGTGAGCGAACGGTTCCTCCCGGTCAGGGTCAACCCGGAGGCGGGTTTGGTGCAGGGACTTCAACATTGAACTACCTGGGTGCCGACACCGCATTGTACAAGCCACATTACACACTTAAAAAGACAACGCTGGATAACCCATGGGATGATCTCGTGCGGGCTGTCGATGCACTGAACAATCTACCTCAGGACCGAATGGAAAATGGTCTGGATAGTATTTTGGACGTTGATCGCGCGCTTTGGTTTCTCGCAAAGGAAACGCTTTTTGGAGACGACGACAGCTACGTCAACAAGGGGGGTATGGATTACTACGCAATTTTTCAGAAAGATGCCGGACGATTGATCCCCCTGGAATACGATGCTAATTCCGTGATGAAAGGGCTTACCTCGAGGTGGTCGATTTTTATGAAAGAGAACGACGCCAGGTATCCTCTGTGCAACCGGCTTTTTAAAGTACCCGCCATGCGCCAGCGCTACCTTGCGCATCTTCGCACCTTTTTCAACCATGCACTTGACAGCAGTCATTTTGTCCATTCAATCAACGCTCTTTACACACTCATCGACACCACAGTCCAATCGGATCCCAAAAAGCTGATGACCTACCAGGCTTTTACCGATGAGCGACAAGTCCTCATCAACTGGATGCGCGAACGGCGTGCATTCGTCCTTGCCCAAACCGAATTCAAGCAATCGGGGGTAGACATCACCTCGGTTCAGCATGCTTCCGGCGGCGTAGCATGGTCGGATCCGGAACCCCTGCAGCCCGTTTGGGTGAGCGCGACCGTCCCAAAAGAAGCCAATGTAAAATCACTTTTCCTTCACCATTCGGCCGCGCTGGATGGCCATTTTTTAAAAACGCCCATGTTCGACGATGGTGCGCACCAGGACGGCGAATATGGAGACGGCGTTTATGGGGGTGAGATTCCAGGTCAGGCAGCAAATCAATACGTTCGCTACTACGTCTCCTGCGAAGCAAACAATGCGGCAGGTACCACGACCTTTTTTCCAGAAGGGGCGGAGCACGACGTTTATTTTTATCGGGTACAGATCGAAGCTTCCTCGGCAGGTGACATTGTCCTGAACGAGCTGATGGCCGCAAATAAAACCACTGTATTCGATCAGGACGGAGAATATGACGACTGGATCGAATTGTACAACGGTTCCGACCGCTCGGTCGATGTGAGCCAGTGGGTCCTTACCGACAGCAGGGCAAACCTGGACAAATACAGGATTCCTGACGGAACCATAATGAGTCCCAAGTCCTATTTAATCGTTTGGGCCGATGAGGACGGCAAGCAACAGGGGTTACATGCGAACTTCAAACTCTCTGCTTCGGGAGAGGAAATTCTGCTACTCGATGCAGAGCAAAAGCTCGTCAATTCCGTTTTATTTGGAGAGCAACAGGATGACATCGCCTATGCCCGGAGACCCAACGGCAGTGGACCCTTTGTTTCCCAAAATCACACGTTTAACAAAAACAACGACCCGGATGTAACCGAAGACGCAGGTCCCAGGCTTAATGTTTCCTTCTATCCCAATCCCGCCTCTCATTGGTTGAGACTGGCATTTGCCGATCAAACAACCAGAGAATTTGAGATCTGGGATGGGACAGGACATTTACTGATCAAAGGTTTGGCAAAATCGGGGGACACCATTGCGCTCGACGGCCTTCGCGCTGGTTTTTACATCTTCAGAACAGAAGGAAGCAATTACAAACTGGTCATTTCCAGAACAGACTGATGCGCTCATGAAAAGGATCCACCCCCTGTACCTTTTTACATTTGCAATCGCTCTGCTGGCCATTCCTCTGATCAAATATCGTTTGAGTCATGCGACAAGTTTTTATGGAATTGCTGAAAACCCAGTAAAAACATTCAACTTCGACTTTCCCGTTGAGATCCTGCATACATTCAGGCAAACAGGGGAATTTGTAAAATCCGGCGATACGATCCTCACCCTGCGCAGGCTGGACATGAAAATGCGAGAGCGCAATATTACATATGAGCAGCAAGAGGTTCGCCTCAAACTTCAATTCGACAAAGCTACGCTCGCGACCGAAGCGGAGCAGCTTCGCACAAAGAAGAAACAGCTTGAATCGAAACGCGATTTTGAGCTGGCTAAACTTGAAGAAAATGAGGCTCTGATTTCTGCAGCAACAGCCATCGCTGTGGGCTCCGAAACAGACATACCCCTCGCCAACCGGAACGTGCAGGATGCCAAACATATTAGAGATGAATTTGCTCAGAATTTGGCAGAAGTTGAAATCGCAATGGCTCAAAATGCAAGGGATCGTTCAAGCGCAGAGGCACTTGCAAACCACCGCATTGAAAAATTATCCGCTGAACTAAGTGACCTCAGAAACAGCGAGGCCGAACTCGTGCTCATCAGCAGCGACAACGGGATGATTGGGCAAATGGACGTTGGAGCGGACGACAAAGTGGAGGCATTTACTCCTTTGGTGAAATTGTATGAAGAGCATCCCAACACAGCAGTATTTTTCATTGGCGACAGGCAACTCACTTTATTAAAGGTTGGCGATAGCCTATGGGTCGAAAGCCTGAATCTCGACAATTTGCGATATCGCGGGGTCGTTTCCTCGCTGGGAACGAGGATCACCAGTTATCCTGAACGGCTCAAAAAATTTCCTGAAGCACGGGTATGGGGCCGTGAGGTGCAGGTACAATTGCCACCAGACAATCCCTTTCTGCAAGGTGAACGGGTTAAGATTTCGTTCTAGTATGCTTTCAAATCACTTCAGCATACCATCCAGCGGGTTAGCTCCCCGAGTCGTTTTTATTATGTTCGTGGTGTTCCTCCAATTGAATGCGTTATCCCAAAACCCTTTTCGCGAATATTTGCTGATTCGTTCCGATCAGGACATTGATGCTTTTCTATTGTCGCTTGACGAGCTGTACCGTGGGCATTCGATGGCAAAACCCATCGTAAGACAGATCGAACTCCGCACAGAGACAAACCGGTTTCAACTTGATCGTCAGGAATACACGATGCGACTTGGACTAAATGAGTTCGGAAACAAACATTTTCAAGAGCAGCTGAATCAAAAAAATCAAGAGTTACTGCATCTCGAAGTGACAGCATGGGAAGCACAAATGCTCTACCAAAGATACCTTAACGTTTCCAGGTTCTGGGAACTCGTTGAAACAGATTCAATCTCTGAGACCCGGGTTAAATTGATCGATAAGCTTCGCAACATCCTTGCACTGAAAATCACGGATAAACCGGCGGTTTCAAAGGAACTCCTCCAATTGGACATCGACCGCGCAGAAGTTTCAGCACAACGCAATGCCCTTGCATCGGAGTTAAATGCACTCCATCAAATTACGGGCGTATCCTTCGATCGTGCCGTGAAAAGGCCACACCTTCCGCAAGTTGAAGCGATTGCACAATTTATTAGCGACTCTATTACCACAAGAGTACAATCAAAGACCCTTGATGCAAAAATGCAAAGATCAAGCATTGCACATCAAATGCGCATGGCTGAAGACCGTCAGATTCTCGATTTTGTCCAGATCAAGTACAGCCCCCGCTCAGAAGAATTGTTTGAAGAACGCGCATCCCTTGGTATTGGATTGCGTTTACCGGCGTTTTACAATAAAGGTCGTCGGACTGCAATTGCCCGCGCCGATACCCTCCATATTGGATTGGAAGGCATAATGCAACAACGGGAATTGGAGCTGGAACTGGAGATGCTGCGACGGGAAATTCTGTCAACTTCAGTCGAATACAAAAGTCTGGACCAGACCATCAACCAGTATGCCAACTCATCCATTGTTGAGAAATTGTTAACTGCAAACATTTTGGAGCCTGCATCCGTTATTGAACTTGCGGAAATGTTGGAGCGTCAAAAGGAAAAACAGGTGAAGAGGTATTATCAATTGCTCAGGTCCTACCTGAAGTACCTCTATAAATCAGGAGTAATGGTCTCTCATGGCGTTCTCGATTACTTTACCATTCCCTTCAGTCAATTGTAAGATAACCCGGCGTAAAATCGGAATATAGCTAAATGCCCTTGCTGAGTTGCATAAAATGAAATATACCTTGTTTACCTACGACGCTGCAAGATGCATAAATTTCTATCCGTTCTCTCGCTCCAGCTCAACGCTGTACACTATGACGAACAAGAAAACGATGGCATCAGGCATGTCGCCTGCAGACTTGGCCTTTTTTAAACTATTTCGTCGCGGAATCATATTGATCATAATGATGCTGGTGGGCTTCAGCGCAAGCTCTCAGCACTCCTTGGTGGGACAGATTGCCGACGAGAGTGGTGCCCCCATACCCTCATTGCCCTTGGTGCTGCTGAATGAATCGGGGAGCTTTTACAAAAGTGCTCAAACAACCCCCCAGGGTACTTTCATTTTTCCGGACATCATGAGAGGAGGCTACAGGTTGACCATTTCCTTTACCGGTTATGAACGTTTGGAAAGGATCATATCTGTCGATGCGTTCATTGACCTCGGAACCATCCGGTTGGTGCAGTCATCAACATTGCTCAAAGAGGTTACTGTGAAGGATGTCAGGCTCCACGGAAAGCTGAGTGAGGATACGATATCTTTTGATGCCTCTGCATTCAAAGTTGCAAGGGATGCGACTGCTGGAGATTTGCTGGAGAAAATGCCAACCGTATCGCGAGACAACGGCACGATTAAAGCGCAGAATGAGGAGGTAAAACAGGTACTTGTTGACGGCAAGCCCTTTTTTGGAACAGACCCGAACCTCTCGCTTAAAAGTTTACCGGCAGAGATCATTGACAAAGTTCAGATTTTCGACCAACTCAGCGAACAAAGCCAGTTCACCGGCGTCAACGACGGGAATACCGTTAAGACCATAAATATTGTTACCCGCAGCGGCATGAACAACGGCCAGTTCGGAAAGCTCTACGCTGGCGTTGGATCCGATGACCGCTTTCAGTCGGGCGGAAACGTCAATTACTTTAATGGAGACCGGCGGATCAGCATCATAGGGATGTCAAATAACATCAACGTTCAAAATTTCTCCACAGACGATATTTTAGGGGTACTTGGAACTTCATCGGGCCGCAACCGCAGCGGAGGAGGACGTGAATTTCGTCCCGGCCAGGGAGGGGCCGGAGATTTTCTTGTGCCGACCAGCGGTGGAATTGCTCAAACCCATGCATTTGGTTTGAACTATTCCGATGCATTCGGCAAATGGTTGCGAGTCAATGCCTCGTATTTTCTGAACGACACGAAAAACGATATTAAATCCAATAGCACCCGCAACTATTTTGCTGGGGAAGGGCTTTCCCAGGTCTACGAGGAAAACACAAGCAGCGCACCAAAAAACCAAAATCACCGGATTAACGCACGCATAGACATCACCCTGGACAGCATGAACTCCATCCAACTCCGGCCCAGGTTCACCGCTCAAAGCAACAGAAATGCAGCCTTGCTGCTGACCAAGACCACGCAGGGTGCCAATCTGCTCAATGCTTCCGACAATGGACTCAATACCAATTCGGAAGGCTTTAACTTTTCCAACAACCTTCTGGTTCGGCACAAATTCAGAAAGCAGGGGAGGACCGCCTCTGTAGACTGGTACACCAACACGGCCCCCAAAAACTCCACCCCTGGACAGAGTTCCCTGGTAAAATCCCTCGAATCAGGCATCGTGCTGATCGATACCATTGAGCAGCGGGGTGACAACAGCTATGATAAGAACGAATGGGAGGTGAATGCTGAATACACAGAGCCACTGAATGGGGATCATTCGTTATTGTTTGTAGCGAAATATCAACAGGCTCGCGAAGAGACCGTAATAAATACTTACGATGTTCCTGCGGACCCCGCCTCGCCACCGGTCTTAAATTCCGAACTGAGCAATGAATTTTATACCAAAATCCCCATCCGTCAATATGGCTTCGGATACCGGTGGAACATTCCTAGCAAACTTAATCTATCGGCAAGGTTATTGTGGCAGGACGCGCAACTGGAAAGTGCACAAAAATTTCCCATAAGCGAATCCCGGTCAAACCAATATTTTAGTTTACTCCCCTCCTTCTTTGGCAGGTATACTTTTGATGCCAAGAGATCGCTCATGACGCACTTCAGGACGCGCGCTCAACTTCCGGGGGCGGAACAGTTACAAGGAGTGCTCAACAACTCGAACCCCTCTCAATTGTTTATCGGGAACCCCTCATTAAAGCAATCGATCCAGCACTCCTGGAGTCTTCGCTACAATGCATCCCTCAATAAATCCTCTATGTTCTTCGGCTCGGTCTGGCTGAGTCTGACAGAGGACTACGTGGCCAACCGTATATTCATCAACAGCCGGGATCACAGCATCTTCAATACCCTTAACCTCACTCCGGGTGCGCAACTATCTACCCCACAAAATATGGGGGATGCTTTGCAGATTCGCTCATTTCTTACTTATAGTTTTCCACTCGTTGCCATCAAATCCGTAATTTCCCTTGATCTTTCTTATACATATGGTGATGTACCTGGCCAAATTGATGAAACCCGCATCAATTCATTAACACATAATTTTGGAGGAGGGCTATCCATTAGCAGCAACATCAGCGAAAAAGTCGATTTTAACCTTCAGTTCCGACCTTCGTTCAACGCCTACGAGAACCAGCAAGCCAAGGATCAATACATGCTCTACGAAGGAAAATTCCGCTTTCAACTTCAAATGTTCAGGCGCATGGTCCTTCGCACCGATGGAAGCTACCTGATCAACAGCAGCCTGCAGGAAGGCTACAATGAAAACATCATCCTTGTCAACATGGCCCTTGGTGTCAAGTTCCTTAAAAATGAGCGTGGAGAATTTTCCATTGGTGTAAACGATCTTTTCGATCAGAATCAGCGCTATGTTCGGAACATAAACGAGTTGTACGTGGAAGACGTTTACAGCAACGCCCTGCAGCGCTTTATAATGGCGAGTTTCACTTACAACATACGAAACTTCAATACAGGTAAAAAACCTACATCCCGCAATCCGGCAGAAGAGATGCCAGGATCGCCCGGAATGCGCTATCGTTAGGACATGGGGTTAGGACTTCCTTTGACCAACCATTCCCTTTTCAGCAGTTCCATCCCATCACACGCTCCCATGCTCAAAATGCGCACAGGAGCATCTATCCCCATTTCACGGAGATTTCCAGGCCTGGGGTCGATGTAAATGATCTCTGCTTCCGGTTGGGCATAGTGCAAAAGTCCGGCCGCAGGGTTGACCTGAAGCGATGTTCCGATGACGATGAGCGCATTCGCGCTGGCGACAATTGCCCCCGCTTCCCCGATATTGGGCACCTCTTCTCCAAACCACACGATGTGAGGCCTGAGTTGGCAGCCCCGCTCACAGCAATCCCCGATAACCAGGTCCCTCGTCCACGGATAAACCAGTTCCGGGTAACCCGTACTTCGGACTTTTAGCAATTCGCCGTGTAGATGCAAGACATGGCAGCTCCCGGCGCGTTCGTGCAAGTCGTCGACATTTTGGGTTATGATGCGTATGCTGAATGCGGCCTCAAACTCAGCCAGGATCCTGTGGGCGGCATTTGGAACACATTGTTGGAGTTGGTGCCTACGCTGGTTATAAAATGCCAGCACCTGACCGGGATTCCTTTCGAAGGCCCCGGGCGTTGCGACCTCTTCGATCCGGTGACCTTCCCACAAACCGTTTGCATCGCGGAACGTTTGAATCCCGCTCTCTGCGCTAATCCCGGCACCCGTCAGTACGGCGATTCTTTTCATTCTGCCAAGATCCCTTTAAACGCCACGGGCAGCTGATCGATCAAATCGAGAGGTCCAATGCCTTCTAACGCCATATTTTCTGCAAGAAGGTCAGCACAATGCCCATGCAAGAAAACGGCCAGCCGGCAAGCTTCGGAGGACTCATAACCCTGGGAGCAGAGCGAAGCGATCATACCGCACAGTACATCGCCTGTGCCGCCTTTAGCTAGCCCTGCATTACCGGAGCTATTGAAATAACGCGTTCCCCTCGCCGAGACGACCGCCGTATGATGCGATTTAAAAACTATGGTACAACCCAGTTCCACAGCTCGTCTTTTGGCAGTGTCCAGCCGCTCAAAATCCGATGAGTGAGCGCCAAAAAGCCTGTCAAACTCTGCTTTATGTGGGGTGATTATGCAATTCTTTCCCAAAAGTTCAGTCGTTTTCTCTCTGGCCACACAATTCAGGGCATCTGCATCGAGGACCAAAGGCCCTCTAAAATCCTGAATGCATCTGTGTACCAGGCCGGAGGCGAAAGGTGATATTCCGAGGCCTGGCCCCAGTGCGATCGACTGATATTTGCTGAATTCGATTCCTTCAACTTCGACAAACATGGCTTCCGGAACGGCCGTTTGCACAATGAAACGACTATCCTGCTCGCCGGCTATGGTGCAGCGCCCGGCGCCCATGCGAATCGCTGCGCGGGATGCCAGAATAATGGCCCCCGCCATGCCCCTTGACCCTCCTATACACAAGAGATGTCCAAACTGATGTTTGGATGAAAAGCCGTTCCTGGGCCGATGTAGCGCTCTGATGTCAGTTAACCCGATATACCAGTCTTCCGGAACATGCACTTTATAAAAATCTTCCATCAAACCAATCGGGATCATTTCTGTCTGTCCACAGGAAGCCCCTTCCGGGTCGACCAGTTGAGCAAGCTTGGGAGCTTGCAGACTAAGCGTAAAGTCTGCACGGATGTGTTCATGGGTGGTCTGCACGTCGGCAAACATCCCAGAGGGCATATCGATAGCGATCACCTTGGCCCGAGAGGCGTTCAAGACTTGAATGACTCTAAGGATTTCTCCTTCCGGCGGCCTTTGCAGGCCAGACCCTAAAATGGCGTCAACCACCAACCAGGCCATTCCACTGGCAAGCAGATCAGTCAATTCGTCAATTGTAACGAAGTGTGAAAATCCGGCAGAAACAAGAAGATTGAGGGCATAAGCGTTTTCAGGGGTAGGGGTGGCCCGGCATGGTACATTGCAAACGATTACCCGGCAGCCTTCCTGGTGCAAATGGCGGGCAATGACCAGACCGTCTCCGCCATTGTTTCCGTTGCCACAACAAATGACAAAGCCATGTTCATGTCCGAATCGCCCAGAAATGGTTCGGAAGCAGGCGCAAGCTGCCCTCTCCATGAGCCCATACGAAGTAATCGGCTCATTATCAATAGTGTATGCGTCCCATAATCGCGTCGTTGGAGTAGGGTAAACGGGCAACATGCCACAATTTCAGCATAAAACAAACGCCAAACGACCTTCTAAGGAGTAAAATGTCAAGACAATATTTCAAAATATTAAAATATTTTTTAATATATTGCAAAAAATATCCGGTCAACGTTTGAATATTTGCAAAAAACTCTCTAAAATTGCTCATCTTTTGGGAAATCCCAGGCGTTTCCGCATTTTCAACATTCACCTTCCTTTTATTTTGTAAAACCGATTAAGGCATATGCTAAAGAGGCATGCGTATAATATAATTGCAGTTTGGCTGTCGTTTGCGGGGACCCTTCTCTCACAAGACATCCACTACTCACAGAATTTTCTGCACTACCAGGGGCAAAATCCTGCTCATGCAGGAGCGTATCACGGTAAGCACCGCGTAACCGCCAGCTACCGCAGTCAATGGAATACCGTACCGGTTCCCTACTTGAGCATGAGTCTATATTACGACAGTCCGCTCAAACTTGGTGCTGGCAAGGATTTTATCGGAGTTGGGATCGGCCTGGATTACGACAAGGCGGGGGATTCAAAGTTGAGTCTGACCTCTTTGAATGCATCCCTAAATTACGGCTTTTCAATCAATAAGGAACACCGATTCCGCATTGGGATAAGCCCGTCGATTGGACAGCGGCGACTGTCGGAAGAAAAGTTAAAATGGGATAACCAGTGGGACGGGGAGAAATACAAAAAGGACCTGCCATCCAGGGAGAACTTTGAAGTTACGGGCAGTTTTTATGCAGATCTTGCCGCAGGATTGACGTATCGCTATTCGCGATCCGGCAGAACTTACCTCGAAATTGGGGGTGCCTTCTTTCACCTCCTTCAACCAAAGCAGCAGTTTTATGGTCCCAATTATGCAACCACTGGGCTTCCTGTTCGCCCCGTTTATCATGCGGCCCTGAGCATTGGCATTGGCAAAGTCATGGACATCGAATTGTTTGGTCAGTACCAGGAGCAAAAACCATATCGTGAGCGCACCGGGAGTGCCTTGCTCCGCTTTTACCTCGACCGCAATCCCGGAATCCGGCTGAATTTGCTGGCGGGATGCGGCATCCGACTGGATGATGCTTTTTACCCCATGTTGGGCTTCCAGTATAAAAACTGGCTGGCACTGGCCAGTTACGACGTCAACACTTCCGGTTTCCGTACTGCAACCAATCAGCGAGGCGGACTGGAACTCGGCGTGCAGTATTTGTTCAGGATTGTAGACCCCGTGGGCATTTATAAAAAATGTCCACTTTACTAAATCCAGAAAATGAGAACGCTGATCCACACCTCGATTATAAGTTTGTTTTCCCTGCTTTCTGTGTATGGGCAATCCTTCAAGCAATACCAGCAGAGCATTGCGGGCTACCTGGCCAGAGAGGATTACTACGCTGCCTACCACGATCTGAACATTGCTCTCAGTTATAAACAGGAGAGCGATTCACTGCACATGTTGGCAGGTTATGCCGCGTTACAGTTGAATGCTTTCGCCCAGGCCGCTCGCCATTACAAATTCATTGTAAACAAGGATATTGTTCAAAGACACCCCTTGGTAGAATACTATTTGGGTGAAGCGCTTTTCAGGCAAGGATTTTACGGAGAAGCACTGGTATATTATAAATCCTTCCAGGTCAATATGGATGAAGATCCGGAAATGCGCAAGCGAATAGAGACCAGGATTGCCTCCATACACTGGGCCAAAAAACAGCTCAAAAACAAAGATCCTCTGATTGCGCTAAAAAGACTTGACGAAAGGGTTAACTCTCCCCAGAATGAATTCAATCCTGTTTTTGCAAACGGAGAGTTGTATATTTCTTCCCAAAACGTTTTTGAACCGAAGCAGAAGGGTGAAATAGTTCAGCGTAACTCGGGCACCATTCTCAAATACGATGAAAACAAGTTACAACCATTGGCGATCGACAAAGATTTTGTTGAGGAAGGAGTGCACATGGTGCATCCATCTTTTAGTCCCGATGGCACAAAGGTGTATTTTTCCATTTGCAGCTACGAGGAAGGAATCGACCGGCTGCACTGCCAGATTTATGTAAAATTCAAGAATGATCAAGGCGCCTGGGGACCACGCATTAAATTACCGGAACCCGTGAACTTGGCAAAATACTCTTCAACCCAACCACACGCGAGCATTGATCCGGAAACCGGGCTTGACAAATTGTATTTTGTCAGCAACCGGCCCGGAGGAAAAGGCGGGTTTGATCTTTACTCCACCTTGATAAGCGATGGTGAATTTCCCTCGATGGCCGAGAATCTGGAATTCATCAATACCCGGGACAATGAAGTCAGTCCCCATTACAACAGAAAGTCACAAACGTTGTATTTCAGCAGTGACGGGCATATCGGTTTTGGCGGGTACGACGTTTACCGCTATGCCTACCGGGGCAAGGAAGCCAACCAGATCATCAACGCAGGGCCTTCTATCAACAGCAGTTATGACGACCTCTACTACAAAGAAGACGATGGACGCCACAAGGGATATCTCGTTTCCAATAAACCCGCCTCCCAGTTTTTGGATGAATCACTCCAGGCCTGCTGCTACGACATATACAAAATCAAGTTCACGCCGGCGACCCTGAATCTGCTCGTCCGAACGCTGGACCGTTATGATTCATCCGCACTTTTTGGAGTCAGGTTGCAGATTGAGGACATCACCGAAGGCGATTCCGCCGTGTATTCAGGTCAACAGGATAGCGTAGCAGACTATCCCACCAGGGTAGTAGTAGAACGCAAATATCGTATGATAGGCAGTAAACCCGGATGGTTGCCCGACACAACATATTGCAGCACGGAAGACCTGGATAACCTGGAAGAAATTACCCGCCAGCTATACCTGACCGAACTTAAAAACCTCAATGCCCACACGTTTGAGCGCACGACCAATGCCATTTTAAAGGGCGCCACTGTTGAGTTATGGGATCTCGACGCAGACACTCTGATGGCAAAGGTCACCAACGCTGACACAAACGATTTTAATTTCGTAGTTCCGAAGGGCAAAAACTATTCTCTGCGAGCACACAAACCGAAATACGAAAGTGCAGAAATCCTCATTACCCCTCTTGAAACTGCGCTTGAGCCCATTCTTAAGCGCAACTTGTACCTGGAACTTACGGCAATAGCCGAATTGCGCAAACTGCTGCCCATACGCTTATTCTTCGAAAACGACATGCCGGATCCCCGTTCAGAATCTGACAGTACCAGTGTTGGCTTTCTGGATATCTACAAAGATTACTATTCGCGCAAGGCGACTTACATTGATGAATTCACACGTGGATTGCGCGTCTCAGCTCGCGATAAAGCCGTTCGGGAAATCGATACTTTTTTTGAGCAGAGCGTAAAATCCAATGCCGAAAAGCTGGTTGTCTTTATGGAAAAGCTGATCATCATTTTGGAGGAAGGTCACGAAATCGATATTTTTTTGAAGGGCTATGCATCGCCCCGCGCGAAAACCGATTACAACCAATTGTTGTCCTCCCGGCGTGTGACCAGTGTAAGAAATGAGTTTGACCGCTACAGCGGCCAAGTGTTCCACGACTACATCTCCGGAGGGGAATTTCAAATCAAGGAAATACCGTTTGGCGAATCCAAAGCATCATCTGATGTGAGCGACGACCTTTTGGATACGAGAAATTCCGTGTACAGCCTCAAAGCAGCTTATGAACGTCGTGTGGAAATTTTGGAAATTTTAAAAGGAGTAGATGAGAATGTCAACCAATAACTTACAGAAAATACTGCCAATGCTTACATGGTATAAATATGCATCTAAAGCGTTGGTATTGCTCACCACGTTTCTTTGGTCAGGCGAAGCCGATGCAAGCCACATCGTCGGGGGGGAAATGACATACCGATGTTTGGGCGGGCAGGTTTATGAAATCACCCTTACCCTCCGGCGGGATTGTTTTAATGGAAGTCCTGAAGCTGAATTCGACGACCCGGCCCATATCGGCATATTTGACGGCGAAGGTTCCATCATCCGGACCCGCAGCGATTTTAGTTTGTTGCTTTTGGAGTTTCGCAGGGATGATACTCTCAATGAAATTTTAAAAACAGAATGCGAGGTCGTCGGAGGCGATGTGTGCGTCCACACAACAACCTATCGTGGCAAAGTTGAATTGCCTTTTATCAAAGGCGGCTACATCCTGGCCTACCAGCGGTGCTGCCGGAACAAAACCATCACCAACATCACGGATCCTGAGCTCATTGGAGCCACTTACAGTGTGGTGATCTCGGAAGATGCGCTCAGGTATTGCAATTCGTCTCCCAAATTCAAGCCCTTTCCTCCCATTTACATTTGTGGCGACAGACCGATCGTTTCCGATCAAAGCGCAACCGACGCCGAAGGCGATTCGATCGTTTATTCATTGTGTGTTCCATATGCCGGTGCCGACACATCCAATTCCAAGCCAAGCCGCCCAAAGTATCCCTTTCCCGAAGTACAGTACAAAGCTCCTTTCGGACTAAATGACCTGCTGGGTGGAACACCACCTTTGAGAATTGACGAATACACCGGTCTGCTCACTGGCCAGCCGAATGCCATTGGTCAATACCTCGTAGGCATTTGCATTTCCGAATACCGCAACGGCAAACTGCTGTCTCGTGTTCGCCGGGATTTTCAATACAACGTGCGATTCTGCACGACCAATCCCGTGAGCAATTTCGAAGCCGACAATACGGTTCTTTGCGTCGGGGATTCAACTGTCCGATTTACAAACAACAGCATCAATGCAAGGGATTACACCTGGCTCTTCAATTTTCCGGATACAACCTACATTTCAAAGGAAACCCATCCGGAATTCACCTTCCCGGGGCCTGGCAAATATCGAGTAGCCCTCGTTGCAAATCGCGCCAAAGAATGCATTGACACAAACTATAAGGATATTTTCATATACGGCGAAGGGTATTTGAAAGCCCGGTTTCAGGCGAGCTACGAAGCTTGTCGCGATAGCATTGAACTCGCTCTTTCTGATCTCTCCACCGATTCACTCTTAAATATAGATACCTGGAACTGGAGTGCCCGGTTAAACAACAAAATAGTCACTTCCACTCAACGGCATCCGAAATTCGTATTCCAGGATACTGGCACCGTCACCATAAGTCTGACTGTGCATTCTGAGGGCGGGTGTGAAGCCTACTTTGAGCAGGACTTTGTGTTGCACCGCCTAAAACCAGAATTTGTATTAGATAAGATCCCCATTTGCATAGGGGAATCAACACGTCTTATCCTCAACCCGGACAGCCGGTTTTCTTATCAATGGTCTCCATCTGAAGGTCTAAACTGCGCTGACTGCCCGGACCCTCTGGCGACTCCAACCCGGGATACCTGGTATCGGCTCGTACTGACGGACGGAAACTGCACCATCGAAGATTCTGTGTATGTAATGGTGAGCACCCTGCTAAACTTACAAATTGCTGCCGACACCGTCCTCTGCAGTGAAGAGATTGAGCTCCAGGCCAATGGCGGCGTAGAATCTACAATCGAATGGTCAGATAGGTCAGATTTTTCCAACATACTCGGCAGTGGCGACTTCAAGCTTAAAGCTACCGTTCGCGACAGCGCCATTTTTTACGTCCGGGGCAAAAGCGCATTCAACTGCCCAGGTGGCGACAGCATCATCGTATACAACCGGCAAGTCCGCTTTAATCCAGCGCTGGATTCTGCCCGGATTTGCCAGCAGGACAGCTTTGAACTGAACGTCGTCAACCATGTACCTGGCCAAAATATTCTTTATCAGTGGGAGCCAGGAAGTTTCATATTGGAAGGGCAGGGAAGTGAAAAAGTGAAAATAGTGCTCCCCGATTGCGGAGATTTCCCAGTGATGGTAACCGCCATAAACCAGTACCTATGCACAGATTCCGATACGGTCATGGTGCGCTCAGTATGCAAGCCTGATGTGGGTTTCAGGGTAGAAAAAAACTGCGACAATACTCTTGTCAGTTTTACAAATGAGAGTGCCCCGGGGAATTACATGTGGGACTTCGGCGATAACGAATCCTCTTCAGAAATGAGCCCGGTTCATTTCTACGCCAAGCCAGGAAGATATACCGTGCGGCTAACGGTGAATTCTGAATGTTCCAATGAACTTGACAGCATCC
Source organism: Saprospiraceae bacterium (assembly GCA_019187365.1). Taxonomy (GTDB): domain Bacteria; phylum Bacteroidota; class Bacteroidia; order Chitinophagales; family Saprospiraceae; genus Vicinibacter. Next base: position 169,512 of record JABARE010000001.1, on the reverse strand, counting down.
TTGACATTGGCCTGATCATGGTCGAATTGCAAGACCGCGTGGTAAGCTGTAACGGGAAGCCGGTCCCACTCAATCCGAATGCCAATGTTAACTACAATTACTCGTGGACCCCGGCAGAAGGACTCGACGATCCGGCTTCACCCAATCCTACGGCAACGGTATCATCAACTAAAACTTACAAGGTCCGCGTTTTCGACAAAGACATTCCCGATTGTTTTATCGACCGGGAAGTGACCGTCTTTGTGCCTCCTGCCATTGGCCTACAGGTAAACTCAGATACCATACTTTGCTATACAGATACCCTGTTGCTAAAAGCGACTACCGATACGGTTGTTCCGAGCATTGAGTGGACAGATCAAATTGGGATACTGCTCGGAAGGGGCTACCAGCTGGAGCAGGTATTCCCCGACTCAGGATGGGTATTTGCTTATGCTACCGACAAATACGGATGTGGAGACGTAGATTCCTTTCGCGTCATTACATCTCATCCTCAGTACCGCATAGAGGGAGATCGCTTGCGTTGTGCCAACCAGGACGGGACGATCGAGTTTATTAACCTAAATGCACACCAGTACACCTTTAGGTGGACGGCCAGCAACAACAGCATTGTCACGGATCAGAATCGTCCATGGATCAAAATCCGCCCGCGCGATACAACGATATACCAGCTCAACTTTGTGAATGAGTATGGCTGTGCCTACAGCGACACCTTCCTGGTCAACATCAGCCAGTTCAATCCACCCCTGGAAGCCTGGGCTGACCCTCCCAAGATCTACCTCGGCCAGTCCACACAATTGAACGTAACACCTGGCCATCAGGATTATACCTGGGTCATACCAACCAACCTCAGTTGCACGATGTGCCCGGATCCCATAGCCAATCCGCAAAGATCCATTCTTTACCAGGTCACAGCCATCAACAAGGATGGGTGCAAAGGGGTTGCAGACGTATCGGTAATCGTCGTTCTACCCAAATGCAACGAAGAAGACGTCTATCTGCCAAATATTTTCAGCCCCAACGGTGACGGCGAAAACGACATTTTGCGCATCCGGAGCAATTTTCTGGAGTCGGTGGAGATGTATGTTTACGATCGTTGGGGCGAAAAGGTCTTTGAAACCAAAGACATCCAGAAATGGTGGGACGGGACCTTCAAAGGTTCCAGCGTTCCCGCCGATGTCTACGGTTATTACTTCGTAGCAACCTGTACCGACGGCCAAAAATATGCTCAAAAAGGAAATGTGACTTTGTTGCGTTGAGGGCACCTCGAATGGCTCCTTTGCGCCATTCTTACCGCAAAGACTTTTGCACTCAATGAATTTCGCTATGCAATACTTTGTTACGGTTCAGTCATTTATTGCTCCACACAGCTTCCATCGCTACGCCCCGTCCTAATTTCCTAAATTCTTCCATGCCCACCCATAAGGAATGAAGAGTGGCAGCCCCTTTCTTTCTGGCACCAACATGACGATTTTTGAGGTAGCCTAGCTCAGTGTTGAACTAATTATTGTTAAGTGTTATATTTGTGAAGTTCTGACGGAGCATTCCGGCGGTTGTAACCGTCGAGCTTGATTTTTAACTCAAGCGTATAATATTGATAGACAAGGCATTATGCGCTGAGATCGGAAAGTACATCGCATGACAAAACGCATTGGGTTTCTGTCTGTAGTGGGGATTTTTGCACTTGCCATCTTCAGGGCAGGGGCTCAGGACATTCACCATTCCCAGTTCTACACTGCGCCCTTGCTGTACAATCCTTCCACTACAGGTCTTTTCAAAGGTGACCAGCGCCTCAATCTCAATTTCCGCAAGCAGTGGTTTACCAACAACGCCGGCAACTTTCTGACCCTTGCAGGGTCGTTTGAATACAAGATTTACCCTAAAAAATGGACCCAAAAGGGAATTTGGAACGCAGGCCTGCAATTTGCCTACGACCAGGCAGGAGATTCTAAACTCGGTTTGGCCCAACTCGGTCTGGCCGTCTCATATGCCTATCCGGTCAACACCCATAACCTGGTCTCTGCCGGAGTCATGGCAGCTTTGGCTCACCGCCGTTTTAAACCCGACGAACTCACCTGGGACGCACAGTGGAACGGAAACGTTTTCGATCCGAGTCTTCCATCTGGAGAATTGTTCGAAAAGAACACAAACTTATTTCCCGACCTCAGTGCAGGCTTCACGTATCGGTGGCAAAAGTCCAACCGCACCCGCATAGACCTTGGGGTTGCCGCTTTCCACCTCAACCAGCCCAACCAGCAGTTTTTTGATCAGTCTCTGAGCATCCGACTCCCGGTTCGCCTCTCGTTCCAGGCGCTTCCAAGCATTCAAATCGCTGAGTCTTTCGATCTCATGGCGCACGGTCTGTACCAGCGCCAGCTGAGTTTTGAAGAGTTGCTTTTCGGCGCCTACCTGCGAATTTACCTCAACCGGCAAAGGGGGAAGGAGCTTGACCTTTACCTTGGGTGCTCGCTTCGAAACGGCGATGCCATCATTCCCAAACTCGGCGTGAGATTCAAAGAATGGTATGGAGGAGTAAGTTACGACATTACCAACTCGCCTTTTGAACAAGCCGTCGATGGCCGGGGAGGTCCGGAATTCAGCCTGACGCATGTTTTCGCCAAATCGCGTCCACTTATACAACTCAAATCCTGCCCGGTTTTCTAATTGAACGATGAAGAAAATCATTCAGATCGGTTGGATCGTCGCTTCGATGGGCTTTTCCACGAGTTATTTACAAGCACAATCGCTTCGTTCAATTCTGGAAGTTGCTGAGAAATCCATGCATAGCAAAAACTTCTACGATGCTTATGCAAAGTACCGCGAAGCAATGGAGTTCGAGCCCGGTAATTATGATTATGTCTATAGAGCAGCCATGGCTGGTATGGGCTTGGGCGCTTACCGGATCGCAGGTGATCTGTTTGAACAGGTAACTGCGGGAGATGCGCGCGAGATCTATCCAAATGCAGCATTTCATCTAGGGCAGATGCGCAGGGTCCAGGGAGATTACGCCCGCGCCATCATTGCATTCCAGCAGTACCTGACGAGCTATTCCTCCGATAGCTTACAACATTCCCTGCAAGCGGAAAGGGAGTTGCGCGCTGCGCAGTGGGCACTGGCCAACAGCACAGAAAAAGACACGAACCAAAAGGTCGTCCGGTTGGACTTTCCGGTCAATACCTCATTTTCAGATTTTGCACCCGCCATACATGGTGACAGCCTCTATTTTTCTTCTCTTCGCTTTGAGAATGTTCGCAACCCTGTCATTCCTAAAAGATATCTCGCTTCGATTCTCGTTTCTGACACCAGCTTAAGCGCCGACCGGTTATTCAAGGATACATTGAACGAAGTCAACCGCTCCGCTGCACATTCCTCGTTCAGTCCGGATGGCAGGGTGGTTTACTATACCTTGTGCGATGACATAGACGATTATGACAAGCGCTGCGATATCTACGTGAGCCATTTAGATTCAAGCGGGCACTGGGGTTCCGGAGTTAAATTGCCTGCTCCCATCAATCTGGATAGCGCGAGCACGACTCAACCCAATTATGCTGCCGCCAGCCAGGGATCCAATGCCAGGCTATATTTTGCATCGAACCGAAGAGGGGGCAGGGGAGGCTTTGATATCTGGTATTCGGAAATTGATCCCGTGGGGCAATTCTCAGAACCGGTAAACTGCTCCCAGATCAATACGGAAGCAGACGAGATGACTCCTTATTTTCATGGTGCTGCAAATAAACTCTTTTTTTCCTCAAAAGGGCACTTGGGATTTGGCGGATTCGATGTGTTCTCGGCATACCAGCATGCAGCGGGTTTCTCCAAGCCCGTAAATATGGGTCAACCGGTCAATACCAGTTTTGATGAGCTCTACTACGGGTTGACCGCCGCAGACACCACAGGGCACCTGGCATCCAATCGCAGCGGATCACTTTTCCTCGACGACGTCACCGAGGCTTGCTGCCTCGACATATTTAAAGTAAACGCATACCCCAGCTTGTTGAAGTTACACGTTTCGACCCTTCATTACTTCACACAATTGCCACTGAGCGGTTGCACGCTTTCGCTGATTGATCTGGACGATACCCTGAGTTTACCTGTAATTGTAGTGCTGACGGATGGTACTGATCATTCTTTCGACATCCTCAACGGTCGAAATTATAAGCTCGTGGCTTCTAAATCTGAATTCACAGGAGATTCGGCAACTTTTTATTCCGGCAAACCCGGCCAATACCAGTCTATTACTAAAAAATTATTCCTTAAACCGGCAGATGTCGCACTCGAGATTGTAAGTTACGGAAAACAATCCCAGACCCTTCTCGACAGTGTCCAGATCAGGGTGCGCGACATGGAAGGAGGTTTGGATACTCTGTTTTCGGCGCATGACATCAGTACGAAACGGCTAGACATCGTTCCCTGCCGCAAGTATATAATTACTGCTGAAAGACCCGGTTACGGAAAAGTTGACACCATCATTACCATTGATTGTGGGGTTAAGGGGACGCAAAACAAGAAACTGTATCTTCCTAACTTATTGTATAGCATGCTGCCGATCGCATTGTATTTTGACAATGACCGGCCAAATCCGAGAACCCTTGACACCGTATCAACCATTGGCTACGGAATGAGTTTCTCAAACTATTTCCGAAGGAAAGGCAAGTTTATTGCAATTTCCAACGAGCTCGAATTATTCGACAGCCTTCCGGTGAGCGACACCATGCAAAACTTTTTTGAATTTGAGCTTCGTGCCGGAAAGCAAAAATTTGATCGATTCCTCGTGGCACTGGAGGCCGATCTACGGCGAGGAAAAAACTACGAAATCTTCCTAAAAGGCTTTGCTTCTCCTCTTGCTAATTCGACGTATAACTACAATTTATCGCAGAGGAGAATTCACAGCGTTTACAGCGAATTTCTGGCATATCGCAACGGTGCACTCCGAAAGTACATCAGGCTGGGCAAGCTAAAGATCAGCGAAAAGCCTTTTGGAGAAACCAAAGCCCCAGATGGCATCAGCGACCAGAAAAAGGATCTTCGCTCGGTGTATACGGTCGGCGCTTCCCGTGAACGTCGCGTCGAGATCATCGAAATCCAGGAATAATGCAGGGTAGAATGCCATATTGGTACAAGAATAATCCGTCGTTCGGACGCATCATAGTGTTGAGAACCATTCTTGCTCTGACAATCATCCTGTCTGCATTCACGGATATCCTCGCCTCGCACATCGTCGGTGGCCAACTTACTTACCGCTACCTCGGAAACAACCGCTACGAAATCAAACTCGTGGTAAGAAGAGACTGCATCCATGGCTCTGACACCGTTCCCTTCGACAATCCGGCCATCATTGGAGTATTTTACAACGACGAGGACAAGGAAAAGGCCTTTCGCGTCGGAAATGACGGCACCTTTCGGTTTCAACGCATGAATGACGACACGCTCTTCGAGCGCATAGATACAATATGCCCCTCCGGATACACTCCGGTTTGTGTACACCAAAGCACCTACATCGATACCGTTTTCATCCCGTTCGACGAGCGAGGATACCTCCTCGTTTACCAGCGTTGTTGCCGCAACAAAACGCTGGATAACATCGAACAACCTGCCCAGACCGGCATGACGCTCATAGCAAACGTTACTCCGCTTGCCAACAATTCGCCTCAGTTTGGAGACTTCCCCCCCATTTATACATGCCTCGGAGCACCTTTCACCTTTGGCCATGCCGCCACAGACCCCGACGGTTCTGGTGATTCCCTTGTGTACTCCCTTTACACGCCGTATCAGGGCAAAACATTTGACGACCCAGCAGGACGACCGGACACGCCACCTTACACGCAATTGTTATGGAAAACGGGAAATGGTTTGGGAAACTTAAACGGCAGCCTTCTCGCGATCGATCCAGTTTCAGGCCTCATACAGCTTATGCCCAACACGCCCGGTCAATACCTGGTAGGCATCTGTGTTTCAGATTACCGGGGAGGGAAACTGCTCTCAACTGTGTACAGGGACTTTGAGATCAATGTAGTCGCATGCGGCACCATGCCAACTGCCGCGTTTACCCTCTCCTCGGACCTTTGCGACGGACTGAGCATTGCATTTCGCAATGAAAGCATGGGTGGCTCAGAATACTTATGGTATTTTGACTGGATCAACGATCGCTCGCTACGCTCACAGATGAGAGATCCTGCATTTATCTACTCCAAGCCGGGGACTTACCAGGTGGCCCTCATCGTTAAAAACTTATCGTGTATTGATACAGCCTTCTTAAATGTCACCGTCATAGACCCACAACTCGATGCGAATTTCAAATTTGAAGTATCCTGCGATTCTGTGGCATCACTTAAACTGGAAGATTTATCTTCTGCAAGGTATTCAATATTGGAACACTGGTGGACGGTCTCAGCCCCCCAAGGTACGATTCAAATTACTGGCGGCGACACCACCTTATTCTTCAAGGAACGTGGAAAATACGAAATATTTTTAAGAATAAAAGATGAATTTGGATGTGCGGACAGTATTAAACGTTCGTTAGAAATCCCGCTGATAGACATAGAGTTTAACGGCGATGAGCATCAACTGTGCATAGGCGATTCCGTGCGTCTGGTCAAATCCTCGAAACCCGGTTTAAGCTATAACTGGCAGCCAACCGAAGGGCTGGATCTGAGTGACCCTTCTAATCCTCTGGCGCGACCATCGAAAACGACGACTTACCGCGTTACAATCAGCGAAGGGCCTTGCAGTCTTGAGGCAGCAATTCTCGTGGTGGTTCGAAACAACGTGAATCTCCTTTTAACGGGAGATAGCGTGAGTTGTGATGGATATGTTACCCTTAGAGCTTCTTCTGATTCCACAAATATTTTTAAATGGTCCAAAGCCCCAGACTTCCATAATATTCTATCATCTGATTCCGTGTTTTCAACCCGGATCAGCGAAAATACACGCTTTTATGTGATGGCTGGAGACAGTACGGAATGTCAGGATACAGCTTCCATCCTAGTCAAATACAGGAAAGTTGAGTTGAAATTTCAAAAAGAGTATTCTTTGTGTGCAGGCGACAGCGTTCAAATTACCGTTCAGACTGCTTCACCAAATGATTCCGTCCGCATCAGGTGGAACGACCATCCAATCCTTCACGGCGACAAGAACCAGAAAGCCATTTGGGCATACCCCGTTCATGCCGGAGTTTATTGGTTGGTCTTTACAGCCTGGGATGAAAATAACTGCTCAATTACCGACAGCATAAAATTGGTATCCATCGATCATCCTATACCCGAAATTAAAATCGCGAACGAATGCGGTTCGCTTGAAGTAGGGTACAGCACAAATGCCCTTGGCAGAATTCTTTGGGATTTCGGCGATGGGGTTGGTAGTTCGACGAGCCAATCCGGGAAATATTTGTATTTGAAACCAGGAAAATACACCATCCGGGTGAAATCTGACACGATATGCCAGCGATTTGCGGAACAAGTGGTCATCGTTGTCGATTTGAAAATTCAATTAAGCGACAGTTTATTCCTTTGCCCGGGAGACACCGTTGCGCTAAACCCGGGTGGAAATCCGAAACTGCTGTATACGTGGAGCCCTCCTGAAGGACTCAGCGATGTGCATTCACACAACCCACTTTGTAATACGGACATCAGCCGCTGGTATTATGTTACAGTACGAGATCCGGATTATCCAGACTCCTGTGCGGCAATGGACAGTGTATACGTGTTGGTGGCTCCGGCCCTTTTTGCCAATGCCGGCAGGGATACCATATTGTGTGCTAAGGGAAGCTTGCAAATTACGGGCATTGCCCATCCTCCTGATGTCAAGTACAGTTGGTGCACCCTGGAAGGAAAGCTTCTTGCTGATGGGCCCGTCCTTAAAATTGATATTGAAGCATCAGGAGAATATATATTAAAAGTGTACGATGCTTACGGATGTTCCGCCTCTGACACCATGCACATCGAGCTCTACGAGCTAAAGGGCTCGATCACCGGACCTGATGTCGTGTGCCTGGGTGATACGGTGCGTCTCGCAGCTCAGACCGAGCCGTATGGAAGTTATACCTACGAATGGCAGCCCGGTGCAATCATTCTGGGCGACCTGCACGACAGCACCATATTGGCAATTATATCAGGCGAAACTCGATTCTCTGTAACGATTGCCAATGCAGAGGGCTGTGTCTGGACTTTTTATCATACCGTAGAGTTGAGTGACCCGGCATCGGAATTACAGGTCTCTGTTGATCCTGATATAGTGGTCGTTGGGCAGGAAACACAACTTACTGCGACCTACAAACCCGGATGGCATTATAACTGGGAGCCAAAGGATGGGAGCCTCAACAATGACACCATATACAATCCCATTGCACGCCCATTAAAAACAACCCGCTATACCGTAACCGTAACGGATGAAAACGGTTGTACCGCAACGGCTGATGGCCAGGTGTCTGTTCAAACATGCCCGGACGCAGTATTCCTGCCAAATGCCTTTTCCCCCAATGGGGATTCCAAAAATGACGAGTTATGCATACGCTCCCGCGCAGGTACGCTGGCCAGAGTGGAGCTGATCATTCACTCGCGGTGGGGCGAGCAGGTTTTCACAACAACAGATCCCACCTTCTGCTGGGATGGAACTTTCAAAAACAAAAAGTTATCGCCCGATGTCTTCGGCTACTTACTAAAATTCAGTTGCCTTGAGCAGGAACAACACGTTAAGATCGGCAACATCACCCTATTGAAATAGGGCTCAGTGGAAGGAATACATCCTCTTCAAATATTTTACTCAAGGACCCGTCATCCTATTTTTGCATTCGTAATTATTTTCCTCCTATGTTTACTTTAACCAATTGCCCCATATGCAATGGAGAGCGCTTTGTTAAACTATTTGACTGTACTGATCACACCCATAGCGGCTTGGCATTCACCCTGGAACGATGCGCTCACTGTGCACTCATTATCACGAACCCACGTCCCGATGACAATGCGCTTTCAGGCTTTTATGCATCTGGGCAGTACATTTCCCATAGCAATACTTCAAAAGGGCTCATTAATAAGCTGTACAAACTCGTCAGAGCGTTTACTTTACGCAGCAAGGTCAGAATCATCCGCAAACACAAAAGGACAGGTCGCCTGCTCGATATCGGTAGCGGAGCAGGTCACTTTCTCAATGCCTGCAAGAAATCCGGCTATGAGGTAACAGGGATGGAACCCGATTCAAGGACCCGCGAAGCATCCAGGGTACAGTTTGGAATTGATGTTGAAGATGAAGTCTCTTTGGCAAAATACGATCGCAAAACATTCGACATCATTTCAATGTGGCACGTTCTGGAGCATGTACCAGAACCCCGAAAAAGGATGGAACAGGTGAGTCAGCTGTTAAAAGACGATGGACTTGTCCTGGTCGCCTTGCCGAATCCCGCATCGCATGATGCCCTCTATTATGCCAGTGCCTGGGCAGGCTACGACGTTCCGCGCCACTTGTTCCATTTTACGCCCGACGCGTTTGAAAAGTTGATGAAGGACACCCATTTTGAAATTATTAAGGTCCTCCCCATGTATTTCGATGCATTCTACGTTTCTATGCTCAGCGAACGGAACAGAAAGAGGTCATTACCAGTACTGCGCGGCTTTATGCGGGGTCTCATTTCAAATATCTTTGCATTTTTGAGCGCTACGCCCATATACAGCAGCCAGATCTATATTGTGCGCAAAGCAAAAAATAATAACTAACGAAACAGAGCGTCAGACGTTAAAAAGAAAATGCATGACGTCCCCATCTTGCACGACGTAATCCTTTCCTTCTGTAGATAATTTTCCGGCAGCCCTTGCAGCCGCTTCGGATCCCAACTGGGTAAAGTCGTTGTATTTTATCACCTCGGCCCGGATAAAACCCTTTTCAAAATCGGAGTGGATCACGCCAGCCGCCTGAGGAGCTTTCGCACCACGCAAAACGGTCCAGGCCCTCACTTCCTTTTCGCCCGCTGTGAAGTAGGTGATCAACTGTAGAAGGTCGTAGGCCGCACGGGTAATTTTATGAGTTCCCGGCTCGTCAAGACCCATGGCCTCAAAAAATGCTGTGCGTTCGCTTTCAGGCAACTCCGAGATTTCAGCTTCAATGCCAGCACAGATCAGCAGCATTGTTCCCTTTTCCTCATCAATTGCCGCTTGAAATGCTGCTGTATGGGCGTTTCCGGTATGAATGGCCGCCTCATCGACGTTGCAGATGTAGAGCACAGGCTTCCCGGTGAGCAGCTGGGCGTTGGCGATGGCCAATTCGCCACCCTCTCCAGAGAAAGATCTCGCGGGTTTGCCAGACTCGAGATGCTTATAAATTGCCTCCAACGCCGACAATTCGCGCAAAACTTCCTTGTCTCCGCTTTTGGATTGTTTGCGAAGCCGGTCCATTCGCCTTTCGAGGGTTTCCAGGTCCTTCAAGATGAGTTCTGTATCGACAATTTCTTTATCGCGAACCGGATCTACCTTGCCGTCGACGTGCACGACGTTGTCGTTGTCAAATGCCCTGACCACGTGCAGGATTGCATCAACTTCCCTTATGTTGGCGAGAAACTGATTTCCTAAACCCTCTCCCTTGGAAGCGCCCCGGATCAATCCGGCAATATCGACGATATCAACCGTTGTCGGCACCGTGCGCTGCGGATGCACCAGCTCCGCAAGTTTTAAGAGGCGTGGATCCTGGACGGTAATCACGCCGATATTGGGATCTTTTGTTGCGAAAGGATAATTTGCTGCCAGCGCACCTGCCGAAGTCAAAGCATTGAACAAAGTCGACTTTCCTACGTTAGGCAATCCGACGATCCCACATTGTAAGCCCATGGCGGATTTTTATTAGAGCGCAAAAATAGAAAAATTAGTCACTTTGGTAGGTCATCTCCAAAACTGCTGTCACCTTTGAACTACCTTTTTCATCTGGCACTGAACTACCCGGAACTCAAATCGCTCGTTCCCGGCAATTTTGCGTTCGATCTTTGCAACGCCCAGGAGAGGCGAACCCTAACCGCTGCTGCTGCTGAAGGAGCGCGGTTTCACCGGGCAATTGACCATTTTGCCAGCCAGCATCCGTCGATCCTTGAACTGAACCGGAATTTTCACCCCACGGCGGGAAAGTATGCTCCTGTTGCCAGCGACATCGTTGCAGACTATCTTTTATTCATCAACTGGGATAAGTTTTTCACCAACTCCTATGGGGAATTTGCCGAGTGGTGTTACGAACAACTTTCGGAAAGCAAGACAATCCTGCCGCAAAGGGTTATCGGCCAGGTCAGCGAAATGATCAATCACCGTTGGCTGGAAGTTTACACTTCCCTTGAGGGAATTGAAAAAGTTCTGAAACGCACAAATTCCAAGCTGTCCTTTCCAGGCGACCTCACCACTGTGGTTCCTACCTTGGTAGAAAAAGAAATTCTACTTGGTGCACTGGTCTGCGAGTTTTTTTTTGATTGCATCATAGAGCGCGAGACCTGGCTCAGCCCTCAAAATGGAAAGAAATCGTAAAACTTTTCGAAAACAATTTCTCAATGATCGTCGATTCCGGGAGCGTGGCATCATAGATCAACACGTTATTTAAACCATGAGAAAATTTGATTTCCGGAGAAAAAATGAAATACCTCAGATAAAGCTGAATGCCCGCACCCACCTCAAACTGAAAATCATGTGGGGAGATGCGTATGATCTTAAAAAAATTCTTGTCTGATCGGCTATTGGATGAAAAATCATAGGAATATTTCACACCAGCCAGAAAGAACACTCGCTTGTCGCGGTAAGGCATACTGGTAAAACGGAGCAGTAGGGGGAGTTCCCCGAATACAGATTCAATCCGTTCTTTGCGCTCTACCGCGCTGTTGAGTTCCTGGTAGGACAACGTTCTGTATGACAAAGCGATGGAAGGCAGCATCCTGAAATCGAAGTGATTTCCAAGCTTAAAGTTCGTGATCATACTCAATGTCAGGCCCGGGTTGCTCACCCCTTCATTCCAACGGTACAATTCATTGTTGATGAACCTGCGCGAGTGTTCGATTTTAAAGCCGCTTGAGTTGTAACCCAGGGTTAAGCCAAAGTAATGCTTCTTGTTTTTGAAAGAGTTGTAATGGTAACTTCCCGTTCTTTCCTGGCCCCACACGGAAGAAAGGCACAGCGTTCCCAGCAGGAAGAGGCTTATTTGGTACCGGTGTAAAGGGTGCATATTCCGAAAGTCAGGGGATTGAATTGGCAGTCATTCAGGCCAGCTTCTGCCATAATCTGTGTGAAACGCTGATAATCAGGAAAATGTTGTACCGATTCGAACAGGTAGGCATAAGCCCGCGGGTCGCGAGACCACCAGTTCCCAATCCGTGGCAGCACATAGCGAAAATAAAAGGCAAACAACTGTTTGAAAGGAAATTTGGTTGGCCGCGAAAACTCTAAAATGTGAAGGGTGCCACCCGATTTCAAAACCCGCTTCATCTCAGCCAGTCCAAGGGATAAATGTTCAAAATTCCTTACGCCGAAAGCAATAAAAACTGCATCAAAATGCTGGTCGGGAAAGGGGAGGGCCTCGGCATCTGCCCAGCAGGTGGAGATCCGCTTGTCAAGCTTCCTCCTTTTAAAGATGCCTTCCGCTTGCTGGAGCATGCCTTTCGACAGGTCCACTGCGCAGATCCGGGCATTGGGGAAGGCTCTGGCTGCGGCAATCGACAAAGCTCCGGTCCCGGCGGCAACGTCTAAAAAATTCACGTCGCTCCTCCCTTCAAAAGGCAGCCCCCTGATCAGGCGAGATCGCCAATAGCGGTCGACACCCAGGGAAAGCAGACTGTTGAGGAAGTCATAACTACCCGAAATGCGGTCGAACATCCGGGTGACCTGGTCCTTTTTAGATCCGGTAGGGCTGTATGGTTTGACCTGCGTCAGGCGATTTGTTTGCGCAAAGTTAGGAAGGCCCGGCCAAGGTGTGGCTGCACATGCCAATTCCAGTTAAGTGTCATTTATAAATGATTGAATATCTAATATTTAAATTGTATTTTTTAACAATTTACGCAGATGAAAAGCAATGGGTTTCGTAACTTTGCGGCCTCATAAACCCACATTAGGAATCAATGCAGGAAAATGATAAGATCATCCCGGTAAACATCGAGGAGTTGCTGCGAAATTCGTACATCGACTATTCGATGTCCGTAATCGTAGCGCGGGCCCTTCCTGACGTCAGGGACGGGCTCAAGCCGGTGCACCGGAGGGTCATGTACGGAATGCACGAACTCGGTCTCCCTTACAACAAACCCTTTAAAAAGTCGGCCAGGATCGTCGGGGAAGTCCTTGGAAAGTACCATCCGCATGGTGACGGCTCAGTTTACGATGCCATGGTCCGCATGGCTCAGGACTGGTCCATGCGCTACCCCCTGGTAGACGGACAGGGCAATTTCGGGTCGATGGACGGCGATAGCCCGGCAGCCATGCGTTACACTGAGGCCCGGCTCTCCAGAATTTCCGACGAATTGTTGGATGACATAGATAAGGACACCGTAGACTGGAGGCTGAATTTCGACGACAGCCTGGAGGAACCTTCTGTCCTGCCGGCCAAGATTCCAAATCTGCTGATCAACGGTTCTTCCGGAATCGCCGTCGGTATGGCCACCAACATGCTGCCGCACAACCTCACCGAAGTCTGTAATGCCACAATTGCCATGCTGGACAATCCAGCGATCGATCTTGATGAACTCATGATGCATTTGCCCGGTCCGGACTTTCCGACAGGGGGAACGATATATGGCGTCACCGGCATCCGCGATGCCTATGAAAACGGCAAGGGCAAGATACTTTTGCGCGGCAAAGCAGAAATCCAGGTCATCGACAACCGGGAAGTCATTCTCATCTCCGAGGTCCCATACCAGGTCAACAAAGCCATGATGATACAAAAAATGGCTGACCTCGTAAACGAAGAGAGGATTTCGGGCATCAGCGACATCCGGGACGAGTCTGACCGCGACGGCATCCGGGTCGTCGTCGAACTTAAGAAGGACGCTATGTCGAGCGTTGTGCTGAGCAATCTTTACAAATACACTTCGCTGCAGACGAGCATCGGCATCAACAACATAGCCCTGGTGAACGGCCGCCCCATGAGCCTTGGCCTTCGTGCCCTCATTTCAGAATTCATTGCGTTCCGCATTAAAGTCATTGTGCGCCGCACGCAATTTGAATTAAAAAATGCCCGTGAGCGCGCACACATTCTCGAAGGCCTGCTCATTGCCCTGGACCACCTCGACGAAGTGATCGCCTTGATTCGGGCCTCCGCTACCGTGGATGATGCGAAATCTGGATTGATGTCGCAATTTCAGCTCTCTGAAATCCAGGCTAAGGCCATACTCGAAATGCGTCTCCAGCGTTTGACCGGGTTGGAACGCGACAAAATCAAGGAAGAATACCAACAACTGCTTGCGGAAATCGATCGGCTTGAAAAAATCCTTGCCAACGAATCGCTGCAGAGGGATATTATCCGGCAGGAGCTGACTACTGTAAAAGATAAATTCGGAGACAAGCGGAAAACCGAGATCACCCAGGTCGATGGGGACATCAACATCGAAGACATGATCGCCAACGACCAGGTCGTGGTCACCATCACCCATCTCGGTTACATAAAACGCACAAAGGTCAGCGAATACCGCACCCAGAGCCGAGGTGGCAGGGGTTCTACCGGTAGCAAAACGCGGGAAGAAGATTTCATTGAACACATGTTTGTTGCCAGCAATCACAACTACCTGCTTCTCTTCACAGAATTGGGAAAATGTTACTGGTTACGCGTTTATGAAATTCCGGAAGCGAGCAAAGTCAGTACCGGCCGCTCCATTCTGAACCTGCTAAATCTTCCTCAAGAAGACCGCGTAAGGGCCTATATCAACGTTGAAGATCTGGAAGACAAGCCGTTCCTCGAATCCCATTTTATACTGCTTTGTACTAAAAATGGCATCATCAAAAAAAGCAGTTTGGTCGATTTTAGCCGACCGAGGGCCAATGGGATCATCGCCATCAACATTCACGATGGCGACCAGCTCGTCGAAGCTAAGCTTACCAATGGCCTCAATGAAGTCGTCATTGCAAATAGAAAGGGTAGGGCAATCCGCTTTTCTGAATCCAAGGTTAGGACGATGGGACGCAATGCCGCCGGAGTTCGAGCGATACGGCTGGATGAAGATGCTGATTGGGTCGTCGGCATGGTTTGCGTCGACGCCCACGATGCAGCCACAACCATTCTGGTAGTGTCTGAAAAGGGCAACGGCAAGCGCACTGCGCTGGAAGATTACAGCGTCACCAACCGGGGTGGAAAGGGTGTGCGCACCTTGAAACTCACGGAAAAAACCGGGGAGCTGGTTGCCATCAAAAATGTGAACGACACCCAGGATCTCATGATAACAACTACCCAGGGCGTCATGATCCGAATGGAGGCAGTAGAATTGCGCACCATGGGGCGAGCGACCCAGGGAGTTCGCCTGATACGTCTCGATGAAGGCGACGAAATCGCCGACGTCACCGTTATTGACCGGGAGGAGGATGACCCTGCCGATACCCTGGACCCAGCACCATATCTTTCGCCTGCTGATTCGGCCGATGACGATGAATAACTTTAGCTTTCCCTTAACTAAATAAGCATTTGATCAGAGAATTAATGCGAGCCACTCATAGTTAATATGTCAAAATTCCAGCCATGAAAACCATCATTGCCTTTCTCTCCGTTTTCGTTGCGGCGAACGCTTTCAGCCAGGAAGCAGCGAAAATGGTCAAAAAAGCGGACAGCAAATTGGCCAGTTACTACATCGACCCAACCGGCAACGTCGATCGCCTTTGGGAAGCAAAAACATTGATCGATCAGGCCAGTCCGGATGAAAGTGTTGCAAACCAATTTAGAACCTGGAGTGTCGTTGGCAGGGTATACAATGCCATTTGTGCGCTTGAAGGTGATTCCATGCTCATCGCCCAGCAATTTGGCAAACGATACCCCGTAAAATATCCGGATGCAGCCATTATTGCATTTGAAGCGCTCCTAAAGGCAAAGCAATTCTCTACGAAATCTCACGAAACCAAAGAAGCGCTCAACGCAATGGCCGAAGCGTCGAAATCGCTCAACAACTATGGATTGAATGCCTATGAGGGTGGGGACTTTGCGTCAGCGTACAAACAGTTTGCGGCAGTGGTAACTGCCGATGAAATGATCACAGCAGGTGGCATCAAGAGCGTATTCCCCAATGAGGAAGACCGTCAAAAGCAGAAGTATCTTGCTGCAGCCTGTGCCGTCAATGCTAAAATGCCCGACGAAGCAGCTCCCTATTTGGAAGAACTGCGCGCGGCAAAATACAATGAGCCTTTTGTTTACGAAGGCTTGTATCAGTACTATGTACTTACGGATTCTGCAAAATCGGAAGGTTTACTCAATGAAGGTCGGGAACGATTCCCCAATGAAACTTCGCTGCTATTCACTGAGATCAATCATTTCCTCAAGCAGGGCAAATTAAATGTGCTTGTCGACAAACTGAAATTGGCCATTGAAAGGGAGCCAAACAACGTTTCTGTATATACGACTTTGGGAAACGTTTACGACAACCTCTGCCAGTCTGCATGGGATGCCGGACAAATGGAATTCGGTTATGAACATTACGCCAATGCAGAAAAATACTACCTGCAAGCCGTTGCGATCAACGAAAAGGATTTCAATACCCAGTACAGTCTCGGAGCCCTTTATTACAATCGTGCCGCATTAATTTCAAAAGAAGCCAATAAACTAAGTTCAAACTACACTAAAGAGGGCACCAAAAAATACAACGATCTGAAGGCAGAGATGGCCATTTATTTCGATAAAGCCCTACCGTATTTTGAAAAAGCGGAAAGTCTCGAACCAAAAGACAAAAATACCCTGATAGCACTCAAGGAGATTTACGCTAAGAAATCAGAGTTTGATAAGTCAAATGCATACAAAGCAAAACTCGAAGCGCTTGGCGGGGAATAATAAGCTTACCGATGTCAGTTATTGGACAAAACGATGGAAAGAATCTGCCGATCAGCATGGAAGCATTTGAAGAGGCTAAAGCGCTGAATGGGGTAGGGGCGTTTCACCAGCTTTTTGACCTACCCATCCTGGAGAACCCACAGATACCCGACGATTCGCGTTGCCGGTTGCGGCTCTCCCTGCTCGAAGAGGAATTGCGCGAACTGCGCGAAGCCATCGAACAGAAGGATCTTGTTGCTGTGGTAGATGCTTTTTGCGACCTGCAATACGTTTTATCCGGAGCCATTCACGAATTCGGACTCGGATCCCGTTTTGGCGAGCTATTCGAAGAGGTCCAGCGATCCAACATGAGCAAAGCTTGCAACACCCTGGAGGAAGCCAAGGCAACTCAGGAAAAGTACCTTCGCGAAAGGAATGTCGTCTCTGAAATTGTTGCCAAACAAAATCTCTTTCTGGTTTACCGGCAGGAAGACCGCAAGGTGCTGAAATCCCTCAATTACAGCCCTGCAAACCTGGAGAAATTGCTCTGAAGCCTGCGGGCAACATTTATCTTATGCTTTAGACTCTTTGCAAAATGGTCCGGCCTTATTCGCCCCGCCGCTTGTAAAGCGGCCCGACCTTAAAGTGGGCACTCGTCGGATCATCCCTTTTCACCCGGATGCCATATGGAATCTCGTCCAAGAACTCCGTAGTGGAACGGGCAATGCTTCCCCTTCCATCGTGGACCTCAATCTGGAACTTAGTAATGTTTTTGAGCGTATCGCGCTGTATGGCCAGATACTTTAACTGAATGCCATACTGGCTTAACCTTTCCCGAAGCTCAACGAGCTTTCCGGTAGGCATGGAACGGTGAAAATGTACTTCAATCCAGTTTTTATCGACGTAAAATTCATCAGAAGAGCCCTTAGCCTTTCCGGAATTATTCGCGCACGACAAAAGATGAACCGTAGCAAGGGCGAACGGTGCCAAAACGCAAGCCAGTCGAACCATATTCACCAAATTTGTCAAGCTGCAGGCGGACCGCTTTCACCAGACTGGTTGCCGCTCGTGTCTGTTGAAGTTGCAGCTTCTCCACCATTCTCCGCATTTTTCTCCGTATCACTGACCGGAGCAGTTTCCGACGAAGCCAGGCCCTTAGCAGGCTCTTCTGGTTCCTTATCGCTTCGCAGATCTGAAACGGCGTCTGCAACTTTGTGGCCAAATTCCTGAAAATTCTCAACCAACCCATGGCCCAGGTCTCGAGCTGCATCGACGGTTTGATCTAATGCATCTTCGGCCTTCTGATAGGTCTCTGATGATTTGATCCGGTCGACGGTCTCGCTGGCCTTGTGCTTCAACGATTCAGCCTTGTCTTCAGCCCAATCCTTAGTCTTTTCGGCCAGTGCCTCGCCCTTGTCTTCCAACTGCTCCCACTTCCGCTCGGCGATGTCCTCCGCCTTATCCAGGAACTCCTCTGTCCTGGCCTTTGTCTTTCCAAAAAGTCGTTTAAAAAAATCAGTGATGGCCATATTGTTAATGATTTGAATTTCAGGTATTTAAAAAATAATAAGACTAAGCAGGCGAGTCCTCAGCCGGATCTTTGGGCAATTCGAGCGGTTCGATTTTCCTGCCGCTGGTCGATCCAGGATCAGGAGCATGCCCGGAATCGCCGCGACTGCCTTCCTGTTGGTCGAGCCACTTCTCCGCCTTATCAAAAAAATCGCTGTGTTTTTCGCCCAATTTCTTTCCAAAATCGGGTAGGGTGTCCGCAATCCCGTCGCCGTCCTTGTCGGTGTTGTCTTCCGCCTCTTTGCGCTCAAGGTCCTTTGCCTTTTCCAAAGTCTTGTCAATAAAGTCATCAACGCGGTCTACGACCTCGTCGGCCTTTTGTGCAAGTTTATCTCGCAGGGGCTTCGTAGCCTCGTCGACCTGGCGCGCCTGCTCAGAAAGCTCGTTCCATAGCCTGGTCCCCTGTTCCTTTACTTCTTCCACCGTTCCTTCGACAAAATCGACCGCACGCTCTCCAATTGGTCTTTTCGGAACATTCATATCCTCTTCCATTTCGGAGCTGGATTTCTCGGGCAAACCAGCTTCGGGATGCTTGATCCGAGCCCATACGTCCGGATCCTCCCCTTTGTCCATTCCACGGTCGGATTTTGACGAATTCCGTGAAAAAACAGATTTTAGCCAATCCAGTAACGCCATGTTACAAATATACGACGAAAGCACCAGCATCGATGCTCAGAAGAGCATAATCCGTTTTGGCGGGAATGGTCATTGATTCACAGAAAAAGTCCTGTTAAAGAAATATCCTGGCTGCATTCCCTTGCAAAAAAGCAGAATCGCTATTATGGCAAGCATCAAGCATTTTGCCTACCAATTTCAAAATGGAATCTGGTAATATCCCTTCGTAGAATTTCCTTTCTATAGATATTGAGCAACCATGCCAGGTAATGTATATACTATACACTACGAAGACGGATTTTTCCTGATGGCTCCAAGTCAATTCAATAAAATCAAGGCTTTCCGGCTAAATTATTTTGTAGTGTATAATTCCACCTCTGCATTTGAGGTCTAATTCCAGTTCTGTTATCCCATAATTTATATTATGTTAATATAAAGTTTGAGTTGTTACCCTCAATGCACAAACACACTTCTCATAAAGAAATCGCCGTTCAGGCTGAACCTACTTGCTTGCGCGTACAGCGACTCGTCCATTGCCCGACATCGCTTCAAGCATGCCAACCGGCTTGTGATACAGCCCCCTCTCCTGCAAAATATCAGCGAGTTCTTCAACAGAGGCAGGGTCGACTGCAATGAGCAAACCACCGCTGGTTTGGGGATCGGCTACGAGTTCCTTCATACCCGGCTCTTCCAGTGCAATGCGATGACCGTAGCTCGACCAATTTCGGCCAGTGCCACCTGGAACAGCCCCCTTTCCGATGTATTCAAAAACAGCCTGGTCGACGAGAGGCAACTTATCATAATATATTGTGGCATTGCATCCAGAGGCTGAGCACAGTTCCAAAAGGTGTCCGCACAAACCAAATCCGGTAATATCCGTCATTGCGTGGACGCAGGAGAGCTTTCCCAGCATGGTTCCGATGTCATTGAGCCTGAGCATACTCTTTTTGGCCGAGGAGGCGTGTTCAGGCAATAGAACACCCCTTTTCCCAGCGGTGGTCAAAATGCCAATCCCAAGGCCCTTGGTCAGGAACAACACATCGCCAGGCCTGCCAGAGGCATTTGTTTTCAAATGTTGTAGAGACACCCTACCGCTCACAGCAAGCCCGAATATGGGTTCAGGACAGTCAATGGAATGGCCTCCTGCCAAAGGAATGCCAGCCTCGCGGCAGATCGCCCTTGCGCCTTCAATCACCTCTGCAGCGCAGTCAGCCGGCAATTTGTCGATGGGCCATCCGAGCATCCCAAGCGCCATCAGCGGGCTGCCTCCCATGGCATATACATCGCTCAGGGCATTCACCGACGCGATACAGCCAAAATCAAACGCATCGTCTACGATGGGCATAAAAAAATCAGTTGTGCTCACCAAACCCGTGCCATCTCCGAGGTCAAATACCGCAGCGTCATCACATAGATCGTACCCGATGAGCAAACCAGGGAAAGAATTTGAAGGAACCTTGAGATCCCTCTTCAAAATAGAATCGAGTACCCCTGGCGACAGTTTGCAGCCACACCCGGAACCGTGGCTATATGCCGTTAAACGGATGCTTTCCCTAATCTCTTTGCCCATACCTCAGTTTTCTAAATTCAATGAGCGCACGAGCAACCTCATCATCTGAACATTTATAAAAATCCATATTGACAATTTCCGGACTCGCATTGTTTTCAAGATTGTAATCGTAGCACTTATCATAATAATCCAAGGCGATTTTTGCAGCAAGCTCAAGCTTTCCTTCCTTTACAAGGCTGATGGCCTTTGCTGCAGACTGCAACCCAAGCCTTTTAGCTATTTTCTCAAAAGAGATCACCAAAGCGTCGGCATCCTTTTGGTCGTAGCATCTAAGCAGATGTTGCAAACGGTAAGCGTCGTCCCGTGAAATATTGACCAGCAAAGACTGTTTCATACGCTCCCACAACGGGAGAGGTATAAAATTGCTCCCTACGGAGCGACTTTCATTTTCAATCCACGCATAGGGATGATGCTGGACAAGCTTGTTCATCTGTTCAAAAAGCAGGTTTTCAAACATTTCGCTGGAGGGTTGTTTAGACTCACCGATCCAACCGAAAGCAGATCCCTTGTGGCAAGCAATCTGTTCGAGGTCAATGACCGACTCTCCCCTATCGCCGAGCATACGCAAAAGAACCGTTTTGCCAGTGCCCGTCCTGCCCCCGAGTATGAGCAAATTCAGGGTACACTGTTCAAAATAATCATGAACCCGTTTTCTATAGGCCTTATATCCGCCATTGATGACCGTAACATCCATTCCGGCAAAATGAAGAAGCCACGCAACGGAAGCGCTTCGCATTCCACCTCTCCAACAATACAGGAGCAGAGGGGATTCGAATTTCTTCGCATAGCTGACCATCTTACTCATCCTGGGGCCTATGAAATCCAAACCCATTAAAATGGCCTTTTGTCTTCCCTTTTGCTTGTAGCAAGTTCCGACAGCGGCCCGCTCCTCGTCATCAAACAAGGGCATATTTAGGGCCCCGGGCATATGACCTCTGGCATATTCCGAAGGCGACCGGACATCCAACAGCGCATAACCTCTTGCTAGCCAACCAGCAGCAGAACAATCATCGCTCGGGGTGATCCGTGGGATAGCAGGGTTAGCGACGTCTTCCATTCAGAAATTCATCGAAATATTTGACAAACAATTTGCTAAGGTTGTAAGCATCCGGCAATGCACGGTGCCGGTTCCCTTCGAAGCTAATCCCTTCCATTGTAAGCGCCCGGTCAAGACCGACCTGTTTAGACAAACCCTTCATGTAGGCATAGGCCTGTTTGAGATCAGAATAAGAATTCAGGCAATCTGCAGGCAATCCATATTTGTAACAGGAATTCAGCAACAATTCGCGGTCGTATTTGCCCCAACAAAAGATCCCAATGGAATCATCTGCATGCTCATCGATCCAATCGAGGAATTCGTGCCAGACCACGTCAAATGTCCTTGATCGGTTGATCTCCTCCTGAGAAATCCCCGTAAGGCTTACGCAATATGTAGAAAGGAAAGGAAACTTTTCAGGTTTAATCAACTTGGAAAACCGGGAATCGATTTCACAAAGAGGATTCAACAAACACGCGCCAATTTCAATGACCTCTTGTTCGCGACCGGGTTGATCCGGCTTCCAGCAGGTAGCTTCCAAATCGAGGATAACAAAACCCATTTGTACTAAAAACTTTATTTCAGCAGTTTTGACGGAAGATCTTCACCAAGAACAGACCAATCCAGCTCGTCCTTTAAATCATAACACTGCAGTCGGTTTGAATAATAGATCAGGCAGGGAAAGTCTTCACTCGCATAGTGACTCTGCCCTACTGTCAACAAAACCCGCCTGAGGTGGTAACAACCCAGAGTATGAACTCCCTTTTCGACCACCCTGTCAATAGGGCCTTCCAGCTCAAGAGGGTAAATCAACTCACCCCGCTCTGCACGATGAATCAGCAAATCACGGAGTTGCGTGCATATAGCGGTAAAGTCCTTCGCAGGAAAACGGTACTCCTCTTCCGGCAATTGCGCCAATGCATAAACATCCATATGAGAATTCACACGGGCCAGCATGAGAAAAGCAGCATGTGCAACAAGATGTGCGGGAATGATAAAATTACATTGCTTGTATGCCTGGGCAATTTTCTCACCAAGTTCGCGCGTATAGATCATTTCGCGTTGCTCGTCCCGGACGATAGAACCATTGTTGCGAAAATAGTCTCTCAGATTTACCGGATGAGATTTTCCGTCCATACTATTTCCGCTTTGGTCAAAATAGTTTCCAAACACGTCCATTGGCTTTCCAAAGCTCAAATAAATACCGGATGACTGTTTTAAAAATCTGCCCATAAACCTCCAGTAAGAAATAAGACCCGGCTTTCTTCCCCGGGAAGTAAATTTCTCCTGACCGGTATTTGCAAGATGCTGAAAAATAAGTGCTCTGGCCTCAAGAACCGACTCATAATTTATCACCATCGGAACGATGACAATTTTGCGTTCCTCTCCCCTCTCGACAAGCATTCGCTGCGCCTGAATCAATGATCCCAATAATCCAAGTTTCAGCTTGGATTCGATTTCTCCGGAGCGCGACCTCGTGCCACCGGGAAAAAATATTGTATTGACTCCATCAAAAATTGATAGCTTCGAGTAGGAGGTCAGCGTATGAAGATAGATGCTGTTTTTCTTGCGGCGGTCAACCCGGTAGGCGCCCAGCCGGTTCATAAAAAATGCAAAAAACTCACTATCGTACAGGTTCAGACCGGCGCCATAAGAAAACGCAGGTAACCCGGCGGCCAGGTCAAGTGCATAACCGAGCAACATGGAATCCAAATTGCTGGAATGCGTGGGAACGAGAACGACGGTATGTTTCAAAAACAATTGTCGCACCTCTTCGAGATGGCCATTGAGCATGATTGACTCCTGATTCCTCAAGTGCATTCTTTTCAAACCAAAGAGAGAAGAAAGCGAAAACGGGAACAACATGAGGTGAAAAAAGAAATCACTGAGCTTTCTGGCAAGCGAAAAGGTTTTAGAATTGAAGTGGCCAAAGATTTCAGCGCTGAATCTGTTTACCAGACGCGATGCGGTATCGAGATTTCCAGGATGAGGATCAGGAAGCAGGTGATTTGTATTGTATTCCGCCTGGATTTTGCGATAATACTGCATTTCATTTGGAGGATCCACCTTCCAGGCACTGTTTTTCACCCTTTGTTTTTCGAGATAGAGGGTCCGCGCAACAACCTGGTCCAGCTCCTCCTTGCTGAGCGCCGACAGTTGCTCCATTACATCAGCCCTTAGCTTAAGCAAAAACTCCTTTTTACCTGAAAAGAATCTGTATACCGGCCAGTTCTCCATGTCCGGAACCAGTTGCTGGAATTTTTGGTAGTTGTAAGGTGCTTGCATGTTCAGACGATTCGGCAGGCTATGAAGCGTCCAACAATGTACCTAAAGCGGAAAATATTTCCTGTCTTCCCTGGTTCTTTTTTGCACTTACCCCGATCATAGGAGGAACTTCATTCCAGTCTTGGAGCATTTGATCCGTTAGTTTTTGTCGGAAGTCTGCAAGTTGTCCGATACCGCATTTGTCCGTTTTGGTAAGCACAAGGTAGAATGGGACTTCGATCTCTCCTAAAAATCGCATTTTGTCCAGGTCAATCTGCTGCGGATCAATTGAAGCGTCAACGAGCAGAAAGAGTAAAAAGAGATTTTTTCGCTGCTTCAGGTACTTTTCTGTTTCAGCAGTCCACCGTGCAATCTCCTTTTTAGAGACCCGCGCATATCCATAACCCGGAAGATCCATAAAAAGCAGGTGATCATCAACCAGGTATTGGACAAAAGCGCGTGTTTTTCCGGGGCTTCCCGACACCTTGGCCAGTTCTTTTCGATTACAAAGCAGATTGACCAGGCTGCTCTTTCCAACATTCGACCTTCCCCAGAAACAAATCTCAGGGAACTTGCTCAGCGGAACTGCCGCAAAAGTAGGAAAAGAACCAATAAAGGAAACTTCGTGTACGTTCATTCCAAGTGTCCAAAGGTCGTTAACTTTATCATAAAAATTAAAATCCATAAAATACAACAGGTTAAATATGCGTATTTTTGTTAATAAATAGAGTTCCCATGTCCAAAATGCGATACCTTTCCCTACTGGTTCTGATCTTACCCTTCAAAAGCATCGGGCAGGTTGAATTTTTTGTTTCAGGGGGCTTACATAGCGTAGATGTTCAGGCAGAAGATTTCCTGATCATAGACAAGGATAAACGGGATAGCTTCAGTTTATCTTTGGAGAAAGCCTCCTATGGCTATCATTTTGGTGCCGGTGTCCGCCTCCGGTTTGGCGCATTCTTTTTTCAGCCTGAACTCATATTTAATTCCAACAAAGCTGAATACAAATTCAACGATTTCTCGGTCCCGGGACTTGTGGATTCCATAAAATCAGAGCGCTATCAATACCTGGATCTCCCGCTGCTGTTTGGAGTCAAAGCCGGACTGGTACGCCTTTACGCCGGCCCGGTGGGTCATTTTTTTTTTGCGAATTCTTCTGAGTTGTTTGACATTGACGGATACGACGATAAATTCAGAGCGGCTACGTTTGGTTATCAGGCGGGATTGGGTTTTGACATTTCATTCATAGGCATTGACATTCGCCATGAAGGAAATTTCAGTGCCTTTGGTGAGCACGTTCGTTTTTTTGGGGAGCGCATACACTTTGACCACCGCGCCTCGCGGTTGCTCGGCACAATCAGCATCAAATTCTGACCCTGGGGTCGGCCCAACGGTAAGCCAAATCTGCCAGTGTGTTGATGGCGATGAAAATGGTCACGGTGACCACACAGCATCCCAGAACTACCGGAACGTCAAACTGGCTGAGTGCCTGAATGGTCAAGTCGCCTAATCCCCTGAAATTAAATACGTATTCAACGAAAAAAGCTCCTGTGAGCAGAGAAGCCATCCAACCACTGAATGTCGTCAGGATGGGATTGAGCGCATTGGGAAACGCATGCACAAACAAGATCCGCATGCGGACGATTCCCAATGCAGAGGCCGTGCGCGCATAAGGTTCAGAAAGGGCTTCCAGCATTGCCGACCGGGTCATCTGTACGATCATCGCGACGGGTCTGAGCCCCAGGGCAAGGGAAGGCAAAACCAGTTTATTCCATTGCAGATCGTCATTTCCGAAATCATCCAGTCCGAAAACCGACCCCTGCAGGGGCAGGCCGGTCCACCCTCGCAGATAGTATCCAAAAACCAAAGCCAGCAATATGGCGGCTACATACCCGGGGACACTGTAAAGCACAGTAGTGGCGCTGAGGATCAACTGGTCGGGCCAACGATCCCGAAAAAGAGCCGCCACCATACCAAGCGCCAGGCCAAAGATCGCAGCAATGAGCAGCGCGGCAGCACCAAGCAGCAGTGTTGCCGGCAAGGCTTCTCCGATCATCGCGCTTACCGGTTCCCCGTTCGAATAAGACCTGCGCAACCAGGGTCGTTTTAAAATTAACAGCCGGTCAGTGCCTGCCCACAAAGTCTGGTAACGGTAATGTGCCAGGCGCCCGTCTGAGCTCTTCAATACTTGTAACGGGCTCAGGTCCTCGAGGTAACGGGCAAGTTGGATGGAATAGGGCTGGTCTAAAAAATTCTCCCGCCGCATTGCATCCAGGGCCTGGGAGTCCATGCGCTGACCGAATTGCAGGCTGGCGGGATCTACCGGAGCCTGGTAGATGATTACGCTGATCACCGAAATGACCGCAACCACGGAAGTCATCAAAACCACCAGTTTTCCGGCAATGAAACCCAGCGTCTTTCGATCCATGGCACAAAGTAAAAGTAAATACCTTTGCCCGGGTCAATGGATGCATCCCTGCATATTCAATCCACCCAGGTATTACCCAACCGGTCAATGGGTTTTTCCGCCTTTGACCTGGATTATTGGCTCATGCCCAACCGTTTTATTTCACTTACGGGGGCTTCTGATCCTTTCGACCAAATTGACCGGAGGCTAATAAACAATGCCGCTGATGCCGCCAAACGTCAAAATCTGGTTGAGTGCCTATTACAACAGTACGCCACAATTGGTTCGTCTGAAGCCGTGCTAAGCAACATTCGCTTGCTGGCAGAACCGAATGCATATACGGTAATCTGCGCCCACCAACCTTGCCTGCTGGGTGGCCCCGGTTTCTGGCTATACAAGATTGCAACCACCATTGCCCTATGCAGGCAGCTCAGCCTACAGTATCCGTCCCTGCATTTTATACCCGTATACTTTTGTGGCCTTGAGGATCACGATTTTGAAGAAATCAACCACCTTCATGTCTTTAAAAACAAGCTGGAATGGAAGCAAAGCACCGGAACGGCCGTAGGGAGGCTTGACACACACGGTTTGCTCCCGGTGCTTGATTCGCTCGGGGATTTGTTCAGGGACAACGCATTCGCAACCAGTTTTCTATCGGCCCAGCGAGAATTGATTGCACAGAGCGCCAGCTATGGGGAATACTACCTTAAGTTTACTGACTCTTTATTTGGGGAATTTGGTCTGATTCCCTTCAATCCCGATGATCCAAACTGCAAAGCGGTGCTTCGGCCCATTTTGCGCCGTGAGATTTCTGAAGGCGTTATCGCACGATCCTGCAAATTGGGAACCGAGGCCCTTCAATCGCTCGGCTACGAACCTCAGGTTAATCCCAGAGACCTCAATCTGTTTTACCATCACCAAAGCGGAAGAAAGCGATTGATTCGACTCGACGAACATCATTTTTCCCTCGCTGATGACTCACAAAAGTGGACGCTTGCCGAGTTACTAAATGAAGTTGAAACGTCTCCCGGGCAATTTAGTCCCAACGTGTTGCTTCGTCCCATCTACCAGGAGCTACTGTTCCCCAATGTTGCCTTCGTGGGCGGTGGTGCCGAGATTCATTATTTCCTGCAACTTTCCG
Source organism: Saprospiraceae bacterium (assembly GCA_019187365.1). GTDB lineage: Bacteria > Bacteroidota > Bacteroidia > Chitinophagales > Saprospiraceae > Vicinibacter. The sequence continues at coordinate 141,974 of JABARE010000001.1, read as the reverse complement.
GAACATTCAAGGAGTTTGGCATCCCCCTTCCGGCAATCTTCCGTAGAATCTCAGCCTTCTATGCAGATGCCAGGCTCGTGCAAAAAATGATGCGAACAGGTTTCAGCTTTGCGGAGTTTCTTATGCCCCTGCACGAGCTGGAGCAACAACACATTGGCAGAAAGGCAAGTGAGCAACCCATATCAGAAAGTGCGTTTGTAAAATTGCGCTCAGCATTGGAGGACATCAGCCAGGCAGCCGGAGGATTCGATGCTTCTACCCAAACCAGCATTCAGGCTGAACTGCATAAGATGGAAAAGATGATAGGTCACATCGAACAGCGTCAGACAAAATTCGTTAAGTCGCAACATGAGAATGACCTTCAACAATTGCGCAACATTCGGGAACAACTGTTTCCAGGTAGCACATTACAGGAACGGCATGCAAATTTTTTGCCACAATATTTTCGAATTGGAAAGACCTTTGTTGAAGAACTGGTCAAATGTTTTGAAGGGAGCCCTCCTCAATTGCTCTTACTAGAAGAGCACAATTGACTCCATGCATTCCCAGGTTGTTTCAACAAAATGACTTTACAACTTATTTAAAGAGAAAAATAGCAATCAGCCTTCTGCTGGTTCAGTCGTCAAAATTTCCAGTAGATCAGAGAGCCTTGCCTTAAGATCTTTTCGATCGACAATAAAATCCAGAAATCCCTTTTCGAGCAGGAACTCTGAGCGCTGGAATCCTTCCGGAAGTTCCCGCTTAATGGTCTCTTTAACCACACGGGGGCCGGCGAAACCAATAAGAGCATTTGGTTCCGAGAAATTGACATCGCCCAGCATGGCAAAGGAAGCTGTGACCCCGCCTGTAGTCGGATCGGTAAGAAAGGAAATGAAAGGAATCCGGGCTTTTGCCAAAAGAGTCAACTTGGCAGAGGTCTTGGCCATTTGCATCAAAGAAAATGCTGACTCCATCATCCGGGCTCCTCCGGATTTTGAAATGATCAGTAACGGAACACGGTGCATAAGACAAAAATCAACCGAACGGCTGATTTTTTCTCCCATAACGGAACCCATGGATCCACCGATAAATGAAAAATCCATCGCAGCGGTAACCAGTGATCTCTTGTTCACTTTTCCTACGGCAACGGAAATGCTATCGCCAACGCCGGAATTCCGCCTGGCTTCTTCCAGCCGTTTTTCGTAAGATTGAAGATCCTTAAATTGGAGGAAGTCAACCGAGTGGAGATTGTCGAAAAGAGGCACCCAATCGCCGTCGTAAATGATCTCAAAATATTTTTCCGAGCCAATCCTGGTGTGGTAGTTGCATTTCGGACATTTGTAAAAAGCCTCGCGAAGGGTCCGTGTGGTAGACATTTCAGAACACTCAGGGCATTTAAACCAAATGCCGTCAGGTGTCTCCTTCTTCCCTTTTGTCGCAGTCGATATGCCTTCCTTCAGCCTTTTGAACCAACCCATCCATTCAATGTTTGGCCATGATTCCCATGTGGGTCAGCAAATTTATGTACATTTCCATCAAGGGGCTGCAATATTTTTCAAGAAAGCCTTAATTTTGGAACAAGCAAGTCGACTTTTTATTAATACAATATTAATTATCAATAATTTGTGAAAGTTTGCCTCATAGGTTATGGCAAGATGGGGCGCGCCATTGAGCGGGTACTCACCGCCAGGCATCACGAAGTATGTGGCCGCGTTTCAAGCAATAACCGCGACCAGCTCCCGGCTTGTTTGGCTGAGGCAGATATGGCCATAGAATTTACCCGGCCAGATTCGGCAGTCGAACATTTGGGAGCCTGTCTTCGGGCAGGTGTTCCGGTTGTTTGTGGAACTACTGGATGGCTCGATCGTTATGGAGAAATACAACAATTGACCGATCGCCTTGGAGGTGCATTGCTGTACTCTTCAAACTTCAGCGTAGGTGTTCAGTTGTTTTTTGCACTGAACCGGAAACTTGCACAGGCCATGAGTGCCCATGGGAATTACCAGGCTGAGGTCCGGGAAACCCACCACATTCATAAACGGGATGCCCCCAGTGGAACTGCGTTGCAGCTAACCGCAGACATTCTTGCAATCCATCCTTCTTACCACAAGTGGTCCGATGAAACTAGCCCTGAGGCAGGAACATTGCCGGTCATATCCTCGCGCGAAGGGGAAATCGTTGGATTCCATGCGGTCCGTTACCATTCGATAACAGATGAGATCGAGATCCGTCATAATGCGCATTCCCGCGAGGGATTTGCAAACGGTGCAGTGTTGGCGTGTGAATACTTACTGAATAAAAAAGGCATTTATACCATGAAGGATGTCTTACAATTGAACGACTGGTAAATGCTGATATCAAATACCCATTTCGATGATCGCCTTCACTTAATCCGGAGATGATCAGTCGCAAATCAATCGACCAGGTCATCGATACAGCTCGCATCGATGAACTTGCACGCGAATACGTCGACCTTCGCCAGCGGGGAGCAAATCTCATTGGGTTATGTCCCTTTCACAAAGAGAAGACCCCCTCCTTCTACGTATCTCCCCAGAAGAACATCTTTAAATGTTTTGGATGCGGAAAAGGAGGAACTCCCGTTCAGTTTGTGATGGAAGCTGAGCAACTCAGTTTTCCGGAAGCCATCCGCTCGCTGGCCAAGCGCTATCACATAGGCCTTGAAGAAACCGAACGTTCGCCGGAGTCAACCGAAGAAGACAAGCTCAGGGAAAGCCTGTACATCCTCAACCATTTCGCACTCGATCATTTCGCCAACAACCTATGGAACACGAACGAAGGTCAGGCAATTGGTCTTGCATATTTCAGACACCGCGGGCTCACCGACGCAACCATTAAAAAGTTTGAACTGGGATTTGCTCCTGACATCCCGGATGCCTTCTCCAAAAAGAGCCAGCAGGCCGGATTTCAAAGAGAATATCTCTCCATGTTGGGACTTGTAAACGAACACGACCGGGACTTCTTTCGCGACCGGGTCATCTTTCCAATTCACGCAGTGGGAGGCCGGTGCATTGCTTTCGCCGGGCGCATCATGTCGCCTGAATCCAAGGTTGCCAAATACATCAATTCTCCTGAATCGACGATATACCAAAAGAGCAAAACGCTCTACGGACTTCATCTGGCGCGCCGCAGCATCCGGGAGCAGAACCGTTGCATCCTGGTAGAGGGTTACACCGACGTCATCTCTTTGTCTCAGGCAGGCATTGAAAATGTAGTGGCTTCTTCCGGCACTTCACTTACCGAAGAACAGATCCACGCCATCAAGCGGATCACCTCCAACATCCTGCTGTTGTATGATGGGGATCCGGCCGGTATAAAAGCCGCCACCCGGGGAATGGACATGATTTTGCAGGAGGGTATGCACGTTAAAATAGCCCTGATTCCCGATCGCGACGATCCTGACAGCTACCTAAAAAAAGTCGGCACCGAAGCCTTTCAGAAATTCCTCAATGAACAATCCGTCGATTTCATCATGTTCCGGATCGCAGTTGAGATGGAAGGCATTCAGAATGAACCGCTTAAAAAGGCTCAGGTGGCCAGCGAAATCGTGCGCTCCATCTCTAAAATACCCGATCCCATTCAACGGGCCGTTTACCTCCGGGAAACTTCGTATAAAACCGGAATTGACGAACCCAGCCTGATAGACAGCTGCAACAGGTTCCTTCAGGAGGATCGCAGGATCCGGTCCTTCAGAATGCAGAAGGATGCCCTTGAACGCGACAGGGAAGTCCTGGCAGATCTTACTACCAAGGGCAATGTTGCTCCAAAACAGAACACTGCATCGGATACGTCGGATACGTTTCAGGAAAAAGATCTTTGCCGGGTGCTGATGTTGTTTGGTGACCGCATGCGAGAGACGGAACCCATCATCCCCTTTTCCCAATACATCATTGACAACATTACAGATACTCTCCCCTATTTTGAAGATGCCAACATACGCCGGGTCATTGAAGAGACTGCACTCCAACTCAGTGAAGGGAAAGTGCCCGGACTGCAATATTTTATCGGACACGAAAGTCAGGACATCGCCAACCTGGCGCTGGAATTCACGATGAGTAAATTTGAGTACAGCAGCAATTGGAGTGACAAAATGGGCATCTATTTACTGACGCAAAAGGACCCCGAAGAAAATGCCCTGGAAGACATCCGCCAGGCCATACTGAGATTTAAGCTCAAGAAATACAACAAGTTTATTTCCGTGCTCGAAAAGAAATTGCATGATGCTCAGCTCAGCGAAGAAGAACTGGAACTCGAATTAAAATCACTTCAGCACATCGTGATTCAACGCAACGAAATTGCAGCAATGTTGCGCACGGTTATCGTCCAATAACGCTTAGCTTCAGTGGAGACCCTTTTCCACCAAAAAGCGCTCGGCGTCCAATGCGGCCATGCAGCCCGATCCGGCGGCTGTAATGGCCTGTCGGTATATCCGATCCTGGACGTCACCGCAGGCAAAAACACCTTCTATACGGGTTTTGGTTGAACCCGCGATGGTCTTGATATATCCCTGTTCATCGGTGTCCAGCCATTGACGGAATGGGGTAGAATTGGGCTGGTGCCCTATTGCGATAAAAACGGCACTCAAATTGATCCTCTGCTTGTTCCCGGTTTTGCGGTCGATCACGTTGACGTGAGTAACTTCATGCTCTCCGCCAATCTCCTCAATTTCGGTGTTCCAATGCACGCGAATGACCGGGTTTGCCATCAGGCGTTCCTGCATGATCTTGGAAGCTCGCAAGACATCTCTGCGCACGAACAAGTGAACTTCAGGACACATCTTTGAGAGGTAGGTGGCTTCCTCAACAGCGGTATCGCCTCCACCAACAACCGAAACAACTTTGCCTTTAAAAAAGAATCCATCGCATACGGCACATGCAGATACTCCCTTATTCATCAAGCGTTTCTCAGATTCAAGCCCAAGCCACTTTGCGCTTGCACCTGTCGAAATGATGACGGTATGAGCGAGAAACAGCTCACCGCTTTCTGTCCACAGCTTGTGAACGGGACCACTCAAATCGACCTTTTCAATGACTTCGTATTTGATATCTGTGCCAAAGCGCTGAGCCTGCTTCATAAAATCATCCATCATCTGAGGACCGAGCACGCCATTTGGATAACCGGGGTAATTCTCGACGTCGGTGGTGATCATCAGCTGCCCTCCGGGCTCGACTCCGGTAAACAGCAAAGGAGACATATTTGCACGGGCGGTATAGATCGCCGCTGTATACCCGGATGGTCCCGATCCGACGATGATTGTGTTGTGTATTTTCTGTTCCATATTGAATTCAATCGGCAATGATCGCAAATTTCCTGCAAAATTCCTCAACAGCATCCAGGCGCTTGTGGTCAGGGCAATCAGCGTGAAGAGTCAGGTGGGCCCGTGCATATTGACCCTGGCGATTCGCGAAGAGTTTGGCGGTCAGATCGCCAGGCGACAGATCATGATCGAGAAATGCCCGGGGACGCACCACGAGCTGACGGGATACCCAATCCGTGTTGCGCTCTATGTAAATCACTGCTGAGCTCCCCAGCAGATGGTTCATGTTATCAAAGTGTGCAGGGGTACCGCCTCCAGTACTTAGTACCACCGGGCTCCCACTGAGCACGTTGAGCAGACAGAATCGCTCAAGTGCTCGAAATTGCCTCTCGCCATATAAAGAACTCAGCGATCCCAGCGACGTGCCGCACTGCGACTCGACCAATTCATCCAGGTCAGTCATCGCAAACCCCCATCTCTCGCCTATTGCCCTGGCAAATGCCGTTTTCCCGGATCCTGGCATCCCCACCAGGCTCAATACCCTCTGAAGTCGCATCCCATGTTTTAATACAATGATTTATTCATTGACGTCCCCTTACAGCACGCATTTTGGCTACTCAGGCCGATCCGGATGGAAAACAAAAATTCCACGCTGAAAGTTTCATGCAGAATTGCGCAAGGTCTTGTCGATCAATCGATTTGACAAATTCACCGGTTGGGCCCGCGGCACCTTCAACTGTAAACCACCCTTCGATTCCCGTCGTCCATCATCGACCTCCGGGACCCTCCGGACGGGGACCCAGCGAAAGTCACTGACTCCAGCGCCGGATTGCAGGACTTTCCCTTCGACTTGTCCAATCCGCTCAAATCAGATAGATTTGCATCCGGCGAGTGCCATTTGGGAAAGGGGAATGATTTTTCTTTTGCCGACCTGAATGGCCTGGCAATTCAATTAAATCAAATTTATGCAAAGTATGATCATCCTGTACGTGGTGCTGTTTGCAATCATGTACGTCTTTTTTATCCTGCCTAAATCGCGTCAGCAAAAAGCCCAGAATAAGTTTTTGACCGAGATCAAAAAGGGCGACCAGGTGGTAACACAGGCTGGTATTGTTGGTCGCATTACAAAAATCGAGGACCTCGTCGTCGAACTGCAGTTGGACTCCAAATCATTTATTAAAATTCTCAAATCCTCCATTTCCAGAGAAGGAAGTGAGTCGCTCCGGGACAAATACCAACTCGAGTTATAAGAGTGCGAATTTAGCGTTTCATTTGGCCCATTTCCTCCTGGAACGCTTGCATGGTGTATACTTTATACTTGCCTGCGGGAGGATCAAAAGCATCTGCAGAAACCTCGAACCCGATCTCCTTTGCAACCATCAGCATCTCCATCGAAAAACTGCCTCCCCCCATGCGCATGGTGTATTCCAGCGGGGTTCCCTTCAGGGGGATGGCTTCTTTCCCCTGGGTGACGTACGAGCCGTCGAACTTCAGCTTATCTGTAACGTATAGCTTCATTTCAATGTTGGCTTCAGATTGTGCATCTTCACCATCCATTGGTGCCTTCATGGTGACGTCCACTCGGTAGCAGGGGTAGCCCAGGATCTCCTTTACATCATCCCTGTGTTCAACGGTCTTGACCTCAGCCTTCTGCATTCCGCCGAGGGTGTCGCCTTTCTGCAATCCTGCCCTGCTGTCCTCTACGAGGTACTTTTTACCCATAAGGTCCATATACATCTTTATGCTGTCCGTTCTGGAGTCAAAAAAAGTTACAGTATTCATCATCATCATCGTCATGGCGGTTTTCTGACGAAAGCCATCAGAAATGATATCCAGTTGTATATTTCCAAGTGTGGAGGCCATTTGAGCCGGAGCTTCCTCGCCATTCAGAAATATTTTTTCAACGGCCATGCGGATTTTTCCCTTCGACAGGCCTTGTCCAAATCCTGCAAAGGCTATGGTCAGGCAAAAAATCGTTAAAACAAATCTATTCATATCAAATCAATAATTTTTCATTTCTTGGCCAAACGTCGGACACGTGCCCGAACGCAAGCAATACATCGTGATCCCGTCAGGATTCGAACCTGAGACCTACTGCTTAGAAGGCAGTTGCTCTATCCAGCTGAGCTACGGGACCCTATTCGCGGGAACAAGACAAGCTTTGCCCATGGCAAGCAAGTGAGGCCCCGGTTTTCAGGAGAACTGGCAAGAATATTTCAGGGCAACTGTTTGCCACCTTCCGCCGGCCGCAAAGATAGTGCCCTTTGCACAACTCCTCAGGGCATGAACAGCAATTGACCCGAGGCTCCTCTCTCCTGACGGAAACGGAGCAGGAACAATCCGGGAGGCAAACTCCTGAGGTCCACTATAATCCGCTCCCCTCTCCCTTCGTAACTTGCAATGAGGCGTCCCGTCATATCAGATACTTCGCCCTGGCAGAAGCCGTCCCCTTCGAACAACAGCTCAAGGATTTCCCCGGAGCGGATCGTTCGGAATGTCTTGCCAATGGGATCGCGGGTATCAACGGTAGATGCCACAAAAAAGCTGAATTCGGCAGGGCATGCGTGGCAATCCGTCACCGTCAGGGAATAGAAGCCTGAAAATAATTTGCAAAGCGTGGACGTTCCTTCGGCGCCGGTGCTCCATTTGTATTGAAATGGCTCGCATCCCCCCTGCAGCTGGACGCCGATGCAACCTTTGCCTGTACCGTCATCCCTGATGATCAGGGTATCCAGCAATTCAATGGGCTGCAGCATGGTCATTTGCAGCGTCGCAATGCTATCACATCCTCTGGACGAAACCAGCGTGAAGCTGTCCAGAAGATGATCCTTGTCAAATAAAATCCCATTGACCAATTTTGAGCTGTCTGAGCACAAGGTGTCAAAAGACATGCTCCTTGCCGTTTCAATGAATTGAATGGAAATGCGAACGATGCTGTCGCATCCAAGGTAATTCTGTGCCAATAGAGTGTCCACGCCGTTTTCATTGCCAGCATAATACATTTTTCCGTTGACGATCGCTGTATCTCCGTAGCACACTTCGGTCGCATAATCTCCATAGTAGGGTCGGCATTCTGACAAACGCATCATCCATACATCTGGAGGATTCTTATTGGAGCTGTCCAGGTCAAAATCGGTGCTAAACGTTGACGCTGTCATATAAAAGTTGCCCAGAGTATCCGTGACCAGGGCACTGGGGCTGTCCCCTTCGGTACCCCCATAATATTTTTTCCACAGCACATTGGCGTTCGTGTCGAGCTTCATCAACAATGCATCACTGCCTCCTCCATATGGCTGAATATTGATGTCCTTGTCATTTGAAATGGAATTAACTGCGAGTAGAATGTTCCCGTCCTGGAGCAACGCGGCAGCAATCGGGACGTCATCCTTGCTGCCTCCGATGACCTTGCCCCAGAGGAGGTCGCCCAATGAGTTGATCTTTGCGACCCATATGTCTCTCCCCCCTTTCAACGAATCGATCTGCCCCCCTGCCATGTTGACGCCACAGAATACCAGGTAATTGTTTCCCGGAAGGCGCAGGGCATCGACAAACGTCTCATCGCCCGGCCCACCAAGCGTTTTTAGCGACACCTGATTCAGGTTCCTGTTGATCTTGAGTACAAAAACGTCTCGCCTGCCCCGGTTCAAGCCCGCAAAATTTAAGTCATTTGAACTTGACTCGCCAAAAACAAGCATTTGACCGCCGAAAGCTTCAGCAGCCAGCATTTTCTTTGCGGTTTCATCTTTCGCACCACCAAAGGTGGCAATTTTATTGAGTTCGCCAGACTCGTTTACGTAACCGATCATTACGTCGTTGAGTCCCCGCGTAGGAACCATCGCCACGTCGCGATCAACCGATTTTGTATGGCCTGCAAAGAACAGTCTGCCGGTTTCTAAATAGAAAAGTTCGTTGAGCTGGTCATTGTTTGTCCCGCCAATGGTCTTTTCCCAAACAAGACTGCCATTGGCCGGGTTGACAGCAGCCAACCATGTGTCGGTGAGCCCGTAGAACGTCGAAACATCGCCTCCCTTGGCGGAGGTATATCCCCCCATAACCACCAGGCCATTTGGAATTTTTTCTACGGAATGCGCTTCATCAACCGAAGGACCACCAAATTTTTTCAGGAGAGAGAGGTTCCCGTCCGAATTGCACACCCCAAGCAGAAAATCGTCAGCACCTCGACTCCCCGGCAATTCAGCGGAAGAACTTCTTCCGGCAAAGGCAAGAGTGGTATCGTTATAGTTGAGTGTCGAGAATGCCACGTCGGTACTTTTGCCGCCAAATAGCTTCGACCAATGCTTCACCGGCTGCGCCTCAACTTGCACCACGATAGCAGGCAAAATCATTGACAGGATGACCAGAATGCATACCCCATTTTTCATAATCCACTAAATTAGCTGTTTGATCATTTTTTCAAAAATACAATGATTCACGTAAAAATGGAGCCTGGGTGGAAAAAGCTGTTAGAGGAAGAATTCCAAAAAGACTATTTTTCCCGGTTGGCGGAAGCGCTTCGTGCGGAGAAGGCATCCGGGAGGGTGATTTATCCTCCGGGGCCCTTGATCTTCAAAGCCTTTGACGCGTGCCCACTGGACCGGCTGAAGGTGGTAATCCTGGGGCAGGATCCTTACCACGGCCCCGGCGAAGCAATGGGCCTTTGTTTTTCAGTTCCTGATGGTGTTTCCCTGCCACCCAGCCTCGTAAATATATTCAAAGAGCTTCATCGGAGTTTCGGGTACCCGGTTCCCAGGCAGGGGGACCTCAGTCCATGGGCTTCACAAGGGGTCCTGTTACTCAATGCTTCCCTGACGGTTGTGCATAAGAGTCCCAATTCCCATAAGAGCCTCGGATGGCATCTCTTCACCGATGAAGTGATTCGAAAGGTAGGCGACCATTGCAGCGGGATCGTCTTTATGCTTTGGGGGAATTTCGCAAAATCCAAGAAAGTGCTGATCGACCCAACAAAACACCTCATTCTGGAAAGCCCGCACCCCTCCCCCCTCGCCGGGGGCGGATTCATAGGCAACGGTCATTTTGAAAAAGCAAATGCCTATTTGATTGGAGAAGGCAAGGCTCAGGTCAACTGGCAAATATTTTAATTGTAAAATATCTCATTATGGATACCTTTGCTTCATTGCGATAACCCAAATACTTTATCATGAAACTTAAAATGTTCTTATTGGTGGCGCTCTTTGCCACGTGTTTTCAGCTCAAGGCACAGGACTACAAAACGGCCGTCGGGCTTCGCGCTTTTTGGGGCTACGCCCTGACCGGAAAGCATTTTCTAAACCAGGACGCCGCCGTTGAAGCCATTTTATTGTACCGCAATTACGGTGCCGGGGTTTACGATTACAGTTATTTCAGCCTTACGGGTCTTTACCAAAAGCACAGCGACATCAAGTCTGTTGAAGGCCTGCGATGGTATTGGGGCTTTGGAGCCAACCTCGGAAGCTGGGGTGGAGACTGGGACTACTACGACAACGACAACGATGGAAGCTTCTTCCTCGGCGTTTGCGGTAACATCGGTCTCGATTATAAATTCAAGGACATTCCGTTAAACCTGTCTGCCGACTGGATTCCCACCTTCCGGTTCATTGGCTGGGGCAATGGCTTTACGGAGGAATCCGGAGGTCTTGCCATCCGGTATACCTTCTGATACATATCCCATGGATACATAACAGCCGGTCAGCAGTGCTGGCCGGCTGTTTTATTTTGTTCCGAGCTAAAATTTGCCCTTAAGTTCCAATGTAACGTTGAGCCTTACAGTGGAAATCTGATTCAGCGCATGCTGTTCTGACGCCTTTTCCAAAGAAATGCAATGACCCCAACGAGCAGATAAGGGATGGCCAGGAGATAAAGTATCCCAGCGTTCAACCCCTTGCCTGCTGTACCACCAGCCTGCAAATTACTTTCCGCGGCCATTCGGCACATGGGGCATTGTGCCACCATTGCCGTAGCGTTCATCAGCAACAAGGAAATGCCTATTATCTTGATGAATGCGCGATTTGCCATATTGGTCATAGGTTAACTACAAAACAGGGCCGCAAAAGCAAATAGCAAATTGGCCCGGAAACGCAAACGTAAAGCCAAATGGGAAAAGTGTATTTCGCCAGGCGGCGATGTGCCTCAACCTGGAGGGTCAACCCGCGCACATAGGTAAACAGGATCATTGGAAACACCGCCGCAGCCAAAACCACGTGTGTAATGAGCAAGGTGAAATATACAGGTCTAATCCACCCCTCACGACAAAACCGGACCTCAGAAGCCGTCGTATGGTAGACCACGTAGGACACTAAAAAACATGCAGACAAGATCAAAGCAAGCGTCATAAGACGTTTGTGAGCACTCACTTTCCCATGTTTTATTTGGTATATGGCCATCAGCAGCACCCCAGCGCATAATGCGTTCAGAGAGGAATGGATCGCAGGCAGAAAACTAAAGTCAATAGAGGTTTCAAAATGGATCCGCCTCATAGAGGCCACGACCACAAGGGCTAAAGTGCTGATAACACCTGCAGCAAGGTTGAACCGCCGTATCGCCTTTGCACTCCAGGGCATGTTAATTTTTTAAAGCATAAAAAATCGGCAAGTCACGTACTGCCTGCTTGCGATCAAATTCATCCTCAAGGGAGTAATAGTTACGGATCCTGCCCTTTTCATCTACAAAAATTAAAATGTCTCTATCGGAATAGGCATTGGGAACCTCAAAGGCTCCCTGCGCAAAAGGGAAAACGTGAATGGAGGCGAGATAGGCTTTTATCCAGAAGGGCGTTGAGGGAAAACCCATCGCCACGGAAAGCCCTTCAATCCTTTCGCCTGGGGCAATAGCAGCAATGGTAAAAACATGCATAGGAAATTCATTTCCTGCCTGCCTCAGGAGTTCCTGGAAAAACTGCATTTGAACTCCCCGAATCGAATCGTGACCTAGAATTCCCACTACCCAGCGCTTTCCAGACATCATACCGGCATCGAAAATCGAATCAATGTCTACAGACATCTGGAAATGGCCAACTGACCCCTTCGGCTGCAGTCGTTCAAGAGCTTCCTTGCGCATCTGGCTCCCTTTGTTAAGGAAGAACCATGCGGTCAGTGGAAGACCAACGATCACTATAAAAACAATTAACTGCTTTATCGGGACTTTGGCCAAGCTTTGATTGAATTTAGGGATTCCTTTCAATGATCAGTGCGTATGACCCGGCTGAACCTGGCCAGCTGGCCTGGAACTGTCGGCAGGAACCGCCTCCTGAGCTTCTGTGGAATCTGCGGACTGTACTGGAATCAGCCCAGCATTTCCCGCAGGCCTGGCCAGTTGCATTTCAGCGGGAATTTCCTGAACGGACTTTCGCCAATGGAACCAGGTGTCACCCTCGTAGAAGAATGCAATGATTACCCAAATGAGAAGAATCGTAGGAAGCAGAACGCTGCGCACCAGTCCTGGCAATTCATAGCGCATGTGCATAAACTCAAAGATGATGTAGTAGGCCTTGTACAACGACAAACAGATCATTGCGAGGTACATCACTGGTCTGGACAGGTGAAAGCCTTCGACGATATAGCCCTTGCCGAGCAAGGCAATGAATACTTCCACAATGGTTACAACACCGAGAATCACAAATCCTCTGTATGCTACTCTCTTTGCCGCTTCGTAATTGATATGTGCCATTATAATAAAATTGTATCCGGATTAAAGAAGATAGAATACCAGGAAAACGAAAACCCATACCAGGTCAACAAAGTGCCAGTAGAGCCCTATTTTTTCAACCATTTCGTAATGGTTTTTGCGATTTGCATAAATTCCGGACAATACATTCACAAGGATGATTGACAAAAAGACAACACCACTAAAGACGTGAAATCCGTGAAAACCAGTAATAAAAAAAAACAATGCCCCAAATGCCTTCGGTCCAAATTGTTGTTGTTTGATCTCACCACTTTCAGTTTGATAACGCAGCGGAGCCCATTCATCACCATGCTTATGTATGAGGTAAGATTTTCCCGCAGTGAATTGATCCCCCTTTTGCACATCATGACCGTCACCGTCAAGGTAGGTGCCGGATTCGATGTGGGTACCAAAAGGATTCACGTGGATGGTCATGTGCTCCTTCCCCATGAGCGTGCTCCATTCCCAGGCCTGACACGCCAAAAAGATGAGTCCTCCAACTATGGTCAGGGTCATCCATAAGGCGACCCCCTTCTTATTATACCGATGGCCCTCCTGGACCGCTCTTACCATGGTGACGCTGCTCACAATGAGCACAAAGGTCATAAAGGTCACGAAGATGAGCGGTTTGTGGTGAATGCCTCCCGGCAATGAAGAAAAAACAAAGTCGGGCACCGGCCATGTAGGACTGCTAAAACGTAGAGCTCCATAGGAAATGAGGAATCCTGCAAAAGTAAAGGCATCCGAAAGCAGGAAGTACCACATCATCAGCTTTCCGTAGCTCGCTTTGAAGGGTTCCCTTCCGCCTTCCCAGTTGCTGACTGGAGTTTGTTGTGTTTGATCAGTTGTCATCATGTCCAAAGAACTATTGCAATATTAAAAATATAAGCAGATAAATCCACAGCAAACCGATAAAATGCCAGTATTGCCGGGCAAGATCCAGTCGCACCCATCCCTTTTGGGTAAATCGAAACCTTGCGTCGGAGACAACAAGCCAGCCAGCGCAATAAACAGCAATACCACCAAGCACATGAATCAGATGCAGACCTGAGAGAGCGTAAAAAAAAGATCCACTAACATTGAGGTCAAGGGTGACGCCGGAGGAAGTGAGAGCGCGCCATCCCATCAACTGCAATACAACAAATGTGCAGCCAAGTAAAATGACCATAATAGCAGCCGATAAGTAGCTTTTTCGATCTGAGCGTTTATAAGCCATGCAGACGCGTTCTGCAAAGAAAGAAGAGGTCACAATAGCCACCGTGCTGTAAAAAAATTGCAGTGGCAGTTTAAATTCATACCAGTTTCCTGCAGCCTTTCGCACTATATACGCACTGGTAAGAGCTGCAAACATCATTACGATCGCTCCCATGCCAATCCACAAAGCAAACCGCAAAGCCACTTCGCTGTTGTTTGTACTCCCCGTGCTACCGACCATCCGAAACATTTCTTAACCGTTGATTGTCCCCAGGATGAAAAGTCCGAATAACAATGGAAGATAAAAGAACGAAGCAAACATCAGTCTGCGTGCAGCAGCAGCATTATTATGCATATAGAGCTGGTAGGCAAAAACCGAATATGCGACGATCAGAAGACAAAGGCTTATAAAGATCCCCACGGGAAGTGAAGCATGCAGTTGGTAAGCTGTAATCGGAACGGCGCTTAGCAGGGCATACACTGCAGAATACAAACCATATTTTGGATCCGGGCGGCCATTGACGTCATTAATAAGGCGAAACCCGGCGCGCATATAATCGCTGTGACCGAGCCAGGCGATTGACCAAAAATGTGGGAACTGCCACAGGTATTGCAAGGCAAAAAGGCATACAACGGCCGGCGTGAATCCACCGGTAGCAGCAACGCCACCAATCAGAACGGGCAATGCGCCTGGAATGGCGCCAACGGGAATCGCTATGGGCGAATGACGTTTGAGTGGGGTGTAAACAAAACCGTACATAACAAAAGAGACCATCCCCAGTAAAGCTGCAGCAGGATGGAGCAGTGCAAGGAGTGATGTTCCCAACAGACAAAACAACCCGGCAAACAAGATCGCCGTTGAAAAAGACATCCGCCCTGCAGCGACTGGTCGCATGGCCGTCCGCTTCATCAATTTATCGTAATCGCGCTCAATCGCCTGATTCAAGGCATTGGCAGCAAAGGTGACCGACAGTCCTCCGAAAGTAAGCAAGGCAAAGTCCGTCCAGGAAAAAGTACCCTGAGCCAACACCCAATAGGTCATCAAAGAAGAGACGACGACCATCAGACTGAGTTTAAACTTCACCAGCAAACCCAGGTCAGCCCAGAGGGCATAGTTTAACGCAGTAGTTTTAGTCGTATTCAATTTGCAAATCGTAAGAGTGATGTCAATGACTGCTATCCTCCTCGCCTTCTGCCATCGGCTTATGCTGCTGAATAAACTCCTTTCCGTCCTTACCGTAGTCATATGCCCATCGCTGAACAACCGGCAATTTATCTGGCCAGTTGCCATGGATCGTTTTAACCGGAGTTGTCCACTCCAGAGAATTTGAGCCGTATGGATTTTTCTCGGTCAGCTTCCTTCCCTTCCAAATACTCCAGAAGAAGTTTACCACAAAAAGCAACTGTGCAAAGAACGTTACAATGGCGGCTATGGTAATAAACTGGTTGAGGTCGTCGAAATCGCGGAAGGCGTCAAAATTATCAAAGCGGTAATACCTGCGGGGCACACCACCCAGACCGATGTAGTGCATGGGGCCAAAAACGGCATAGGCTCCGATGATGGTCAGCCAGAAATGGATCTTCCCGAGTGAATCGTTCATAAATCGGCCAAATAATTTTGGAAACCAGTTGTAAACGCCGGCAAACATCCCAAAGAAAGCAGCAACGCCCATAACAACATGGAAGTGAGCTACTACAAAATATGTATCGTGTTGCTGAATGTCGATGGTGGAATTCCCAAGAAAAATACCGGTCAACCCTCCGGAAATGAACATAGAAACAAAGCCAATGCAAAACAGCATTTGAGTGTTCAATCGCAGATTCCCACCGTAAAGAGTCGTAAGCCAGTTAAACACTTTGACGGCAGATGGCACAGCAATGATCAACGTAAAGATGACGAAGAAGTTAGACAGGAATGGGTTCACACCAGACATGAACATGTGGTGAGCCCAGACGATAAAGGAAAGGAATCCGATGGAAAGCATGGAGTAGACCATGGCCCGATAGCCAAAAATTGGTTTGCGCGCATGGACCGACATGACCTCGGAAACTATTCCCATTGCGGGAAGAATGATGATATAAACCTCAGGGTGTCCTAAAAACCAAAACAAGTGCTGGAACAGGATGGGGCTTCCGCCAATGCGATCGAGTGCCTGTCCATTGATAAAAATGTCGGAGAGATAAAAACTCGTACCGAGACTACGGTCGAATATGAGTAAAAAGAATCCTGAAGCAAGAACAGGAAACGAAAGCAGGGCAATGATTGCCGTAACCAGGAACGCCCAAACCGTAAGGGGAAGACGCCACATCGTCATTCCCTGAGTGCGAAGGTTTAAAACCGTGGTGATGTAATTGAGTCCCCCGAGGAGGATGGAAACCACAAAGAGGACCAGTGAAACAAGCCACAAAGTCAACCCGGCTCCACTGCCGGATGAAGCCTGGGGAAGAGCGCTTAGAGGAGGATAGGCTGTCCACCCACCCGAAAAAGGTCCGGTGCTGACAAACAAGCTGTACATCATCACCAGCGAGGAGAGGAAAAAGAACCAGTAAGAGAGCATGTTTAAGAACGGCGATGCCATGTCTCGCGCTCCGATCTGCATCGGGATTAGCAGGTTGCTGAAGGTACCGCTCAATCCGGCCGTCAGAACAAAAAAGACGAGAATGGTTCCGTGCATGGTGACCAGGGCGTAATAGAATTCCGGATCAAGACGTCCCACCCCACCGGTGCCCAGGGTAATCCACTTTCCAAGGAAGGGTTTTAGCCAGGAAACGTCCGCATCGGGATAGGCTAACTGTATGCGAAACACCAGCGACATCAACGCCCCCACAATGGCCCAAACGATTCCCGTAATGAGGTATTGGCGGGCAATCATTTTATGGTCTTGCGAAAAGATGTAGGTCGTCAGAAAATTCGTCTGATACTTATCCCCATGATGATGTGCGTGAAAATGGTCGTCGTGACCCAAATCCCGGATCAACGGATCGGTCTCTTTATTTTTTTGTTGAACAACTGACATGGGTGTAATTCTTTAAAATTTCAAAATTTTAAACTCGATGCGTCGGTTACGGCGTCTTCCTTCTTCCGTATCGTTCTCCGCCACGGGACGATTCGGTCCCAAGCCTTTGGTTGCAATACGGCTTCCGGCGATTCCACGCCCGGTCAAAAAAGATTTCACAGCAACTGCCCGCTCTTCAGAAAGAGAGATGTTGGCATTTGCGTCGCCCGTGCTATCGGTGTGACCACTGATCTCGACTGAAAGATTCGGGTAATCCACAAATGCCTGGTATAAGATTTCCAATGCATGGTCGGAGATTTTATTCAATGCAGCGGATCCTGTTTCGAAATAGACGTTGTCAAGCTGCAACGTCCGGGCAGCATCATCTGCACTTCCACTTTTGAATGCATTTGCAAGCATGTCCTTAAGGGCAGCTGCCTTTAGGAGCGCTTCGGATTCCAGCGGCTGACCTTTGAAGGGATCATCATCTGAGTGGCGCACATTGGTTAAGTAATGGGATTTCTGAGATGCGTTCCATACTTCCCATTCTTCTGGCGAAACCACCCGGACTACCCTACGCATGCTGTAGTGACCTTTCCCGCATAGCTCTGCGCAGGCCAGCTCATAATTAAATGTCTCCCATTTTAATTTACTATTTGGGTCTGCAGGATCGGACGGCATTTGGTATTCGGGGTACTTCCTCAATTCCTGCCGGAATTCATCTGTGGTTTTGACGGGGGTGAATATGAAATAGGTTGGAATCCCGGGCACTGCATCCATCTTAACGCGGAAGTGCGGCAAATAAAAATTGTGCAACACATCCCTTGCCGTAATGCGAACCCTCACTTTCTTCCCCTTTGGCAGGACAAGCTCGTCGGCATTAAAGTCATCATGGTTGCGGACATCGGTCCAGTCCTGGCCCAATTCATTCACACCGGGCCGGATCATACGAAAATCCTTTACTCCAAGTTTTCCATCCTTTCCCGGATATCTCAGATTCCATGCAAACTGCCACCCCGTAGCTTCTACTTCCAGAAAAGCCTCGTCCTTCTTGACATCTGCCATAACTTCATTCCAGGTGACCAAACCTTTAATGATCAGTATGGTCAAAACCAGGGCCGGAACGGCCGTCCACAGAAGTTCGAGACGGTTGTCGTTTACAAAAAACAGCACCTTGCGACCTTTGGTATAGCGGTAGCGATACGCGAACCAAAAGAGAAGGATATGACAAATTACAAAGATGATCCCTGTAAAAAGAAGCGTCATATTAAACATGGAGTCAATCGCATATCCGTGCTCAGAGGCAGACTTCAGAGGACCATAACCGAGCATGCGGTTTGCGTAAAACATGGCACTCCAAATAACCGAACCCAGAAAAACCACACCAAAGAGCAACATGGCCTTCCCGTTGGTATTGGAAGTCCGCTCGATGTGGAATTCAGGGTCTGTAAGATCTGCGGTAAGCTGGTTGATCTTTGCGACCTGAAAGATGACTACGAGCAGCAACAGTAGCGAAAGAACAATAAACAATGCCGTCATGGTTTAATGATTACAGCTTAGGTTAAACATGGTGATGGTAGCTTTCCTGCAAGTATGGATCATTTTTGGGAACGAGCGGAGCCTTGGAAAGAAAATACAGGGTCGTGGCAACAAAGAGTGCTAAGAAACCCAGCATCAACCCGATATCCGCGGGGCCAGGAACGAAATAGCCAATATCCGGTTTCATATCAGCATGGCCATGTGCGGCATCTTCCCCATGGGAGACAGCAGAAGATGTTCCTTCCGCATGTGAAGCCACTGTTTGAGCTGACACTTCCGGTGCATTGAGCGACAGTCCTTCCGGAATGTGGTGTGCAGTACTTAAATGTTCCTGAGCCGCTTCAAGCACGCCCGGTTTCAACATTTGAAATGTATCGACCCAGTGACCAAAGAACACAATTAGGGAAACTACGAACAGCGTACCGAATTTGCGCTTGGTGTCATTGCGCATAAGGATGAGGAAGGGGAACACGAAATTGATGATGAGGTTTCCGTAAAACAAGACGGGATACTTCTGTATCCGGGTCTGAAAGTAAACGGTTTCCTCGCCGATATTGCCATACCAGATTAGCATGTATTGTGAAAACCACAGGTAGGTCCAAAATATCGTAAAGGCAAACATAAATTTGCCCAGGTCGTGAAAGTGCTCCGGGGTAACGTTGTGATAGTACCCTCTGGATTTTAGGTACAGCAGCAGCAAAATAGTCAATGCGATCATAGCGACAAAAGCACTGGAGCCCGTATACCATGCATACAGGGTACTATACCAATGCGGATCAACCGACATGTTCCACAGCCAGATGACGACGGCGCTACCGAAGCCGGCTATGGGCAGGAAAACAGCTGCCCAGAATTTCATCTTTTTGTAGTACAGATACCGGTCATCTCCATGATTGTCTTCTGCGATGCTCAGGGTGCGCATCTTATGGGCAAAAAAGATCCACAAACCGAGAATGCCAAGGCCTCCAATCGTAAAAAAATGCTTATTTAAAAAGCCGGATTTGCCTTGTAAAATTTTATCCCCTGCCACTGCCTCGGGGTCTGCCCAATGGAAAAGGTGGTGCCAGCCAGCATAAATGCCCACGGAGATGAGCGCCATAACGCCGAATCCAACGACCATAAACATGGCCATGGCTTCCCATACTCGTTTAAATCCGACATTCCAACCGGCAAGGGCGGTCCTGCTGACACAAACGAAGAAAATGGCCATCAGTGCGATGAAGGTGAAATAGGTTCCGTTATGCAACAGACTGCTCCAGAAGCGCGTGTGCAGCGCATCGTCAGTGAAGAAAATCGTTGCCAGGGAGGCTACACCGATGGCGCCCATCGCCCACAAAGCGATCCGGTCGCGAGAAGGTAATTGAATGGAACTCATCGAATCATAATCTTTTCACAGGTAATTAATTGAATGCACTCCACCGACATCATTTTAAAGGAGTTGTGCCGGGAACACTTTGAGCCGCAACCGGTTTTCCTCCATACGTTTGCCCCAGCGACGTCGCCTGAAGCGAACGGATGTAATGGATGACATTCCATCTCTCTTCGAAAGACAGCTTATCACTATGCGGCCCCATAACGTTTCTGCCGTACATAATTGCGTGGTAGTATCGTCCTTCTGTTGAAGCAATAAAGTCGCTTTTGAGAAAGTTTGCGGGTTGTGCGGGATATTTTCCTCCATCATCCCGGACAATGTAGCCATTGCCATCCCCTTTGGCTCCATGACAAATCCCACAATAGATGTCATAAAGCACCTGCCCCTGCTGGAGTCCCTCCTGGGACCAAGGGATTGGGTTTGACACGATTTCTCTTGAAGCGCGTGCGCGCTCCTCCTCTGTGTTTCCGTAATAATAGGGGACGGAACCGTTTACCGGAGTGGCAACAGCATTGTTTGACAGGCTGCCATTGAAAACTTCTCCCTTTAGTCTGCCGTTTGACCATCCCACAGAACCCCGGGCACGGGTTCCTTCAACGGGCAGGCGTGGAGCCGACATCCTAGCGCGCTCCGCTGCAGATTCCCAGGTATTGTAGAAATAGTAAGAATTGACATTCGCCTCATATGCAATAGAATGCCCCATATCCGGCATGTATTCGGTTCCAGGGTAATTGCCCTCTGCCGGCCGGCATTGCATGAAAGACAGGATGGCAGCAATCGCTACAACGTGAACAAGAGTTCGTCTCATGATCAGATGTTTTTATAGTTGACTTCATCGGCGCCCGACTCTGCAAAAAAGCTGCGGGCAGCCTCATCCGGCACTTCGTTGCGGTCAAATGCAATGCAGAACTTGTCATCCGTAGTTCTCAAATCGAGCTGGGGGTTGTCTACACCTGGCCACAGGCCACAGATGGTATAAAAAGTAATGGTCATACCCCAGGCGGAGAAGAGTACGGTCATTTCAAATACAATTGGGATAAAAGATGGTACGGGCCAGTAAGGCTTGCCACCAAAGATGATTGGCCAATCGGACGTCATCATCCATGTCATGCCCAAAAACCCGATTAAAGCGCCAATGGCCCCATAAACAAAGCCTGCCTGGTGCAGTCGCGATTCAGTCAGGCCCAGCGCCTGATCAAGTCCATGTACGGGAAATGGGGAAAATACATCCATAATTTCGAGATGCCTGTTGCGGGCATCCCTCACCGCATGCAAAAGGACTTCCTCATCTGAGTAGATCCCGTAAATCACATCTTTATTGAGTTTGCGCATGTATGCAGATTTTCAAAAATGTTTCATTCAATGGTGTTCGTGGTGATGGGCTGCTTGATGCTCATGCGACTTTTCAGCATGTGCCTTGTCGCCTATATATTGATCTCCTCCCACTTTCAGAATATGCTTTACTTCTGCAATGGCCACCACAGGAGCCACGCGCACGAAAATCAGATAGCAAGTAAAAAACAAGCCTATGGTTCCGACAAAGATCCCGATCTCGACCCAGGTCGGCCGATAATAACTCCATGAAGAAGGGAGGTAATCTCGGGCCAGCGTCGTTGCGATGATGACAAAGCGTTCAAACCACATTCCTATGTTGACAAAAATCGACATAAAAAACGTCACAAACACACTGCGGCGAAATTTGCGCACCCAGAACAATTGCGGTGATATAACGTTACAGGCCATCATTCCAAAATATGCCCACCAGTAGACGCCCATGGCACGGTTAAAGAAAGCAAATTGTTCATAAACGTATCCGGAATACCATGCTATGAACAATTCAGTGAGGTAGGCAACCCCCACGATGGTTCCTGTTACCAGTATAACCTTGTTCATAGATTCAATGTGCTCGATGGTGATGTACTCCTCCAGTTTGAGAATTTTCCGCGTAAGCACCATCAGGGTTTGCACCATGGCAAATCCCGAAAAAATGGCACCCGCAACAAAATAAGGCGGAAAAATTGTGGTATGCCATCCTGGTATGACTGAAGTCGCAAAGTCGAAACTAACGATCGTGTGCACAGACAGCACCAGCGGCGTACTCAGTCCGGCAAGCACCAGGGAAAGAGACTCCCATCTTTGCCAGTGCTTTGCAGAACCGGTCCATCCGAATGAAAGGGAGTTGTAAATTTTCTTTCTCAAACCACTGGCACGATTTCGAACCGTTGCAAAATCGGGGACCAGACCTGTGTACCAGAACAGCAATGAAACAGAAAAGTATGTTGAAATGGCAAATACATCCCAAAGCAAGGGCGAGTTGAAGTTAGGCCAAAGGGCTCCCCTCGTATTGGGATATGGGAAAAAGTAAAAAACCACCCATATGCGGCCAACGTGGATCAACGGAAAGATCGCAGCGCATATTACCGCAAAGATCGTCATGGCCTCGGCGGCACGGTTAACGCCAGTGCGCCAGCGCTGACGAAAAAGCATAAGGATTGCGGAAATGAGTGTGCCGGCGTGGCCGATACCGATCCACCACACAAAATTGGTGATGTCATATCCCCATCCGATGGTTCGGTTCAGGTTCCAGGTGCCAATTCCCATCCAAATGGTCCACAAAACGCAAAATACCCCAAAAGCCATGGTTGAGGCTGCGAGGATGAACGCGATTACCCACGCTGTGCTGGGCGTACGTTCGGTGGGGGCACATAGGTCCTCCGTTATTTGGTGGTACGTCTTCTGACCTTCGACCAGTGGTTTACGGACCGGTGCAACGATTCCTCCTGACATGCTGCTTAGTTGTTGATATTAGGCATTTAATGTTTCGTCCCTGTTATTGATCTTCATGGTGTAATTCACCGATGGACTGACGTTGATCTCTTCGAGAACGAGGTAGTTGAGCGGATTTTTCAATTTTCCGGATAGAATTCCATCCGGATTGTTCCTGTCGCCAAAAGTGATGGCAGACGTAGGACAAGCCGTCTGACAAGCTGACTTCACATCCAGATCGGTCAGAGGCCGCTGTTCTCTTTTTGCATTGAGTTTGCCCTCCTGAATGCGCTGTACACAGAAAGAACATTTCTCAATAACGCCGCGGGCACGCACGGTCACATCCGGATTCAAGACCATTCGTACCAGGTTATCTGCATAAAATGGCTTAGCCTGCTCCCTTGCAATGTTAAACTGGTTTCCCGGGAACAGGTCAGCGGTGGTGTAGTCGTACCAGTTAAAGCGCCTTACCTTATAAGGACAGTTGTTGGCACAATACCGCGTACCCACACATCGGTTGTAAGCCATTTGGTTCAACCCTTCTGAGGAGTGACTTGTCGCGTTGACCGGACACACATTTTCGCAGGGAGCATTGTTACAATGCTGACACATCATGGGTTGGTAAACGACATTGGGATTCTCCACATCGCCGTAATAATAGCGGTCAATCCTGAGCCACGTCATTTCGTGATGCCGTGAAACCTCCCGTTTTCCAACGACCGGCACGTTATTTTCAGCCATACAGGCGACCGCACACGCCCCACAACCAATACAGGCATTCAAATCAATGTGCAGCGCCCACTGATGACCGGAGTTGTAAAGGTATTCATGTCCCGGATAGAGCGTGTGGGAATTGAGGTGTTGGTGATGCGCTCGTTCCTCCTGAAGTTTTTTAGTGTTTTCTTCGAGTTTATCCAGCGTGCTGTGCCGTATGACCGACCGGTCCGTCAGTGCACCTTGAAATCCCTTGGTAAACCCTTTGAACACGTCGTCAACCAGCGCAGCTTCGTCGGCATTGAATTGCTCACCGGTTTTAGCATCTTTGGCAGTCACACCATAAGTATGGTGATGCTGCACACATGCGAAATTCTTTTCTATAACGCGGCTGCTCTCGCCCAGCGTAGCACCCGTCGCATAGTATTGCACGTACCCGTCGACCATCTGGCAATAGGCATTGAAGTTCGTTCCGACTCCGGTGCCACAGTCGCCTGCATTGCTCCGTCCGTAACCCAAGGCCACAGAAAGGGTTCCCTGCATCTGGCCAAACTGCTTGACCGCACTGATTTCCACTTTGCCCTTCTCCGTGGCGAGTTCAACCAGTTCCCCGTCTTCTTTCACCTTACCCAAAGCATGAAATCTGCGGTCACCGTCGAATGAAACCGGTACGGCCAGGTAATTGCCCCAAACGGTTCGCATAATTGGATCGGGGAGTTCCTGCAGCCAGGGAATTCCGGCATATTGTCCTGCGCCAATATGAACCGTTTCAAAAAAATCAATTTCCAGCACAGCAGGATCGCCAGGCTTGGAGAGTTTTGAAAATGCCGTTGCAACATCAACCTGACATGCGACAGCCGTTGAGTTTGCCCCTGTTTCAAAAACCCCATCGTGAATCAGCTGATCCCATGCATTCTGGAATGCGGGGCCGCTGGTTTTAAGTTTTTCAGACCAGTTGGCTTCCAGGTAATCGAGGTAAGTAAATTCCTCTGCCAATCCGGCAGGCCGGTGATTTGCCCATCTAAGCAGCGAAAGAGCAGCATCCCGCGTATCAAAAATGGGTCGTATGGTGGGTTGTATAAAGCTAAATTGCCCGCTTTTTGGCTCCACATCCCCCCAACTTTCCAGGAAGTGGTGGTCAGGAGCAGCAAGATGGCATCCGACCGAAGTCTCGTCGAGACTGGCGTTGAGGCTTACTGATTTTTTGACCTTGGACAAGGCCGCCGAAAAATCGGCTGCGAACGGGAGTTCGTATGCTGGATTTGCATTCCAGAGGATGAGAACATCCACTTCGCCAGCCTGCATCTCTGCCAGCAGTTGCTGCACATCGGCATCGCTGCCCTTTCTCTGGTAAGACACCCGTTCGAAGCGCACTGTCTGATTGATGTTACCCAACAGGTCATTGATCGCGAGGGTGAGCATTTGATCCCCAAGGTTATTCGTTCCCGATACAACCAGGGATTTTCCCTTTTGCTGCAAGAGCTGGCTGGCGATTTTGTCGATGGCAGCCTTTGCTTTATCGTTGAGGGAGGGCGCTGACTGACTTGGTCTCCCACTTGCTGTCGCCAGGGCATTGTAGAGGTGGGCAATGGCAGCGCTCTGCTCAGAGGGTTTTACGAGAATGCGATGGTCGGCATTGGAACCCGTGAGGGACATGTGCGATTCAAACTGGATATGCCGGTTCATGGCCGTCCCTTCTGAACGTGGAGCCCTTCGAGAGGCATATTGTGCTGCATATTCGATTGGCGAAATCCACGTGCCAAGGAAATCTGCGCGAAAACTTACGATGGTGTCTGCAAGGTCAAATCGGTATTCGGGAATGACGCGTTGCCCAAAGCAAATCTTGGCAGCATCCAGGAGGGCAGCACTGGAAACCGCGTCGTAAACCACGTGTTTTGCCCCCGCATATTTTGAACAAAAGATATCGACGGCCCTGAGTGCCGAGGGGCTCATGATGGTAGAACTCAAAATGCGGACTTTGGAAGCAGAAGCCAGTGCCTCACGGATTTCCTGATCCAGGCTGGCCCAGTCTAAAGACTCTGGTTTCCCTCCCTGAATGCGCGAAGGCCCTTTGGTGCGATTGTAATCGTACAAACTGAGCACAGCTGCCTGTGCGCGTGCCGACGTACCTCCTCGCGTTACAGAAGAGAGTGCGTTACCTTCAATCTTGATTGGACGCCCCTCTCTCGTTTTGACGAGTACCGAACAGTAATCGCCGCCGTTGACAAAGGAGGAAGCGTAATAATTGGCGATTCCGGGAACAATGCTATCGGGTTTAATGACAAAGGGAATTGCCTTTTTGACCGGAGCCTCACAGGATGCAAGGGTAGCAGCCCCGAGGCCAAAACCCAGGACTTTGAGAAAATCCCTGCGGTTGGCCTCCAAAGATGCAAGCCTGCCGTCTCCTGCCAATGCCGCCTCTTCCAAAGTAGGAAACTCGTTTTCGAGGCCCTGCATGAAGGCGGGGTCATTCGTCAGATCCTTCTCTCCTACCCATACATTAGATTCGGTATGTTTCATCAGATCTTGAATTGCTTTATTTTAATAATGACACTTCTGACAATCGAGACCTCCGATGTCACTGACTTTGACTGATTGGCGGGTGCCCTTTTTCAATTCATCGTGATAGGTCCGGTAACTTTCGTAGTATTTGTTGTCTGCAAACTTGACATCTGTCTGGCGATGGCAATTGATGCACCATCCCATCGAAAGGGTAGAATATTGTTTGACCAACTCCATCTCCTCCACTTTTCCATGACATTTCTGACAATCGATTTTGCCGACCGTAACGTGCTGGGAATGGTTGAAATACACGTGATCCGGCAAATTGTGAATGCGAACCCATTCAATGGCTCCCTGAATGCGCGGTTTGGTCTCACTCGTCAGCGACGATTTGATCTCCGACCATTGCTTATCTGCTTCCGACTGCGAGCTTGCATTGCTTGCCGTCAAGCCGTTGGTTCGCACAAAATTGTCGTCGATCCACTTTTTATAAATAGCCGAGATCTCAGCTTCTGACATGGCATCGTAATTCTCCAGGTATTTGTCGGTCGACGGATCAAAACCGATGCTGGCATAGATCTTGGTCAACTCAGAGGTGCCATATTTACTGCCTCTTTTAATGGCGGCATGACAATTCATGCAGGTATTGGCAGCAGGAATGATGGAATGTTTTGCGCGCCTTGCCCCGTCATGGCAGTAATTGCAATCGATCTTGTGCAGTCCTGCATGAGTTGCATGGCTGAATTTGATCGGTTGTTGCGGAGCGTAATTCTGTTGCCTTCCAATGGAGATGGCGTTGTTTACCGTAGTATAGCCCCCAAACAGCACCAGTGCGAAAATGAGAAAACTCACCACCGACTTGTTGGCCACCATGCGAAACAGGGAAGGTTTCCCCACTTCTTTGTCGGCCGTTTTATGACTCATGCTGTATTTTAGATCCGCCGTCAATTTCCATAGGAACAAAGCAAGTCCGGCAAGTAAAACAAAGGCGACGTACAACCAGAAAGCAAATCCGCTGTCCTGCTGCGCGCCATCGCCTGTTACCGGTCCTGCAGTCGCCTTCGGGCCGTAAGTGCCTTTAAAGACCCCGTCGATGTAAAGCATCAAACTCTCAAGCTCATCGTTGGTGAGGTTGGGAAAAGGAGTCATAATGTTGGGCTTGAATGCATTCCAGGATTCGACGGCAAGTGGATGCCCCGCCTTGATCATGGCCTGTGAATTGCGAACCCACTGGTAGAAATCTTCCTTTGGATATCCTGCCCACTTTTCGAGTGCGGGACCCAGGGCCGGTCCGGTGAGCGCATCCTTCATGTTTTTATTGTGACAGGCCGCGCAGTTGTTTTTGAAAAGCTCTTTGCCCACTTCGATATCCGGTGCCGAAAAGGCTCCCAAATGGATACAAACGACCATTAACCCAGCAAATAGCAGTTTTATGTAGCTCATAAAAGATTGGTGTATAAGTGGTTACACGAAGAGATCAAATATGAAGGCTTTTCGTTATGTTTTGCCTGCAAAAATACCTCAGAATTGCATTTTCCATAGAGTTGGCCTTATTTAGTTTGGTGGTGTTGTAAAAAAGTTCAGCAAATTCAACCATCCCTCGTTAAAGTAGCGTTAAAGATGGCATGACCTCAAATGTGCTCATTCACACGGCAATTGGTGCCTTGATGGATGGATGGGATTCGTAATTCAACAACTTAATGTCTTCATAATCAAAAGAAAACAAATTTTTTACTTCGGGATTCAACCAAAGTTGGGGAAGCGGAAGCGGAGAACGTCCAAGCTGTAACCGGGCTTGATCGGTATGGTTTAGATAGAGGTGGACATCGCCAAAACTATGCACAAATTCCCCTGGCAACAACCCCGTCACCGCCGCGATCATGTGAGTCAGCAAGGCATAGGAGGCTATGTTGAAAGGTACTCCCAAAAACACATCTGCAGAACGCTGGTAGAGCTGGCAGGACAATTTGCCGTGCCCTACGTAAAACTGGAACAGGCAATGACAGGGACTGAGGGCCATGCGGGGCAATTCCCCGACGTTCCATGCAGAAACCACGTGCCTTCTGGAATGCGGGTCGGCAACCAGGCGGGACAGCAGCTCGGAAATCTGATCGACGCCGTTTCCTTCGGCTGTTGCCCATGCCCTCCATTGTCTGCCATACACCGGGCCAAGTTCCCCGTTCTCATCCGCCCACTCATCCCAGATGGATACGCCGTGCTCGTTGAGGTAGCGAATATTGGTATCGCCCCGCAAAAACCAGAGTAATTCGTAAACGACTGATTTAAAGTGGAGTTTTTTGGTAGTGACCATGGGAAATCCCGCTGCCAGGTCAAAGCGCATTTGGTAGCCAAAAAGGCTGCGCGTACCGACGCCCGTGCGATCCGGGAGTTCACGCCCTTCTTCCAGAACCTTGCTCAGTAAATCCAGGTATGCCTGCATCGTTAACCATGCAAATAAACGCATTATCAATAAATCAATATAAATATTATCGATATTTATCCTGCTCATTCATAAGGATTAACTTTACACCGGATACCCACTAATGCCTTACAGCTCCCTTCGAAAATGTTGCGACGCCCTTGAGCGGGCCGGCGAATTGGTTCGCCTTCACGAGGAAATCGACGGAGATCTTGTCATTCCCGAAATCCACCGCAGGGTCTGTCGTGCCGGTGGTCCTGCCCTCTTGTTTGAAAAGGTGAAAGGATCAAAGTTTTCCGCGGTTTCCAACTTATTTGGTACGCGACGGCGAACAACCCTGCTGTTCGACCGCACCTTAAAGAAATTTGAATGGCTGGCCAAGGCGAAAGCCGACCCCTGGTCAACCATTAAACGACCTGGTGCTCTGATCGGCAAACTCCCCTACCTATTGAACGCCCTTCCAAGAAAACAGCGCCACAACCACTTGAATTTAACCTGCTCTCTTGGCGATTTGCCCAAAATCAGAGCCTGGCCAAAAGACGGGGGTGCGTTCGTCACCATGCCACAGGTGATCAGTTTTCCACCTGGCGACCAGAGGCCGGCATCCGCCAACGTAGGGATGTACCGAATCCAACTCGACGGCAATGACTACCTGCCAGATTCAGAGGTGGGTTTACACTATCAGTTGCATCGAGGCATTGGGATCCACCACCTGATGCACAAGCAAAAGGGCCTGTCTTTCCGCGTCAGCATAGCCATCGGTGGCCCCCCGGCCTACAGCCTTGCGGCCGTTTTTCCCTTGCCGGAGGGCCTGTCAGAATTGTTGTTCTCGGGACTGCTCAATGAAAGCCCTTACCGGTACGCTCAGGTGGATGGTCATTTCATCCCCCAGGAGGTGGATTTTTGCATTGTCGGCACTGTGCAGGACGAGACGCTGAAAATGGAAGGGCCTTTTGGCGATCACTTAGGTTACTATAGCCTGGAACACCCCTTTCCAACCGTCCGCGACGTTTCCGTATATCACCGCAAAGATCCCATCTGGCATTTTACCGTGGTCGGCAGGCCACCTCAGGAGGATACCGGTCTGGGAGACCTGATCCACGATTTCGTTTCCGAACTCACTCAGTATGAGTATCCCGGAATACGCGATCTCCATGCCGTCGATGCTTCCGGTGTGCACCCCTTGCTCCTGGCCGTTGGCAGCGAGCGATACATGCCATTTCGGGATCGCAAGCCGGAAGAGATCCTCACACAGGCCAATCTCCTGCTCGGCAAAGGGCAAAGCTCCCTGGCAAAATATCTTTTTATTGCCGCGCATCAGGACGATGGCCCTCCATCCGTTCGCGACGTACCCGGATTCTTGCGCTATGTTTTGGAGCGCGTGGATTTTGGGGAAGATTTGCATTTCTTTACTAAAACGACGATTGACACCCTCGATTATTCAGGAGAATCCTGGAATGCTGGTTCGAAACTGCTCGTTGCGTGCAACAGAAACCGTCTGCGCGAGCTTTCGGGAGATCTTGAGCATTTCAACCGCTTGCCTGCACCTTTTGGAAAAGCCCGTCGCATAGATGACGGCGTAATAGCTGTACAATGTGAAGCCTTCAGCGACATGCACGTTGCCATCCGGCAAATGGAAACGCTGTGCGCCTGGTTAGATCACCCTGTTTTTCGAGCGTATCCGCTGGTAGTCGTCGTAGACGATTCCGATTTTACTGCAGCATCCTACGAGAACTTTTTGTGGATCTGCTTCACGAGAAGCAACCCGTCGCACGATGTATACGGTGTGGGCTCGAAATGTGAATTCAAGCACTGGTCCTGCAAGCCGCCCCTTGTAATCGATGCCCGCATCAAGCCGCACCATGCCGCGTCATTGGAAGTTGATCCGGAAACCATTTGCAAAGTGGATGAAATTATTTTTCGAAACCCGGCGTTAAAAAAATTGCCATTATGAATCTACCGGCCGGTTTTGAGGAATCCATGCGCAGTCTTCTTGGGAAAGAATCCGCCGCCTTTATCCATGCACACAGAAACAAGGCACGAACGAGCGTTCGCCTTCACCCGTTAAAAACGCAAAACGAGCTCCACCTGTCCACAGCCGTTCCATGGTGCTCTCACGGTTATTACCTCGACGAGCGCCCCTCTTTCACGCTGGACCCGCATTTCCATGCAGGCCACTATTATGTGCAGGAGGCCTCATCCATGTTCCTGGACTATGCACTGAAAGTCCTGGGCATCCCCAAAAATGCGTCGGCCATTGACCTGTGCGCAGCACCTGGCGGCAAATCAACATTGCTTGCATCACACCTGGGCCAGGATGGCCTTCTGCATTGCCACGAAACAAACCCCCTCAGGGCTCAAGCACTACAACACAATATTATTAAGTGGGGCTACCCAAATGTCTGCATCACACGGGGCAATCTGACAAATCTTCAGCTATTGCCACACCGATACGATGTCATCATAGCCGATGCGCCATGCAGTGGCGAGGGCATGTTCCGAAAGGAGTCCCATGCTGTAGAACAGTGGTCACCAAAGCTCATTGATCGATGCAGCGCAATCCAGTCACACGTTCTTCACATAGC
The DNA here is from genome assembly GCA_019187365.1 of Saprospiraceae bacterium. Classification (GTDB taxonomy): domain Bacteria; phylum Bacteroidota; class Bacteroidia; order Chitinophagales; family Saprospiraceae; genus Vicinibacter. The sequence continues at coordinate 110,974 of JABARE010000001.1, read as the reverse complement.
AACCCAACTCTGTAAATCCGGAGGATATGTGTTCTATTCAACCTGCACCTACAACGAAAAGGAAAATGAAGCGGTGATCCGACCTTATGTCAATAGTGGCTTGCTGGAATCCGTGGAAGTCGAAAACCCCTTTGATCTCGTTCAGTCTGCGTCCTCTATTAAAACCTATCGCTTTCTTCCCCATCGCGTCGAAGGGGAAGGGTTTTCCTTTACTGCCCTGCGCAGAACTTCAAACGAATTGCCCGGGTCAATGGCCGGACACGCTAAGGCTTCAAAATACCACCAGACCGACAGAAAGAGAAAAATGGGATCTGGCAAAGATCCCAAGGCCAATGCCATCCGGAGTTTCGTACCCTTTCCGGCAGAACTTGAACCCTGGTTGCAATCACACGCTGCACTGTCGGCCACGATGCGAGATGGGGAAATGGTAGCACTTCCACAAAGGTTTGTCGCACAGGTATCCGACATCGAAAATTGTTCTCGGACGATTCATGCAGGCATTCCGATAGGACATTACAAAGGAAAGGATTTTTTTCCCAGCCAGGCTCTTTGTCAATCCGTCTGCCTCTCGGATCATCTTCCCTCCATTTCAATGAACCGGGAGTGTGCTTTGCGATACCTCCGTTGTCTGCCCGTAGAGAACGATCAAAACGCGGCTCGGGGCTGGAACCTTGCACAATACGGGAAAGCCCGTATGGGGTGGCTCAAGCAAACGGGATGCCTACTAAAAAACTATTACCCCATTCATTACAGAATTACATCCTTTTGATCCATGACAACATTGAAAATTCGTTTAACCGCAAAATTGATCAGCCTGATTGTGCTGCATTGCCAGGCACAAAATGCAGTTCCAAGCATTGAAAACTTCCGAATAGAACGTTTGAACAACGAGTTAACGATCCATTTCGATGCAAATGACTCAGACAACACTGCACTGGAAATCAGTTGCAAACTATTCAGTGCAGATGGCGCCACTTTGCACGAGGAGATTTATCCACAACTGATAACGGGAGATATTGGTTTCCCGGTGGCTGCCGGCCAGAATAAATCAATTGTCGTTTCCCTCGATCCGCAGCAAGCTCATGCCCTGCTGCGCGTTCTGCTAAAAGTGAGTGACCGGGAACCTATAAACATGGTTGACTTGTTAAAAGAGGTTAGCCCTGACAGACTTTCCGAATCGGTTTATGCCCTTCAGGGAATCCGCAACAACCGCAATCAGGCTTTCTACGATTCGGTACGCCAAGGCTTACTCGAACGACTTGGGGAGCATCTTCCCACCCGCCGCCTTGAAATTACTTTACCACAGCAGTCCTGCGTAAACCTTGAGGCAACCCAGTTTGGACAGGTACACCCTTCTGAAATGGTACTCATCGACGCGCACTACGACTCCTACCAAAATGCGCCGGGAGCCGATGACAACGCGTCTGGCGTCGCCGGTGTGCTTGAGGCTTGTCGTATCCTTTCAAAATATTCCACTGAAAGATCTTTGCGCTATATTTTCTTTGACCTCGAAGAAGCCGGCCTCATCGGCAGCTTGCTATACAAGGGATCGCAGATATCACCCAGGGAAAAGATTCAGGCTGTACTCAATTATGAAATGATCGGATATTATACCGACGAGCCCAACACACAGGATCTGCCTGCAGGATTCAACATTCTGTTTCCCGAGGCATACGACCAGCTCATTGCAAACGGGAGGAGGGGTGATTTCCTGACCAATGTAGCCAATACATCCTCGCATACACTCCGCACCATCTTCGACCGCAATGCCAAAGACCACGTGCCGGATTTAAAGGTCATTTCCCTTGAGGTGACCGGAAATGGCATAATTGCTCCCGATTTGCGAAGAAGCGATCATGCCGTTTTCTGGGACAATGGGATCCCGGCGCTCATGTTGTCGGATGGTGCAAATTTCCGCAACAAGAAATACCACACTTTAAACGATTCAGCTCATTATCTGAACTACGAATTCATGGCAAACATCGTCCGCGCTACCATCGCAACGGCAGCAGAGCTTGCCGGTCTGGAACACGCGGGAACCAAATCAGCTACCATTTCGCTCGCCTCGTCCTCTGAACCGGGCTTTGACAAAACCTTAAGGGTATGGCTCATCGAGAACAGGCTTTTCATAGAATCGGGAGAACCCTTGAATGGAGCAAAGATCAGACTTTATGATGCTATGGGCACAAACGTGCATACCGGAACAATCAACAGCAATGCAGCTAACGCATCATATTCCATACCACGCAACATGCACACTGGGCTTTACTGGATACATATTTCCTTCAATCAAAGAACTGCATTGTTAAATGTATTTCACCATGGCCAGTGACAACATTTACATCGGCATTGGCAGCAATCTGGGCAACCGGATGGAGAACTTGAGATCTTCGATTGCACATCTTCAGAATTCCCTGATAGACGTAATGCAAATTTCCTCTGTCTACGAAACCGAACCACGCGATTTTTGTGATCAGGATGATTTTTTCAATCTGGTCGCCCGCATCAGCACGTCAATGAAACCTGTTCAGCTCTTAAACACCATCAACAGAATTGAACATGCGCTCGGCAGGAAACGCCAGATCAGTAGTGGACCCAGAACCATCGACATAGACATTTTGCTCTATGAAGACCAGATCATTTCCGGTAAACGACTTACCATTCCACACCCAAGAATGCACTTGCGTTCCTTTGTACTTGTTCCACTTGCTGAAATCGCACCCCAGACCATACATCCTATTCTAAGACAAAACATCGACTCACTGCTTGCAGTTTGCAAAGACACCGGTAAGGTCAATAAACTATTTGAACATGAAGCAATTTCCCAATAAATACATTTGCATAGAGGGCAATATTGGCGCAGGCAAATCGAGTCTTTGCCAGATGTTAGCACTTGACTACAACTGCCGCGTAATTCTGGAAGAATTCGCCGACAACCCATTTCTAGAATACTTTTACAAGGACCCGGCACGCTATGGCCTGACCGTTGAACTTTTTTTTCTTACGGAAAGGCAAAAGCAGATCCAACTCGAGCTTTCCTCAAACGACCTTTTCTATCAGTTTTCAATATCTGATTACACCATACTGAAAAGTCTTTTATTTGCGCGCATAAACCTCATCTCTGAAGAGTATAAATTATTTCACAAAATCTACACTGCGCTGACTCACAGTCTCCAAAAACCAGACTTGATCTTGTATTTGCACAGAGACGTGGAGCAGGTACAAAGAAATATTGAAAAAAGGGGAAGGCTATTTGAAGCAAGTATTGGAAACGATTACCTCGACAAAATACAGGAGAGTTACTTCTATTTTTTCAAAAATCAAACGCAGTTCCCCATCGTCGTAATCGACCTAAATGAACAGGATTTTGTCAAAAACCCCAAGATCTATCAGGAACTCAAAAACATCATGCACAGGAAGTATCCTCCCGGCCTGCATCACGTCAAAATCATCAATAGTTAAAATATGAAATCATTTTTTTTCAACGTTTTCTCATCCTGCCTGGGCGCAATGCTCGCCATGATCCTGCTATTGTTACTGGTTATGGGAATGATCGCAGGAATTGCTCTGAAAGACTCCACCAAGCCTTCCGTCAAATCGCAATCGGTACTAAAAATCAACTTACAAGGCCCAATCCCCGAACAAACGAACAATGTGGAAATTGGCAGTTTTGCCATCGGCAACGAGACCGTTCTGGGTTTGCGCGATATGGTTCGCACCATTCAAAAGGCGGCAGAGGACCCTCGCATTCGTGGTATATACCTGAAAACCCCGTCTGTTGGCATCGGATTTGCCGGGCTTAAAGAATTAAGAGATGCATTGCTTGCATTTAAGGCTAAAGGCAAATTCATTTACAGTTATAACGCTTACCTCGACCACAAGATTTACTATTTGTGTTCAGCGTCAGATCAAATCGTCATGAATCCGCTTGGATTCGTTGACCTTAAAGGTCTGGGATACGCAATACCGCATTTTAAGGAGCTGAGCGATAAGATCGGCGTCAGTTACAACATATACTATGCCGGCGAATTCAAAAGCGCCACTGAGCCTTACCGAATGAACAAAATGAGTGAAAGCAACCGTTTGCAAATCCGGGAATTTCTCAACGACATATACGCAGAATACATCCGCGAGGTCGCTGATTCACGAGGGATCCCGGAAGAAACGTTAAAAGACAACTTCGATCGGTTTCTCAGCTACCGGCCAGAGCTTGCCCTGAATTACAAGCTGATCGACAAGCTATCGAGTGAGTCTGAAGTGCTCGACGACATCCGCAAGGCACTCGAATTGCCAGAATCTTCTGACCTTCAATTCATTACCCTTCCCCAATACTATTTGTCCGAGGATGTGGGCAATGAAGACTACTCTACTTCCAACCGCGTTGCCCTGCTGTTTGCAGAAGGGACCATTGTTGAAGAGCGCGGAGCACCAGGATCCATTGGCCGCAAGTATTTATCTATGTTGCGAGACATCCGGAAGAACAAACAAATCAAAGCACTTGTATTGCGCGTCAATTCTCCGGGAGGAAGTGCCTTGCTCAGCGATGAATTTCTTGAAGAACTGCGTCTGATCAAAGCTGTAGGCAAACCCGTGGTTGTGTCTATGGGAGATTATGCTGCATCCGGAGGCTATTACATCTCCTGTTACGCAGATTCAATTATCGCCAGCCCCTACACCCTCACCGGATCAATTGGCGTCTTTGCGCTCATTCCCAATTTCAGCAAACTAAGTGGAGACCTGGTAGGCGTTGACGTAGACACAGTTGGAACAGGACCGGTTGCAAACAAATTCAACCTTATGCTTCCTTGGGGCGAAGACGAGCGCAAGGTGCTGGAGGAAAGCATTCAGCAGGTTTATTTGCGGTTCAAAGGCATGGTTGCCGATGGGCGGGAAATGGATTCCGCATCCGTCAACAAGGTGGCAGCGGGAAGAATATGGAGCGGCAAACAGGCGCTTCGGAATGGACTTGCGGATGCGACGGGATCCATTCAGTATGCCCTGGACGTTGCTGCAAGGCTTTCAAGCCTTGAAAAATATCGCGTCAGCGAATTTCCAGCTCGGCAGGATATGCTTCAAAAACTCATGGAAACCCTTCAAGGCGATCCAGACCTTTCCGAAACCCGGGCCAAGGGCATTCGGGAATTGCTGGGCAAATGGTATCCGGTTTATGCGCAGTTAAATGCTAAGAAAGAGCAGCTCATGCAACCACAAATGAGACTACCATTCTCCCCGTTGTAAACTGGAATATATCTCGTCGGCAAGAAAAAAGGAGTCCCCGCCTGCAATCAGACGGGGACTCCTTAAAAAATGCTCTATGGAATTATATGGTTACTCCATAATGACCATTCGTTTGGTAGCAGATTGATTGGCTGCATCCAATTGATAGTAATAGATACCTGCACCGGGCAAATCGGTCTTGTGGACTTTCATTGTGTTCGTGCCTTTTGTTGCGATGAACTGGTTGAGGTAAATCACTTTCCCCGTAACGTCGTAAATGCTCAATTGTGCGTCTGTAGCCTCACTGACCCGGAAACGGATCGTAGTCTCAGCGTCAAACGGATTGGGCGCATTCTGGAACAGTTCCAGGTCTGCAGCATTGTCTGCATGGCGGTTTGTGCGATTTTCCAGAACGACTGGCATGGCGTTCAGCTTATCATCGTAAGCCTCGGTCCTCGCCAGCGCATTGGATAGGCGCACGGCATTCTCAGTGGTGCCATTGGCCAGAACTCTGAACGAGAGAGAGAACAATTGCTCCCCACCCTTCAGGCTGATGGCCTTTGCATCGCTCCAGCTCAATGCGATCTTGCCTTGGCCAGCTGCCTGGAATCCGAAATTGGCATCCTCCAGTATGAACACGCCAGAGTTATACTGCTCGAGCTGCATCATGCGGGCATCAAATTCAATCGTCATCTGGACACCACTCAACGACGCCATGTCATCTGCGTGGAATGCCATCTCGTACAGTTCGCCGGCACGCAATTCGCCTTCTTCTATCCAAAGTTTCATCGGAAGGGAGCTGCGATTTGTTGTTCCCTGGAAAGCACTGGCAACAGCAGAATTGTTCACGTCACCCATTTTAATGGCGATAAAGTCGATGCTTATGGCCGGTTTGAGGGTAACAAATCCCTTCTCAGTTGGGAAGTCCCAGGGCTGCTGCGGATTTACAAACTGGTAGTCAGACGGAATCATCTGCCAGGACGGCACTTTGGTGAATTCGGCATTGACACCCAGGATGAGCTTTCTGATTTCAGAAATATCAGCAGCGGTAATGCTATAAGAGCGGTTGACGTCCGCCGCGATCACCTTGTAGGCGCTGTTCAGCAATTCCAGGCCTAGAATGTGGCGCTGGATCTTGACGATGTCGGCAGTCGTTACCCCATTGGTAGCTTCATCCAGACGTTTCGATTTCAACAGGAAGTTGGAGTTCAGACTCAGGTCACCAAAAAGGTAAGAGCCTGCGTTGTTGGTCGTGGTCTGGCGGAGCAGAGAGGTTCCGGTGTAAAGCTCTACGGCCGCTTTGGCAGTCAGTTCACCATTCTCTGTTTTTACAAGACCGTTCACATTTCCGGTATTCACCGTTGGCGGGTTCGGACAAATGTTTTGGTTATCCTGAACGATGACTACCGTTTGGCAATAATCGCGGTTACCTTCTTCATCTTCTACCCATACCTGTACTTCAACGGTCAGTTCATCCGCCTTTTGCTTGGCAACGAAATCTTCACAGCAAATGCGAATGCTCGTTTTGCTAGAATCTCCGTCAAAGTAGAACTTCAGACGATCTTTCGGAGTACAGTTATCAAAAGAGTTGTGGTTAAGGTCTTTGGCCCAAATGTCCACACAGCCGCTGGTAGGCATCGGTACGGTTATGATGCCAGTCAGACAATAAGGCGTTGGAGCTTTGCAGTCCTTTACCTCAAACAAAGTGCAACACTGGCCCAGGTTACCACAACCGTCCTCAACAAACCAACAGATGCGGTGGATACCAATCGGATAGGTTCCGCTTGCATCAAATGGGTTGTTTGGGTTGTCTGCAAAGGGGTTGTTGCGAATGGAAGGAATGACTCCCTGGTTCACCTCGCGCAAGGTCAACCTTCCGACATTGAAGTCGTAGGTGCCGTCGTTGTATGCATCGAGCTTGTACTCAGCCAGCAGCCAGTCATTTGGCGTGCACGAATCAGTTGCCGTAACCGTAAGTGAAATGTGACCGTAGCAAATGCCCTGTGTCGAATTCAGGACAGCAGGCTCGCACGGACCAACGTTACAGGTTACCTCAGGCTTTACCTGGTCGCGGACTTTAATGATCTGGGTGAATTCCCATCTGCCGGTTTCAGGATCAACGTTCGGGTCATACTGACACCAGTCGATTACTACCCACCGGCGCAGGATCTTGAAACATGCATCCGGTTCAATGGTGAAGATCTCGTCAAAGGGTTCGATGGCGATGAGGTTGCAGTGATTTCTAGCCCCATTGACCACTTCCGGACGACCAAGGCGCGGATTATCAGGACTGATGTCCGCTCCACATCCTTCAATCAAAGTACCATTGCCCCGACAGTCGGGCCAGATGATGTCGTCATTGAGATCACAATGATTGCTCCTGTTGATGTAAAATGGATCGCAGTTAACGACCCAAATTGTCTGGGTTTCGGTAACCACAACGCCGTTAGGACCAGGAACGGAAACATCCCTGAGTATCCTTCCCTGACCACAAACGCGCAAGTCGCGAACATCAATTTCCGGTTCAGCTACACAGGACGCCAGTACATAACCATCAAAACCCCAAACCAGCTCGTATGTTTTTTCAGGATGTGCCGGATCAAACAGGGTATTGTAGTAATCACAGGCCTTATTAAATGCAGGCTGTGCATGAGGTGGGAATCCGGGAACATAGCCAGGATAACCGGTGATAAGATTTTTTACGCAGTAATAGCTACATACTACGTCAGTCGTTTTGACCTTAGCACGCAGTGCGAGGTCTGTTACCACGCGACCAAATGTCGCATCGGAAGGATCAGACAAATTGTCAATATCAAACCAGAAGTTGCAGCTCACAACGATATCCGGAGGTGCTACCACCGTAGGAATGCTCTTGTCCTGCACTTCAACCTCTACCATGCAATCAGAAAATCGTCCGAACAGGTCGCCTCCCTGGTTCATTCGTTCCGGGTGCACCGGACCTGCGCCAGGGTCACGGTCATAGACGCGGAAGACAACCATGATGGTTTTGCCGACGTCGTCGCAACAGAACTTGGTAAAGTCGTCGAAGTACACCTGATTTTCACCTATGTAAACATCGTCGTCTCCGTTCAAACCTGAACATGCGACATCGTTGTTCTTGGTACTTCCATTGTTGGTGCCCAACAGCTCCTCCATGCGGATTACCTTAAAAAATACGTGGTGGGTACAATTGTCGAAGGAGCCATCGTCAAACGTGGAAGCGAAGACTTTGGCAGAATTGTCGCCCGGGTTTTGAGAGCCGGTGATCGTCACGACTGTTTTCTGATCACATACGGCATTGGGAGGAGTATTGTCTTGTACGTCGAGGACGACCCTTCTCTCGGTAATATTACCACAGCAGTCCTCAGCAACAATGTAAGCGTTTTGGATACCAAGAGGAAGATTTACCACGACATAACCTTGAACATCATTGCCCAGCACGGTGCCATTCTCTACACGGATCGTGTAGTGCACTTCGTTAGAGCAATTGTCAATCACCCAGGCGGGAGCCACATCCCAGCGGCCCTCACACCTCCAGGGGTCCGTGTTGACCACGAGGCTGTCGGGATAAAGTACTTTTGGACCTTCAAAGTCCATAACCTTGATGATCTGGTTGGTATCTTTCACTTCACCGGTACACCAATCGAGCAGCGTCCAGACGCGGAGGAGCTTATAGCAACCTACCGGGCCTGCATCACAACCAGGTTTTGCGATATCGATGCGAATGTCGCGGAAGGTAGCTGCAATGTGAGAGCATCCATCGCTGCCCGGTTTGCCGGTACCTTCCCACATGATATGCTCTCCGTCTCCCCAACATGGAGGATTCGGTGCATAATATACCGGATCCGGATTGGGGTGCCCCTGATAAGGACCGCTGTCCAGACAATTCCATCCAAGTAAGCGGGGAATTCTGTATCCCGATCCAATCAGTACAGCTGAATCGACCAAATAACCATCCACACAGGTCGGATAAGGCAACAAATGTGCTGAAATGTCCTTGTTGCGGTCAATTTTCTCGTCGCAGCTCAGAGCATGGGTATGTCCAGGAAGCACGAGACCATCATAATGAAGAGGATAGGTCAGGTCGGCAAGGGTGCTCAACTCAACCGTGATCGTCTGTATGCAGGTGTCCTTGTTTCCGGTTACATCTGCTGCAATAAAATAACGCGTGATGATGCGTTCGTAACCACTCTGACATGAACCCTTGGTAACAACATCTTTGTACGTAAGGGTAAAGGGCCCGCAGGCTTCATCAACCGTTGGCCATCCCGTACTGGCAGGAGACGCATCTTCGTAACATTCAATGGTCAAATTACGGGGACAATCCAGGTCTGGCGGAAGCTTGTCTTCAACACACACCTTGCCCCAGCAAGAATTTCCGGATGAGATCTCGCGCACGGTGACTGTAAGACAACGGCCAATCTGCGCCGCACCAATTTGTACGTAAGGAACATTGGGTTCCAGGTCAATAATTTCATTCGTGATCCAGTCACGCGCAATGACCTCATACAGAAAGTTAAACCCACCTTGCTCCAAAAGGTGCTGAGGCAGGATCGTCGCCCGGCAGTTTTCATCCAGGCTTATCTGGATCAGGTCATGGCAGGCCAACTGTCCAGCCATGGCTCCTTCACCAGGTTCGTTAGCCGCTCGCGACGGCAACACTGCCAGCAAAGGCAGCAAAAGCATCAGACAATTTTGGACAAACCGTCTTCTCGATTCAAGTAAGCATAGTCTAATCATACACTAGAGATTTGTTTTTAACACGACAATGAATTTGCTTCGTCGCTTGCCATATGCATATCAAGCCATGGTAGCGCCGAGTTTCAAGCGGTTACTAAGAGCGTATGAGTAGAGATTATTAAATGGGCGTTCAAGTCACCTCACAATGAAAGACCACAATGCCTTAGCAAGGCAGTCATGTGAATCAGTGACTTCACAATGATCCGTTATTTGCCCTAAACCTCATTATGGAAGCTCACATATTTTTCATTGATATGCCCAAATACCTGTAAAGAGATAAATAATACATGATCACCCCTGAATTTTTTAACATATATCGCCAAGAAATATTAGAAAGTATCAGCTAGTGATGACCTACATAAATGGGTTAATTCCGGGAGGAACGCTATTGCTGATAAAAGTAGCTGCATCTACCAATTCCAAAATTGTGCCAAAAAAAAGAGGCCCCGCAAAAGCAGGGCCTCTTTTTGCAATATGCTAAGAACTTTTAATCAATCACTGCCATCCGTCTGGTAGCGGTATGGTTTGCAGCATCCAGCTGGTAGTAGAGCACTCCGCCGGCGTTGAAGTCGGTCCTTTGAACCTTGATGGTATTAAGTCCCTTCACGCCCTGAGCGTCGTAAACGCGCAGCACTTTTCCGGTCACGTCGTAGATGCTCAGTTTAACCGCACCTGCTTCCGGCAAGCGGTAGCTGATGACGGTCTCCTTTGCAAAAGGATTAGGAGTATTCTGGTACAATTCGAATACACCACTTTCTTGAACACCCCTTTCAGTGCGAACGCCCAGATCTACATCCTTCGCATTCAACCCTGCATCGTAGGCCTCAGCAGCGGTCACGTCGGAGGTAATGGCAAGCATCTTGTCGATGCTGCCATTTGCGGAAGCCCGGAATACCAAGCTAAACAAGGTACTGTTCGCATTTACGCTTTGAGCCACATTGTTATTCCAGCTCGTGGTCAGGATACCCTCACCTATGCGGTTGGTTCCGAAGTTGCTATCGTCCATTTTTAGCTCACCCGATTCGATGCCTTCAAAGCTCAGTGCCTGACGGTCGAAACGCAGGGTAAACTGGTAGCCGGCAATTTCGTTGAAATTTGAGGACTTGAATTCAACGCGATACAACTCTCCTGCAACCGTTTGACCTTGTTCGATCTCCAGGTTCAGACTTCCATTGTTTCTCGAAGAAGTGCCAGCAAACTGATGTCCGCGTGCTGAAGTATTTACATCACCCATTTTAACAGCGACGAAGTCAACTATGTGTTTCTCTTCGCTGGTAATGGCCACCGTGGTACTCCGAGGAGTTCCGTTCCACGGAAGTTGCGGGTTCGGGAATACATAAGACTTCGGAATAAAGGTCCACGAAGGAACTTTAGAGAAGCTGTTGGTTACACCTAAAACCAGTTTCCTTACTTCCGTGATATCAGAAGCCGTGATGTTGGAGCTATTGTTAACGTCAGCAGCAATCAGCTTATAGGCACTGTTCAAGGGCTCAATGCCCAGGATATGTCTTTGGATTTTCACAATGTCCGCAGTCGTTACACCATTCAGGTAATCGTCGTTCCTGGAAATGCTAACTGCATACGAATTTGGTGCAAGGTCTCCAAAGAGGAACTTACCGTCTGCTTTCGTCACATAGTCTCTGGACATCGCTACTGAAGCAATCTGAACATTCGACAGTTCGGTTTCATCGTTGTTTTCCGTGCGCAGGTCACCCGTGATGCGGCCTGCCGAGCCCGTATTGGGGCACACATCCTGGTTGTCCTGAACGATCACCACCGTTTTGCAGTAGTCTGTATTGCCTTCTTCGTCTTCAACCCACATTTGAACATCGACTACCAGTTCATCATTGGCTCCTGCAGCTACGAAGTCATCGCAGCAGATCGTGATGCCCGTTTTGCTAGGATCTCCGTCGAAGTAGAACAACAGGTCATCCTGGTCGGTGCAGTTGTCGAAGCTTCCGCGATCGAGGTCTTTAGCCCAGATCGTCACGCATTTGCTCGTAGGCATCGGAACCGTGATCACGCCCGTCAGGCAGTACGGTGTCGGTGCTTTGCAATCCTTGATCTCGAACAACTGGCAGTTGATGCCTACGTTTCCGCATCCATCTTCTACGTGCCAGCAGATCTTGTGCACACCCACCGGATACGTTCCACTTGCGTCGAACGGATTGCCCGGGAAGTCGGCTAAAGGATTGTCGTTGAACTGAGGCGTGCGGCCTGCAGCATACTCTTTCTGTGTCAGAGGACCAACGATGAAGTCAAATCCGGGATACTTGCCCTGACCATCGTTGAACGCATCGATTTTGTATTCGTAGAACAGCCAATCCAGCGGGCTGCAATCGTCGGTAGCCGTAGCCGTGATGGACAAGTGGCCATAGCATACGCCATTCGTTTTGGTTGCAGGCTCGCAGTCGCCAATGTTGATGCTGACCACCGGTTTGATCTTGTCAGTGACTTTGATGATCTGCAGGTATTCCCAGCGGCCTCTAACAGGATCGAGGTTCGGATCGTACTGGCACCAGTCGATGACCGTCCAGTGGCGGAGCACCTTGAAGCATGCATCCGGCTCGATGGTGAAGATCTCGTCTACGTATTCGATGCTGATCAGTGCGCACAGGTCGTCGGCGCCGTTTTCAACGATCGGGCGACCCAGAGCCGGATTGTCCGGGCTGATGTCGGCTCCGCAACCGGCAATCGTCGTAGCCTGACCCGTGCAGTTGCCCGGCCAGGTGATGTCGTCTTCGCTATCGCAGTTGTCGGCGCGATTGATGTAGAACGGATCGCAGTCAACCACCCAGATCGTCTGGGTTTGCGTGACGCTGATGTTGTTCGGTCCACGTGCTACTACCGTACGCGTCAGTTGACCCTGGCCGCATTCGCGGTTGTCGTTGACGCTGATTGTCGGGGAGTTGCCGCAGGCGCTCAGCACATATCCGTCAAAGCCCCAGGTCAGTTCGTATTTGCGGTCAGCGTGAGCGGTGTCGAACAGGGCCCTGTAATAATCGCAGGCGCGGTTCCATGCAGGCGGGTTCGACGGCGGTGCTCCGGGTACATAACCCGGGTAACCCGTGATGTCGTTGCGCACGCAGTAGTTGTAGCATACCAAGTCGGTCGTAACTACCTTTTTGCGGTTAGTCAGGTCAGTAACCACCCTACCGAAGGTCGGGTCGTTGGGATCAGAAAGTTTATCGACATCGAACCAGAACCAGCAGCTCACCACGATGTTTGGTGGTGCAACTACCGTAGGGACGCTTTTGTCTTGAACTTCCACCTCGACCATGCAGTCGCTGAAGCGGTTGAACAGGTTTCCACCCGGATTCATACGAGTAGGAGCGATCGGACCGTCGCCCGGTTCGCGGTCAAACACGCGGAAGACCACCATAACGGTGTTGCCAACGTCGGAGCAGCAGAACTTCACATGGTCGTCGAAGTAGATCTGGTTGCCGTCGAGGATGGCATTGTCGTCGCCGTTGATGCCGGCACAATTCGACCCGTCATCGGGTTGTGCGGTGTTGCTACCATTGTTCGTGCCGCGCAGGTGATCCATGCGAATCACCTTAAAGAAGATGTGAGGCTGGCAGTTGTCAAAGGATCCCTGATCGAAGGATTCGGCAAAGATCTTGGCAAAGTTTTCGCCGGATGATTGATTTCCGTTGATAGATACAACCGTGCGCTGTTCGCAAACCGCTACCGGAGGAACGTTGTCCTGAACGTCGAGGGCGATGCGTTTTTTAGTAATGTTGCCGCAGCAGTCTTCAGCGACGATGTAGCCAATTTGTACACCAACAGGCATGTTGACGACTACGTAGCCGCTTTGTTCGTTTCCAAGGACAGTACCGGCTTCAACCTCAACTGTGTAGTGGATCTCGTTGCTGCAGTTGTCGATCAACCAGGCCGGGGAGACTTCCCATCGACCCGTACAAGACCAAACTTCCATGTTCACTACGAGTGTATCCGGATAGAGGACTTTCGGACCTTCAGCATCAGCCACTTTAATTACCTGATTGTGGCCTCCGATTTCGCTGGTACACCAGTCCATCACCGTCCATTTCCTGAGCAGCTTGTAGCAGCCTACAGGGCCTGCATCGCAATTGGGATTTTGTATGTCGATGACAATATCCGTATAGTTTACTGCAAGGTTGCGGCAGTTTACACCACCTGGATAACCCGTACCATGCCACATAACAATTTCATCAGGACCCCAGCAAACCGGGTTGTTTGGTCTCCAGCTCGGGTGAGCGGGATAGTAGACTGGGAACGGACTTGGATGTCCCTGATAAGGACCTGAATCCAGACAATTCCAGCCAAGTACCATCGGCAAGCGCTCCCCGGCGAGGTCACCGGTTGGGCTGGGAAGGAATCCACCCGTGGCAAACCAATGTGCAGAATCGAGCAGGTAACCATCCACGCAATATGGATATGGCAGGTAATGAGGCGTTACATCTTTATTTGGGTCAATTTTCCCATCGCAGGAGAGCATTGGGTTTTCGATGTTGTCCCAGTTGAGCGGGACCTGAACATCAACGAGAGTTCCGAGACTTACGGTAATGGTCTGGGTGCAGCTGATGCTGTTGCCAGATGCATCCGTTGCTTTAAATATCCTGCGGATGACCCTGTCGTAACCGTCTGCACAGGTACCCAGGGTGACATCGTCGCGATAAGTGAGCGAGTAGGAACTGCAATTTTCAAGTACGGTGGGGCTTCCGGTAAATGCCGGTGACAATCCCGAATAGCAGGGTACGCAGGTATCCCGTGGACATGTAATTTTAGGAGGAAGTTTGTCTTCAACCCGGGCATGGCCCCAACATGTGTTGCCGGTAAGTGGATCGCGAACCGTAATTTTTAGTTCACGGCCAATGTCTTGTCCGCCAACCTGAGTTCCGGCAGCCGCCGAACGGTCAATGAGTGCATTGGAGATCCAATCCCTGACCTCAACGATGTAATCATCAAAGCAGCGATACGCACCTCCGCTAAGCACTTCGTCAGCACCAATCGTAGCGAGACAGTTTTCGTCGACGCTGATCTGGATTTCGTCGTGGCAAGCCAGTTGGGTTACGGTGTTGGCGTATTCATTTACGCAAACGTCAAACTGACAGGTTGCTGTATTGCCCTGAGCGTCTGTTGCTTCATAGCAGAGCGTCGTACAGCCAATGGGGAAGTATGTTCCGGGGCCATAAGGCTGGCCGCAGGTCTGAACAACCTCGATCATGGTCGAAGCAAACTGGTAGTCTACGTTTCCGTTGAACATGCGAATGCTGAAGGTCCCGGACACCTGGAAGTAGGTTGTACCATATTGAACTCTTCCCTGTCGAACATCGATTTTCAAATTAGCATCCCCTTGCAGTGTGGTGGTACAGGGCGCAGCTCCGTTAACATAATACTGAGAAATTCCAGGACCTGCACCATAAATAGCCATTCCCCGGCTCTCTCCAGGAGCGAGAATGATCGGAGTGGTAAGATCAAATTGAGTTAGGAGTCTGGGATTTGTTGGCGGGAAATTTGACTGTCCGATTTTAACCATATCATTTGCAACCTGAGTCCAGGCTGCAGCATTGTTTGCAACGGGTTGCCAGGTGCCTGGAGCGGTGGTCGTATAAATGCGGTACAGATTGCCCACTCCATTGTGTGGCATGAAACTAAGCCCCGTTACACCCATCAGCTGGGTGCCGGTATTTTGGATGTTGAACATGAGTCCGATGTATAAGCCACCGGCCGTAAGAAAATTGTTTGCTCCCAGTTGGCAGCCAGGCGAAGTAATTTTGGACCCCGTAAAAATCTGGCCTGAACAATTGTCCATAGCCATCAGAGGCGGTGCATCCCATGAACCTTCGCATTCGCCTGGGCCAAGGTTGATGATGACCGCTTTGGGGCACCCAATGATCGTTGGCGGTTCAACGTCAGCGACGGTTAGGCGGAAAGAAAGCGTAAAGCACCCGTTCTTTGCAATGATGGTATGAATACCACCAGTGAATACTGGTCCAGGAGGTGTGAATTCAACCTGGCAACCCCTGGGCGAAACAGCTTCGTATAAGTCCACAATGGCCTCACAGGTACCCGTAGCCATCCCCACCGTTATGTCGCGAACCGAGAATCCTGGGCAGGCAGGAGGCGGCGGAGTGTACAGGTAACAGGCACCATTATTCAGGTAGGCGGTGTTAAAACCAATGAGGTTAAAATCCCGGGGAGCAGCAACTGGACCTTCCATTCCTGATGTTGCGCTTCTACCCTGATCCAGAGTGGCTTGAGTTCCCCCAAAGAACACGTCTAAGTATTGAAACTTGATCAGCCCGGATGTTTCATAGAGTTTCACCTGAAATGTGATGACCTGGTTTGCGACGTCCGCATAGTGGCCAGCATTGTACCATTCGATGGTAAAAACGCGATTTGGCGCGCTGCCATCTGTTCGGTAATAAACACCAGCATTTGCCGTCGTTCCCGAATTGATATCGAGGTCATCCCAATACGGATAAATACAAGCTCCCGTCAGGGTTGTTGGCAAAGTGGTGTTGCCCAAACCGCGGGTCGAGGTTGACGGGAATGCGATGAAACCATTTGTACCTACCCGTACATTGGTGTAATCCTGACAATAAAAACTGAAGGTAAATGGGAGATTAAGGGTAAAGAGCACGTCATCCCCTTGTCCCAGGTAGGTGGTCCCAGCCTGTCCGTAGGCCTGCACATAGGAATCATTGCAGGTCGTACGGGTGTAAAACTGGGCATTGACTGAAGTCACCAAGCCGCCAATTGCACAAATGGCAATTGCCAAGCTTCGCAACCACAGACTTTGGATAAATCCTTTTTTCATGAGATTGAGTTTTGGCTATTAAGTGTAAAAAATCGGTTTAGCATTTAGCTTTTGACCAGGTTCACCAGGTCAATAAATTCCTGCTTCCACTGCTTGTTGTAAAACCGGTAGAATGCTTCGGAATCATTTGCCTGATTGAAATCGACTTCGTGGTTCAGGAAGGCAGAGGTCAGTGCATACTCTGTGGTCGGAGGAATAATTGTTCCTTCGCCCAAAAATTCGATCGCCCTGGAAAACAGGTCGATTTTAGAAGAAATGGCACTGGATGGATTTGCCTGGTGCGCCTGTTTGAGGTTGCCGATCTCGTTCTCGATGCGCTGCTTGGCCTGAGCATTTGGGACCAGCGCAGGAAGAACGGATTGCTGGGCACTGAGGTTCAGTGCGAATAAAAGTGCAATCGATGCAATGAGCATGTTAAATCCTTTCATGAGATTATGGGTTTTAAATATGGTCTTAACACAATAACCATACTCAAGCCCAATCCCGGTAGAGCACCAGAAAGGATATCTAACACCGCAAAAGCGGTGTGCCATAAAAGTGTAAACCAAAGCCTGGTATTGCTTCGTCCAGGGAGCTTGGTCTTGAGTTTGGTTAGATTAAATGTCGGCCTGGCTCCTTCGAACCATTCCGGTACAAAAGTAATGGCCTTGTTTGAATTTCCAAATATTTCTTAGAAAAGTGTTAAAATTTTTCCAAAGAACTGGATATCAGCGCAAAAGAGACAAATAAAATTTCAAATTTCCCAGGAGGTGGCCGGGGTTGAGCTGTTTTGCCTCAATTGCTTTTGATCTCCGATACCAGTCGGGTCAGCGAGTCCTTGGCATCTCCAAAAAGCATAAAAGTCTGCGGCTCGTAAAACAGAGCGTTTTCGATACCGGCATAGCCTGCCTTCATCGACCGCTTGAGGACGATGATGTTCCGGGAATCCTCCACATCGAGGATAGGCATTCCAAATATTGGACTGGACGGGTCGGTCTTTGCTGCCGGGTTGACCACGTCGTTGGCACCGACGACCAATACGACATCTGTGCTTTTGAACTCCGGGTTGATGTCCTCCATCTCGACCAGTTTATCGTAGCTCACGTTGCTTTCGGCCAGCAAAACGTTCATGTGGCCGGGCATGCGACCGGCCACAGGGTGGATGGCATATTTTACCTCGACGCCCTCGTCTTCCAGCAGCGTCTCAATTTCGTGACAAACGTGCTGTGCCTGGGCAACCGCAAGCCCATAGCCTGGCACGATGACCACTTTTTTGGCATACTTCATCAACACTGCAGCATCCGACAGGGAGATCTCCTTCGTAGTCCCCTCCACTCCGGCGCTTCCAACCCCACTGGCTCCGCCTCCTCCGAAATTGCCCACAAGAACGTTGGTCAGCGACCGGTTCATGGCCTTGCACATGGCAACCGTCAGAATGGTGCCTGCTGAACCTACCAGTATACCACCTATGAGCATGACGTAATTGTCGTACAGAAATCCGCCGCAGGCCGCAGCAACCCCTGTAAATGAGTTGAGCAATGAAATGACGACGGGCATGTCGGCTCCTCCAATCGGAAAGACAAACAGCAGACCGTAAACCAGAGAAAGGCCAAGTATGAGATAAAACCACACGCCATCCAAAGAACCGAGTGCAAACAACACGGACAGCAAGAGTATCCCCAGAAGAAAGGACATGTTGACAAATTGCTGTCCTCGGACGCTGAGGTCTTTCAACTTGCCTTCGAGCTTGCCGTAGGCCACCATACTCCCAGAGAACGAAACCGCACCTATAACAAGTCCGGCGAGGATGATCGGGATCTTCGTTTGAAAAAGGGCCGCATCCCCCGATTCTGCGGCATGGCTCAGATGCCCGTATTCAATAAGAGAGATCATGGCCGCACAGGCACCGCCCATGCCGTTGAAAAACGAGACCATTTGCGGCATTGCCGTCATTTGTACGCGCTTTGCCATGAGGTACCCAATGGCTGACCCCACCACCAGCGCGATGAATATATAGGGGAGGTTGCCCAGGTGACTTCCATCCTGGCCCCTGAAAAGAAAGATGGTTGCAAAGATGGCCAGCGTCATGCCGATTGCAGCAATGGCATTTCCTCTCCTTGCGCTGTCGGGTCTGCTTAACATTTTCAGTCCCACCATGAAGCTCACTGCGGCCAATAAGTATACGAGTTGCAGAACGTGGTCCATCATTTCTTTTTCTTAAACATTTCGAGCATGCGATCCGTCACGACAAATCCGCCAACGACGTTAAGTGTTCCCAGAACCACGGCGATGAAGCCAAGTATGAGGGCAAGTGCTCCTTCAGCCTGTCCCATGACGATGATGGCGCCAATGATGACGACACCGTGAATGGCGTTTGCCCCGGACATCAACGGGGTATGCAAAACTGAAGGCACGTGGGAAATCAGTTCAATCCCGACGAATACCATCAATATGATCAGATAGATCATTTCGATGTGCTGATGAATAAATTCAAGGATTCCCATGGTTATCTCAATATTTTACCCTGATCGACGATCCAGGTCGCCTTTGCAATTTCTTCTTCCCGGTCGGATTTGAATCCATCCTTGCTGGTGAGATGCACCAGCAGATTGAATGCGTTGCGCGCATAGAGTTCGCTTGCATTGGTTGCCAATGTCGATGGAAGGTTGGAAAGACCAACGATTTTAACACCGCCACATTCTGCAACTTTTCCGGCTTCCGTGCATTCGCAATTGCCTCCCTGTTCAGAGGCCATGTCTACGATGACAGCGCCATACTTCATTTTTCCAACCTGGTCGCTCGTGATCAGCACCGGAGCCTTTTTTCCCATCACCAATGCGGTGGTAATTACCAGGTCAGCATTGAAAAGCGATTTATTAACTGCCTCCTTTTGCCTGGCCAGGTAATCATCGCTCACCTCGCGTGCGTAACCCCCTTCGGTCACAATGCCCTGACCCTCCACGCTGATGAACTTGGCACCAAGCGACTCAGCCTGCTCCTTCGTTTCAGGGCGAACATCGGTTGCCTCGACAACCGCGCCCAGGCGCTTTGCGGTAGCGATCGCTTGAAGCCCCGCGACTCCAACACCATATACCAGAACGCGGGCCGGAGGGACGGTGCCTGCAGCCGTCATCATCATCGGAAAGATCCGGGTCATGTATTCCGATCCGAGCAATACGGCCTTGTAGCCTGCAAGGTTGCTTTGAGAGCTGAGCACATCCATGCTCTGGGCGCGAGAAATGCGCGGAATGGCATCCATGGAAATTGCTGATTGCCCGGCAGAAGAAATTTCTTTAATCGTTTCCGGATTCGTCAGATGGAACAGCAGGCTCATCCAGCAGGTATCCGTCTTGCCAAGTCGGATTTCGTCAACAGAAGGAGGGTTTATTTTAATCACCAGATCGGCGATTTGAAGGACTTCCCTGGCGTCTGCGCCAAGTCGGGCGCCTGCATCTTCGTAATCCTGGTCACGAAAAGCCGATCCTTCGCCAGCCCCCTTCTCAACCCAAACGCTATAGCCCTTGGAAACGCATTGCCGGACGACCTGGGGAGTACCCGCAACCCTTTTTTCTCCTTCCCTGCGCTCTTTCAGAATGCCAAGCACCATAGCCTTTGTGATTTTAAAGCCGCAAAAATAAAGCAATTGACCAATTCACACGCCTAGATTTCCCGATGTGCGGCTGAATTGCCAGCCAGGTCGCCAAAATCAAAAAACCATGCGGAATATCAGGTTTGCCGGATATGGCAATTTAGCACTGCCCCGATTTATTAATTTGGGAGCGGTCTAAGCCATCGGTCAAAGCGCCCCACCGACATCGAATGAGGGATGGGCGTTCCGGATGTTAAATAATCTCCCATGGTACGCGCACAATAGGGTGCCAGGGATACGCCTTTGGTTCCAAGTCCATTGAATACAAGCAGGCGCGAATCGCCCGGATGGGGTCCCAGGATAGGCCTGCGGTCTCGCGAGGCGGGTCTTACACCGCTTTTCACTTCAAGAACATCAAACGGGCTTTGCAAATGCTCTTCCAACCATTTGTTCAATTGCACGATAAACGCAGGATCCGGGTACTCAGAGCGATCACCCAATACGAAACTGGATCCACACCAGTAATGATCCCCGCCGATCGGCACAAGGGCAAATCCGGATTTGACAATTGCGTCGAGACGAAGACCGGGACATGAAATCACCAGGGCATCCCCTTTCAAAGGATTCATGGGAAGCCAGCCAAAGTATGGATTATCCAATACCCTAATGCCTTCGGTGAATGCGATGCCCTTCTCAATCCGAATTCCTTTCCACTCCAACGCGTTTGGGGTGCGAATCAGGTCTTCTGCGGAGAATTTGTCATCGATCCAACAGCCTTGAAGCTTCAACCATTCCTTTGCATGAGCAAGCCACGGGGCAACGTCAAGTCGAAAGGCGCGATGAACCTGACCAAAGCGCTGGTCGTCCAGCGAACAATTTGCGAAAAGGCCCGAAAAGACTGTGCTTCCAATGTATTCCTGGTATACAGGATCCCCGGAACGCAGCATCCACTGGTTTTCGTCGAAAACAGATTGAAGTGAAGTAAATACAGGAACCGACCGCAAGTATTGTTTTCCGGTTCGAAATTCCCATTGTTCAAAAAAAGCAAGCAACGCTTCCACCAACTGGTCACTTTTCCAGCTCAGTACGTGACGCATACCCGTAACCGGATTGACCACCCCTGCGCAGGCATTGCAGGCTCCATTGAGGTCCGAGGCATCGACGATTCGAAAATCCAAACCGCGGCTCTGGAGTTCAACGGCGAGGACCAATCCGGCCAGACCTCCTCCGGCGATCAGATATTCTGTTTTCGCCGTATCCATCAGACCCTGTTCCTTTTTGGCAGCGCTGCATAGACGAGGTCATAAGAGTGGTCGATGAGTTCCGTCAACAATGGAAATGGAAGTGTGCTTTCAAAGTCGACCGTGTTCCAGTGGGTTTTGTTCATATGGTACCCAGGTTGAATGGCTTCATAGCTGGCACGAAGCTCTGCAGCTCGTTCCGGCTCGCACTTGAGATTTACACTTAGACTGCCAGTATCGAGCGAAGCCAACGCAAACATCCTGCCACCCACCTTAAAAACCAGGGTCTCTGGTCCAAATGGAAAATCTTCTTCTGCCCCGGGTTTGGCGAGGCAGTATTCCCTGAAGGCGACTAAATCCATCTCATATTGCTTTTGCTGACGATCTTTGCGCAATGGGCAAATTCATGCGCAATCCCGGTCTTATATGCTTCTGCATCCTGTTGAGTTGTATTATACCGCTGTGTGCCCAGTTCCGTCAGGTCGTGCTTTATCCAGGTGATTCGGCTTTCGCTTTGATCCAGAAACTGGTCGATGCATACAAGCCTTTGGTCGTACTTGACTACAGCACAGCCCGAACAAAGATGTACACGCAAATTTACAACCAGGACGACTCGGTAGCATGCGTTTATTCGGGACACCACCTGTACCTCGATCCTCAGTCGCCGGATCCGATCGGCTATCTTTCCAAAAACGGGAATGACAACGGCATCAATTGCGAACACAGTTTTCCACAGAGCAAAGGGGCAGATTGGGGTAATGCCCGTTCGGATATGCACCACCTCTTTCCCACCCGCGCTGAAGTGAACGAGGCGCGTTCAAATTTTCCATTTGCCGAAATTATCGATTCAAAAACTGAAACGTGGTACTACCGGTCGTTCGGCATCAATCGAAAACCTTCCGAAAACATCGACGATTACAGCGAATCCATTCAGGGTTATTTCGAACCCCGCGAAGACCACAAGGGCAATGTGGCGCGTGCTGTCTTCTATTTTTTTACCATGTACGAATTGCAGGCTGACCGGAATTTTTTTGAATCCATGCGCCAGACCCTGTGTCAGTGGCACCTGGCAGACCCGGTCGATTCCCTGGAGTGGGCACGTTCCCAAGTGATCAGTACTTATCAGGAAAATAAAGCCAATCCGTTCGTTCTGGATTGCTCCCTCGCCCGGCGTTGTTTCTGTCCCGCCATTCCCGATTGCATGGGTATTGTTAAGAATTATGACGCGACAAAGCTTTCAGCCTACAGCTTTCCGAATCCCTCCCGGAGCATTCCACAATTCAACTGGCCGTCGAGCTGTTTTCCTGCCGACGTGAGCATTTTGAATTCAACGGGCCTGGCCCTTGGCCAGTACCGCTGTCATAGCAACGAAGAACTGTCCAACGCCACCAAAAATGCCATAAACGCTCCTGGTTTGTTCCACCTGAGTGCTCAATGCGAAGGAAAGAATAAACCCTTTTCCATGCAAATTGTCATCTTGCCCTGAAGCCAAGCCATCATCCGGGAACGGAAGACCTGGAAGCGGAATGCTCCTGGGTGGAATTCCTGTAATTCTGAAGCGGTAATTTTCAAATTTGGCATACTTTATGTGCTCAAGCGGTCATGGCTATCGACATCCGGGAAATCAACCGCAAACACCTGCTGAAGTCTGACGTCGTCTACCGCATTAACCACGGGCTGTGCAGCCGCCTGGTGAACTTTCGCAATGGCATCATGTACCTGGAGGTCATGTTCACCAATAAATGGAAAAAGAATTACGAGGAAACGACGGAAGAATTGGCGCAGTGTTGGAGAAAATGCAATGAGGAACTCGGTGCTGCCATTGGCTGCAAAGTCTACATTGTCGATGCCCGCAAGCATCCTTACAAAAAGGAACTCTACTTGCAATCCGGCGTTGCCAGCTACGATGCCAAGAAGGGAATGCTATTTGATTCTTCCCACCTCAACTGATTCCAAACACAGAGTCGATCGGGTCTTCTAAGCCCGTCAATCCACCCATTCTGCCATAAACAGGTTGGTATCGTGTGTACCGCCATTGTTGCGGTTCGAAGACCAGACAAGGTATTTCCCGTCGGGTGAAAACATGGGAAACGAATCGAAAACAGGATCAAAGCTAACCTGCTCCAGTCCGCTGCCATCTGCGTTGATGAGGTAGAGGTTAAACTGATATCCCCGTTCACTGGCATGGTTCGAGGAAAAGATGATCTTCTTCCCGGTTGGATGGTAAAATGGTGCCCAATTTGCCTTGCCGAGCGCGGTCACCTGCTTTAAATTGGACCCATCGACGTTACACGTGAAGATCTCCATTTCTCCCGGCTCCACCAGCCCGTCGGCCAGGAGGGCATAATATTGTGCACGCACTTCGGAAGTTCCCGGCCGCGACGCCCTAAACACGATGGATGTCCCGTCAGGCGAAAAGAATGCTCCCCCGTCGTATCCGGGAAGGAACGTGATCTGCTTTTTGTGATTGCCGCGAATGTCCATGGTCCAGAGGTTCAGATCTCCCTGGCGCAATGCGGTGTAAACGATGAGATTACCCTTTGGGGAAACGGTTGCTTCGGCATCATAGCCTTCTGTGTTGGTGAGTTGCATGCGAAGGTTGCCCCTAAGGTCGCAGACGTAGATGTCGTAAGAGGGATAGATTGGCCAAACGTACTTACCCCCTACCCTTCGTTCGGGAACAGGAGGACATCCGCTGGTATCGGAGTGGGTAGAAGCATAAAGCACCATTGTGTCGCCCGGCATAAAATAGGAGCAGGTCGTACGGCCATCCCTCCTCGAAAGCCGGGTGGGAATTGCCTTTTTGAGGTCGTCTTCAAATGGATTAAAGAAGAAGATCTGGTCGCACTCAACACCCCACGCCGGGTTATCAGACTGAAAAACGAGGAATTTGCCGTTGTTGCTCCAATAGGCTTCGGCATTATTGCCGCCAAAAGTGAGTTGGCGAACGTTCCGCAGGTGACGCTCCTGCGGATAATGGATCATTCCGGTAGTATCCTGGGTCTGAGTTTTCCCGGGCACTTCCGGCCCAGTTCCCTGCTTATCTTTGCAGCCCGTCAGCCAGGCGGCAATCAGGAATACAATTGGTGTCATTTTTGCGGTACGCATGAATCAAAATTTATAAAAAGAAATGGGTCAGGCAAAAGTTCCCTCGGATATAGAAATAGCCCAGACAATTAAACTACAGCCGATCGCAAAAATAGCCCAAAAGCTCGATCTGGGTGAAGATCAGTTGTACCTGTACGGTCCGCACAAAGCTAAGTTGCCGATCTCGCTCATCGACGAAGCCAGGATTGCAAAATGTAAGCTCGTTCTTGTTTCCGCCATTTCCCCTACCCCGGCGGGAGAAGGAAAAACGACCACCTCCATCGGTCTTGCAGAAGCCTTGAATAAGCTAGGGAAGCGCACCACCGTAGTCGTAAGGGAACCCTCCCTGGGTCCGGTTTTTGGCATAAAAGGTGGCGCCACCGGCGGGGGCTGGTCTCAGGTTTTGCCCATGGAGGACATCAATCTGCATTTTACCGGCGACTTTTCTGCTGTAGAAAAAGCCCATAACCTGCTCGCTGCCCTCATCGACAACAACCTCCAAAACCGAAAACATGGCCTGGGCTTAGACCCCCGCACCATAGGATGGAAGCGGGTGATGGACATGAACGACCGATCGCTGAGAAAGATCACCATAGGCCTGGGAGGAACGGGAAATGGCATCCCGCGGGAATCCGGATTTGACATCACCGCAGCATCGGAGATCATGGCCATTTTATGCCTTTCGCGCGACCTGGTTGACCTCAAGCAGCGCATGGGAAACATCTTTATCGGGTTCACCTGGGACAAGCGCCCCGTATTTGCCAGGGAACTAAAAGCGGAAGGTGCCATGGCCACGTTGCTGAAAGATGCCATCAAGCCCAACCTCGTCCAGACCATAGAAGGCAATCCCGCCATCGTTCACGGCGGGCCGTTTGCCAACATCGCTCAGGGAACCAACACCATCGTGGCCACCAAACTCGGCATGTCCCGCTCGGAATACGTCGTTACCGAAGCGGGGTTCGGTTTCGACCTGGGAGCGGAAAAATTCCTCGACATCAAATGCAGGACGGCAGACCTCTCGCCCAATGCGGTTGTGATCGTGGCTACGGTTCGCGCATTGAAATACCACGGTGGCGTATCGCTGAAAAAACTCTCAACTCCCGACGCCGGGGCCGTTCACCGCGGTTGCGAAAACCTGGAAAAACACCTGGAAAACGCAAAGACGTTTGGGTTGCCTGCTGTTGTGGCGGTCAACCGTTTTTCTTCCGATACGGACGAGGAATTGCATGCCGTAGTCGACCGTTGCAAGGCCCTGGGTGTGGATGCCGTCTTTTCAGAGGTGTGGGCCCGTGGCGGAGAGGGTGCCCTTGAGCTTGGAGAAAAGGTGATCCGGATGGCGGAATCCTGGAACAAACCCTTTGTTCCATGCTATGAAAACAGCTGGTCCCCCGTTGAAAAAATTGCTGCCATTGCAACCAAAATTTATGGGGCAGCCAAAGTTGAATATTCGGTAGAGGCCAAAGCCGACCTCAAAAAGATTGAAACCCTTGAGCTAAATCACCTGCCAGTTTGTATTGCAAAGACACAGAAATCCCTTTCTGACAACCCCGATCTCATTGGCAGGCCCCGCAATTTCACACTTACCGTACGGCAAATCGAAATTGCTGCCGGTGCCGGATTTATCGTTCCGATTACCGGGGAAATGATGCGAATGCCCGGGCTGCCAGACGAGCCCGCTGCCGAAAAGATCGATATTGACCCAAAGGGACAGATCAGCGGGTTGTTCTGATCGATTTGTGAATCCTGAACATCCGGCATTCATAGCGAACCATACGCTCAAAAGAGTTTATTTTTGCCGTCTACCGTAGCCCCTGATTCGGGGATGCTGCGGTTAGCCTCTCTGTCATGAAAATTTGTTTTTCACCAAACAACATCCGGATCCGCTTACAGGCTGAGGAAATCACCCGATTCGCCGAGGAGGGTTGCTTGTCTGATTGCCAGGCATTGCCAGGAACATCTCGTAGTCAACTGCACTTTTCGCTGATCCAGACAGCCCAGACGGAGTTCTCGGTCAATTTGCTGAGCAACCACCTCAGGATCTATGTTCCGGATCAACTCAGCGAAACCTGGTGCCGGACCGGCCAAAACGCCCTGAAAGCCCAACTGGATTGCGGTGCAGGCAAAATATTGCAGATCAGCCTGGAAAAGGACATCAAATGAAGTGTCCCCCCGCCTTCGGAGGCGCTTATTCAGGATTTCTCGTACTCATGAATCCCTGGCCGCATGGGAGATGAGCTGCACTTTCAATGGGTTACCTTGCATCGAACGGGCTCTGATCCCGGTCCGGTTAGCGATCGGGTCTGCGTCGAAGAGCCTCTGGAAATTGTACTGCGTTTCCAGCAGAACGGCACGGTGTTGAGTAAAACCCTTGCCATCACCATGCGCACTCCCGGACAGGATGAAGCGCTTGTTAGGGGACTGCTTTTCAACGAAGGCATCCTTTCTGACCCCCAAAGGGATATTGACCACCTCGAATTCCGGTATGACTGCACTGCGTCGGTCAGAACGCAACAAACCGTGGTTGTGCATCTCCGCAATGGACTCATTCCCGATGTCTCGCACGTAGAAAGAAACCTGATCACCAGCTCAAGCTGCGGCGTGTGTGGGCGAACCGCCCTCGACCGGATGCTCGACCAGTGCATTTATCTGCCCCGCACGGGCTTGCCTTTGATACAGGCGAGCACCCTGTACACCCTGCCGGAAAAGTTGCTGGGATCACAGGAAGCATTCCGGCAGACCGGAGGAATTCACGGTTGTGCTCTGTTTGACACCGGAGGAAATATCCAGTTGCATGCAGAAGATGTAGGACGACACAATGCCATGGATAAATTGTGCGGAATGGCTCACGAACGTTCGTTAGTTCCTGTATCCAATCAGGTAATCCTTGTGAGCGGCAGGGCGAGTTTTGAACTGGTTCACAAAGCGTGTATGATCGGATGTGCCGTATTGGCATCCATTGGCGCCGCCTCCAGTATGGCCATCGAAACTGCAGAAACGTTTGGAATGACGCTGGTTGGCTTTTTGCGTAAAGACAGAGCCAACATCTACACCCACCCAGAACGGGTTGCGATTTAGCAGGCAATTCGGGGCCCTTCCCGTTGTCTGTGACATTTGCAAACCCCTACCCATTCGGGGGTTCAGCCAAGCCGGTACGTCGGCCAAAATGCTCAACAAATGAGCGGAATTCATTGGAGAGTTCGGCATTGCTGGTTGCCCGAAAGTACGCATCACAAATCGACTGCAGGCTAAAATAGACCAGTCGATTCATATCCTCAATAAAAAACTCCTTTGCCCACAGATCCATTTTCATGACATCGCCGGAGCCGGATTCGTATACCGAGAGCATGAAGGCCTTTGCCTCAATCCACTCTTCCTGGAGTTCGTCCACGCGCCACGCAAATTTTTCAGGCACCTGTGCGTCGTCGAGGTCTACGCGAAGGGAAATAATCTTTGATTCAGACATAGTAAAAATTACTTTGGAACGTATGCGGTGTAATGTATGCAATGCTGGGTGCCAAAAATGCCGAGCGCTCCGGGAACATTTCCCGGAACCCGCACGTATGCCGAAAAAGGCCCCTGCCGGGTCCTGCCTGCCTCCAAAGCGTTCCAGAACTCGTAGTGCTCTTTTGGAAGGTTGCACCATTTGATGCGGATTGAATCACCCCTGCGGTATAAGCCTGTGTTGTCGCCAAACTCTTCATCGGGATCGCGGGCCTTGGCCAGGGAAAACTCGAAGCTCTTCCCGTTAAAAAACACATCGTCCGTCACAGAATTCAGGTTGGGTATCAGGGGTTCTCCCTGGCCTGCAGTAAAGTAACGATAGTAGTCTGCAGCCAGGGGATTGTCTTCAATGATGCAGAAGAGTTGGGCAAAACTGTCGTTTTGATTGCGCCCCGGTGGTTTTTCAAACCAAATGCTGTCGATGGGGCTTGAAGCGGGCATGACGGCAGCAGACTTATATACAGTTTGACCGCTTCGGATTTCAAGAGCATAAGACTTGCCCTCTGCCAGATCGAGTTCCCTGGAGATGTCGATGTAAGCACAAAAATCCACCTGCACACTATCCGGGTTGTAGCCCAGTTGTGACAAAATCTCCGAGCGGAAAGGTTCCTGCAAGTCGTTCAGACAAAACTCTTGCAGCGAAACGTTTCGGGTCCCATCTGACACGATAACTTCTGCTCCTCGAACGTACAAGCTCGAAACGAGATCCTCACTCTGGAGACTGTCAAAAGCCAGCGAGTTGGTGAGAATGCAATATGGAGGCAGCGATTCATTTCCTGCTTCCAGATAACACTCCACTACGAGTTGCCTTTCGTAAAAACGGCTTCCCGGAGATACTTCCTCCTCACAGGAGGAGAAAATGCCGGCAGCTGCCAGCAACAATATCTTGACCTGATTATTCTGCATATTGTTTTTTGCTGATGTTCCAGTAAAAATTCCAGGTAACAGAAGGGATGATGGTAAAAATGGTGACCTCGTATGCCTTGGCCGATACCGAGCCTGAAAGTACGTTGGAAGAAAAATCAAAATAGGAGAAAAAAGGATTCTTCCGGTTGTATACGTTGTATATGCTGAACGCCCAGCTCGAATGGAAAGGTTTATTCAACTTGGACTTCTTCTCGTAAACCAGTGACAGATCCATCCGATGGTAGTCTTTGAGCCGGTCGCTGTTGCGCTGAGCATATTCTACGGTTGCTTTCCCCTCAATAAAAAACAGGCTTTTGACCGGAGTATAGGCTTTACCCGTTGCGTAGATAAAACTCGCAGACAGGTCCCAATTTTTTGAAAATGACCAATTGACGACCAGCGAGAGGTCGTGCGGCCTGTCATAAACGGCGGGATATACCCGGCCATTCTCAATTTCAGGAAACCAACGTTCCGTTCGGGTAAGTGAATAGCCCAGCCACCCCGTAATGGGCCCATTATTTTTGCGAAGAAACAATTCCATCCCATATGCCCTGCCCTTTCCCGAAACAAATTCCGTTTCGATGTCGGCGCTGAAATTTTCCACGTAACTTTCGCGGTAGTCGAGTTGATTGTCCATCGTGCGGTAATACACCTCCACCGAGGTCTCCAGTGCATTGTCGAAAAAATTGCGGAAGTAACCGACGGCATACTGTGTTCCCAACTGGGGTTTCACGCGTTCCGTACTTGGCACCCATACATCTGCCGGAAGGGTGCTGCCGGAATTGCTCACCAAATGAATGTATTGCGTCGTTCTCGCGATCCCAGCCTTTACAGAAGATTGCCTGTCGACGGGCCAGGTCATCAACACTCGAGGTTCAGGGTGAACGTAGGTCTTTACCCATTCTCCTGATTCAAAATTTTTAAATTGTATGGTTGAGTAGTATGGTCCAACATGGGCAAATGCTGACATCCGCATTCCCAGATTGAGTTTGATCCCGGAAGGTAGAGACCACTCATCTGCAGCATACAGCTCAAGTTCATGACCGTATTTGGGCTTGAAGTCCGTAGAGAAATCGATCTCTCCGTTGGTTGCGTTTACGACATTCGGGGTCAGTTTGTGAAAGGTGTAACGCGTGCCGAATTTCAACTGATGTTTAGGACTCGGGTAATAGTCAACGTCCGTCTTCAACGAGAAGTTGCGGACGCCGGAATTTACATTAAATCGAAAGGTTTCCTGCCCTCCCGACAATCTGAAATCGTAGTTGTTGGTGATCAGCGATACGTTGGAAAACAATTTATCGCTCCACAGGTGATTCCATCTTACGGTACCTGTAGCATTGCCGTAAGGAAGCTCAAGTAAAAAGTCGCGTTCGACATTCTGAAAACGGAATACATCGCGTCCGAAATACCCGCTAAGAAAAAGGCGGTTTCGCGGACTGAACCGGTAATTGACCTTCGCATTGAGATCGTAAAAGTAGTAGTTGGTTCCTTCGAATTTGGTTTTATTGATAAAAGGTCTCGCAAGGTCGAGTGCATAGGTGCGCCGGCCGGAGAGGATGAACGTGCTTTTCCCTTGTGAAAGGGGCCCCTGGGCGGTAAGCCTGCTGGAAATGAGACCCACCCCACCTTCTATCACGTAATCCTGGTCGTTACCTTCTTTCATTTGCACATCAATGACCGAAGAAATGCGGCCTCCATACTGGGCTGGTATGCTTCCTTTGATCAGTGTGGTGTTTTTGATGGCATCTGAATTGAAGACACTGAAAAACCCAAAGAGATGTCCGGTATTGTAAACGATGGCTTCGTCGAGCAATACGAGGTTCTGATCAGGACCTCCGCCGCGGACGTAAATACCGGCAGTTCCTTCCGCAGCCGACGAAATTCCAGGTAACAACTGAAGCGACTTGAGGAGATCCACCTCTCCGAAAAGGGCAGGCAATTTTTTTACGGTTTCCATCTTCATGTCTATGGTACCCATCTCAGCATCTTCGACATTCCTCCTGACGTTTTCTGCGGAAACTACGACTTCCTGCATTTCAATGCCCTCAGAGAGGGATATGTCCTTAACCGTATGTCTTTCCAAATTGAGTTCCAGGACGACCGGTGCATAACCGACGTAAGAGAATACGATGTCATACCGGCCTTTGGGCAAGGTAATGGAATAAAATCCGTAGAGATTGCTGACGGTTCCCACTTGCGGTTTATCGCGCAAAAAGATATTTACCCCAATCATGGTCTCTGCGGTACCAAACTCCCTGACGTAGCCGCTCAGGGTGTAATTTTCAAGCGCCTGTGCTTTGCCTGCCTTGCTCAGGGCAATGAGCATGACCACAATCAAAACAAAATGCTGGAGACGGGCATTGGGGATCTTCATGTCAGATAACATAGTTTGTCAGGCGATAACCGGCATGTTTCAGTTTGCGGAGCAAGCCATAGCCACCATAAAGGTGGGCGGCACCACAGGTGTAGAAACAGGGACCGGCATCGATTGTTTGAAGGATTTTTTGAAACATAATATTATTCCGCTCATAGAGCATGTGCTTCCGATCCGGTCCCAGCATGCGTTTGCTCCAACGGTAAACATAAGCAAGGTCGCCAGCCTCATATTTCGAAATGAGGCGAAAGACCCGCTTTCTGGCGACAGAAGGCTCCCTGAGCAATTCATCCAGCCAGTCAAGCTGCCGTCGTATGGGAATTTGTGCGAGGGCGCCAAAGTGTTCTGAAAGTTCTTCGAGCCCAAAGCACTCCAGCCCCTTCTCTTTTGCAACCGTCCACAACCTGAGATCAAGTCCTCCCTGTTCGTCAAGTCCTGCACCTTTTGCGAGTATCCGGTGAGCGAGCAGCAAAGGGTATGTATGCTCATGAGCACGCAAGTCAACTCCGAACGAGCGTTCGGCCCTTTTCATCAGTTTTTGCAATTTGGGACCCGTCAGGCATTCAGTCCAGCGCTGCCCCGATGGCATATGAAAAAACAGCTTGGCATCCGTAATGGAAATTGCATCTACATCAATTTCTGCTGCGAAACGCTCGCACTGAAATAGCCGCTGCTCCAATGCAGGAAAGCTGGCATCCATCTTGTCGCTGCGCACGTGCAGCGTTCCAAATAGGTAGGATTCAGATGATTGCCTTCCGGAGACTTTCCAGAGCATGCCACTTGAGAATCCCATCAGACTAAAGCATAGGAGAACTGAACGTGCAATCAGTCCAAATCCTCCAGGCGAATGGGCAGTTTGTCAGATGATTTAACGACAGAGAGAGTCATAAGCGTTTTTAGCCTTTCGACCTCCTTGATCTGCGAAAGCTTGCGGAACAGGAGGTCTTCATATGCCTGTATGTCTTTGCATACAACGCGCATCAGGATGTCTGCATCTCCGGTGATCACATAGCAATTGGTGATCTCATCAATCTCTTTGATCTTGCTGACAAAGCTGTCCATAGCACCGGGAATGTGCCAAGCCAGATTGATCAGCACAAAAGTGCTGATGGTGAGGTTTACCTTGTGAGGGTTGATCTTGGCGTGATAACTCTCAATGATGTGCATCTGCTCCAGCTTTTTCACCCTCTCCAGGGTTGGTGCAGGAGAAAGTCCGATCTTTCTGCTCAGTTCGAGGTTAGTGATCTTGCTATTTTCCTGTAGGAAGTTGAGAATGCGAACGTCTATTTTATCCAGTTTGTCTGCCATAATAAAATAAAAGTTTGAACCGTTTACAAAATAACGGTAAAATTAGAATTATATTTTGGGTAATAGCGAAAAATAAAAAAAATATTTTTCGCTGGCCTTCTATGGAAAGATCCCGAGGTTGGCGTAATCGTTGGAAATCTTATCCAGTGCAGTGACGAAAGCCGCGCTGCGGAGTCCGTCGA
Source organism: Saprospiraceae bacterium (assembly GCA_019187365.1). Classification (GTDB taxonomy): domain Bacteria; phylum Bacteroidota; class Bacteroidia; order Chitinophagales; family Saprospiraceae; genus Vicinibacter. The sequence goes on along the minus strand of JABARE010000001.1, from coordinate 78,045 downwards.
TTTTTGGATTTTGGCGGAACGTCTCCCAAATCTGCTGAAAAGAGGTCACCATGGTCTCTTCCAGGCCGGAGCGTACCAGGTCGATCTCGTCGGCGCCCCGGGTGAGGAATTCGCGCTCGCGCTCCCCTATGCTCTGCTGTGTGAGCTTTTCGATGAGCCCGACAAAATTGGAATACGTATTGGAATCAAACCGCTTTTCCATGCGGCCGAAGCGCATATGGGAGAGGTTTTTGAGCCATTCAAAATAGGAAACCGTCACCCCGCCTGCATTGAGGTACATATCGGGCACGATGAGCACTCCCTTTTTGAGCAGGATTTCCTCAGCGCCTGATGTCACGGGACCATTGGCGGCCTCGCCGATGATTTTGGCTTTGACCCTGGGAGCGTTTTCTTCAGTAATCTGGTTTTCGAGTGCGGCGGGAACGAGGATATCGCATTCCAACTCGAGGGCGGCTTCCCGCGAGGAGAGCGCTGTGGTTCCAGGGAAACCGATGATGCTACCCTTGTTGGATGCCCTGTAACGGAGCAACTCTTCAAAATCAATGCCTTCCTCCCTATAAATTGCCCCTTCGTATTCGCTGACGGCAATGATGCGTGCTTTACCCTCCAGCTGCATGATGCTTCCGGTGTAGGAACCCACGTTGCCAAGACCCTGGATCACTACGGTCTTGCCCGCAATGCCCAGCGGCAGGCCTACGCGTTTCATGGCTTCTGCGGTGTCGCACAACTCGCGCAAGCCATAATAAACGCCACGCCCGGTAGCCTCCGTTCTTCCGCGAATTCCGTTTTGATTGATGGGTTTACCGGTGACACAGCCGGCGGCATCGATGTCACCCCCGCGGAAGCTGAGGTAAGTATCATAAATCCAGGCCATTTCCCGCGAGCCGGTTCCGTAATCCGGGGCAGGAACGTCTATGCCCGGTCCTATGAAATTTTTACGGATCAATTCCGTGGTATATCTCCGGGTGATGCGCTCCAGCTGGTATTCGCTGTAAAGCTTTGGATTGATTTTAACACCGCCCTTGGCCCCGCCGAATGGCACATCGACGATGGCGCATTTGTAGGTCATGAGTGCGGCCAGCGCCTCAACCTCTTCCTTATCGACGTGCTCGTTATAGCGAATGCCGCCTTTTGTTGGCAAGCGGTGGTGGCTGTGCTGTGCCCGGAATGCATGAATGACCTGTATTTCGTCGCCTATGCGAACGGGAAACTTCATTTCATACACGGCATTGCACACCTTGATTTGCTCGAGGATGCCCTTGGGGAGTTCTGTGTAGGTGGCGGCTTTGTCGAAATTCCGGTTTACGCTACCCAGAAAAGATTCGGCGTTCGCTTTACTCATGGTCTGTCTTTTTTTCCAGTTTGCTGATTCGGCGTTCTAGGAGAAAGAGGAAGGTCACAATGCCGATAAAAATGAGGCTAAGCACCCCGTAAACGACGTAAATTTTGCCCGTCTGTCGCATGAAGTCTGCAGGTTCGTTTGCCGAAGTTGCAGACATCAGCCAGGTCATCGCCCGTATGCCGGTCAGGAGGAAGGTGCCCATCAAAATCCGGCGCGAAATTCTCCCATAATTTCCAAAGAACGTAATATTTCAAAAAATATTCTCACCATCTTCGTGCCATGCTTCCAAGCGCTCCACCCTGTAAAGCAGGCTTGCCAGCCATAAGCCGAGGAGCATAAATCCCAAAACGGAAGGATAAAAGACCATGCGCAGGGCATTGTCCATATCGTCTGCCCCGATGGCGGGATTGCCTCCGCTTCCGGGATGCAAACTGTCGGTCAGCCGTGGAAGGACAAAAATGAGAGGGATCACGGCTGCCAGGGCAAAAGCATTGTACGCTGCGCTGATGCGACGCCTGCGGTCGGGATCTTCAATCGAAAGTCGGAGAACCCAATACGCCAGGTAGATCAACAGAGTAAGGGCCGCCATATTGAGTTTGATGTCCGTCGTCCACCAGGTCTCCCAGGTGTAACGGGCCCAAAGTGAGCCGGTCAGACATCCCAGCAATCCAAAGAGCATGGCGGTGCGCACCAGGGCAAAAGCCCTCAGGTCATAATCGGCAATGGGATGTCGCAGGTATCGAACGCTGTAATAAACCGATAGCGCCAATAAAAGGAACATGGCAAACCACAGGCTGACGTGGAAAAACGTGTTCCTGATCGTCTCAACCAGAATGTTCCGGTAGGGAAACCAGTGTTTGCGCCGCTCACTAAATTCCGGATGTTCCCTGGAGGTCCAGGCGCGCACACCGTCTTCTTCACGGATGCTGTCCTGACCAATGATGAGTTTGCCGGGAATCACCGCCGGGCCGTCGCCGGGTGAGTCGACGATGAGGCTGAACGCGGCAAGTTTTTGGGGATCTGGAAGGAAAGCAGGCAGATCAAATTTCAGGCGCAACCGGTTTGCCGACTGGACCTCAACTGAAGAGGCGGCAAGTAACAGTTCGCCCTCGTGGTGAGGACTGGCCGGCCGATGCGGTCTGAGGTAAGCGCGCACGGCCGCCGGGTCGCGATCATAGTGGCTGTTGTAGGCAATTACTTCAATACCCGCTGTCGTTCCTGCCTGAACGCGCGTCGGACTCAGGTCGACGATCCCATGCTTCAAGGGGGTGAGCAATCCCCGGTTGAGCACGACCAGGATCAACGCTGCTGCAAGCAGTTTCCACCAAAATTTTTTCAGGAACATGGTTCAGCCTTTCCAGCTCAAAGGTAAAAGGATTGTGGCCATAGCCAAGGTAAGCAGGTCGATGGCCAACACTGGAATGAGTTTGGCCAGCCAGGCTTCGCCTCCCGTGAGCAATTCAAGCGAAGCAGCATAAGCAGAACCCAGCAAAGGAAAACACAGTGGCAGGGAGATCACAATTACCAGCATTTGTCTCGATTGGCCATAGCTTGAGAGAAGGGAGGTAAAACATCCCAGGCAGGCAAATCCCGCACTGACCAGGACAAGCAGCAATAACCATCCCGGCCCTCCTGTACCTGGAACGGGCAGCAATGCACTAAAAAGATTGAGCAATACCCAGCTCAGCAGGAGAAGCAAACCCCACAAGTAACCCAGTTTGGCGGCGAAAAGCAGGAGCGGGCGAACGAGCTGGCTCGTGTAGAAGCGATACCGGATGTTGTCCTCTTCATACATCCGTGCGGAGGCGAAGAAACTGAGAAAGAGGTAGACGATCCAGAACAGCAAGTTCCATTGTGCCGGATGGACATCACCTGAAAAGAAATAGCAAAGGAAACAGACCCCGGCTAAAAAACTGAGCAGGCCACCCAATTGGGAAGGGTTGCGCCATTCGGCCAGGATTTCCTTTCGGATGAGCTGCGGGAATTGCATTCCCGCAAAGTTACATTGTAAATAAAGGGTTTATATAATTATTTTTTATAATGTGTATAGATTTATAAAATAATAATTTACAAATTATGATTAATCGTAATATATTTGCCTTCCACAAACCATCGCAACATGGTCAACATTCGCATTGCGGTTACTTTGTTCCTCTGCCTGGCAGCCGGTTATGTCACGGCAAAGTCCGGTCCAAAACCCAAGACCAGGCCTTACGTCGCCGAAGCAGGAAAGGGTGAAGGCGTCTACGCCCTGTTGCGACGGCATCATTTGCTCGAAGACCCCAATAACGTAACGCTGTTCTTTCGCCTTAACAAGCTCAGATCAGGACAGAGCCTGGTTGCTGGCAAAAAGTACCAGCTTCCCATGGATGTTTCCCCTTATGACGGGAGGAGCATCCGCTCGAGTACGGGAATTTCCGATTACGACAAGGCGAAGCGCATCGAGCGCTTTAACGATTCCTTCCGAAAATCTTTAGGTCTGCGGTCCGAACTCAGCAGAGAAGGCAAAGTTTATATCCCGCGCAGCGAGCGAGTTTTAAAAGCTTGGGATCAGGGCGCTCCACCTGATCTCCTTGTCTCTAATACCCACGCAGAAACCAAGGTCAAATCAAAGAAAGCATCCGCCCGGAGGGAAGAACTGGCAAAACGCCCACAGGATCCGGATGTGGACAGCAGAGAGCGGTATTTGATTGCCGGTGTTGGAGGAAGCGTTTCTCTGATGGACCCTGTGGCAGAGAGAAGGCTGCGTCCGGAAGAAATTGCATTAGCGGCACCGGAATCCATTACTGCCGGCATGAGTTTCGGCAGTGCCCGCAAGGTCTCAACTACCCTTTTGGATGTCCCGCTCTTTGGTGATGGATACTCCCGTGTAGAACTATTGAATGAATCGCTTAATAACCAGGTGTTTTACATCGTTCCGGGCCATGGAGGTCCCGATCCCGGAGCCATGGCCAAAAACGTCGACGGCCACTACACCATCTGTGAAGACGAATACGCTTACGACGTCAGCTTGCGTCTTGCCAGAAAGCTCATGGAGGCGGGTGCCCGGGTATATGTCATTGTGGAGGACAAAAACGACGGCATTCGCGATGAAACTTACCTGGATTGCGACACGGACGAGAAACTTTTTGGAGGTCACAAAATCCATTCCAGCCAGAAAAAACGACTGCGCCAGGGCATTTCGAAGGTCAACGGTCTGTTTGAAAAATACCGCAAAAAAGGTTTTACAAAGCAGTGGATGGTGTCCATTCACATTGACGCCCAGAGTGAGACCAACCGGCAGGACGTATTCTTTTACTACCAGTCCGAAAGTGCAGACAGCAAAAACAAAGCGGTTGATATTCAGAAAATCTTCGAAGAAAAGTATCAGGTTTACCGCAAATCGCGCGAGTATGATGGCACCGTCAGCGCACGTCCGTTGTATGTCGTGCGCAATTCCAAGCCGGAGCCCATATTTATCGAACTTGCAAACATCCACAACCCCGAGGATCGCCAGCGCATTTTAGTACCCCGCAACCGGGAGTTGCTCGCGAGCTGGATCGCGGAAGGCTTTATGATGCCGTAGTTCCATTACGATTCGTCATACATCAGGGTGCAGCCTCTGAGTTCGGCGTTGTCAGCTCTTCCGAGCACTTCCAGTTTTCCGTCTGCCTGCAGTATGCCCATATCACCCGTGCGCAGAAATGCGCAGGTATGCAGATTCGCGAGGTCAATGACCAGCACGCGTCCCCGTTGACCCAATTCTGCCGGCTTCCCGGGAACGAAAGGATCTTCCACTAAAAAACGCATTGTTGGTCCGGGCTCAAAACCAGATCCCTCTTCTGAATAGGCCTGACTGGTCATTTCCGTCATGCCGTATTCGGAAAACATGCGCACATCCCCGAAATGACGTTTTACGGAAGCGGCAAATTCTCTGGTTGTCATTTCCCGCTTGCGACCCTTCATCCCTCCGGTTTCGATGATCCAAAGCGATTCGCAGCAATCCGGAAATTGCTCGACAAAGTCGAGCAGCGCAAACCGCACACCAAAGAGCATCTTTTGTGAGCCATGCTTACCGATTTGCTGCAGAGACTTGGCCAATCCTTCAAAGTCCCGGATAAAAAATGCCTCCTCCGGTTCCCTTCCTGCTGCCATGACGAAATGGGTGAGCATTTCCACCAGCGATGCGTTAGGCCGCTCGAGGTAGCCGGGAAGCAGTGCAAAGAGTTCATAACCCTGCACTTCTCCAAACCGCTCTTTGAAGCACCGCTGTGCGATCTGGTGATACCACCCGATTGAACGAACCGCGTGCCTTGCTGGTACGGTACCGGTCGTGCCGCTCGACAAAAAAGTCGTTTCCTCTTTCCAGGAGCCCGTTTTGACGTCTCTGAGTGTGAAGGCTTCAACGGGAAGCATAGGGATTTCCTCTACGGAATCGACGTTTAGCGGAGAGACGTCGAGCAAACCCAGGTATTCACGGTAAACGGGGTTGTTTGCAGCCTGCCAACGGAAGAGTTCAAGTGCAAGCTCGTCGAAATTTTGGCCGCTGGAATGCAATAATTTATCTTCAAATGCTGCTATATTCACGATTATGCGCACTTTCCGATGCAATGTACGGCAGAACCAAACTATGGCCCTTCTGCTGCTTCTTTTCGGGTTGTTGTTTAGCTGTGAGCCCTCGGGCACGGGTGATGCCATCCCCGTACTGGTTTACAAAGGCGCCAGCAAAACCGTCCTGCGTCAGGGTGACCTGAACCAGGATTCGCTGTGGCTGATGTTTGACTTCGAAGACGGTGACGGGGACCTGGGTTTTGGCAGCGGAGATCCCTCCGCAGATGTATATCTATGGGATGAGCGCACAGGCAATCTGCACAATGCGTTTAAATTGCCGGACCTGCCTCCATCCGGAGGATCGGCTCAAAAAGGCAGTCTGCGTTTATTGGTGTTCACAACCTGCTGCCTGTTTCCGGATAACATCCCCCCTTGTAGTGCTCCGCCGCAATATCCCACGGACAGCCTTCGCTTTAGCGCTTACCTAACCGACCGGGCCGGCCACCAGAGCCCACGCGTTTTATCTGAACGCATTGATTTGCACTGCCAGTAAGGATGCTAACCTGACATACCAGGCTTCTCCCCCAGCCTGTCGGCTTTAAACCAGCCATCTGCATTTCCCGCCCTGGAGTCATGGCGTCCAGCTAAAGGCCAGAGAACGGAATTGAATTCAGAGCAGTCGAGACGCGATGCAGGGCGTCAACCCCGACTGACCCATTGAATGCTTTTGGCTCTTCATTTCACGCTGTGAAAAGAGATAGCTCTTTATAATTTGGCATCAAATAGAAGGCATTCGAGATGCCCCAAATTTTGCCTCCAGATTGTGTTCTGGAAGGGCCGGCTGTTGGGGAACCCATCAGGAAGCATCAAATGTTTCAGCTTCTGGACAGTGCGTCAGTCTGCGCTTTTTGGTGATCTTCCAGGAATTTCTGAAGGCCGGAATCGGTGAGGGGGTGTTTCAGCAGGCTCAGGATTGCATCCAGGGGACAGGTGACTACGTCGGCACCGACTTTCGCCGCCTCCACAATGTGCAAGCCATTTCTGATGGAGGCTGCCAGAATTTCCGTTTCAAACGCCTGGAGCGAAAAAATATCGAAAATGTCGGAGATAAGCTGCATGCCATCCCAACTGGTGTCGTCAATCCTTCCTATGAAGGGAGAAACATAGGTCGCACCGGCCTTGGCAGCCAACAGGGCCTGACCGGCGCTGAACACCAGGGTGCAATTGGTTTTGATGCCCATACCCGTAAGGGTGCTGATTGCACGTACGCCATCCCGGATCATGGGAATCTTCACTACGATGTTCTCGGCTATTTCAGACAAAGCCCTGGCCTCCTTGAGCATTCCCTTGTAATCCGTCGAAATGACTTCAGCGCTTACGTCTCCGGATACCAGGTCACATATTTTCCGGTAATGCCTGTAAATATTTTGCCGTCCGGTGATCCCTTCTTTGGCCATGAGGCTTGGATTGGTGGTTACACCGTCGAGTATCCCAAGGTCTTTGGCCTCCTGGATGTGTTCGATCTTGGCCGTGTCGATAAAGAATTTCATTGGAGGGAATTTGGCAGAAAATGTAAGAGCCCATCGCACCGCTCGACCATCTGCCCTTGCTGCATTTCTGCCCTGGGGGATTCAACGGGAGCTGGTCGTGAACTCTTACGGTGCAAAAATACGCGAATTGCGAAGTGCCCGACGCCAAAGTTCACCCCTCGAGCGTCGAAACCGGCTCGCCACCAACGCAATAATATGGTTGTCAAGGCTTTGCCAATCAGGACGAAGATCGCGGAAAAAAGCCGGTGAATGGCCTCCAAATCGTCCCAATTTCGGGATAGACGCGGAGGCTGAGGGGTTCATGGGTTACAGGATGCTCAAAATCAAGCGAATAGGCAAAGAGCGCCAGGGAGTTTCCCGATTCTCGTCGACCCGCCCCGTATTTAGAGTCGGCTACGATGGGGCAGGATTCAAATGCCAATTGGGCACGTATCTGGTGCGACCGGCCCGTACCGAGCACTATCTCCAACAGCGACCTGTTATCGACGTTTGCCAAAACTTGATAATGCAGTGCACAGCGCTTTGCCCCTTCTCTTGGCGTCGCGAATACCCGACTTTTATTCTTTTTCTCGTCCTTTTCGATGTAGTGCTGCCAATCCCCTTGATCCGAACCGGGATAACCCTCGCAAACGACCAGGTATTTTTTGGCAATTGCTCCCTGCAACATCATCTTGTGTAGACGCTCAGCGGCTTTGGAGGTCTTAGAAAAGATGATGAGCCCCCCTACCGGACGATCCAGCCGGTGTATCAGGGCGAGGTAAACATTTCCCGGTTTCTGGTATTTACTTTTGAGGTGGGCTTTGAGCAGGTCAAACAAATTGGGATCTCCCGTATGGTCACCCTGCGACAGCAGCCCAACTGGCTTGTTTACGATAAGCAAGTGGTTGTCTTCATAAATCGTCTGTTGATCGAGGTCCATACAACGTGTTATCAAGCTTAAAAGTAGCGATTTCTCCCTGCCCCAACGACACCCATGTATTTGGTCCATGGTTGCTCGGACTGACTGGCAAACCCGCTCCAGACCTGTCTACGGTTGATTTTTGCGACATCCAGGAACTGAATTCGCTTGCAGTGAGGGGCGGACATGACCTGATCAAAATCAGCGCTGTTATGGTTCCGCGCATGGCAGATGCCTACCAGGTGCTGCACTGCGGTGCTGCTCTTGGCGATGATTGCGGTCCTCTGCTCGTTGCAAAATCTCCTGAAATTACAGGCCGGGGGAGCTGGCGCGTTGCGCTGCCCGGAGCCGATACTACGGCGAGTTACCTCTTCCACTCTGTTTATCCGGGAGTTGAGAATATTGAATATGTGCGGTTTTCAGAGATTGAAGAAGCGGTGCTCTCCGGGGCTGCAGACGCCGGTGTCCTCATCCACGAAACCCGCTTCAGCTATGCCGCTAAAGGTCTAAGCCTGGTGGCCGACCTCGGAGAAATCTGGACCCGCAGGAGTGGTACCCCGATACCACTTGGACTGATAGCCATCCGGCGCAGTCTGCCGGAATCTAGCAAAGCTTTGGTGGCGTCCGGACTGTCTTTGAGCATCGACCTTGCTCAATGTGGAGGGAATGCCCTGGAGGACTTCATTCGCCGCCATGCCGCAGAAATGGACGACGAAGCCATCCGCAAGCACATTGCGCTCTATGTCAACAGCTATACCCGAAATCTGGGTACAAAAGGGGAAGCAGCCGTCCGCACCTTGGCGGCCAACGTTTCTCCCGGCCGGGAGCTGCCCCCGGATCTGTTTTACCACGGTTGACGAGGAGGAAGGAACCCACCGAAACCGGAAAGAGCGGGGAGAACCGACTAAACAAAATAAAATATTTTAATCTATAATTATTAATTAATATATGTATTATATTATCTATTAATTATTTACACATTATATATTATAAATCTATATAAACAATTATTAAAAAGCTATATACATATGTAATTATATCATCAACTATATTACATTTGTACTGTGTAAGTTTTGGTTATTAAATGTAAAATTCGTTTTTGCTCGTGAAACGTCACGAGCATTTTTATTTATGGCCCACCCAAATTAGGGCTTCGCCATAAGTAACAAACGTTTGGAGAATCGACCCGTTTGCCTCAAAGTTGGCACGGTTATTGGGATACAATCATCGAGTTTTGAGTTTTGGTTATTAAATGAAGATTTGCCCGTATAACCGTATACGGGCTATCTTTTTTTGGGGAGATGGCCATATGCGCTTCTGTTGTAATTTCGCCCCGTTTCAACCAATCCCAACATGATCATTGGTGTACCCAAGGAAATCAAGAGCAACGAAAATCGCGTTGCCCTCACCCCAGCCGGCGCGCTGGAATTGTGTAAGCGTGGCCACACGGTGTTTGTACAGTCGACTGCCGGAGATGGCAGTGGTTTTTCCGATCAGATGTACCAGGAGGCGGGCGCCTCCATCCTATCAGACCTGGAGTCAGTATACCAGCGGGCTGAAATGATCGTCAAAGTCAAAGAGCCCATAGAATCTGAATACCGCCTGATCCGGCCCGATCAGTTGATCTTTACCTATTTTCACTTTGCCTCTTACGAACCATTGACGAGGGCGATGATCGACCGCGGTGCTGTATGCCTTGCCTACGAGACCGTGGAGCTTCCCGACCGCAGTTTGCCATTGCTGATACCCATGTCGGAAGTGGCGGGCAGGATGGCAATCCAGGAGGGAGCCAAATTTTTGGAAAAGCCACAAAAGGGCAAGGGTATCCTGCTCGGAGGTGTACCGGGAGTACCCCCGGCTAAAGTACTGGTTCTCGGAGGCGGAATTGTCGGCACACAGGCAGCAAAAATGGCCGCCGGCATGGGCGCCCAGGTAACCATACTCGACGTCAACTTACCCAGGTTGCGCTATTTGGCCGACGTACTCCCCTCCAACGTCTGTACGATGTATTCCAACGAGCTCACCATACGCAACCTCATCCGCACACACGATCTCATTGTCGGTGCGGTCCTCATCCCGGGAGCAAAAGCCCCCAGCCTGATTACGCGCGATATGCTCGCCACCATGCAGCCCGGAACGGTGCTCGTGGATGTAGCCATCGACCAGGGTGGGTGTATGGAAACCAGCCGTCCAACCACCCACGACGACCCCATTTTTATCATCGATGAGGTCGTCCATTACTGTGTAGCCAATATGCCTGGCGCCGTGCCCTTTACCTCTACCCTGGCGCTCACCAATGCCACATTGCCTTTTGCCATCCAACTTGCAGACAAAGGCTGGCAAAAAGCTTGTCAGGACAGCAAACCATTGGCACTGGGTTTGAATGTCATTCGCGGGAAGGTCGTTTATCGCGGCGTGGCTGAAGCTTTCGGTCTGCCCTATCATCCCGTGGAGAATTTCCTCTAGGCCTTCTTCCTTCGACCCTCGCTTTTTCCCCAGTGGCTTACTCTGGCAAGAAGGCGCTGTATGCCTGCCTCTTCATCTACATTGCCTTGATTTTGAAAATTTTACAATTGCCCTAATGCCCCGGTTGTTGAGGTCTATGGTTTGCCGGGCGCTCCCATTCCGCATTGTAACACCGGCAAAAGATCAGCTTCTGGCACCTTGCGCAATCTTTTCTGAAATTTTTTTGTTTAGAATATTTGTAGATCATCCAATGTCGTACTACATTCATCGCGAAAACCGGATGCACAATTACTCACCAAAATCTCATACCTTATGAACCTCACCTTAGACGAGCTCAGACAGATCAAACACAACCTGCCTACTGGCAGCATCAAACGCATTGCAGAGGAACTCAATCTAGACGAACAAACGGTGCGGAATTATTTTGGCGCACATCACCTTGAAAATACGGGGAATCACATACAGCCTGGTCCCAACGGCGGCATCGTCCACATTGAAGACGAAACGATACTCAATCTTGCTAAAAGAATCATCTCGGAAAGCAGCGGGGCGAACTAAGCCCTGACATCGAATACCTTACCTATTTTTGTGGGTTTGCCGGCTCGAACTAAACGGCAAACCCATTTTTTTTTATTCATCTGCCTTATTTCCCCGATCTGAACCCTACAAACAAAGCGCTGCTTCACCTGGCATTTCCCATCATTCTCGGAAACTTGTCACAAATGGCCATCAACCTGATTGATTCCGCCATGGTGAGTCAGTTGAGTTATTACAACCTGGCTGCAGCCTCCCTGGTCAACAATCTCATCGGTTTGCCTTTTGTCGTATGCATTGGGTTTACCGTAGCCATTGCGCCGCTTGTCGCCGAGCTACGCGGTTCGCAGAAACCCGAAGCCTGTGGTACCCTGCTCAACAATGCCCTGGTGCTTAATCTGGCGATCAGCCTTTTGCTTGTCGTTCCATTTTACCTTGGCGGTGACGTCATTTTCCACCTTCGTCAGGATCCCGAAGTTGCCAGACTGGGGCGCCCCTATCTGAACTGGATGCTCTGGTCGATCGTACCCATGACCGCTTTTTTGAGCATCAAGCAATTCTGTGATGGCCTTCAACATACCCGGGTTCCCATGTTGTTATCGCTGGCATCCATCCCGCTAAACGCAGGGCTCAACTACCTTTTCATCTACGGCAAATTTGGGTTCCCGGCATTGGGACTCGAGGGCGCCGGCATCGCCACGCTGTTGGCCAGGCTTCTGGTCGCCGTGGCCATAGGCATCTATGTTTTTAAAAATTCGACTTTTTCAAAATACCGTTTAATCGAACGATCGTTAGTTAAAGCCACACAGTTCAAGATTGCCCGTCTGGCACTTCCTTCGGCATGGCAATATTGCAGTGAAATTGGCGCATTTGTTCTCCTTGGAATCGTCGTCGGGTGGTTTGGCCCTGTGCAGCAGGCGGCCCATCAAATCTCGCTCTCCGTGGCCGCGATGGCTTTTATGGTATCCATAGGATTGTCTTCTGCCGGCTCCATCCGGGTAGGGGAAGCCTACGGGATGGGCAATTCCGGCCGGGTGCGTTCCGAAGGGATGGCTGCTTTAAAGCTGGCCATGGTTTATGGATTCTTTTGTGCCGTTTGCTTTATCGTTTTCCGGAACTGGATCCCCCGCATCTTCACTGAGGAGTCAGCAGTCATTCATCAGTCCTCCATTTTGTTTTGCCTCGCTGCCGCTTTTCAGATCGGCGACAGCTTGCAAGCCGTAGGCATGGGCATCCTGAGGGGTGTCCAGGACATCCGGATGCCAACGCTGTACACAACCCTCTGCTATTGGTTCCTGGGAATTCCCGCCGGTTACTTCCTCGGTGTTGTCGTGGGATGGGAAGTTACAGGCGTATGGGTGGGTTTCATCTTATGCCTCAGCTTTATGGGTGTCTTGCTTCTGCGACGCTTTATTCACATCAGCACCGAGAAGGTTCATGAAGCTAACTAAAATGCACCTCGAATAACACCCTGAACTGATTACCCCTCGTGCCAGCACAGCCAGGGCAATCAGGGATAAAACTCCTGTGTCAACAGGGCAAACTCAGGGGTTTTATTGCCCTCCAAATCGAACAAGGTCAAATGTGAAAACTCGCAGTCAGCCGGCGGGCGAACGTATTCAGCAAGGCAGCACAACTCGGGCATTCCAGGTGCATGAATTACAGGACACCGTCGTTGCAATACGAATCCGTACCTACTCATCGCCTTGGAAAGTTGGGATTCTCCGGACGGCGGAAGTACGACAGACAGCCTGCCGTGTGAATTCAGGAGATCGCATGCCCGTAGCGCCAGATTTTCTAACGTAAAGGTCAACTGGTGTCGGTTTCGCCTCCTGTGCCCACTAGCAGGCAAAACATTGCGGCTGAAATAAGGAGGATTGCATATGATGAGGTCCTGGCTGTTATACTCCAGCGGCACGCCTTGGTCCATTGGAAAGCCAAGGTCCCATTGCATACAATGCAAGTCCTTTGCCCAAGATGATCGTTCAAAATTCATCTGCGCCAGTGAAACGCTTGTGGGATCGCTGTCGAATGCATAAACTTCGAAGCCCGAGGTTAAGCGCTGTGCAAGCATTAAAGCAAGCAGTCCACTTCCGCATCCAAAGTCTACCGCCCTCTCGACGCCGTCGAGCCGGGCCCAGCTTCCTATCAGTATAGAATCCGTAGTGACCGGAAAGACTGCCGCATCCGTCAGTAGAGTAAACTCCTGGAAGACAAATTCCGGGTTGCCGGATTTGGCCACTTGACCTCAGGGTTGGACGTCAGCCGTACTGCGGATGCTGATCTGCATGGTCATGGCCGTGCCGCCCTGATTCACTATGCCTACCAGGCGCACTTTGCCTGCGGGGAAATTTTCGTTGGCAAACAATGCGGCGGTCCGGGTATATAAATCCATTTGACCCGTCCCATCTTCAAGCAAGCATGTTCCGGAATAAGTCGCACCACTGACTTTCGTGATGCCCACCTGCTCAATTTGGACCAGGGTAGATTCGAGGTCTTCAAAATTGGCCAGGACGCCCGCGACGTCAAACGTCTTGGGAGTCACCCCGCCTTTGCCCAACGTCTTCACGCGATCGGAGGGAAGGTTATTGATCTCGAGCAGACCCTGAAATTCGGTAAACTCCTGTCCGGAAATATCGACTTCGATCGAGTCGCCCAACGAGTAAGTATGATTCGCAGTAAATCGCAACACTATACCTCCGGTCTGATCCTGGACGTGGGCGTTGCGACCTGTTGTATTTTCCTGGGTGCGATCGCTGATCACCGTACAACGCAGTATTTTGTTTCCACTCACTGCAGTAGTGGATCCAGGATAGGAATGTCTCAGGTCGAGTATGCCGATGAGCTCTGCCCCACCCTGGCTTCCTCCCGACACATCGTCTGGCTTGCGAATTGACAACTGTTTCGCCTGCAAATTTCCACCCTGCCCGGCAATTCCAACGACACTGACTTTGCCCACAGGAAAACTCATACCGGCAAAAGATGCATAAGACTGCGTAAAGAGGTCTATAGATCCCGTTGCGTCCGTGAGCGTGCAGATCCCGGAGTAATTGGTACCACCGGCTTTGCCGATGGTCGCATCTTCCACCAGCAGCAATGTTGATTCGTGCATCTCAAAATCAGCCAAAAGATCGGCAATTGCAATGCGGCGCGGCTGCATGTCGTTTGTACCAAGCTTTTTGGCCCGCGAGATATCCAGGTTATTCAATTGAAGCAGTCCCTGGTATTCAGAAATTTCCTGGCGCGATATATCAAGCTCCACGAGGTCTCCGAGGTCAAACGTGTTGGACGACAAAAAACGAACGACAATCCCAGCGGATGCGTCCTGGAGGACTACGTTTTTGCTTGTGATATTGGATTCAACGCGATCTGAGATGACGGTCCCGATGATTTTGGTCGAGTCGGGTGCCTGCAGAGTGGCTCCGGAATAAAGGGTGCGCACATCGCGAATGGCCATCTCCTTCAAATTGCCGCCCGACGACTGGCAGTTGGGGCCGTCAAAATGGATGTCCTCAAGATCGCGGATGAAAAGCTGGGCATCTGTACGGTACTTTCCCAAAATGCAGGTAATGCTTCCATTGCCTTCGGGAACGAACTCTGCCGCAAAATCGGCGTAATTGCTGGTGCGCAAAATGATCTGGTTGTCGCTGCAATCGGTTATCAGCAGGTTGGAAGACCGTTGTCCGGCAACATCGGCAAAACTCTTTCCCAACTCACCGCGAACAAATTCCATATGCTCGAGCTGCACCAAAGTGCTGAGGTCTTGGGCGGTGAGCGAATTGACGGTTCGCACCCGGGGTGAAATTTGGTGACCACGGGGACCGGGATAAATGTATTGATCGATAAGAATGTCTTCAATGCCGGCAAGTGAAGTGGTGCCGCCACTCTGATAAGTCCCCTGCCCCAATTGGATCAGGCCATTGTAATCGCCTATGGTAAGCCCGCTGCACCTGATACCAATTTTCATGCCCACCGGAAATTGTGCGTACAAGCCTGTGCGATTGAGTTTGAGTTCAATGCCACCTGTAGAATCCTGGATGACGATGGTTTTATAAAAATTACCACTGCGGTCATCCGCAACTACGATGGCGTGCAACAACAATTCGTCGGCAATGGTCACAAATTTGCCTGTCACATAACGGGCCTTCAATTCGGCAATGGTGGCGTTGGGAGCAAAGGGAATTTCCGCTACGGGTTGAGGCGGGATATCAAATTCCCGGTCCACACAGGAAATGGCAAATCCGATGAGCAGTGCGCTCATCCATCGTGTAAGTTTGTAAGAATTGGGCATTTTCACATTCATATCAGAAACGGGCGGTTAGACTCAGGTAATAATTTATACCCTGGAAATGGTAATATTTTGATGGGAAGGTACGTGGGTCCCGGGTTTCGTAGTCGAAGCGGTATTGTTCAAATCCGCCAGATTTTAGTCCTCTGCGATCGAGGAGATTGTTGACGCTGAGCGAAGCAGAAAAAGATTGCCCCAGCCACCTGAAATATTTAATGGCAAACAGGTTCAGATAAAGCGCTTGCGGAAGTTCTTCCTGGGCAATGATGTTGCTAAACAATTCAGAGTCCGGATCAAGTTCGCCCACCGCCTCGGGGATCCTTCTAAGGGGATTGAGTTCAATGAAGTGTTTGTTGAGATAATTTCCGGTGAGGGTGGCAAACCCCCCTCCCGGAAGTTCAATACGCAAGCCCAGGCTCAGGGCCTGCTGTGCGGTACCATGCACATAATAATTGCGCTGATAAATGGTATGTTGAGTCGATGAAGTGCTGAATTTATCGAAAAGCCACAAGGTGGGGCGACTGTTGTAAAAATAATCCCCTAGTATGCCGGCAGCCTGCACCCGCAAACGGGAGTTGAGCTTCAATTCAATGCTGCCTTCTATGCCATAATGCCGTTCATCCAAACCGGTATAAAACGCGTTGACGAGGCTTCCGTCTGCCAGTTCGCTGCTGACACCCTGCTCAAGATGGTCGTCGAGATAAAAATTTTTGCTGACGGTCTGATCGTCGATGGCCACCGCAAATGCTGAAAGTTGCCATTTCAGCCCAGGGCTGCGGTAATAGTAACTGAGGTCTCCAAGTGCAATACCCGTTTTTGCCAGGTTGGTGAACACATCCCCACGCCACTCCGGATTAACGAACGTTTGTTCGAACCTGTTGGGTAGCTGTTGGAGGGCCATGTTGGCTTGCAGGTAATTTCTTCCGTTGATTTTCCACGTAGCCAGCACCTTCGCGCCCAATCCCGAGCTTCCCTCGGTGGAGGATTTGCCAAATGATGTCGGAAAAATGGCATTTTGCAACTTGCCTTCCCGCTGAAATTCATTGTATTGCCAGTAACCGCCCAACGAAACGTCTAAGTGCCTCCCCAAATATTGGTATGCGGGATAAAGGCTGTACCGCCCGGAGCGTACCAGATAATGATAGCCAAATTGGTCTCCTTCACGCACAACGCGATTCATTTGGCTAATATCCGGGTGTTGTTTTGCCGGATCGTCGATGAAGTCTTCTACGTCCAGGGCAAAATCAGCGCCCAGCAGGTCATCCAGACGCAGATGGTTATCACTGTGCGACCATTCAAGCCGGTAGAGCATTTGAAGGCGGTGTCGTTTATTCTGCCATTTTAGTTTTCCGAAATGTTCGAATTCGCGGGTATCAGAAATTCGCTGGCTGATGAAATAAACCGCCTGGGTGCCCGTGAGGGAAAGCGTCGAATCACCGCCGACATTCTGGATTGTTCTTACATTGAGGTAGTTCGCGTTGTACAGACCAACCCAGTCGATCTGAGAAACGGAGGGATCAGATGTCCAACGTTGCCGCACCCTTTCTGCGGTAGTAATATCCTCGATGGCCGATGGCAGTTTCTGGTAATAATCGGGTCTTGGATCAGGTGCATTGTTCCAGTCGAGTTGACCGTCTGAACGATGTGCGTACGTGCCCATCACCCCCAGCTCAAGCCGGGCGTTGTTACTGATTTGAAGATCCAGGTTGAACGTTGCCAATGGCGCGGACGTCTGCACCTCCCTGCTGTTCCGCTTTTTCCCAAGCTGGTAGCCCCAATAAGCATTGTAGTACAAATCGCCGGATAGATCGAAGACTTCCTGAGTGGCAGGACTGGATTTTCCGCGCAATACGGGTGCGTACACAAACATGGCCTTGACCAGATGTCCGGCACCCAGAGGTTTTGCGTAGCCTAAGTAGGCGCCCCACGCATCGTAAAAGGCACCAGGGACAAACGATTCACCAGACCAGCGCCTGCTGACACCTGCTGTCCAGGCTGCTCCGTTTTTATGGATGCCCGACGCATAGTGCAACCCGAATCGATGCTCGTAGTTCCTGTTGGAAAGGGCGGCGTTGACTGAGAATTCACTTCGGTACAGTGAAGGATCTGCGGTGATCCACTGTGCCACCCCCGCGGATCCAAAATCCGAATCATCGTCGCGATAAGACTGATACTGCCGCGAAGCGCGTGTGATAACCGAAAGTCCTGAAAAATAGGAAAAAGGGATTCTGCCGTAGTCAAGGTCATTCAGCAAAAAGCCGTTGAATCCCAGCTGGTCAAACGCATTTCCCAGGCCCCTGAGTTTGGTTCGGAAAGCACTAAATTCAAATCCGACGGCGCGCATCAAGGGGTTGGTAGACGATGCAAGCAAACTGTAAACGTCACCTGACAGATCGCCATCGCTATCGTCGTCGAGTTGCAGGGATTCGTGTACCATTTCTTCCAGTTCTCCCACTGTCAGCAGGTAAAAGGTCTGGATGCCAATTCCCCAGTCCTCCTTAAAAACATCAATTTCCAAGGTTTTGTGGGCTGGAGAGCCAATGGTCAGGTGAAGCACCGGCGGCATTGCGCTTGCATCAATTTCAAAATAACCGCCCGAATCCACCTGAATCGGCGACATGGAAGCCCCTTCCCTGATGTTTGCGTTTTGCACCGGAGTCAGCCGGTGGTTATCCAGTACCTGCCCTCGAAGCGATTGGGCTGAAGGATTTGCATGGATGCAAAACGTCAGAAAAATGGAGAGAAAAACATACTTAAACGGCATCCCGTGCGCTTTAAACCGTGATCAGGTGTTTTATTTGCAGAAAAGCTGGCCAAAGTAACGAAAATTCAATGACAGCAAAAGTAAGTCTTATCCTGGCCATTTGCCTGATGGCCTGCGAAACCAAATTATTATCTCAGACAAGCAAGATCAGTATAGGCTTTTACAACCTGGAGAACTTGTTTGACACGTTCGATGACCCGGAAATTCAGGACGAAGAGTTTACACCGGACGGTGAAAAGAACTGGACCCAGGATAAGTACGACGACAAACTGAGCCGGCTGGCCAAGGTGATCCGGGCTATGGATCTCGAACTAAAGGACCGTCCGCTGGCGGTTCTGGGGGTTTGCGAGATTGAAAACCGGAAGGTACTGGAAGACCTCGTGCGTCACCCGGCATTGCGCCAGAGGGCATTCAAGATTGCTCATTTGGACAGCCGTGATCTACGGGGAATTGACGTTGCCCTGCTTTACGATCCATCCCATTTTCATCTGCTGTCTTATACCAACCATGCGGTTGACCTTCCTGGTGTAAATGGCGCCAAGCGCATTACCCGGGACATCCTCCTGGTGAAAGGCATCCTGGGCAATCAACGCGCCTTCTTAACGGTAAACCACTGGCCGTCGCGACGCGGGGGAGAACATTCGACGGTCCCGTCCAGAAGAGCTGCAGCAGAGGTAAACCGCAGACTGGCCGATTCAATCCGCGGCACAGATCCCAACGCCCTGTTCATCGTCATGGGAGATCTCAACGACAATCCGGCAGATGCGTCACTTACGAAGGGGCTCTGCAGCTATTTCCGGGCGGATGAAGCGGTTGATTCCTGCTTTTTCAATCCCTTTTACTCAAATTATGAAAAAGGGCTTGGATCCATGGCCTTTGAAGACAGTTGGGGACTGTTTGACCAGATCCTGATTTCATCAAACCTCGTAAAGCCCAGCAATGGCCGCCGATGGCGTTACGAGGATCACGGAATCTTTCAAAAACCATTTATGATGGAATCCCAAGGCAGATACCGCCACTACCCCAAACGCAGCTTTTCCGGCAACTTGTACAACCGCGGTTACAGTGATCACTTTCCCGTTTACTGCACGCTCAAGCTGGAACCGTGATGGATGAATCCGTTTACAGGCTTGACGCGGAGCACCACTACGTACTCAATTGCTTAAACCAGAACCGCGGGAATTACTTTCTCACAGGTAAAGCAGGCAGTGGCAAATCAACCTTGCTTCAGGTTTTCCGCAATTTGACGGATGCCAAAGTCATCTACCTCGCTCCCACAGGCATTGCTGCAATTCAGATCAAAGGTCAGACGATTCACAGTTTTTTCCGGCTACCCTCCCATTATATACAGGAGCGAGATTACCGCCTGGTCAGCAGAAGCTTGCTCAAAGGACTTCGCTGGATCGTCATCGATGAAATTTCGATGGTTCGTGCTGATTTGATGGATCACATCGATGCCATTCTAAGAGCCAGCCTGCGTTCCAGCGAACCATTTGGAGGTGTTCCAATGTTTTGGGTGGGAGATCTGTACCAATTGCCTCCCGTACTTTCTACTCCCGAGGAAAGGCAGTTCTTCTCCTCACAATACGAAAGCCCATACTTTTTTTCCTCAAAGGTTTTTTCCCGGTTGAAATCGTTTGAAATGATCGAGCTCAACCATGTGTTCAGGCAGAGCGACCCGTACTTCCTGAAATTGCTAAACAAAATCCGGAGCAACGAATTGGATGAAGACGAACTTGCCGATATCAACGAACGCTGTCTGGCCGGTCACCCGGGGACAGCGCAAGATGAGGGTGAAGCAGAGAATTTCCGGATCACTTTATGCACCACCAATGCGAGGGCCAGCCGGATCAACCTCGACCAGCTCGAACGTTTGCCGGGAAAGGCCGTTTCCTATCAGGCAAAGGTCACCGGGAAATTAGCTTCCTCCCAATTTCCGGCAGACGAGGTGCTGCTCGTAAAACCAGGTGCCCAGGTCATGCTTCTGCGGAACGACTCAGAGGGCAGGTACGTAAATGGCAGTCTTGCAACGGTATTGAGCCTGAATGATGATTCTGTTGAAGTTCTGCTGGAAGGAGACACGGACCCGGTTGAGCTGCGACGGGAAAGCTGGGAGCTCATACGCTATAAGCAAAGCGCCCCGGGTGACCAGGCTCTGCAGATGGAGGTCACCGGCCGTTTTCGGCAGTTCCCCATTAAGCTTGCCTGGGCCGTCACGATTCACAAAAGCCAGGGCCAAACTTTTGACCGGGTGACGATTGATATGGGGTCCGGTGCCTTCGAGTGCGGTCAGGCCTATGTTGCCCTGAGCCGTTGTACCCGGCTTGAAGGCATACGTCTGTTGCGCCCTCTTAGGGCCGGCGACCTCAGAACGGACGACCGCATTCTCGATTTTATGAGGAGGTACAGCTGACATTGATCCCTGTGAAAACCGGTCAGTTTCATAATTTTACCGGAAAAGTAGCTTTTATGCCAACACATCACAAAAGAAACAAGGTGGTCTCCCGTGCTGCAGAGAGGAAATTTTTTTACATTCTGATCGGCGTCGCCATCGGGCTCATGGCGCTCATGTATTTCATGTTTAAAGCCACTTCCTGAATCTCGTTCAAGCTGCCGGCGGGTGAGGCAACGCTTTTTGCCGGTGATGGCTGAAAGGTATGCGGTCAAAGAAAAGAAAGCTAGACTTTGCCTCATGCCGCAACTCAAACCAATTTGCCAAAGAAAGCGGGCCTCCTTGATCCACTACCATCCCTTGGCCAAATCTGCTTTTTAATCCCGGTGTGTCCCGTTATATTTGACGAATCAAACGCCATGAAAGCCTCATCCTCCACCATCGCAACATCCAAATGTGCAGGATGTTACCCCGCGGAAACCAGCCGTGGAAGTATGGGCATTCACCATGCACCCCCTAATCCCTGACCATGCATCCCCATCATGTCATCCCTTTGTTGTCGCAGGAATGGTACCTCGGTATGATCCTCAGTCTGAGTTTTTTTGCCATCCTGATTGTAATCGGACGATATGCCCTAAAAAGAGGCTTCGAGCTCAAATATCGTTACTTCATTGCAGGTATATTCATCATACGCGAGATCTACCTGATCGCCTATACCATCCAGAAGGGTTTGTTCACCCTTCAGGATTCACTGCCCCTGCATTTATGCGGAATCTCTTACATCAGTCTGGTCATCTTTCTGTTATACCCCAACTTCTTCCTGTTTGAATTTTTGTTGTTGCTCAGTTTTGCGGGTGCTGTTCAAAGCCTGATCACTCCTGAACTCACCCACGGATACTCGACCTACTTTCTGATCGATTACTATTTTAGCCACGCCAGCATCATCTTTGCGCCAATGTATGCCTTGTTTGTTTTCAACATGCGTCCCCGGAAATACGCCTGGCTCCGTGTCTGGATTTTTGGGAACATTGTACTTGGCATCGTCTACCTGATCAACCTGGCGCTTGGTTCGAACTACATTTACCTGATGCGAGCGCCTAAAGTGGATAATCCCCTGATCCTGCATCCTTACCCCATGCACCTGGTCGGCTTTGAGGTATTTGGGTTTTTGCACATTGTACTCATTTACTGGGTGACCACAAGATGGTTGCCCCAAGCAAAATTGTCCCTTTACAAAGTCAACTGAAGATGCTGCACGCAATATCTCCATTGGACGGCCGATACGAAATAGCGCTACAACCGTTGCAGCGCTATTTTTCAGAATGTGCACTCATTCGCTACCGGCTTTCTATAGAACTTTCCTATTTGGCAGAGTTGGTCAGAACGGGGGTTATTACTCACCCGAGGCCGGGGGAAATGGCAGATGTGTTAAGGCGTATTGCTGATCAATTCGACGGCGAAGTTGCTTCGGAAATAAAATCCATTGAGACAAAAACCAACCATGACGTAAAAGCCCTGGAGTACTATCTAAAGGCCCGTTTGACGAAAGAGGGATTTGGAGAACTGGCGGAGTTTGTCCATTTTGCCCTCACTTCACAGGACATAAACAACACGGCAGTCCCCATGCTTTTGCGAGACTATACGGAGCAGGAGTTGGTGCCCGGACTGGAGCGTCTGCTAAAAAAACTGGAATCAGATGCCGAAACGTGGTGGCATGTTGCCATGCTGGCGCGCACACATGGACAGCCCGCAAGTCCCACGACCATGGGTAAAGAGATCATGGTTTTTGCTGAGCGCCTTTCGATTCAAATCGCAGAGTTGAAGCGCATGCGTTTCAGTGGAAAGTTTGGTGGCGCCACGGGAAATTTCAATGCACACTGTGCGGCGTTCCCTTCAATAGACTGGCCGAAGTGGGCAGATGCATTTCTGAGCAATCAGCTCGGTTTACAAAGGCAACAGCACACCACTCAAATCTCGCACTACGACGAAATAGCCGGTTGGTGCCATTTGCTCGTTCGCGTGAGCACGATCCTCCTGGACCTTTGCAGGGATCTGTGGGCCTACATTTCGATGGAGTATTTTGGACAGCGTACTTTACCCGGGGAAGTGGGATCCTCCACCATGCCGCACAAAGTAAACCCCATAGATTTCGAGAATGCAGAGGGAAATTTGGGTATGTGCATCGCCGTAGCCGAACACCTTGCCAGGAAACTACCCGTTTCCCGGTTACAGCGAGACCTCAGCGACAGCACCGCATTGCGAAACATTGGCGTGCCTGCCGCTCACCTGCACCTTGCCCTGCAGTCGATTAAAAAAGGCCTCGGCAAGCTTGTGCTGAACCAACAGGCGATTGAGGGCGAACTGCGCGACCAATGGATCCTTCTGGCAGAACCCATTCAAACCATACTTCGCCGCGAGGGCTACCCCGAACCTTATGAGTTGCTAAAAGATCTCACAAGGGGCAAAGCTGCCCTCGACAAGGAAAGTTTACATGCCTTCATCCGCCAACTCGACGTTACCGAGCGGGTAAAACAGGAACTGCTGGCCCTGCGACCCGACAATTACCTGGGAGTGCTGAGGAATTAGTCTTCTATTCCGCCAACTGGCCCGTTGCAATTTTTGCCAGAATGGCCGCCGACAGCAGCAATAAACATTCTTTGTAGAATATGCTCACGTTATTTACGCAGTATAAAATCCCCAAAGGAGCCAAGCCTGTGTGTCCAAAATCAACTGTATAGCCAGATCTGCCGGCTGAGCTGCCGACGTTGTCCTTAATGCTTTCAGGATTTAAGCAGGCGAAATAAAGCCAACAGTAAAATGGAGAGCATGATCAATACTGCCGCCACCAGGTATGTCGAACCTCGGGCTTGTTTTTCCATTTCGCCTGTGGGGTGAGTTTCCAGCTTGCCAGAGTCACCGTTTCCAACAGGGCGGTAATTCCGGATGCGTTCCCATAAAGCGCGGATTTCCGGGTCGTGCTCAATCAACGACTCTACATACGAACGTTCGTTTTTCGTGCAATTGCCATTCAGATATTTCCAAACCAACTCCTTATCTGGTTCGTATGCCATATTTACCATTTCAATATTCGAATTCGCCAAGATTGGAACGCACGATCACTTTCGGCGCAGCGGATTCATCAACAAAACCGATTCGTTTTGCTTCCAGTGAAAACTGTGCAGCCACCTCGCAAATGCCGGAAACTGAACCCTCGTCTACATACAATTCCATGCGGTGGCCCATGTTGTATACCTGATAAAGTTCACGTGGACTGCAGAGCGAATGCCGCATCAGCAATTGGAATACCGGTGGGGGTTCAAACAGCGCATCCTTGACCACGGCGACGTTGCCGATGAATTTTTGCACTTTGGTTTGTCCCCCTCCAGTGCAATGGATGATGCCATAAATACCTTTCCTGTATGATCGAAAGAGTTCCTGAAGAACCGGCAAATAGGTACGCGTCGGCGAAAGCAACAATTGCCCTAAAGTCATTCCATCCGGCGCCGCCTCAATGGTATCTGACAAGGAAAATGGACCCGTGTACACTTGATCTTTCGAAGTTTGCGGGGCGTAGGTCTCCCCAAACTCGGCGTACTGCTTTTTCAGAAGATCGTGCCGGGCGGCGGTGAGGCCATTGGACCCAATTCCACTGTTGTACGTCGGTTCGTATGTGGTCTTTCCGGAAGAAGACAACCCCACGATGACCTGTCCGGGTTTTATCGAATTGACCAACAGATCGGATTTTGGCATCCGTGCAAAAGCCGTAATGCCAACGTCGACAGTCCGGACGATGTCGCCGACATCAGCCGTTTCTCCTCCGCCCGCATGAATCCTGATCCCGCATCGTCTCATGGCTTCAATGAAGGCCGTATTGCCCTCTATGATCGCCTCCACAACTTCTCCCGGGATGAGGTGCCTGTTGCGTCCAATCGTCGAAGAAACGACGATGTCGCGAAGACAGCCCACGCAGGCAAGGTCGTCGAGATTCATAACCAGGGCATCCTGAGCTATAGATCTCCATACGGAGACATCGCCCGTTTCGCGCCAAAAAAGATAAGCCAGGCTCGTCTTGGTGCCAGCCGTATCAGCATGGATCAGGTTAACCCAATCTTCGTCGCCGGCTACCCAGTCAGGGAGTACTTTGCAAAATGCCCTTGGATAAAGACCCTGATCCAAATTGCGTATGGCCCGGTGGACATCCTCTTTGTCTGCCGATACACCCAGTGCCTTGTATCGCTCTGTGCTCATTGGTGCAAAGTTAGCACATTTTGAACCGGCACCCGTTCAACATCAGCCGTGTTGTTGCACGTAGAAATCCGAAATGAACTTGAAAATTACCCTGACCTTCCCAATAAATTTGGCATGTAAATTGCGGCTAACCAATTAGGAACAATACCGATTGCACAACTGTTAAAACCAATTTGAAAATGGTCCCCGGGGGGTATGGCACCTGCCGGGGACATTTTTTTAAGCACCCGATAAGAAGGATCCTTCCTTTCAACGAGGTGTTGTTCTCAATAAAAACCGAGAAATTATTCATTCCCCCTCTCCCGGCACATTCATTTGTTTGCTTTGGCGCTGAATGGATTCGATGTGTATGGCTTCGATGAGAGAAAAGATAAATTCTTCGCTCAACACCAGCTCCCTGCCATCATCCAACAACCGCTGAACGATTTGTTCCCAGCGGGGTGGTTGAAAGATGGAGACACCAAATTTCTTTTTTACGCGACCAATCTGCTCGGCGAGTTCCATGCGGTTCGATATCAATCTCAGTATGTCCGAATCGACCTGATCGATGCGGTCTCTGATCTTTTCGACCAATGCGTTAAACTCACCGTCCTCGGAAAATGCCCTGCGCTCCACCAAGTGCGACAGGATATGATCGCGAAAATAGGCGGGGGTCACCTGTTGATCGGCGTCGCTCCTGGCCTGTGTCGGATCGGGGTGCAATTCGGCCATAAGTCCGTCGAAGTTGAGGTCATATGCAATCTGTGCAATCTCGAGCAAATACTCAGGACGTCCCCCAATGTGGGAGATGTCGGCGATCATTTGAAGATTGGGCAATCTTCGCTTTAATTCGATGGGGATCTGCCAGCGCGGCACGTTGCGATATACGGCATTTCCATAAAAGCTAAAACCACGGTGAATGGCAGCAACGCGCTCAATGCCTGCCCCAAGCACCCGCTCGATGGCTCCCTGCCAGAGGTGAACGTCGGGGTTTATGGGATTTTTAACCATAACTGGAATATCGACCCCCGTAAGTGCTTCGGCTATTTCGCTAACATAAAAAGGGTTGACCGATGTCCTGGCTCCGATCCAGACGGCATCAAATCCAGCTTTCAGCACCGTTTCAACATGTCGGGCATTGGCAACCTCCGTGCAAATTTTCAGTCCAAATTCCCGCTGAATTTGTTGCATCCATGGAAGAGCGCGCTCCCCCATCCCTTCGAAATGGCCAGGGCGCGTTCGCGGCTTCCATAAGCCAGCCCGGATGAAATCCGGACGCATTTCACTGATTTGAACGGCTGCCTGGCGCATTTGCGTTTCCGACTCAGCGCTGCAGGGGCCTAAAATCAAGACTTTTGCTCCCGGCTTACATTCGATGGCTGCTTTCATTTCAGGGTCTTCCCGACATTTAACATTCCAACAACAAAAGTAGTCGCAAATTGCTGCGCCACCGGGGTGAAACTTTACATCTTTGCGAGCTAACACAAGGCTTAATATGTTTCGAATTACCTGTCTGATGTTGATTTGTATCGCTTGCTTCCGCCCGGGAAGTTCGCAGGAAGCGCGCAGCAGCGCCGAGATCTACGAAGCGATCGAAAAGTTGAAGGTGCTCGGCTCTGTGCTGTATGTAGCAGCCCACCCGGACGATGAAAACACCCGCCTCATCACCCATCTTTCACGCGGGATGCACCTTCGCACCGCCTACGTTTCACTCACTCGGGGAGACGGAGGACAAAATCTGATTGGAGAAGAACTCGACGAGTTTCTCGGGGCCATACGCACACAGGAATTACAGGAAGCGCGGAGAATTGATGGCGGAATACAATATTTCAGCCTCGCAAACGATTTCGGGTATTCAAAAAACGACGTTGAAACATTTCGGATCTGGCCGCGCGACAGCGTTTCGGCAGATCTGATCGGCGTGGTGCGCAGTTTCAAGCCAGACGTGATCATCAATCGCTTTGACCACCGCACCAGCGGCAGAACCCACGGTCACCATACGGCATCCGCCATTCTGGGCCGGGAGGCCTTCCTCTATTGCAACAGTCCTCTGCACATGCGCGAGCTGCTCGAAGGAACCGAGCCCCATCTGGTGCAACGCCTGTTTTTCAACACGTCTTACTTTTTTTACGGAAGAGAGCGATTCGATACCATGGATAAAAGTCATCTTTATCGGCTCGACGTCGGTGACTTTTACCCCCTGCGAGGCCAGTCTAACAACGAAATTGCCGCACAGAGCCGAAGCATGCACAAATCACAGGGCTTCGGCATCAACTCGAGCCGGGGCAGCTCAATGGAATATTTCGAGCGCATAGAAGCCGGAAAAGAGACCGGACAAGCAGGGCCATTCGACGGGTTGGATTTTTCATGGAATCGCGTCAACGGAGGCGGTACGGTGTCAAGAGTCATTGATGAAGTGATCGCTCACTTCGATATTTTGAAACCTTGGAAAAGCATCCCCCTGTTGCAAAAAGCTGAGCAATATATGGAAGACCTTCCGGACCACAACTGGAAGCAAATCAAGCTCGAGGAGATCCGATCCATCATCCTCGATTGTGCAGGAATTTACGCCGAGGCGCACGTCGGATTGCCCGTCGTCAGTCCCGGAGACCAAATGGAAGTGCATACCGAGTGCATTGCCCGCAATCCGGTGCAGGTAAAACTTAGGAAAATTTCGGTTCCGGCATTTTCTTTCGATACGGCATTTGGTCTGCTGCTGGAACCCAATATTGCCCATTTCTGGCAACGGTCCTTTACATTAGACCACGATGCACGCCTCACGGCACCCTTTTGGTTGATGAATGGAAGGCCGCTTGGATATTACCCGGTAGAAGCCTCTGCTCACAGGCTTCTGCCGGAACGACCCAGGACGCTCTACGCCGATCTGGAGTTAAAGATTTTAGGAAAAATTTATATGGCCCGACGCGAGATCGTTTTTAAAACCGACGATCCGGTCCTGGGAGAGGTAAAGGAGCCTTTGGACGTACTTCCTTCAGCCATGGTCGTGTCTGAAGATCCTCTTTACCTGACGAACGATGGTCAGGTGGAGTGCAGTCTCCGCATTCGTGCCAATTGTGGCGGATGTGCCGTCAAAGTGCGCATAGAAATGCCGCAGGGGGTGAGATCGCGACCGGAAAGCCAAGAGCTGCAGTTTGAACGCGCAGGAGAGGAGCACGTCATTCGCTTTAGCCTAAGCGGCATAGCCAACAACCCGGAGCGCCTTGAATTGCCGGTACTCATCGATGAAACGCAGGGGTATTTCCTGAAATCCATCAAATACCCCCACATCCAGCAACAGAGGGTGCTGACCCCCGCGAGACTTTGGGTGATCTCCTCTGAGGTCCTAACCACTAAAAAACGCATTGCATACATTGAAGGCGCTGGCGATTACACCGATGACGCTCTTCGCAAAATGGGGTATGATGTTCGTGCTATTCAAGTGGATAAGCTGGATGCAATCAGCAAAAAAGATTTCGACGTTCTGCTGCTTGGTATTCGGGCATTCAACACGAGAGATGCGCTCAAAAATTGCAAGCCCCATTTTGAACGGTTTGTTTCGCAGGGCGGAAAAATTATCGTGCAGTACAACACCACGGCGGATCTCGTCACCAGGGATTTCGCACCGGCTGCGCTCACCATTGGTCGGGGGCGAGTTGCCGATGAACGCGCAGCGGTCCGTTTCATCGCACCGGATCACCCGGCACTGCAATCGCCGAACGTGATTGGTGCGCATGATTTCGACAATTGGGTACAGGAACGTGGATTGTATTTTCCTTCGGAATACGATTCCAGCTACGCAGAAATCCTGGGCATGAACGATCCGGGAGAAAAGGAATTGCGCTCTGGTCTGCTCGTTTTACAACATGGCAAGGGCGCATTCGTCTATACATCACTGGCATGGTTTAGGCAATTGCGCGCAGGTGTTCCCGGAGCTTACCGGCTGTTCAGCAACCTGGTATCTTTCTGATAAAATGAAAGAACCCATTCGCTGGAACCGCTACTATGCATTGGTTTTGCTGTTGCTGGCATTGTATGTTGCACTGTTGCGCGGCCTTTCCTGCATGTTCCCGCGCGATACAGCTCCTGGCGCTGACAAAACAGAGGCGCGATGAGTTCAACAGACTGGATTGTTCTGCTGGCAACGCTTGGAATCATCGTTGTTTACGGTTCACTGCAGTCACGGAAACAGCGCACGCTTGATCAGTTCCTGCTTGGGAACCAGGATACGAGCTGGTGGAAAGTGGGGTTTACCGTTATGGCCACCCAGGCAAGTGCCATCACGTTTATTTCTACCACAGGCCAGGGGTATTCTGACGGCATGCGGTTTGTTCAATTTTACTTTGGCTTACCTCTGGCGATGATCGTCATTTGCACAAGTTTCATTCCGCGGTTTTATAAGCTCAAAGTTTTTACAGCATACGAATACCTCGAACAGCGCTTCGACCTCAAGACAAGGAGTTTTGCTGCCACGATTTTCCTGTTGCAGCGCGGTCTGGCCGCCGGCATCACCCTGTACGCACCCAGCATCATCCTGTCGTCGGTCTTTCACTGGGACCTTCAATGGACCCATGTTTTTAGTGGACTTGCGGTGATTGCTTATACGGTGAGTGGCGGGGCCCAGGCGGTTACGCGCACACAGCTCGGCCAATTGCTGGTGATCCTGTTGGGAATGGTCTTCATTTTTTTTCATATGCTCGAGGCACTGCCACAGGGATATGGTATGTCAGACGCGGCAAGAATTGCCTCCTGGACCGGCAAAATGGATTCGGTTCAATTCGAATTGAACGTTTCAGACCGCTACAATTTCTGGGCCGGTATCGGAGGTGGTTTTTTCCTGGCGCTCGCCTATTTCGGCACAGACCAATCGCAGGTGCAGCGCTATCTGGGGGCCCGTTCCGTCACTGAAAGCCGCTGGGGGCTCATCCTGAATGGCATATTGAAGATCCCCATGCAGGCATTTATTCTTTTCTGCGGGGTATTGCTTTTTGCTGTGTTCCAATTTGAAAAAACTCCGGTCCATTTCAACGAAAAATTGCTTTCAGAACTACGGCAGTCCCATCCACAACAATATTCGTTGTGGAAGCAAAGAAATGACACTCTGCACCTCGCCCTGGCAACCATTCGAAACACTTCTGACCAGGAACATTTACGGCTGCAACTTGCGAACCTAAACCAGGAACGCGCCCGGCTGAAATCGGAAGTCATTGCCTACATTCAAAGCTCCATGCCCGGCCAGGAAGCCAACGACCGGGATTATATTTTTCTCCACTACATCACAAACTATCTTCCCCGCGGTTTGGTGGGGCTCATGATCGCCGTCATTCTCTGCGCGGCCATGTCGTCGATCTCCGCGGAGCTCAACGCGCTTTCGGGTACCACTACGGTTGACATCGTTCGCAGGTCACTTCCTACATTGTATGCAAAGTTGTCCGAACTGGGATGGTCGCGTCTGATGACCGCACTTTGGGGCGTGGTTGCAATTTGCTTTGCCTTTTATGCACAGCTCTTTGAGAACCTCATACAATTTATCAACATCGTAGGATCACTCTTTTACGGCACGGTACTGGGCATTTTTATGTGTGCCTTTTACCTCAAACGAACGACCGGAAGGAGCGTTTTTCCCGCTGCTGTGGCCGCACAGATCACCACGCTTATGCTGTTTTGGCTAACCGACCTTGGCTTTTTGTGGTATAACGCCATCAGTTGCGGCATGGTCATGGCTCTGGCCCTGGTCCTGGAATGGCTGCTTCCTCGAAATGCAACGGTCACTTAGGGTGATCAGCGTTGCTTCTGTTCAGGCCGGGACGAGTACTGTGCTCTGGCGATACACATGCCGGGCCCAACATCATGATCATTCCCATGAGCCCATTTAGTCGTTAAATCAAACCGGGGGACTTACTGCATTCTCATGCAATCATAAAATTTACTTGCCGACACGAGTTTCAGTGCGGTATGCGAAGTAGAAGCAAACATTTTGCCCATTGCCGGTAAAGATGATGGATGCCTTGCAATCCGCCTACTATCTCCCGCCAAGGTCAAAGAGAAGATTTCCTCATCCTTTCAGAAATCGTTCAAAACCACATATCCATGACTCATTTTCCCTTTGTATCGATTTTACCTCTGAATTCGAATGCAAAATCAGCATCGGGCTGAATCAATAAAAAAGCCGGACCTGACATCCGGCTTTACATTTTCTAAAAACCTTTGGTGGGTGTAGCGCAATTTGATCAGTTGCTCCACTCCTGAATGGAAAGGTCGTTCATTTTGACGTACTCGTCGTTGCCTGCCTCAGCAGCCATTGCTTTTGAACGCTGGGCTGCTTCGATGGCCTCGGGCTTTCTTCCCAGTGAGGCAAGAATGAGGGATTCGAGACGCAATTTCCAAAAAGTCGGTGCCAATTCATTGGCCCGGTGTGCCCACTCCTGTGCCCTTGCCATATCCTTGTTGGCATCGTAGTAATAACGTGCAGCCTGGTAGTAGTCGTTGCTCGAAGGCCCTGCGATGACCTTATCTATGTTGGCCATGACTTTGCTGTCTACATCAAAACTCAGCCTAATGGGCACCAGGGTGGACTCCCACACGAGGTTCATGGTCGCCGATTCATTTTTGATGTCGTTGATGTCGATAAAAAACGTTTCAAAGGTGTAGGCTACCAACGTATGGGGTTCTACTGAAACCCTCACCACTTCCTTGGTGCGATCGTAATCCTGAGGAACTCCCGAAACATTGGCGTCGGAATAGAGGATGATTTCCCACATCTCCTTACCGGGCACGGTAAACAGGGCATAAGTCCCTTTGGAAACGGGACGGCCTTCGACCTTTACATCTTCGCTGAAACTAACCCGGGTTGCGGCGTTGGCACCCGTACGCCACATCTTGCCATAGGGGACCAGGGGGTTCGCCTCACTGAAAATGTTGCGGTTCTTCATCCCCGGCCGGGAGTATTCGATGGTAATGGTGCCGAGTCCGACTTTCTGCTCGAGTTTACAAAGTGGGCTCGGTGCAGGAACGGAGATCTGTCCGAACAGAGGAAGGACTGCCAACGCTCCAAGAAAAATGAGGATTTTTTTCATAGCTAAGTGTTTTTTACCCTATTAACGCGAAAGTGGGCAAATGGATTAAAAAAAATTGATTCATATTATGAAAATTAATAATATGTTTTACCTTTGTATCATTGCGAAACACTAAAAACCGAAGATATGATCATCGCAACAACTTGTGTTCTCTGCTTTCTTGGTAGCTGGTTCCTCCTTCAGATGAAGATCTCCGAACAGGAGCAATAAATCAGCGCAAGGCGATCTCCTGGATGCACTCCTCTCCAAGTTGATCGTTTAACTGCTTAATTATCAATTCTTTATTGTACATTAGTTCCGTCCGCAGCGCAGCAGAGGAAAGCTCAATTACCAGCTTCCCACGGTTGAACTGCAGGGCTCCTGTGTAGCTTTTGAACTGTGGATACAAAACTTCCCAGGCTTCGCTGAGCCTGCTCTGCACTAATTTATCGCGCAGCTTGTCGCGACTTGCAACTCGCCTAAGCAAGTCCTTTAAATTCCACTCGTGCTGTTCCATTTTAGATACTATTAACCAATTGATCTTCAGGCGTCCTGCTGATGGATCCAGGCTCCCTTTTCCAACTCGTGGAACTTTACCTGTTGACCGAGCATTTCGCCAACCCTTTTAACTCTTTCCCTGTGGGTATCGGTAATAAAACACTGTCCGACGCCCTCTGATTCCAATAATTGGGCAAATTGGAGCACCCTGTTGGCGTCTAATTTGGCAAAGATATCGTCCAGCAGAACAATGGGAGAAGATCCCATTGCCAAATTCATGCAGGTAAACTGCGCAAGCTTAAGCGCGGCAACAAAGGTCTTACATTGCCCCTGAGAGCCGCGCTGTCCAATCGGGCGTCCTTCCATAAGACAGTCCAGACGGTCCTTGTGTATCCCTGAATTGGTCCGCATGGTCGCCAGATCGCGCGACCTGTTTTCAAGCAATCGGGAGGGAAAGTCCGCCTCTGCATCAGAAACATAGCGAAGGCCGGCGTCCTGGCTGCTGTGGCTGATGGAATCGATGTAGCGACAAACCAAGGGCTCCAAAAGTTGGCTGAGATCCCTTCTCTTTTCGAACAGCAATGACGCATGCTGGCAAAGTCCGTGATCAAGGGCGTCAAGCATTTGGTGGTCTGCTCGTCCTGAAAGGTGCATTTGGCGAAGTGCCGCGTTCCGGTGTTTCAACAACTTGTTGTAGGCGAGCAAGTGCTCCAGATAATCGCGATCGGTCTGAACGAGGATCTGGTTTAGGTACTTCCGTCTGGCATCAGCGGCGTGTATGAGCTGGTAGACGTCCTCAGGTGCCAAAAGCACCACGGGTATTTTGCCAATGTGTTCGAGGAGCCTCCCATATTTCCGTCCGTTCCAGCTCCACGAGCGGGTCTGCGGGGGCTGAAACTTGACGACCAGTTGATCCTGCGTGTCCTCTTCCGTGAATACCGCATCCAGGCGAAAATATCCTGCGCCCTCCGACACGAGTTCCTTTTCGGACTGTTGGGCAAAACTTTTGGTAATCCCCAGGTAATAAATGCAGTCCAGCAGGTTCGTTTTCCCAGCCCCGTTGTCACCACTGATAAAATGGAAACCCCCACCCCCTTCCAGGCGCAATGACCGAAGGTTTTTGAAGTTGGCAATGTCAAGTTGTTGGAGGATCAAGATGGATGTGAATCTGCCGCAAAGATGGCCATCTGCGCAGAATACTTTTCTGCCGGATTGCGGAAATCGCCCTGGATGCCTACTTCCGCCCCCGGGGAAAGGTCGGTGGAGTCGCAATTGGCTTATTTTTATGCCCTAAATTGTACTCATGAAATTCAAAACCAGTTTTTTAGCTTTTTTGACCCTTTCTGTAAACCTGTTGGCCCAGGGCAGGATGACGGAAGATATCCTGTGGTCACTCGGACGCGTGGGTGGAGAATCCCTGTCGCAGGACGGCAAATATGTCTACTACACCGTAACCCATTATGACAAGGAATTAAACAAGTCAAACACCCAGCTTTACATTTCTGATCTTTCGGGCAGGAATGCCAATATGATTTCCGAAGCCAGGTCTTTCGCGGGCAATGTTGCCTTTGACGGTGGTGGAAATTTGATGTATTCGAAAGACGGCCAAGTATTCCATGACCTCATCCAACGCAATCTGGGAATCGAAGGACTGGAATATTCCAACTTCCGGATCTCGCCTGGAGGAAGACACATTGCCTTTTCACGTTCGGTCAAAATGGATCAGACGAAAGCCGACCGACATCCCGATCTGCCGCTTGCCTCTGCCTCAGTTTACGAGGACCTGATGTTCCGGCACTGGAATGTTTGGGAAGACGGCGCATACAACCACATTTTTATAGGCCGCCTGAGTCCCGATGGCATTGCCCAGGAAACAGACATTATGTCCGGAGAAGCCTATGATGCTCCCACGGTACCCTTTGGCGGTGCAGAAGACATGAGCTGGAGCAAGGATGGCAAATGGCTGGCATACGTGTGCGTTAAGAAAAAGGGGAAAGAATACGCAGTAAGCACAAATTCTGACATTTACTTATACCATCTGGAGACGAGGCAAACGCAGAATGTGTCGCAAAGTCTGACTGGTTATGACAAAGAACCGCAGTTTTCTCCTGACGGGAAATACGTGGCATGGTTGAGCATGGGCCGCGACGGTTACGAGTCCGACAAAAATGAATTAATCATCATGGACCTCATTACGCGTAA
This sequence comes from Saprospiraceae bacterium, assembly GCA_019187365.1. Classification (GTDB taxonomy): domain Bacteria; phylum Bacteroidota; class Bacteroidia; order Chitinophagales; family Saprospiraceae; genus Vicinibacter. The sequence continues at coordinate 43,302 of JABARE010000001.1, read as the reverse complement.
GCAGTTCAACATCACCAGAACCTGGGATGAAACCATCAATCATTTTATCTGGAGTCCGGATTCCCGGTCGGTGTTTTGCAACCTGCCATATCGCGGCAGCGTACAGCTCTTTGAAATTGCATTGACCAATGCGTTCTCCGACACGCCCATGCCAAATTACCGCCAAATAAGCCAGGGTGACCACGATTACGCCACCATCATTGGAATTTCCGGAGACGAGCTGGTTTGCACCCGCACCGACATGAACCATGCCCCCGAAGTGTATGCCGTAAACATCCAGACGGGGCAAGCCCGACAGGTGTCCCGGGTAAACGACGCGGCTTATCAGGGGATCACTCCCTGTCCGGTCGAAAAACAATGGATCCGGACATCGGATAAAAAGAACATGCTCGCCTGGGTGATCTTTCCACCTGATTTTGATCCAACCCGGAAATACCCTACCCTGCTCTATTGCCAGGGAGGGCCACAGTCCGCACTGACGCAGTTTTACAGCTTTCGGTGGAATTTCCAGCTCATGGCTTCCAAGGGGTACATCGTCGTGGCTCCTAACCGTCGCGGAATGCCCGGCTGGGGAAGGCAGTGGAACGAGCAAATTTCAGGTGACTGGGGAGGGCAATGCATCACCGATTACCTTTCTGCCATTGACCAGGTTTCTAAAAAGCCCTATGTCGATGTGGACAGAAGGGCGGCTGTGGGTGCAAGTTTTGGCGGTTACTCTGTATTTATGCTTGCCGGATTGCACGAGAACCGCTTTAAGACCTTCATTTCCCATTGTGGGTCCTTCAACCTTGAATCGTGGTACGGCAGTACAGAAGAAATGTGGTTTGCCAATTGGGACTTAAAGGGGCCTTACTGGAATAAGAAGTATGCCAAGGCTTACCAGCGCCATTCGCCCCATCGCCTGGTACATCGCTGGAACCGCCCCATTCTCATCATCCAGGGTGGACGCGATTATCGCATTCCAGACACCCAGGCCTTCGAAGCCTTTACCGCTGCAAGGATGCTGGGACTGCCTGCGCGACTCTTGTACTTTCCCGACGAAGGACACCATGTGCTGAAGCTCCAGAATGGAATCCTGTGGCAGCGAGAGTTCTTTACCTGGCTAAGGGAAACCTTATGAGTTCTTAAGCTTCAGGATCAATTGGACTATTTTTGCGGGAACTTAAACACCATGGGGAATGGCAGCCAAAAACCGAGCAGGGCAATCTAAAGGTCAGAACGACGGAGCAAAGAGCAAATACAGCAGGAATCTTTGGGAGCAATGGTACCGAACGATCCTGAGGATCCGGCGCTTTGAAGAAAAGACCCTCATGATGTACTCCCAACAAAAGATCCGCGGATTCCTCCACGTCTACATCGGTCAGGAAGCCATTGCCGCTGGCATAAAAACGGCCATCCGGCCTGAGGATGCACTGATCACCGGTTATCGCCAGCACGGGATCGCCCTCACGCGCGGGCTTTCTTCAAAAGCCTGTATGGCCGAACTTTTCGGCAAGGCGGATGGCTGTGTGAAGGGTAAGGGTGGGTCGATGCACTTCTTTTCCAAGGAGCACCGTTTTTTTGGTGGCAATGGCATTGTTGGTGCCCAAATTCCCATCGGAACAGGCATTGCCTTTGCGGAAAAATACCAGCAGAGCGGCAACATCTGCGTCACCATGTTTGGAGACGGAGCCGCTCGCCAAGGGGCCTTGTATGAATCGTTTAACATGGCCATGACCTGGAAGTTGCCAGTGATCTACATCGTCGAAAACAATGGCTATGCCATGGGGACCTCCGTTGCCAGGACGAGCAATGTTCAGGAATTGCATTCAATCGGGAGGGCATTCGATATGCCCTCGGAGGCGGTCGACGGTATGCACCCCATACCTGTGCACGATGCACTGCTCCGCGCTGCAGAGCATGTGCGTTCGGGTGAGGGCCCTTATTTTCTTGAAATCCGCACATACCGCTACAGGGGCCACTCCGTTTCCGACCCGGCGAATTACAGGAGCAAAGAAGAGCTGGCCCACTACAAAACTCTTGACCCGCTCGAAGTGGTCGAGGCAGACCTCTTGCGCTTCAACATGCTGGATGCCGCAGAGATAGCCACCATCCAGCAGGAAGTACAGGCAGAGATGGAAGAGGCCGTAGCGTTTGCCGAGGCATCCCCCTATCCGTCTGCCGAAGCGCTGTTTGAAAACAACTACACCCAGGCAGATTACCCCTTTATCGCGGAATAGACCCGGGCGCTTCATCCTTTTCCCTGCAGGAATTGGCCGGGCTGTGTTATTTTTGCGCAGATTTTTAGAATTTTAAAGAAAAGAAGAATATGGCCAAAGGCTACCGCGCCCATGTAAAGCCCAAATCGGTTCAAACCCCGGTTGGCAAGGATGCAACGCTGATCGACATTGCCGAAGTCAAGCATCAGGCAGAAGACTTTTTTGAGAAAAACAGGAATTTAATCCTGGGGGGGCTCATCGGGGTGGTCATCCTTGTTGGAGGATGGCTTTCTTACAAATTCCTCTACCAGGAGCCACAGAATAAGGAAGCACTAGAGCAGATGTACCAGGCTGAATTCCTTTTTGAAAAGGACTCCTTTGCCCTGGCATTGGAGAACCCGGGAGGTGGTTTTGCAGGTTTTGCCGAGATCGCCGACCAGTTTGGAGGAACGCCTGCGGGGAACCTGGCAAAATACTACGCTGGGATCTGTTGTATGCAGCTTCGCCAGTTTGAGGAAGCGCGCAGTTATTTCGAGGATTTCAATGCAGGAGGCAAAGTTATGCCGACGCTCAAAAACGGCATGCTTGGGGATGTCCATGCAGAACTCAACGATATCGACAAAGCCCTGGAGTTTTACGAAAAGGCAGCAAGTGGAACGGAAAATGAGTTACTCACCCCCGTTTATCTAAAGAAAATTGGTGTTTTGAAGCAAAAACAAGGCGATAATGCCGGTGCACTTCTTGCGTTCAAGACCATCAAGGAAAAGTTTCCGAATTCCCCGGATGGGAACGGCATCGACAAATTCATCATACCCCTCGAATAAAGAAACGGATGGCAGGCCTGCTGCCCAACCCGGGTAGCCTTCTTCCCGCTGAGCGGGAAGCGGCAAAATCATTCCACTACGGCATAGCCGTTGCGTTGTGGCACCCTGAAATCACCGAATCCCTTCTGCAGGGCTCTTTTGAGGTCTTTAATGCCTGCGGCATTGTGCCATCGAATGTAAGGGTTCACCGGGTTCCCGGCAGTTACGAGCTTCCTTTGGCAGCCAAATGGCTGATAGAACATCATCAGGTCGATGCGGTCGTGGCCCTTGGCTGTCTGATCCGCGGAGAAACTCAACACGACGACATCATTGCCAGGACCGTTGCCCGGGGTCTCATGCAAATTTCACTCGAGTGGTCGCGGCCGGTAGCTTTTGGTGTTCTGACCGTTGCCACTGTGGACCAGGCTCGTGCCAGGGCCGGCGGCGAATGGGGAAACAAAGGCGCCGAGGCAAGTGTTAGTGCAATCAAAATGCTCTGTTTGCGCAATACACCTCCCAACATTCCGGACCAACCCTATACAGACACCCGATGATTGAAGCCCTGCAATTTGTTGAAACGGGATATTTGAAGCTCGATGGCGGTGCAATGTTTGGCGTGGTCCCAAAAACGATCTGGGAGAAACTCAACCCTCCGGACAACCAGAATTTGTGCACCTGGTCCATGCGATGCCTGCTCATCTCCACCAATGACCGAAAAATACTCGTCGACACTGGTATGGGCGACAAGCAGGACGTCAAATTCCGGTCCTTTTTCCACCCGCACGGAGGTTCCCTGGATGATGCTTTACAGAACCTGGAAGTTTCTCCGGAAGCCATCACCGACGTGCTGCTGACCCACCTCCATTTCGACCACTGCGGAGGCGCCGTCATCCGCGATGCCAAGGGGCAACTGGTGCCGGCATTTCCCAATGCCCGTTACTGGAGCAACGAGCGGCACTGGGATTGGGCTTGCAAGCCCAACGACCGGGAGCGCGCCTCATTCTTACGCGAAAATTTCATTCCTCTGCAAGACCACGGCGTCTTGCATTTCATAGAGAACGACAAGGCTACCACAGAATGGCTTCCTGGAATCAACCTAAGGTTTCTTTATGGGCACACGGAAGCCATGATGATCCCCGAAATTGATTTTGAAAACAGAAAGTACATTTATTGCGCCGATCTGATCCCGAGCAGCCACCACATCGGTATGCCTTATATTATGAGCTACGACGTACGTCCGTTAGTTACTTTACAGGAAAAAGATATTGTTCTCCAACAGGCTGCAGACCACGAGCACGTCCTTCTATTCGAACATGACCCAAACGTCAGGACCCTAACGGTCGTTCGCAACGAACAGGGAAGAATCGTTGCCGGCAGGCAGGTTAACCTTTAGGGCACCTCTAATAACCCACTCTTGCGCCAGCCAGCCCGCACTGGCTTACGCGCGAAATGAATTGAGCTTCACAATACTTCGTTGCGGTTCAGTCAGGTATTGATCCACATAGCTTCCTTCACCGCGCCTCGTCTTGTTTTGCTAAATTCCTTCTGGCATCAACAGGGAGTGAAGAGAGGCAGCCCTTTTCCTTCTGGCATCAACAGGGAGTGAAGAGAGGCAGCCCTTTTCCTTCTGGCATCAACAGGGAGTGAAGAGAGGCAGCCCTTTTCCTTCTGGCATCAACAGGGAGTGGAGAGAGGCAGTCCTTTTTATTCTGGCATCAAAACTGGGGTATTCGAGGAACCCATTAATATAGGAAGAAGATTTTTACAACGGGTTATTGAATTCGTTTTACAATAGCAACCTTAGGCAGCAATTCACACCTGCCAGTGCATTTTAGCAGCTAGTTGCGCTCAAATTCAAGCCGCATACCGAATTGGTCCGGCATGACCGAGCTGCCATCGTACACGAGTTGACCATTTACAAAAGTTGCAGCGACCCGGCCAGGCAGCGTAGTACCTTCCAGCGGAGACCATCCGCATTTGTACAGCACCTGCGATTTGTCCACAAGGGTTTTCCCTTTCAAATCGAGCAACACCAGATCTGCAAAATACCCTTCCCTTACAAATCCGCGTCCGCGTATGCCAAAACAAACGGCTGGATGGTGCGCCATTTTTTCCACGATAAAGGGCAGATCCCAGCCATTGCGCTGCGACATTTCCACCATGAGCAAAAGGCTGTGTTGCACAAGCGGAAGCCCTGAAGGCGCTTCTGCATAGGGCCTCTGCTTTTCTTCCAGCGTGTGCGGCGCGTGGTCCGTAGCTACCACATCGAGGGCTCCTGCCTTTAGCGCTTCCGCAAGAGCCAATCTGTCAGATGCCTCCTTTATGGCAGGATTGCACTTGATCAGGTTGCCGAGGCTTGCATACCCACTGCTGTCGAAATAAAGGTGGTGTACGCACACTTCGGCCGTTATACGCTTTTGCGACAGCGGGCAACCTGTTTCGAGTGAAAGCGCCTCTTCGCGCGTACTCAGGTGCAGAATGTGCAGTCGCGTTCCGCAACGGCGTGCCAGCGATATGGCAAAACCGGAACTGATGGTACATGCTTCGCGGCTTCTTATGAGAGGATGGTATGCCGCCGTGAGTTCCGATCCATACTTCGATCGGTACATCTCTGCATTGGCCCTGATGGTCGATTCGTCTTCGCAATGGGTCGCGATCAGCGCCGGCGCTTCTCCAAACAGGCGTTCCAAAGCAGATTCATCATCGACCAGCATGTCTCCCGTCGAAGAACCCATGAAGATCTTGATTCCGCAAACGTTCCGGTAATCGACCGCCAATACTTCCTCCGCATTTGAATTTGACGCCCCCATATAAAATGAATAATTGGCAGCGCTTCTTTTCCGGGCGATCTGGTACTTATCCTCAAGGGCGGATCGGCTCAATACGGGTGGAACAGTATTCGGCATTTCCATATAACTCGTGACCCCTCCGGCAACTGCCGCTCGCGACTCGGTAAACATATCCGCTTTGTGCGTGAGTCCGGGTTCTCGGAAGTGCACCTGATCGTCAATGCATCCGGGCAACAAGTACTTGCCCTCCGCATCGAGAACAACCGCTCTGGAATCAGAAATATCTGAGTCAATGCGGGATATGCGCGACCCTTCAATCATCAGGTCAGAAGCGAAGCACCTCCCCTCGTTGACAATCAGAGCGTTTTTAACAATTAATTTATTCATAATGATTGCAAAGGATCTTCAAAATAGTACGCCGCCTGCCAAAGCTTTACGATTTTCGCGTGTGTTATGCAGACCTATCTTCCGCGCTCGACAAAAATAGGCATTCTCGGTGGCGGCCAGCTTGGAAAAATGCTTGTGCAAGAAGCGGCGCGATTTGATATGGACCTTTCCTTTCTCGATCCTTCGGACGCCTGCCCCGTTTCAAAAATCAGCAATTCCTTTGTTTGTGGGGATTTTAACCATTATGAAGACGTCCTGAATTTTGGCAGGCAAATGGATGTCGTCAGCGTGGAGATTGAGCATGTGAACGTCGAAGCACTCCGCCGGCTTGAAATTGAGGGGGTTCATGTTTACCCGCAACCCAACGTACTTTCTCTCATCCAGGACAAAGGTTTGCAAAAGCAATTTTATCGCGAACATGGCTTGCCAACCGCTCCTTTTGATTTGTTTGACGACATGGAATCGCTTCGCTTCGCGATCGAATCGAATGCGGTCGCATTTCCCTTTGTCGCCAAACTGAGAACAGGAGGATACGACGGACGCGGCGTGTTCATCCTTTCACGACCGGAGCAGCTCGGGCAGGTTCCTGATGTTCCCATCGTGGCAGAATCTTTGGCGGGCATCGACAAGGAGATCGCCGTCATCGTTGCGCGGGACCGGCATGGGAACACCAAAGCCTATTCGCCTGTTTCGATGGAGTTTCATCCGGAGGCAAACCTCGTTGAAGACATCGTATGTCCTGCAGAAATTCCGGCGAATGCCGCGGAATCGGCCACGCGCATTGCCTTAAAAGCCGCAGAATGCCTCGGGGTAACAGGTTTACTTGCGGTAGAAATGTTTTTCAACAAAGACGGGAGCCTGTGGATTAACGAAATGGCGCCCAGACCGCATAACAGCGGCCACCTTACCCTAAACAACGGCGCGGCGAGTCAATTTGAAAACCACCTGCGCATACTTTGTGACCTCCCTCTAGGAAGCGGGACGTGGAAACTTAACAGCATGATGGTCAACCTCCTTGGCGAACCGGGTCATGAGGGACCTGCTGTATATCAAGGCCTCGACGAAATTTTGACGCTTCCCGGCGTACACCTTTACCTTTACGGAAAAGATCAGACGCGCTCCCACCGCAAAATGGGGCATGTAAATATAACAGGCGACTCCCTTGAGTCCTGTCGTCAAACAGCACGAACCATTCGAAAAAAAGTAAAAATAACCACATGAAAGACTCTCCGAAAGTTGGCATCATTATGGGCTCTGACAGCGATCTGCGCATCATGAAAGAAGCTGCCGACATCATGGATCAGTTCGGCATTGCTTACGAATTGCGCATTGTTTCTGCACACCGCACGCCGGATCACATGTTTGAATATGCGAAAACGGCCAAACAAAGGGGCCTGTCGGTGATCATCGCCGGCGCCGGGGGGGCTGCACACCTGCCTGGAATGGTTGCATCGCTTACTTCACTGCCCGTCATTGGCGTTCCCATACGCTCAGCCCATTCAATTGACGGCTGGGACTCCATCCTTTCCATACTCCAGATGCCAACGGGGGTTCCTGTTGCCACCGTTGCGCTCAACGCAGCAAAAAATGCCGGTTTGTTGGCCTGCCGGATCCTCGGTGCGTCAAACGCTTCCATACAATCTGACCTGGAAGCCTTCCAAATGGATTTGGACGCCCAGATCCGGGGAAAAGACCAGAAATTGCAGGATCGGCTTTGGCCTGAAAAGCATCTTCTCTGAGCCAGGTGAGGCGTTGAGCAGGTAGCGAACTCAGTGCAAGGACTTACTGCCCTTTAGCTGCAAAGGCTCCAAATATTGCGCGAAAGTCTGCAGGCTTGAGGCTTGCTCCTCCAACCAATACACCATCGATGTCGGTCTGAGAGGCGAATCCCGCTGCATTGTCGGCCTGGACGCTGCCGCCATATAGAATGCGCGTCCGCTCTGCTTCGATCCCCATCATGTCCTTCAATCTGGAACGAATGAAAACGTGCATCTGCTGTGCCATTTCGGGACTCGCGTGTTTCCCGGTCCCAATTGCCCATACCGGTTCGTAAGCGATGACCAGCTTATGGGAATTCAATTTGAGTTCAGGAGGAAGGTCGTCGGCCAACTGACGCGCAATAAAGTCCAGTTCAGCTCCCGATTGGCGAATGGGGAGGTCTTCCCCGCAGCAATATATGGGCGTCAAGCCATGGGCCAGCGCCTGAGCAATTTTTTCCGGGATCCTGAGGCTTTCCATTGGGTTCCTCAACCGGCACTCGCTGTGCCCCAGAATCACATAACGACATCCCAGGTCGCGCAGCATGGCTGCTGAAATTTCAGATGTAAAGGCTCCCGAGAGATGTTCACTGCAATTCTGTGCCCCAAGACAGCCCGCAGCGCCCAGGGTCAGACCAAGCGCTGCCAAATGCGTGAAGGGAGGGCATACCACCAGCTCAGGATTGCCACAGAGCATTTCATCCCCGTATTCTTCCACAAGAGCGCCTGCGCCGCCAGGCAGCGTATTCATTTTCCAGTTAGCCGCCACCAGTGGAAGCCTTTTCCCAGGATACTTCATGCGGGCAAAAATAGCAGAAGCCCTGCGATTCGCCGAACAAGCCCGGTTTGTTTACTGCTCTTCAGTGAACTTCGCATAAACCCGGAAGGCTGCTGACAAGACTCAATACTCCAGATTGCCAGTGTAAAGAAATCGCTAAGATCCTGAAAGACAATGGCTGAAGAATCCAATTTCCTTTACAGCCGCATCAAAACAACTATTTTTGTGTCTTTATCGTATGGACCCAAAAGAAATTGCCGCCATGAAGCCCCAAGCTGTCATCAAACGGGAGTTTGTTGACCGTGATATCAGCTGGCTGCATTTTAACTACAGGGTACTGCAGGAAGCACGGGATCCCGACGTTCCCCTGCTCGAACGGCTTAAGTTTTTAGCCATCTACTCTTCCAACCTGGGTGAGTTTTTTCGCGTCCGGGTCGCCCATCATAAAAACCTCGCCAAGCTGGGCAAGACCACGAAAAAGCAATTGGACTACAACCCAAAGGATCTGTTAAAACAGCTATACCACATAGCCAATCAGCAGCTCGATGAGTTCAACAAAATATTTGACCAGCAGATCATTCCGGAGTTGAGGCGACACAAGATATTCCTGTTGTCGCATCTGGAAACCACAGAAACACACCAGCCTTTTCTCGAGCAGTTTTTTAACGAAAACCTGCTACCCTTTGTGCAACCTGTTTTGCTCCTGGGAGACAAAATCAAACCTTTTTTAAACAATTCCGAATTATACCTCGCGGTTCTCTTGCAGGATAAAGACCCTTTGATCCAGGGAAGGCACTATGCGGTTGTTAAAATTCCATCCGACCACCTTCCCCGCTTTATTGAGCTTCCGGGAGATGGTGATAAGCATGAGGTTATCCTGTTGGATGAGATCGTCCGCTTCTCGCTGAAATGGTTGTTTCCAGGCTACGACATCATTGAATCCTATAGCATCAAACTGACGCGAGATGCAGAACTGTACATCGAAGACGAATTCACAGGCGACCTGCTCGACAAAATCAAACACAGCCTGATCAAACGCAATATCGGACCTGCTTCGCGACTGGTTTATGATGAAGCCATGCCAAAGCACATGCTTCAGTTCTTTTTAAAATTGCTCGAAATCGACAAAGACGACCTGACACCGGAAGGGAGATACCACAACAACTTTGACTTTATTTCCTTTCCCGATTTTGGCAAAAAGAATTTAAAGAACAAGGTGCTGCGTCCGATTGAGTATGCAGGACTTCCCCGTGGATGTTCGCTGTTCGACAGGGGAAACGAAGAAGAACACCTGCTGTGCTTCCCGTATCACAGCTACGAGCCGGTGGTGCAGTTTTTTGAACAAGCAGCAAAAGACCCGGCAGTAAGTTCCATCAAGATCACCCAATACCGCGTTTCGAAAAAATCGCGCATCATGGATGCGTTGAAATTGGCAGCCAACGAAGGCAAGAACGTCTTCGTTTTTATCGAAGTAAAAGCGCGGTTTGACGAAGCAAACAATCTTGCGTGGGGAGAGGAGCTGGAAAAAGCAGGCGTAAAAGTCCGTTATAGTTTCCCGGGCTTGAAAGTGCATTCCAAAACGGCACTGGTTACGAGAAAAGAAGGAGACGAAACCGTACATTACGCCTATTTGTCGACCGGAAATTTTCACGAACAAACTGCGAAGCTCTACGTCGATTACGGATTCTTTACCAGCGACGAGGCCCTGACTGCTGAAATAAGCCGTTTCTTCAATTTTCTGGAAAACATACGGTTGCCGAATACAGGATTCAAACATCTTCTCATCGGCCAGTTCAATTTAAACGACGAGATTCACAATCTGATCGAGTTTGAGAAGGATCAAGCGAGGCAAGGCAAGGAGGCAAGGATCATCCTAAAGCTAAACAACCTGCAGGATTATGATATTATCCAACTGTTATACGACGCTTCCGATGCAGGCGTTAAAATACACCTGATCGTCCGGGGAATTTGTTGTGCAATAGCAGGAAAACGCGGAATGAGCGCGAACATTTCCGGAATGGCCATCATCGACCGGTATTTGGAGCATTCCCGCGTTTATTACTTTTTCCATGGCGGAACCGAAAAAGTATTTCTCTCGTCTGCCGACTGGATGGCACGGAACCTGCATTTCCGGATCGAAATGGCATTTCCAGTATACCAGCAACGTTTAAAGCAAATTATCATCGACAACATAGACTACCAGCTCCGTGACAACGTCAAATCACGCGACCTCGACCACAAATGCTACAACCAATACCGGAGGGATGAACACAAAAAGAAATTTCAATCCCAGATTGAGATGCATCGCTATTTCCGGGATCTGAATCGCGACTGGCTTCAGCAACTGGCGTCCGCAGCGACTCAATCTAAATAGCAACATGGAATCACCAAATAAAATTTGCCTACTCTTCAGCCCCTTTCCGGATGAGGCGTCAGCATTCCAATGCAGTGAATACCTGCTCAATAACAAACTCGCTGCTTGTGTACAGAGAACTCCTGTATTGTCAAATTACCTGTGGAACGATGGAACCGAGAGCAGCGAAGAAATCAATTTGATCGCAAAGACCTTACCGGAGACTGCAGCGCTTGCTCAGCAGGCCATCCGCAAAATGCACCCCTATGAAATCCCCCTCATAGCAACACAATTGGTCACCGTCAACGAAGAGTACCTGGCTTGGATGAACCGCATGATGGGGTGAATGCAATTTGCAACGTCTCCGGACCCTTCGTTTACACCGGGTCCTTTCAATCCCCTTCGCTGTTGCTGCTGTCGACCGTATTGTTCATCAAATAAGCCTTCAGGAAATCGTCTAAATATCCGTCGAGGACCATTTCTGTTTGGGCCGTCTGATAGCCCGTGCGATGATCCTTGACACGCCGGTCGTCCAACACGTAAGAACGGATCTGAGATCCCCATTCGTTCTTCATTTTGGTCGCCTCCACTTTACTTTTTTCGACCCTCTGACGTTCCAGCTCTCGCTCGTAGAGTTTGGATTTGAGCAATTGAATTGCCTTGTCGCGATTCTGATGCTGAGAACGTTCCTGCTGGCATTCGACAACGATGCCGCTGGGCAAGTGTCTGACGCGCACCGCAGATTCTGTTTTATTGACGTGTTGCCCGCCTGCTCCACTAGACCTAAAGGTATCCCATTCGAGATCTGAAGGGTTTACATCGATTTCAATGCGGTCGTCGATCAGCGGATGAACAAATACCGAAGAGAACGAAGTCATGCGTTTGCCCTGAGCGTTGAAGGGACTGACACGAACCAACCGGTGCACCCCATTTTCTCCTTTGAGCAACCCGTATGCATAGTCGCCCTGCACTTCGAGCTCTGCCGTTTTGATCCCTGCAACATCGCCAGCCTGATAATTGATCTGGCTGACTTTGTAGCCGTTCCGCTCAGCCCACATCTGGTACATACGATACAACATGGCCGACCAGTCGCAACTCTCCGTTCCACCGGCACCAGCATTGATCTCAACGACACAGCTGAGTTCATCTTCCGGCTTGTTCAGGGTAGAACGGAATTCAATGTCGTCGATGAGTGTCAGGCAATCTGCGTATTTGGCATCCAGCTCTTCTTCACTGACTTCTCCAGACTCAAAAAACTCCATAAGCACCTCCAGGTCAGCCACTGCTGAGTCTGCCTGCTCGTAAGACGCAAGCCATTTTTTAGCTGCCTTCAATTCCTTCATGATGGCTTCAGCCCTTTCGGGCTGGGTCCAGAATGCTGGATCTCCTGCCTGCTGCTCTTTGTCTTCTATGTCGAGTTTCTTTCTGTCGACGTCAAAGAAACCCCCTTAGCTCACTGAGCCTTCTCTTTAAATCCTTGTACTGATCGATGGTCATCGATGGAGATTTAAACGTTTAAGATCAGGGGGAGCAATCCGTGTAATAGACACTCCTCCTGTTAGTTTCCAACATGCGACCCGGGCTTTGCCCGGAACGCGTTTCTTATTGCAATACTTTTCGAACCTCGATGTAAAACACCAGTTCAGCGTTTGCCGGAATCGTAGGCGGTGCACCTTCTGCACCATAAGCTAGTGCTGCGGGTACAAATAAGGTGGCTTTGGATCCTTCAGGCAGATACGAAACACCTTCGTCCCATCCCGGGATGACTTCTCCCCTTCCGAGGTTGAATAAAAATTCACTGCCGCGCGACCAGGAATCGTCAAAACGCGTTCCATCGGTCAACATACCGTAGTAATGAACGCTAACGGATCGTCCGCTTTCTGCTTTAGGACCCGTGCCCATTTCGTGAACGATGTATTTAAGACCACTTTCGGTCTTTGTGAGGCTGGCATCGAGTTTGCCGGCTTTGTATTGGGCCAACACTTCGTTTGCCTTTTTAATCACCTCGTTAGCTTCCCCTTTGATGGCCTCTGCCCTTTCTGCCGCTGCGCGCTTTTCAATCTCCATATCCTGCTGGAATCCGGCATCATCCTTTTTGTCAATCAGGCTGACATGAAGGGCGATCTTCTCCGTGTTGGGAAGATTAAATCCCTTTTTCATGTCTTCTGTGAGCATCTGGTAAACAATGGCACTGTCTCCGGGAGACATCAGAGAAAGGGCTTCAAAAATGGGCTGTGCCTTTTCGAGTGGCTGCTTTTCCACCTTGGGTAGTTTAAACCGGATGACATCCATTTCCCGCACCGACGAATAGAGCGTCGAGTCGCCATCCTTGATGTGGTAACGGAAGTACAGGTAGTCTCCTTCCTTTACGACTTCACCTGGTGCGTCATTGATTAAATCAAATTCAAAACCGCTCAGCGTCAATTGCTGCTTCTTGCTGCAAGACACCGATACTGCTAATACTGCCAGGATCGGCAGCCATAAATTTGTAAGTATTTTCATTGATATAGTGATTTCATGAGAGGGTGTTTACAGCAGGAACGGGATTTGCCGCAATGGCCTCCTTCAGCCTGGAAATGGTTTCTTCCAGGGTACATTTGCAAAAACCACCCGAAGCATTGCGGTGTCCTCCGCCACCAAAGTAGCGGCTGCAGATCTGCTGTACTGAGTAATCTCCCTTTGAACGAAGGGATAGTTTCACAATGGCGGGCTGGTTCATCACCAGGGCGCCAACCTTTACCGTTTTAAGCATCATAAGGTAGTTGATGATGCCCTCGGTATCACCGCGCTGGATGTCGAAATTGCGGTAGTCCTCGCGCGTGAGCCATATCAGTCCAAACTGCTGTTCCGGAATGAGTTCCATGCGGTTGTGCAGGCAATGACCCAGCAACTTCAAGTACTTGTCGGGGTATGAATTGTTAACAAGTTCCTGGATGCGCGTGTCGTTGAGTCCGGCAGATTTGAATCGGGCAAGAATGCTGAACACTCGTTCGCTGGTAGCGTGCCTGAACGAACCTGTGTCGGTCATGATCCCCGTATAAAGACATTCCATGACGAGCATGCCGGGAAGTTTACCAGGTTGAATTTTCTCAATGATGTTGAATACCATCTCAGATGTGGAACTCGCAGCCACTTCTGAAAACATCAGGTCGGCAATGGGGAACGGGTCTATGTGGTGGTCGATCATAACCCTGGGAGCCTGATTGGCCTCGAGCAAGGGAGCGATTTTGTCGATACGGTCCAAAGAATTGAAATCGAGAAAAAATACCAGCTCTGCCTTGCGAATCACTTCAGCAACCAGGCCTGGCTCGAGGTCGTAGGCCAGGATTTCCTCTGTCTGAGGCATCCATTCGAAATTGACGGGATATTCGCTGGGGAAAATGACCCTCACGTTGTGGTTTAGAGACTGCAGGAAAAGACTCAAACCAAGGCAGGACCCAAGAGCATCCCCGTCGGGATTCCGATGCGACAGGATCACGCACTGCCTGGGCGTGCGAATCAGTTCCCTTAGCTGATCGAGGTTTTCCATCGGATAAAGTTGGCAAAAGTGCACAGAAATGTGCGTTTGGCGTCCTTTTGAATTGTTAACAGATCACAAAAAGAGCTTAGGTGTTAAAAAAGGCTGGGTGTAGGTGTATAGCTTTGCCGCGCAAAACCAAAATAGGATATGGCAGGAAACAAAACGTTTACCATGATCAAACCCGATGCCGTCAAAGCAGGGCACATTGGCAATATCTTACAGCAGATCAACCTGGCGGGATTCCGCATCGCGGCCATGAAACTCACCCAGTTATCCCCACAAAAGGCCGGAGAGTTCTACGCCATCCACCGCGAGCGACCCTTCTACCAGGAGCTGGTGGCTTTTATGTCGAGCGGACCCATCGTTGCTGCCATTTTGGAAAAAGACAATGCCGTTGAAGATTTCAGGAAACTCATTGGGGCTACCGATCCTTCCAAAGCAGAACCAGGGACCATCCGTGCCCGGTTTGCCAAAAGCGTTGGAGAAAATGCCGTACACGGGTCCGATTCCGATGAAAATGCCCACGTCGAAAGCACCTTTCATTTTGCCGCTACGGAAATGTTCTAGATTCCCGGAAGATTACTGGAACAGGCCCTCGCCTCCACTCTTTAGGGTTCCTCGAATAACCCAGTTTTGATGCCAGAATGAAAAGGGCTGCCTCTCTTCACTCCCTGTTGATGCCAGAAGGAATTTAGCAAAACAAGACGAGGCGCGGTGAAGGAAGCTATGTGGAGCAATACCTGACTGAACCGCAACGAAGTATTGTGAAGCTAAATTCATTTCGCGCGCAAGCCAATGCGGTCTGGCTGGATCGATAGGGAGCATTTAGAAGTGTCCTAAATTCAGTTGGCTATTGCCAGAGTAACAGTTGTATGTGCTATGTTGGAATATTTTTTCTTCATTTTTTGTTTGCTCCATGTAAATTGGGTTGTTACTTTCTTTTGCCGCAAAAGAAAGTAACCAAAGAAAGCTCGTCAGTATGCTAGGCGCTCACGCCGACCTCATTCATCGCCTTTAGCTATCCCTCTTGGTAATAAGACAACTCACTGCCTGGTTTTTATACAACGGCGTGAACGTGTCCTGCGGTCTGGCGCTTCGCTGAGTTTCCAGGCCTGCGGACACTGCGCTTGCATACTGACTGTCCCAATGCAGTATCGTATGGATTTTGCCATCAGGTTTCATAGTATATTTTAGGGCCCATCTAAATACTCCCTGTTGATGCCAGAATGAAGGGGGCTGCCTATCTTCACTCCCTGTTGATGCTAGAATGAAAAGGGCTGCCTCCCTTCACTCCCTGTTGATGCCAGAAGGAATTTAGCAAAACAAGACGAGGCGCGGTGAAGGAAGCTATGTGGAGCAATACCTGACTGAACCGCAACGAAGGATTGTGAAGCTAAATTCATTTCGCGCATTAGCCTGTGCGGGCTGGCTGGCGCAAGAGGGAGTGGAGAGAGGCAGCCCCCGAGCAAAACAAGACGAGGCGCGGTGAAGGAAGCTATGTGGAGCAATACCTGACTGAACCGCAACGAAGGATTGTGAAGCTAAATTCATTTCGCGAACAAGCCAGTGCGGTCTGGCTGGCGCAAGAGGGAGTGGAGAGAGGCAGCACCCAAGCAAAACAAGACGAGGCGCAGCGAAGGAAGCTACGTGGAGCGAAAACTGACTGAGCTGCAACGAAGGATTGTGAAGCTAAATTCATTGAGCGCACAGCCAGTGCGGGTAGGCTGGCGCAAGAGTGGGTTATTCGAGGTGCCCTTTATATCTTACCTACCCTCTTTCCTTTTCCTGAACCTAAGGTAGTTGAGTATAGATTCTACCTCCGTGTAGCTCAGGGAATCGACCATCCCGTGGTTTTTTCCTCCACCCATAGACAGTTTGGCCTGGTAAATGTCGAGTTGCGCATGGGAGAAGTTGGGAATGCTGTCCTTTCCCCCAGCGGTTGCATCGTGGCACTCCGAACAAAACTGGCCATAGAGCAACTTACCACGGTCGAGGTAGCTGACCAGTGACTGCTTTGACGAAGGGTTCATGTTTTCAGGAATGAGGTATTCGCTTTTCCGGGAAGCACAATGCATTCCCGCCGCCGCAATAACGAACAGACCCAATATCCCTAGGGTGACTTTCATGTTTAATAAACACCGCCTGCCTTTCTCCGGTTCAGGTCTTTCCGTCGCGATTCAGGAAGCAAAGGGATTGCTGGTTTATAATCCAGTTGATCGTCGAGTTTTCCCAAGAAATGCAGCAAGAGTTGTTTATCAACATTGCTGAGACGCAAGCTGTCGGAAGACAGGGTCTGACCGGGCACATCCAAGCCCTTGCCTGCCCCACCTCCAAGGTCATAAAATTCAATTACTTCCTCGAGCGTTCGAAATGCACCATTGTGCATGTAGGGCTTTGTGCGTGCCACATTGCGCAGACTGCCTGTGCGGAAAGCATTCCGCATCTCAGGCACGGCATGTTGCCGGTAGCGCCCGGGGTCAGGGCTCAACCGGGTTGCAGTCGAATCATCGGGGACTCCCAAAACTTCGAATTCGTTTCCGGAATAAGGGGGTTTGATGCCACCAAAATGAGGTGGAAAGTGACAGGTAGCGCATTGTGCTCTACCCATAAATAAATTAAAACCCCGGCGCGCATGAACGTCCAATTCCGCAAGTCCGTTAACGGCATCATCAAAGGCGGAGCTTGCCGTATCGAATGCCGTGTAGTACGCAATGATCGCTGCTGCAACGTGCTCGAATCCCGGTTGCGGATTCAGGGTATGCGATGCAAGTTTTGAAAGTCGGCTGTGGTAATCTTCGCACGACAGGATCTCTTTCATGGTGGTCCCAACGTCACCGTTCATTTCATCAACCTTACTGTGGACCGCTGCCAGTTGATCCATCAGGCTGAGGTGTTCGCCGTCGATCAGGAGGAGGTGATTCAATGAGGCATTGACAAGGCTTGGCGCATTGCGTTCGAGCCTGCCATCGCGATTAAAATTCAAGGGGGTGCGGACACTGGTATCCGTAAAAAAATGAGATGGAAGGTGGCAGGATGCGCAGGATCGCTGGTTGTTACCCGATAGCAGGGGGTCGTAGAAGAGTTGCTCCCCAAGGCGCACCACTTCGCCGTAAATGCTGTCGGGAACCCGCCGAAAAAGAGGTCTTTCTTCCTGAGCACGGTAGAGGTTTTTGGAAAAGATCCGGTCAGCGGCATCTGACAGCGCATAATCGACCAGACTGCGGGAACGAAACCGGTTTTGCCGAATAAAATGGGCATTCATCGAGTAAAGGGGCTGGACAAAGTCCCTAATCCAACTAAAATGATCAAATTCGGAGTATGGTTTTGCTTGAAATTGAGCAACAAATGAAATGGCTGTTTCATAAAGCGAGTCATAGCCCGAGGAAATGGCATGCTTGGCTGATTCCTCACCAAAAGACCGGTAAATCTCTCGCGTATCCAGCAACATTTGATGCAGTTCCGGAATGATGCGGGACGAATCAGGGCATTCAAATCCCGTCGTATAAATTGCTGCCAGGTTAAGCAGGAACAAGCGGTTTGCAAAATAAAAATGGGCCTGATCGTCCAGCTGTCTGCGGTTGCTATCCTGGCGGAAAGCTCCGACGGATTTTATAGCTGCAAGTAGCAGTGACCGGACTGAATCCCGGTGCATTTCCGGTTCTTCCATGTAGGTCTCCACCAGGAACAAACCACCTGAAAGCCGGCGGTACGGGGGCTCCCACTTTTCAAAGACCTCGACCTCCCATTCCACCGGAAGGACACCATGCATTCCGCGATATTGAATGGGGTCCATGTAGCGCACCCAAAAATCTGCTGCCTTCAACGCTTTCCTGGAAATCGGCAATTGTTCTAATGCCAATTTTCTGCTTAGCCCGGAAGGAGCGTCGGTAATCTGCAGCAGCTTTTCCAGATTAAGTTGCAAGGAATCGAGTCGAATGCTGTAAAGATCTTTATAGAGGGCAGGTACAACTCTTCCCGGCAATGCATTGCCAGCCCTTATACTGAGCCATAATGAACCTGCTCCCCATCCAAGGAACAGGATAAAATGTATAAGATTCCAGGTCCGCAATGGCATAAGAATCCTGATTGGCATCCAACACAAATGGTGCAGGTGCGAAAATTTACCAATGTGCTCCGGAACAGCGCATTAGAGCTACCCATATCATGAGAACACCAATGGCAAGGAGCAAAAAAATGCAAATTGGCAATAATCCGTTTGTCCAACTCTTCCATTGCGAATTACCCCTCTTTAAAAAATGTTAATTTTTTCAAAAGAAAATAGAATAACATTATCTTTGGTAGGAATTTTATAAGACAGTAGTAGGACTAACTTGTTGGCATTAAGCACTTTATATATCGTTAATGATATCTAAGGTTCTTGTTCACCTATTGGTCCGCTATTGGTTTGATCGACCTGAGACAAATGAATGCAAATTGCTTGCATGTAACTTTTGCCTCGACGGACCATTTGGGGGCAGGTAGCAAAGTGAATGAAGGACGTGGGTCTTATTCGCAACGGTGCTCCTATCTGCTCAATCCCAGCTTCCTTCATTATTTTTTATGCCTCACCTCGCTGCTAAACTCTGTGGACGATCCGCGTCCCCAGCCAGGGGCATCTCCATGTATGCAAAGTCTGTGTTTATGATAATTCGAGTTTGTCGACTTTCCGGCCTCAACGTGGCGAATCCGCCCAGTGTCAGCCCCAAAAACCTCAGGCCTACCGGCGAACAAAAAATTGGTGGTCAAATGTTCCATGCCAATTGGTGCCTCAATGTTTTTTGGAAGACCGGATCAATGGTCAGACTCGTTGGCTGGTTCGTCTTTGCGGGCCTGTTAGCAATAAGTCCATCGTTTGGTCAGGTTTCCCGAAGCCTGGATCCCGACCTCGCTGTTCAGGTCAGGAAATCGCTCAAGGAAAACGCAGAGATTCTGCGTTTTATTGAAAACAGAGGCCAGTACCCGGTCGAAAAGGTACTTTACTACCTTGAAGGCAAACAAGGGACCGTTTTTATCGAAAAAAATCGCCTAAAATTCGTTGCTAAGGAATACATCACCACCACTCCGGACGAAACATCACCAGGGATTTTACCGGAGGAGGATCCTTTTCAAGTCAGCGAACACTCCTTTTCTGTTGATTTCGAGGATGCTAACGAAAAACCAACCATTCGCCTGGGAGATCAGTTTGGTACGCGTTATAATTTTTTCACTGCTCTCGACTCAACAAAATGGGTTACCGGAGTACGGGCTGCCAAAGAGTTGACCCTTGAAGATGTATACAATGGCATAGACCTCAGGATCTACAGCAACGCAGATGGATCGTTGGAGTTCGACTGGGTCATCGACTCAGCTGAAGATTTTCAGAAGATCCGCATGCATTTCAGTGGACAGGATGCGTTGACCGTTGACAAAAAAGGAAATCTGAGTGTAGGCCTCCGCTTCACCGAGGTAACCTTCAACATCCCTGAGGCCTACCAGGTTGGCGTAAATGGAAAAGAACCTGCAGATGTGCGGTTCAAGAAGCTAACAGGCAACAGAGTTGCCTTTGCGGTTGGAAGTCCGATCAAGCCGGAATTGCCACTGGTCATCGACCCCGTGCTCGTATGGGGTACTTATATGGATGGCAATACCACGAACGGTAACACATTTGACCAATATCTCTATGCCATTGCGCTGGACTCTGCGACCAATATCCTCTATTGCGCCGGGGCCACCAACATCAACATCCCTACATCAGGAGGCCAGGGGTACGATGCCGACGGATGGCGCAACACGGTAACGGGCCTGAACAGTGGACCCAACTCAAGTCCTTATGTGACGGTCATATACCGGATCAATTCCATAGGAAATGATTTGCTCGACCTGACGCTTTATGCAAATGCCACTGCCTCCCCGGGCCAGACCAGCCGCGCTCACAGCCTGAGCCTTTCACAAAACAGGGTTTTTGTGGGAGGCTTTACCAATCACGATCTGCCGATGACCGGATCGCCCTTTGACGGTGGCCGAAATAACCAGGATGCTTATGTTGCCGTCTTCAGCAAAAACCTCGACACCTTTATATATGCCTCCTACCTGGGCAGCAACGGAAACGAAACATTCGGAACGACCTCTATCCAGGCCATCGATGACAACTCCTATGTGTTGGGCTTCACCCCGGACGATGCACTGCCAGCCGGCAGCCCCAATTACCTGCCGGATGCATCAGCGTACGACATCACCTTTGGCGGAGTTTTCGACATGTACATGTGTAAATTCTCCAGCCTCAACACCATGGCATGGGGGACTTACATCGGAGGTACCCTGGGAGACACGCTCAACGACCTCGAGATCATCCCCAACGGCAAGATCATTTTTGCAGGCTGGACTCAAAGTACTACCGGGCTAACGGAGGTAAACAGTGCCGCCGCGAGCGGCAGCAATTCAGATGGCCTCATCGGCATCATAAGCGGTGATGGCCACACCATGCATTACCTCGACAAGATAGGTGGGCCGAACCGCGACCGGATCTTCGACCTGGAATGGTATGACGGGGTGCTCTATTTTACCGGGGCCGTTAACAGCGGTTTCCCGCTGGGGACAGGCGCAAAATACGATGACACGTATAACGGTGGCACAAACGCCTGGAATGGCTTCAACGGTTCTGCCTCCGACGCCATTATTGGCCGGGTAAATGACACTGGAGGCTCTTCAGGGTATAAAGCTACCTATTATGGGGCTCCGGGACCGGGCGGCACCAACAACGCCTATTCTAACGAACTGGGCAACGGGATCAAGCAAGTGACCACCGGCGGCTGCGGCGGTGGCAATGAGGCCACCTTTATTTTAGTTTGGGGAACGGTAACAGGCAGCGGCTTGCCGACAAAAAACCTGAACAACGAGAGTTTTTTTGATTCTCTGGGCACCAACGGCGGAACGGATATGTTCTTTGCGGGTTTTAAAAACACCTTAGATACCCTTGTTTATGGCACCTACGTCGGTGGCAACAACAACGATTACCTCGGCAATGTTGGAGATCCCCGGGGAGCCAACCACCTGCTCGTATATGGATCGAACATTTACGTAGGAACAACCACCCACTCTACTAGCTCAAACGCACCAACCTACGTCCAAAATGGTTTTGACGTGTCCAAATCCAATGGTGGCAATGACTCCCACGTCATATTTGAAATCGAGATCGCCTCGATTGTAGAATCCGATTTCAGCGATGCTCCATTGTGGTTGGGGAAACCACTCCATACCATCTTGTGTGATGACCTGCGCTTGGGCTCTAAGCTTGACTCGGAAAGCTCCTCTCAGCACACCAAAGATGCTGATGGCGACGACATCCTTGGAATGGATGACGAAGATTGCGTGTCCAACCCGCCGTCGCTGATGGCAGGGGCCAATCAGAACATTTCGGTCACGATCGACAGCATTGTAAACACGACCGGCGGAAATGTCAACCTTTACGCCTGGATCAACCTCAACGGAGACAATATGTTTGGCTTTGAGGTTGCCGAAGCCAGAACGGCCACCATTGCCAACAACCACAGTGGCCCGGTAACCCTTAACTGGAATAATGTGACCGTAAGTGGCCCCGACACCAACAAGTATTTGCGCATCCGTTTGACCAAAAACAACCTCATCGACAACGCAAGTTCTCCCCGGGATGAAAGGGCATACATTGCTGCAACAGATGGAGAAGTGGAAGATTACAGTCTGGTTGAGCTGAATTGTCCGGCTCCGGGCTTCGATTCAGCATGCGTTTCGCAAGACACCATCAACGCACACTACGAGGCCTGGTTGCTCACGGCTTCCGGAGGCGGAGGATGTGACGGAGTGTTGACCAACAACGATCCCGGACCACCCGACTACTGCGGCGATACGGTCACCGTTACTTTTTACTACGTCAGCACCTGTGCGCCGGATACCACCACTTGCACCTCTACGTATTCCATTTTGGTTGACACATCGGTGCCCAATGTCGTTTTGACCTGTCCAACTTACCTTACCGTCGATTCCTGTCAGACCCAGGCCGAAGTGGATGATGCTTTCGCAGATTGGCTTGCAAGCGCCACGGTAGCAGGAGGCTGCAATACCGTTTTGACCAACAACAATACGGGAGCTCCTTCCCATTGCGGAGGATCGACGACGGTCACTTTTACGGTGGAATCGGGTTGTGAGCCCCCTGTTACCTGCTCCGCGGTTTTCACCGTAACCAATGCACCGGCATTGTCGATCAGTTGCCCTTCCAACCAAACGGAAACATCGTGCCAGTCGCAAGCCAGTATTGACGCAGCGTACACTGCGTGGTTGGCTAGCGCCTCTGCATCAGGAGGGTGCCCAGGAGCCAGCCTGAGTAACGACGGTGGTGCTGCTCCGTCGGCATGTGGAGGTTCCAAAACCGTGACCTGGACGGCCTATTCCACCTGCGATACCCTTACGTGTACAGCGGTATTTACGGTCACATCCGCCCCCGTCGTGAGCCTGACCTGTCCGGCAAACAATACCCAGGCTGCCTGCCAAACCCAGGCCGCCATCGACGCAACCTATAGCGCCTGGCTGGCTTCTGCCAGCTTCTCTGGAGGCTGCAATGCAGCCATCTCCAACAATGGCGGGGCAGCTCCCGATGACTGCGGCGGATCTAAAACTGTGACCTGGACCGTCACATCAACGTGTGAATCCGACGTCACCTGCTCAGCGGTATTCACCGTAACGGCAGCACCTTTACTGGTTTTGGATTGTCCATTCAGCGTCACCGAAGCGGCATGCCAGACTGAGGCTGCCATCAATGCGAAATTTGCAACCTGGCTGGCGAGTGTCAGTACGACGGGCGGATGCAATGTATCGGTGAGCAACAACAACGCCGGAGCCCCTCCGGCCTGCGGTGGTTCAACTACCGTTACGTTCACCGCTTCCAGTAGTTGCGAGCCTCCAAAAACCTGCTCTGCTTCCTTTACGGTAACTGCGGCACCTGCCGTTACACTGACATGTCCTGCAAACAGTACCCAGACCGCCTGCCAAACGCAAGCCGCCATCGACGCCACATACAGTGCCTGGCTGGCATCGGCGACCTTCTCCGGTGGCTGCAATGCCGCCATCTCCAACAACGGAGGTTCAGCACCAAACATCTGTGGTGGTTCAAAAACCGTGACCTGGACCGTCACGTCTTCCTGTGCAACAGACGTCACCTGTTCGGCGGTATTTACGATTGAGGATGCGCCGGATGTCAGCCTGACCTGTGCATCCAATCAAACGGAATCCGCCTGCCAAACGCAAGCGGCCATTGATGCCACATACAGTGCCTGGCTGGCATCGGCGACCTTCTCCGGTGGCTGCAATGCCGCCATCTCCAACAACGGAGGTTCAGCACCAAACATCTGTGGTGGTTCAAAAACCGTGACCTGGACCGTCACGTCTTCCTGTGAGCCTGATGTTACCTGTTCCGCGGTATTTACGATTGAGGATGCGCCAGATGTCAGCCTGACCTGTGCATCCAATCAAACAGAATCCGCCTGCCAAACGCAAGCCGCCATTGATGCTGCCTACGCCACGTGGCTGGCGACTGCCACTTTCACCGGCGGCTGCAATGCAATTCTCTCCAACAACGGAGGTTCAGCTCCAAACATCTGCGGTGGTTCTAAAACCGTGACCTGGACCGTCACGTCTTCCTGCGAACCTAATGTTACCTGTTCCGCGGTATTTACAATTGAGGATGCACCGGATGTCAGCCTGACCTGTGCATCCAATCAAACGGAATCTTCCTGCCAGACTCAAGCGGCTATTGATGCTGCATACAGTGCGTGGCTAGCGACTGCCACTTTCACCGGCGGTTGCAATGCATTGCTCAGCAACAACGGCGGTGCCGCTCCCGATGCCTGCGGTGGTTCCAAGACGGTAACCTGGACGGTTACTTCTTCGTGTGAACCGGACGTTACCTGCTCTGCCGCATTTACAGTTGAAGACGCTCCGGTCGTCAGTTTGACCTGTGCTGCCAACCAAACGGAAGTGGCCTGCCAAACCCAGGCCTCAATCGATGCAGCATACAGTGCGTGGCTGGCTTCGGCAAGCTTTACCGGAGGTTGCAACGCGGCCATCTCCAACAATGGGGGTGCTGCCCCCGATGCCTGCGGCGGTGCCAAAACGGTGACCTGGACGGTCACCTCTACTTGTGAGCCCGACGTCACCTGCTCTGCCGTATTTACCGTGGAAGATGCTCTCCCTGTGGTATTGACTTGTCCTGCCAATGTTTCAGAGCCTGCATGTCAGTCGAAAATGGTCATCGAATCGAAGTTTGCCAATTGGCTGGCCTCAGCAAGTTTTAGCGGTGGCTGCAATGCCAGCATGTCGAATGACAACTCGGGTGACTTTCCTCCTTGTGGAGGTGGAAAAACCGTGACGTTTACGGTGACGAGCACCTGCGAACCTCCGGTTACCTGTTCTGCTTCCTTCACCGTTGAATACGACACCATCGTACCCACATTTACCGCCCCGGCGGATATCACCATTTACAAAGGCTCCGACAACCCCGACACAGCTACTCTGGTCAATTACAATTTCAATGCGGGCGCCAGTTACGACGACCTCTGCCCGGAATTGTTCTCCGGCATACAATCCCTCGTGGATGCGAGTTCCAATCCATTTAAAACGGACATAGGCGTCTCGAGTGGCAGTTTGGCGTTTTCAGCCAATGCCGTGGGAGGAAGCGCTTTGCTCGTGGATTCATCCCACACGGCGGGACATTGGCAATTCAACCTTACAGGTGAAGGCATGTCCAAGGCAACGAATATAGCCGTGTACCTGCAGATGAAAAAATTTGGTGTGAACAGCGCAGACAGTTTGAAGCTGCAATACAGCCTTGATGGGTCGAGCTGGACGACCTTCCGCACGAAAGCGCTCACCCTTGCCAGTTGGATCCAGGATACAGCAACGATCACCGGTGTGAATAATGTGGATTCACTCTACATCCGGGTTGGATATTCGGGTGGAGGATCCGGTAGCAATCCCAAATCGCTTGCTATGGATAATTTCCAGGTTCGCGCCTCTGTTTGCTGTACTTTCGATGCGTCGCCGGCAATCACCGGTGATGTTACCGATGAATTCGACAGTTGCAACCCAGACATCCAGGCAACTTATTGCGATTCCATTGTGGCTACCCCTTGCGAAGGATCCCATCTGATCTACAGAACATGGACCCTTCAGGACAGCTGTGGGAACACTGCACCTGAACAAATTCAGGAAATCACCATCAGCGACACCACTCGACCCAGTTTCATGGTTCCTGCTGACGTGACCATTTACCAGGGCGCAGCATCTGCCGATACCTTTACCCTGGTCAATTACGACTTCAACAACGGTACGTCTTATTCCAACCTGACGCCCAAACTTCACTTCGGCGTCCAGTCCAAGATTGACACCACTTCAAACAAGTTCAAACTCGACAGTGGCACGGTGACCGGAACCCTTGCTTTCACAGCGAACCCCATAGCTCGCTGGGCGCTGCGCGTCGACAGCTCCAACCTTCCCGGCTACTGGCAATTCAACATCAAAGGCCCTACCCTGCCAATTTGCACGGAGTTCGAAGTGTACACCCAGTTTAACAAAAAGGATACCTCGAGTTCAGATACCGTATATTATTACTATAGCATTGACAGCGTAGTCTGGAACAAATTCCACCAATACACTACCCTCCTCGACTCCTTTGTACAGGATACCTCCAAAGTACCCATTACACAAAGCATCAGTGCGCTGTATCTGCGCATGAGTTATTCTGACAGTACAGGAGCAGAGCCCTCAGCGTTGGTATTCGACAACTTCCAGTTGCGGGCCATTGTAAATTACGATTCCTGCAGTGTAAATCCATCGCCCGACATCACCGGTTATCCAACCGAACTCGAGGACAATTGCGACAGCATTCCCACCCTGACCTACACAGACGAGATCATTCCCGGATCATGCCCAGACAATTACGTCATTGAGCGGAGCTGGATCGCGTACGACGACTGCAACAACACACGGATAGAAATCCAGGAAATAACAATACTGGATACTGCGAAGCCCGTGATCACCTGTCCGGACGACATTCTCACCATCAACTGCGAAGCCGTTGTTGATCCCGACAGTACTGGGTATGCCACAGCTACCGATTTGTGTTCTGAGGATGTGACCATGATCACATACGTTGACAACATTATTCCCGGAACCTGTCCGGGAGACTACACGATTGAGAGGACCTGGGCGGCTACCGATTCCTGCAACAATATGGTGAGCTGCTTACAGACCATCAACGTCGACCCGCTGCCTGGTCCAAGCATCACCTGCCCCGGAAACCAAACCGAAGTTGGCTGTCAGACTCAGGCTGCCATTGATGCTGCCTATAGCGCATGGCTGGGTTCAGCAAGTTTTTCCGGAGGATGCGATGCAGAAATTTCCAACAATGGAGGCGCCGCACCGGATGCATGCGGAGGGTCCAAAACGGTGACCTGGACCGTTACGTCATCCTGTGCAGCAGACGTCACCTGCTCAGCGGTGTTTACGGTTGACGATGCGGCTGCCGTAGTCCTCACCTGCCCGGCTAACCAAACCGAAGCTTCATGTCAAACCCAGGCTGCAATAGATGCCGCATTCTCGGCATGGCTGGCTTCAGCCAGCTCATCCGGCGGGTGCAATGCAAGTTTAACCCATAACGGTGGTGCGGCTCCTGACGCATGCGGAGGATCGACAACCGTAACATGGACCGTCACTTCTACTTGTGAGCCCGACGTCACCTGCTCAGCGATATTTACCGTTGAGTATGCGCCGGCGGTGGTGATCAACTGTCCGGCCAACAATACCCAGGCTTCCTGTCAGACGCAGGCTACCATTGATGCAGCTTTCAGTGCATGGCTGGCTTCGGCCGCCTTCTCAGGAGGATGCAACGCCGCCATTTCCAACAACGCAGGCTCCGCTCCTGATGCTTGCGGCGGTTCAACAACGGTGACCTGGACCGTCACTTCCACGTGTGAACCCGCAGTGACGTGCGCTGCTGTGTTTACCGTTGAAGATGCGCCGGCCGTTGTACTCAATTGTCCGGCCAACAATACCCAGGCTTCCTGTCAGACGCAGGCTACCATTGATGCAGCTTTCATTGCATGGCTGGCTTCGGCCGCCTTCTCAGGAGGGTGCAATGCCGCCATCTCCAACAACGCAGGCTCCGCTCCGGATGCCTGTGGCGGATCAACAACCGTGACCTGGACCGTTACTTCTACGTGCGAACCAGCAGTGACTTGCGCTGCTGTATTTACCGTTGAAGATGCGCCAACCGTTGTTATAAATTGTCCGGCCAACAATACCCAGGCTTCCTGCCAAACTCAGGCTGCCATCGATGCTGCCTACAGCGCGTGGCTGGCTTCGGCGACCTTCTCAGGAGGATGCAACGCCGCGATGTCTAACAACGGCGGGGCTGCTCCCGATGCGTGCGGGGGATCAAAAACCGTAACCTGGAGAGTTACTTCTTCGTGTGAGCCCGACGTCACCTGTTCGGCCGCATTCACCGTTGAAGATGCTCCGGCAATCGTACTCACTTGTGCCGTAAATGCGACTCAGGCCTCCTGTCAAACTCAGGCCGCGATCGACGCAGCCTATAGTGCCTGGTTGGCTTCGGCTGGCTTCACCGGAGGATGCAACGCAGCCATCTCCAACAACGGCGGGGCTGCTCCCGATGCGTGCGGTGGTTCCAAGACCGCGACCTGGACCGTTACATCCACCTGTGAACCCGATGTCACCTGTTCAGCAGTATTTACTGTAACCGATGCGCCTCCTGTAGTGCTTACATGTCCAGCCAATCAAACGGAAGCGGCTTGCCAGACCCAGGCCGCCATTGACGCAGCGTACACCGCGTGGCTGGCTTCGGCAACCTTCACCGGAGGATGCAACGCCGCCATTTCCAACAACGGCGGCGCCGCCCCTGATGCTTGCGGTGGATCGAAAACGGTGACCTGGACGGTCACTTCTACGTGCGAACCCGATGTAACTTGTTCAGCGGTATTTACTGTAACCGATGCTCCGGCAGTAGTACTCAACTGTCCGGCCAATCAAACCGAAGCAGCTTGCCAGACTCAGGCCGCTATTGACGCCGCATACAGCGCGTGGCTGGCTTCGGCGACCTTCTCCGGTGGCTGCAATGCCACCATTTCCAACAATGGCGGAGCTGCTCCCGATGCTTGCGGGGGTGCCAAAACCGTAACATGGACCGTAACATCCACCTGTGAACCAGACGTCACCTGTTCGGCTGTGTTTACCGTGACCGATGCGCCTGCCGTGGTGCTAACTTGCCCTTCCAATCAAACAGAAGTTGCTTGTCAGACCCAGGCTGCCATCGATGCTGCCTACAGCGCGTGGCTTGCTTCGGCTACATTAACTGGTGGATGCAATGCCTCTATTTCGAACAATGGAGGGGCGGCTCCGGATGCCTGTGGGGGATCTAAAACGGTAATATGGACGGTCACTTCTACGTGTGAACCTAATGTCACCTGTTCGGCCGTATTTACAGTAACCGACGCTCCGGCTGTTGTGCTCAATTGTCCGGCAAATCAGACCGAAGCGGCCTGTCAGACACAGGCCGCCATCGATGCCGCTTACACTGCATGGCTGGCATCTGCGACATTCTCAGGTGGCTGCAATGCTGCCATTTCCAACAATGGCGGGGCGGCACCCGATGCTTGCGGGGGATCGAAAACGGTGACCTGGACCGTCACTTCGTCGTGTGAACCCGACGTCACCTGTTCGGCGGTATTCACAGTTCTGGATGCCCCTGCAGTAGTGCTCAATTGTCCGGCAAATCAGACAGAGCCTGCCTGCCAGACCCAGGCCGCCATTGACGCGGCTTTTGCTACCTGGCTAACGACCGCCAGTTACTCAGGTGGTTGTAACGCCACGATGACAAATAACGCCGGGGCGGCTCCTCCTGCCTGCGGCGGATCGACAACCGTCACCTGGACCGTCACTTCTTCGTGTGAACCCAACGTCACCTGTGCAGCCGTATTCGCGGTGACCGATGCGCCGGTCGTAGTGCTAAACTGCCCGGCCAACCAGACAGAAGCCGCCTGCCAGACCCAGGCCGCCATCGACGCTGCTTTTGCCGCTTGGCTAACAACCGCTGGTTATTCAGGTGGATGTAACGCAACGATGACCAACAATGCCGGGGCAGCTCCTCCTGCATGTGGTGGTTCAACGACCGTCACCTGGACCGTCACTTCTTCGTGTGAACCAGACGTCACTTGTGCAGCCGTATTTACAGTGAACGATGCGCCGGCGGTGGTGCTCAACTGTCCGGCAAACCAGACCGTAGCTGCATGCCAGACGCAGGCAGCCATCGATGCCGCATTTGCAGCTTGGCTAACGACCGCTGGTTACTCAGGTGGATGTAATGCTGCAATTTCCAACAATTCTGCCTCCGCCCCACCGGCTTGCGGAGGTTCTGTTACGGTAACATGGACGGTAACCTCGTCGTGTGAACCCGATGTAAGCTGTTCGGCCGTGTTTACTGTTACCAATGCGCCCAACGTATCCATCACCTGCGCACCCAACCGGACCAGGCCCTCCTGTCTGACGCAGAACAACATCAACAATAACTTTAACAACTGGCTGCTGTTGACTACATTCTCAGGTGGTTGCAATGCCAGTATCTCGAACGACAATACGGGCCCACCAAACCGATGTGGAGGTTCCACAACGGTAACTTGGACCATAAGCTCCACTTGTCAGGGTCCTGTCACCTGTTCAGCGACCTATACGGTGACTGCCGCACCCCCAGTGGTACTGAATTGTCCGGCTAACAACACTCAGGCTGCCTGCCAGGATCAGGCTGCCATTGACGCAGCCTTCAGCGCTTGGCTGGCGACAGCCAGTTTCTCAGGTGGTTGCAATGCGAGCATGACCAACAATGCTGGCGCAGCCCCGCCTGCCTGCGGCGGATCAACCACGGTCACATGGACTGTCACCTCATCGTGCGAACCCAACGTCACCTGTTCGGCTGCATTTACCGTAACCAATGCGCCCGCTGTTGTGCTGACTTGTCCTCCTAACCAAACAGAAGCGGCCTGTCAGACCCAGGCTGCCATCGATGCTGCCTTCAGTGCCTGGTTGGCTTCGGCAAGCACAACAGGCGGATGTAATACCAGTATGACCAATAATGCAGGGGCAGCGCCGCCTGCCTGTGGCGGATCAACCACTGTTACGTGGACCGTCACTTCATCTTGCGAATCCGACGTCACTTGTTCGGCTGTATTTACAGTATCCGATGCTCCGGCTGTTGTACTCAATTGTCCGGCCAATCAAACAGAAGCAGCTTGCCAGACTCAGGCTGCCATTGATGCCGCTTACAGTGCATGGCTGGCCTCGGCAACCTTCTCCGGTGGCTGCAATGCCGCCATATCCAACAATGGCGGAGCCGCGCCCGATGCTTGCGGGGGTTCCAAAACCGTAACCTGGACCGTCACTTCAACATGCGAACCCGACGTCACCTGTTCGGCGGTATTCACTGTCCTGGATGCCCCTGCAGTAGTACTCAATTGCCCGGCAAATCAGACAGAGCCAGCCTGTCAGACGCAAGCTGCCATCGATGCCGCTTTTGCAGCTTGGCTAACGACCGCTAGCTACTCAGGTGGATGCAACGCAACGATGACCAACAATGCCGGGGCGGCACCTCCTGCCTGCGGCGGATCGACAACCGTCACCTGGACCGTCACTTCATCTTGTGAGCCCAACGTCACTTGTGCAGCCGTATTCACTGTTCTGGATGCACCGGCAGTAGTGCTCAATTGTCCGGTCAACCAGACAGAACTCGCATGCCAAACACAAGCTGCCATCGATGCCGCTTTTGCAACCTGGTTAACGACCGCTGGTTATTCGGGTGGATGCAACGCAACGATGACCAACAATGCCGGGGCGGCTCCTCCCGCCTGCGGCGGATCGACTACCGTCACCTGGACCGTCACTTCTTCCTGCGAACCCGACGTAACCTGTGCAGCCGTGTTCACGGTGACCGATGCGCCGGTCGTAGTACTCAACTGCCCGGCCAACCAAACAGAGCCCGCTTGCCAAACACAAGCAGCCATCGATGCCGCTTTTGCAGCTTGGCTAACGACCGCCAGTTACTCAGGTGGATGTAACGCAACGATGACAAATAACGCCGGGGCAGCTCCTCCTGCCTGCGGCGGATCGACAACCGTAACCTGGACCGTCACTTCTTCCTGCGAACCCGACGTCACCTGTGCAGCCGTATTCACGGTGGCCGATGCTCCGGCGGTAGTGCTCAACTGTCCGGCAAATCAAACGGAACCCGCCTGCCAAACACAGGCTGCCATCAATGCCGCATTTAGCGCCTGGTTGGCTTCTGCTACCTTTAGCGGAGGATGCAATGCTTCCATATCCAACAGCGGTGGTGCTGCTCCGGACGCCTGTGGTGGAGCAACAACGGTGACCTGGACCGTCACTTCGTCTTGTGAACCCAACGCAACTTGTTCGGCCGTATTTACGGTAACCTACGCTCCGGCAGTCGTGCTCAACTGTCCCGCAAACCAAACCGAAGCAGCTTGCCAAACCCAGGCTGCCATCGATGCTGCTTACGCCGCCTGGCTGGCTTCGGCCACCTTCTCCGGTGGCTGCAATGCCGCCATTTCCAACAATGGCGGGGCCGCTCCCGATGCTTGCGGTGGATCAAAAACCGTGACCTGGACCGTCACTTCTTCCTGTGAACCCAACGTCACCTGTTCGGCAGTATTTACCGTGCTCGATGCCCCGGCGGTGGTGCTCAACTGTCCGGCAAATCAAACGGAAGCGGCCTGTCAGACGCAAGCTGCCATCGATGCTGCTTACAGTGCGTGGTTGGCTTCAGCCACCTTCTCCGGTGGCTGCAATGCCACCATCTCCAACAATGGCGGAGCCGCTCCCGATGCTTGCGGTGGGTCGAAAACCGTGACCTGGACCGTCACGTCTTCCTGTGAGCCTGACGTCACCTGCTCGGCGGTATTTACTGTGCTCGATGCGCCAGCGGCGGTGATCAACTGTCCGGCAAATCAAACAGAGCCTGCCTGCCAGACGCAAGCTGCCATCGATGCTGCTTACAGTGCATGGCTGGCTTCGGCAACCTTCTCCGGAGGCTGCAGCGCCGCCATCTCCAACAATGGTGGGGCCGCTCCCGATGCATGTGGTGGATCAAAAACGGTGACCTGGACCGTCACTTCGTCTTGTGAGCCAGACGTCACCTGTTCAGCGGTATTTACAGTGCTCGATGCGCCGGTGGTGGTGCTAAACTGTCCGGCAAATCAAACAGAGCCTGCCTGTCAAACACAAGCTGCCATCGATGCTGCTTACAGTGCGTGGCTGGCTTCGGCTACCTTCTCCGGTGGCTGCAATGCCGCCATCTCCAACAATGGCGGGGCCGCACCCGATGCCTGCGGTGGATCCAAAACGGTCACCTGGACCGTCACTTCTTCGTGTGAGCCCGACGTCACCTGTTCGGCGGTATTTACTGTCCTTAATGCCCCTGCAGTAGTGCTCAATTGTCCGGCCAACCAGACAGAACCCGCATGCCAAACACAAGCTGCCATCGATGCCGCTTTTGCAACCTGGCTAACGACCGTTAGTTATTCGGGTGGATGCAACGCAACGATGACCAACAATGCCGGGGCGGCTCCTCCCGCCTGCGGCGGATCGACTACCGTCACCTGGACCGTCACTTCTTCCTGTGAACCCGACGTAACCTGTGCAGCCATATTCACGGTGACCGATGCGCCGGTCGTAGTACTCAACTGCCCGGCCAACCAAACAGAGCCCGCTTGCCAAACACAAGCAGCCATCGATGCCGCTTTTGCAGCTTGGCTAACGACCGCCAGTTACTCAGGTGGATGTAACTCAACGATGACAAATAACGCCGGGGCAGCTCCTCCTGCCTGCGGCGGATCGACAACCGTAACCTGGACCGTCACTTCTTCCTGCGAACCAGACGTAACCTGTGCTGCCATATTCACGGTGACCGATGCGCCGGCGGTAGTGCTCAACTGTCCGGCAAATCAAACGGAACCCGCCTGCCAAACACAAGCAGCCATCGATGCTGCATTCAGTGCATGGCTGGCTTCCGCTACCTTCAGCGGAGGATGCAATGCTTCCATATCCAACAGCGGTGGCGCTGCTCCGGACGCCTGTGGTGGAGCAACAACGGTGACTTGGACCGTCACTTCGTCTTGCACAGGTCCTGTCACCTGCACCGCAGTATTCACAGTTGCGGATGCACCCGCTGTAGTACTTACTTGTCCGGCCAATCAAACAGAAGTAGCTTGCCAAACCCAGGCTGCCATCGATGCTGCTTACAGCGCATGGCTGGCTTCGGCGACCTTCTCCGGTGGCTGCAATGCCGCCATCTCCAACAATGGTGGGGCGGCTCCCAATGCCTGCGGTGGTGCCAAAACCGTAACCTGGACCGTCACTTCAACATGCGAACCCGACGTCACTTGCTCAGCGATATTTACCGTGCTCGATGCCCCGGCGGTGGTGCTCAACTGTCCGGCCAACCAAACAGAAGCAGCTTGTCAAACCCAGGCTGCCCTCGATGCCGCTTACAGTGCGTGGCTGGCTTCAGCGACCTTCTCCGGTGGCTGCAATGCCGCCATCTCCAACAACGGCGGAGCTGCTCCCGATGCTTGCGGTGGATCGAAAACGGTAACCTGGACCGTCACTTCTTCGTGTGAGCCTGACGTCACCTGCTCGGCGGTATTCACTGTCCTGGACGCACCTGCAGTAGTGCTCAATTGTCCGGCCAATCAAACAGAAGCAGCCTGCCAAACGCAAGTTGCCATCGATGCCGCTTACAGTGCGTGGCTGGCTTCGGCCACCTTCTCCGGTGGCTGCAACGCAGCCATCTCCAACAATGGAGGGGCCGCTCCCGATGCTTGCGGTGGATCGAAAACGGTGACCTGGACCGTCACTTCAACATGCGAACCCGACGTCACCTGCTCGGCGGTATTCACTGTCCTGGACGCACCTGCAGTAGTGCTCAATTGTCCGGCCAATCAAACGGAGCCTGCCTGTCAGAGCCAGGCCGCCATCGATGCTGCTTTTGCAACCTGGCTAACGACCGTTAGTTACTCAGGTGGATGTAACGCAACGATGACCAACAATGCCGGGGCGGCTCCGCCTGCCTGTGGCGGATCGACAACTGTCACCTGGACGGTCACCTCTTCTTGTGAACCCGACGTCACTTGTGCAGCCGTATTTACGGTGACCGATGCGCCGGCTGTTGTGCTCAACTGCCCGGCAAATCAAACAGAGCCCGCTTGCCAAACACAAGCAGCCATCGATGTCGCTTTTGCAGCTTGGCTAACGACCGCTGGTTATTCAGGTGGATGTAATGCAGCGATGACCAACAACGCCGGGGCGGCTCCTCCTGTCTGCGGCGGATCGACGACCGTCACCTGGACCGTCACTTCTTCTTGTGAGCCTAACGTTACTTGTGCAGCCGTATTTACGGTGACCGATGCGCCTGTTGTGGTGCTGAACTGCCCGGCAAACCAAATAGAACCCGCCTGCCAAACACAAGCAGCCATTGATGCCGCTTTTGCAGCTTGGCTAACGACCGCCAGTTACTCAGGTGGTTGTAACGCAACGATGACAAATAACGCCGGGGCAGCTCCTCCTGCCTGCGGTGGATCCACCACCGTCACCTGGACCGTCACTTCGTCCTGCGAACCAGACGTCACCTGTGCAGCTGTATTCACGGTGACCGATGCTACGGCTATAGTACTGAGTTGTCCTGCCAATCAAACGGAACCCGCTTGCCAAACACAAGCAGCCATCGATGCTGCATTCAGTGCATGGCTGGCTTCCGCTACCTTTAGTGGAGGATGCAATGCTTCCATCTCCAACAGCGGTGGCGCTGCTCCGGACGCCTGTGGTGGAGCAACAACGGTGACCTGGACCGTCACTTCGTCGTGTGAACCCAACGTAACTTGTTCGGCCGTATTTACAGTAACCGATGCGCCAGCAGTGGTGCTCAACTGTCCGGCCAATCAAACCGAAGCAGCTTGCCAAACCCAGGCTGCCATCGATGCTGCTTACAGCGCCTGGCTGGCTTCGGCCACCTTCTCCGGTGGCTGCAATGCCGCCATTTCCAACAATGGCGGAGCTGCGCCCGATGCTTGTGGTGGTGCCAAAACCGTGACCTGGACCGTCACTTCTTCCTGTGAACCAGACGCCACCTGCTCAGCGGTATTTACCGTGCTCGATGCGCCAGCGGTGGTGCTCAGCTGCCCGGCAAATCAGACCGAGCCTGCCTGTCAGACGCAAGCTGCCATCGATGCTGCTTACAGTGCGTGGCTGGCTTCGGCCACTTACTCCGGAGGTTGCAACGCGACCCTCTCCAACAATGGCGGGGCCGCTCCCGATGCTTGCGGTGGGTCGAAAACCGTGACCTGGACCGTCACTTCGTCTTGTGAACCCGACGTCACCTGCTCGGCGGTATTTACCGTACTCGATGCACCGGCGGTGGTGCTCAACTGCCCGGCCAATCAAACAGAAGCTGCCTGCCAAACGCAAGTTGCCATCGATGCTGCTTACAGTGCGTGGCTGGCTTCGGCCACTTACTCCGGAGGTTGCAACGCGACCCTTTCCAACAATGGCGGGGCCGCGCCCGATGCTTGCGGTGGATCGAAAACGGTGACCTGGACCGTCACCTCTTCCTGTGAACCCGACGTCACATGCTCGGCGGTATTCACTGTCCTGGATGCACCTGCAGTAGTGCTCAATTGTCCGGCAAATCAAACTGAACTCGCTTGCCAAACACAAGCGGCCATCGATGCTGCTTTTGCAGCTTGGCTAACGACCGCTAGTTACTCAGGTGGTTGTAACGCCTCGATGACAAATAACGCCGGGGCAGCACCGCCTGCATGCGGCGGATCCACAACCGTCACCTGGACCGTCACCTCCTCCTGTGAACCCAACATCACTTGTGCCGCCGTATTCACGGTATCATCGGCTCCGGCAGTTGTGCTCAACTGTCCTGCAAATCAAACCGAAGTAGCTTGCCAAACTCAGGCTGCCATCGATGCCTCTTTTGCAACCTGGCTAACGACCGTTAGTTATTCGGGTGGATGCAACGCAACGATGACCAACAATGCCGGGGCGGCTCCTCCCGCCTGCGGCGGATCGACTACAGTCACCTGGACCGTCACTTCTTCCTGCGAACCCGACGTAACCTGTGCAGCCATATTCACGGTGACCGATGCGCCGGTCGTAGTACTCAACTGCCCGGCCAACCAAACAGAGCCCGCTTGCCAAACACAAGCAGCCATCGATGCCGCTTTTGCAGCTTGGCTAACGACCGCCAGTTACTCAGGTGGATGTAACTCAACGATGACAAATAACGCCGGGGCAGCTCCTCCTGCCTGCGGCGGATCGACAACCGTAACCTGGACCGTCACTTCTTCCTGCGAACCAGACGTAACCTGTGCTGCCATATTCACGGTGACCGATGCGCCGGCGGTAGTGCTCAACTGTCCGGCAAATCAAACGGAACCCGCCTGCCAAACACAAGCAGCCATCGATGCTGCATTCAGTGCATGGCTGGCTTCCGCTACCTTCTCCGATGGCTGCAACGCCGCCATATCCAACAGCGGTGGTGCTGCACCGGACGCCTGTGGTGGAGCAACAACGGTGACCTGGACCGTCACTTCGTCGTGTGAACCCAACGTAACTTGTTCAGCCGTATTTACAGTAACCGATGCCCCGGCGGTAGTGCTCAACTGTCCGGCTAATCAAACAGAACCTGCCTGTCAAACACAAGCAGCCATCGATGCTGCTTACAGTGCGTGGCTGGCTTCGGCGACCTTCTCCGGTGGCTGCAATGCCGCCATCTCCAACAATGGTGGGGCGGCTCCCAATGCCTGCGGTGGTGCCAAAACCGTGACCTGGACCGTCACTTCGTCTTGTGAGCCCGACGTAACTTGTTCGGCCGTATTCACTGTTCTAGACGCCCCTGCAGTAGTGCTCAACTGTCCGGCTAATCAGACCGAGCCTGCCTGTCAGACGCAAGCAGCCATCGATGCTGCCTACAGTGCATGGCTGGCTTCCGCTACCTTCTCCGGAGGTTGCAACGCGACCGTCTCCAACAATGGAGGGGCCGCTCCCGATGCTTGCGGTGGATCAAAAACCGTTACCTGGACCGTCACTTCTTCGTGTGAGCCTGACGTCACCTGCTCGGCGGCATTTACTGTACTCGATGCCCCGGCGGTGGTGATCAACTGCCCGGCCAATCAAACAGAAGCTGCCTGCCAAACGCAAGTTGCCATCGATGCTGCTTACAGTGCATGGCTGGCTTCGGCCACTTACTCCGGAGGTTGCAACGCGACCCTTTCCAACAATGGCGGGGCCGCTCCCGATGCTTGCGGTGGATCGAAAACGGTGACCTGGACCGTCACTTCAACATGCGAACCCGACGTCACCTGCTCGGCCGTATTTACCGTACTCGATGCACCGGCGGTGGTGCTCAACTGCCCGGCCAATCAAACGGAGCCTGCCTGTCAGAGCCAGGCCGCCATCGATGCTGCTTTTGCAGCTTGGCTAACGACCGCTAGTTACTCAGGTGGTTGTAACGCCTCGATGACCAATAACGCCGGGGCAGCACCGCCTGCATGCGGCGGATCAACCACCGTTACATGGACCGTCACCTCCTCCTGTGAACCCAACGTAACCTGTGCAGCCGTATTTACGGTGACCGATGCGCCGGCGGTGGTGCTAAACTGCCCAGCAAACCAAACCGAAGTAGCTTGCCAAACTCAGGCTGCCATCGATGCCGCTTTTGCAACCTGGCTAACGACCGCCAGTTACTCTGGTGGATGCAACGCAACGATGACCAACAATGCCGGGGCAGCTCCTCCTCCCTGCGGCGGATCGTCGACCGTAACCTGGACCGTCACTTCTTCCTGCGAGCCCAACGTAACCTGTGCAGCCGTATTTACGGTGACCGATGCGCCGGCGGTGGTGCTAAACTGTCCGGCAAATCAAACCGAGCCCGCCTGCCAAACTCAGGCTGCCATCGATGCCGCTTTTGCAGCCTGGCTAACGACCGCCAGTTACTCAGGTGGTTGTAACGCAACGATGACCAACAATGCAGGGGCAGCTCCTCCTGCCTGCGGCGGATCTACCACCGTTACCTGGACCGTCACTTCTTCCTGCGAACCAGACGTCACCTGTGCAGCCGTATTCACGGTGACCGATGCTACGGCCATAGTACTGAGTTGTCCTGCAAATCAAACGGAACCCGCTTGCCAAACACAAGCAGCCATCGATGCTGCATTCAGTGCATGGCTGGCTTCCGTTACCTTCTCCGGTGGCTGCAACGCCGCCATATCCAACAGCGGTGGTGGTGCACCGGACGCCTGTGGTGGAGCAACAACGGTGACCTGGACCGTCACTTCGTCGTGTGAACCCAACGTAACGTGTTCGGCCGTATTTACAGTAACCGATGCGCCGGCAGTGGTGCTCAACTGTCCGGCCAATCAAACAGAAGCAGCTTGCCAAACCCAGGCTGCCATCGATGCTGCTTACAGTGCGTGGCTGGCTTCCGCAACTTCCTCTGGAGGTTGCAACGCAACGGTCTCCAACAATGGCGGGGCGGCTCCTCCTGCCTGTGGTGGATCAAAAACCGTGACCTGGACCGTCACTTCGTCGTGTGAGCCCGATGTCACCTGTTCGGCCGTATTTACCGTGCTCGATGCCCCAGCAGTAGTGCTCAACTGTCCGGCAAATCAGACCGAGCCTGCCTGTCAGACGCAAGCAGCCATCGATGCTGCCTACAGTGTGTGGCTGGCGTCAGCAACTTCCTCCGGAGGTTGCAATGCGACCGTCTCCAACAATGGAGGATCGGCTCCTCCTGCATGTGGTGGATCAAAAACCGTGACCTGGACTGTCACATCTTCCTGTGAACCAGATGTTACCTGCTCGGCGGTATTTACCGTGCTCGTTGGGCCAGCGGTGGTGCTCAACTGCCCAGCCAATCAAACAGAAGCTGCCTGCCAAACGCAAGTTGCCATCGATGCTGCTTACAGTGCGTGGCTGGCTTCGGCCACTTACTCCGGAGGTTGCAACGCGACCCTTTCCAACAATGGTGGGGCCGCGCCCGATGCTTGCGGTGGATCGAAAACGGTCACCTGGACCGTCACTTCAACATGCGAACCCGACGTCACCTGCTCGGCGGTATTCACTGTCCTGGATGCACCTGCAGTAGTGCTCAATTGTCCGGCAAATCAAACTGAACTCGCTTGCCAAACACAAGCTGCCATCGATGCTGCTTTTGCAGCTTGGCTAACGACCGCTGGTTACTCAGGTGGTTGTAACGCCTCGATGACAAATAACGCCGGGGCAGCACCGCCTGCATGCGGCGGATCCACAACCGTCACCTGGACCGTCACCTCCTCCTGTGAACCCAACATCACTTGTGCCGCCGTATTCACGGTATCATCGGCTCCGGCAGTTGTGCTCAACTGTCCTGCAAATCAAACCGAAGTAGCTTGCCAAACTCAGGCTGCCATCGATGCCGCTTTTGCAACCTGGCTAACGACCGCCAGTTACTCTGGTGGATGTAACGCAACGATGACCAACAATGCCGGGGCGGCTCCGCCTGCCTGCGGCGGATCGACAACCGTAACCTGGACGGTCACCTCCTCCTGTGAACCTAACGTCACTTGTGCCGCAGTATTTACGGTGACCGATGCGCCGGCGGTGGTGCTCAACTGTCCTGCAAATCAAACCGAGCCCGCCTGCCAAACTCAGGCTGCCATCGATGCCGCTTTTGCAGCCTGGGTAACGACCGCCAGTTACTCAGGTGGTTGTAACGCAACGATGACCAACAATGCCGGAGCAGCTCCTCCTGCCTGCGGCGGATCTACCACCGTTACCTGGACCGTCGCATCATCCTGCGAACCCGACGTCACCTGTTCGGCCGTATTCACCGTAGCTGATGCTCCAGCTGTTGCCCTCACATGTCCTCCTAACCGGACCAGACCGGCTTGTTTGACCCAGGCTAACATCAACAACAATTTTGCAAACTGGCTAACGCTCGTTTCTGTTTCCGGTGGATGCAACGTGACCATTTCAGATGACAATAATGGTCCACCTCCTGCCTGCGGCGGATCTACCACCGTAACATGGACGGTTACTTCTTCCTGCGAACCTCAGGTCACCTGCTCTGCAAGTTATACGGTAACCGCAGCACCGCCAGTAGTGCTCAACTGTGCCAGCAACAACATACAGGCAGCCTGCCAAACCCAGGCAGCCATCGATGCAGCCTACAGCACCTGGCTGGCTTCGGCCACCTTCTCAGGTGGCTGCAATGCCGCCATCTCCAACAATGGTGGGGCGGCTCCCAATGCCTGCGGTGGTGCCAAAACCGTGACTTGGACCGTCACTTCGTCTTGTGAGCCCGACGTAACTTGTTCGGCCGTATTCACTGTTCTAGACGCCCCTGCAGTAGTACTCAACTGTCCGGCCAATCAGACCGAGCCTGCCTGTCAGACGCAAGCAGCCATCGATGCTGCCTACAGTGCATGGCTGGCTTCCGCCACTTCCTCCGGAGGTTGCAATGCGACCGTCTCCAACAATGGCGGAGCCGCTCCCAATGCTTGCGGTGGATCGAAAACCGTGACCTGGACCGTCACGTCCTCCTGTGAACCGGACGTCTCTTGTTCGGCGGTATTTACCGTGCTCGATGCCCCAGCGGTGGTGCTCAACTGTCCGGCCAATCAAACCGAAGCAGCTTGCCAGACCCAGGCTGCCATCGATGCTGCTTACAGTGCGTGGCTGGCTTCCGCCACTTCCTCCGGAGGTTGCAACGCGACCGTCTCCAACAATGGCGGGGCGGCGCCCGATGCTTGCGGTGGATCAAAAACCGTGACCTGGACCGTCGCTTCTTCGTGTGAGCCCGACGTCACCTGTGCAGCCATATTCACTGTTCTGGATGCACCGGCAGTAGTGCTCAATTGTGCGGCAAATCAAACCGAGCCTGCCTGCCAGACACAGGCCGCCATCGATGCTGCTTTTGCAGCTTGGCTAACGACCGCTGGTTACTCGGGTGGATGTAACGCAACGATGACTAACAATGCCGGGGCAGCACCTCCTGCCTGCGGCGGATCCACAACCGTCACCTGGACCGTCACCTCCTCCTGTGAACCCAACATCACTTGTGCCGCCGTATTCACGGTATCCCCGGCTCCGGCAGTTGTGCTCAACTGTCCGGCAAATCAAACCGAAGCAGCTTGCCAAACTCAGGCTGCCATCGATGCCGCTTTTGCAACCTGGTTAACGACCGTTAGTTTCTCAGGTGGTTGCAATGCAACGATGACCAACAATGCCGGGACAGCTCCTCCTGCCTGCGGCGGATCGACAACCGTCACCTGGACCGTCACTTCTTCATGCGAACCCAACGTAACCTGTGCAGCCGTGTTCACGGTGACCGATGCGCCGGCGGTGGTGCTCACCTGTCCGACAAATCAGACAGAACCCTCCTGCCAAACTCAGGCTGCCATCGATGTCGCCTTTGCAACCTGGCTAACGACCGCCAGTTACTCAGGTGGTTGTAACGCAACGATGACCAACAATGCCGGGGCCGCTCCTCCTCCCTGCGGCGGATCGACAACCGTGACCTGGACCGTCACTTCCTCCTGCGAACCCGACGTCACCTGTGCAGCCGTGTTCACGGTGACCAATGCGCCGGCGGTGGTGCTCAACTGTCCGGCCAACAATACCCAGACCTCCTGTCAGACCCAGGCTGCCGTTGATGCTGCTTACAGCGCATGGCTGGCTTCCGCTACCTTCTCCGGTGGCTGCAACGCTGCTGTTTCCAACAATGCCGGGGCGGCTCCCAATGCGTGCGGAGGATCGACTACGGTAATCTGGACCGTCACTTCGTCTTGTGAACCCAACGTAACTTGTTCGGCCGTATTCACGGTGACCGATGCGCCGGCAGTGGTGCTCAACTGCCCGGCCAATCAAACCGAAGCAGCTTGCCAAAGCCAGGCTGCCATCGATGCCGCTTACAGCGCGTGGCTGGCTTCAGCCACTTCCTCCGGAGGTTGCAACGCAACCGTCTCCAACAATGGCGGGACGGCTCCTCTTGCATGTGGTGGATCAAAAACCGTGACCTGGACCGTCACTTCTTCCTGTGAACCCAACGTCACCTGCTCGGCGGCATTTACCGTGCTCAATGCTCCTACTGTAGTACTCAATTGTCCGGCCAATCAAACCGAAGCAGCTTGCCAAAGCCAGGCTGCCATCAATGCCGCTTACAGCGCGTGGCTGGCTTCAGCCACTTCCACCGGAGGTTGCAATGCGACCGTTTCCAACAATGGCGGGGCTGCTCCCGATGCATGCGGTGGATCGAAAACCGTGACCTGGACCGTCAATTCTTCGTGTGATCCCGACGTTACCTGCTCGGCGGTATTTACCGTGCTCGATGCGCCT
Source organism: Saprospiraceae bacterium (assembly GCA_019187365.1). Taxonomy (GTDB): domain Bacteria; phylum Bacteroidota; class Bacteroidia; order Chitinophagales; family Saprospiraceae; genus Vicinibacter. Next base: position 253 of record JABARE010000001.1, on the reverse strand, counting down.
GCAGTAGTACTCAACTGTCCGGCAAATCAAACGGAAGCGGCCTGTCAGAGTCAAGCAGCCATCGATGTCGTTTACAGTGCATGGCTAGCTTCGGCAACCTTCTCGGGTGGCTGCAATGCCGCCATATCCAACAATGGCGGGGCTGCTCCTCCTGCATGCGGTGGATCAAAAACCGTGACCTGGACCGTCAATTCTTCGTGTGATCCCGACGTTACCTGCTCGGCGGTGTTCTCTGTCCTGGATGCACCTGCAG